>CAZTTO010000032.1:0-1503 GCA_964616465.1 uncultured Hydrotalea sp. | reverse complement strand
AACCAATACCAGTACTAATTAACTAAATCAATCAACTTTTTTCAGGACGGGTCATGTGCAGCCATCAGCAGCAGTTCGGGCTCGACGTTCAATGTTCAGCTTTAGTTAATAACTTCAACAAAAATTTTTCAAATGGGCATTTGTACCGGGCTGGACAAGCAATGAATTCCCTGCCTTCGCAAATACTCGAACGTTGTAGGTAATGCTATGTTTGCAGTCCTTCATGACAAAAACTTATGAGACACATCAAATTTGCCCTTATCGTTCTTGTATTACTCGTTTCCTGTAGAAAGAAGATTGAAATTCGGGAAGTAGAAGTTGAGAAAAAATTTAGCTGGACGGAGAGCAAGCGCTTTACAGGTACAGAAAAGATTTTTCTAAGTTCCGGAAGTGACGGAAAAGCAATTTATTTTCAACAACCTTACTTTTTCACAGTTTTGAAGAACCTAAATGAAAATTCTGGAATAACAGTTTGGGGTGCAGGTCTGCCAACTAACATTGACACTCGAATACCAATTTCCTCCACATTTTCGGCGTTTGCCGTTTCAGATACAGTTTTGAGAGTATTTAATAATGCTTATCCCAATGTATCGCCAAGTGGCGGTTATTTTAACCTAAAAGCCATCGACCCGACACTGACAGCCATTCAAAAAACAACTAATCCTCTTTTTAAGGCGATGGCTATAAATGCCAATGGAGTGTTGTTGTTCGCTTATTTCAATAATAGAGCCGCCCAGCCATTGACATTTATGATGCTCAAAATAAAAACAAGTTCCAACTACCCATATGTGGACACACTATCTTCAAAAGTCATAGCTGTTCCCAGGACGAGTGTAAGCTCATATGTGCGACACTTTACCGCAGTAAACGACTATTTCCTTGCTGACCTATCCTCCAACGGAGTTTACAAGTTTACAGAAGACGGAGGTTTTAGCAAAGTGTATAATCCTGCAACTGTTGATGCATTTTATGAGTGGAAAGGAAAAGTATATGCACACGCTGAATGGGACAAACTTCTTATTTCTGCTGATAATGGAAACAATTGGCAGGAGTACAGTGGCATATCATCTTCAATGGTAACAAGCAGTTATCATAAAATAAAAGACAGCTTAATAGGAACTACAAGGGATAATATCTTCACATTGAACTGGAATAACACAAACTACTCTCAAAGAGTATTAAAGAACGACGGATTGGAAGGAGCAACAATCAACGGACTGGAAATATTGAATGACACTGTATATGTAGCAACCACCAAAGGACTTTTTTTTAAAGCTGTCAAATCTTTTTTTGAAAGCAAGTAGCGTGACAAAGCAGCACTACCTACAACATCAGCTTTAAAAAATAAGGGCTGACGAATATGTGCTGAACAATTTATCTTTAATCGGCAGCAGGAATTAAGTGAAGCTGAATTTTTACAAATACCCTTACTTCTTAAAGCTGTAATCCGTTGTAAGCAATATTTTATTTTTAAATACTAAGATTTAATTCTTAAAAGCTCAA
>CAZTTO010000031.1:0-1779 GCA_964616465.1 uncultured Hydrotalea sp. | reverse complement strand
CTTAAAAACTTATTTGGTCAATCCATAGAAATCATCCCGCATTTAATGCGGGATCCCCCGTCGTGGGAAAGCAATTACACGAATCGGTTTTCATTCAAATAAAAGAATTGAAGGCATCTCGGTTACAGCGTTCATCAACATCAGATTCCCGACGATAAATGTCGGGACGAAATGCCCGGGGGTGCGGGATGACGAGTTGAAAGGGGTGCTGGGTGATGTTTTTGAGAGGAATGCAGGATGGTGTCCTCGAAAGAGGTGCAGGATTATGAGATTACTAAAGACAAGAACTAAACCAGAGATTCCTTTCAAAAAACATCACAATCTCCCATTCACTTCATGCCTTGGCAAAACAGATTTTGTGTCAAAGACAATAGAGTTGGGGGATTTTTTAAGAGAAGAAATATTCATTTGTAGAAACTCATCATGCGCAACTGCCAGTACAATACCATGGTAGGTTTGATTGATCTCACTTAACAACTTTATACCATATTCTTCAAGCACTTCTTCAATATGCGCATAAGGATCATATATATGAGGTTGTATACCATAATCCTTTAATTCATGATAAATATCTACTACTCTAGAATTTCTTATATCGGGGCAATTTTCTTTAAATGTGATGCCTAAGATAAGAACCTTACTTCCTGCAATCTGAATGTTATTCTGCACCATAAGCTTCACCAACTTGGCAGCAACAAATGATCCCATATTATCATTCACACGCCTTCCACTTAGAATAACTTGCGGATGATAACCCAAGCTTTCAGCTTTATGTGCTAAATAATATGGGTCAACACCAATACAATGTCCGCCTACCAATCCAGGTTTAAATTTGAGGAAATTCCATTTAGTCGCTGCTGCATCCAAGACATCGTGTGTATCAATGCCCATCTTATCAAAAATGAGGGATAGCTCGTTCACAAAAGAAATGTTTACATCTCTTTGCGCGTTCTCAATTGCTTTAGAGGCTTCAGCCACCCGAATACTTGGTGCAAGATGTGTACCAGCAGTAATAATGCTTGCATATAATGCATCAACAAAACTGGCTATATCAGGTGTTGAACCAGAAGTAACTTTCTTAATTTTAGTTAGGGTATTTTTTTTATCACCCGGATTGATTCTTTCGGGAGAGTAACCACAGAAAAAGTCAACATTAAAAGTAAGACCAGCAAATTTTTCTAACACCGGTACACAATCTTCTTCTGTACAGCCCGGATATACAGTAGATTCATAAATAACCACATCATTTTTTTTCAATACGCCACCAATCATTTTAGATGCTTTCAACAGTAATCGCAAATCAGGTGCTTTAAACTGATCAATGGGTGTTGGCACAGTAACAATAAAAACGTTACAAGTACTAATGTCTTCCAACCGACTGCTCAATTGCAGGTTTGAATTTTGTTGAACTGCCTGCTGCAATTGCTCAGGATCAGCTTCTTTTGTTCGATCTTTCCCTTGTTGCAATTCATTGACCCTTGATTCATCAATATCAAATCCAACTACGGGATATTTTTTTGAAAACTCCAATGCTAAAGGCAATCCTACATATCCCAATCCAATTACTGCAATTTTTGTTGCGTCTAATGCTTGCTGTATCTCCATTGTATTTTTTTTCTTACTGATATCAGCGCGGGATTGATAATGAAGCTCAAAAGTAAGGAATGATGGTGGAAGAAGAAATGTGGGATTTTATGATAGGTCTTTGGGGGTTGTTAGGAGCGGTCTTTGGTCCTTAGTCTTTGGTCTTTGGCTTTTTTGGAGTTCTAAAATTTGGCT
>CAZTTO010000030.1:0-1894 GCA_964616465.1 uncultured Hydrotalea sp. | reverse complement strand
GTTCAAATATAGCACAAATGTTCATACGAAGAACGTCACCCGCCATTACGCCAAACCGATGTTATCGGCTGCCCTTCTTGTTAGTTCAAGTTAAAGATGTCCTTAACTTTGTTGTCGGACAGTAGGTTTACAAATAGTTTTTTGCTGTGTTCCTTTTCTTGGAAAGGTTGAGTTTTAAAAAGGTCGGCATATTTGATTTCTGTCAAGTCATTTAAATCGTTTGACTTGTCAGGTGCTACTTCTGAAATTCGTTTTAAGTATGAAGTGTTGAATTTCAAATTTTCCTTGTCCACCCAACCTGCTTGAATAAATGCTTTTGTTTTTTTGTCGCAACGACACGGATTTGATTTGTTGATAAGCCCACATTTGTTATTCATAAATTGGTAAAGGTCTTTTCTTGCTCTTGAAAGTCGTTGGCGGAAATTGTCTTTGGAAATATCAAGCATCTCAGAGCCGATTGTGTGGTCTATACCGAATATTTCACCAAGTATATAAACAAGTCGTTGCTCTCTGTCAAGGCACAGAAGCATACCACTCATACAACCAATTTTTGCATCTTCAATAAATTCTTTCATTTCTGATTTTTCAATTATTGAAAGTTCTATGTCTTGCATTTGGTCCAGTTCTTTTCCGTATTTAGAAAACGATGTTATATAATCTTCCAACCAATACTTTTTCATTTTTAAGAAATGGTTGAAGGTTATGCGATAAAGCCAAGTTCTAAAATTACTTTCGCCTTTAAAATTGGCAAGGTTTGTTATTACCTTAATTAAAACTTCCTGCGTGATGTCTTCGGCATCAAATGGACTTAAAGTCATTTTCAAAGCAACATTGTAAATGTAATGTTGATGTTTCTTAACCAATGTCTCAAGTGATGATTTAGAACCCTCCTTTGCAGAAGTAATAAGTTCTATATCGTCTCTGTCGTTGTATGCTGTATGAAATGGATTTTTCATTTTTTCTTTTTGAATTTAAGCAAAACATTTTGATACGAAATATCTAAAAGATGTTTTACAGTATCTGTGTTGTTTGCTGTTGGGTTGTTAATAGCTACCCAACCCAGCCAAGCATAGATTGGGTGAGGCATTAGGACATCAAGTTCGGTGAAATCAAAGTCGTAATTTATGATACCACCTTTTGCTGGGCGTGTTGGAATGTTGCCAAACAAATTTTGATAATACTTTTTCCCAATTCCAATACTTAGTCTATAAATGCCGTCTCGGTCAAGATTTGAAGCCTTATCGTTTGGTCCATCGCTTTCCTTAATAGTTGTAAAATAAATGCCTTTGGGCAACGAACTATCAGGATTGTAAAAAAAGCTACGCTCTCGATATGCGTCTGTTACAATTATATCCTGATAGTTCGTTAAAATCCAATTTTCTAATTCTTTTGCTGTCATTCGTTGTTTAGCATAGGATTATTTAAATCCATTTTTACTGAATTAAAATCAATTTTTTCCATAAAGGGAATTACTGCTTCTGTTTTTTCGGCAAGTTTCATTGCTTGGCTGTGGCTCTCTTTATTTCTCCAATAAACAATGTCAGTCCAAAGTGTGTCGCCCGATTGTGTAAGGGTTCGTTTAATAAATCCTTCCTGTCTTTTCAGAAAGTCGTTTTGCATCTGTTCAGCCGATTTTACAAAGTCAGCACTTGAAACACCATTGTTTAGTTTGAAGGTGGTAATTTCCACCAGTCCAACTGTTTGTTTTTGTTCTGTCATAACATTTTGATTTTCTGTTTTTGATTGATTGCAAGCCGTTAAACTTGCAATGGTCATTACTGTTAAAATTGTCTTTTTCATTTTTGTCAAATTAGATGATTTAACAGTTAGATACTCAAAATGTCAGAGTGTGACAGTTGTGTCTTGTCGATGTTTTAGGGTTGCCGATAACGTT
>CAZTTO010000029.1:0-4164 GCA_964616465.1 uncultured Hydrotalea sp. | reverse complement strand
TCGCAAGAACAGTCCCAAAAATGGTTTGATAATAAATGGCTGCAATTATAAATGTCAAAGGCGAACCGATAAACGTCCAGATGATTGCTGCTACTTTTATGTCTTTAATTAGTTGTCGTTTGCGAAACCATATAATTGTCAAAGCAACTAATGTCGCCAATGAAATAATGAAGCTATGAATAAGCTGTCCATAGTTGTCGTCATATTCTAAGAACTGTGCTTGATAAAATGTAGTCCAACAGTAAACCGTCTGGACTGTCAATAAGAGAGGTAATATGATTTTACGTAGTGTCAATAGTATAGCAGGTAACGTTTGCGGATTAACGTAGTGGCGGATTTTTAGCACAAAAGTTCAATCGAAGAACTACACTTGAACCTGCCACAAAACTGTCATACGAAGCACTGTACCCGCCATTACGCCAAACCGCTGTTACCAGTGGTTGTTCTTTTCATTCTGTCAGTTTAGTTATATAAAATATGTCGTTAAATGGATCGCCAAACTTACCAATCCATTTTTGTCCGATCATAGTAATTTGTCCTTCTGCCCTTATTAAATATGGAACATTATGAATTGAATACTCAAATTGTCTTTCATAAGTCAAGTCGCCATTTCTATTTAGTTCAAAAATGTACGCCCTGTCACCTTTGTCTTTGACAGGTGTTATAGTGCTTGAGAATAAATAATTCCCTTCTTTGGTTTCTACAAGATTTCCTGGTTGTTCGTAATAATTCTGTTTAAGGTCTTTTCTCCATTTCAAGTTGCCTTCTTCGTCAAGAACAATAATTTTTAAGTATTGATAATAAGTCTTTTCATCTTCAATTAGTGAATGATTACTGCCATATAAAACTAAGTTTCCGTTGCTCGACAAAACTGTCTGCCGTGGGTAAAAATGAGGGTATTTTTTTGTCCAAATTGTATCTCCTTTTTGTGTAAGTTTCATTAACCAAAGTGAATTGATATTTGATTCAAGGTCGTATTGCTCTGCTGTTAAATAAAAATTACTGTCAGTCGTAGGGATTATAGAAATGGGATTGCTATGTCCTTTTGTAAGGATTAATTTTTCTGAAATAATTTTTCCGACAAGGTTGTAGAGTCTAATTGAAATTCCAACATTAGAAGTTTTAGGTTGGTATTCATCACTAATCAAAATCAACTCATTCTTATTAGTCAATCGTAAAATTGAATTACCACTTGGATGTTTTGGTTTGTCAATATTCTTAGTCCAAATAAGTCTCCAATTTTTATCAAATTTGTTTAAAAAGTCCTTTGTATAGCCACCCATAGTTGTTCGGTCAGTGGTAACGACATAAAAACAGTCAGCAAGTTCAATATAGTCTGTGAGTGCGTATTGAAAGAAAATAGGAATATGGCTTATTGAGTCCCCTTTGGATCCTATTGTTAGAAAACTATAGTTTTTTTTATGAATGTCGTCTTTTTGATTAGTTCGTAAGTAAATCCGAAAATATTTATCTATTGTTGGTTTACAATCTAAAATAGAGACGTGGCTACCTAACGAAAATGTAGTGTTTCCTACCACTTCATATTTAAGTTCTTTATCATTTAAAGAGTCATTTTTCTTCTCTTGTCCTTTACAAGAAGTTAATGTCAAAAATGCTAATATGGTTATTACTGCTGTCTTCATACAATCACTGGTAACGGATTAGGTATTTGCGATGGTGCGGCAATAGCATTCCATCAGCTGAGTTTTGCACTAAAGTAAAATAGAATTACCAAAGTTGAGCATTTAACGTCAAGCCGTACTATTGCAAATACCCTGTTAGCAATAGTTGTTTATGTTTTCAGCTAATCTTTGACTTAAAGATCTTTGGACAATTGCTTGAACTGTGTTGTTCATATTTTTCATTGGGAAAGCTGCTTGAAACTGAAACAACCCAAGTTCCTGTACAAGTTTACCAATTAGTTCGTCTGCAAAAGAAGATGCAATAATACCGATACCTTGAAAATCAAGAATTACTGGCTTTTTAGAGCTTTTGTAAATATTGACAATTTCGTTTCTGATACGTTCCCCAGATTGTCTAGTGCCAGTACCTGATGATTGCTCAGTTATTTTGTAAACAATTCTGTCAAATTCGTCTTCTAAATTTTCTATAAAGATGTCAATAGGCTCATAGCCACCTAAAGCTTCCTTCATTGATATTGAATTGTTTAATCTGATGTCAAAGTTTATGGATGTAGATTGTTGTTTTGGACTGAGCATAATTATATCATTTGAGGATTCAGTAGTCTTAGTGCGATTAATAAAATTTAAGTTTCCTTTACCCGAAGTGATTTGAAGTGTGCCATCATTTAAATTGATAATGTTGTAAAGCCCCCACATTCCATTTCCTTGTCCAATTTTTTTGTCTCTTGTTACGCCTTCTTGAACCGCTAATGAAATTGCATCAGCTGCGTGTCTAGGCTTAAAAGGAGAATGCCGTAATGATTCAAAAATACCTTGACCATAATCAAAAATTGAGACCTTTAGTATATTGCTATCCTTTAGAACTTGAGCCATCACGAAACCAACATTTTCATTTGAATGTTGAATTACATTGTCCATAATCTCGTTTAAACCCCACTCACAAGCTTGCAAAATTCCTTCTTCAACAGTACAACTTTTTCTAATGCTTGAAAGAAATCCATTTACTAGTAAGTGTACGTCCTCAGATGTATGGAATAACCATATACGGTCCAGAAAATTAGTTCCTAACCCTGTTGTTGTTTTATTGATATCGTCAGGGCTTAAAAAATGGATTTTTCGTAGATAGGTAGGAACATTTATAAATTCAAAGTCAACACCTAGCGATTCTTTAAAATAGTGTATGTAGCCAGCGATTGGCACTGTTGGATATGGATATACCTTTTCAATCTGTTCTAAGTCAAATATGATTTTCTTATGTCCGAATTTAAAATGTAGCCGTTTTAAAGAATTAATAATTTCTGGTATTAGCCTCTTATTGGTTAGGTTAAAAGGTCTAATGGTATTGTCGTATGCTCGGCTATTAAAATTTCTAAAAAAGTAGCCTGGTTGTCTGTTTTGTCTATGGTACATAAGTTAAGTGTCTTTATACAATTAGTGCTAACGGGTGTCGGCTTGGCGATGTGGCGAATTTTTAGTACAAAAGTTCAATAGAATTACTACCGTTGAACTTTGCTCAAATGTTTCATAGAAGCATTTCAGCCGCCATATTGCCAAACCGATGTTAGCGGAAGTTTTCAATTCCACGGGTTTTTATATTTAATTATTTCAGTCAATTCGCTTTCAATTCTTCTTGTCAATTCTTCTCCTGCAAATGTTATTGTCCCTTCGTGAGAAATATAAATTAGCCATCTTGTCGTTAAGTCGCTATATGCTGACTCTATCCAATCAATGTCAAACGATAAGGTTTCAACTTCGTAATTTATTTTTTCTTCTGTCAATAGAAATATTCTGTCGCCTGAAATTGATTTTATAATGCCAATTACTTTTTGAACATCATCTGGTTTGAATACGTCATCTTCAAAATGAACTGACTGAATCTTACTTTGAGTTTTACAAAGTGGCTCCCAATAGTAATTTTCGTCTTTCCAAGAGCCAAAATCAAATTTGTCTTTTAAAGATGTTTCAAGTCTTTTAGATTCTTCTTCTTTCAGGCGTCTTTCAAACGAAATGGGAGCAACTTCTAAAAGGTCGTTCACATCCAGTTCGTTTACAAACTTTATAAAGTCGGTTTTAATTCCGTCAACCATTTTCAAATGTCCGACTTTGTCAAAAACTTTGGTTCGCTCGTTAAACTCTTTCAAACAAGTTGTCAATATTTCTTCTTTGATTGTATCTAAACCGTCCTCACGTCCAACAAAAAAATCAATGCCGTTTTTCAATCCGGTCACCATATTTCGGTGCGTACTATAACCGTCCGAATAAAGATTCAGTATGTACTCTTTGGTCTTGGTTACTATTTTTGCGGTGTCGGTCATAAAATTTCCGCTAACGAACAGGGCTTTATGCAGGTTGGGAATTAGTATTCCGTCTGCCGATAACCGCTGCTGATTGAAAATATATTGTTGAAGTTATATACAAAAGCTGATTAGTTATTCGTCTGCTGGAACTGAAGCTTGGATTTGCAATTGACCCGTCCTGAAAAAAGTTGATTGATTTAGTTAATTAGTACTGGTATTGGTTT
>CAZTTO010000028.1:0-4680 GCA_964616465.1 uncultured Hydrotalea sp. | reverse complement strand
CTGGTTGACAGTTTTATGCTCCGAAACCCGCCCGAACGCAAAGCCCGAAACCGTTATAGGGCATTTTAAGACAACGGCTTCGGCTGGCAATAAACAATATAAATGGAACAACAAGACAAACTAAAAAACGCTATTAGAGGTTTAGCAAAAGTTCAACTTCACATTGACAACAGCGGTGGACCCGAAGAAAACGGAGAACTGTTTGAAGAATATTTTCACATCCGAGCAAAAATCTTAGCAAGTTTCGGTTTGCCCGACAGCGACACTTTTGGGAAAATATTATTTGTTAAATCATTACCAACAGACAAAGAAGTTGATACAATCATCAACAATCTGAAAAAAGCTGCAACAGAATATTTGCTTTCACCGGCAAAGACTGAAGCACAAATTTTAGAGGAGGCAATCGAAAATAAATTAGAGCCCGAACAAGTATTACCTGAGTTTGGGATAACATCACATTTATACACGATATTCGTTTACAAAGAAATTTTACTTGCCAAAAGAGACCACCCTTTAGCAGTTTTAGAAGCTTTGCGTTTAGCAGACGACCCAAAGACATTAAACTTATTGGGTATAGTAGCATTGACAAAGAACTTTGGAGAAGAAGAAAAAAAAATGTTGGAATATTTGAATGCCAAAGGCATCAAATATCTCGACCACTACATTTCTGCTTTTCAACTTGACGGGAAAGACGAAGAAATTCAACAAAGCCAACTTGCAGAATTTTGGCACGACTTAAACGGTGGCTTTGAGTTCAAAACACTTGACGACAAGTTTTCGGCATTGACACATTATTTAATGAATTACTTGTGTTTAGTAGTTGCCGACCAACCATACAGAATAACAGAATTAGAAGTATACTACCACGACAAAGACAATCACCCCGACCCTTACGTTCATTGTTCATCAGAACAACTTTTTGCAGGCAATTGGTATTTTAACGGAGCAGGTTTAGACATCACATTTGGCGACTACGAAAAGAAAATTTACGGTGGTCTTTTAATTAGAGGAATTATGAAATTTGGAGAAAACCCACGTTACATAAGCGGCCCATCAAATGTTCTAAAAGAAATTTTCTCAAACATCGGCAACATTGTGACTGGCGAAGGGAGTATTTGTTTGAGAGAATTAAACAAAGAAATAATTGAAGCAATAGAAACCGAACCAATCCAAGCGGTTCGTATCGGATTGACAAAGAAAAAAGAGGATACAGAAAATTATGCCGAGAAAAAATATCGGTATTTAGTTGAACTTAATCTTCAACACAAATTCAAGGATAAAGAAAAGGTTATTCGACAACTTTTTGCAGACAATAAAATCACAAAAGAACAAGCCAAAGAAATAATGGGCTATAACATAAATCCGTAAATGATACCTGACAGCCAAACTAACACACTTTACCTTGCTGACTGCTTACCGACAAAGCATCCAAAATTCTTTGCAGAGTTTGAAGCGGTATTAAAAAAGTGTGGCATTACTTTTCAGCTATTGCCTGACACAAAAGATATTTGGGCTGTTGATTATATGCCTGTTCAAGTTACGTTTGACAAGTTTGTTCAATTCGTTTACAACCCCGACTATTTGCAAAGCCAAAAATGGATTAAGACAATTTCGGATATTGACAGCATCTGCAATTCAATAAAACTAAATCGTATAAAATCCGACATTGTTTTAGATGGAGGCAACGTAACAAAGACGACAGATAAAGTTATAATGTGCGACAAGATTTTTATTGAAAATCCGCATTATTCAAGGCGACAACTTGCAGACAAATTGAGAGAGCTTTTTGAAGTTGATAAACTCTATTTTGTTCCTCAACAACCAAAAGACTTTACAGGACACGCAGACGGAATGGTTCGTTTCCTTGACAATAACACCGTAATAATTAACGACCACTCCAAGGAAAAGCCAGAATTTCAGAGAGCATTTAAAATTGCATTAGACAACGCAGGACTTGACTATATTGAAATTCCTTATAACCCATACGGCAACAAGACTTACGGACAAGCAAACGGTGACTACATTAACTTTTTACAAATGCAAAACACCGTAATCATTCCGACTTTTGGCATTAACGAAGATGAAATTGCTGTTCGACAATTTGAACAACTTTTTAGCGGACAACAAATAGCAACTATTGACAGTAACGAAGTGGCTGACAATGGCGGAATACTTAACTGCATAACTTGGAACATATGGACAACCTGAGAAGAAAAACGCCCTATAACATGCGTTTGGCGTCATGCGGGGTGACGTGCTTAGATTCAAGTTCAGTTTTCCAATTGGGCTTTTGTGGTAGGTTGACAGTTTTGTGCTCCGAAATCCCGCACGAACGCCAAGCGCAAAACCGTTGGCAGCAAGGCTCAGGAGTCACAGCATACTAAAAAGTAACTCAATGAATTTTAGTATTTAATAATGTCGGAAAAGGCCGTGAATAAATTTTAATTTTGACAACTAAAACATAAAGAGTATGGCAAAGAAAAAAGTGTTCGTTAGTTTTGACTACGATGACGATAAAAATTATAGAAACCTTTTAAAAGCGTGGGACGCAAATCCTGAATTTGATTTTTACATAAGTGATTTAACCCCAGGAGAAATTAATACTTGGGATGTTTCCAGAATAAAAGCTGCCTTAACGGCCTCAATCCGAAATGCAACTTATACTCTTGTCATTATTGGAAAAAATGCCAACAAAAGGCATAGTAAAGCGGACATTATTGGATATAAGAACTGGATTAATTTTGAAATTGCACAAAGCAAAGCTAATCGCAATAAACTTGTGGCGGTAAAGTTGGACAGAGAGTATGAAAGCCCAAGTGAATTATTAGGTGCTAATGCTTCATGGGCTATGAGTTTTACAAAAGATTCAATTATTAATGCACTAAATGAAGCTTCAAGGAAGTAATGGAAGAAAAATCAGTTGAAATATATTACGACCACTACAAGGATACATTTGAAAATATAAAAACATACATTCAAAGACGAAATTATTATACAATTACAATTCTTTGTTTGTTGGTGTTTTTATCATTTCAAATTACTAACCCTGAAAAGACAGTCGAGATTTCGAACGAAATCGTCAAAAAAAATGTTGGCGACGTCCTTATAAATTTCAAGTACATAAGTCATATACTTCTGTTCGCTTTATTGTGGGTTGTAATAATGTATTTCCAAATTCTTTTTGTAATTGAAAAACATTACTCATACATACACGAAATTGAGGCAAAGCTCACTGATAAATTGAAGCCTTTTGAAATATTACGAGAAGGAAAAAATTACTTAGATCATTATCCTTGGCTTTCCTCCGTAGTCGACAGAATTTATACAGTGTTATTCCCTTTGTCCTTAGTGTTAATTTCAGTAGCTAAATGGCTCTTTGAAAAAAATAATTTGAATGGGTTTTATAGGAATTGGAATTTTTGGATTGACACAATTCTACTTTTTGGGATAGTTATCATTTCGTTACTTTATTTGTCATACAAACATTTTAATGACTTTAAAAAAAAAAGACCAATAGGAACTGGTCATTAATCACTCATCACAATATGTTTAAAGACAATGAAAAAAACGGGAAAGGTCTGATAATAGCAGGAATTGGTTTTACTGTATTCTTTGCAGTTGCTTTTATTTTCAAAACTGGAAAATTAACAAATGGTGAAATTGAACCTAGTATTTGGGGCCAATTTGGTGATATTGTTGGTGGATTTGTTGGAACAATAGTAGCACTTGTTGGCGTTTTATTACTTTTTGAAACATTAAAACAACAGCGAAGAGCAAACTCAAGACAACAAGTAGAAACCCGTTTTTTTGAATTACTAAAACTACACCGAGACAATGTATCAGAGATGCAATCTAAAAAAACATTTGGGCGAAAAGTATTTATTGATATTAAAGATGAATTTCACGACTTATATGAAACTGTTGTCATTTGGTATCCTTTAGAAAAAGCAAATATTTCAGAATCTTTTTGGAAAAAAAATGTGATTCAAATTACTTATTTAATTATATTCTTCGGTGTCAACAATTCTGTTACTGGATATTTAAAATCTAAAATTAAGGAGATTATTTCCAATGAAGAATTGTATACAGAATTTAAAGAAAATTGTTTAGAGTTTCTAATGGATGAACATCAAGCTACAAAAGATGAAAATAAAACTAAAGAACCTTCACAAAGAAAATTCCTAAAGTATGACGGATACCAATCCATTTTAGGTCATTATTTTAGACATCTTTTTCAAACAGTCACTTACATTAATGATCAAACTGGATTGCTTAATTATCGTGAAAAGTATGAATACATAAAGACATTAAGAGCACAACTTAGCACTCACGAACAAGCTATTTTTCTTTACAATTCAATTTCAACATTAGGAGAACCTTGGGAGCTATCCGAAAAAATTTCTGACCCAAATAAAAAACTAATTACAAAATACAATTTCATTAAAAATATACCCATTAGTTTCACAAGACAGATTGAGCCAAAGGATTATTATCCTGACATCTTTTTTGAAACAGACGCTACCCAGACACATAACAGAATTGATCTTGAAAAAATATACACATAGCCCTGCTGCCAACAAAAGTATTTGCAAAAGCAGGGCTGGAAATTGTAACCTCAGCTATGTTGTCTAGTCCTGAAATAGGTTGAGTAAAAAACAACCATTTTATGGACTTAAAAGA
>CAZTTO010000027.1:0-7458 GCA_964616465.1 uncultured Hydrotalea sp. | reverse complement strand
TGTAATAGTAATATGCCTTTTTAATCCTTTTTGATTAATGCAAACCTAAAGGACGTTTTGGGGAGGGTGCGGGAAGACGTTTAGGGGGAGGCGGGATGACTTTTTTGGAGGGATGCGGATGATTTTGGGAGGGGTGTTGGATGACGGTTTTGAGAGGATACGGGCTTTGAGTACTGTCCCCACGAACCGTGGCACTCGATTCAAACTACCTCTTCGAAATCAACGAACTCAGCGGATAACGCGTATTCTTACAATCCATCATATCAATCTTAACACTGCCTACAACAATTGGACTTTCAACACGCAGTGGAATACGATTGGGATCGTCGCTTACCCATACAGTCATATTCTCCCCTCCTTCAAAAATGGTTCCCTTTAGTAGCAAGGGTTTAAATTTAATAGCACGAAACTTACCATACTTGGTCTTAATAACTTCCTTGCCCAAATAACGAATGTGCATATTGTGCACTTCTCCATCTAAGTAAATAGAAAACGGAATTTTATCGTCTGGTTGATAGTTGTTGTAATCAATATTCCGCGCGTAGTACACAGCACTTAAAATATCGTGTACACAATCGGGTACCTGAAACGTACCCTTGCTACTTTTTACAATTTTTTGTTCACGCTGAAAAGTAGCTTCCTCTTCAAACTTATATCCACCTTCTTCCACTTTCCTTGCAAATCGGTATGGTTTTAAGGTGGCTGTATCTATGTACGATTCGTACCTGTCACGCACTTTAAAAATCCAGTCGTACCGCGAATTAGAAATGCCTACTCCCACAATATGATAGGCAGGCTTTTGCTGAAACTGAGTTTTTTCAACTGTAAAAATTGCGTTCCCTGCATTCACATACAATCCAATCACATTATAGTACACAGTAAAGTTTACTTGTTCTCCGTTTACATAGGCTTGGTTACGGGTACCACAAAAGTCGTTGCCCGCCATTAATGGTGGCAGCAATACAAGTGTGAGCAAAAAAGACAACAACAATTTCATGGTTTGTTTTTAAATAGTCTAAATCCCAAAATAAATAAGGTGCCCGCTATAGCTGGTAACAACAGGTTAATCACCCAAATTCCAACAGCAGTTGTTACTATGCCAACTGAGTTGTTACTCAACAATCCAAGCAGTTCTAAACTCACTTTCCCTCTTAATCCCAATTCAGCCAGCGCAATGGTAGGCACTATAGCCAACACCAAAAACATGACCGAAACTGTACATAATAAATCGAACCAATTGGCTTGCACCTCAAAAAGCTCTAATAAAAGTAAATATTGCAACAGAAAAACAAGGTATCTGATGAGCGATAAGACTAAAATTCTTGTTAATTCCTTCGCTTCAAAAAATTCAAGCTGCTGCACAAAAAAGCGAATTCGTTCCATCCATGTTAGCTTATCCACTACCCGAATAATCCACGAAAGTCTGTAGTACAGCAATACCAGAATAATATTTCCAATAGTGAGTGCGTACAACAAACCATCTACCATTAAAGCCGACAATCCTACTACGCGCTCTTGAGGAAGTAAAATGGCATATCGCAATACCCACAAGGCAACAGTGCCAACCACAAACGTTGCAATCATTTGACTAAGGCTGGATACAATAGTTAGCGGAATGGCACGCAAGCGATTTCCTTCGGCCATATACACCACCCGTCCTACATACTCACCCAAACGATTGATGGTATTTAAAGCAAATGCTTGTCCGCTTAAGATGGATTTGAAAGATTGAAAAAAAGACAGTGGCTGTAATCGCTCTACAATAATTTGCCATTTTCTGGCTTCTAAGCCCCAGTTCAGCAGCATTAACAAAATAACCAAGTACAATTTCCACGCAGAAGGACCTGTAAGTGCAGCTATAATATGATCCCACGACTCGAAAAGATTAGGCTGCTTGTGAATTTCGCGGTAAATAGAATACGCCAGTACCACAAATAAAAGGGGACCCAGGGTATAGTTGATCCATATTTTAGTACGCTTCGATAACATGCTTATCTCTTACAAAGAACGGCCATTCTTTGCACAACAAAAAATGCAGGGGATTGCCTATTTTCACCCCAATGAAGCAAGAAACCATTATAATGGGTATTGATCCTGGGAGTCAGCTTATGGGCTATGCTTTATTACGTGTAAACAGTAAGGGTCCTGCACTCATAGATATGGATGTATTGAAGCTCACAGGGGAAAAGGATATTTATGTCCGTTTGCAACGGATACATAGTTGCGTAAGTGATTTAATTCAGCAATACCAGCCGCATACTTTTGCCATTGAAGCTCCTTTCTTCGGTAAGAATGTACAAAGTATGTTGAAGCTGGGAAGGGCACAAGGAGTGGCTATTGCAGCAGCTATGCATTATGGTATTCCCGTAACTGAGTACTCTCCAAGAAAAGTAAAACAATCCATTACAGGCAATGGCAACTCCGATAAAGAACAGGTTTGGAAAATGCTGCAACAAATTTTAGGACTTACTGGAAAAGTGCGTTCCTATGATGCCACTGATGCATTGGCTATTGCATTGTGTCATTTTTACCAACAATCGCCTTTGGCGTCTAAAAGCTTATCAACCGGAAAAAAGCGCGCATCTCAATGGGAGCAATTCATACAACAACAACCAGAGCGTGTTAAACGCAAATGATTCTCATCCTATCTTCGCATCATGTGGTATCCACTTCTTCGTCAGCTGCTCTTCCTTCTTCCCCCAGAAACCGTGCATTACATGAGTATGGATATGCTGCAAAAAGCTTGTAGCATTCCTTGGATGCGTAAAAGAATTGCAGCTTCTTTCCAATTCAAACACCCAAAACTGGAAAAAGAATTGTTCGGCTTGCATTTTCCCAATCCAGTTGGATTGGGCGCGGGTTTCGATAAAAATGCTTTGTATTTGCCTGAATTGGAAGCCCTGGGATTTGGTTCTGTGGAAATTGGTACAGTAACACCTCTTCCTCAACCTGGTAACGACATGCCCCGCTTGTTTCGTTTACCCGCGTCTCGTGCATTAATCAATCGCATGGGATTCAATAATAATGGAGTATTGGCTATTCGCGCAAGATTGGAAAGGTGGCAAAACTTAAAGAACAAGGAAGGCTATAAAATGATTGTGGGCGGAAATATTGGAAAGAATAAGGTCACAGCAAATGAAGATGCTTGGAAGGATTATACGCGCTGCTATGATGAGCTCGCAGATGTGGTAGATTATTTTACCATAAACGTGAGCAGTCCAAATACACCCGGATTGAGAGCCTTGCAGGAGAAAGACGCTTTGCAAAAAATTATTTCAGCTGTGCAGGAGCGCAATAGCCAACGAGCAACACCTCGTCCGATCTTATTGAAAATAGCACCCGATCAGCCCGAAGGCGCTTGGGAAGATATTGCCGATTTGGCGGTTTCATTGCAGTTATCGGGATTGGTGGTGAGCAATACAACAGTTGATAGAACCTCGCTTTCGCAAGAATCACAGAAAAAGGCAGAAGCGATGGGTGCTGGAGGCTTGAGTGGATTACCTGTTCGTGAAAAAGCAACAGATGCTGTTCGAAGGATGCATTCGCTTACGGGCGGACAAATTCCAATTATTGCCAGTGGTGGCATTTTTACAGCTGCTGACGCGCGTGAAAAACTAGATGCTGGAGCCGAAATGATGCAAGTATGGACTGGCTTTGTGTATGAAGGTCCGGGTATAGCTTCAAAAATTTGTCATTCGTTTATTTAATTACACATTCAATATGGAACATCTGTTTACAGTAGACTCGCTTATTAGCTTATTGACTTTATCGGTGCTTGAAATTGTATTGGGGATTGATAATGTCATTTTTGTGTCCATTATCATGGGCAAACTTAAAGAGGAAAAGCTACGTTTAAAAGCCCGTAGAATTTGGATGGTGTTGGGCATAACCGTGCGTGTTTTGTTACTAATGGCTTTGAGTTGGTTAGTGGCCAATGGAAATAAGGAATTGTTTGGCTTAGATTGGGGAGAGCGTCATATAGGGTTCAACCTGCGTAACTGTATCATGTTTGCAGGTGGGATTTTCCTATTGTATAAAACTGTAAAAGAGATTCACCATAAACTGGAGGGTGAAGAGCCGGGTTTCAATGCAGGAAAAAAGCAAGCATCCTTTATGTCAGTGATGGGTCAAATTATTTTGGTGGATATGATTTTCTCCTTCGACTCAATCATCACCGCTGTTGGATTGGCCAAGCATGTAGAAATCATGATGATAGCAGTTGTTATTGCTATGATTATCATGTTTTTATTCTCTGAAAACATTTCAGCTTTTATCAACAAACACCCAGCTCTTAAAATGTTGGCCTTGTCGTTTTTGTTGATGGTGGGTTTCAGCTTATTCTTTGAAGGATTAGAGCCTGTTCATGGAAGCCACATTGATAAAGGATACATCTACTTTGCTATGGCCTTCTCCTTTGGTGTAGAATTAATGAACATGCGCGTGCGTAAAAAGTCGAATCCAGTTGAGTTAAGGTAATGTGTTGACTATTATACCTTTATAAATGAACATTTTTTTCGACCCCCGAAATTGCGAATAATGGCTTTTCGGGGGGTTTTTTGATTTATAAGAGGAGCATCATACATCTAAAAAGTCTTTTTAATTAGTTTTTTTAAGTTGAATTTGGCCATTTTACAACTGTTAGTTATAATTTTATGTGCTGATAGTCAACCTTTTTGCGGAAATTACGTTTGATAAAGTATGAATGCGTTCACCATTAAAGATTTGGAAAATCTCTCAGGGATTAAAGCCCATACAATTCGTATATGGGAGCAGCGCTATACATTTCTGAATCCCCATAGAACCGAAACGAATATTCGCTATTATAGTAATGATGAGTTGAAGACTATTCTCAACATTGCTTTGCTCAATAAGTATGGGTACAAGATTTCCCACATCGATAAGATGTCGCAGGAAGAAATCAAGGCCAAAATTTTATCACTTTCTCAAACCCAGGCACAACAAGAGCGCATTGTAAATGAGCTTATTCAGAACATGGTGGATTTGCAAATTGAGGAGTTTGAAAGTACCCTCGACAATTACATCATGGCCAAGGGAATTGAGAAGACCATTACACAAATTATTTTCCCTTTTTTAGAGCGCATAGGTATTCTATGGATTACCAACCATGTGAATCCGGCTCAAGAGCATCTAGTTACCAATATCATTCGTCAGAAATTGATTGTAGGCATAGAATCATGCATCAGTCATGCACAAACAGGTAAGGTTGCTATTTTATTCCTTCCTGAGGGTGAGCATCATGAATTGGGTCTCCTGTTTATGTATTATTTATTGAAGAATCGCGGTATAAAGGTTTACTACTTGGGTACCAATGTACCTATGCGCGATGTGGATTATATAGTTAGACTAAAGAAGCCCGATTTTGTTTATTCGCATTTAACTTCTGTTGCGCATAATTTTAATTTTGATAAGTTCCTGACCAATTTACACAATCGCATGCCAGATATGCCGGCAATTGTATCTGGTTTATTGACACAGAATTACAAAAAGCGTGTTCCATCTAATGTTAGCTTCAAGAAATCGTTACAAGATGTGATGGAGTATATTGCTGAGTTGGTGAAGTAGGTGTAGGTATTTGGTTTGTAAAGTCACTTGCCCTAAAAACCTATCCCAAGTATTTACAGTTGCTTATCTGTAACAGTACTGTATTACGTATAAAAAATACTCTGTTAATAAAACTTACACGCTAAGTATTCTTGCTTTCGACGTATTATTTTTGAGATTCACTTATTCTAAACAATGACAGTAACAACGGAGAATATCTTACTAGTTGGTGCTTTGCTATTATTAATAAGCATACTTGCTGGTAAAACTTCTTACAAGTTTGGAGTACCAACTTTGTTATTGTTTTTAGCTATTGGGGTATTAGCTGGATCGGAGGGATTAGGAGGAATTCACTTTGATAACCCTAAAGCTGCACAGTTCATTGGGATTGTTTCTTTGAATTTCATTTTGTTTTCTGGTGGATTAGATACTAACTGGACTGCAGTAAAACCCATACTAAAACAAGGAATTGCCTTGTCAACGTTAGGTGTGTTACTAACAGCTTTGAGTGTTGGTGTATTTGTATGGTGGGTAACCGATTTCACAATTTTCGAAAGCTTGTTGTTGGGTTCAATCATTTCATCAACAGATGCGGCGGCGGTATTTTCTATATTAAGATCAAAGAGTCTTGCACTAAAAAGTAATCTTCGTCCAACACTTGAATTAGAAAGTGGTAGCAACGATCCAATGGCTTATGTGTTAACTATTGCTTTTTTATCGCTTGTAGTTAATCAAGATCAATCGCTTTGGTCAATTATTCCTTTGTTTTTGAAACAAATGATTTTAGGTGCAGCAGCAGGTTTTGGATTTGGTAAGCTCAGTATGTATATCATCAATAAAATCAAACTAGATTTTGAAGGCCTATATCCAGTGTTGGTGATTGCATTAATGTTCATTACATTTTCAACAACAGACGCGTTGGGCGGGAATGGATTTTTAGCGATTTATATTGCAGCTGTGTATTTGGGTAATCAAGATATCATCCATAAAAATACTATATTCAAAATGTATGATGGCTTGGCATGGCTCATGCAAATTGTGTTGTTCCTTACACTTGGATTATTAGTGTTTCCCTCTCAAATTATTCCTTATGCAGGAATAGGATTATTGATTTCTATATTCCTCATACTAGTAGCGCGGCCCATAGGGGTATTTATAAGTTTGTTGTTCTTCCGAATGAAAGCAAGAAGAAAAGCCTATATCTCGTGGGTTGGATTAAGAGGGGCTGTGCCAATAGTATTTGCAACCTATCCTTTAATTGCCAATATTGAAAAAGCACCTGCCATTTTTAATATTGTATTTTTTATTTCTGTTACATCTGTATTAATTCAAGGAACCACTCTTTCGGTTGTTGCTCGATTATTGAAAGTTTCATTACCAGAGAAAATGAAGAAGAAAACTGAGTTAGACAAGTTGCTAATGGAACTGCCTAAATCGGTTTTACAAGAATTTGGTGTGGAGAGTGGAAGTTCAATAGCAGATAGACGGATTGTTGATTTGCATTTACCTAAGTCAACTTTTATTGTTATGATTAAGCGCAATAATAAATATATCCGTCCTGGTGGATCAACCAAAATTGCTGTTGATGATATACTCATGGTTTTAGGCGATTCAGAGGAAGATTTTACAAGAGTTGAGCAACTAACTTCAGTGCAGGGGTAGTATCTGGTTGTATTTAGTCATTTGTTTTTGGGTGTTGATCTTTGGTGGGAACGTTCTTTTTTCAACCGTCATCCCGCACCCCGATGTGGGATCCCCCGTCGTGGGAACGGAATAACACAGAAGTCCATTCGTTCAAAAACAGCATAGAAGGATTCTCGGTTATCGCGTTCATAAAGAACAGATCCCGCATTAAATGCGGGATGATTTCTATGGATTGACCAAATAAGTTTTTAA
>CAZTTO010000026.1:0-10036 GCA_964616465.1 uncultured Hydrotalea sp. | reverse complement strand
ATATTTATGTCTTGTTATCTGTCTGTTGGGTGTCGGTTTAAATTTTCCGCTAACGAACAGGTATTGCCGAAGTGCAGGGAATAGAATTCCGTCTGCCCCGGCTAACCGATGCTGAGTAAAGATAAAAAAGTTGATGATATGTACATAGCTAAATAGATAAGGTCAAGCTGAATATGCAGCCCAACAGAATTATAACAGCTGAAACACGGCTTCCGTCAGCCTGCATTTTGGCAATACATTTGTTGTAGGTAGCCCTTCTGTCGGTAATGCTCTTACTCATTTGAAGTTTTACTGTCGCAATAAAACTGTTTGCCATGCGTGGGAAAAGGCTGGCTCTTACCGCAGCTTTGCTTTGTGTGTTTGCTTTGTGCTGCTGCGGTATGTGCCTACCTTTGCAGCCAAGCCACAATTGTATGTTAAGCCTTTTTTGTCACCTCTTAAGTTGTTTGCGAATGTTGTAGTAAAACCGTTCTAACAGTCTCATCTTCTCCGTTACAATATCTGCCTGTGCAAATAATCCATATTGATATTGAAGTGTCTTACCGTAGTTTGTTGTTAAACCGTTCGGAAGTGTCACTTTAGCAAGGTAACCACTGTCAGTGGGTGTCGGACTAATAAACTCAATTTTGCCTAATACTATTCCGAATTGTTCATAAGGATAAGCAAGAAACTTCAATAGAACGTCTTGTCCAATAGTTACCTTTCCGAAGTTGTATTGCGGTATAAATATTTCTGAGAAATACTGCATACTATCCGGCTGAACATAAAAAAGCAACTGTCCGCTTTTGATAAACTGATTTTGCTGATAGAAGCCTGCCATTTGCACAGTGCCATCAATTGGTGCTTTTAATAGATACTTAAACTCCCACTGTTGAATCTGACTTATCAAAGATTGTAAAGCCTGTATGAAATTATTTTTTTGCACAATAATTTGATTTTCCAGCTCTGCCAACTCTTTACGTTTGTCGTTTTGCTGGCTTTCATTGGCTACTATCGAAGATTTAATTTGCGGTAAGCTTAATTGTTTGGCAATTAGTTTGCTTTGTTCGTTTCTGTAATCTAAAGGTGAAATCACTTTGTCTTTTGCCAATGATTCATTAGCGTCAAATGTTTGTTTAGACAAGGCGACATCTTTTTCTAAGAGTATTTGTTGTTCTTTAAGAATTGAATGCAACCGTGCAATGTTATTAAGGTCGGTTAATAGCATGGTGCGTTTTCGCAAATAGAAACCATTGCTGATAAAATCCCGAAAACTGATAAAACTTTGCATAAAAGTTTGAAAGGGTTGCTGTAATTCACCCAGTTCTTTTAAGTATTGTTGTTGTGAGTAGTCAGGAAATAATTTTACAATTTGGTCTGTACTATTTTGTGAAACATAAAGTAATATGGAATCCAAATTGGATTGAACCTTTACTACTGCTGCAGGGTTTGCAATGCTTTCCATACAAGCTAAAACAGCACCTTGTTTTACTTTATCGCCATTGGTTACTGTAATTTGCTGCAACTTGCCATCGGTTCTTGTTACCACTTCCTTAGGTGCATTCATAGCAGTGAGGCGTGCCTTACTAACTACGAGGTCAGGATATTGAATAAACCAACAAACGGCAGCCATTACAACCAAAATACAAAAAAAGAGCACAGTTCCCCACCTGATAAAAAAGTTAGGCTTACGGCTGATGAATTCCTGAACTTCATCACTCCTTAAATTGAGGGTTTCCGGTAATCCACTAATACTTCTGATTTCATTTTCAATTACAGGCATGATTTTAATGATTTAATTTCCTAACTCTAACTGATTTTTTACTAATTCATAATACTACCCTTTTTGTAAAGCTAAGCTTTCGTGTGTTCCTTCTTCTACAATTTCACCTTCGTGTAAAACCACAATTTTATCTGCGTTTTTAACGGTACTTAAACGATGAGCCACCACAACTACTGTTTTATTTTTAAAGAAGGATTGCAGGTTTTCCAAAATAACTTTTTCATTATTGGCATCTAAGGCGTTGGTGGCTTCATCAAAGAAAATGTACTCCGGATTTTTATACACCGCTCTTGCAATCAAAATACGTTGTTTTTGCCCCTGACTAATACCTGTGCCCTCCATCCCAATTTTTGTATTAAAACCTAAAGGGAGGCTCTCAATAAAAGAAAGAATATTGGCAACTTTACAGGCATGAATGAGTTGCTGTTGATTAATCTGTTCGCCATAAAATGCAATGTTATTGGCAATGGTATCATTAAAAATATAGCCATCTTGTAGCACACAGCTGCATTGGCTTCTCCAGAAGTTGTGGCTGATGTACTTGATATTGGCCTCACCAATTTTTATTTCGCCCTTATAATGTTCATAGAATTTTAGCAGCAATTTGAGTAGTGTTGTTTTACCACTACCACTCATGCCCACAATAGCGGTTACTTTGTTTTCTAGTATGGTAAGATTTAAATGCTTCAACACGGGTTCGTTACCCGCTCCTGTATAGGTAAAGGAAAGGTTGTTGAGGTGAATCGATTTATTTACAGGTAATTGGTGCTGTAAGTTTTGTTCAGGAGTTTCCTCATTATCTAAGGCATGAATTTCATTAAGTCGCTCTAATGAAAGTTTAGCATCCTGTGCCTGTTGCATAAAACCAATTAACTGCTCAACAGGACTGTTTAATTGCCCAATAATGTATTGTATGGCAAGCATTGCCCCTAAAGTCAGTTGTCCATCAATAACAGCTTTAGCTACAAAAAACGTAATGATGATATTTTTTCCTTCGTTAATAAAGAAAGCACCCGCCTGCTGATACTGGCTTATTTGGAGCCCTTTAAAACTCAACTTAAATAATGCTGCCTGCAGGCGTTCCCATTCCCAGCGTTTGGGTTTTTCACAATTGTTGAGGCGAATTTCCTGCATACCCTGCACTAATTGCATAGTAACCGTATTTTCTTTACCGGCCAGGCCAAAACGTTCAACATCTAATTTTCTGCGGTATTGCAGAAACAAACGAATCCAAAGAAAATATAACACACTACCTGTAAGAAATACAAAAAATACAGGAACATTGTATATAAGTAGAACTACAGAAAAAACCAATAAATTGATAAGAGAAAACAAAACACTTAAAGAACCACTAGTTAGAAATTGTTGAATACGATTGTGATCTCCGATACGTTGTAAAGTGTCGCCAGTTTTTTTTGTATCGAAGTAGGATAATGGAAGCTGCATGAGCTTTATCCAAAAGTCAGAAAGAATAGAAATGTTTATACGGGTGCCAATATGCAGCAATAAATGACTGCGAATAAACTCCGTTACTGTACGGCCTGTAAACAGGAACAATTGAGCAAAAAGGATGATGTAAATGTATTGCAGGTTACGGGTATTAATGCCTACATCTACAATACTCTGCGTAAGAAAAGGAAACACCAATTGTAGGGCAGATGCTATTAATAGTCCGATAGCTAATTGAAAAAAGTATCGTTTGTATTGTTTTACATGCCGTAACAAAAAGCCCCAGCTTACTCCCGGGGCTTTGGTACTTTTTTGCTGGTAAAATTCCAGTGTAGGTTCTAATAGTAAGGCTATGCCGGGCACATCATCAGTTGTTTGCAGCCAATGTTTGCAGAATTCTTCCCTTGTATATTTAATAATACCATGTGCAGGGTCGGCTACTTCTATTTTCTTGAGTGTTGAATTAGGCGTTACTACTACAAAATGATTTTGATTCCAGTGTACAATGCATGGCAGCGGTGCTTGCTTAATGAGCTTTTCAAAAGAGATTACGACGCATAAATTTTTTAAACCGATTCCTTCGCTTGCATTTGCTATAGATAAAGCATTAACACCTTCTTTATTAAAATGTGATTTATTTCTGATAAGATTTAAATCAATACTTTTTCCATAATACTTGGCAATCATTGCTATACAAGTTGGGCCACAGTCCATTGAATTGCTTTGCTTGATAAACATTGTAATTCCTATTTAAGCAATTTATGAATATTTATATCACTTGGTTTGGGAGCATTCAGCATTAATATTTCTCCATTTTTATCCAAAAGTATATATCGAGGGATAGCACTTATATTAAATTTATTCCCTTTAAAAAAGAAAATATTACTTGGGCTTAAATAGTTTTTAGAATCACTTAAATTGAATTTTTGAATATTTTTTGACCAAAAATTGAAATCTTTATCAAGAGAGATGAAAATAAAATTTATGCTATCTCTGTGCTTTTCTTTTAATTGGCCCATTGCAGGAAATTCGGCAATACAAGGAGCGCACCAGCTCGCCCAAAAATCTATATAGCTCATCTTACCTTTTAAAGAAGACAAAAGAGAATCAAATAAAATAGGCTTTTTATTTGTATCAATTAATTCATTTATTTGCATGCCTGTTTGAGGAGCTACTAAAAATGATGAATCACTATTAATCAAACCTTTAAGTAAGTTTCTCATAATAATCTTATTCTGCTCACTGCTTAATTTAAAGAACTGCTTATATATTCTATCCCTAAAATCACCCTTAGGGATATTCTCCGATATAATACTTAATAAAGTATTTATATTTGAATGAAGTTTAGACCTATAAATTAAATCATAGAGTATTAAGGATATACCATTATATGAGCCAACAGAGAAGTTCGATTCATGACTAGCGATATTTTTAAGTAAAGTAGAAAAATCGTTTTCAAAAGAAATAACATTGTTGTATAAATTTTCTTTTAATTTAAATCTTATCAAATAACTAGCGTAGCTTATTGCTTCAAAATTATTTCTATAAAAAAAATACTTATTTAACGAATCGATTTTATAGAGATTTAAATATTTTTCGCGATCTACATTATTTTTATTTTCAATAATTAAAAGAGCTTCATTGATTCTTTTTTTCTCAATAAGACCTTGTAATTTTTTTGTATATTCAATATTGTATTTGAAAGAATTGAATTCTTGCTCTCTTTTTTTGTTAATCTCATTTTGCGGGGAAATTTGCACTTGTACTTTTCCATTCACATTAAAATATAAATACGCTTTTTCATTAGGTAGCAAAAGAAAACCTGCTGGATTTTTGAGTAATAAATTTGGGGAAAGTCCTATTTGACAATAGAACTTGCTTTCAAGATTTATGGTATCCATAGAATTATTTCGAAGATTTATTTTTACTTGTTCAAAACTATTCGTGTAAATAATTACATAACCATAATCTATTTCTGATTTGATATATAATTTTGTGCTCTGACTAAATAATCTAATATTAAATATTATTAGTAAGAGTAAAACATGAAGTAAATAAAAGTAATATTTGGGATAAAATTTTTGGTTTCGCATAAAAGTATTTAAGCTTTGGCTACTAATTAAGCGTTGGCTACTAATGTAGCCAACGCTATTTGTTTAAATATCACCTGGACATTCAGCAAAATTACCACATGAAGCACAGCACCAATTAAGGTCTGTAAAACCACTGTAAGTGCCATTATTTAATTCGCCTAAGTTATAGGCAGCACTCAAGTTTTTTGCTTCAGCTTTACTAATTCCTGAATCTGCCAAACAACGAGTACCATCAATATTCGTTGCAACAGTTCCGCACGTGTAGCCACCATAAATTTTCTTTTGAGCATCTTTGCTCAGAACGGTTACACCTTGTAACCCTACGATTGTTTTTAACATACGCTTTGTTTTTTGTTTGTTTAAGAATGATTGTTTCTATGTGTTGTCGACTAACACCTTGGTTGATTGAAAAGACTTGTTACTTTCATACTCTTTGTTTTGCTCATATTCAATTACAGCTTCTATATGAAAGCGAACATCTTCGGTTTTGTAAATAAGTGGAAAAAGTTTGTTGTTTATGAGTAGTAATGGCGTTAAGGTTAAACGCTGTTCTACGCACCATTCACTGTGCGTTTTCAAAAAGTATTGTTGCTTTTTTATAATATCTATCGGCAGCCGAAGATTATCAAATGCCTTCACATCAGGCTTTCTGTACCAGTTTTCAACTGTTTCTATACCTTTTATTCTATCCTTAAAATATTCCTCAACAAGCCAACCGGCAATTATGGTTCTTGGGTCGCTCAGGTTTTGATACGGCACATAAAATATCAGCCTTATTGCTATCTGCTCCTGATATTGGTTATGTAATTCTGTAAGTAACTTATGTGCTTTTTGACAGGCTTCGCAAAGCGGATTGGTTATGAGCGTAATGTATACAGGAGCACTTTCATTACCAATAATTATCTGTTCTTGGTTATCAATTACAGTACTATCAACCGGAATTCCACTTTTGTAAAACGGAAGAAACAAATGATAGTTTCGCTTGAAACTTAGCAGGTCTGTTTCCGTTTGATGCAATTTCCTGCTTTTAGTAAAAATGTCTTTGAAGTAATACCAGCCAATACTTGCGAGCAGTATAATGAAAAATGAGGAAATAATTTCTGCTGTAGTAATGGCAGCAAAACTGAAATGAATAATGCCAATTAAACCTTGCATTATCAATACTACCACCACACCCAAACAAAGTGGACACCACCTTTTTATTACAATTGCTTGCTGATAAACAGAGTAAAATGAAAAGGTCGCTGCAACAATGCCGATAGCATAAAGCAAGCTATTGTCAGGCTTTAAAATAAGCTGCGATAACAACTGAAAAGAAAAGTAGATTACTCCTGCATCTGTAAGGCTTACATATTTGTTTATTTTTGCAGCATCAGACTGCAAAACGCTATTGCAACTACTGTTTTTTGAAATTGTACAAAACCTGTTAAAAAAGTCATTATTTATACCCAAAGTATGTGCAAACAACAAGGCTGAAAATGTAAAACCTGCTAGTGTTAAAATTATAAATAATATGGTCCTGAGTTCAAAAGGTACTTGAATAAACAAAGTAGCAAAGAAGGAAACCGTCAAGGCAGAAGGAATAATGAAATGTACAACTTGACTGTAATGATTTATGGTTTTCGCTTGCTTGTCAATAGCAATTATTATTCCGCCGAATATTTTTGCAAACTCATTGAATGACAGGGTAAACGTTTCATCTTTCCCATTATAAATACTAAAGCTATTGTTTTGAGTAAATGATACTAAAACAAACTGTTCTATTTGTTGATTTTTGATAAATGCAATAAAAGGTTCTATTAACTGATTTAGAGAAGCAGTGTCAATTTGTGCTGCCTGATTGGCAATTTTGAAATCGTTTAGTGTGTCTGTAATAGAGCTAAGGGTTCCAACGTCTGGATGCGATAGAAACTGCCTTTGCAGTTGTGTTAGACTAATTTTATAGTTAGCCTGATTTAGCCATTTGTAAATTATTTTAAGTGTCTTGTCGTGCATGATTACATTTCAATTGTTCAATGTTATGCTATTAGTTGCTTAATAAACTGCAGCCTCTTGCAGCGTTGGCTTGCAGCTCTTACCACAGCTTTGCTTTGGGCAAGATCTTTGTGCGGCTGTGGTAAGTGCTGCAATGCGTCAGCAAAATAAATTTTGTTAGTCAAAAAAAAAATAAAGTTTGATAATGTCGCTATAGGGTTACCTACAACGTTCCTGGCTTGGCGATGTTGGGGTGGCTGCGTTTCGTCACGCTTGAAGTGAAGTTAAATATAGTTACTAATGTTGATTGTGATTACAACTGCTGAACAGCGTTCTGTCGAGCTAGTGACGAAAGGAAAATTGAATTTCAAAAGTTGATGTTTATTTCGTCAAGCCCCAATATTGCCAAACCACTTGTTAGCTGCCGTTTTACTTGCTCATTGTTGGAAGCTGTTGTAAAAAAGTCTTTGTCTTGTGCAATGGAAAATAAGTATTCACCATTTGAACAAACATATTTTTAGTCCCCAATTCTGATAAGTTATAATAGTCTGAAACTTTTTCTTTTCTGTCGAGTATAACTTTCATTGTGAATTTAGTAACAACTCCTGAAGGTGTGTTAAGTATCCTTGTCTCTAAATGCCTTACTTTCTCATAGTCTACATAAGTTGGCAGTTCCTTTTTGTCATAATTTGAGTTATACCATTTCCCTTTAAAATTGTCCCAGTTATTGTCTAACAGAAGTCCTTGTAACTCTTTTGTTTCAGGCAATTGATCAATTAGCAAATTGTCAGCCTGAGCAATATATTTCCAAGAATGAAGTCCTTTTGTGTTTGGAAATTTATTAAGTCGCATTGGCCCTAATGCAATTCCTGATTCACGAATTTGAGAAAGTTCATAGCTTGATTTTTCGTCTTGGTCGTGTTTGTTAAAAACATAAGCGATTCGTCCATCAAAGTCTGAGTCCTCTGTAAAGTCATAAACCTCAGCAAAACCAAAACCTAAATCATGGTCTAACTTGAAACGATAAAATTTTCCTGAATTTTCACTAATCATAGTTGTTGTCAAAAAAAGGCAGCTAACGATTTCGGGCTTTGCGTTCGGGCGGGTTTCGGAGCACAAAACTGTCAACAAGCACTGAACTTGAATAGAAGTACAAAGCTACAAGTTTGCACGTCACCCCGCCTGACGCAAAACCCGTGTTATAGGGCGTTTTTCTGTCGGATTTCGTTTATTTGTTCCATAATGAACATTGTTTTTTAAGTCACTATGGATTTGATTTCCAGATTTTTTCGGAAAATGGTAAGTACTCGGGAAGCGCAGCCGAACCATACCAAGTAAAAATTTCGAAGTCCAACAAACCAATTTTTATTGCGGGGTCGGTTTGCAGTAAATCTTTTGCTTCTTCCATTGTCTTGATGTTATTCAAAATGAATAGCCCTCTGTAATTTTTGTCATTTTTCCCAAAAGGTCCGGCTACAATTAATTTGTTTTCTTTGACTAATCGGTTAATGTTGTCCATGTGCCCTCTAAAACTTTCGCTTATTAGGTTTTTATCATCCGTCTTATTATTACCTGTTTTTAGTATTACAAAGAAGTAACTTTTCATTCCATATTCGTCTCCGCCCAATTTCTCCGCCAATACTTTGTCGTAATTGGGGTTATAATTTGTTGTGTCTTTTTTTGGCTTAACTTGTCCGAAAGTTAAGTTTGTTAAAAATATCGTGGTGACTATTAAAAAGTATTTCATTGTCTTAAATTTAATATTTTCTGATTGTCCTAAAATGCCCTATAACGTTTTGGGTATTGCCGAAGGCGGGGGAATTTTAGCACTGTCGCCCCAAAAAATACCACAGTTTAAATTTAGTAAAAAAGTTTAATCAAAGCCGTTAAGCCCCACTTTTGGCAATACCTTGTTAGCACCAGTTGTTCTTTTGTCAAGGAATGTCATTAAATAAAATTTGTCCGATTAACTTTTCATTTCTGAAATACATTATAACCTGATGTCCAAAACTATTGTCTGCAAGTGGTTGTCCTTTCAAATCTGTTTTACCATCATAAAAAGCGTCTCCAATGAATGACCATTCAAGTTTTTCAATTCCGTCTGTGATTGCTTGTTTGTCGGGGTTGCCGTAAGTTCTAACTACTTTTTGTTTTGTGTCACCAAATCTAAAACCCTTGTCCGTTATAAAGAATGAAGAATTAATCTTTGTCGTCTGTTTTAGAAAGCCACCAAATTCTTTTAATTTTTGTTTGTCAGATGCAAGTTCTCCACCTTCTATATGGAGTTCCATTCTATTGATTAAATCGGTTGGAATGTCATTGTTTAAAAAATGATATGTCACTAATCTGTGATAGTCGGTGTAAAGTTCAAAAACTAAAGTCTGCATTATGGTATCATTCCCAAACCAGGCTTTGTCGTGTGATATAGATTTTCCACTTTTTATCTCAAAGTATGGGTTATGTTCTGATTGTCTTAAAAGCATTGCGTTAGTTATTGGATAGTCGTCAACAATAATTTTTTTTATTGTATCAGAAATTACAACAGTAGAATTTTGCTCAGACTTTAAAGCAGTGTCATTGGTTATTGAGTTAACCTTTGCATTTTGGGAGTTTGTATCAGTTTCTGTCCTATAATTATTACAAGATAGAAGTCCTATGAAAATTGGAATTGTAATTGTTTTTAGGGTCGTCATACAATTGGTGCTAACGGGCAGGTATTGCCGATGGTGGGGGATTTTATATTCGTCCGCCGGAACTG
>CAZTTO010000025.1:0-11018 GCA_964616465.1 uncultured Hydrotalea sp. | reverse complement strand
GACAATAAAAAAGCTACAACGGATGGTTCGTGAAGACACGAATCAAAGCATTAATAACCAAAGACCAAAGACTAAAGTCCAAAGACCAGAAGAAAACCAAAGTCCAAAGACCAGAAGAATAAAAATCCTAACTTGCAACCATCTATGGCGCAACAAGAACAAGCATACATTCGCATTCAAGATGTATTAGATGCAATTCAGCATTTTTTTCGCTATCTCTTAAAGAACCATCAATGGATTTGGGGCACTGCTTTGGTGTTTGGAATTTTAGGTGCATCATGGGGGCTATTACAAAAGCCAAAATACATGGCAGAAAGTACATTCATCTTAGAAGAAAAATCAGCATCAGGAGGCGGTTTAGCTGGATTGGCCTCTCAATTTGGATTTGATATTGGTTCCTTAATGGGAGGAAATGCAGGGATGTTTGCGGGAGATAATATCTTAGACATTCTTCGTTCTGAAAAAATTATTGAGAGAGTGTTGTTAACCAGAGTGGATAGTTCTAAAGGTCAAGAAAGTGCAACACTAGCAGATCATTATTTAGATTTCATGAAGTGGAGAAAGAAGTATCCTGAGCTAGCAGAACTTGATTTTAGAAAATTAGGCAATGAGAATAAACGATTAGCAGATAGTGTTTTACAACTCATGCACCAAGAAATTACTAAAAAGCAGTTAATGGTTGATCGTTTGAATAAAAAAGGATCAATTATACAAATTCAAACTACTACTTCTAGTATGGTGTTCTCTAAACTATTTGCAGAAAGATTACTAGATGAAACAATGGATCTATATATTGGTATTAAGACAGGAACAGCTCAAGCAAATGTTCGTAGACTGCAGGAAAGAGCAGATTCATTGATGCAGGTATTGAATGCTAAATCATATCAAAATGCAAGTTTGCAAATTTTAGATGCAAATGCTGCTTTTAAAACTTATGCAGTACCAAGCGAATTAACGAATAGGGAGAAAATGGTGGTATATGGATTGTATTCTGAAGTTATCAAAAACTTAGAGTTGGCAAGAATGTCTTTGGTGAATCAAACACCCATTATGCAAAAACTTGATCAGCCCAAATATCCGCTTCAAAACCAAACATGGGCTTGGTGGAAATGGATGGCTATAGCCATGGCTGTTGGCTCAATGATTGCCTTTTTCTTATTGTTTTATCAATTTCCTGGAAGAACGGGTACGGCATGAGTTCCTTTCAAACAGTAGAGGTGATAGGAGTGCCCATCGCCCGCATAAGAATGACTGAACTATTTGAAAGTATACATCTTCATATACAGTCAAATGGGTCATGTAAGCAAATATGTATTACTCCAGTTAATTCTTTATTAGCTGCCAATAATGACCAAAGTGTTTCAAAAGTGTATCAGAATGCTCATTTGGTTTTATGTGATGGCATGCCTGTAAAATGGGCTTCACACTTATTGGGTAATCCCATTCCAGAGCGAATCACTGGATTGGATCTTCTTCCTTCATTGTTGCAAGCAGCAAATAAGCATAGCTATCGTTTATTTCTATTAGGTGCTGCACCTGGTGTAGGAGACCAACTGGCAAAATATATTCAAACAAATTTTCCCAAAGCATATGTCGTTGGTGTATATGTACCACCTTACAGAAAGGTTTTTAGTGAGGAGGAGAGTGCTGCTATGTTACGAGCAATTGAAGATGCTAAACCCCATATTGTACTAGTTAGTTTAACTGCGCCTAAGCAAGATATTTGGATTGCAGAACATTTAAGTCGAATTAAGGCTAACTGGGCAATTGGAATTGGTGGCGCGTTTGAAGTTACGGCAGGACTAATTCCAAGGGCCCCAAAATGGATGCAACAAAATGGCCTAGAATGGTTGTTTCGTTTTTATCAAGAGCCAAAGCGATTATTTAAAAGATATTTTATAGAAGCGCCTCGTTTTATACCGCTGGTGATGGTGCAGGTTATTAGAAAGCTTTTCTAGTTTCATTTCTTTTTTAAGACTTTTTTCTAAATACTTGGGTGTAGGTTTACAAAGTTATGTATTAACTATTTGCGTATTCGTTCAAATCTTCTTCAACTTCTTGTTCATGTTCAACCACCCAATACAAAGCAAATTTCACAAGTTGATTTAAGGACAAATTTTTTCGGCTAGCTACTATTGCAGCTTTCTTGTGCAGATCAGAGGAAATACGCACATTAAAACTCCCTTTGTAGGCCTTTTGAGGTTCTTTACCAAGTTGTTGACATGTAAACAAATAATCATCTACCATGTCACGGAACGATTTTTCCAACTTACTCACAGTATTACCTTCAAAAGATACCAGATCGTTGATGCCAAGTATTTTCCCATAAAATACTTTGTCAGGAGCACTGAACTCTACAGAACCCCAATAGCCTTTATATTCTAATAAATTGTTCATCATCTTTCTTTTTTGTTTTCATACATTTTATTTTCCAGCCTCCATATCTTTTTCTTTTCTTGCAAGACCTGCACAACTTGTTTAAGTGCATAGAGTTTTACAATATTGCTAGGATGTGGTTTATGTAATGAAATGATGTGTTTTCTTTCGTCGACGAATTTTCTACCAGAAGTGCCGCTAGAGTTCATTTCTTCATATCCCATATTTGAAAGTACAGTCACTAATTCATCCCAAGTGAAATCTTTGGGTAACAAGTACAGCCTGTTCTTTAGTTTATCCTTTTTACTCATTTGACTAAATAGCAACTATAATTTAGTTGCAAATTAGTCATTTTTATATTTTTTCATTGTCTTCATTTGAATTTTCTTGGAAAAAATCTATTTTCATATCTATGTTATACGTCATCATTCTAAGTGTTTTTCTAATTCAGTTTTTATTTGCTGCTAGCAGTGCTTATCGTTTATCTGGTGCACAAATTCAAAAAATTTCTACAGCTAAATCGGTGCATGACACAATAGGTTTATTTAGTCGGTTATTGCATACATTTCATTACCCATTGCTGGTTATTATTATTGAAAAGAATATTCCTTCTAGTAGTTCTGGAGAGACACTGGTTTTATTGAGGTGGTTATTGTTGGTCAGTTTAAGTGGATTGCTTTTGGGTTGTTATTATTTCGACTTAATGAAATTATCTATTGAAAAAGCAACCATTCAATATTCGAACCAACAAAAGGAGTTTGCTTTTTTTGCTTGGCTCATTGGCAATAGCTGGCGATTAGCTGCGAAACTTATACGTTACATACCAGATTTCAACATGTGGCGCAACGCACTTCAAACAGTTCATTTTCCATTTAAGTTTTTTGTGATTAGTACAGCAAGTTTGGCCTTTTTATTAGCTGGAAACTATGCTTGTTTATATGCAGGTGTTCTAGAGCCAACATATAGATTGACTGCATTGTCATTGACCGGAATTTTGAATGGGGTGTATTCGGTTGTAACCATTTTATTCATAGAAATGAAACTATCTCTATTAACAGACCAATCCGTTAATAAAACCATTTCAGTGAATCTATTAGATCAATATCTCAGAGTGTATTTAGTTAGTTCAATTGTAGGAGCGGTGATGGCTATTCTTTTTCTTCCAACTTTTGGTAAATGGATGGTAGCTCTGGTTGAACTCATTCAAGCATTAGGGTAGGACTGAAGTATTTGGCGATAATTCTTATCGTTTCTTTAAATATTTCTCTAATAAGCCCATTGCAACAAACAATACCGGAGAAATCAAAAATTCATTGATTTGATGAGCAAGCACCCTTACTGCTTTTGATGTTGGATGAATCAGCCAATCAAATGCACCTACCAACACAACAAAGGAAATTCCACTAATGTGCACAATATGCCAGAGGGCTCCCATCCATTTTTGTTGTTCAAAGCGTAGGTGATAAGTCCCCAACAAGTAAACACCCATTAAGCTACTAAATTTAATTAAGTGTCTCAATTTTCTTGGGATATCAGCAAAATAGGGTGCTTCATAAAAAAATAAATACATGACTGTATAGATTACCATCAACTGAATCAGTCCTAACCACAATCCTCTTTTTAAGATGCCCATTTGCTAAACTTTATCCATAAGAAAAAAACGACTGCATAAGTGAGCACATTAAAAATATAATGATGTGCATAGATGGTGAAATTGGGGTAGTGAATTTGTACCATACCCAAACCAACACAACGAAGAATGTTCACTCCAAAAATAAATATCAGTCCACCTAATCCCATGAATAGCTTCAAACGAATGGTTGAAGGATAGGCTAAAATAAATCCTAAAAAGAGCATAAATAGATTCAACCCATTACATCCATCAGCTATTCCAATTAATCTTTGTTGATCTTTCCAGACAACAGACTTTTCATTTTCAAACCATCCGTCTGAATAGGTTCTTTTAGTGTCTTGTAGGGTATAAAAATAGCTATTAGTGTAAAAAATATCAAGCGTCTTAGCAGTTAGTTCTGCAGTCAAATTAGTTAATGGACCATCCAATATTCTGTCCTTTTGCAGCAAACCTAGATAGATGCTTTCCCAAACAATAAATAAGACCAATGCACGAATCAGGAAGAGTTTAACCATCCTAGGCATTTCAGCAAGGCCGTCTTTTATTTGATGATAGATAGAGGATAACATGATGTACTAATTAAAAGCAAATTAGGGATTTTTTTAATTTCAAAATTGGGTTCATTAAGCTTTCTGAATTAGGTTATTGAATACAAGAAGTTCATGAACTAGTGAGTTTCTTTGAAATCATTATTTGTTTACTTTCTTATTCTTGAAAAAATTAAAGTAAAAAAAGAAAATTCAAGCGAGTCCCGACCGCAAGCGTCGGGTGTAATCAACAATTCCGCATCACACACCAAAACGTCCCGCACGGTCCCTGAGGCTCTCGAAGGGCCGATGCGGGATCTGTTCTTTATGAACGCGGTAAACGAAAAGCATTCAACGATATTATTTTAATGAAAGAATTCGTGCGATTTCGTTCCCAGGAGGATAGATCCCGCATTAAATGGGGGATGACGAACAATAAAAGTATTCCCACGACGGGAGATCACCGACGATAAATGTCGGGATGACGGTTGAAAAAACGTTCCCACGACGGGGCGCTACCGACGATAAATGTCGGGACTAAATACCCGCATTGTCCTTGGACAAGCTCAGGAATCATGCGGGATGATTTTGAGAGGGTGCGGGATTATTTCTATGAAATTAACAAAGACTGGTTCTTCCAAAGACCAAAGACTAAAGTCTAAAGACTAAAGTCTAAAGACCAGAATCAAAACAAAGACCAGAATCCCCCCCCAACAAAAACTCCTATCTTTGGCACCTATCCATAGAAGTGCAGACAATGCATTTCCACCGCTTATGAAGAAGAATGCCGGTTTGGACCGTTTTACCAGATATGCTACAGATGTTGTAGCCATTGTTTTGGCGTGGACTTGTACCATAGGTTTGCACCTGTCTTCTATTGAGTTGTTTGGAATGGATGCCTTGAAGTTTGTAGTCTTAGGTTCATTGTGTTGGTTCCTTATGTCCCTGTTTTCTAAATTGTATGCTAATAGGAGATCAAATAAATTTTCTGAAGAAATCGTTTTCATTGGATATCACATTATTCTGTTTTCAGTTTCTTTAAGTTCTTTGTTCTTCTTCTTACAACAAAACCTTTACTCTTTTACTTTCTTTTTCATATTCCTTTGTTACTTATTCTTTTTTGCAACCATATTCAAATACATACTTAGGAAAAGTATTCACTCCGCTTTATACCATGGGAAGTTGTACGATAAAATTTTGTTAGTTGGAGCAACTCCCGCAGCCTGGAATTTTTATGAAACTGTTAATAAGTTTTATTACTATGGATATAAATGCGTAGGCTTTGTTGATAATACTTCTACAGCTTCTTTAAATGGGTGTCCATATTATGGTTCAATTGCTGATTTAGACAGAGTACTAAAATCTCAACCGATTGATGAAGTAGTTGTTGCCTTACCTAACGGTGCTCACAAGGAAATTAGAAGCTGTTTAGAAACTTGCGACTATCATAGAGTATCTGTAAGAATATTACCCGATTTTTACCAATACACTTCCTCTGTAGTTCAAATGAACAATATTGGAATGTTACCTGTGTTGAATGTAAACCAACTTCCACTCGATAGAATAGAAAATAAAATTATTAAACGTGTATTTGATATTCTTTTTTCAGTTACCTTTTTTCTTACCGCGGGTTTAATTCTATTTCCACTTATTGCATTACTAATTAAACTTACCTCGCGAGGACCTGTATTTTTTAAGCAAGAACGTTGGGGGTTGAACAATGCTAAAATTACTTGCTACAAGTTTAGAACAATGGTTACAAGTAGTAAGGATATTGATGAGCAGGGAAAGTATAATCAAGCTACCAAAGATGATCCGAGAGTAACACCCATTGGTAAATTGCTTCGAAGTACGAATCTAGATGAGTTACCCCAATTCTTAAACGTATTGATGGGAAATATGTCTGTTGTAGGTCCTCGACCACATCCAACACCGCTTAACTTAGAATCAATGCATACGGTTGATAATTACATGCTTCGTCATATTGTTCTTCCTGGTATTACTGGTTGGGCTCAAGTGAATGGTTTTAGAGGCGAAACTAAAACGGCAGCCGATATGCAAGAGAGAGTAGATTTTGATTTATATTATATCCATCGGTGGACGTTCTGGCTCGATTGTCAAATAATTTTGCAAACTGTTATTAACCTCTTAAGAGGTGATCAAAACGCATACTAATGAAAATTCGTTTTTGCAACTTCTACGTTGTTGTGCTGTTGGTGATAAGTACATTATCATCAGTTTCTGCCCAAACTATCTGGGAAAATCATAGAAGTGAAGTCTATCCTTATCTATACAGAATGGCGCAAAAAGGATTGATTGAATTTGAAGATATTGTTCGTCCTGTTAGCCGGATGCAGATATATACTTGGCTGAAAGAATTGGAATCTAAGTCGGATCAACTTTTGCCTATTGAAAAGAAAGAATTAAGCTTTTATATGCAAGAATATCGGCCACTACAATTCACAGACTCTACTGCAAAAGTTAGTTTTGGAAAAAAGGATGCAAATGGACGATGGCGTATGTTGAGTATTGGCTCAAAAGATTTTGAAATGCATGTAGATCCAATCATTAGTGGTGGACAAATTAGTGGTAATACAAGCTCTTTTCGTCAGGTCAGCAATGGTGTCCAATTATGGGGACAGTCGAAAGGCTGGGGATTTCAATTGTATTATCGCGATTGGACAGAAACAGGAAGCGGATTAGATACATTCAGAAGTTTGAGTCCGCAAACAGGTATAATTCGAGTTGGAAACTCAACTGCGCGCTCACAAAATCATAGTGAAATTAGAGGGCATCTTTCTTATAGCTGGAAAAAAGCTAGTATTAGTCTTGGCAAGGATCAATACCTCTGGGGCTATGGTGAAAACGGACGTCTTGTACACAGCGATCGTGCTCCTTCTTTTGCATACTTGAGATTTGATTATCGTCCATTTAAATGGATGCATTTTCAATACATGCATGGTTGGATTAATTCGAACATCATAGATAGCAATAGAACCTATGGAACAGGAACAACAGGAGTTTTAGACGACATTAGAATTTTATTTGTTCCAAAGTTCATAGCTTCTCATAGCTTGCAGGTAACACCAACAAAAGGATTAACTTTTGCTTTAGGGGAGTCTATAGTTTATAGCGATAGAATGGATCCTGGATTTTTGATTCCTTTTATGCTCTTTAAAGTATACGACAATAACAGAAGCTTCAATAACTTGAATGCTGGTTCAAATGGTCAACTGTTTGCTCAAGTTAGCTCTAGAAACCATATCAAGAAAACCCACTTGTACGCTACTTTGTTCATTGATGAAATTAGAATGAGCACTGTTTTTAATCCACAACGAAGCCGTAACCAAATAGGGGTGAATGCTGGTTTTAGTGCTACTGATGTTTTGTTGCCCTATTTGACAGTTGGCGCTGAATATAATAGAGTGAATCCGTTTGTTTATCAAAATTTTGTTCCAGCTCAAAACTTTACTCATCAAAACTGGTTAATGGGCGATTGGTTGGGAGCTAATTCCGATAGATTAATGGCATATGTACGCTATAATCCAATACCCCGACTCCGAACCTTGCTTAGGGTACAATCTATTAGAAAAGGCGGTCAAGGAACCATTTTTGATCAATATTTTGCAGAGCCACAGCCTCGCTTTCTCTTCGACTTACAACAGAAGCGGACGGATGTATTCTTTCAGGCTACCTATGAATGGATAAACAACTTATACCTTACAGGCAGCTTTCAATTCATTAGGCATAGCCCCACAGGCCGACCAAGTTCAAATGAGCATCAGCTTCAAATTGGGCTGACCTATGGACTTCAATAGGCTGGTGGTTAGCAATTTTTCCCCATTCTTCGGGGAAAACAACCTAATTCTTGTCGTTTTGCTGAAAATAGCTACTTTTGCGCCGCCAAACCAGAGAGCCAAAAGTGAGAGTGAACCGGTGAACGCTTATTCGGTTGGCATAATATGAGAGCCTAATTACCATATTCCCAGCCCATTTGCAGGTGCTTCAAACCTGTATCACTCAAGCATTTTTAACTTTCTACATACTTTAAACAACAATTCAACAGTCATGGCCGACTTGAAATTTCAACGCAACTTTGGTATTGCCGCTCACATTGATGCGGGTAAAACCACTACAACCGAGCGTATCCTACGCTATACCGGTATGATCCACAAAATTGGTGAAGTGCACGATGGTGCTGCTACAACCGACTGGATGGAACAAGAAAAAGAAAGAGGTATTACTATTACCTCTGCTGCTGTAAGCTGTCAGTGGAACTTCCCAACTGTTTTGGGTAAGGCAACTGCAGATACAAAGAAGTATAACTTCAATATTATTGATACTCCAGGACACGTTGACTTTACCGTAGAGGTAGAGCGTTCTATGCGTGTGTTGGATGGTTTGATTGCATTGTTCAGTGCGGTAGACGGGGTTGAACCTCAGTCTGAAACAGTATGGCGTCAGGCTAACCGTTATGGCGTTCCTCGTATAGGTTTCGTGAACAAAATGGACCGTGCGGGTGCCGACTTCCTAAACGTAGTTAAGCAAGTTCGTGAAATGTTGGGCTCTAAGGCTGTGCCTTTGCAGTTGCCAATTGGTGCTGAAGATAATTTCAAAGGTGTGGTGGATTTGATTAAGATGAAGGGAATTATCTGGCATATGGAAACAGAAGGAATGACTTTTGATGAAATTGATATTCCTGCTGATATGGTGGAAGAAGCCAACGAATGGCGTGCTCAGCTGGTAGAAGCTGTTGCTGAATATGATGATACTTTGATGGAGAAATTCTTTGAAGATCCAAATTCTATCTCTGAAGATGAAATCCACGCTGCTATCCGTAAGGCTACTATCGATTTAAGCATTGTGCCTATGATGTGTGGTTCTTCGTTCAAGAACAAGGGTGTACAAACTGCTTTAGATGCTGTTTGTCGTTACTTGCCTAGCCCAGTAGATATTGAAGCTATCAAGGGTACCGATCCAAATACAGGTGAAGAATTAATTCGTAAGCCAGATGCTAAAGAACCATTTGCAGCATTGGCTTTCAAAATTATGACTGATCCATTCGTAGGTCGTTTGGCGTTCTTCCGTTGCTACAGTGGCCACCTCGATGCAGGTAGCTACGTATTGAATGTACGCAGTGGTAAGAAAGAGCGTATCAGCCGTATCATGAAGATGTTCGCTAACAAGCAAAACCCAATTGACTTTATTGAAGCGGGTGATATTGGTGCTGCTGTTGGTTTCAAAGAAATCAAAACTGGTGACTCTCTTTGCGATGAGAACCATCCAATTGCTTTGGAAAACATGTTCATTCCTGAGCCGGTTATCGCCATCGCGGTTGAACCTAAGACTCAGGCCGACGTAGATAAAATGGGTATGGCTATCGCGAAGTTGGTGGAAGAAGATCCAACATTGCGTGTGAATACCGATGAAGATACTGGACAAACAATTTTGCGTGGTATGGGTGAATTGCACCTTGAAATCATCATCGACCGTATGCGTCGTGAGTTTAAGGTGGAAGTAAACCAAGGTGCGCCTCAGGTTGCTTATAAAGAAGCTTTCCAAGCTATGATTCAACACCGTGAGGTATTGAAGAAGCAGTCGGGTGGTCGTGGTAAGTTCGCCGATATTCAGTTTGAAATTGGACCAGCTGATGAAGAATGGTTGGCAGCAAACGAAGGAAAGAGCTTCCAGTTTGTAAACGATATTTTCGGAGGATCTATTCCGAAGGAATTCGTTCCAGCAATCACAAAAGGATTTGAAACTGCAATGAATACAGGTGTTTTAGCTGGTTATCCAGTGAACAACATGAAGATCCGCGTATTCGATGGTAGCTACCACGATGTGGATTCTGATGCTATGAGTTTTGAATTGTGTGCGAAAGCAGGTTTCCGTGAAGCAGGTAGAAAAGCGAAACCGGTATTGCTTGAGCCAATCATGAAAGTGGAAGTATTAACGCCAGATCAGTACATGGGTGATGTTACGGGTGACTTAAACCGTCGTCGCGGTATGTTGGAAGGTATGGACAGCCGTGCTAACCTTCAGGTGATTAAGGCGAAAGTTCCATTGAGTGAAATGTTTGGTTACGTAACACAACTTCGTTCTTTATCGAGCGGTCGTGCAACTTCAACCATGGAATTCAGTCACTACAGCCCTGCTCCAAACAACGTTGCAGAAGAAGTAATGGCAAAGAACAAGGGTAAAGTGAAGATTGAAGAATAATCAGTCTTTGATATAATTGGTGAATATTTTCACCAAATCATTGAAAGGGTGCAGCAGAAGCTGTGCCCTTTTTTGTTCGTCATCCCGCACTCCGATGCGGGCTTTGAGTACCGACATTTATCGTCGGTTGCCTCCAATCGTGGGAACGCTCTTTTTCCATCGTCATCCCGCATTTAATGCGGGATCTCCCGTCGTGGGAACCTTCTTTCTTGTTCGTCCTTTAGGTTTGCATTAATCAAAAAGGATTAAAAAGGCATATTACT
>CAZTTO010000024.1:0-18072 GCA_964616465.1 uncultured Hydrotalea sp. | reverse complement strand
AGCAGCATAAAAAACACTTAAAAACTTATTTGGTCAATCCATAGAAATCATCCCGTACTCCGATGCGGGATCTGTTCTTTATGAACGTAATAACCGAGCTGCCTTCAATGCTGTTTTTGAATGAATGGGCATTCGTACTGTCTCGTTCCCACGACGAGGGGCCCCGCATCGGGGTGTGGGGTGACGAACAAAAAGAGAGAGGTCCCCGCATCGCCCCTTCGGCAAGCTCAGGGTAAACCCCTCGAGAACCTCAGTTTGAACCTTCGGGAACTTCAGGGATCGGGCAGGAATGACTAAGGACTAACTCAAAACTCCACATCCCTAATCAACTCATACACCATTCGTACACCAGTAGGCAAATCAATCTTCGCCTTCCAGCCAAAACTGTTGATCTTGCTTACATCCATCAACTTACGTGGTGTGCCGTTGGGTTTGTCGGTATTCCAGCGGATTTGGCCCTGGTATCCTGTAACCGACTGTATTAATTCTGCTAACTCTTTAATAGTGACGTCTTCTCCTGTACCAATGTTTACCAGTCCCTTTTCATTGTAGTGCTGTAACATGTACAAACAAGCTTCTGCTAAATCATCTACATGCAAGAACTCCCTACGCGGACTACCAGTGCCCCATAACTCCACTTCGGGACTGTTGTTACGCTGGGCAGTAATGAACTTGCGCAGCATAGCTGGTAACACATGGCTCTTCTCTAAGTCGTAGTTATCATTAGGACCATATAAATTGGTGGGCATGGCTGAAATAAAATTGCAACCATACTGTGCACGATAGCTATCGCACATTTCAATCCCCGCAATCTTTGCAATGGCATAAGGCTGATTGGTAGGCTCTAAATAACCACTGAGTAAATATTCTTCTTTCAATGGTTGTGGTGCCATTTTCGGATAAATACAAGACGATCCTAAAAACAACAACTTCTCCACGCCCTGTACATACGACTGGTGGATGATGTTGTTTTGAATCATGAGGTTATCGTAAATAAACTCAGCACGATAGGTATTGTTGGCAACAATGCCACCCACTTTTGCAGCAGCCAATACCACATAGTTGGGTCGCTCTGCTGCAAAGAAATCTGCAACGGCTTGCTGATTGCGCAAATCCAATTCCTTCGATGTCCTGGTGACAATATTGCTGAACCCTTGTTCTTGCAACTTGCGGACAATGGCGCTGCCTACCATTCCTCGGTGGCCAGCGATGTATATTTTGGAGGAGAGGTTCATTTTGGTCTTTGGTCTTTAGTCTTTGGTCTTTAGTCTTTAGAAAAAACGTACTAATCTCATTATAATGCAAATAAATGTAGGAATAGTGTTTGGTGTTTGGTCTTTTGTCTTTAGTCTTTAGAAAAAACGTACTAATCTCATTATAATGCAAATAAATGTAGGAATAGTGTTTGGTGTTTGGTTTTAAGCTATGGGTTTTTCCTATATACTATTTCGACTTGAGTATACTTTCCCTTAAAGCATTGATTCGCTTCTGTAATATGTGTAGTTCGTCAAGTAGCTTCATAAAGTCGCTTTGATCTTTTTCATATAAACTTGAAACAATTTCTAAATAAGTTTCCAATTCAAATGATGAACCTAAAGAAATCTCTAAAAATCTTGCAAAATCAACTGCAGTCCTTCTACTTGACCCTTCTGCAATATTTGCAGAAATTGAAATAGCACATCTTCTCATTTGTGCACTAAGGCCAAACTTTTCTTCCTCTGGCAGCCGTTTAGTTATTTGATATACAGCCTTGGCGACATTCATTGAGTCTACCCAAACATCTAAATTCCTAAAGTTTCTCATACTTGTTTAAAGTGTCTTTGGAGTTTTCTCTTTAGTCTTTAGTTAAAAAACTTATAACTATTCTCAGTTTCTACTATCAACCTAAACAAGCTAAAGACCAAAGACCAACCCCCAAAGACCTTCTTCTACTCATACTCATTCCTAATCTGAAACCCACTCTCCTTCAACAACTGCTCTTTCTTGAACAACTCAATATCACTCGCGACCATTTCTTTCACCATGCTGTCGAGGGTGTACTTAGGCTGCCAACCCAATAGCTGCTGAGCCTTGGTTGGATCGCCAATAAGTAGGTCTACTTCTGTTGGACGGTAATACCTCGGATCTACTTTCACCACTTCTTGTCCAACTTTGATCTTGTCGTTGCCGCCGTTGTTCACTACAACACCTATTTCCGATTCGCCACTTCCCTTGAACTCTAATTCAACACCCACTTCCTTGAACGACATCCTTACAAAATCGCGGATATACGTGGTAATGCCGGTAGCTACTACAAAGTCGGTTGCTTGTTCTTGCTGCAACATCAACCACATGGCTTCCACATAATCCTTCGCATGGCCCCAGTCGCGCTGGGCATTGAGGTTACCCAAATAAATACAATCCTGCAAGCCCAAGGCAATCTTTGCAACACCTCGCGTGATCTTTCTGGTTACAAATGTCTCACCCCTAAGTGGCGATTCGTGGTTGAAGAGAATACCATTGCATGCATACATACCATATGCCTCACGGTAGTTCACCGTGATCCAGTAAGCGTAGAGTTTTGCAACTGCGTACGGGCTTCTTGGATAGAACGGTGTGGTCTCGCTTTGAGGTACTGCTTGCACCAAACCGTAGAGTTCAGAGGTGGAAGCCTGATAAAACTTCGTCTTTTTAGTTAAGCCTAGTAAACGAATGGCCTCCAATATTCTTAATGCACCAATACCATCTGCATTGGCTGTGTACTCTGGTGTCTCAAAGCTCACATGCACGTGACTCATTGCAGCCAAGTTATAAATCTCATCGGGCTGCACTTCTTGGATGATGCGGATGAGGTTGGTGCTATCAGTTAAATCGCCGTAATGCAACACTAAGTGACGAGTAGGTGTATGCGGATCTTCATACAAATGATCTATACGCTGGGTATTGAACAAAGAGCTGCGGCGTTTAATACCGTGTACCTCATATCCCTTCTTCAACAACAACTCAACCAAGTAGGCACCATCTTGTCCAGTGATGCCGGTAATCAATGCTTTTTTCATGTATTACTGTTTATTCAATTCAAATGCAATCATATTTTCAATAACTCCCTCCAAAGATACAGCAGCTTTCCAGCCCAGTATACGGGCGGCTTTTTCGGGATTACCTCTACCAATTTTTAATTCATTAGGGCGAAACAATTGTGAATCAATTTCAAGATGATCCTCATAGTTCAAACCCAACTGCTGGAAGGTATATTCAATAAAGTATTTCAATGAATGTGTCACGCCTGTACAAATCACATAGTCACCAGGCTGTTCTTGTTGCAACATACGCCACATAGCATTTACATATTCTGGCGCCCATCCCCAATCGCGTTCAATGTCAATATTTCCTAATCTTAATTTTTCTTTGGATCCCTGCTGAATACGTACAGCGGTTGAAATAATCTTCCGCGTTACAAACCTAGGCGGACGTAAAGGCGATTCGTGGTTGAAAAGAATTCCTGTACATGCATATAGCTGATAGGCTTCTCTGTAATTAGCCACTTTCCAAAATGCTGCCGCTTTAGCCACAGCATAAGGACTACGCGGACGAAAAGGCGTGTCTTCTGTTGCGGGTGTATTCCCAATATCACCAAAACATTCACTAGAACCAGCGTTGTACATTTTAACCGGAGCATCCATAAAACGGATAGACTCTAAAAGATTCAGCGTACCAATGCTAATACTCTCTAAGGTTTCTACCGGCTGTTCAAAAGACAACCCAACTGAACTTTGTCCCGATAAATTATAAATTTCATCGGGTTTAATTTTTTTCAATGCTTGCAGGGTACTACGAAAGTCAATCAAATTCAGCGAATGAAGTTGAACACGATTACGAATACCCAAAATATCTAAGTTGCGGAAAGAAGCTGCATCTGCATCGCGTGAAGTACCAAATACCTCATAACCTTGTTGCAACAGCAAGTCGGCAATATATGCACCGTCTTGTCCACCTACTCCAATAACTAATGCTCGTTTCAACGTATAATAAATTGTTTCAATTTTCTCAGCGGCTTGAGGTAGAGCGTAAACCAATACGGTTGTAAGTCGTTCACCTTCCAAGCCTTTCGGTCGTTTTGGTTGGCTAGCAGCCTGTTTTTCCAACTACTGTTACTCATTCCGCCAGTGCGCATATGCACACATACTTCCGGCAAATAAACAACATTTGCTTCATGCTTAAAGAGGAAGCGCAGCATCAATTCATAATCGGCTGCCGATCCTAGTTCTAAGCGAAAGCCACCCCAACGTTCGTAGCAGCTGCGGTGTACAAAAAAGCTGGGATGCGGGGGCATCCAACCATATAAAAAGGAAGACCGTTGGTAGTTCCCCGAAATCCAAGTGCGTACTACCTGATTGGTATTGTTAGCAGCCACATATAACAAATCGCCATACACTGCATCGACTTGCGCCGACTGAAAACAGTGTACTACATTTTCCAATACCGATGCATGCGGATAAAAATCGTCTGAATTGAGGATGCAAATGATATCGCCCTTAGCTCTTGATATTCCTTGATTGATGGCATCATAAAAACCTTCATCCTTTTCTTGTACAATGTTTACCTCAGGAAATTCAGCTCGAATGATCTCTAAAGTTCCATCCGTTGATCCTCCATCCATCACCCAATGCTCTACAGGAGCATACGTTTGCATCTGCACCGAAGCCAGGGTTTGGCGAATGGTAGCAGCGCTGTTATATGTTGCGGTGATGATGGAGAGGAGCATTAAAAAAATTGTTGCTTTTCATTTATGGCTTATATAATAAAAACCCAATTGAATCTGAGAAAAGATGAGATTTTATGTAAAAATCTATACCAAAAAATGGTAAAACATCATGATAGTTATAATGCTTACTTATTAATGACAAATTGCACTCTGAAGCCATTCTCACAAAGTCAATAGGAAGTAAAGCAGTAATATGCGCTGGATAGGATTCATCTTGGAAATATCGATGCTTCCCATTTAACAAAAATAAAAATCGTGCAATCAAGTTAATACTATGTGGAGTCGATATGAAAGCATAGCCACCACGTTTTAAAACTCTACTTACTTCACGAAAATAAAATCTTGGATTTTCTAAGTGTTCAATTACTTCTAATGAAATTAATAAATCAACCACTTCATTTGCAATTGGCCATTTCTGATTAAGGTCAGCCTGAAATACTTCAGAGTTATCCCATATGAATTTCGGAGGATCATAATCAACCAAAATAAGCTTCTTAGCGTATTCTTTTAAAGTTTCTGCAAAATCACCACGGCCACATCCAACATCAGCTATAATAAGGTTTTTACTAAGTAGTGGGGTAATAGCTTTTTTGGCCATTGATTTAATAGAAATAGATGATGTTCCTTCTTCTTGTTTACCTATTACCAACATAATTTCAATCGATTAAAGATTTAATTTCTTTCCACCACAATATTCTCCATTACCAACATATCCATTTGTGTTCTTAAGAAACAGTCTAATGCTTCTGCAGGTGCATTTACAATAGGTTCGTTTTCGTTGAAAGAGGTATTCAGTAAAATGGGTATGCCCGATTTTTTGTGAAAAGCTGAAATGAGTGCATAATAGCGAGGCGATACAGATTGATCTACCGATTGCAAACGGCCAGTACCATCTACATGAGTTACCGCAGGAAGCAGACCTCTTTTTTCTGCACGAATTGGAAATACTTTTTCCATAAACGGCACCAAGTCATTCAATTCAAAATATTCATTTACATACTCTTTAAGAATACTGGGTGCAAATGGACGAAAACTTTCTCTTCGTTTGATTTTGCTATTCAACAAATCTTTCGCATCTGCACGTGTTGGATCTGCTAAAATAGAGCGACCACCCAAGGCTCTTGGACCAAATTCTGCTCTTCCTTGAAACCATCCAACTACTCCGGCATTGCGTATTCTTTCTGCCACATATTCAAATAAACTATCATTGTCAAATTTTTTGTATGCAATTCCCCTCGCTTGAAGCAGTGCTTCAATATCTTCATTTGTAAATTGAGCGCCGGTATATGCAGAATAGACAGGTGCCACCCTTGGTTGTTGAAAAGTTTGGTGATACACAAATTGCGCTGCCCCCATAGAAATACCAGCATCATGTCCAGCCGAAGGAATATACACATCCTTAAATCCAGTATTGCGCGTAATTTTTCCATTGGCCACACTGTTTTGTGCAACCCCACCAGCAATACATACTTGTTGTAATCCTGTTCTTTTTTGCAAATGTGTTAGCACATGAAAAATAGTTCTCTCAGCAGCCTGCTGAACCGATGCAGCCATGTCTTTATGAAATTGAGATAATGGCTCAGCAGCTGGTCTGGCTGGACCAAATTTTGTTACCAATGCATCTCCATACAAACTTGGCACTTGTGGAATATTATTTTCACCATAGGATACAAATCCTTTTGATGGATCTCTGAAATATTTCAAATTCAATTCAAACAAACCGTTTGGCAACAAATGAATTAACTCCATTAATTGTTCCGTGTATTTTGCTTCTCCATAGGGAGCCAAACCCATCACTTTATACTCATCGCCATAATGGGGAAAGCCCAACCATTGTGTGAAAGCAGTATAAAATATGCCCAAAGAATGTGGGAAGTCAATAGAGTCTAATACCTCTAATTGATTGCCTTTACCTATGGCCAACATGGTAGTAGAAAAATCGCCAGAACCATCAATACTTAGCACAGCGGCCTCTTCAAACGGTGATGAAAAAAATGCACTGGCCAAATGGCTGCGATGGTGTTCCACCTGATGGATCTTAGGGTGCATTTCGGCTGCTGTAATGTCAAAATAATGGGCAAACTCTTCTTCCAAAGAGGTTACTTTTTTCTGGTTGAAGAATCGGTCTCTTACAAAATGCCACGATTGAAAAGGATGCTTTGCAATAAACTTCACTTTATTCCAGTACTTAGCATTCGGGTCTCGTCCTATAGCAACGGCGTCCAGTTCTTTTACTGAGATATTAGCTTCTTGCAAACAAAATGCAATGGCTTTAGCAGGAAACCCTGCCCAATGTTTTACTCTGGTAAATCTTTCTTCTTCAGTTGCAGCAATCATAACACCATCTTTAAAAATAGCTGCAGAAGAATCGGCATGATAGGCATTGATGCCAAGGATATACATAATAAAAATTTATTTTGTTGAAGTAAGGTATAGTAACTGCAGGCTTATGCAGTAAAAAGTTGATTATATTCTAATTCAAAATCACGTTCATGAAAAAAGTATGCATAGGCTTTTTGCCATGCACCTTTACAAAACAATTCCCATTCTTGTTGATCAAGATTTGCACAACTCTCCAATTGAGCAATAACAGCGGTAGTATTTGCAATATCCAAGTTCCATCCAGCTCGCAATGAAAGCAAATCTTTCCAGGGTGTAAACTCACTTGTAATAACTGGTCTTCCAACTGAAAGCGATTCAAAAATAGCATGTCCAAAATTTTCGCCTTTAGTTAGTAATACCAATGCATCGTAAGCACAAATGGTATTTTGTACTTGAGTTGGTTGAAGATCACCTTTATACACTACTTCAATGTGTGCTGGCAATTGTTGCATGACTTCTTTACAGGCTTCCCAATATGCGGCGTCTTTAATTGGACCGAAGATAGTCAGCTCAATGTTGGCATTAACTTGTTGTAATGTTTGAAGCAGGAACAACAGATTCTTTTTTGCTGATATAATAGAAATATACACCAGTTTAAGCTTTCCTTTTTCTTTATTTGGAGGAATGAAAATATGAAACGGGGGTTTTGGAATATTTTCAGCTATACGAATATTGGCATTTTTGCTAATTTCTCTGTGTACGTCTCCTACTTCATCGGAGTAAGTGGCATGCCAATAACAATTTTTAAATAAACCCATCATTTTCAAAACAGCTAAATACAATTTCTTTTGCAACTTTTTATTCGACATAGCACCCGGTTGCAACATACCTCTAGGTGATATGATATAGGTAGGACCAATAGCATATTGCTTTCTTACCCAAAGTGCATAGGCTAAGATTGTAGGGAGATACATGCCGTTGATGTACACAAAATCAGGGCTAATATCAAGTAATATTTGTCGGTGTTGTTTCAATGAAGGTTGTGTGCTATAAAACACACGACAGGATACATCACCAATAGTAACCGAGTTCCACTGATTGATTTCATATCCTTCATAAGGTACCTTTGCTCCTAAATCGTATGCACTTGTAAAAACAGCTATTTCATTTTGTTTCCCTAAAACAGCAATCAGATTAACTAAGGATTGTATGGGTCCACCTGCCAAATAACCCGGATAGAAATATTCACAAATAATAAGTATCTTCTTCAATCTGAATTTAAATTTTCTTGCAATCGTCTTTTAAACCTTTTAAATCCAAAGGCAGATAAAATTGTTTGTTGCAACTGTTTAGGTTGATAAGTAGTAAGTGAATCTATAGCTTCATAAATACCTTGTTCAATGTTTTGAATATCATCTGGGTTAACCAGATGACCAATTTTTCCGTTGAGTAGGGCTTCTGGACTACCATCTTTATTCCCAGCCACAACTGGTAAACCGCATGCCATTGCTTCAATAAATACAATTCCGAAGCCTTCCTTTTTACTAGGCATTACAAATAAATCGGCTAGCAAATAATGATCCAATAATTCGTCATCTGGAACAAATCCAATTAATAATACTTGTTCTTCGACACCATATTTTTTTATAAGTGACTGAACACGATTATACTCTTGTATATCTGACTTTCCAGCAATGAGATATTTGATATTGGGATACTGGATTCTTAAAGATTTCATTAACTCAATCACTTTATCATAACCCTTGTACATTTCTGTGGAAGAAAGTCTTGTAACAGTTATCAATAAAGGAGCGTTAGATTGAAGTTGATATCTGTGTTGCAAATAATAGGGCTTTTCAAATTTTGTAGGAATATCAAAAAAAACATCAATGGTATTATGAAAAACTTTTACCTGATCTATGTTAATCCAAGGATAGTTAACTTGTACCTGAGCTTTAGTAAACTCACTCACGCACCATATTTCATCTACCACTTTAAAAATATTTCCTTTTTTACCACTTACAGGTGACCAGACTTCATAACCGTGGGCAATTAAAACAATATGAAGTTGAGGGTTTATTTTCTTTAGCAACCATCCTATGATTCCTAAATTTAAATGCCCAATTATGATAGTATTGTACTTTTTTGAAAAAAGTAAGCAGTATACAAAGAAAAATATCCTATTTCCTGAAAACCCTTTAAAGCGCTTTGTGGGGAAGTATTTGGGATCATTTATTGTATCGTAAGATGACCATGCATCTGCATCTATTTTACCATCAACACTTAATTCATGCAGTGCTTTCAGAAAATTACGATTGAACTTCTGAATACCCCCTGTAGGCCCAAAAGCCTCTAAATAAAGAAAAAGTACATTATTCATAACATGTTTCTGTGGGGCAGAAAGCAAATTTATAAGTTTAGATCTGTTTGATCTAAAGTTTGTAGGTAACACCAATATCTACTCCAGTGAATCTGTTTATTTTGAAACTTATTGTAAACCATTTGCCATCCCGAACTTTTTTGAATTGGTTTTACTTGTTTCATCCAAGTTTCAAACGGAAAAACAAATCCGTGTTTAGGACGATCCCAGATAGCTCTAGGCAACTCAAAATGAAATGCTTTGATTAGTAAATGCTTAGCTTGTTCCGGACTATATCGAACAAATGGCGCAATTTCATAAACCAATTCCATCAATCGTTTATCTAAAAAAGGTACCCGTACTTCAACACTGTGCCACATGCTCATGTAATCTGTATCTTTCAAAAGCTGGTTTTGCATGTACCAATTAGTTTCCAAATAACTCACTTGTTCATGTGCGTCTAATTTTTCGTAAAAGGGTGGTAAATCAACAACATCTAGAAGTTGTATAATTTCTTCTTCTGTACAATCCAGCAAACGTGCAATTTCTTCTGGAATAAAAAAGCCTCTGTTGTATAAATAATCAATTATCGACTGTGGATGTTGTAAAAAACTTAATCGCTGCTTCTTATCATCTGGCATATAATTCAATAAACGATAAGTAGGTTTGGGCACTTTTTTAAGCATACTTAATAATCCTGTTCTCTGAAAAGAAGGGTAGCCCCCAAACAATTCATCTGCACCAATACCACTTAATACTGCTTTCAGTCCGTATGCCCTTGCATACTTACAAATAAAATAAGAGTTGATTCCATCATTACTCGGTTGATCTATAGATTGTAAGATATCAGGAAAACTATTTTTAAACTCTTTCTCACCAATTAAGAAAGACTCGTGATGTACCCTTGTTTTTTTAATAATTAGATCTTGAAATTTTTTCTCAGAATATTTTTCATCATCAAATACAATAGAAAGAGTTCTTAGTTGCTCGCCAGCTTGCTGTTGAGCGATAAGCGTTAATAAACTGGAATCAATTCCTCCACTTAAAAATAAGCCAATTGGTGCATCTGAAAAAAGATGCCTTTGCACAGCAGCTTGTATTTCTTCTCTAATTCGAACGAGTGCTTCTTCTTCGTTAAGTATGCTGTAGTTATAATAAAAGCGATGAAAAAACTGAATTGAGTTGTTGAGGTTTCTTGTATCAATTTGTAAGAATGTGCCTTTGGGTAAAGGATGTACATCTTTAAGTGTTGTATACGGCTCGGGTAAAAATCCAAAAAGCAGGAAATATTTTTTCCAATTAAAATCTTCCTCCCAGTTAGGTACTAATGAAGTTAATGCTCTTATCTCAGAAGCAAAAATCAATCCATTTTTATTAATAGAATAATATAATGGCTTTATACCAGCATGATCTCTTGCCAAAATAACTTGTTGTTTCATTTGATCATGAATTGCCAATGCAAACATGCCATTAAAACGACTGAATGCATCTGTATCCCACTGCTTATACGCTTTCAAAATAACTTCTGTATCGCCTGTAGTATGAAAGACATGTCCAAGCTGCATTAACTCGTAACGAAGTTCTTTGAAATTATAAATCTCTCCGTTGAACACCAATGCTATTTGTGCTTCACTATCCAGCATAGGTTGATTGGAAGCTTCTGATAAATCAATGAGCGATAAGCGTCGATGACCGAAATGAACTTCTTTATCTGAAGAAATGTAGTAACCAGCGCCATCTGGTCCACCATGTTGCATAGCATCTCGCATACGCAACCCATCAGCTTCAGTAAATTTTTCGCTTTTGTCTATCCAACCATTGATTCTACACATAATGCTGCAATAATTGATTGACTTCTTCTTGGTACCTTTTTGAACAATACATACTTGCTGCTTCCTTAGCACTGTTTCTCCAACGAGGAAGCAGCTCTATATTCTGATGAAAATGCAACAACTGGTTTCTTATTTGACCTGGTTGGCCTGGTTCAATAACCCATCCATTTTCATTATTTGTAATTAATTCTGATGCACCAGTGTGGGTACTTACCAGTGCAGGTACGCCGCAAGCCATAGCTTCTGGAACCACAACTGCCCAGCTATCTAAATAAGAAGGTAAAACCAATAGTTCTTGCTCTTGTAAAATATTACACAATTCTTTATGTCCTAAAAAAGAATAATAAATGATATTGCTATTTGTCTGTATATATTGATTCAATAATGAAGAAGCATCACCACCCGGACCAACAATAGTTAACTGAAAGTCAAAATCTATTTTATCTTCAAAAAGTGCTTGTAATAAGTCTGCAATTCCTTTTCTGTACATAACTGCACCTACATAGATGAATTTTCTAATAGAAGACTGCTCGTTGGTTGTAGCAGATTTTCTATAAAACAAGTTGGGGTTGAAACTGATATGAACTACCCCTAGTTTTTCAAGTCTGATACCATTGTCTAGAAAAGTATGTTTTGCAAAATCTGATAAACAGCCTATTTGATCTGCCAACTCGTATTCCTCCATTTTTGTTTTAGAAATAGCTGAAAAGAGAATTTCTGAGCCTGTAATAGGTTTAAAAAATGGAAAGTCCGCTCTTAGCTTTGCAATAAAATTAGGATGTACTTGAGAGCAATCTAACAAGGTGTAAATACCCATCTTTTTAGCAACTCTAAAACTGAATAGACAACTTTTTTCATATCCTATAAAAAGATCGGGTTGTATTTTTTGAATCCATTTGGTGGCCACCCTATCATGAATGCGATCTTCCCAATAAGACCAGCGCTCAACATCAAAATATAAAATAATACGACCAAAGAATTTATATAGAATACCTGGCCAAGATGTGATTACAATTTGATCCTCAATTTCCTGCGCACTTTTTTTAGTGAACTGATTTTTTACACCTGGCAGGAGTGATAAAATTTTTTGCCATAAGGGTGGCTTTTGATATTGCCATATTGCTGTAAAAAAATAAACTTCATGCCCCAGTTTCTGAAGTGCATGAATCAATTGAGTGGTGTATTGTTTTGAAGGATTAGAAACTAAAATTTTCAATTAAGTGCTTTTTTACTTTTGAAAAGTTGAATGTATTCATCAGCAACATTTTCTTCAGTTCTAGATCGTAACCAATTGTCGACTTCAATATTTTGCTGCCTACCTCCAATCATAAATTGATTAATGGCTTCAATCCAAACATCCATCCTTCCTGGTTCTTTATACACAACGAATTCTTGGCCAGCTTCGGGTATGCCGCCAATTTTAGAGGCAATTACATGAATACCACAAGCCAATCCTTCTAGAATAATAACACCAAAAGGCTCTTCCCATAAGGAGGGTACTAATAAGATTTGATGTGATTGATACTCTTGAGCAGTTGATGCTGGGTCTAAAGAACCTTTTAAAAAAAGAGCGTTTTGTAAATGATGCTTTTCAATAAAGCTTTTTACATAAGATTCCTCAGGACCACTCCCCACTATTGTTAAAGAAATAGAAGGGTATACTACTTTAACTTGTAAAAATAGATCTAATAAAAAATGAATGCCCTTATCACTTACTAATCTACCAACAAAAAGCAACTCCTTTGTCCTTTCTCGGGATGCGTTATTATAAAATATCTCACTAGCGAAACAATTGTGAATGATAATGGAAGAACCAGCCAATGTTCTTGCTATAAAATGACTCACTGAAATATTCTTAGAAAGATAGGTCAACCTATTTTTCAATTTTCCCGTCCATGTACTCCCATGCTGGTAATGTACATGATGAATGACCCACCACTTTTTCCTTAATAAACAACCAACTAAGGCTGTTTTTAAACTAATATTTGCTTCTATAAAAACATCTGCTCTTCGAGCAATCTTAAATAAAGAAACAATCGAATTTGTTCGAATTACATTAAAAGTAAACCTCTCATCCTTATCTGAACCAACTGGAATGGGTGTTATAACAGTAACATTATGTCCACTCAATGCCCACTGTCTAGACAAAGCCATCATCATATATTCTAGCCCCCCTACATTGGGAAAGAAAGTAGAGGAATATACAACAATATGCAATTTGTGGGAAGATTGATTGTTCAAAGCCAATTCTTCGACTTAAAAAAATTAATTTGTTCTCTATAATTTCTGTCAGAGCCCCAATTCATCATCTTTTCTTTAGCAGCTTTTCCCATTTCAATTACATGATTTTTATCTAGTAACATGCTTTCCATACAAACCATTAATGCATGGGTATCCCCAACAGGATAAACCATACCGGTTTCTTCATTCACCAAATCCTTTGCAGCACCAATTTGGTCACTTACTATTACTGGAATACCACAAAGCATGGCCTCATTAACAGGTAGTCCATAGGGCTCATGTGAAGATGTAAAAACCAGCGCATTGGCCGAAGTATACCACGCCGGTAATTCTTCATAAGAAACAAAACCCGGAAATTGGATTATTTCATTGAGTTCCTGTTGATTTGAATATTCGATCAACTGTTGTTTAAGTGGACCGTCCCCAATCATCCAAACAGCAAAATTATGATAGCCTTTTTGTTTTAAAATATTAGCTGCAACCAATACATCTAAAGGACGTTTTCTATCTATAAATTTTGCACAGAATACAAATACAAATTTATTCACTGAACAATGTTGCTTTGCCCTGAAAGATTCAACATCGGTCAGTTTGACTTTTCTATTAATTTCTTCTTCATTAACCACATAGGGAGTTAATGCTATTTTATTTTTATTGATACCTTTATCAAGCAAATAGTTAAATGCTGCCGTAGACGGAACCCATACACCATTAGCAACCAAATTATATAAAAAACGAATCCACAAGGGCTTGAGTCTTTGCTTAATACTGGTAGAATAAGCAGTGCCTGCATCTGATGTACTGTCTGTTGTTATGATTAACTTTTTCCGAAAGACTTTAGCAAGAATTATACTAAGCTTTTGATAACGATGATAATAGCCAAACGTAATAACCACATCCGCCGCTTTAATAGACTTATTTAATAGTTTAAGCGGTTCTTTATCCTGAATGAGGAATATGTGTGTATAGTTTCTATTGTGTTTGAAATTAAAAACTTGTGCATTGAGGTTCTCTATTGTTTGATGCTCATTACCCTCATTAATAAAGATGACTTGCATTTGAATACGTGCATCTTCTTGCATATACTGAAAGGGCAAGTCGTTTTGAATAGGCTTTTCTTGAATATATAATAACCGCATAGTCTCTACGAATTAACGCTTTTTCTCGCCTTCATTTCAGCATTATGTTTAATAATGTATGCCTGATCTAAGAAAATGATGCCTACCATAAAAAATACAATATTGAAAATATTAAATGTAATTGGCGCAATAAACATCAAACCGCCAATCATCCACTTAGTATAGTTTGGCATAAATAACATACGACAGAAATAAATAGTAAGGATTAAACGAACCAGTAAAAGGAAAAACCCCCCTTCCAAAACATATCTTTCTAATTCACTTTCTACATACCCATGACGTATTAATGCCTCCGACTGACCCCAAAGCACAACAGCTCCTTGATATGTTGAGCCTATCCCAATTCCGAATAATGGATATTCATATTCTTTTTCTACAAGTGCATAGTAATCCCATAAAAACCTAGATCGCTCTTCACCCTTTTCAATACCTGTATTTCTTCTTGTCTGAAAATTATCAATTGCTGTTGTTGCTGTGCTTTCAATGCCTAATTGTCCTCTCAACAATATAACCATGTAAACCAGCATGGCAGGAACAATTAGTCGAAATATAAACTTGCTAATATTCGTTTTCCGTGCCTCAAATACAAGAAATATTACGAATATGAATATATAAACATAAGTAGCACCTCTAGACCCATTCATAAATGCTGCAAATAAACCTGCTACTAGTAAAGAGATGGTAATTGCTGGCCTATATTCTAAAAGAATTAATCCCCAAACAAACAAAGCATGAAATAATAAATATGCGCTAAATCCACTGATATATGAAAATGTTCCGGTTATTCTAACTGCAGATCCTACAGCAGCAATACTGTTCCCAACATTTTGTTCGGCAGCATAACGATTTAAAAAATGACCTTGAGGCAACCCATATTGTATTGCTCCTAAAACAATTTCACCAAAAGCAACAATTACAAAAACTAGAATGTATTTATGAAAATTAAATTTTTCCTTGTTAAACAGATAATAAAAACCCATTAACCAAAATATCGCGTGTAAAAGAATACCTACTGGTCCGTGTAGAAATGTTTTTTGAAGAGGGTTAAGTACTTGTAAAAAAAGATAAAGTAAGAAAAAAGAAAGCAGCTTAATTGTAAAGATTTTATTGAGTCCTTTAAAATCCCTCACAAGCAATAGATAAGGCACTAATAGCTGAATAAAAAATATGATGTTACCCACTGCATAACTGGTAAACACCCATTTCCTTAAAATTCCACTTGCTATAGTGAAAATAAAAATAAAAAGCAGTGTATATGTTTGATCGTTCTTTTTATTCACGGCAAATTATAAAATCTTGTACCCTTTCTCCTCAAATTTAAGTTGCAATTCAACCTCGTTGATTGTAGCTATTAGGTTTCTAGCCTCCCAATTAGGTAGTGAAATTTTTTTAGAGATTGGATGAAAAGCCAAACCCATAATTCGTTTTTCAATTTGAAATATTTGATAGCCTTTTTTTATCAAATACTCAACAACAGCATTATCTCCTCTTTGGTCTTCAAATAGTATATGTGTAATTAATTTTTTTGTTAAAAGCTCGTCAGCTCCTAATAAAACCTGTAACTCATGCCCTTCCACATCAATTTTTGCAAGTTTACAATTGAAATTATTATCAAATAAAAATAATCGATCTAATGTATTTATTGTGATCTCTATAACATCATCATTTGCTTTGACAGTATTTCCTATATATGATACACCATTGTTCCCTGCATAATAAGAAGGCATAATAAGCTGAGCAACGCCCTCTGAATTTGACAAGCCGATTTTGTGTAGAACCGCATTGCTATGTGAATAAAGAGAAATATTATTTTCTAACTGGTGGTGAAGTCTTACATTAGGTTCAAACAAATGAACACAGCCATTTTTACCTACTCGATGAGAACATATATTTGCAGTAAATCCAATATTTGCTCCAATATCTAAAATAGTGTCATTTGGTTCAGCTATACGAAATAAAATTTCACTAACAGCTAAATCATATAGACCCCAAATTTGTATTGACCTTCCAATAACCTCTTCACTATTTGCCCAAATTTGGGTATTAAATGAGGTATTCATTTTTTGCAAATCTCTGCTTTGCTTAGCAAAAATGCGCTTAAAAATATTTATGGGCCTATAAAGATATTCTGGCTTTAATAAATTCATAAACGCTAAGATTTAATAGTAAAATGACTGGCAGCAATTTTGTTCCAATCATATTCTTTCCACTTATGATCCATTTCAGGATTCCATGTGAATGATTTAAGAGACAAAACCATTTCTTTCCAAGCATCTGTGCTTGCTTGATCAATTATAAAAACATTGCTAAACTTATTTTCAGAGACCCAAGTAATAGGAAAGCTTACTACTGGCTTTCGGGCTGCAGAATACTGTATTATTTTTAATGGTTGTGAATTTTTTAAAAAAAGACTATCTATAGAATCCTTCATTAACAACCCAATATCTGAAAGTTGAAAATATGCATAAGTTGCATCATTAGCTATAGCACCTATATGAATGATATTTGAAAGATCAATAACCGGCAAATTCCCTACTGCTACTAAAACAATCTCCTTGTATGGTAATAATTTGGTCATTAATTCCTTAACAAAATTGGGATCATACCAAACCGTTCCTCCAATATAAGTTAATACTATTTTATTCTCTAAACCTAGCTTGCGTTTTAACGAATCAACGTCTTCTTTAGTGACCGACTGAATAGACTCAAACCAAGCACCATTAGGTAATTCATGAAAAGGATAATTAAATTCCTTTGTCATATTTTTTGCTGCCGAAATTGATACTGTATAATTTTTATGAGAATACTTTAATTGCTTTTTCATGTAATTCCGAAACAATTTTCTATCCAAACTATGTAGATCAGAAAAATCATAATCGTCTTGAATATCCATCCAAATTAAATAACGCGTACTCTCAACTGCTCTGAAATAATAAAACCCATCCATATAAAAAATATGATCAGGCCGAACGACTTTAATAATACGTTTAAGTGAAATGCTATTATACCAGCTACATATTTTTAGTGCTAAAACTTTCGTAAAAAAAATTCGAAAAAAATTATCATGTAAAAATGAAAAACGGACAAGAGTACAATGGTTATTCTTTTCAAAAGAAATCTTTCTAATTAAGTTTTGATAGAATATTTTTATCTTATCGTGTATTCGAAGGGGCCGATTCGTCCACTCATAATCTCTACTATCTTTCCACTGTAACCAATAAATATCATACTGTTGACAAAGTGCTTTCCCAAGAGCAGCTGATCTACTATTTCCAATAAGAATACAGTCAGCAGGAATAAATATTGCCCTTTCTTTATGTTTCACGTTATGAAATAATTGCTAGAATATTTAAATGGCCGATTTCAGAAATATTATAACCGCTGAGTTCAACAGATAAGTGCAATATTTAGAAACAAATGACAAAATGCTTTTGA
>CAZTTO010000023.1:0-32270 GCA_964616465.1 uncultured Hydrotalea sp. | reverse complement strand
AAGACCAATAGCTAAAGACAGATTTATTGAAGTCTTTGGTTTTATTCTGGTCTTTCGCAATTAATGGGTTTCTTAAAAAATTTGGATCTGAATCACCCAACTACTTTCATCTTTTTCACTAAATCTAAAAAATACTGCTTCGACCAAATATCTAAATCTGATGGATTTGGAATGAAGCGAATAATATCTGCTTTGACTTGTGTAATATCAACCGATTGGATCTTGTTTTCTAAAAGAGTTACAAGCTGTGCATGTGTCATTGAATTGTTGTCCCAATCACCACTATCTTTTGCTCTTTTTTCAAAGTGTTGGATATTCATTGGAACTCCTTTTCGGATATACCATTCCAAATCGTACCAGTCTCTTCCCTTCACCCTGTTCTTCCATTTTCTGAAAAGTAATGCATGTAGTTTTCCAGCAAATAAATCGGGCAGCGAAAAGCAGTTTACATAAAAAGAAAAAGGCTTTGTTAATAACAGATTTTCTGTATCAAATGGTAGACTAGGATTGGTGTCTACTTCTAACTTGATTTTAATTTGGGGTTGGCTGCTAAGATTAATTTGCGGGATAGCTTGCTCAAATACCAACTCACTCCACATAGTATTTGACTTTAAAAAGGCAGATTCTATGGCAGTATTGAATGTTTTTATTTTGTGGTGGATCTGTATTTTTATCCCTAATGCAGCAAATTCATCAATAATTGATTTGAAATAAGGCTGTAATTCAAACGCATCATCTTTTTTCATTAAAGAAAAATCCAAATCTTCCGAAAATCGTGGTAAGCCATGAAAAATTCTAAGTGCAGTTCCTCCATAAAATGCAGCATGTTTAAAAAAATTTGCTCGATACAAACCAGCTAACGCAATCTCTTGCATAATTTCTCTCAATGCCTGTTCACTTGCTTGAGCTGTTGCAGGTCTATAACTTTCAATCCACTCCTGTATCATAATGCTAGCAGCGTTTTAATGAGATGTTCAATTGTTGTGCGCTTGGGAGTTATTGGTAACCATAATTCCATTTGACTTACATCGAATGTTTTTAGCTGTTCTATGTCAATTCGTAGGTCCTCTATTAAGTATCCAAGTACTTGTTTGGAGCTTCTTAGTTGTAAATCGGATGTAGTAATAATTTTATCAAGCAAACTTTTTTCTGGACTAGCTATTAATACATGCTGCTGCGGCTGCAAATGTTGCATGCGAATTCCCACCGGATAATAAGAACTAGGAACATGTGTGTAGCTGTACTGCTGTGTTATTGTTTGAAACCTTTTTGACTTTTTAGGGGTCACACTTGTAATCTCTAACACTTGTTCTGGAATAAACCCCCAATAAAAGAGAGCCGAATCAAGTGAGATATAACTTGGACCGAACAAATGATTGGCTATTAAAAAGGGTTCAACCGCTGGATCACCTCCTTCTATCGTTGAGATATAAAGTCCTTTTCTTACTTGCTGCAAATGACCTTGCTCTACCAGCTCTACAATTTTATCATATGGGCGCTGATAGTCTCTCAGTATTCCTAAAAGTACAGAGGTACTTAAAGGTTGGCGCTGTAATTTGTATAGTTGCTGCCGCCAGCTCATTTGTCAAATTTATGATATTAATTCGGAATTAATCCGATTTATATAGCATTTTTTATCACAAAAGACATATTTGCTTAACTTTTGTAAGTCATGGACCGAGCGGGATGACCAACAAAAAAGAGTATTGCCAAAACTGGAGATAACCAACAATAAATGTCGGTACTAAATGCCCGCATAAAATGAGGTATCAAGCTCCAAAAATGAAACGCTCACCTTTACACGACACTTGAAAAGGAATACCAAAAAACGAAGAATTTCAACCAACTAGAAAAATACCCTACCTCGCAGTATTCAACAACGCAATCACCAAACCACCCATTGAAATCAATCCGGTTCCAAGACCAATGATTTCTGCTGGAGTGAGTCTTCGGGTGTCGCGGCGAGCAGGAACATAAATTTCTGAGCCTGGCTGTAAAGATGGGTACGACTTAAAGAATAAAAATCTCCTAGTAGCGGCTACCGTACCATTTGGATTAACAACGTATAATTTCTTGCGGGCTGCAGATAAAGCAAACCCACCTGATTCATGAATTAAATTTCGCACGGTCATACCTTCTCTGAAGGCCAACTGTTGAGGCACGTTCACAGCGCCAAAAGTTTGAACAGTTTGTACCTGCTTAGGAACTTTCAAAACATCGCCTTCTTCTAAGAATAAATCTTCCATACTGCCTGGCAATTGCAATGCTTGATCTAAGCGAATAGCAACAGGCTTTTGCTGTGCGGAAATATTATCTAAAGTTGCTCTTAACTGTGCTGTATCAGTTGTGCTTAATACTGGTGCACCACCCCTTCCTTGTGAATTCACTAAACTTAACTTATTGTTGAAAATTGCTGCATCTGCTTGCGATGTTCCTAAATAAGTTTTTCGTACTAAAATTGCTCCTGGAGCATATGCAGCTTGCTTTAAGCCTCCTGCTCGCTTAATAATATCGGTTAGTCGCTCGCGATTTCCAGATAGCGTATATGTGCCTGGATACATGACTTCTCCTTCAATTGATACAGTGATCTGCTCTTTATACGTAGGCGATTTACGAATGGATACAATATCAAATGGTTCTAGAATAAAATCCAATTCATTAGATTGTATACCTATACCTTTTTGTAAATCTATAGACTTAATAACAGCATACACAGCAGTATCAGTAACACTATTAGTCTTTCTTAATCTCCGTGAAACTTCAATTCTTTGTAAAGAAGCTCCGTCCTTTAAACCACCTGCCAATAAAATTAAGTCTTGTATGCGCATACCTGCTGCATAGTTATACGTATCTGGTCGATTGACTTCGCCATTAATTTTAAGTGTATAGACTTCTCTGAGTTCATCAATTTTAAAAATATGAACAGAATCTTCTCTTTGTAAATTGATATTGAATGAACCAGCCTGAACTTCTTTAATTGAAAAAGGAATGTATGATGGTGTGAAATCTTCCTGCTTGCGAATAATCATAGCTCTATCTAATAAAGCCATTTCATTGGGCTGTGCTAATTGTAACAACTTGCTAAGCTGATTCACTTCATTCAAACCAAATTCACCCGGATAATTCACTGCTCCCGAAATAACTACCCTATTGGTAAACCATTTCACCAAAGAGTCAACATACAAGGTATCACCAGATAACAATTCGAATTTATCTAATTGAGAAAAAGGAACAGTTAACACTTCTCTATTTGCCGAACCCCATCGCTTCACACGAACAAAGCTTTTCATAGCTTTATCTGTAAAGCCTCCCGCATAATTCAATAAGACAGATGCATGGTCGCCTGCTCTTAAATCAAACATAGCAGGACGTTTCACTGCGCCCCTTATTCCTACACGCACTTGAAACGGACTCACTTTTATAACGTCGTCATCTTGTAAGATTTGATTTTTACTCAAATCACCCTTCATTAAAAAATCATACACATCTAAGTCCACCACTTTTTTCCCAGCACGAATAAGAGCTACTTCTCGCATTGTTCCTATACCACTGGGTCCACCACAAGCATACAATGCATGCATAAGTGTTGATAAAGAAGACATAGTATAATTACCTGGACGAAACACTTCTCCAATAACAGTTACACGAATACTTCTTATTTGTCCAAGTGAAACCGCAACCCTTGTTTTACCAGAAGCTATTGCCGGATAAATTGCTGTGAGGGATCGAGTAATCTTTTCAGTTGCTTGCTCTAAGGTAAGTCCAGCAACTCTAATTGGACCTAGGTTGGGGAAGCGAATAGTACCTTCTGTACTAACTTTTAATTTCTTCGTATTCTCACTCAATCCAAAAACATCTACTACAAGTTGATCATTAATACCAATAACATAATTAGGGGGAGAGGTAACATGCGGATTAGGCTCGAAACTTAAATCAAGATTATCGAACATTTCCTCCCCAAACATATACAGCGTATTGCCAGTTGAGTCTCTCTTTTTGATAGATGGGCCACGGGTTAAGATACGATTTCTTTCCGTATATGCATCCGTTTTATTATTATAAGCCGCATTAGTTGGCACTCCCATTCCACCCGGATCTAAAATGGCCATTCTTTTTTTCAGCATCAATATCTGATCGGTACTCAACCCTTTCTCCCTAGCCCTTGCTTCTAATTCTGATTCAGAGAGTCCGCTCAGCTGATATTGGGAAATCAATTGTAATAATTGTTGATCCGAAATATTTTCTAAATTAATTGGTAGTTGTTGCGCATGTAATATACTCAAACTAAAAATACCCAACAAAATAACTATACTATATCGTAACATAATCCTCATATCTAATTTGTAAAGGTAATTGATTAGCCCTTTCGCTTCATTTGGTACATAACAGACAATTGAACCCTTGTATTTTGTCGGTCTGAACTCGGCGAAGGATCTGAGAATCCGCCTTCGAGTTTTACCCATCTATAATTTAAGGTATGGGTACGCTGAATTGATCCAGAAAACAAAAACGGCCCCCAATCCCATCTAGCTTGAAAGCCGAAATGCAAATCTACCCATTGGCGATCTGCATTCGCATTACCTAAATTACCTGTTAAATAGTTGTAATAATTAAAGTCGGTATTTCTACTTACCCGCTCTCCAAAAAATGAAATACGCTTATATCCTTGCACCCAACTAATATCTAGCCGTTGAGCGTTACTCCCAGGCCCAATAGATGCTCCCAGTGCCTGCGCATCATGGGTATAGCCTTGTGTCATAAAAGGATGAGTGTACCAGCTATTGGTTTTAGGTAGACCAAAAATTGCTTCTCTATTAAAAATTAATCTTGCATCTGGTAACTGAAGTTGGGTAATCTCTCCCGCAATTTCTATATGACTTTTTCCCATAATACGAACTGGAAAAAGTTTTCTGGCTCCTAAAACATACCCTGTTGGTATAGTATCGCTCCAAATATTAAATGGACTGGCAAATTTATTGGCTCTGCCATATTCGAAATAAACCTCAGCCTGTTCTTTAGGCATGGCATAACGCGCAAATACAGCACCCAATCTTTGTCTACCGGGTTTATTCTCTGCATCCAAAATTAAAAAGGTTGGTTCAACACCTACTGAATCTATATAAAACTGTTCTGTACCAGCTGCCCCAATATGTAAACCTGGAATCCACTTAGGGTTCCAGCTGAACACATACCCCCACATATGCCTTCTTGCAGTTGGCTTTTGCAAAATGCCTCCTTCCCAAAAGGTACGCATCATGGCATGATCTGGCGATTCAAAACGCGGATTATCTAGTTGCCCATACACTGCCTGAAATTCAATATTCCCAATGGGTGTTTTCCAAGGTTGACGGGTTTGAAAAGAATAGTGCAAAAATCCAGGAGCTGTATTGGTCATCACTAGGCTATTTCTTCTTCCTGGTCCCCACCAAAGATTTTCCGAAGAAATTCCCGTTGAAAAATTTTTGAAATTGATACGGATATTTGATTGTCCCCAATGAAAGGTTTCAAGACGTTCTGTTCCGATACGCTCGAAGAGGTCAATTTTATTCACGATAAAATGATAGTACCTCGACAAATAGTTATTGTCGAGCGGATCTCTTGTGAACGGAGCAGGCGCTAAGTTCTCTGCCAATACCCACTCAGGTTGTAACTGAATACTCAAAAAATGCCATTTGAAATAAGCCCCAATGCTTGCTCTTTGCTGCATACCAATAGAAGGAAGCAATGATCCATCGTTTTCAGTAATGGGTAAATCGGTATTATTTTGAACAGTGTAACCAGTATGTATTATTCCTGCTCTGGGTCTTACTTTAAAGCTGTTAGGTTTGCTGATGCGACCTTGGTACAAAAAACTGCTGCGTATAAAAAAGGAACGGGCAGGATTTTCAGAAGAATCTAATAGCTGCTGCATTCGCAATACATCGGTCATTTCAATTTCAGACACAACCGACTGGGCTTTCGAACTTAATCGAGTAAAAAGTACTAGTAAAAAAAAAGCAATTGTATGAACAATAATACGCACCATAGTTACCAGAGATACCCCAATTGACATTGAAAGAATAGATTAAATAAATTGCCCTTCTCCCAACCATAATTTACGCCTTGCACACCCTGCAATTCAGCCTTTGCAAAAAAGCGATTCCACCTTTTCTGTCCCATAACGCCTACCGACCAATCGGTCCAAGAAAAAGGCCGCATGCCCAAGTTCTCAAAAGACCCTTGCAATCCTTTCGGATCTTGTTGGATTCTTTGCAATTTCACGCCCCAATAATCAAAGCCAGTTCGTTGTAGTAATTGGAGCGTTTGTACATTATTACCAAATCCACTACCAGCACCAAGTAGTTGGTTTTGATGGGTTAACCCTTGAAAAATTTGACCATGCTCATACCAATTACCAGCTCCTCTCAAAGTATAACTAGTAGTTTGCGCCATTTGAGTTACTTCTCCATTTAACTCCCAAGCAAGTTGACCCCTATCAAAAATCTTTTTAAAACCAAGTATATAAGCACTCGAATGATTCGCATTTGCTGCTAAGTCTCGCAGGTTTTGCTTGAAATCATTGTACCCATATTCAAGATAGACCTCTGCTTTTTCTTTCGGCATCACCCATCTTAAAAAAATACTTAATAAACCGTCTGATACAATACCAACACCCTGTGCATTATCTACTGGACTTGATGGAGTGAGTACTTGAAGGTATTTAGTTAAAAATGAACCAGAAGCATTGTTGATATTATCAAAAAATGCATGTTCTGCCCTAGTTGCACCTAAATAAAACCCTTTAAGCCATTTGGGTTGGAAACTGACAGCTACAGCGCTTAAATATCTTTGTTTACTTCTAGTAAGAGGATTAGGCCTTAAGTATGTATTTTCCATAGCCCTAGATGTATCTTCATTTATTAAGCCACCAATCAACTGCCATTCAAAAGCACCAATGGGGGTTTGAATAGGGCGATTGGACTGAAAGAATACGTGCTGAAAACCAGCGGCATGGTTACTCATCATGAGTGATGAAAACTGTCCGGGTCCCCACCAAAGATTTCGGGTAGCCGCGCCAACAGCAACTGGTCCTAAGTTAATTTGAATGGCCGATTGTCCAAGAGACAACTGTTGAAAGCGACCATTGTTTTCAGCTCCAAACATTGGGGTTGTTTTATAGTTGGGCTGTGCTGCTTGCACCCATTCAGGTTGAAGCTGTAATTCCAAAGGCCCCCATTTGGCATGAATTCCTGCCGTCCATAGTTGTTGGAAACCTGCTGCCATGCGCATGGGTCCATCGTTCCACCCATAAGGGCGCGTACTGTTGTACTTCATAGTCACTGTAGCAGGTAATAGTGTGGCTTGAAAGCCACCTTTGGTCCATGACTGTAATGCTAGGGTACTATCTAATACAAAAAAAGCTCCCTCTGGAGCAATTGGACGAATAGTGAATGAAGAAGAGGGAGCTGCCCTTCCTAACAACTGAGCCGATCGGAGCATATCATCTGCAGGTAGGGTACTGACAGGTACCCATTGTGCCATAGTAGCCTTGTTGAACAGCAGAAAAAAAATTAAAAAAACAAGAACTCTATTAAACAATGGCATAGTATTTACCCTGCTTTTTGGATGGACACTACCGGCGATTTGGGTTTGGTCACCAAACTTTCGTAAGCAGGATTAGAAGTCACATATTCAGGAACAATTGCCTTCAATTTAGAAACTAAAATTTTAGAATCAGCACGATTAGCAGCAAGCGCAATCAAATCCTCAACTTGCTCTTTCACTTCTGCATAATCTACCTCGCGCACTTTTGCAATAAGAATTTTATCGTGGTAAGTATTCACCGTATTTTCCGCATTATTCAACAGCTCTTCGTATAATTTTTCGCCTGGACGAAGCCCTGTATATTTAATTTTAATATCTACTCCTGGTGTAAAGCCAGATAAACGAATCATTTTCTTAGCCAAATCAGCAATTTTGACTGATTTACCCATATCAAACACAAAAATTTCACCACCATTACCCATGCTACCTGCCTCTAATACTAATTGACAAGCTTCGGGAATGGTCATAAAAAAACGAGTAATATCTGGGTGGGTAACAGTTACTGGTCCACCCTCTTCTATTTGCTTTTTAAAGCGAGGAATGACTGAACCATTCGATCCTAATACATTACCAAAACGAGTAGTAATAAACTTAACCAAGTGTTTTCCATCCTTTTCTAATTGATGATACAGCGATTGTACATACATTTCCGCTATTCGTTTAGTTGTACCCATCACATTGGTTGGATTCACAGCTTTATCGGTAGAAACCATTACAAAACGCTTCACCTGATAAGCAACTGCTAAATCAGCTATATGTTTAGTTCCCATGACATTTGTTAGTACAGCTTCACAAGGACTGTGCTCCATCATGGGTACATGTTTATAAGCAGCCGCATGGTACACGTATTGAGGCTGATAAGATTCAAACATTCGTGTAGCTGCTTCAAAATTTCTTACATCTGTAAGACAGATAACATAATTATCAAAACCTAATTCTTGTAGCTCTAATTCAAGATCGTACAATGGACTTTCCGCTTGGTCGTTTAATATAAGTAGTGCAGGTTCATATTTAATTAATTGACGTACGATTTCGCTACCAATAGAACCAGCAGCACCAGTAACCAACACCCTTTTACCTTTTAGTTGATCAGTTACAATTTCATTATAAAGCATAATGGGCTCACGATCCAACAAGTCTTCAATCTTAATTTTTTGTATTTGTTTGGCAGAAAAATGGCCGTTGATCCAATGACTTAAGGGCGGAACGGTGAGAACTTTAATATTGTTATCCAAACAGATATCGACCAAATCAGACTTTGTTTTACTTGGAAGTGAAAAGGCCGCAATCACCAATTCTGCAATATCATATTCCTCTAATAATTTTTTTAATTCAGAAGTATGGTAAATTTTCACGCCGTCAATGACTTTATCTGATTTTCTTGGATCATCATCTAAAAATGCACGTACTTGAATATGTGCATTGCTGTCTTGATCAAAGGTTCGTTTTGTAGCAATACCCGCCTCACCTGCACCATAGATTAGGATGTTTTTCTTATTCATGCCTACAGTCATTAAATAAGAATAGACAAACTTAACCCCGATACGATAAGAGTTTAAGAATAAAAAACTCGCTAAAGCATTGATGAGAATAACCGAATACGGAATCAACTGCTGGTTAGCATACTTATCAAAAGCAATATTAGTAATAAGGCATCCAAAATTAACAAGAAATACAACTAACAGAATCCTGTAAGTATCTTGAATGCTTGTAAATCTAATGATACCCGCATAAGTGCGTACAACAAAGAAAACAAGTACATTAAATGCAGTTAACAATTCAAGGCTAGTTATAAGCTCATTTGCAGAAATGGATGCATAGTCAAAGTTGAAACGTAACAAATAAGCCAATACTAAGGAAAAACCAGATATCGACAAATCCAATATAAAAATCATCCATCTAGGAAGGATGTTGATTTTTTTTATTTTTTTCAAGCGTTCAACCATCTTAAAAGTTTCTTGTGCTACCTGACGAATGTACTACTAGGATGTAACCTACCCCCAAATACCCTTACCTATAACTTTTACAAATATATTTAAATAAGTCTAAACATTTAATTAAGCTATCATTTACCGGACAAGCTCAACTAACAGTTTGGGATTGGTCAAATGAATTACTAATTTTGTCCAAGCTCTTTAATATTTAAATGAAGTTTGTAAACTCCCTTTAAATATCAACTATCAGATAGTTCTACCTTTTAAATAAATTAGTGTACTAATTGGATTCATGTCTACAATAAATACACTAGAGATGTTTAGCAATTCTTAAGGTTTTAATTAATCAAGTTTAATTCAATAAAGAAGTAATACTATTTGGTATGATGTAGTTGTTTTAATCGGCTTTCTAATATTTCTCTACGATTTTGGCATATAATATCTAAGGTAAATATTTACTTTATCGTTTAAGAATCTTGTATAAAGTAAGTAAGATGATAACAAAATCAAGCTTTACAGATATTGACCGTATGTAAAGCATATTCAACCTGATTTTTTGAGGCATAATTCTGTCAACATAAAACAATTCAGGATTTGAATGTTGCGAAAGAATTTCATTCTCATTAGTAAAGTGTATAGACGCGAAGTCAGTAATCCCAGGCTTAACAGATAATACTTCACGTTGTTTTGCAGTATACAGTTCAACATACTTGGGTACTTCTGGTCTAGGGCCTACTAAACTCATAGAACCAATTAATACGTTGAATAACTGAGGTAATTCATCCAATTTATATTTTCTTAAATAATACCCAACTCTTGTAATTCTATTATCTCGTGATCCAACAGTCAAAAGCCCCTGTTTATCAGCCCCAACAAACATTGTTCTAAACTTGAAAAGTCCGAACATTGCTCCCCCAAGCCCTACGCGTTTTTGGATATACAGCACTGGGCCATTCGATTCAATCTTTATAGAGATTGCTATTATTAGCAAGATTGGACATAATAAAAGAATACCTAGCCCTGAGAAGAAAAAATCAAACCCTCGTTTAATCACTTACTGAAATTTTTCATACGCTTTCACTACTGTTTCACAGATGTAGTCTACTTGCTCATTTGTTAACTGGGGATAAATTGGCAAGGAAATTTCATTTCTATATAAATCATAAGCAACTGGATAATGATTGATGTCAAAACCCATATTCATAAAGGCGGTAAGCATAGGCAAAGGAATAAAATGAACATTTACAGAAACCCCTTCGCTGGTAATTTGCTCAATCATTTTATCCCGCTGTTCCTCTGAAATACCTTTAATGCGCAATGCATAAATATGATAACAACTCGTGCGGGAGCCATCGTCAAGAACTGGACAAATCGCCCAATCAATTTTTTGAAAAAAATCTTTGTACCGTGAAGCAACCCTTTTGCGCTCTGGTAATAGAGCTGTTTCATATTGCTTTAATTGGGCCAAACCAATAGCTGCACATATATCCGGCATATTTACTTTGAGCCCCGGGAATAAGATATCATACCTCCAGCCTCCTCCATTTGTTTTGGAAAACGCATCTTTATTCTGTCCATTCAAACTCCACAACTTCATTTCTTTATACACCTCATCTGCCTTAAGTGTTGGAGGCAGGTTAAAACTTATCGCACCACCTTCAGCAGTTGTGACATTTTTAACCGCATGCAAAGAAAAAATGGTGAAGTCAGCAACTGCCCCGGACTTCTTACCCTTATATACCGCTCCAATTGAATGAGCTGCGTCACTAATTAATACAGGCCTATTGTAGTTGGCTAAATTGGGGGAAGATGCATGAAAAGAAAAACCGTTATTATTTTTCCGACTGATAGCTTGATATATACTGTCATAATCACACATCAAACCACCAAAATCAACAGCAATGATGGCTTTTGTATTAACAGTTATTGCTTGTGCAACCTTATCAGGATCAATTGAAAAATCATCTTTTACATCCACAATTACTGGGGTTGCGCCACAATGTATCACACTCAAAGCTGTTGCACAATAGGTATAGGCAGGTACAATCACCTCATCCCCCTCACCAATACCCAACCATTTTAAAAGCAATACTGCACCCGAAGACCATGAGTTCACACAAACAACATGACTGGTTCCTATTTGACTGGCTAATGTCTGCTCTAATTCTTTAACTTTTGGGCCTGATGTAATCCAGCCTGATTGTAAAGTATTATTTACTTCATCAATAACGTCTTCATTAATGAAAGGCGGTGAAAATGGGATTTTCATAAAATTTTTTTTGTGTACACATTCATTTTCCGTTTACCCTGCCAAAAAACACTACACAATTCAAATGCATTGTTTTTATAAAATTGATTAGTCAAATCATTATTTTCTGCATCTGTCGTGAGGTAATAACAGTACTTTCCTCTTACCATTAGTTCCCTTTCAAGCTCACTCAATAGCAATTTTCCCACCCCCTTTCCAGCATGATCTGGAGAAACACAAATAGAAAGTAGTGAAGATGTGCAGCTATCAGGCACATTATGCAATTTGGATGAGGACAATGAAACAAACATTCTTCTTAATAAAGATAAATCCTTAATAAAAGCGATAGATAATGGCAAAAAAAACCGAAAGATATTTCGTTTAAAAACTCGGGTATATAGTCCCTTGGGTGATAATGAAGCGACAAAAAAGCCAACAAGGAATTGATCTTTTTTTAAGCCGTAAGCTACTACTGATTCATCAATCAATAATGAAGCATAAAAAACTTCTAACACATCTTTTCCTAGTGCTGTTAAAAAAAAATTAGGAAATGCAAAGCTGTGTATAGCTGCCATTTGCTTTGCATCTGCTCGCTTTAATAGAACTACTTGCCCCAAGGAGAGTTGATTAGAATTGTTAACCTACCCGTGTAATATAATTTCTGGCTACCCGTACAACCTTTCCAAACTTCCGCCATATACCATCAGTATTTGGATAATCTTTGAAGGTCTTATTTGGCGCTGTCATAATTGTCGAAAACTCTTCACTACTCAATCCCAATTTCTTCATTACATATTCTTTATCATTCACCAGCATCTCTTCTTTAGCAGGGGGATTTTTCAATTCCTCCAATGCTTCATTTCTCGAAATCTGGCCTGAGCAAATCAATGCAGACAAATAAGATTTACGCAAATCGTATCCAAATTTATTGGGCAGATAATATGCATGAAAAAATCGCGTAAAAATAGACTCATAATGCTTTCCACCATAATCTCTCCATCCTAACTCGTCAATCAATAACTTCTTTGCATCTGACTTAACGTAGGGTATATAGTTTAAGATTGGCACCCACCTAATTCCGCGTAACAGTAAATACTGCACATAGTCCAAAGTGGTTAACCTTGGGTATGTTTTCATCTTTACCTTACCAAACTTATTGTGGATAGCTTTGATAAGTTTTGAATCTTTAGAGCCGTATAACCATGACTCTGGCATGATTGATTCTGTGACTACATTATTACCTGCAATAATATAGGGAATCTTCATTTTAGCAGCAGTTTTAATCAGTAATGCCCATATTGCATGATCAGTTGGAATTTCGATATTAGAGATACCAGACTTGAGAAACGAAATTTGAATATCCCTAAATTCCTTCCAGTCTAAAACATAGGTATACAAATCAATATCCAGTCTTTTTAAAATTTGCTCAACATTGGCTACAGCAAGTTCAGAGTTCCAACCATTATCCAGATGTACAGCAAATACCCGTAGTCCGAATTTCTTTTTCACCAGATAAGCCACATAGGAACTATCTACTCCTCCGCTTATTCCTATCAAACAGTCATATTGTCTGTTTTTACCCCGCTCTTTGATCTCGGCTATCAACTTATGAATTCGTTCTTCACCATCTTTATTAGAGAAAACCTCATGCACAAGATGAGAGTCGTAATGATGGCAAAAATTACAAACCCCGTTTTCATCAAAAACAATCTCGCTTGCTGTTGAATCCATTACACATCTACTACATATTTTCAAGTAACTCATTTCAAAAAAATTATTGGTTTTGAAGCCTTTGCTCTAAATTATCAGAAGTTATATAACTAATCAACACTGCTTTGTGGACGCCTTGGTAAACAAAAATTGATCCTGCAGAAACAGCTGCAGCACCATTTTGAATAGCAGAAACAAAATCATTTATTCCGGAAGCACCGCCTAATGCAACAAGTGGCACATCTATTACTTTTGCTACTTTGTTTATTGGATCAAGATCATAACCCAACATTGTTCCATCTCTGTCAATATTGTTCAGGATTATTTCACCGGCACCCAAATCCTGCATTTTTTTTACTGCCGTAATTAAATCGATCTTTTGCTTTGACTTACCTGACCTTGTAAAAACTTTATACTGCCCCCATAAATCTTTCTTAATATCAATAGACACAACCACACTTTGGCTTCCGTAAATACTGGAAGCTTCTTTAACAAGCCCTTCATTTTCAAAGGCCGCAGTATTCATAATCACCTTTTCTACGCCTAATTTAAATAATTGCTCTACGTGCTCCATGTGTTGAATACCCCCTCCGTAACCAATTGGCATAAATGCTTCAGACACGATTTCATTAATCTCCTGATAAGCAGGTGGCCTGCCTTCTACCGTAGCACCAATGTCTAATAAACATAATTCATCAACTTCCTTTTCATTGAAAATTTTCACTGCATTAATTGGATCACCGATATATCGTTCCTTGGAAAACTTAACAGTTTTTACAAGCCCACCGTCACGCATCAATAATGCAGGAATGATTCTTCTGCGCAGCATTAGTAATATTGTAAAAAATTTTTAAAGAGATTGATGCCAAATCGATGGCTTTTCTCCGGATGAAACTGAACACCTATCAGGTTTTCTTGTTCAAAAGAAGATACAAATGTATTTCCATAAAAGGAATTGGTTAGCACATCCTTCTTGTTTGCACAATCTACAAAATAAGAATGAACAAAGTAAAATCTTGACTGCTCATCTAAGCCTTTCAAAATATTAGACTCCTTTTGAGGTTGAATATAATTCCACCCCATATGCGGAATTTTCAGTTCATTAGAATTAGGGAAACTGAATCGCCTCACCTCAGCATTCACCAGCTTTAGACCTTCCGCATTCCCCTCCTCACTCCGATTACACATAAGCTGCATACCAAGGCAAATACCTAGAAATGGCTTTTTACTATCCAGTGCCATTTCATGAATTACTTCAAATAAGGATTGGTTTGCGATATTGTCCATTGCCCTATCAAAATGACCCACACCCGGCAGTATTAATTTATCGGCACTTTTAATTACTCTATAATCGTTACTAATAGATGCCTTTGCCCCGAGGTATTTAAGCATATTGCTGATTGAGCCTACATTGCCCATACCATAATCAATAATAACAATATGTTGAGAAGAAAAATCCATATTCAGTGTTACTAATTCATGATTGAATTGACAAACTTATGGGTCAAAATTTTATAATCATACAGCTTAGCCGCTTCTCTGGCATTCAAGCACATTTGTTGGTAGGTCGGTTCCTTCAAATTATATATTGACTTTATTGCAGCAGCATACTCACCTGCAGTTTGAAACTCCTTCGCTATACCAAGATTAAATTGGTTAATAGGACAGTAACCCATGGCCACATTTGCACAAATTGGCTTTCCACTAGCCATGTATTGAAACGACTTGCTTTGGCTTCCGCCAAATCGCAGAATCTCACTGTTCTTATAATTCAGGATATTCAGAGAACTCTTACTAAGGATATATGGTATATACTTAAGTTCTACCCATCGCTGCTTAAAGACAACATTTCCAATATCTTTATTAAGACAATAATCCTCGAGATACGCCCTATCTTCTCCATCCCCATAAATTAGAAACTGCATATTGGGTATATCCTTTAGCAATTCAGCTGCATCAATCAGCTGTTTCAAATTATTTGCCAACCGTATTGACCCAACATAAATGACACGAAATAAATGTTCGTTTTCAAGATCAGTATCAATAAGTTGATAATGCAGCCTATTATAATCAAAATCATCAAGGTCAACCCCATTATTAATGTATACAACCTTATTGAGATTAACCTTACCTCCCTGAGAACTGGCCCAACCTTTTTCCAAAATATAATCCTTCCCACCTTCCATAGAGAAGATGAGGATATCTGCCTTTTTATACAACCAATATTCAGCCATATAGGCTAGCTTCAGCAAGAGATTTTTCTTTGAAACCAAGCCATAAGCCACGAAGGATTCAGGCCATAAATCCACTACATCCACAATGAACCTGGCTTTAAATTTCTTAGCTATAAAATAGGTGATGTTACTAAAAGGTACAGCGGCAATATGAGAGATAAAGTCTGGCTTCACAAACTTTGATGCAAACCACCAAAGTCGAATATAAAAGGATAATAAACTTATCATTCTTTTAATACCATTCCCTTTATAACTAGGTGTACGGATATGTATGAAAGAATGGCCTCCTTCATATTCCGCTAACCTATACGGTGCCTTATCAGCAATTAAGTTAATATTGGTATTATGCAGATGACTGCCACTAATAATAACTACTTTAAAGCCATGATCTCTTAGGTATTGTGCTCTTTTCAGGGTTTGAATACGTGCTTCATACTGAGGTGGCATTGCAGCATGATTAATCAGCCATATCGTCTTACCTGCTCCTACCATTGATTGATCACTTCAATAACCTTTCTAATTTCCTCAGCTTTCAAAGTTGGACTCATTGGCAAACTAAGTTCCTGTTCATGAATCTTTTCCGTTATTGGAAAACTTAAATGTCCATATTCCGAATAGCATTTTTGCTTGTGTGGAGGTATGGGATAATGTATCAAAGTCTGTATACCATTATCTGTTAAATATTGCTGAAATAGATTTCTTTGTTCTACCAGTACCGGAAATAAATGAAAAACATGGGCATTCCAATCACTTAATTGCGGAATAAATAATTTATCGTTGCTAATTTCATCCATGTATCTTTTTGCAACAGCTTTTCGTGCAGTAATCTCCAGATCTAGGTATTTCAATTTAACATCTAAAATTGCGGCCTGAATTTCATCTAATCTACTGTTCAACCCTTTGTAATCGCAAACATACTTTACTGTAGAACCATAATTGGCAATAGCCCTGATCACCTGGGCCAATATGTCATCATCCGTGGTTATGGCACCTCCATCCCCCAATGCACCAAGGTTTTTCCCGGGGTAAAAACTATGCCCAGCTGCGTGCCCCAAAGAACCTGTTTTCTTACCGTTAAATAAACAACCATGCGCCTGTGCATTATCTTCTATCAGCTTAAGATTGTATTTCGCAGTTATTTCAGCAATAGCATTATCAAAAGCGCATTGGCCGTATAAATGCACAATCATTATTGCTTTTGTTTTAACCCCAATAGCCGATTCAATTAGCTTGGAATCAATTTGAAAAGTATCCGCATTGGGTTCAACGAAAACAGGCTTAAGCTTATTTTCTGTAATTGCCAAGACAGAGGCAATGTAGGTATTGGCAGGAACAATTACTTCGTCACCTTCCTCCATAATCCCCATTTCCATATAAGCCCTTAGAATAAGGCGTAGTGCATCCAGTCCATTTGCCACACCAATGGTATGCTTAACACCAATATAGCTTGAATAATTGTCTTCAAACTGTTTTGTACATTTTCCATGTAGGTACCAACCAGAATCGACAACCTGCTTAACAGCATCTACAATTTCATCTGCCCTAGACTGATTAATATCTTTTAAACTTAAAAAAGGTATCATATATTAGAAATCAATTTTTCTGATAAAACGAGCGGGATTACCAACCCATAACTCATTGGCAGGAACATCTTTCGTTACAATACTGCCGGCACCAATCAGTGCATTTTCGCCAATGATAACACCGCCCAAAATAACAGCCCCTGCACCTATTGAGGCATTCTTTTTAACTACGGTTCTTTGTAATACAAATTGCTGCTTCGCTCTGGGATACTTATCGTTTGTAAAAGTAACATTGGGACCAATCTGTACATTATCCTCCAATGTAATACCATCCCACAAATAGACCCCGCACTTCACTGTAACATTATTTCCTATAACAACATCATTCTCAATAAAACAATGCGCACAAATATTGCAATTCTCTCCAATTTTTGCTTTCGGCAGCACTACTACATACTGCCAGATATTTGTATTCGCTGGGATATCGGTGTTTTGACAATCAGAAAGTTGGTGAACCATTTTTATAATTTAAAAAGGATGTATACTCTCGTATGTAATCATCAGGATCATATTTCATTGAAGCCAGCACCAGGCAAACAGAGCCCGAAGAAAAATCGTGCAATTCTCTCCAAATGCCCGGAATAACCAGCAGTCCTTTGTTAGGATGGTTCAGCATAAACGTTCTTTTAGATTTACCATCATTTAGCGTAATGGTAAAACTGCCGCTGGCTGCAACAATTAACTGGTATAAAGCTTTGTGTGCATGACCACCACGCGACTCTTCACCGGGAACGTCATATAAATAATAAACGCGTTCTATTTGAAAAGGTACTGCCTTATGTTCTTCAACAACCGTTATATTACCAGCACGATTATGTATTTTACTTAATTCAATGATACTACAATTATGAACGGTTGTATCTCTCATCTATATTTAAACTTTAAGAAATCCTGGTAATCTCTGATATAATCATCTTCAGAGAATAAGGTTGAACTAGCCACCAATGCAAGCGCATTTGTTGAAAAGTTATGCATTTGTCTCCACAAACCGGATGGTACAAATAAACCGTAGTAAGATCTGTTTAAAGAAAAATTTTCCTTGCTTTGACCATCATCAATAACCACATCAAAACTTCCAGATAGTGCTACGATAAATTCTTTTTGCTCCTTGAAAGCATGACCTCCTCTTTCGTATCCACCCGGTACATCATAAATCCAGTAAGCCCGCTTTATACTGAAAGGAATCTGATTATCACACTCGTAAAAAGACAAATTCCCCCTATCATCTTCAAACTTAGGCAAATGAATAAGTTGAACGGAACTGATTAACATAGATTCATTAAAAATAAAAAACTATACTTTATCATACCAATACAATCTGAATAACCTCAATACCCTAAGTCGAAACAAAAACATCTTTACATATATATGCTCCTTAAATGACTGAAGCTCTCGATTAGGGATAAAATGAGCTAACCCTTCATTTCTGAGAAATGTCGGTGTAGAATAAGTCCACTTACGCTTAACAACTGCGTGCTGAAAATGGAAAGGCGGATTCTTAAGTCCATTGGTGGTTAAAGCAAAAAACTTGTCTTCTAAACTATTGGACTTCTGACTTTTATCCAAATCCCAAGCACTTTCTCCCGGAACCAATAATCTTAATAATAATTCTTTTTTATAAAGTGCCATTCCAAATGCGGCTCGATACTTTACATTTTTGGGTACTGGCGCAATTAGCGTAGTAGTATCATCTGTATAAACCCATGGGGCATCAGCTGATAATTTGAGATAACTAGCACCGTTATCTATAGCTTGCTGAATTAGCATTAATACATTCGCCGTATTAACTGGCTTAGAAATAAAAGCGTCCTCGAACCAAATTATCACCCAGTCTGTATGAATCTTACTGAGTATTGAAATCAGATTTGTTGAATAATCCTTATCAGGCCCGATGTTGATCATCTTTACTCTTCCATCATCGAAAACCTCATTATTCGTAGCCAAATAAACGTCCAAAGGGCAGTCTGGCCAATACTTAAAAAAACATGTGAAAAATGGTACCCATAAGTCCTTGTAAGGGTCACAGCTAACTACTATAAAAGATATATTTTTTGCGTAGTTATTAGCTACATCGTTTGATAGTTGCATTATAATGGTCTAATTGTAAAATTCGGCTATGGCCTGTACAATATACTTTATTTGCTCGTCAGATAGCTGTGCTGCTGAAGGTAACCAAAGGCCCTTCTCACCCACTACATCTGAAACAGGACAAAGTGCATCTACACCATATGCTTCTTGCTTGTTTATTGGAGGATACATTGTACGTGTACCTATCCCTTTCAATTTTAGAAAAGCCTGCAACTCATTTCTCCTTTCGCATAGAATATCATAAAACCAAGGAGTGGTGAATTCTAAATCCTGGTAAAACATCTTTACATGCTTTACATCACTTAAACCAGCTTGGTAGATTCTATAGATTTCTTTCTTCCTTTCTACCCGCCACTGTAATTTTTTCATTTGCTCATTGCCAATTACAGCTTGCATCTCAGTAAACTTGAAATTATATCCAATTGAGTTATGAATATCGTTTCCACCACCACTTCTACCAAAATCTTTAAGTCTTCTTAATGTATACGCAAATTTGTCGTCGTTTGTGATAATTGCGCCACCCTGCCCGGTGGAAATAATTTTCGGTGCAGAAAATGAAAGACTTCCACCTAGACCCGAAGTTCCTTGATGTCTTCCATCAGGATAAAAAGAGCCAAGAGATTGTGCTGAATCCTCTAACAGAATCAATCCTCTTTGGTGACATAAATCTTCCAGCTCTTTAATATTGTATTTAGGATATCTGCCATTTGCATTTACCAAAAAAATAGCTTTTGTCTTGGGGGTTATTGCCTTTTTAATTTGGTTGATATCAATGCAAAGGGTTTCTATTTCTACATCTACAAATACAGGAACAGCGCCTATCATTTTAATTGAATTTGGCGTAGCAATCATTGTATAGTTAGGTACAATAACTTCATCGCCATACTTAATACCTGCAGCAATTGCCATTAACGTTAAACTAATTGTACCATTATTGACAACAATACAATGTTTAGCTCCTGTATAGTTGGCTATTCTAGTTTCGAACTCCTCTGTTCTCTTAAACTCAGTTAACCATCCGCCTTCATCCATATAAGCATTCAATGCCTGCTTTTCTTCTATACCGAACCAGGGCTCCATTTGAGGAATGAAAGTCATAGTTTGCTATTCATTTTGTTTAAAAATTGTTGTTCATATTCCAAAATTCTATCTTGATCTCTTTTCTTAATCTTCCTGGCTGGTATTCCAGCGTACAGTGTCCACGGCTCAAGAGATTTATTCACTAGAGAGAGTGCACCCACAGAAGCACCATCGCCAAATAGTACATTTGGTAACACAACCGAACCGGAACCAACTATCGAATGCCGCCCTATCGTAACTTGTCCATGTTCTACGTTTCCTTTATAACAATCATCTACCAGAGGAGTAGCAATGCCAGCAAGGTAATCATCTGAACCCGCAGCAATAACAACGTTGGGTGAGAAAGTAGAAAATGGCTTTAATATTACAGCAGATTGGGGGCCTCCAATAATTTTACATCCAGCCGAAATATGGTTATACCCTTCTAGATCCAGGGATGTAGAAATATAAGTAAAGTCGTCAATTATACAATTGTCTCCAATACTAACTAATTGCGGATACCTAATTCTGACAGTTTTACCAATTATTACGTTGGCACCACAGTACTTAAGATCCTTTGGATTAAAAAAAATATTACCACCCATCAGTTAAAGTTTATCCATCCAGAATTCTATCATTTCATCCATTAATGAATGAAATGTATATTCAGGTTGCCAATTAAATGTTGACTTGAGCTTTGAGCAATCTCCTCTTAAATATGGCAATTCTTCAGGTCTAAGAAAAACCGGATTTTGAACTACAAATTCTTTATAATCCATTCCCAATTTTGAAAACACATATTCAGTCATTTCTCTTACAGAATGTGTTTGTCCTGTAGCTACCACAAAGTCATCTGCTACAGTGTGATTAATGATCATATGCATTGCTCGTACATAATCTTTAGAATGTCCCCAATCTCTATAAGAATCCATATTACCCAATTCCAATTTTTTAGCTAAGCCCTTTTTAATTAGTACTGCACCTTTCACCACCTTATTTGTTACAAAGTTACTTCCTCTTCTTGGGGATTCATGATTAAACAATATACCATTACATGCGTGCAACTTATAGGCGTTCCTATAATTGTGAGTAATGTTGAATGCAAATACCTTAGAGCAACCATATGGACTTACGGGTCTGAATGGCGTTGTTTCTCTCTGAAAACCATCTTGATCTACTGAACTACCAAACATTTCAGATGAACTTGCCTGATAGAACTTTGCTTCTGGACATGCATTCCTATATGCATCCAGAATATTCATTACGCCCAATGCATTGGATTGTATCGTAAACTGTGGAATATCAAAGCTAATTCTCACATGACTCTGTGCAGCTAGATTATAAATCTCGTCTGGCTGGATTTTTGCCAACAATCTTTCAATACCTGATACGTCAAGCAGATCACCATAGTAAACGTGTAAATCTTTGCGCACAAAGTCAATCCTGCTTTGTTGATGCTCAGGCACAGAATTCCTTCTTACAATACCATGCACTTCGTATCCTAAACTAAGTAAATATTCAGTAAGATAGCTACCGTCTTGTCCGGCAATACCAGTAATAAAAGCTTTTTTCATTTCTTATTTATTTTCTTTATCTATAAAAGTTTTATCCATTTCTTGACCATAATAAGGTCCAGTTTTGTATTCGTAAACAATAGTATCGTCTTCTAAAATAAGGTAATTATGGCCACCTCTAAAAGTCATTGAGCAATCACCCGGATACAAGATGGGTTCTGCAATAATTGTATCGTCTAAGTCATAAAATATACATTTAACACTGCCTTTAATAACGAGCCAACTTTCTTGAGCGATATCAGTTTCCTTCTTTAAAATAATGTGTTTGTGCGCTTTAAAAGTTTGTCCTTTTGGCATTTTTAAAGTTGCTAGCTGCAAGTATTCTTCATCAGGAACAACATTTGTCCTTCCCTCAATCTCACTTAAACGATTTACTAAGTGTAATAGTACTCCAGGCTGTACTTTTGAATAGATTTTTTCCATTGGTTTGATTTTTAAAATTTTAATTATTATCGATATAAATAATAATTATTTTTTAAGTTGACTAAAAACTTCTATATATCTAACATGTTGAGTTTCCCAATTGTATTCAAGTTCAACAGCTTTACGCCCATTTTGCCCCATTTGATATGCCTTTTCTGGATGATTTAGTAAGTATTTTATTGCTTCTCTTATCTGGGTTATATTTCCAGGTTCTACATAAATTCCACAATGATATTTATCTACAATCTCTTTCCATAATTCATAATCGCTGCAAATCAAAGGCAAGCCCGCCTCCATATATTCGAACATCTTGTTAACTGCAAATGTTCCTCTTTTTCCTCCCAAATTCAATTTATAGTCGATGATTACTAATCCAATTCTTGCTTTATTATAAAACGAGTTCAACTCATTCCAGTTAATCCTACCAATATATTTCAATCTATTATAAGATTGATGTGTTGATAGAATCTGAAGATATTCTGGTGTACAATAACCAGCGATACTATATGTAATATCAGGAAATCCTTTTATAGCTTCAAGTATTGACATCTGATTACTGTGCAAATAAACTGTTCCTGAGTAGCAGATCATTTTCTCTCGTTGCAAATAATCGCTTAATAATACTTTCTTATTTGGGAATATCTTCGAAAAGTTTGTAATTAAAGTAATATTAGGATTTATAACCCTTAACCTATCAACAACATGTGAATGGGGAGAAATTATTGCATCATATCTCCTCAAAATGTTAGCCATATATTTTTCAATTATGAAAGATAAAGGCTTTCTTATTAAACGAGGTAGCCAATCTTTCTCAATAATATGTCTTGGAAGATCTTCATGAGCATCATAAATTATTTTTTTCCCTTTTTTCTTTAGCACAATTCCTAGAGATAGTAATTCTGGAGAATGCATTTGATATATATCGGCGTCTATTTCAAGAGCCCGTTTTAGAAATTGGTATTTTGCAAACATCAAAACACTAATTCGACTTTTGTAAAATTTATATGTAGAATAAATAGGTATATCATCTAAAACCTCATCAGTCTGCCCATCGTTTGTTAAAATACTTACAGAAAATCCTGCCTTTTTAAGCGATTTGCATTGCCTTTGAAAAATACGTGGATCATTCCTATAATATCCGCTAATGATATGACATACTTTTATGCCGTTCATGTACAATACATTAAAAGAATTATAGAGCTTGCTTATCTCTCGGTAAGGTATATAAAAATAAAGTTAACAATAGTAGCCCAGAGGTAAGTAAAGCTGTTGAAAATGGAACTCCTAAAATAACAAATGTAGTTGCAGTAGTAATAATGAAAAGTATTTTAGCATTCAATCCATTTGATGCCCCCTCTAGTGTTTTCAATATTATAACCACAATAAACGGAAAAACTAAAACACCAACAAACCCAAAGTTAAGATATGCGTCAGAGAAAAGCCCATTATTGGCTCTTGCTGTAAAATCGCCTATATCCTCCTCTCCCATAATAAACTGAATGCCATCTTTATAAGGAGATTGTAAAAGCCATTTTAGAATAGACTGCCTGAAATAATCAAACTCGTTCACAGAAAAGAAAGTGTAATAAACATGGTGCAACTTAGCAGGTATAAAGAGAATTCTATATGAAAAAAAATTTGTTATAAAATAGGTATTGAACAAAAAAAACTCTAAGATACTTATTACAACAAGCGCGCTTACACCATTTATAATTGAGCGAAAAAAACCTTCGGATTTCACCATAAAAAAACCTATCCAGGAGAATATCAAAAGAAACAATACTTGCTTAACAGCGGATATCCCAAAATTCAAAAAGATAATAAGAGATACAAAAATTGAAATAGACCAATTTCTTTGAACAAGGAAAAAGACAAGCAATACGGGTAAAATATTATCGGCAGCAGTGATAATATAACCCAAAAGAATGGATACCTGATACTCTCGTGCCTCGGATCGTAAATCATAAACATCCAAAAGACCAAAATGAAATCTAAACCCAGTGTACACCCATGATGTATAGAGAACAGCCCCACAAAAAAGAATAGTCAAAAGTATATAAGGCACCCGTGTCTTGATTTTCTTTTTTTCAAAAAGGACAATACGAGGTATTTTCCTATTAAGCCAAATAATCAAAAACCAATAGATATACATTAATAAAATGTAACTATATGAATAAGATTTATTGAATGCAATCAAAGTAGTGGTAGGCAATAAGGATATTGCAATAAGTACTGTGATTATATAGGATGATAGATTTTTCTTTACATAGTTTCTATAGATAAGTGGCATTAAACTAAATAGAAAAACCCATGAAATTGTATAGGAACTGAACGTTAATTCATTTTTGAAATTTTGATATGCAAAGATTACCGAGACAATATTTCCATAAGCATAATCTAAAGCTAATCGCAGAAATATTAGCATACCTGAAAAGCGAAGCCGCTCATTCAAAAAAATACTAGCTAAACTTATATCTCCATTTTTAAGCTGCAAGTTCATTTACCAATTAAAAAGTAATTCTTTGAGTAATAATAAGATAAAAGGATATAAAGTAAATACGAACTTGTTCTAGCAATCATAAACAAGAAAAGGACTTTATCTAAACTATACTGAGCTTGTATGCCAATAAAAAATGCTACAATACTAACTACAATAGTGTATATCTGCCAAAATAGTGAAATGCCCATTTTGTTAGCGATGATTAATACACCTCCTAAAGACATACTGATGAAATTGCTAACATACATGGGTAGCAGAATCTGACTATAGTCACCCGTCTTAACCCACTGATCTCCTAAAAAAAATGTAATCCCATTAGGCAAGATGAGATAAAGTGGAATACTTAACACTAATGAACTTAGTGTAATGGGAATAAGTAAGCGTACAAAAGTCTTTCTGCAACTTCCGGTTTGCGTATACTCCTCATTGGCTTTCTGCCTGAATACGTCTTTAATGGCAGCACTCACTACTGTTACAGGCACGGTTAGCAAGGATGCAGCCATTGATACATAACCAAGCTCTGTAATAGAAAAATACGCTGTAATAAAGAGAATATGAATAGACCCCCCAATATTATTTAAAATCTGATCTGATACCATATAACGAGGCATATCCTTATACTTCTTTGCCACAGACTTAAACTCGCTTACTTTCACTTTCAAGAATACAGGCCCGTCTAACCTTATTATTCTATAGATACAAGCAATTGCTGTTAAGGCCTTACCAAAGATATCTCCAAACACTAGACCATTAGAAGTTATTGAGAATATACCGGCCAAAAGTTTACTAATGGCTATGGAAGAGGTGTTAATAATCTTGTTTATTGAAAGTCGAACAAAGTATTTTTTTCTTACGCTCCATTCATTAAAGCAGATATAGATAACTGTTGCAAATGCTGCAAATGAAGGAACGATAATCCACTCTCTTAAAAGGGGCTCATTCAGTAATTCAATTAGCGGTTCAGTGAACAGATAAAAACAAACTCCTAAAAGGGCAGATACAATAAGGCTCCTGCGTATTATCATCATGATAAGAGTAGCCGCCTCTTGTTCACTATCAGCAATCAATATGGCATTTTCATAAGCACCGGTTGCAATGATTGTACAAAAAGGAATAATTGCTAAAATAGTAGTCAATAAGCCAAACTGCAAAGGTGTGTATAGCCTTCCTAATATTGGATAAAACAGGAAAGGAAGTGCTTGAGCAATTACAGTTCCAACTGTAAGTATTAAAGCGTTTTTTGCAAACGAACTAACGCTTATCTTATGATAGATATTAAATAGCAATTAAGTTTACTTGTATTCTGAAAATCACAAACGATCATCCACAATGGCTCTCGGAAGAAAAGCTTTAGTATCAAAGATAACAGCAGTATTTCCCCGTTTAAATTTATCCATATCCAACCCTAAAAACTCACTATGTGATACGGCTAGAATAATTGCATCGTAAGAATTAGGCTTAGGATACACTGATAAATCAACATTGTACTCTTCCTTAACCTCTTCACTACTAGCATGAGGGTCATACACATCAACTTCTAATCCAAACTGCTTTAATTCTGTATAAATGTCTATTACTCTGGAATTTCTTATATCAGGACAATCTTCTTTAAATGTAAAGCCAAGAATTAATGCCTTAGCTCCATGGACAACTAATTTCTTCCCGATCATCAACTTAATAACTTTATTGGCCACAAACATTCCCATCATATCGTTGACACGACGGCCACTTAATATTACTTGTGGATGATACCCTAAGCTTTCTGCTTTGTGTGCTAAATAATATGGGTCTACACCAATACAATGCCCCCCTACCAAACCGGGCTTATACTTTAAAAAATTCCATTTTGTTCCCGCTGCCTCAATCACGTCAGTAGTATCAATTCCGATTCTATCAAAAATTAATGCCAACTCATTCACAAATGAGATATTCACATCTCGCTGCGCATTCTCAATGGCTTTAGAAGCTTCCGCTACTTTTAAACTTGGGGCTTTGTGCGTACCCGCAGTAATAATACTTGCATATAAGCCATCAACAATATCAGCTATCTCTGGAGTAGATCCAGAAGTTACTTTTTTGATTTTAGTTAATGTATTGACCTTATCGCCGGGATTGATTCTTTCAGGTGAGTATCCACAAAAGAAGTCGACATTAAACTTTAGCCCAGAAAATTTTTCGAGTACCGGCACACAATCTTCTTCAGTACATCCAGGGTAAACAGTCGATTCATATATAACAATATCACCCTTCTTTAGAACCTTTCCAACCATCTCTGATGCTTTAAGCAACGGCCCGAGGTCAGGAGCTTTGAATTGATCAATTGGTGTAGGTACAGTAACGACAAATATATTACAGCTGCCCAGACTAGATACTTCATGAGAAAAACGGAGACCCTTCTCTTTACCATCTTTATAATAATTCATAGCCTCCATCATCCCATCTAAGTCAGCTTCTTTGGTGCGGTCTTTATAGGCAGATAATTCTTCAATACGAGCTTTGTTGATATCAAAGCCAAGTACTGGATATTTTTTTCCAAATTCTATTGCCAGAGGCAACCCAACATAACCAAGCCCAATAATAGCTATTTTGTGATTATAATTTCTAATCGACATTTTTATTAGTTGAAGTATTTAGAAATTAGATTATTTTACTAAACGTGTTATTATCAGATAAGAGGCATAAAGACAAATACTTAGTAGTGAATAAATCAATAAGGTCGCAGTCTTTGATTCCTTGTTAAAAGCTAGAGGCAAACCGGCCTTGTCTACGATTTGTATCACTGGTGTCTCTTGACTTAAAGTAAACTTTGCCAATTCCAAATTTTTTATCACCTCGCCATAAACTGCTGTTAACATAGCCTTATCCCTCGTGGTTTGTTCAGTTGCTACTATTGTTCCCGTCTTAAACAATGGATTCACATCCATGGTAGATGCTGCAGTTTGTAGGGTTGCGGTTGTGGATGTTTTTTTTGATAATAAGTTAGCTATGCTATCCGCTCTAGCTTGGAGTCTTTCAACAGTTTTTTTCTGTCTATCAGTTTTTAAATCAATGTATCGATCAACTGCAACCTGTAATAATCTATCACAATACAATTTTGCCAATTGTTCATTTTGCATGGTTATACTTATCTGAATAAAACCAGCTTTTTTATCAATTTTAGCAATTGAAAACTGCTTTTTTAATATCCGATCTCTAATGATGACTTGGATGAGACTATCTTGTAATCTAGTAAAAGTTTGGTTAGAGGAAACTGGCGGAAAACTTACCTGACCAATTTTATCATTCTTAGCCCATGCTTTTTTTAGTCCATGTGAACTAATATATACATCAGCTAGTGAAATATTTTTATCGCTCTCAGAAATCGGACTCAACAATACTTCCCTGGCCAAGGACTCGCTTTTAAAATACAGCAGGATATTATCGCCTGCAATTAAGCCTCCTCCACCACCACCACCCACATCTACTCCAAACTGTCCCGCTAATGACGCCAGACCTCCAAGCCCACCGCTACTCTTCGCATCTTCTACCACAAAAGTGGTTTTAGCCGTATAAGTGATTGGCTGCATCCATGCATATACAAAGCCAATAATACCTCCTACAATACCTGCAATAGCAATTTTCCACCATTTGGTTTTCAAATAAGCCACCCATTCCTTGATTTTTAGGATCAGGTCTTTTAGGCTGATTTCGTCGGAACTTGATTGTTGAATATTATCTGTCATGTATGATACAATATTTTATCTCCATGCTTATTAAATTAAATTATTGAGGTATCCAAGATGTCGATACCAAAATGTTTGAACAAGTGTATTTAAATCAGCTTTTTGGATACCTACAATTTTTAGAAGCGAGATACAAGCCTGCTTTAGTGGCTCTAACTCGTTTGTTGCAATATGATATACTAAGTTTGCATCTATTCCTCTGTAGTCATGCGCTAACCTGTTTCTTAATCCCGTTATAGCATCCCAAGAAACAATTGCAACTTCTTCTTTTAAACTATCCTCTATCTTTTTCGATTCCTCTCCAATGGCCAATAAAAGATGACAAACAGCATTATAAGTTAGCTGATCGTTTGATTTAAACATTTCGTCGGCACTAGTATAAGGCTGAGAATAAATTTGAACTTTTTCTATACTTTCTAGTATAGTTAATATGTATAAAATATTTTTCTTAGAATATTGCAATTCCTTGTTGTTGAATCTGTTGGAAAATGATCGGTTCAGCATAGCTTTTATTCACCATCTCTACCTTCTCTATACCCAATAATGCAGATATATATTGCTCTAAATGTATCAACCGCATATATGGCATGGTGCCATTAGGGGGTAATTCATACATAAAGTCTATATCACTGCCAGCCTTTTGTTCGCTCTTAGCATAACTACCAAATAAGACCAAAGAATAAATACCAAACCTTTGTTGGAAATGCTCTTTTTCTGCTCTAAGTTTTTCTATAATATCATTCGTTTGCAAGAGAATCTTTGTATTTACTGTAATGTTCTTATTAAGAAAATCATACTCACAATAGAAGTTAACGCACTGGTCACCCCTATAATTTCAGCAGTTGTTAAGGCCTTGCCTTGTTTTTTCACAGGTACATATACTTCTGAACCTGGAGTAATTTTGGGATAGCTTCTAAAGAATAAGAATTGTTTGGTAGTGCTGATAGATCCATTAGCATTCACTACATAACTTTTCTTTTTTTGGCCCAAAGGCAATACCCCACCAGACTCTCTTAATACATCTCTGAAGCTTAATCCCGGTCTGTACACCACTTTTTTAGGGAAATAGACGCCTGAGAAAGTTTGCACCGTTTGTAACTGCTGTGGTATTTTAATAACATCTCCTTCAATTAGATAAATATCTTCTGTAGATCCAGGATTAGTAATAGCATCTAAAAGTCTTAAACCCAAAGTTTTCATTTCACCACTCAATAGCTGATCTGCCTGGTTGGCTTTTGCAGTATCTGTAAAACTTGACTTAAGTGTCGCCAATTTGTTTTGTAGAATGATGGAGTCGTTGGCAGTTAATCCTTCAAAAGTTTTTCTTAATAAAAAAGCACCTTCGGGAAATGCACCACTGCGCAATCCGCCTGCTCGCTTAACTAGGTCCGATATTCTCTCCTTATTTCCAGTTATAACATAGGTACCCGGATAATTCACCTCTCCTTCAATACTCACACGCATTTGCTCACGATAACTAGGTAGTTTTCTGACAGACACAATATCGAATGCCTCTAGTGTAAACTGCAATTTGTTTAGATTGGCTGCCTCCTCAAAATTAACGCTGAAAATAGTACTAAAACCTTGGGTATCTCCACCAGAAGAGTCTCTATTCCTGCGCGCTACCTCCACAATTTTCTTACTGGCACCATCGGCCCATCCGCCTGCTAGTAATACTGCATCTTGCAAACGCATGTTTTTTGCGTAAGGGAAAGTACCAGGATTGTTCACTGCACCTTCTACAGTGAAGGTATATTCTGGAATTAGCTCTATGTGTCGGTAAATATGGATAGAGTCTTCTCTTTGCAATAGAAAGCTTTGCTTGCCATTCAATATATCTTGCAAATTCACACCCATCATTTCGGGTTGAAAGTCTGGCTTCAAGCGGCGGACAACAGCTCTTTCTAAATAAGCATCTTCCTGAAGACCAGTCAAATTGAGTAAATCCTTCAATTGATTCGCAGAATTAAGGGAATAGGTTCCTGGCGTAAGCACGGCTCCAGAAATTTGAACCCTATTGGAGAAACGCATGGAAATACTATCTACATATACTCTATCGCCTGTTTGTAATGTATATGAAGCCCATTGAGCCGCTGCAATGGTTTGCATTTCTTGTTCTCTCTCTCCAAATCTTGCAATTTTTACAAATCTTCTGTTGGCACTATCTGCTAATCCGCCCGCATAATCCAATAAATGTTGAACAGGCTCAGCACCTTTTAATTCGTAAATTGCTCTACGTTTTACTGCCCCTCTCAGTTCAACACGATTTTGATAAGGCGCCACACGAATGACATCATCATCTTGTAATAATTTATTCTCTGTTAAATCACCTTTGAACAAATAAGCATACAAGTCAAATTGCGCCACTGATTTACCTGCTCTAATAAGCTCAATGTTTCTATAAGAACCAATCGGTGTTGGTCCACCTGCAGCATATAAGGCATTGGCAATGGTACTTACGGAGGATAAGGTATAAGACCCTGGTCGTGTGATTTCACCAATCAGGTTCACACGAATACTGCGGATTTGTCCAAGTGTAATTTGAAGATTGGTGTTTCCTCCTCTCAAACCAGGATAAATGCGCACTAATTGATTTTGTAATTTGGCTTTCGCTTCGTTGATATTCAGTCCACCCAATTTGATTGGTCCAATATTCGGGTAACGGATGGTTCCATCAGGACTAATGGTGAAACTTTGTGTTTTATCGGAGTATCCAAACACATCCACTTTTATTTGGTCTCCAGCGCCTAGTACGTATTGATTTGGTGTTGGCAAATTAAGATTAGGCTCGAAGGTGAGGTTATCCTTTGTAAAAATATCTGAACCAAAGATGACCAATCCATTAATAGAATCCGGACGAGGTTTGGGCAACAAGTAGCTCACTGGTTTACGCTGCTCAGATGCAGCTTCTCCAGACTTTTTATCAGCTCCACCCGCTTGCGGACTTAGGGTAGCCACTCTGGCCTTCAGTTTTTGGATTTGATCATTAGATAGTCCCCTTTCCCTTGCCTTAGCTTCCAACTCAGCTTCTGACAATCCAGATAAGTTATTCGCCTGAATAAACTGCATAAGCTGCTGATCGGTTAGTTGATCAATATTCATACCACCTACTTGGGCAATTATTTGAAAAGAAAAACCAACAAAAAAGAGAAACAACAAAGACTTTTTTTTGAAAGAAATCATAGTATCTAATTTGATAAAAGAATGTGGCTCCGCCATTCTCAGTCACATGATACTGAGGTTAATTGGGCCTTAATAAATTGATTTTCAACGGGGGGATAGTTCAAACTAGACATACTATCCATAACGGGTGCAAATATATAGTTGGGAACAGTGAGAACAAATTTTTCTTTTATGGGAATTTTCACGTAATGGGGAGATTTTTTGGTCATTGGTAAAACCGGTCTTTAGTCCTTAGTCTTTGGTCTTTGGCTTTTTTGGAGTTCAAATAACTGGCTCTGCTAAAGACTAAAGACCAACAGCTAAAGACTGACGTATTGAAGTCTTTAGTATTTGGTAAAACCAGTCTTTGGTCCTTAGTCTTTGGTCTTTGGCGTTTTTGGAGTTCTAAAAAACTGGCTTTGCTAAAGACTAAAGACCAACAGCTAAAG
>CAZTTO010000022.1:0-53009 GCA_964616465.1 uncultured Hydrotalea sp. | reverse complement strand
TTTTGATCGAAAAGGTAAAAACTTGATTCTTTAAAGAGGTTGTGCAACGGTTACCGCTGTTATGGGCTGGTGTTCTATCGGTCGTGTTGTCAAGCTGTTGTATGTCGTGTCGGTTTGTGTGTCTGCGGTTTTAAAAATTTTAGAAGGGAAGGCAATTTTAAAAAATAATTTTTCTGTCGCGAAAAGCGGAAGCTCTTTTGCAATTTTGGGTCTGTGTGTTGGCTTGTGCAAATTGCAAATGTGCTTACGCTTGTGTGTTGGGCTAATCAAACCACATAAGGCTAATTACATAGCCGTAACTGTCTGAATAGTAACATTGCTCATACATTTGTCTGTCCGCTCTGTTGTCATTTGAAGGTGTGTAAAACCAGTCGTCCGCTGATACGGATTCTATTCCTGTGTATTTACTATTCTCTTTTGTGAAATACTCTCCTGCAACTGTCGTCTGTGGAATAGTGTTACCTACTTTAAATTTAAAAGTCCAATTTGGAAAGTCATTACTTTTTACAAACCATTTAGCAACATTGTCTTTTGAAATAACAGCAAATATTTCGTGTGTTCCCACTTCTCCAAATCGAATAAGAGTTGATAATACGCTTGTTTGAAAGCTATTTGAAAGTCCAAGAATTGTATCAAACGAAAACTTTTTGTTTTCTGTTAGTTTTTTGTGTTCTGCGGAAAAGTTTTTGAATTTGTCTTGAGGCATTAGTAAACAACTCGCAAAAATATCTGCTTCTAATTCTATTGCCGATTTGTGGTTGATGTTATGAAATGAAGCGTGTGGTTCAAGCAAACCGTATTTTAAACCTAAGCGATGTTCGTCCAAGAAAAAATGACCAAGTTCGTGAGCAAGCGTAAATCGACCTCGTTTAGAATTTTGCTTGTTTCCGTTGTCAATGTTTATGTGAATATGAAAATCCTTGTTGTCTGTATCATACAGCAACATTCCGTCAAAAGCGTCTTCGTAATTGTCATAATGAATAGGAACACTTTCAAACTTAGCAATCTCGTCAAGTAAAGTAAGATTCTTGTCTGAAAACTCATTGGCAATATATTCTGCCAACTTACTTATTTGTGTTTTCCGACCCGTTTGAATCATCTTTTGGTTTGCTTTGATTTTTCTTGATTTTGTCCATAATGTGTTTAGGCAAACTATTACCATTGCGTGCCGCCATACGATATGGATTGATTTCTTCCTGCTTAATATCAGTAGGCATTTTCACGATTTTAGTTTCTCTGAAAGTACCGTTAATGATTTTATCAGGGTCAATCTCTTTCCCTGTTAAGCCGAAATCTTCCTCACTATACAATTTTTCAAACCTTTCAAGCTCAACTTCGTTCCTTGGGAAAAGGAAACCCGTAGAAGATAACCATTCGGTTATGTTCTCTGGTGTAATATGTTTTTTATTTTGAGCCATATATTTTTAAATGTGTATTAACTGCTTCAATTGCTTGCTTCTTGTAAACACGAATACTGTTTTGCGTTAGGTCAAGTTCGTCTTGTAACTTTTTTGTTAAGTGTCTTGGTAAATTATACCCTTCGTTCGTCAATGATTCATAATGCTTGTATGTAAGGTAAATCACCTTGTGTTTTGGTGTAAGCCTTGACAAAGCTCCATTTAACAACTCGTACATTCTTTTTAGCTCTGCTTTACGGACTTTATCATCGCTAAACGTTTCTATATCGGGCAAATCACGAATTATTTCTTCGTCACCTGTAAACGGATTTGGTTCTTCTGTTTCGCTTTTTTTGTAATCAGCTAAAAGTCGTTTAGCAATACCAAAAAGGTAAAATGTGATAGCTTTGTGGTAATCTTTTTGCTTTGATTTTGAAAGGTCAAATTTTGGGTACTTCCAAATACGGTTAAAAGCCTCATAAGCTAATTCAGTTGCAACCTGTTTGTCATATCCCCAATTTTTACAAATGGGTGTAAGTTTCTTTAGAAGCTCTAATTGATAACGGAAAGTAAACACCCTAAATGCTTCCTTAGCTATTTCCGCATAGTCAGGCTCGTCCTTCCATTGGATATATTCCAAGAGGCTCTCCGTTGCTTCGTTATTTAAGTCCTGACTATTGTTCATTTTTTACTGCTACACATTAACTACCAAAAACCGTTAGTAATGGTTTTATTAGTGTAATTGAGGTTTGTTACACAAAGATAATTTAGTAACGGTTTTAGTAGATAGGTTGAACAAATAAATTTTTAAACAATGTCAGAAAACAAAGACAAAAATCCAAAAGGTGAACACGGAAGCCGTGTTTTAGAGCTTACCATAAATGGTAAGAAGTACGAATGGAATCAGCAATACATTACTGGTGCTGAAATCCGAAAATTAGGACACATCGCAAAAGAGGAAGAAATTTTTCTTGCGGTTAAAAAGCCGTGGGAAGATGAACCGATTCCCGATGATAAGCAAGTCAATCTTGCTCGTCCTGAAATTGAACACTTCTATTCAAAAGCGAAAGAAGTAATCATTTTGGTAAACGGTACACCGCACAAATGGACTAAAGAAAAAATTAGCTTCAAAGAAGTAATTGTTCTTGCATTTGGGCAGTACATAGACAAGCCGACAATGGTTTACACCGTAGCTTACGAAGATGGCCCAAGACAAAACCCCGAAGGGTCAATGTTTGCGGGTCAGGGAGTTTTTGTTAAACATAAAATGATATTCAATGCCTCAGCAACTGATAAATCTTAACCCTGACTTATATCGCCTGCAAGAAGAAGGCTACGACATAGAGGTAAAAGGCGGACACTTGGTTGTCCGCCAAATACCTTATGCTACGCCTACAAAAAATATAGCGTTTGGAACTTTGATTTGTGAACTAAACTATGCAAGTCCAACAAAAATTTCTACGCCCCCAGACCATACGATTTATTTCAATGGCGAAACACCTTGCAATGCTAATGGACAACCGCTTGACGCAATAATCAATAATTACAATAGAATACAGCTAACAAGCGAACTATTGGCTACACATTATTTCTCAAGCAAACCATTGTCGGGAAATTACCCGAACTACTATGAAAAAATCAGGACTTATGCAGAAATACTAAGTATTAATGCTAAAGTCATTGACGGCACAGTAATAACAAAACCTTTTAAAAAAGTCTTAAATGAAGACAGAAGTAATGATTGTTACAAACGTTTTTAAATATCCCGACACGAATTCTTCTCGTGCAGGAATTGAGTTCCTAAACCGAAAATTTGAAAATCAAAAAATCGCAATTATCGGACTGGGCGGAACAGGCTCGTATATTCTTGACCAAGTCGCAAAAACTCCCGTTAAAGAAATACATATTTTTGACGGTGATGAGTTTCAACTGCACAACGCTTTTCGTTCGCCCGGTGCTGTTTCAAGTGAAAAATTGGAAACAGAAAACGGAATAAAAAAAGTAGATTATTACTACGGAATTTATTCCAATATGCACGCAGGAATAAAAGTGCATACGAAGTATGTAACGCCTGAAAACGTAAATGAGCTAAAGGATTTCAATTATGTTTTTATTAGCATTGATAAAAACGAAGTTCGGTACAACCTTGCAAAAGCATTTTTGAAAATGGGCGTAACATTTATTGATGTCGGTATTGGCGTAAACAAAGCCGATGATTGCTTGAATGGTGCTGTTCGTGTTACGGTTGGTTCATCAAATAAAAGCGACCATTTGGATTTACGAATTGGCTCAATGGAATCTGAAGAAAATGAATATTCAAACAACATTCAAATTGCTGACTTAAATTGTCTCAACGCTATCCTTGCAGTCTTGAAGTGGAAAAAAATGAGCGGTTTCTACCAAGACGTAAAAAAAGAGCATAATAGTTTGTTTTTAATCAACACAAATAAATTGCTTAATGAAGACAATCCAGCATAAGTTTGTTGAGTATATCCCGAACAGTCCTGAACAAGACGTTCTTTATATTTCTGTTGAATATAGAACTGCTGTTCATCTGTGTGACTGTGGTTTTGGAAACAAAGTTGTAACACCGCTTTCGCCAACTGATTGGGAACTTCGTTTTGACGGAAAAACCGTTTCACTTTCTCCGTCTATTGGTAATTGGAATTTTGAATGTAAGTCGCACTACTTCATTACCCGAAATAAGATTCGCCACGCAAGGCGTTGGGAAGATTGGGAAATTGAGGAAGGCAGAAAAGAAGATGCAGAGACTAAAAAGGACTTTTTCAAAAAGAGAAGGAAGAAAAAGAAGTAGTGAGGGGGTATGCCTATTGGCTTATGTGGCGAGGGTAAACTTTCAATTGTTGATAAAAAAGGCTTTTAAGGAGTTGATTCTTTGATGATTTTAAGTATCTTTACACCTGTCAATGGCAACCAAAGAGCAAATAAAGAACACAGGGGCGACATTTACCCCAAAAGAACTTTCTGTTTTCTTAGCGGAAAGGATTACTTCTTATGTCAAACCTAACTATCAAAAGGTACTTGACCCTGCCTGTGGAGAAGGGGAATTACTCATTGCAATGGGCAATATACTTTCTGATTCTGCTATTGATTTTTCACTCACAGGCTATGATGCCAATGAGCAATATTTGAGCTTTGCTCAAGAAAGAACGTTGCGATTTGGTGCTGAAAATATTAAACTCATTCACGAAGATTTTTTGCAGGCTATTGATGTTTCTTCCAACCAAAGTAATTTAGGCTTGTTTCAGGAATACAATAAATCATTTGTAAATAATTCCTTTGATATTGTCATTGCCAATCCGCCTTATGTGCGAACCCAAATATTGGGAACGGAACAGGCACAGGAGCTTGCCCAAAAGTTTAATTTAAAAGGAAGGGTTGATTTGTATTATCCTTTCCTGATTGCCATGACTGAAAGTCTGAAAGAAGGGGGAATACTTGGGGTAATCACTTCTAACAGGTACTTGTCAACAAAAGGCGGAGAAAGTATCCGGAAATTCTTGTCCGAGAATTATGAGATTTTGGAATTGATTGATTTGGGAGACACAAAGTTGTTTGATGCTGCTGTATTACCTGCAATTTTTATTGGGAGAAAGAAAAAACTAAAAAGCCCCTCCTCTGCAAATTTTATCAAAATATATGAGGAACTGAATGGCTATAAAGGTGATTTAATTCCTGTAGAATCCGTATATGAAGTGCTAAACAATGAACAATCTGGTTACTTTGTTGCAAACGGCAAGCGGTATAAAAAATCATCAGGTGTATTAAAATATAAAATTGCTTCCGGTGCTTGTTGGGAAATGTTATCAAATAATGAATCGGATTGGGTTTCAAAAATTGATAAGGCTTCAAAAAATCGGGTGGGAGATTTGTTTAAGGTAAAAGTAGGTATTAAATCAACTGCTGATAAAGTATTCATCAGTGATAAATGGGAAAATCTTAACGGTACAAAACCCGAAGATGAGTTGTTGAAAGAGTTGATTTCACAGGAAAATATAGAACCTTGGAACGCTACGGATAATTTCAAATTAAAAGTTCTCTATCCACATATTTCCGTTGGTGGCGAAAAGCAAACGGTTGATATAGAAAAATACCCCAAAGCGAAAAAATATTTTTTGCAACACGAAGAAAAATTAAAATCAAGAAAATATCTTATTGAAGCAGGAAGACAATGGTTTGAATTGTGGGTTCCTCACCGTCCTGACCAATGGAAATATCCAAAACTTGTTTTCCCTGATATAAGCTTAAAGCCTCGTTTTTATTTCGATAAAGGCGGAAAGATAGTCAACGGCAATTGTTACTGGATTGTAGCTTCAAAAGAGGAAGATGTAGAAAAGTTGCTGTTAATTCAGGGGATTGCTAACTCTAAATTAATGACCAAATATCACGACTTGGTATTTAATAACAAGCTATATTCCGGCAGGCGAAGATATTTTACGCAATATGTAGAAAGGTATCCATTGCCCGATTTTAATTCTTCTAAAGCGAAAGAAATTATTTCAATCGTTAAAAAATTGAATCAATCAAACGATAAGACGGAAATTTCAGAATTAGAAAATCTGTTGGAAATTAAAGTTGCGGAATCGTTTGGAGTTGAACCCATTTTTAGTCTGGATTAAAAACAGATTTTCCATAATGGTTATCGAAAAAAGCCATTGAGATTGCTCGTTGACATTTATAGCTTTCAGCACTTACATAAGAAAATAATTCGCCCAACTTCTCACCCGGAGAAAGGATAATGCCCTCAATTATTTCTGTTTTTGGATTGGTTAATGCAATCAAATACCTTACATCAAAAGTTGTTAGTCTTGAATCCTCAATGACAATTTCTTCCTTTTCGGGTGAAAATTTACCCAAATCCACAGTGGGGCTGTCTTGTACTTTTACCTCTAATAATTGGTTTCTAATATCGGGAAATGCACCATATAGCAAATCGGATTCCTTTACCTCGTAGCCAAGCAATTCGAGGACTTTCTTTTCCAAAGCCTGACCTCTGTTTTTGGTTGATGCTGCATCCAGCTTAAAGCCAATTAATTTTTCAGCGACCATTTTTCTCAATAATGCAATGGAAAATAAATGCTTAATGTCCGGTTCCTCAACCATACCTGATTTTGGTGGCAGATAATCGTGTCGAATGTAATAGGAAAGTTTTTTAGAATCGGGAAAGGAGAGTATTTTATCTACACTTTCATAAATATCCCTTCTTACTTTTCCTGAAATTAAGAGTTGATGCTTAATTGTTGGTTTACCAAATTTCCCAAATCTCTGTTCTATATATTCAGGGGTGAGAATTATAACCGAAGCAATAATGTTTTTTGTTATGTCAATCCTGACAAAAACGAATCGCACATCGTTACACTTGAGACTTTCTCCAGATTCATATTTTATCAGCAACGTTTCTGCTGCCGGAACTCTGTTCCAAACCTGCAAATTATAAGATGTTCCACTCGTTACAATGTAGGTGTCAATAAACTCTCTGGCAATTTTCGGAACGCCTTTTCCTTTTGGAGGAACAATTTCAAATTGTCCGACTTCAGCCAATTCGGGTAATGGATACTTTTCTAATACAGAAGCTATAAGTTTACGAATGTTTGAACCGTCAGTTCTTGTTTTTCCTGTTAATGTAAATGGGTTGCCAACCAACTCTGTAAAATAATGTGCTAATGTTTCTGAATCAGTCAACATTTTAACTGACTGTGGAGGAGTTTTAAAGTCTTTATTCATTCTTCAATATTTAGTAAAACGGATACTTTAATTTTCAAAGCCTTTGCAATTTTTCTAAGATTAATAACAGAGATATTTCTTTCGCCTCTTTCCACAGAACCGATATAAGTTCTGTCAAGGTCGCATGCAAAAGCTAATTTTTCTTGGGATAAATCGCCCTCTGTACGAAGTTCACGTATCCGGTTTCCTATTCGTTCTAAATAGGCTTTTTCACTTTTAGAATATACTGTACCCATTTCTATAATTTGGATACAAAGGTCTTAAATAGATGTAAATAAGTCCACGGACTATAAGTATCAATACTGAAAGGATTGGCAGAATTGGCTCTTTTGGGGTTTGTGGCAGGTGGGATTGTGGGTAGGGCAAACCCCAAATGTGCCAATGCGGGTTGGCTAAATTATTTTTTAAAATGTGCGGTAGGAAAAATTTTAAAAACATTTGGGTCGGCTTGAGTGTCGGCAAAGTCAGGTCGGTTTGTGTCATAGAACAACGAAATTGTCTGCCTAGTTACTGTCGTCCGAAAGTCTGTTTAGAAGTCGTCCGTCTGGTTTTCTTGATGTCAGCCCGATAGTTGTACGGTCGTCCGTTACGCTTGCACCTAACTCCTTTTTTATTCTAATGACTTAAAAAATTTATTTCCAGAATTCTTGAAATGATGGTTCATTCCAAATAATTTCTAAATCGGCAGCTTTAATTGGTTTTACCAAATAATCAATTACGTTTTTATATTTCGAGGCATTTTGACGATCAACATGATCGGTAGAGGAACTCACTACAGCCACTTGCACCGATTCTTTATAGAATTTTGAATTTAATTGGTTCAAAAACTGCCATCCATCGCAGATTGGCATATTAATATCCAAAAGAACAAGAGCACGCATATCAGATGTGCCAACTTTATCAAGCAAATCCAAGGCCTCTTGTCCATTTCTTGCAGCTAATAATTCAACATTCCATGCTAGCTTCTGTATCAGTTTCTGATGCAGCAACTGAAAAATCGGATCATCTTCTACTAAAAAGATGTAACGCGTAGCTGCTGGTTGCATAATGTTTGTATCCATATGTTCTCTTAGTTTAACTGATCACTCTGTTTATTAAATTTAATCTCTTGTGCTCTTGAAGTAATTTTTTGAATGATCAAATCCAGTTCATGAGCACTAGACTCAACTAAGCTTAGCCAGTCTTTTAGTTCTTCCGGATTTAATTCTTTCAATTGATCCACAATTCCCATTAAACGAGCCAAGGGTGCTCGCACAATATGTGATTGGGTCCAAGCAATATCCTGAAGTGCTTTATTTTGAAGTTCAACAGTTCTAAAGTATTGATTTCTTTCAGTTACGTCAATTACAATTTCATGTACAATTTGTCTGCCTTCAGAAACAATGGATGCAAATGAAGCATAGATCTCTTTGACTTCTCCTTTTGCATTTTTATGTTTTAGGTCAAGTGTTTGGATATTGCCAGAAATAATACTTTTCAAGAATCCATATATTTCGTCCTTTGAATTTGACACATTTATATCCCAAATAAACATGTTCATCAATTGTTCCTTAGTATATCCGTAAAAATTTTCAAAAGCTGGATTTACATCAATATATCCTCCTGTTTGTGGATCTAGCAAACACATAGGAGACATATTTTTATTAAAAATATCTTTAAACCTTGCTTCGCTTTCTTCTAATCTCTTTGTTGCCTTTCGCTGCTCGGTCACATCTATACCAACACATTGCATTTCTGTAGGATTTCCTCTATCGTCTGTTAAACAAACGAATTCCCAAAGAGTGGTCCGAATATTTCCATCATCATCAGGTTTATCCAATTCAACCTGAACAACCTTACCAGGCTGAGCTAAACATTCCTGCACTGTTTCAATAGTTCTCTGATGATGATAGTCACATATTGAAGCTAGAACAGCTTCTTTATTTTCACTATTCAACTTTTTAACATAAGAAAAATCATCTTCAAAAGTTTTATTCCAATAAGTGTAGGAGCCGGTTAGATTGGTTCGTATAACATAACTTGTTTGTGTTTCAATAATACTCCTTAACCGTTGCTCATTAATGGCTAATTGAATAGCATCCTTTTTATTTTGTGTTATATCTTGAAATGTTGCAAATACCCTAAAAGGTTTAGACTCCCCGTTTCTAAATTCAGGCATAGCACTTACTAAAATCCATATATGTTGCTTTTGAATAGGATGATATATTCCCATTTCAACATTATATACTGGCTGTCCTGTTTTTAGAGCTATCATTGCTGGATGCTGATCTCCAGGAAGTGGTTGCCCCTCACTGTTTACAGCATGCCATTCAGAGTCCATACTATCCTTACCTAGCAATTGCTGCATGGTTAATCCTAGTAGCCTCAAAGCTGCTGTATTTGCCTGAATAATTTGCCCATTAGCATCCTGATATACAACACCCTGAGCCATTGTATCAAAAAGATTTTTGAAATCTCTATCCTGATCTTGTATTTTTTCGATATGAGATTTTCTTTGTAAGGTATTGCCAATTATCTCAGACAAAACCTGCATCAATTCAATTTCTTTGAATGTAAAAATCCGTTTAACACGAACTGAATCAAGTCCAACAATACCTACAATTTGATCCTCCAGTTTAATTGGAACAAGAACAAACGACTGAATTTGCTGGGCTTGCAAATGCCCAAACATTTCTACATTTCTCTTTAATGAGTTGATATCTGGAATATGAATAATATCTGCTACAGAATTTTGATGCAACATGCCACGATATAACTCTATTGGTACATTTTGCAGATTCTCTTTTTGAGCAGTTATACCATCGGCACACCATTCAAAGGTGTTATTCATCAATACATGCTCCTGATCAAATTGAAAAATATAAACACGATCTACATGTAAGACATTCCCTACCTGACCCAACATATCATCTATAGAATGTTCTATAGAATCTATTGTAATATCAATAAAATCAGTTCCTAATTTCGTTAATAAGTTTCTAAACTCTTGTTCAACATATGAAGCCGTAATATCAGCAACAATTCCAGTAATTTTTTTTTGTCCAATTTCAGACTCACTTAATGTCATTTTCATTTCTAACCACTTCAAACTGCCTACCGGCGTTACTAATTTGAAAATGATTTCTGAATCTTTTAACTCGCCTGTTTTTAATAAATTGAATTGTTCCTCAACAAATACCCTATCGTCTGGTTCTACCATTTGCAACCAGTCTGAAAATGTAATTTTTTTATCCTTGTCTTCGCAATCCATTATACTATACATCTCATTAGACCAATACATAGTTGGATTACCAAGATTTTTAGTCCAAAAACCAAATTGCTGCAAACGTTGAACATGGGTCAACATTTCTTTATAATCAATAGTATCTAATGGTTCATTAACATATTTTACTACACTAGATTTATCTATCATTTCAACAAATGCATACTCAACATTTTCATGTAAAATCAATCGAAAAGAAGCATTACATAGTATAGAAAATTGCTGATTCTTTAGCAGTATATCGTCAAAATTGGAAGGGTTTTGTAATAAACTCTTTTTTGTCTCTTCACTCTTGATAAAGTCCAGAAAACTATCCTCAAATAAGCTATGAACATTCAACTCCCTTAAATCATTTTTTGAAAAACCTAGCTTGTTGAGAAATGCGCTATTCTGAAACACAAGATCGCCATCAAGCAATTTGAATATAATTACCATTGCTGGTAATTGCTCTAAGATATTCGACGCTTGTCCCAATACCCATGCTGTATGTGTAGATTTATTCAATAATTTCCAGATTATTTATTAAATGCAATTACATGAAAAATATTCAGTCTTAGTGTAGTGAAATAACCAAAGTTTTGTCTGAGTAAATACTACACTTGTTATTTTTCAAGACTTGTACCCATACATCCGCTCCACCTCTTTTACAATCTTTTCCATATCTGAGTCCTTTTTCAAAGGATCATATTGCATTTTTAAATTACTCCCAAACACCAATGCAATGGTCTGCCAAAATCCCGCAGAAAATCCTCCTTTGTATTCTTGAATAATAGAGTAACAGTGATTCCCAGTTTCTCTATAAATCAGCTTCATCAACACTTTTCCCTGATAAACAGAAAGTGATGTAAGCTTATCGGCGAATTCCTTTTTCAATTCCTTTTCCCTCGATTGAATAATCTTCCTCCTCTCCTTTTTATCCTTTGCAGTTTGCAAACGATCATTTACTTCATTCATTATTTTTGATGCTGCAATAGCATAGGGATAGGTAACATATACTGCATTTCTTAACCTTGTCCATTCTCTGTGGTATGCAGCCCATTTTGCCGTAAGAATTCCTTTCACTTCTACTTCAGGTAAATATCCCATTGGAATTGTATCTCCAATTTCATTGATATAGGCGTACACCCGCAATGTATCTAGACTAGATACTGATTGCGCCCTACTTTCCTTAAAACCAAATAGGAATAATGCTATTATGGTAGCTATAAAAAACTTCACGCCCCACAAGTTACAAAGTCTAACTGAAAATCAAATAAATAGGAAGCAATCAGATTCTTTGCTGTAAAAGTTCCCTGCAATAATCATTGAACTCCTTTTCCAATATATGGCTAACTGCTTCATCTACAGGTCGCTGAAAAAAAATTGTATTCTTTTTATATTGAATGGTAAGTAAGCCATCCTTCAACACAATATGTTCAATATCAGCCCATTTCACTTCTTTTTTTGGAAAAGTATTGAAGGTAACCCCCATCTCATCAAACCCAATTTCCTCAGGAAATTTAACTTGCTTCTCTAACAATGCTGCAGCAATAAAAAAAACTCCTACCCAAGCGTACTGGGGTAAAAACAACCAAGCAAAGCCTAAAATAAACAAGGCGTACTTATAAGTAACTACCTCATGTCTAAATACAATATGCTGGAAATAAACTATTAATGCAGCTATTAGAAGGCTACCAATTAATAAATAACTTAATGTAGATGGAAAAGACAAATACATTTCCACCAAAAAAACAATCAAAGCCATGCCCATCATTAACCTAGCCAGTGTATCTGGCCAGAAATAAGACCTTCTTTTTAAAGTAACAATATACGGGTATTGATCTTCTTCCATTATGAGTTGCTCATCATAAGCTGATTACACATTCTAAATAAAATACGGGCTCCAACATTGGTATCCCAATCAGTTTCACCAATTCCTACCTCTACTAAATCAAATCCTACTATTTTTCTGCCGCTTGTAATCACTTTCTTAAAAAGATATAATATCTCCTCGGTTTCAAATCCACCTGAAACCGGTGTGCCAGTATGCGGACAAAGCTTAGGGTCTAATCCATCAATATCGAAGCTGATATAAACTTTTTCTGGGAGGTGCTGAATCATTTCATCGGCAATCATTTTCCATGATTCTCCTTCAAACTGTCGCTCTTTTATGTGCCTATCGAAGTAAGTAATGACTCTAAAATTACTATTGCAAATATAATCCCACTCCTCTTCACAATAATCTCGAATTCCAACCTGTACCAACTTTTTAACTGCTGCATTTTCTTCAAGAACATTGTACATAACAGATGCATGCGAATAATCAAACTGCTCATAGGCTTTTCTCAAATCGCAATGTGCATCAATTTGTAAAATTCCAATCTCCCCGTGCTTTTCAGTAATCGCTTTTATAAAACCAAGGGGCGTGCTATGATCACCTCCAATAAGTCCAACCAGCTTACCAGCGTCTAAGAGAGCTTTTGATTGTTCATATACCCATTGGTTCATAAAACGACTGCCCTCATTAATTTCTTTGAGGCTTTTGCACATAAACTTATTATTGTCAACCAAATCGCCTTTAGAAATATAGTCTATGAATAATTCGGCTTCTTTTCTAAGATAGTCGCTTTTCAAAAGCAGCTTTTTATCAACATCCTTCATGAAATATCCCTTGCGCCACATGTCCAAACAATCTGGATCAAATAAGTCAACTTGTAAACTCGATTTAAAAATATGCTCGGCTGCACGGGCAGTACCCGCACCATAACTTACGGTAACTTCCCATGGAACTGGAAGCAATACCAAGGCTGCATCTACTTCCGTAAAAGGGAGTCCAAAAATGTTATTATTGGGGTTGCCAGCTGAATTGGGGTCGAATTGAGATAAATCTGCCATATTTTGTGAATTGCGATGCAAGTTAGGAGCAATTTCCGACTTTCGTAATCCAATTTGTAGGTTATAAAAAATGATGCAGAAAACCTACCATTTTAACAAATGAAGATTCAACTATACAAGGAAAGGGCGTGTTTTTAGTCTACATTTGCACACCGAATTTTGGATTATGAAGAAGACGCATATTGCAATCCTAGTACTTATAGCAGCAGCTATAACTGTAATCATTAGCTATACTGGTGATCTAACTACCTACGAAAGCATTTCATCGGCTCGAGAAAAGGAAGGAAAATTTGTCAATTTAATTGCAAAATTAGATACCAACCAGCCGTTGGAATACGATCCAATTGCTAACCCTAACTACTTGAGCTTTACAGCTATTGATACCTTAGGTAATACCGTAAAAGTTGTTTACAACAACTCTAAACCTACAGATATGGAGAAAAGTGAGCGCTTGGTATTAAAGGGTAAAATGAATGGTGATCAGTTTGAATGCAAAGAAATTCTGATGAAGTGCCCTTCGAAATATAAAGATGATCCAAACGCTGCCAAAGAGATTAGTGCAGAATAAACCTATTCCTGAAGATTTACACGCTTAGCATGAATTATATTGGTGAACACCTTTTACCTGGACAAATTGGACATTTTTTTGTCATTCTGTCCTTCGTAGCCAGTCTTGTTGCAACTGGCGCTTTTTATAAAGCACAATATGCCCTCGGATTCGAAAAAACAAACTGGCTGAAAATTGCCCGTATCAGTTTTTTGCTTGAAACTGTTGCTGTATTAGGCAAGTTTATAACTCTATATTACATCATTTCTCATCATTTATTTGAGTACAAATATGCGTGGACGCACAGCGATCTTCAACTTCAAACAGAATACTTGTTAAGTTGCTTCTGGGAAGGTCAAGAAGGTAGTTTCATGCTCTGGAGTTTCTGGCATTGTGTGTTGGGTTGGATACTAATTTGGAAAGCAGGAGAATGGGAACCGGGTACTATGACGGTTATTAGTTTTGCTCAATTTGCTTTGGCCTCAATGCTGTTGGGACTTTACTTCTTTGGATCTAAAGTAGGTAGCAATCCGTTTGTACTCATGCGCAATGAAAACATGATTAAGCCGGAAAATTTTCCTGTAGGATTTGATGCTAGCGGAGTACTTCGAGCCGACTATCTACAATTTATTAAAAATGGCCAAGGCTTAAATACATTATTACAAAATTATTGGATGGTGATTCACCCTCCAGTATTGTTCCTCGGTTTTGCTACTACCATCGTACCATTTGCCTATGCAATGGCAGGACTTATGAAAAAGCAACACCATTGGATTAAACCCGCAATTCCTTGGGCTGCATTCTCTGCTGCATTATTAGGAACTGGTATTATGATGGGTGCAGCTTGGGCTTATGAAAGCCTAAGTTTCGGAGGTTATTGGGCATGGGATCCTGTTGAAAATGCTTCTCTGGTTCCTTGGCTAACCTTAGTGGCTGGATTGCATACGAATGTCATTTATAAGAATTCAGGATATTCCCTAAGAAGCACTTACTTCTTTTACATCATTACCTTCAGTTTGATTTTGTATTCAACTTTCTTAACTAGAAGTGGTGTGTTAGGTGACACTTCCGTACATGCTTTTACCGACTTAGGAATGAATACACAGCTCTTATTGTTTGTGTTGGTGTTTTTTGTTCCAGCGCTATATCTTTTTATTCGCAACTACAAACAAATCCCAGCCATTCATAAAGAAGAGAATACATATAGCCGTGAATTTTGGATGTTCATTGGTTCACTTGTATTATTTCTTTCTGGTATGGTCATCATTGCAAAAACATCTGTACCTGTTTACAACAAACTATTTGGAACGAGTATTGCACCACCTGAGGATGTTGAGTTCTCGCACAACCAAATTCAAATATTTGTTGCAATTGTTATTGGCATATTGACTGCTTTCACTCAATACTTAAAATACAAAGACACACCAAAGGCATTTTTAGGAAAGAAAATTTGGATTCCAACTGTATTATCTGTTCTTATTAGTTTAGGTATCAGTATTTGGGGCGATATCTCATTCACCAAAAAAGGCCCTGGCTTTTTGTTCGCAATTCACTTTGCCATTTTCGCTGCTGTGTATGCAACCGTTGCAAATGCCTCGTATATCTGGTTGGGTCTAAAAGGAAAAGTAAAAGCTGCAGGAGCGTCGGTGGCTCACGTTGGTTTTGGAATGGTCTTATTGGGCATTCTAATTTCAAGTAGTAAAAAGGAAGTGTTGAGTTGGAATACAACTGGTATTGCAGTCTTTAAAAAGGATAAAAACGAAGACCCGGCTGAAAACATCACCTTATTCAAAGGGCAACCAACCGATATGGGTCAGTATATGGTTACTTATACAAGAGATACCATTAACGATAGAGAAAGGAAACGTTTCTTCGAAATTGATTTCGCTTCGAAAGATGGAAAAGAAAATTTCCAGCTTTACCCCGATTTAATTAAAAACAACAAAGGCATGGAAGGCTTTGCCGCCAACCCAGATGCCCGCCATTATTGGTACAAAGATATTTTTGTGTATATCTCCTACTTTGCGGAGAATAATCAAAAGGACACTGCTTCATTTAAGAATAGAGAAGTTAAAGTTGGAGATACAGTATTTTACAGCAACGGCCTTCTTGTATTTAACGATGTAGTTGTAAATCCAGAGGCTGAAAGGTCAAAGTATGGTCCAGACGAAACTGCATTGTTTTTGAACCTCACTGCTTATGCAAAAGATGGTCGCCAATATAAAGCTTCCCCCGGCATTGCTTTAAAAGGCAATGAACTTAGAAACCTACCAGATACATTGGTTTCACAAAGCCTTGTAGTTCAGTTTAACAAGGTAATAGATCAAGCTAACGGGAAACTGGAAATTGGTATCAAAGAATCGGCCGCCGTTACAGATTTAATTACACTTAAAGTTTACCAATTTCCAATGATCAATGTGCTATGGCTGGGAATTATTGTAATGGTCATTGGTTTCTTTATGTCGGTCTACCAACGCATAAAAGGTAACAAACTTAAAGTTGCTTAGAATTAAAAGGGATTTACTTTATTTCAAAAGTAAATTCCCTTCTTAGATGTAGTTTACAACCTCAAGTTGTTATTAAAAAAATAGGACTAACCTAATCTGCAGAACTTCATTCAAAATTGACTAACTAAAAATTGATCTGCAGTCATAACTAGAATGTCTGCCTTTTTATAATCAGCTAAGTTTCTTGTTATCAGTATTTGAAGTTTATGTTCAATTGCAGCATAATATTGCATGGCATCCTCAAAGTCTTTGAAATCAGAAGACAAAGCCAAATCAACAATCTTATCCCCCACTGCTACAACTGTAACCAAGGTCTTAAATTGCATTAATTTCTTTCGAGCTTCTTTCGCATTGAACTGTCGTGTAAGTATATAGTGCAAATTTGAAAAAGAAAGAGATGATATGTAAAGCTTAATCTTACCTTCATCAGCTAAAGAAAAAAGATGAGCAGCAGCATTATAAAAGGGTTGTCGAGCACTTAGCAAATCCATCAAAATATCAGTATCTACAAAAACCTTCTCCATTTATTTGTATTTAGTTTCGAGAAATTTTGAGTAAGCTTCTTTGTGATCATAATCGTCTGGGAGTTCAATAATACCCGAAAGACTTTTTACTAATGGAGTAATCTTTCTTGTTGATGATGCGCTTGTCACTTTTTGCAAGTATCTCTCAACAAGACCTGAGAGACTAGTATTGTTATTTTTTGCGTACTCCTTTGCTCGCTCAATGACCGATTCATCTATTTTTAAGGTAAGTTTAGTGTCCATACACTTATTTTGTACGTGCAATTTAATGAATTATATACGTATAATAAAATTGCGCTTTTTCCCATTTTGGGGCAACAAGACGTTAAACTTGCATCCAATCCTTACATCAGCTTAACCTACCTTTGCGCTTTAAGAATCACATGAGACCTTATCTATTATATTCAGACGGCGAAGGAAACATTTTTGAAGACGATAGCTTATATGCAGTTGGCAGAGCAGGTTGGGACGCCTTTGAAGTAGAGGCCGACCAATGGATTCCGCTTCCTGAAGGAGGAAATCTTTATGAGCTTCCTGGAAGAAGAGGCATTGGTATTGACGTACATACTGGCGAAATGCGTTTATGCGAAAAAGGATGGGCTGTAGCCGCTTTTATCCCACCAGCGCACACAACGCTCTGGCTATCAGCCTATGAAACTAGTCCAGATGCACCCACGCTACCGCTATTTTGCTATACAGCTGCAGGATGGATGGATGGGAAACATTGGGTAACAGCTGTTAAAATTGAACAAGACATCCGACAAGAAGCAGCTGGATATAATGAAGATGCTATAACTGAAGGCACAAAACAATTATTACAGCAATACCCTGAAAACAGATTGGTTAAACACTTGATGGAAAACTGCTGCATGACATATCATTGTCCAGCAGCAAGAAATTTTTCATTGCATAGATGGGAGTGTCCTATTCCAGTATCACCGGCTTGCAATGCTAACTGCATTGGTTGCATTTCTTTTCAGCCTGAAGACGAAAGTATTGTAAGCAACCACGATCGATTAACATTCAAGCCAACCGTTGAAGAAATTGTTGAATACACCGTTCCGCACTTAATAGAAGCGCCCTTTCCAATTGTAAGTTTTGGTCAAGGTTGTGAAGGCGAACCATTACTGATGTGGGAAACCATTGCTCCCGCTATTCAAGAAATCCGCAAACACACGCAAAGAGGCAGCATTAACATTAATACAAATGGCTCAAGACCTGAATGGGTAAGAGCTTTGTGTGAAGCAGGTTTGAACAGTATTCGTGTGAGTACCAACAGCGCTCGTAAATCCATTTATGAAGCTTATTATCGCCCTAATAATTACCAGTTCGAAGATATTGTTGAAAGCCTGAGGGTGGCGAATAGTTATGGTTGTTGGACGAGTATCAACTATTTTGTTTTTCCGGGCATGACCGATTCGAATGAAGAATATGAAGCATTAAGAAAACTCATTCGCACAACTGGATTAAGCATGATTCAGTGGAGAAATTTCAACATAGACCCCGATTGGTATCTTGGAAAAATTGGAGTTACTGAAACTGGTGAAATGTGGGGTGTAAAACAAATGATGGAAATGATTCGAGAAGAGTTTCCTGATTTGAAATTTGGTTATTTTAATCCGCCTATTGAACGTATTAAAGGAAATTACGCAACCGATTTTGCACACCATTAATGCCTGCAATTCCAAAACCCTCAGAACTTCCATTCTCGACCGTAACAACCGGCGTGCTATTAGCTATTCTGGCAACCATCATTTGGTCTGGAAATTTCATTGTAGCGCGTTATGTAGCCAATGATATTCCTCCCATTAGCCTGGCTTTTTTTAGGTGGCTAACTGGTACATTGCTTTTAACACCACTAGCATGGAATAGGGTTCAACAACAAAAGGAACTGATTCGCATGAACATTAAGCACCTAGCATGGACAGGATTAGCTGGTGTTACGCTTTTCAATACTTTCATTTATATGGCAGGAAAAACCTCTCCAGCCGTTAACATGGCACTTATAGGAACTACCTCTTCTCCAATCATGTCGAATATTTTAGCGGTTATTTTTCTTAAAGAAGTGCTTTCATGGCAAAGAATTTCCGGTATGGTGCTTTGTATTGTTGGCATATTATGGCTAATTGCAAAAGGTAGTTGGAACAACCTCATGCAGTTCCACTTCACTGAGGGCGATTTATTAATTCTTGCTGGTGCATTTGCCTTTGCTGTTTACAATATTTTAGTTCGAAAGAAAAGCCAGTTACTGCATCCTTTGTCCTTCTTATGGTCGGTTTTTGCTATTGGAACTTTGTTCCTATTACCAGGTTGGCTCATTGAACAGCAACTGACTCCTGCTATTGATTGGAGTTGGAATAAGCTTGCTATGATCTTTTATCTTGGAGCCGGGACTTCCGTAGCAGCGTTTCTTTGTTGGAATGCTTCCATAGCTCGATTGGGTCCAGCAAGAACGGCACTTTTTGGGAACCTCATTCCAATTTTCAGCACATTAGAAGCCATTTGGTTGCTCAATGAATCGTTTCAATTCATTCATTTTATCAGCTTCGGCCTTGTCTTAACTGGTTTGGTTATTGCCAATCTAAAAAGCACCCAGAAGTAATATTAACCTTTTCTTTTGTGTAAAATCTGCATATCTGCATCCTTTTAACGTTAGTTTTCAACAAAGAAGGCCATTGCTGCCTTCATTTGTAACTTTAACCATAGATTATGGAGCAGTCGAACCACAATTCATTCACTAGTCAGAAAAACTTGCGTGCAGGAGGATATACTCTTTCTGTGCTTACTGCTCTATTCATACTCTTATTTTTTCTTCAATTCAGCTTACCACAGATTCCTCCAATTCCACAAGAATTGGGTATTGAAGTGAACCTTGGAAATAGTGAAACCGGAGAAGGCGAAGAAGTGCCTATGGCTCCAGGCGACTATGCAGCAACAGATACAGAGCAAGCAACACCTCCACCATCAACAGAAAGCAACCAAGAAGAAACCACTTCTGATTTGGATGATCCTGATGGTGAGACAATAGCAACAGGCACCAAAAAGCAACCCACAACAATTACCAAGGAGGCTGTTGCAAATAAAAACAAGACCCCTAACAATAGTACTGCTACACCTGCTGTACCACAACCTAAAGCGGTTTTTAGCAAACCCGGTGGCACAGGAACTGGTGGTAACCAATCAGATAGCTACAATGAAACCCGCAACCAAGGAATAGCTGGAGGAAAAGGCGATCAAGGAAACCCTAATGGGAATCCAAATAGTGATAGTTACACTGGTAATGCAGCTTCCGGCAATAGTGGAGTTAGTATTAGAAGTGGATTGGACGGCAGAAGAATTACAAAGCTGCCAAGTTTTGAAGATGATTTCAACGAGAATGCTCGTGTTGCTATTGACATTACGGTTGATAAAAATGGGAATGTTATAAACGCTGTTGTGAATCCTCGCGGCACTACAACCACCAATGCTAATATTCGCAATATTGCAATTAGAAAGGCAAAAACCTTAAAGCTAAATCCAAGTGCTGCCGAAGAACAAACTGGAACTTTGATGTTTAATTTCCGCTTGCGCGAATAGTACAAGATTAGCAATCTGCTACTAACTTGCATCTATGAATTATCAGGAGACGGTAGAATTTTTGTACAGCAAATTACCTATGTTTAGCCGACAAGGTACTGCTGCCTACAAAAAGGATTTACACAATACAATTGCATTACTAGAAAGCCTAGATCATCCTGAAAGAAAATTCAAATCTGTTCATATTGCTGGCACAAATGGGAAAGGCAGCTCATCGCACATGCTAGCTGCTATTTTTCAAAGTGCTGGATACAAAACTGGATTATATACTTCTCCGCATTTATACGATTTCAGAGAACGTATAAAAATAAATGGAGATATGGTGAGCGAGGATTTTGTGATTGAATTTGTCCAAACTTGCTTACCAACCATCGAAAATATTGAACCTTCCTTTTTTGAAGTCACCGTAGCCATGGCTTTTGCCTGGTTTGCTAAACAACAAGTTGATATAGCCATTATTGAAGTTGGATTGGGTGGAAGATTAGATAGCACCAACGTAATTACGCCAGAGATTTCAGTTATTACTCAAATTGGAAAGGACCATATGAATATGCTGGGAAATACTTTGTCGGCTATAGCATTTGAAAAAGCTGGAATTATAAAACAAGGAGTTCCTGTTGTGATTGGTGAAATACATCCAGAAACTAAGCCAGTTTTTGAAGAGCAGGCGCAATTAAAGCAAGCGTCTCTTTTATTTGCAGAAGATTACCTTCCAATCATTGATATCAAACAACATTCCAACAGTTTAGATGTGACGTTTAAACATTCTTTCTTACCGCCTACTACTTATACATGCGATTTACCTGGATGGTACCAAGCCCGAAATATGCGTACAGTTTTAACAACAACACATATTCTTCGTGAATTAGGTTGGAACTTGCATGAAGAAGCAGTTCGAACAGGTCTAAGCAATTCTAAAAGTATCAATGGTTTAATGGGGCGATGGGAAGTTTTACAAAGCAAACCAACTGTAATAGCAGATGTTGGGCACAATGAAGATGGAATTAAAGTCATCCTTGAGCAATTAAGTAAATCCACTTATAAGCATTTACACATTGTATTTGGCATGGCTAAGGACAAAGAAATTGAAAATGTACTGCAGTTACTACCCAAACACGCTACCTATTATTTCACGCAAGCTTCAATTCCTCGCGCATTAGATGCACATGTACTTCGTGAAATGGCAGTTAACCATAAATTAGAGGGAACTACCATACTCTCTGTCAATCAAGCACTCACAACAGCTATGCAGCAAGCTTCAAAAGATGACTTGATATTAGTATGTGGAAGTATTTTTATTGTTGCGGAAATTGATCGCTCTATTTTTCAGCAATCCAATTTAACTGCAACAGCGCCTGAAAAATAGCTCCATACTGTACACCATGTCCAAAACGTTGCTCTTTTAACCATTGCATTAATTCCGATTTAGGCAATAGCTGAATTTGAATATCTTCATAGGGATCTAATTGCTGACTAGATTGTACAGTGCACCCAGTTGCAAGAAAAAAGTGCGCCTGATTATTCTCTAATGCTGGGTTTGGATGAATCGAATACAAATGTTGCCAATCTTTAGCTGCATAACCTGTTTCCTCTAACAACTCTCTTTTAGCAGCTTGTAACGGATCTTCACCTAGATCAACCATTCCACCAGGCAATTCTATACTCAGTTTTTGAACAGCGTGGCGGTATTGCTGAACCATTACAATTTCTTGATTTTCTGTGACCGCTACAATATTGCAAAATGAGGGAATATCTAAAACTAAATAAGGATACAAAATTCTTCCATCCGGCAACACACATCTATCTGCTCTTACTTGCAACCACGATTGCTGCAATAAAATATTTGACTCTTCTACTTTCCACATTACTTGAACTTGTTAGATGAAAATTGAAGTACCCCTAATTCCTGTAAAGCATACAAAATAGTAGTGACTTGCATAGATTGAATAAATTCATTCTTCTGAAACATTTCAATAAAACGTTCCCAACTCACTAAAAAAACTTCCATATCCTCTGTAGTATCTAAAACAGCTTCTGCATCTTTATAACCACCCGTTGCCAGAAACATGCGCATCACATTGGTATTGGTAGTTGGATTGGGTGAGGTAAATCCTAGGTACTTAATTTCTTTAAAACGATAACCCGTCTCTTCCAGTAATTCACGCGCCATAGCAGACTCAAAGCTTGGATCGGAAGCATCAATACAACCACCTGGAAGTTCATTAGCTATTACTCCCAAACCATGACGGTACATGCGTTCTAAAATCACTTCTCCGTTTTCTGTTATAGCAACCGCTGTTGCATAATCGGGGAAACCATACACGTAAAATGGTTCTATAAGTGTACCATCAGCTTTTTGGCATACATCCGCCCGAACATCTACCCATTGATCTTTGAGTAATTGTTTAGATGAAATTGTTTTCCAATGTAAGTCGTTTCTCATTGCCAATTCATTTTTTCACGAAGCGATTGAATATGTGCTACATGATGACGGCCATGCCAACTATATAAGCCCAATGCATACCAAAGATTCATATCCTTTTGCTGCTCAGGATGATAAAAAGTATTAGACCAATCGTCCCAGTCAAAATCTTTCATAAAGAAAAACCAACGCTGATGTAAAGCATGCAATAAAGTGATTGAAACATTTAATGGAACAGTTTCAACATCTTGCAATACTGCCCATCTTTCTTCGTAATATGGCTTAATTGTTGGATGATCTTCTGTATACGCCAACTTGAAACGGATATATGCATTCATATGACTATCGGCCAAATGATGCACTACTTGGTGAATGGTCCACCCTCCCTCTCTATAAGGTGTATGTAATTGCTCGGCATCTAAATTTTGAATAGACTGTTCTAATAACTCAGGTAAAAAACGAATATCGAGCAACCACTTTTCTTTAGTGTCTTCTGAATAGCCTTCGGTTACATAAGGACCAATAGGGTATCTGGGATCAATAAGCATAAAAATGATTTTTAAATTTCACGCAATGAATGTCCAGTTAAGTGAATGAAAACATCTTCTAAATTAGCCTTTTTCATTTCTTTAGGGCGTTCAAATCCAGTGCTAAGGAGATCATCAATAAGTTGATCGGGTGTTGCCATACGAATAATAGTACCTTGATCAATAATTGCAACACGATCGCATAAAAGTTCTGCTTCATCCATGTAGTGGGTGGTCAAAATAACAGTGGTTCCTTTTTTCTGAATTTCTTTGATTAAATCCCACAAATTCCTCCTTGCTTGGGGATCCAACCCAGTTGTTGGCTCATCTAAAAAAATGATTTGAGGGTCATGGATTAAAGTAGTTGCAATAGAAAAACGCTGCTTTTGTCCACCACTCAACTGCTTAAAAGTTGCTTTGGCTTTATCTTCTAAATTCACTTTAGCTAAAAGAGCCATTGGATCGATATTTCGATTGTACAAGCCCCCGAAGAGCTCTAATAATTCAACTAATTTCAATCCAGGGTAATAGCCAGAACTCTGTAATTGTACTCCTATAATTTCTTTGATTTTATTAGGATGTGCATCCAAATCAAATCCACCTACTCGAACCTTACCAGATGTCTTTTCCCGGAGGGTTTCCATGATTTCAAGGGTAGTTGATTTTCCTGCACCATTTGGCCCCAACAAGCCAAATATTTCTCCACGCTTTACTGAAAAGCTGATGCCCTTAACAGCTTCAAAAGAACCGTAACGCTTTACCAAGTTTTCAACTTCAATTATGTTATCGTGTGTATTTGTTTCCATAACGAATGGGTAATGTGAAATTTAACTGATAAGGTTGGTTGAATTGCGAAGACTGTTGAACTTTGGGTTGTGTTTGTTGATAATACATAGCTCCTTGCAGTAAATGAAGTTGCGCCTGATTTTTTATTGCTCCACCACCAGCATTTAACAAAGCAATACCTCCAATGATCCACCAATTAACACTACCTTGTCTCGCTGATAGAAAAATATTGGCAATTCCTGCAATTGTTCCGGTATACACCAACACATTCCCAATATCACGTTTTCGCTTATATTTTCTGTAAAACGACTCTAAGTTGGGATCGTTGATTTGATAGATTAAGCTTTGCAAATTTCTTCCAGTATAAAGCTTCCCTTTGTAAATGATTCCTGGCTTTGTAAGAGTAGGTACAAAACTCAACCCGTTAGACGAGTGGAAATACAATTGTTCTTGCAAATCGCCCAACTGCGCAAATGAAATGCTTTTAAAACCAATTAAAATAATTATCAATAAAAACTTTATTCTCATCATTTTCTGTAACTATCTAGTTCTTCCATCATCAATTTGCTTCCAATAAACAATGGAGTTCTTTGATGCAAAGATTCAGGCATAATATCCAAAATACGTTGCTTCCCATCAGTTGCAACTCCACCCGCCTTTTCAACTATAAATGCAAAGGGATTACATTCATACATTAGTCTCAATTTTCCTGCAGGCTTATCAGTTGTACCTGGGTACATAAAAATTCCACCTTTAATCAAATTACGATGCACATCAGCAACCATACTACCTATGTAGCGTTGTGTATATGGCCCACCAGTTGATTTATCTTTTTTCTGACAAGCAGTAATGTATTCCCGAACTGGTAAATCGTACTGAAAGAAATTGCCATGATTGACTGAATAAATTTTACCTGTAGGCGGACATTGAATATTAGGATGACTTAAAGTGAATTCGCCAATAGATGGATCAAGTGTAAATCCGTTTACCCCTCGCTTTGTTGCATATACTAACATAGTACTTGAACCATAAATCACATATCCCGCTGCAACCTGCTTATGCCCAGGCTGTAAAAAATCTTCTACTGTACAAGGAGTTCCAAGTGGACTTACCCTTCTGAATACACTAAAGATTGTTCCAATAGAAACATTTACATCTATATTCCCACTTCCATCCAACGGATCAAATAACACCACATATTTACTGTTCATGCTTACTGCATCATCAAAAATCACAAAGTCGTCCATCTCTTCACTTCCAATTCCAGCGCAGCTAATACCGTGCTTTAAAACTCCCCAAAACTGATTATTGGCATAGACGTCTAGCTTCTTTACATCTTCACCCTGCACATTAATTGTGCCTGCATCACCTAAAATGTCTACAAGTCCCGCCTTATTGACCTCAACATTAACTCTTTTTGAGGCTAAGCCAATATCTCTAAGTAATGAACTTAGTTCACCAGTTGCTTGAGGAAATTCACGTAGTTGTTGGATGGTAAATTCATCCAGGGTTAAAATAGATCTGTTGATATTCATATTTGCAGTTCGTTTAGATAAAGATAAGATAGCACCCGTTACCGTTGTACTTTTTTCATCAATTTACCAAGCACCAAGTACATTTGCTAAATAGAATATAGCTATGGAAATTTTTAAATTTGGTGGCGCCAGTGTTAATAGTGTAGAAAGGATCCAAAATCTTGGAAATTTGGTAAAAGAATATGGCCAATCGCCCATGGTAATGATTGTTTCTGCAATGGGTAAAACCACCAATGCTTTAGAAAAAGTAGTTGAAGCTTTTTTTAACGGTAAAAAAGAGGAAGCCATTCAACTTTTCCAAGCTATTAAACAGCAACATATCAATACAACCAAGTATTTGCTGGTCAAGGAATTCAATCCATGTTTCGCTCAATTGTCAGACTTCTTTACTGAAGCAGAATGGATGCTACACGATCAACCTGTTAGAGAGTGGGATTATTACTATGATCAATTAGTATGCTTGGGAGAATTGTTCAGTACAACTATCATTAGTTTTTATTTAAAAGAAGTTGGTATTTCCAACCAATGGCTAGATGTTCGCGATTTGATTAGAACAGACCAAAACTTTAGAGATGCCAATATTGATTGGCAAATTACCTCTCAACAGATTCAACAACAAATTAGTAAGTATCCAAACGAAATAATTGTTACACAAGGTTTTATTGGTGCAACCGATGAGAATGAAAGCACCACTTTAGGAAGAGAAGGTAGTGACTATACAGCAGCAGTGTTCGCTAACATTTTAGATGCTGAAAAAGTAGTTATTTGGAAGGATGTTGAAGCGGTCATGAGTGCTGATCCAAAAGTATTTCCTGAAGCGACTGCTCTTCCTGAATTAAGCTTTCAAGAAGTACTAGAAATGTCGTTCTATGGAGCGCAAGTCATTCACCCTAAAACCATTCAACCTCTGTTTAAAAAGGGCATCCCACTCTATGTGAAATGCTTTACCAATCCCCTTGCTGCTGGAACAATTATTCATAAGAAGCAACCCAAACAACTACCACCCATATGGGTACACAAAAAATCGCAAGTCTTACTTGAATTAAAAACACAAGACTATGGATTTGTAGGCGAAGCGCCTATGCGTGCTCTTTATAATTGGTTAGAGCATATTCAAGCTAAACCCAATCTCATACAATCTGGCGCTATTTCAGTGCAATTAGTAATGGACGATGGAAGCAGAATGGAAAAATTAGCTCAAATGGCAGGGAGTCTTTTTGATGTGCAAGTCATGAAACAGTTGGAATTACTTACAATTCGCAACTATACAGATGAGCTGATTGAAAAATATGCTGCCAATAAAAATATTTTGCTAATTCAGCAAACACCCAAAACAGTTCAGATTTTGTACCAATCCTAACTTTTAAAGTTCAAATCACTAAGTGAAATACTATACTCAACTCGTACGTTCTGGTGTATATCTACAATCTCCATAATAATCAATGGATCCTTACGCCATTGTATGCGCAAACGTGCAATATGGTTATCCATAATAGGGCCTTCAATTCTATATTGATTGGGTGTTGCAAATAACCAAGTAGAAGTAATTCCGCTGGAAGTCACATCGTATAATGGATACAATCCTGGATAAACTCTTTTGGAAATTTCTCCATAATGAACATCGCCTGAAATAAATAAAACGCCAGAAGCTTTCGTCTTTTGTATAAGCTGCACCATCTTATCTTGTTCGTGCGGGAAATTAGCCCATGCTTCATATCCATTATAAGCCGCTCCAAATTGTGTACTACTGCAAATAATTCTAATATCCGCAGGTTGCTTTAATTCATTTTCAAGCCATCTCCATTGTTGATCTCCAAGCAGTGTGCTGTCTTTTGAACTATGCGGCAAATAGTCTAGTTGATAAAAAAATGGACGCTTCACAGGAAGTGAATCGGGATATGGAAGTAAGTCGTCGCGAAATGTTCTGGTATCAAGTACAATGAATTGAATGATTTTACTTTCGACTTTATAATAATAACTGGTGTAAATACCATCTCTTGTCCACCGTGGACTCTCTTTTGGTTCTTCCCAAAAATTTAGAAAGATGTTTTTTGATGCATCTTTTTTGCTGTAATGACGACCAATATCATTCCAACCATAATCATGGTCATCCCATGTTGCAATAAGTCGTGTACTGCCTTTTAGCTTTTGAAAAGCTGGTTGATTTGCAAGTTTTTGATACTTCATTTGAAGTGTGTCCATATTGTACGTATCTCCGTACACATTGTCACCCAAGAACACAAAAAAATCTGGTTTCCAAGACGCCGCCATGGCAAGCGTAGGCTGGAGCTTTGATTCTTGTCCGCATGAACCAAATGCAATGATGGTCTCTTTAATCTTCTTTTGGGATTGCACACTAGAAAAAAGAAGTAAGCCTAATAAAATCAACAAAGTTTTTTGCATACGAATAAAATTAAAAAGCCTCCTATCCGGAGGCTTATGATTTTATAAAATGATGTATTCACCCTTTTTATTCACCGAAATAATGGGCAATGTTTTATTCTTTTCAAAATGATCATATACCCCTTTTATTTGATCTACAAACCTTGAATAATTTGAATCTGATTCTACCGCTCTTTGCAATGCAAGCTGACTTTTTTCTTGTTGAAAATGAATCGGAAAAACATGTACGGGTATAAAATCCTGACCTGCATGCTTTGCATAACTAGCAAGAATATAGAGCTCTTCTATTTGATGATTCTGAATTGGAATACAACCTACTGTGATACAAGCACCATGAATATAAATCTCTCCACCCGGACGAAAAGTATCACTTAGCACACGATCCGATAAATTGGGATAGTTGAGTCCCAATGCTAAATGATATTGAGAGCGTGGATTAAATTCATTCACATAATAAAATCCTTCTGGCACCTGATAATCACCTTCAATTCTCTTAGGCCCAAGAGAACCACTCATTGCACATACTTTGTACTGTTTGAACAACTGATAAGGTTCATTTTTACTAGAACGTACCCATACCTCCAATTGACTATCGTACTTAAAACTCCTAATGTACATGTCTTTGATTGGCCATTGAAGGTTTTGACGCTCAAATTGCTTGCGAATGGTATCCTCCTTTGTCCGCATAGCTTGTGCCACACGAGGAAAAGTACGCTGTGACTCTAAAAAGGAGCCTTGTGAAAAACCAATCTGACTAAAAGCCAAACCTATCATTAAGCTTATCCAACGCATATGTGCAAATTAGTGCAAGTTTTTGATTCAAATATTTGCCTACTGTTAATTTTACAAGTTGCCTCTAGCAGACTGTTCTCTTTCTATAGCTTCAAATAAAGCCTTAAAGTTTCCTTTTCCAAAACTCTTCGCACCTTTTCTCTGAATAATTTCAAAGAACAAAGTTGGACGATCTTCTACAGGCTTAGTAAATATTTGTAACAAATAGCCTTCATCATCTCTGTCAACTAGAATACCCAATTCTCTCAATGGGGCTAAGTCCTCATCAATATGCCCTACTCTATCTAATAAATCATCGTAATAAGTGGTTGGTACTTTTAAAAACTCAACACCTCTTGCTTGCAAGTCTGTAACAGTTGCAACAATATCGTTGGTTGCTAAGGCAACATGCTGACAACCCTCACCATCATAAAAATCAAGGTATTCTTCAACTTGACTTTTCTTCTTTCCTTCGGCTGGTTCATTAATTGGAAATTTTACAAACCCATTTCCATTGCTCATCACTTTACTCATGAGCGCAGAATATTCTGTAGAAATATCCTTGTCATCGAAACTTAAAATATTTCTGAAGCCCATGACTTCTTCATAAAAATTCACCCACTTATTCATTTGATTCCAGCCCACATTACCAACACAATGGTCTACATATAATAATCCAGTTGAAGGAGGATTGTAATGCGAATCCCATTTTCTATAGCCGGGCATGAATGTGCCATTATAGTTTTTTCTTTCTATAAATAAGTGAACCGTATCTCCATACGTATGAATCCCGCTCATAATCACTTCACCTTCACCATCTGTAAGAACAGTTGGCTCCATGTACGATTTGCCACCTCTTGAAGTTGTTTGATGCCATGCATCGCGCGCATCATCAACTTTAAGAGCTAATATTTTTACACCATCGCCATGCTTGTAAATGTGATCTGCAATTTCATTGCCTGAACGCAATGGTGTAGTGAAAACAAAAGTGAGTTTATTTTGACGAACAGCATAACTGGCTCTGTCTTTTACACCTGTCTCAGGACCTGCATAGGCTAAACTTTGAAAACCAAAAGCTGTTTTATAAAAGTGAGCAGCTTGTTTTGCATTGCCCACATAAAATTCTACATAATCGGTGCCCTGTAAGGGTAAAAAATCTTGCGCAAGCGCGTTTGTTGAAAGAGTGGCTGTTTGAGTACTCATATCGAAAGTTGATTAAAAAATGAAGAAAGAATTGAAAAACAAAGTAACCCCATTAGGATCCCATTGCAAGGGTTTCCATTAATAAGCAAAATCCAGAACGGATATCTTGAAAGCGCTTATGTGGATAATCGGGTTGCATTGAAAACAAAAATAAGAAAACAAACGCTGTATTTTATCTTCGCTAAAACCATTGGTATGAAAGTAGGAATTTTGGGAGGCGGACAATTAGGCCGCATGTTGTTGCAAGCGGCTGCTAACTACACTGTTACCACCTATGTAATGGAAAACGATGCCGCATGCCCAGCTGCACATTTATGCCACCAATTCGTACTTGGAGATATTAAGAAATTTGAAGATGTTTATTCCTTTGGAAAACAACTTGATGCCCTCACCATTGAAATAGAGTCTGTTAATGTAGATGCTTTAGAGCAGTTAGAAAAAGAAGGGGTACGAGTCATTCCTTCAGCAGCGGCCATTAGAACAATTCAAAATAAAATTCTTCAAAAAAATCTATATACAGAGGCTGAAATTCCTACAGCACCATTTGTGGTTACCGAAAGAAAAACTGACCTAAAGCAGCATATCAACATTTTACCAGCAGCTCATAAACTGGCTACCGGAGGCTATGATGGTAAAGGTGTACAAATATTGAACGAAGAGAAAGACTTAGATCTTGCATTTGACGCACCATCTGTTCTTGAAAAGAAAATCAATATCAAGCAAGAAATAGCCATTTTAGTCGCATGTAATGAAGCTGGAAAAACTGCTATTTATCCGCCCGCTGAAATGATTTTTGACCAAGTATTGAATTTGCTTGATTATCAAATTAGCCCTGCAAAGCTGGAAGAAAAAGTCTTGTGGAAAGCAGAGGCTATTGCACTGAAAGTTGCAAAAGCTTTGAATAGCCCTGGTTTGTTTGCAATAGAAATGTTTGTAGATTCTCAAGGTGAAGTTTATGTTAATGAAACGGCTCCTAGAGTCCACAATAGCGGTCATCATACTATTGAAGCAAACTTTTGTAGTCAGTATGATATGCTATGGCGAATTTTATTGCAATTCCCTTTAGGCAATACAGCACCCATACAACCTTCTGCAATGGTTAATTTAGTTGGTGCAGAAGGATTTAGCGGACCTGTCTTTTATAACGGCTTAGATAAAGTTCTTGAAATGCAACAAACTTTTGTGCATTTGTATGGTAAGACTACCACAAAGCCAGGTAGAAAAATGGGGCATGTTACTATCTTGAGCAATAATTACCAAGATTTAACGCATCAAGCGCATAAGATTAAGCAGTTGATTCAAGTAGAATCAAAATAAATTGTTATTACTTCCTTTTCACTGGCACTTGATACAAAAAGCCGATACCTAAAATGCTTTTTACCTGTAAGGCAGCCGATGTTTTATTTTCACCAAAAATACGAAGGTCATCATCGTAAATTAAATCGAGATTATAGGTCGCCGATAAATACTTATTAATCTTGAACGATAAAACATTCGTCATAAAAAGATCTATATTCTCAGGATTATTTTTATAGTTAGAGAACAAGTCCAATCTTGAACGATAGGTAATATTGTTGGCAAATTTTTCTGTATAGTTGACTGTAACAAAAGCACCTGCTTCATTAAAAGCCATTTTACCTGGTGGCACACCATACAAACCCTTACTGGCTAATTCTTTATTGGCAACAATCACCCAACGTGAAGTTAGAGGCGACATAAACAAGGAAAGCTTGGATGTTGGTTTATAATCTAATCCCAAAGACAACAATACAAAAGCAGGAGAAAAGAGTGTAGAAGTGAACTGAGGCTCACCTCTGGGAAAGGTATATCCATCAAAAAACTGGGTTCTCAGATTGAATAGCCCTGATAAATACCATTTATCATCAATTTGATACCCGTACTTCGATAAATAGTCAACCCGGTCATCATTTTTTCTAGCCCCTAAACTGGTTGTTTGAATATATCCGAAATTAAAATCGAGTTTATTGTCCCAGTTATGCTTTCCCGATTTCATGAACCAGAAATAGTTCATGAAAATAGCCAGATTGACAGAAAAATTATCTCCCCCAGCAGCCCAATTACTCAAACTACCTTGGGCGAGATTTGCACTAAATACACCTCCCGACTTCCATTTCCATTTTGCGGTATCCAAATCCTTTTTAATATCTCTTGAAGTTTCATTGCGTAGCCTATTCACAGAAATATCTTGCGAAAAAAGGGGGAAAGACGCTCCAACAACAAGTAAAAAAACAAAAAACTGTCTCATGCTGGTTCAAAAATTCAATAAAATGTAAAAATAAGGTTGATTTCGCGTGAAAAGCACATGACAAACTGACACTTTAACAGATTTTCATGTATTTTTGCAACCCAAATCTGGTGTACGATGGATATGATGCTTACTGATAGTAAAATACATAATGAAACAAGACAAGGTGAAGCGTTTGCACCTTTTGAGCAGGACCCTAATTTATATACCAAGAGATTTTATATTGAAAGCTACGGATGCCAAATGAACTTCAGTGATAGCGAAATTGTAGCTTCAATTCTTCAAAATGAAGGATTTGGAGCTACACGCAATTTTGAAGAAGCCGATTTAGTTCTTTTGAATACCTGCTCCATCAGAGAAAAAGCTGAACAGACTGTTCGAAAAAGACTACAAGCTTTTAGAGAGGTAAAACAGCAAAGACCAGGGATGCTTATTGGCGTATTAGGCTGCATGGCGGAACGCTTAAAGTCGAAACTGTTAGAAGAAGAAAAGCTGGTAGACATGGTAGTTGGTCCTGATGCCTATAGAACCTTGCCTGCACTCATTGAAGAAGCAGAAACTGGTCAGAAAGCTGTAAATGTTTTACTCAGTCGTGAAGAAACCTACGCCGATATTTCTCCAGTTCGATTAGGTTCGAATGGTGTTACTGCATTTATCTCAATCATGAGAGGATGCAATAATATGTGCAGTTTTTGTGTAGTGCCATTTACAAGAGGAAGAGAAAGGAGTAGAGACGCACACTCTATTGTTCAAGAAGCTCGCGACTTATATAATCAGGGATTCAGAGAGGTTACCTTACTTGGACAAAATGTAGATAGTTATTATTGGCATAATGACAATACGAATGAGCCAGTAACCTTTGCAATGTTGTTGGAGATGGTTGCACTTGTTCATCCTGATTTGAGGATTCGATTTAGTACTTCTCATCCTAAAGATATTACAGATGATGTGTTGTATACAATGGCTAAATATGAAAATATCTGTAATTACATTCATTTGCCAGTTCAAAGCGGTAACACACGTATTCTTCAAATCATGAACAGAACTTACACAAGAGAGTGGTATATGTCGAAGGTAGATCGCATTCGCGAAATCATTCCAGACTGCGGCATTAGCTCTGATATCATTGCTGGATTTTGTTCTGAAACTGAAGAAGAACATCAAGATACTTTGAGTATTATGGATTACAGTCGCTACGACTATAGCTATATGTTTTTCTACAGTGAACGTCCAGGTACACTCGCAGCCAGAAGATATACCGACGATGTTCCACTTGAAGTAAAAAAGAGAAGACTGCAAGAAATTGTTGATAAACAATACCAGCTTTCATTAATCAGCAACCAGCAAGATGTTGGTAAAACTTTTAAAGTGTTGATTGAAGGCCCCAGTAAAAAGAGTGAAGACGAGTGGATGGGAAGAAACTCACAAAACAAAGTAATTGTTTTTCCAAAAGACAATACCAACCTTCATCCAGGTAGCTATGCATGGGTAAAAGTACATCAGTGTAATAAAGCTACTTTAATGGGTACAAGAATTGATCAGCCCGAATAAATTCAACATGGAATTACAATCAATTAAAAACAGGTTTGGTATTATAGGTAACTCGCCATCGCTCAACCATGCGTTGAATACAGCTGTGCAAGTAGCTTCCACCGACTTATCGGTTTTGATCGTTGGTGAAAGTGGCGTAGGTAAAGAAGTATTTTCTCAAATTATTCATGCGCTTTCTTCAAGAAAACACAACTCATTTATTGCAGTCAATTGCGGGGCAATACCAGAAGGCACAATAGATTCAGAATTGTTTGGACATGAAAAGGGTGCATTTACTGGCGCAGTAGATAGTAGAAAAGGATATTTTGAAACTGTAAATGGCGGTACAATCTTCTTAGATGAAATTGGTGAAATGCCATTGGGAACTCAAGCTCGTTTGTTACGTGTATTAGAAACAGGAGAATTTATTCGTGTTGGATCTTCTAAAGTGCAGAAAACAGATGTGCGTGTAATTGCCGCAACAAACAGAGAGTTATTGGAGTTTACACAAAAGGGAAGATTTCGGGAGGACCTTTATTATCGCTTAAGTACAGTACCAATTCGAGTACCATCTTTACGAGATAGAAAAGAAGACATTTATCTATTATTTAGAAAATTTGTAGTTGATTTTGCTGAACGCTATAAAACACAACCCGTTCAACTGCAAGAAGATGCCAAGCAACTACTTACCCAATATACTTTCCCCGGAAATGTGAGGGAACTTAAAAATTTAGCTGAACAGCTATCAGTTTTGAGCACTAATCAGCAAGTGAGTGCAATTGAATTGAGCAAATTTTTACCCAAGCACCAAGAAAAAACAAATCTTCCGGTAATAGCTGGACAAACAGGTGGAGCCGAGTTTGCCAATGAGCGCGAACTATTGTACAAGCTTTTTTTCGATATGAAGAAAGATGTAACAGAGCTTAAAAAGATGTTTCTTGAAATCTTGCAAAATCCATCTATTGCCCCTGCTGCTGCCCAGTATACGCATCATTCATTGCTAAGTGACTTACCATTACCCGTATCACATAATGAGGTATCTGCACATGCAGTCTCTACACCATATAACAATGGATATTCTCCAAATGAGACTTCAGCACCAGTTATTTTAACACAAGATGAATTACACCACCATGAAGAAGTAGAAGAGTCTCTAAACATTATGGATAAAGAGAAAGAGCTCATAGTCAAAGCTCTAAAAAAACATAAAGGGAAAAGAAGAGATGCTTCTATTGATTTAGGAATTAGTGAGAGGACCTTATATAGAAAGCTTAAAGAGTACGATATAGAAAATTTATAATAATCAATTACATGAGTCGAACTGTAACTTTTATACCATTGCGTTTTCTTCTGCTTTTTTTTACTACCGTATTATTAGCTGCATGTGGAATTTATTCATTCAAAGATGCAACTGTTCCACCAGATGTAAAAACCATTAAAATTGGATTTTTTGAAAACAAAGCTAGATACGTGAACCCTGAATTTAGTCCACGTTTAACAGATCGTCTGCAGCAAAAAATTACGAATCAAACCAAACTTACTAGAACAAATTCCGACGATGCACACTATCAGGTAAGTGGTTATATAAGTGACTATTCTGTTACAACTACAGCTGTAGGTGGACAGCAAGCAACTACCAACCGACTTACTGTGGGCGTGCATGTGATATTACGCAAGACGCTTGAGAATAAAACGGAAGAATTTGACATCAGTCGTGCATTCGATTTTTCGGCAAACTTATCACTCCAACAGGCTGAAGGCGCTTTGCTAGATGAAATTTTAAGGAACTTAACTGATGAAATCTTTAATAAGATCTTTTCCAACTGGTAAGCTTATAGTATTTTTAACCGCATGAACCCATTGTTGCAGAAATCATTACAGCACCTTACAGGTGAAAACCAAATAGAGCAGGTATCTGAGGAAACTCTGCGTCGGTTGGTTCAACAATACCCATTTATGGGACCCGCAAGGCTTTTATTAGCTTATAAAACAAAGGGAGCAAGAGACCATCATCAATCTAAGCAAAATAACCAGTTGGCTGCACTTTACTTCTGCAACCAGCATTGGCTGTATTATCTCCTGAATGATGAAGTCTCCCAAGAGATCTCTTTCCAGCCTTCATTTTCCTTCCCTTCTAATAACCTATCAGTACCTGAAGATCTTCCGGTTGGTGCCCCAACTATGACGCTATCAAGTAAAGCTTCTACCCCGCCCTCTAATGAACCTGTAGAAACTGCTAGCTTCGATACAACTGTTGAAGTGCCAACACTGGAAGCATACAAAGCAATGATGGATGGCAATAGAGCAAGAGCACCGCAGCCGCCAACACCTGAAACGGTTTCAGAAGAAATAAAACCAATAGTTATTGAACCAAATAACAATAAAGAACCCATTTTAATTAGTTCTGAAGACTTAGATGATAATCCTTTTTTAGAGAAAGTTGAGTCAAAACAGGCTACAGAGGCAGAAGCCGATAACAAAATTGCGGCTATACTACAAGCTCAATTAGAAGCCTTTAAACAGCCTGTTCCAGAAAATGCCCAAGTTGTAACACCTCAGGCGCATCATATGGTAGATTATTTTGAATCGCAGGGAATAAAAATAGACCTGACCCAAATTCCCCAAGACAAGCTCACTACCAAATTGCGAAAATTCACCGACTGGCTTAGGCAAATGAAAAACCATAACCCCAATCCTGTTGACCTCGGTACTGATCCAGCTTTGGAAACTGCCGTTTCTGCTATTGCCCAAACTTCCAATGAAATGAAGGAAGTAGTTACGGAAACTATGGCCGATGTATTGTTAAAACAAGGGCAGGTTGACAAGGCAATCCAGCTCTACATTAAATTAAGTTTTTTAAATCCTGAAAAATCGGCTTACTTTGCCGCCAAAATTCAAGAGCTGAAAGGCATTGAAAAATAAGAACTCAAATAAATTAATTGAATATGACCATTTTGTTTTTGATTTTAGTTGTTGTTGCTGCAATTGCATTAGGATTTGTAATTCTAGTTCAAAACCCAAAAGGTGGTGGATTGGCAGGTAATGTTGGCGGTTTAGGCAACCAACTTATGGGTGTAAAACAAACTACTGATGTTTTAGAAAAGGGTACTTGGGTTTTTGCTTCAGCTATTGCTGTTTTAGCTTTATTTTCTTCCATTTTTTTGAAGGGAGGCACTGGTGCATCTGAAAATGAATTGTTGAAGAAAGTTAACACTAATACGGCTCCTGCTACTGCTCCTATGCAACCTTCACCTGCTCCAGCAAGTACAGATACTAATAAAAAATAAACGCTCTTTTTTACAATATTGCAACCCCATCGAAATCGATGGGGTTTTTTGTTAATTTTCCACCTAGTTATTATAGTATGAACAAAAAGAAAGCTAAGAATAAAAAAGCATCGCATCGGCCACAATGGTTGAAGAAACTTCTAATTGCCTTTGGCATAATCATTTTGCTTGGTGCATGGGGTATTTGGCTTACACTTGGTCCAGCTACATCTTTTGATGGTAATGAAAAGGCTGTTTATCTATATCCAGCAGATTGTGTACCAGGTAAACTTGAAGAAAAATTAAAGCAGGAAGGTGTTTTAACCAATCCTTTAATGATGAAATGGTTGGCTAGTCCATTAAACTTGTGGACAAAAATTCGGCCAGGTAAATACACTATACAAAGGAATCAAAGCCTACTACAAACCTTGCGAATGTTACGAAACAACCAACAAACCGAAGTACGTTGGGTTATCAAAAAAGTTAGAACTCCTGAACAGTTTGCAGGGATAGTAGGAAAACTTTTTTCAACAGATAGCCTCACCTGTTTAAACTTTATTTCTAGCTCAGATTCGTTAGCTTCATATGGTGTAAATTCCGACCAATTCATGACCTTAATTTTTCCTGATACTTACTTTTTCTATTGGAATACACCTATCCAAAGAATTATTGAAAAAATTGCAGAACAAAGAAATAATTTTTGGGCTACGGGTGATAGAATGGCGCTAGCAGCCAAAAAAGGGCTAACACCTGAACAAGTGTACACCCTTGCCTCTATAGTTGAAGAAGAAACCTATAATGATGCAGAAAAGGGAAAGGTTGCTAGTGTCTATTTGAATAGACTCAGAAAAGGAATGCCACTTGGTGCAGATCCAACTATAAAATTTGCTCTTCGCGATTTTGGGTTGAAGAGAATTTTACATGGGCACTTACAAGTTGCCTCACCGTATAATACTTATCGTAATAAAGGTCTACCACCTGGACCTATTTGTACTCCGGGAAAAGCTAGCATTGATGCTGTCTTAAACGCTCCTGAAACCAATTATTTATTTTTTGTAGCAAACAGTGATTTTAGTCAAAACCATATTTTCACTTCAAACTATCAAGATCACTTAAAGTACGCCAAACAATACCAAGAGGCCTTGAACAATCGATATAAAAATGCTACTCCTTGATTAAGATTCAACGAATTATATTAACCAGTCCACCCATTGCTTTCACAATACGTAAAAGTAAAAAATTCACTTTACCTGGTTTTCAAGGATTATCGTTATACGATGTTGTGCACTTTTTCATTAATCAAATCAATCGGGTAGGACTAAATGAAAGGGCATCTGCTATTTCTTTCAACACCTTACTTGCTCTTCCACCGGCTTGTATTTTTTTGTTTACCCTACTACCTTATGTGCCTGCATCTGAGTTGATTCATAAAGAAATACTTGGAATTTTAAGTGAATTTGCCCCCACCCCCTCAGCTTCTGAAATGATTCAGAGCTTTATCAATGATTTTTTTCAGCCAAGAACTGGACTACTTTCATTTGGCTTTCTATTGGCCATCTTTTATGCATCTAATGCAATGATGGGTATGATTAACACATTCGATAAGTCTATTCGCGAGCATAAAGGTTTTTTTCTTCAAAAACGACTCAAAGCGATTCAATTAACTTTCATTTTAACGCTTTTGGTAATCGTATCAGGATTTGTACTAGTTGCACAAGAAGCAGTTATTAAATGGTTATTAGGCTTACAATCTAGTAAGAGTATTTCTTGGTGGCCATACGTACGGTGGACCATGCTCATTCTAATTATTTTTTTGAGTATCGCACTCATTTATAGGTTTGGCCCTTCTGTAAAAAAGAAATGGAAACTAGCTTCACCTGGGGCATTATTAAGTACAAGCTTAATTTTATTAACTACCCTCGCATTTTCTTATTGGGTCAATAATTTCGGCACTTATAATACACTTTATGGATCTGTTGGTACAATATTGGTGTTGATGTTAATTATCTACTTTAATGCTATGATTATCCTTATTGGCTTTGAACTTAATGTGAGCATAACCTATTTATTGGCTGAATCTGAGAAAAGAAAGCTAAAAAGTATGGATGGTTTGGACAATTAACGAGTATTTGCCAATTTAGGACTCTAAATTTTCAACTTATGAAACAAGTATTCTTATCATTAATGGCCCTTGCCATATCTTGGAATGTACTCCAGGCTCAAAGCATGCAATCTATTGCTGTTGGAACCCAAGCGCCAAAGGTTGAAGTAAAAATGAAAGATGTGTCTGGTAAAGAAGTCTCAATAAAGGATATGATGCAGGAGAATGGTGTACTGGTTATGTTTAGCTGTAATACTTGTCCCTATGTAATCAAGAACCAAGACAGAACAAAAGATATTGCAGCATATGCTTTAAATAAGAAAGTGGGGGTAATTGTGTTGAATCCTAATGAAGCCTATCGTAAAGGAGAAGACTCATATACTGCCATGCAAGAATACGCTAAAGCACAACAATACAACTGGCCTTATGTTGTTGATCAAAATCACCAAGTTGCAGATGCATATGGAGCAACGAAAACACCTGAAATTTTCTTAATCAACAAGGAAGGGATTGTGGTATACAAAGGTGCAATAGATGACAGTCCAGCAGATGCAAAAAAAGTAGAACGCATCCATTTGAGACACGCTATAGATGAAATGGTAACCAAAAAAGATATTGCTGTGAAAGAAAGTAAGTCGGTAGGCTGCACAATTAAAAGGCTATAAAATAAAAGGCTGTCGAATATACCGACAGCCTTTTTTTATGCACTAAAAAATTATTAATTCTCTCCGACCAATTTCTTCAACTCTAATTCTAATCTTGGTTCAGGAATTTGATGCCCTATAAACAAACGATATTTAAAAGCATTGTTAACAAAAACAGTTGCGGGAATTGCACCACTCCAAGTAGAATCAATGGCCGGACAAAATTCATCTGCATTCGTTTCATCTAACCACGCCAAAGAAGAGCGATACCCTTTTTTCTTTGCAAAAGCAATAATTCCGTTAGGATAATCTTCTTCAAAATCTAAGCTTACCAAAAGTAATCGAACTTTATTTTTTGCATAGTTAGCAACAGCTTTTTCAAACCAAGGAATTTCCTCAACACATGGCTTACACCAACTCGCCCAAAAGTTCACAACCAAAGGAACAGTTGCTGTATCCATGTACTTTACTACATCCTGAATTTTATATTTGGCTACTTGTTGACTATAACCTGCATGAAATAAAAGTATCATGCACAAGATCAATATTTGCTTTTTCATTCTTATTCTTTTAATCCCCATTGATTTTGTAAGGCATTCATTTCAATATTACTTAATCTACTTTGTTTATAATGCCCCGCATTCGATTTTTGCCTGTATGCTTCATAAATAGATACTGCACAGGCAACAGAAATATTTAAGCTTTGAATCATACCAACTTGTGGTATAATAAAATTACCATCTGCCATTTGAATGACTTCTTTGCTTACTCCTACATGTTCATTTCCAAATACTAAGGCAATAGATTCTGTAAAATTAATTTCATACAATGAAACTGCATCACTTGCTAGATGGGTAGTATAAATTTTATGATACTTTTTTCTAAGCGAATCAAAACAAGCAACTGGATCATCAAAATGATGAATAGTCAACCATTTAGCCGCACTACTGCTACTTTTTGCACCAAACTTTTCGTGCCTGGGGATACGAGTATTCAGTATATAAATATCCTGTATTCCTACTGCATCACAACTACGCATAACAGCCGAAATATTATGCGGGTCATGCACATTTTCCATAACAACAGTTAAGTTGTTTTGCCTTTTATCCAAAACGCTTTGCAATCGATTGGTTCTTTCAGGAGTCATAATGTATGATTGTTAGGCCGGAAGTTTTACTTGAATGCCTAGTCCAGGTGCATTGCTTAATTGAATGTTTCCATCTGGCAAAAAGTCTACACCTGTACCGTGTATCATTGTTTGCAAAAGTGGGCCATCCATATCTACAAAATCTAGTTGAGGTAAAAAATGAGCAATTGCCGCGGAACCTATAATATTTTCATTCATACTGCCCATCATCACTTGCATGCCAAGTTTTTTTGCTTCTTCAATCATTCTCAAGGCTGGTGTTGGACCACTACATTTTGTGAGCTTAATATTAATGCCATGAAAATGCCCTGCACACCGAGCAACATCAGACTCAAAGACACAGCTTTCATCTGCAAATAGAGGAATAGGTGAAACTTCTTTTAGCTGTTTCATACCTTCCCAGTTGTCTTTTGCGAGTGGTTGTTCAACTAGATCAACACCCAATTCATGGAGCAAGGGCAATTTTTCTAGTGCTTCCTCTGTAGTCCAACCCGCATTAGCATCTACTCTTATAGAGGATTTTGAATTTGCTCTCAACAATCGAATAATTTCTATATCCTCAGATGTACCCAACTTCACTTTATAAATAGGCCAGGGATTGGCCTTCATTTTATCTAGCATGATTTCGGGGGAGTCTATTCCAAGGGTATAGTCGGTACGTGGACAATTAACCCATTCTGTTCCCCACATTTTAAATAAAGGCTGTTTGCGCATTTTACCAAACAAGTCCCATGCAGCCATATCTAAAGCGGCTACTAAAAAATGATCATTCGGAAGAAGATGATGAAGATAGTGCCAATATCTAGCTGGATCTGTTAACGCAAATTTTTCAATATGGGTCTTTTTTTCTTGAATTACTTCAAGCATTCTATCTATTGTAACATTATAATAAGCAATGGCAGGTGCTTCTCCAAATCCCATAAATGGCCCCAATTCAAGTGCAACTATCAGTGAGGGTTGATGTGTTTTAGTTCTACCACCAGAAATGGTAAACGGATAAATGAAGGGTGTTTCCACCACTTTGTAATGCAACTTCATACTGCAAGATATTGGCTAGATGAAATTGAAATTGCTAATATTGTATAGAAAAAGTCTACGAGCCCCCAAATGCCCTTATAATCACTTGAATATCAGCAATTAAAGGAATTCAAGTTTTTTTATGGAATTTTAGAAATATCCTCTTACCTTTGCCCTCCAATTTTATAGAAATTCATTTTAATATGGCAAATCACAAGGCTACCAAAAAAGATACCCGTCAGGCAGCAAAAAGAAGAGATCGCAACCGCTATTATGGTAAAACAACCCGTAATGCTATTCGCGATATGAAAGAAAAAGATGGCAGTGCATATACAGAGCAACTACCAAACGTGATTTCTATGATTGATAAATTAGCTAAGCGCGGTATTATTCACAAGAATAAGGCTGCAAATTTAAAGAGCAAGTTATCAAAGAAAGCTAAGGTAGCTTAGTATATTTGAAATATCATATTTGATCCGATAGGTTATATACTTATCGGATTTTTTTATTGTTTTTCTGCCAAATTAATTCGCGTAACAATTTTTTTAATCAACTCATCAAGTTCATTTGCGCTTGCATCTAAATGTTCTAGTAACTCCGGATCTTTTAAAGCATCGTTACTTTTAATTAGTTCTATAACGGCTAATATGTTAGCCAATGGTCTTCTAACTTCATGCGATTGAGCAACTGCGATTTCGCGAAGCGTATTGTTTTGCATCAATAAACGTTGCTTATCTAATACGCTATCTGTTACGTCTCTATTAGTTCCTATTAATCTACTTACCTTACCAGACTTATCCAAATCAACTATTGCATGTGCTTCTACATATCTCAAAGTCCCATCTGGAAGAAAGATTCTGTACTCAATAAAATCTTTATCAACTTTACCTTCAATAAGTCGCGTAATAGCATCTCTCAAAATTGGCGCATCTTCTTTATGCAAAGCAGTCTTCCAAATGTCTATAGGTTGAGGTGATTGTGCAGGATTGTTAAATCCAAAAATCTCATACATACGTTTATCCCAGAAAATTTCACTTTTCACAGGATCTACCTCCCAAATTCCTGTATCTGCAGAAGCAGTTGCAAGCGAAAGGCGTTTAATTAATTCCTCTTGTTTTCTTTTTGCTATTTTTTGACCTGTAATATTTTTAAATACAACCACATATAGCTTTCCCTCCTTGCCAGATTTAAAAATAGCAGAACTCGTTTCAACATCTATTATAGTTCTGTCTTTACAGTAAAACTGAAGTTCAGCAACTGCGTTACCACTTTTCTCTCTCTCTTCATAAAAATCTTGAAATACCTCACCTTTATCTGCAACTATTGAACTCCCGGGTATTTGTAACAATTCTTCTTTGCTATAGCCTAAAATTTTACAAGCTGCGTTATTTGCACTTAAAATAACATCTTGTTCATTTCTAACCATAATTCCATCCATGCTATTCTCAAAGATCATCCTATAGCGTTCTTCATTCTCTGCCAGTTTCTTTAATGTTTCTTTTCTATCAGTAACATCTCTAAAGAATATAACAGCATTTTTATCGCCTTTTTCTGTAATAAAATTCGACGAGCTAACATCGGCATGGAAAAAAGAACCATTCTTTTTTCTAAACAAAAGTTCCGCCTTTGCACTGCCATGAAAACTTCTTACAGAAAGAAATTTTTGCAAACGATCATCTGCTAGCACCAATTCATCTTGTTTAAGCGTTCTAATTTCCTCCTCTGAATACCCTAAGATGTGAAGTGCTGCCTGATTTGCACTGTAAAAAAAACCATTGCTATCTCTCAGTAAGATTCCGTCTAATGCATTATCAAAAATGAGTCTATATCTTTCTTCGTTTTCTTTCAAATTCGATTCCATGAGTTTACGACCAGTAATATTGTTTTCAATGGTCATAAATCCAACGTGTTCACCAACACTATTAAATAAAGGTTGACTATCAACCTCAACCCAATACTTCCGACCTAATTTACCATAGCTCAAAAATTCCTCATGAAAAGGCTTTTTTAAACGAATTGCTTGCTGCACGCGCTCTCTTACCAAATCAGAAATTTCAGGACCGTCCAAAGAATATCCAAATCTCTTATCCTCTAACTCATATAATTCATATCCAGTAAGTTTTCTAAATGCCTCATTTACCCAAACAAACTTTCCCTCAGTATCAGTAATAGTAACTGCATTACCAGTTCTTTCTGCAACCAATGATAATAATTCTAAATCATGTACTTTCTTTTGAAGCTGGTCATCTTCCCTCCTTTTCTGACTCATATCAGCTATGTAGCCTTCTACCCAAACATTTCCATATTCATCGGATTGAAAAGTTCCCCTTTCAAACAAATAACGAATAGAGCCATGCTGATGTCTAAAACGATAGGTCATTTCATAAGAACCATTTTCTTTCTGAGCCCTATGAATGTGTTTACCAAGTTGCAATCGATCCGATTCTACTATACCCTCTCTAAAAATTGATAATGGCTGAAAAAGAAAATAAATTGGCTGATAACCCGTAATTTTTTCAATCCCACTACTCAGATAATGCATGCGACCACCACCTTCGGTATCAAACCGAAATAAAGCCAACGGCATTTCATCCAACAAATTGGATACAATATCAACCCCTAAAGTATGCAATACGAACAGTCATTAGTTAATGTATAAAGTTACCACAAACAAGCCCCACCTTAAATTAAATAAAACTAAAAAAGGCCTCAAATGAGGCCTTATAAATAAAAATCGTATTAAAATCTAACCAATTAAATATCAATCGCTTCTCCAAAAGCAGCCGCTGTAGCTTCCTTCAGTGCTTCACTCATTGTTGGGTGCGGGTGAACTGCATTCAGGATTTCATGAGCAGTAGTTTCTAATTTTCTTGCAACAACTGCTTCTGCAATCATCTCAGTTACATTAGTTCCAATCATGTGGCAGCCTAAGAATTCACCATATTTCGCATCATAAATCACTTTTACAAAACCATCTGTATTACCAGATGCAGAAGCTTTACCACTTGCCATGAATGGGAATTTACCCACTTTTACTTCATAGCCCGCTTCTTTAGCTGCTTTTTCTGTCATACCCACTGAGGCAATTTCTGGTATGCAATAAGTACACCCAGGAATATTCCCATAATCCATTGCTTCAGGCGCATGGTGATGTTTTTTCTCCATATAAGCAATGTGCTCAGCTGCATTGATACCTTCTTTACTTGCTACGTGTGCCAAAGCTTGTCCCGGTGTTGCATCTCCAATTGCATAAATACCAGGAACAGAGGTTTGATAATACTTGTCAACAACAATCTTTCCTTTATCTGTTTGAATGCCATTTTCTTCTAATCCAATATTCTCGATATTGGCAACAACACCTACCGCACTCAATAAGATATCTGCTTCTACTGTGGTAGTAGATCCATCTTGAAGCTTTACCTGTGCACGTACACCTGATCCACTTGTATCAACAGATTCCACAGAAGCGTTGGTCATTATATTAATGCCCTGCTTTTTGTATTGTTTTTCAAGTTCTTTAGAGATATCTTCATCTTCTACGGGAACTATTCTTGGTAAATATTCAACAATGGTAACCTTTGTGCCCATACTATTGTAGAAATAAGCAAATTCTACCCCTATCGCACCACTGCCTACTACGATCATTGAAGAAGGCTGACTAGGTAACACCATTGCTTCCCGGTATCCAATAATTTTTTGGCCGTCTTGCTTCAAGTTAGGAAGCTCACGACTTCTACCACCAGTTGCAATAATGATGTATTTACCTTCAACTATTTGTTTACTTCCATCGGCTGCAGTTACTTCTACCTTGCCTCTTCCAGCAATTTTTCCATAACCCATCACCACATCAATCTTGTTCTTCTTCATTAAGAATTGAACTCCTTTGCTCATTTTATCAGCAACACCGCGACTTCTTTTTACCACTGCTCCAAAATCATGTGCAACTCCTTGAACTTGCAAACCATAAGATTGTGCATGCTTTAAGTATTCGTAAACCTGAGCACTCTTTAAAAGAGCTTTTGTAGGAATACAACCCCAGTTTAAACAAACGCCTCCTAAGCTTTCCTTTTCAACAATTGCCACTTTAAAGCCAAGTTGAGAAGCGCGGATTGCAGCAGGATATCCACCTGGACCGCTACCTAAAACAATTACATCATATGCCATTGGTTACAAGATTTTAGAGTTTATGGTATCCATCAAAATACCGGGTGCGAAAGTAGCACCGAAAATTCAGACAGCAAAACCCCATACGTTAAATTGAGTCTGCTAAATCAGGAAAAAAATATCCTGACTTTTGTATAGATATAGTCTTGCTGTCCAGACGATGAGTCTCGCTTTTTAGCATCAGGCTGGATATACTTTTTTATAGCTTCTTCTTTCTTCTGATCATATCCCTGCAAGCCAAATAGGCCAGCCATATTACCGCCGTTAATGGCTATTTCTAAATAACCCGCAGAATTGAACCAAGCTAAAGTAGAGTGCAAATCAACTTCGCTGTAGTTATGACTAATTGTAGTAAGGTTTTCCGCTTTATGGAAATCAATTCTAAATGCTCTACCCTGTCGAACACGTTCAAACTCCTCTTTTTGAAGGTTCACTACCACATTTTCAAACTTGTCTACATAAATGACATGACAATCTATCCAATCCGAACCAGAAGTTGGTCGTAAAGGATTTTGACTTATAAAGTCTTTACATACACTAAAAAAATCCTTTGGATGCCCCATTGCAATGACCCAATTTTGAATTGAGTTTAACATGGATGCGGTTATTTCCAACATAGAAAGACCTCTATCATAATCAAAGCAATACACATCCTCTTCTAATTGAGGAACTAAAAAAAGTAAGATGCCATTATCTGGACAAATGATCCATTGTGATCCAACTTTAGTGACTAAAAAACGATTTGAACTTGAATCAAAAAAATTAACTAAGACAAGATGGATGGATTGAGGTGGATAATACTGAAATGCATGGGCACACATATAACCTGCCTGCATATAATTAGATCGAGGAAGCTGGTGGGTAATATCCACAAACTGACAGCCAGGTAATTTAGACACCAACTGGCCTTTCATTGCACCTACAAGAAAGTCTTGCTCTCCAAAATCAGTATTCAGCGTTATAACGGGCATGCCTTTTACTAACGCAGCTTTGGGTAATTCTATTTCACCAATTCACCATTTTTGAAGAAAAAATTTCTAACCAATTTATCTGCTAATCCAGGAAAGAATTTATTCAGAAAAACAGTACGTTTTCCAGTAAATGTAAGCACTAATGTTCTCTTACGTTTTTCCATTGCTTTGTAAATATGCTCTGCACACTCTTCTGCACTCATCATGCTTCCTTCATCCATTTTCCCTTCGCCTTGCGGGCGGGCATCTTTATCTAAAGCGGCATTTCTAATATTGGATGTAGTGAAACCTGGACAAACCCACATAACATGGGTTCCACTATCTAGTAATTCTGTTCTTAAAGCTTCTAACCAGCCATTTACAGCAAACTTAGATGCTGAATATGCACTTCTTCCTGGCAAACCACGGTAACCTGCAATGGACGAGACTCCTACCACAATACCATTATTTTTTTGGATATAAGGAAGGGCATACTTGGTGCAAAATACAGTTCCCCAAAAGTTAATATCCATAACCTGTTTGAGTGTATCTATTGACACGTCTTGTACCAAAGAGCGCATAGAAATCCCCGCGTTGTTAATGAGCATGTGAATGGTTCCATAAGCTTGCACCACTTTTTCTATGAATAGGGCACATTCCTGCTCTTTGCTTACATCGGCTGTATGGATAAATAGTTTTTTCCCTGGGAACTGCTTTTGTAATGAATAGAGCTTATCGTAATTTCTACCACAAGTGGCAACGTTCGCGCCAGCTAGTAAAAATGTTTCTACCAGAGCTTTTCCAATTCCGTCTGATCCACCTGTAATTACAACGACTTTACCTTCAGCAAATGACATGATTGTTAGGTTTGCCGTAAATGTACAAGAACTATACCATACTGCATGTAGGTACAGATAATTTTCACATAGTGTAAAAATGAGGTTAAGCCCTCCCGCTATCAGCAATCAACTGCTTCAACTGGGTATTGAATTCCTTTTCTAACATCAGATCTTCCAGCGATATATGCATCCTGTACTGCCAATAGTGCTTAGGATTAGCAGGCACATTAATGCGTTCATCATTCGGGTTCTCTCTTCTTAACTTAGCATCCATCCCCATGAGGTCTTGCAGTTGAAATATTGCCCACATAGCTGGTGAATATAAATGCTGCATGACTATACCCTTGTTGATCCAGTCCTCACAAAATGCAGGTGCTTCTCCCCATTGACCGAGCTCAAAATTGAAAAATTGCTGGGTTTTCTGCCTGTCTTCTTCCCACCAACCTCTAATAGTACTCATATCGTGGGTGGAAGGAGTAACAACACTGAGATAAGGCGCATCATTTGGATGGAAAAAAGTACGCTTAGGATCTTTTGGCATACGCTGAATTTCCAAGCTGAGTAATCCTAACTGACGCATCACATCGGGTACACAAGCAGGAACCATACCTAAATCTTCCCCACAAATCAGCATATTAGTGACTTGCTTCAATGCTGGCAGTTTGAGCATAGCTTCGGTTCTCCAGAACTCATCCTGCCTGCGGAAGTAATAATCAACATACAACTCCTTTAACTGATGTTGAGTTCCTACATCTAAATAGCGGAAAGAAGAAGTAGATTCCATGGAAATTCTAAAGTGGAATTTTTTGCCTTCTTGTCCCGGCTCCTCAATTAAAATGATATTAGAAATAAGATCAAATAACCCTTCTTTAAGATTTGATTTTGAATTAATTAAGTTGTTTTCAACAAAATATTCCTCAACGGCTCGTTGCGTATTGAAATCTGGACGTATTTGATACATTCCTTCGCCTAAACTATCTAAAAAGGTAGCCTTTACAAACTCTTGATCTTCAGCAAATAAGTCCCAAATAATAGAGTCGGCAATAAAGGGTCGAGTAAGTCTTTCTATGGGCAAATGAATACCACGGTGATACAATTCTTGAACATCTACCGGAATTGCTGGAACAAACCTTCCTAATATCCCTTGTACTGCATGTAAAGGAATGGTCCATATTCTAAAGAAACCAAGTATGTGATCAATACGAAATGCATCAAAATAATGACTCATTTGTCCAAAACGCTGCTTCCACCACTCAAACCCATTCTCGCGCATTTTTTGCCAATTATAAGTTGGGAAACCCCAATTTTGGCCCTTTATGGCAAAATCATCTGGCGGGGCACCAGCCTGTGTATCCATATGATACAACTCTGGTTCTTGCCAAGCATCTGCACTATTTCTAGAAATCCCTATTGGAATATCTCCTTTCATAATCACACCATGCTCATGTGCATAACTGGTCGCCTGCTTGAGCTGTACGTGCAATAAATACTGGGTGAAAAAATAAAATCCTACTTCATCAAACTCTTTCGATGAAGGCTTAGTCATTTGCTTCAATAAACCACTTGTACAAGCCTGATTTTCAGGCCATTTTGAAAACTCAGGTGTTTTATATTTATCCTTTAGATAACTATATACTGCATATGGTACCAGCCATTTTTCGTTTTGTGAAAAGAACTCTTTATAACCTTCAGAAGTAAAAATAGCTTCCTTTTGAAGTGGGTACAACGCTTTTAAATACTCAACTTTTAGAGCTACAACCCCATTGTAATCAACCGCATCCTGTTCATTTAATTCAGCTTTCTTGGGTAAATATTGCTTCAGTAAAGCAGCATGCTTTTTGTCGGTTGCAACCTCCAAGTTTAAATACATAGGATGCAGAGCAAAGGCAGAAATTGCAGAATAAGGATAGGAATCGAGATAGGTATGAGTTGCAATGGTATCGTTCACAGGCAATAATTGAATGAGCTTAATACCCATACTGGCACACCAATCAACAAGTTTTGGAATATCCGCAAACTCGCCTACTCCCCAGCCATCTTTTGTGCGTAGGCTGAAAACCGGGATTGCTACACCCGAAGCCCTAAAACCTTGATTGGGCAATATGGCAAATCCGTCCTGGAGAAAAGTCTTTTTATTTTTTCCAACCCTATCGTATAATACCCTATTATCACCACCTTCAAACTGAAGCCATTGATTATTCTTATCGTCCTTCACCCCGTATTTATAACTGCAGGGAAAAACAGCTTTCGATAAATCAAGGGCTAACTCATAATAAAGCTGATTATCCGATAGTTGCATAGGCAAAGCTTGGTCAGTTTTCCAAGCCCCTAATAACTCATCGCTGCCTAACAAACAAAGCGACTGCCCATCTTTCAATAAAGGTGCCTTTACGCGAAAAACATGTGTAGCTTTAGAATTGGCCTTCACTTTTTTAGAAGGTACATTTTTCTTCAACAACACTTTCAAAAAGGGCTCTGTGTAAAATGCATTTTCAAAATAACCAGCATGATTCCATGAATCTATAACCAGCGATTCTTCTTGCTGAAATAATTCACTCGAAATAACTTTATCGTTTCCCCAATCAGTAGTCTCGCTGCCATCTTTGTTTTTTACAACGTATTTGTAAGTCAAAGGCTCGGAAGGAATTTCATTGGCCTGCCATTCTGTAACCACATACCAAAATTCATCATTAAAATACTGAAGAGGAAGGGCTTGTGATACATCCCCGCCACCTAATTTTGGATGTGAGCCTGTGATAAAAATCGACTGACCAAAATTGGTGCTGAATCGAAGTTGGAATATTAGTTTTACAGCACTTGGTGTGGACTTCTTTTTGGAAGCAACAGACTTCGTAGTCTTTTTTACAGCAGCTGATCCATCAGCTTTTTTTGCCGTTGCCTTTGTATTTTTTGCAGCTACTTTCTTGGTAACTGGGGCTGCCTTTTTTTGGGGGGCAGGCGACTTCGCTATTGCAGGATCTTGCACCTGCTGGACTGGTATAGACATGTTGGCGAATTTTCGTGGACAAGTCGGTTGTTAGAAATTCAAAAATAAAGATTAATGTGTAAAACACACACATTGTTTAGATTTAAAGGGTGAACGGCTACACATATTTCGTTTATTTGTGCAACAGAATCATGCAAACCCAACGACCCGCCGCAATTCGATTTATTTTTATTACCCTTCTCATTGATGTAATGGGACTCGGAATTATTATTCCAGTTATGCCGAAACTCATTGAATCATTAATGGGTGGTACATTGAGTGAAGCTGCTCGGTATGCTGGGTGGCTGACTTTTTCTTATGCTATCATGCAATTCATTTGTGCGCCTATAATTGGCAATTTAAGTGATCAATACGGCCGAAGACCGATTCTTTTATTATCACTTTTGGGATTTGGAATTGACTATATCTTTTTAGCGCTTGCTCCTAGTTTGGCCTGGCTATTTGTAGGTCGAATGATTGCTGGATTCACTGGAGCGAGTATCACAACTGCTTCTGCATATATTGCGGATATTAGTAGTCCTGAAAAACGTGCACAAAATTTTGGGTTAATTGGTGCAGCTTTTGGTTTGGGCTTTATACTTGGTCCCTTGTTAGGCGGACTCTTAGCAGGCTGGGGAGTGAGAATGCCATTTTTTGCTTCTGCTGCTCTTTGCTTAATGAATGCACTGTATGGTTACTTTATTTTACCCGAGTCTTTAGCAGTAGCAAATAGGCGGAAATTTTCTTGGAAAAGAGCGAATCCACTCGGCAGCTTTTTTCAACTTACTAAATATCCTTCGATTAGTGCCCTTATTGCATCTTTAATCTTGATTTATATTGCGGTACATGCTGTTCAGAGCAATTGGAATTTTTATACCATGTACAAGTTTGGTTGGAGCGAACAACTGATAGGCATTTCATTGGCGTTCGTTGGATTGCTTGTTGGTGGCGTTCAAGGTGGCCTAATAAGAATCATACTCCCAAAAATTGGGCATGAAAAAGGGGTTTGGATTGGACTTTTGTTTTATTCTATTGGTTTTATGGGATTTGCATGGGCAACTGAGAGTTGGATGATGTTTGCTTTTTTATTGCCTTATGCTATGGGGGGTATAGCAGGTCCATCCATACAAGGAATTATTTCTAATCAAGTTCCACCTAGTGAGCAAGGGGCTTTACAAGGTGGACTAACCAGTCTGATGAGCGCAACCGCAATTATAGGTCCATTGCTGATGGCGCAATTGTTTGCATACTTCACATCTCCAGCAGCCCCTTTTCAATTCCCAGGCGCGCCCATGCTTTTGGGAGGCATACTCACTCTAATTTCAGCAGGACTGGCTATTAGAGGATTTAAAAGGAAAACTTAGCTTTAAGAGTTTGTTTCTATTAGTATAATGAACAGGATTGAATTCAGAATTTGATAACTCAATGCAATACACTATTGAAATAAATATTATCACACAAATCCATATATGGTGAGAATATTGGTAAATTATTGTAAAAGTTGTCGGCACCCGCAACTTTAAAAAACTGACAAGCCAAAATAAAAAATGCCCCAATTTCTTGGGGCATTTTTGCGGACCGGACGGGACTCGAATGCTGACGCCTTGGTCAGCATGCCGACATTCGCATCCAGCGAATCGTCGGCACCCGTATCTTCAATCTTTTACTTATACTTTTCCATAAAACGCTTCAATCTATCTCTGGACAAATTCTTCAATTTTTTTTCCAAAATCATTGCTTCAGACCTAGACGATTTCCGAGTTTTCCAAAATATTATCCATGGTGCAAATGGTGCTGTAGCCTTCTCTTTTCCAGCATTGTGCCTTGCCAATCTTTCAGCAAAATCACTTGTCTGTCCAATATAATAGCGATCACATCTCTCAGAATACAGAATATAAACCCAATATGCCATAACAATAACAACTAACTTGATAATACTAAAATAAAAAATGCCACAATTTCTTGGGGCATTTTTGCGGACCGGACGGGACTCGAATGCTGACGCCTTGGTCAGCATGCC
>CAZTTO010000021.1:0-54900 GCA_964616465.1 uncultured Hydrotalea sp. | reverse complement strand
TTGACAATTACTAAAAATTTCAAAACAAAAAAAGATGGGCGAACAGCTAACAAAGTATTTGCAAAAGCAGGGTTTTAGGTAAAAGCCATTAACAGCAGAATACAAATCAACAAAAGTTCAGGGGCGACAGTTAAGCATTAAGCAAAGACTGTAACTTCAACTCAAAACAAAAATTAAGCATTTGTACCAAGCATACGGAACGAAAAATTCCCTGCCTATCGCAAATACTCGAACGTTACAAACTTCTTCTCCCGCCGCAGGCAGCCTTCCTCATTCGCTGCTAACTTCCGCTTCGCTTCAGCGCAGCTTCATTCCGTCGGCATCCTGCGGCTCCGCTCAGCAAAAGCCAGAGCTTCGCTTATAGCTCAGCTTTCCTGGCATTTGCCTGTTTCCTACGCGCAGGGGTCTTTTTTATTCTCTTATATGATTACTAATTCTTAGGATTGTATTGTTCTAATAAATAATTAAATTCGTACAGAACTAACTTATTGATATATATGATATCTCTTCGATACAGTTACAATTGTTATTACATATATTAATGAGTTATCTGCAACCCTAACGAACACCCTACAAACATTCAACATTCCGACAAAAAGACGAAAATTGCCACCGCTTCGTAAAATTAAAAGAGCTACAAGCCGACACACAAGCCAACGCTTTTGTAGCACATTTAATTTTACCCAACCGCAACCAAGCCCACCCACCACCCTAACTCTTTTTTGACAAAACATAGTTGATTATTTAAAAAACTTTATTAAGTTTGCGAATTATGGGTCAAGCTAAAAATATGCAGATATAAAAATGGCAAGTTTTGGACATTTTATAAAGGAAGAGAGAGAAAAACACGGTTGGACACAAACCGAATTTGGTGCTAAAATTGGCATCAACGCTTTTGCTATTAGTAAAATTGAAAACGGCTCACAAAAATTCAGTAAGACAAAATTGAAAGAGCTTGCGGAACTTTTAGAAATGGAATTTCAGAAAGTAAATGACCTGTTTTATGCGGACAAATTTGCTGTTGAAGCATACAAAAATCATTGTTCTGACAATGTATTCATTGTTGCAGACAGTAATGTAAAATATTTACAAAGCACAAATGCTAAACAAGCCAAAATAAGTTTTGACCAATGAGCGAGGAATTATTACAAAGAGATTTAATCAACAATTGCCAAAAGCTTGGCAAGTGGGATTTCTATAACATTGGTGCAACATCTGTAAAGGCATTAAAAGAACACGGCATTATTCGTAACGTAAACTACGGAGCTGAAGAAAAAAAGAAAGTTGACGGCTTAATTGTTCAGAAGAAAAATGTAATTGCAGTTATCGAATATAAAAAACCGTCTGAATTTAAAACAGTAGCACAGAAAAATAAGGCAATAAAACAAGAATTAGAAGTTGCCCGAAAACTTGATGCTCATATAATCATTGCGACAGACACTAAAGAAACTGTTTGGGTTAATGTCTTGACAGGCAATAAAATTAAGGACGAGAGCGGTAAAGAAATAAAAACAAATTTTGACTTAAAAGACGAGAAATTACCCGAACTTATTGAGAAAATTATTTTTTCGATAAACGAATTAAATGACCAAATCAAACCTAAACAATTGGTTAATCCAACTGATTTAGCGAAACAGATTTGGCAGGACATTTGGTCGGTAAGTGGAGCAACGCCCGAAAATTGTCTTTATACATTTGTTGAACTTTTTATTTTTAAATATTTAAGTGATTTAGGGGTATTGCAAGGAATGTATAACTTCAATACTTTGTATGATAGTTTTAATGGAAACACAGAAGACGAAGTTTTAGAAACGTATGCAAGTATTGTACGTCCTAAAATCAAAACGTTGTTTCCTGAAAATCCAGCAGACAAAACAACCATTATCAACGGAACTATTTTTGTCAGTAAAGACCAAAAAGCAGTAAAAGGCTATAGTACTGTTTTCAAAAAGGTTTTGACCAAGTTTAAAGACTACGGAAAGCTTGAACATATTGATTATGACTTCAAAAGCCAGCTTTTTGAAAGCTTCCTAAAAGAAAGTATCAGCAAGAAAAATTGGGGTCAATTTTTTACGCCTTTAAAAGTAGTTAGAGCCGTTGTAGAAATGGCAAAGGACGACATAAAAGTGGGTGCAAAAATTTGTGACCCAGCTTGTGGCGTTGGAAAATTCTTATTAGAACCTGTAATTACAAAACTTGACCAGTTCTACGAAATCAAGAAAGGAAAACTAATTCCTAAAATTACTATTCACGGTTACGACAAAGGTTTTGACAAAGACGAACAAAAAACAATCATATTGGCAAAAGCCAATATGTTGATTTACTTTTCTGATATTATCAAAGAAAACCCAGGTATTACAACGGAATTTGCTCAACTTTTTAACGACAGCTTTTTACTCAAAACAAATTCTATTTTAGGGACACTTTCTGAACCTGTGGAAAATGAGTATGACCTTATCGTAACAAATCCGCCTTATGTAACAAGCGGAAGTAGTAACTTAAAAGAAGAAATCAAAAAAGACGGAACTCTTGTAAACTATTATAAAATCAATGCGATTGGTGTTGAAGGTTTGTTTATGGAGTGGATTGTCAGAGCATTGAAACCAAACGGAAAAGCTTTTATCATCGTGCCAGACGGAATTTTCAATCGTCAAAACGATAAAAATTTAAGACAGTTTATTATAGATGAGTGTTATATTGATGGCATTGTTTCGTTACCATTAAATACGTTTTTTACCACAAATAAAAAAACATACATTCTTTGCATTACTAAAAAAGCAAACAAAAAAGATGTTCAAACTGACCCTGTTTTCACATATTTAGTAAGTGAAATGGGAGAAACAAGAGACGTTTACAGATTTGACATTGACCAAGATGATTTGAGTGAAGCTGTTACTTTGTATTCCTTTTTCAAAGGTAACAAAGCAAGTTTTGCAAAAATTAATACTGACAAAAGATGTAAAGTTTTCCCTTTTACGGACTTCACAAGTTCATTAGAAAACTCTTGGATAATAGACAAATGGTGGAGTGAAGAAGAAAAAATAGAACTTGGAATAAGTGAGAAAAAAGATAAGTTAGGCCTACTTGACTTTTCTTCATTGGTAGAAGATATGTCAATTTCTTTAAAAACTTTTCAAGAAGGCATAAAGGAATTGTCTGAAAAAAAAAAGTCTGAACTAAATAAGAAAGCCTATAAACTCAAAGACCTTTTTGATATTGAAAAAGGTAAGTCTTTATACACCAAAAATTACGGCAACCTAAATAAAGGAGACAATCCTGTTTATTCTGCATCTAATAATGCACCTTTAACCTATATCAATACAAATGATTATGATGGGCAATATCTGACTTGGGCAACAAATGGATTTGCAGGTTATATGATGTTGATTGAAGGTAAATTCTCAATTAATGGAGATAGAGGTTTATTAAAGCCTAAAATGCCCAATATTAACTTGCTTTATGTAAAAAATATCGTTGAGCCAAAATTAAGAGAATTAGCAAAAGGTAGAAAAGGCGAAAATGGTTCAGATGAGTTTACCAAAGTTTATCCAAATATGGTTGAAGAGGTAGAAATCTTTATGCCTATTGACGAGGATGGGAACTTTGATTTGGAAACACAAAAAGATGTTGTAGATAAAATCTTATATGTTGAAGATATCAAAAAGACTATTGAAGAATATAAGTCTCAAATTGAAAATTTAACAATAGAAATTGACACAGCAAGTGCTACTAAATTGTATAAAATAAAAGATTTGTTTGATTTGAACAATAAAACAAACAGTAGCAAATTTACTAAATCTTTTATCAATAAAAATAAAGGGACTATTCCAGTATATTCGGCTTCAAAATTTCCGGACACAGTTGACTATGGCTTTGTCAAAGACAACTTACAAGGTGTGAAATATTTTGAAGACTGTCTAACGTGGAATATAGATGGTTCTATTGGTAAAGTTCATTTTAGAAATGGACGTTTTTCCTTATCAGAAAAAGTAATACCATTAATAGTAAAAGACGAATACAAAGACACGTTGGACTTACTATTTTTAAAACATACTATCGAACTTGAATTCAGTAAACATAGTTTCGGCTTTTCCAACAAAGCAGGAAAAGGAAAAATTCAAGAAATAGAAATTGCTGTACCAATTAATAAAAACGACACTTTTAATCTTGACTTACAGAAACAAATAGCAGACAAGTTTGAAAAAATAGAAGTAATTAAAAATAATATTTTAAGCGAATTAGACCGAATTTCAAAAACAGAAATAGATTTTGAATAGCCAACGCTTTTGGTAGCACATTTACATTTTCCCAACCGCACAAAGCCAAACAAAAAAATGCAAAAGAGCTACCAAGCCAACGCACCAACAAGCCCGACAAACAAGCGAAACCGAAAGAAGGGCAGCAGATAACACGGGTTTTGCGTCAGGCGGGGTGATGTGTAAACTTGGAGCTTTGTGCTTCTATTCAAGTGCAGTGCTGGTTGACAGTTTTGTGCTCCGAAACCCGCCCGAACGCAAAGCCCGAAACCGTTGCCCGCAATTTATAGACACCCCGTATGAATAAACTCTTTTCATCAGACAAACCAGTTTCGCTTGTCGGCGAAGATAAATTTCAACGCTATAGCTTTTCAAAGGGTATCGCAAATTTCATAACAAGTAGAGACGAAGAAACGTGTATTGTAATTGGGGTTTACGGTGCTTGGGGAGAAGGTAAGACATCAGTGATAAATTTTATAGAAACAGAACTCAATAGTGAAAACAATATCATTATTATTAAATTTAATCCTTGGAGATACAATGACGAGAATCTGTTACTCATCCACTTTTTTCAAACTTTAGCAAATGCGTTAGATGCAAATCTGAAAAACAAAAAAGAAAAGATTGGCGACCAGTTGAAAAAATATGCAAAGCTACTGACCTTTGATGTTCCTGTATTGGGGAACTTAGGTGAAAAACTTGAAGCTGCTGGCGAAATGCTTGCAGGAGTTGATATAGAAACTTTGAAAGGTAGAATTGAAGATATTCTTAAAAAAGAAAAAAAGAAAATTGTCATATTTATCGATGACATAGACAGATTAGACAAGACAGAAATTCATTCAATATTTCGTTTGGTTAAACTAACCGCAGATTTTGCAAATACAACTTATGTTCTATCTTTTGATGATGATATGGTTTCAGCAGCTTTAGGCGATAGATTTGGAGAAGGAAATCAAAATTCAGGTCAAAACTTTCTTGAGAAAATAATCCAAATACCACTAAGAATACCTTTAGCCCAACCTGCGGCTTTACAAAAATTCTGTTTTGATATAATTAACAGGTCGCTTGAAACAAACAAAATAGACTTACCAGATGATGAGGGAAGAAGTTTTGGCAATGAGTTTAGCCAAAATGTTTTAATTATGCTAACAACACCTCGCCTTGCAGTGAGATATGGAAATACATTATCTTTTTCAATGCCACTTTTACATAAAGAGGTAAATATGGTTGATTTAATGTTGATTGAGGCGATTAAAATATTTTATCCCAAGTATTACGAATTGATTAAGTCAAACCCAGAATACTTCATTGGCTCGTATTCAAATGGATATTCCCATGAGCGTAATAATGAGAAAATCAAGTTGTTTAATGAGTTGTTAGAAAAGACAGGCTCTGACCTTTCTAAACGGCAAAAGGAATGCATTAAAAATTTATTGCAGCGACTTTTTCCAGTAATTAAAGAAGCCTTACAAAATTATTCCTACAATAGAGATTCTGCTAACGATTGGTTTAAACAACAAAGAATCGCATCAGCAAAATATTTTAATAGATATTTCAGCTATGCTGTAATTGAGGGTGAGATTTCTGACATAGCATTCAATAATTTTATATCAGATATACCAAATCAAACCGACCTGGAAATCACAAAATCATTAAAGCATCTCATATCACAAAGTTCGACTGAAACATTTCTCCTTAAAATAAGAAGTAGAGAGGAAGATCTAAGTTGGAATGTATCATTTAAGCTTTCAAGAATAATTGCGATAGAATCTCAATTGTTCAAAAAGCCAACAGGTTTCTCATTTAGGTTTGATTCCCCAAATGGTCAAGCTGTTTTTTTTATTGTGCAACTGATAAAAAAGCATACAAACAAGGAGGAACAATTGCAACTCATAGATAAGTTAATGAAAGAAGCAAATCCGTTTGAATTCGCTTCTGAAATATTCTATGAACTCAAAAGAAAAGACAAGTATGAAGAAAAAGAATTTTTTTCTGTCAAAGAATATCAAACTATTGTGGCTCATTTGATAACCCGTGCTCAAAACGAGTCTGTTAATTCTTCAATATTTGAAAAATTCCCTGAGCAAACTGCTTACTTATTTAATGAATGGGGAGCTAAAAATAAATCTCAATTGACAAAGTATGTAAAAAACATTTTAGATAAAGATTTCTCAAAGTCTTTAGACCTGCTTAGAGCATTTACGCCAACAATTTTTAGCACAGCGTATGAAAACCCTTTCAAAACCAACTTTGCAAAAGAAGATTACAATTTCTTTATAGCTCTCTTTGACAAACACTATATCAAAAAGCAGTTAAACAAAGTTTTTTCAGACAAAAAATTAAATAAAGAGAAAGTTAAATGGAGCGACAGAGGCGACAACAATCAATCCGATATAAATATGGTAAGACAATTTATGCATTGGTTTGAAGAGGATAAATTAACTCCGACGACTTAAACTGCGGGCAACAGGTTATTGGCGCAAGCAGGGCAGGACAACGCTAAAATTCAACCTTGGTAATCCTAATCGGCTTTTGTACTTTTATCGCCAGACACAGCTCCGATTGCCCAGCCTGACCGCCAATAACGAACCGTTACAAACTTCTTTCCCCCGCCGCAGGCAGCCTTCCTCATTCGCTGCTAACTTTCGCTTCGCTCCAGCGCAGCCTCATTCCGTCGGCATCCTGCGGCTCCGCTCGGGTAAAAGCCAGAGCTTCGCACATAGCTCAGCTTTCTTGGCATTTGCCTGTTTCCTTAGCTTCATGCTCTACTTTAGCCAATAATGAGGATAACTAATTCACAAGATTGTATTGTTCTGATAAATAATTAAATTCGTATAGAACTAACTTATTGATATACATGATAACTCGTCTATACAGTTACAATTGTTATTACATATATTAATGAGTTAGCAGTAATGGTGGACAGACCGACAACAACAGACAAACAACAGGACAAATAATAAAATATTATGATAGAATCACCAAGAGGTATGACAATAATGGAGGCTTATGAAGCCTACAGAAATAACAAACTGTTTATTAACAGACGTTATCAAAGAAAACTTGTTTGGAGCCAGCAAGAAAAAAAAGACTTAATAGAATCAATCCTTCTTCAATATCCAATACCTTTAGTTCTACTTGCATCACAAAATGACAAATATGAAATAATAGATGGTATGCAGAGATTAAATGCAATATTCGGATTTATTGAAAATCACTTTCCAGTTTTCATTGGTGGTTCAGACAAATTTTTCAATATACCTGACTATACATTTGCACAATCCCAAGTAACTAAAGGTGTAATATTCCCTAAAACAGACGTAGAATTTTTAACTCAAGAACAAGTTTCTGCATTTATTCAATATCCATTTCCAGTAACAATTTTCAAGACTGGCAGTTCTGATGAAATTAACGAAACATTTAGAAGAATAAATTCGACAGGACGAAAACTTTCACCACAAGAAGTGAGACAAGCAGGTAATGTTTCTAAGTTTTCATTACTAGTAAGAGAGGTTGCTTCCGAAATCAGAGGTGACGCATCACGAGAAATTTTACTTCTACAAGAAATGCCCGAAATAAGTATTGATTCAAAACTTTCAAAACATCAGTATGGAATCAATGCAGAAGATACTTTTTGGTGTAGACACGGGGTTTTAAATGTCTCTGACCTCAAAGAAAGTGAAGATGAACAACTTATTGCTGATATAATTTTATCTTGTGCTTTAGGTGTTCCATTTCCTGCAAGTAGAGTTGCCTTTGATAACTATTATGGTAGTGGAAATGACGATAAGTCAAATGATATTGATGTAAAAATCAATGCAGTTGGTGAAAAAAATATAAGGACAGAAATACTTACAGTTTTTTCAGAAATATTTAATCTAGTTGACTTTCATTTTGAAGGCGAAAGATTAAAAACAATTTTAAATCCAAATGCTGGAGGTAATCCTGTTAAAGAAGCATTCTATACATTATTTATGGCTTACTATGAATTGATGATTAAGGAAAATAAAGCTGCTTTTGACTATAAAAAAATAAAAGTAAGTCTTAAGAACATACATACAAAACTTGTAAGGTCAAGAAATTATACCACAACAGATGACAGAAGAAATAACATAAACATTTGTAAGGGTTTAATTCAAGACCATTTCAAAAAGACAGATTCAACATTCAGAAGTACTACTTCATATGTAATTGACTTTCAAGCGTACTTAATGAAATCAAAAACAGAAGCAGCAGTTTATGATTTCAAACAAGGTTTTTATACATTGAATCCTAGTAATCGTGAATTTGATGAGAATAGCTTTAATAAAATCCTATGTAATATTTCGGCATTAGCAAACTTAGGAAAGGATAAGACTGGATTTTTATTCATAGGAGTTACTGACAAAGAAGCTGACACCATTCAAGTTGAAAAATTGGACGGACTAGTAAATGTCCCAAGGTATCACGACTTTGGGGTAGTTGGTCTTGAGAGAGAAGCTAAAATAAAAGGCGTTAATCTCGACCAATACATAAGTTACATAACAAGTCGGATTAGTTCTTCTAATCTTGATTCAGCTTTAAAAACTCGAATTACAAAAGATATTACACCAATAACTTATCACGGACATACTGTATTAATGATAACAGTTACTTCAGGTTCAGAACCTGTATACTTTGACGAAAAATTATATCAGAGAGATGGAGCTAATTGTATAGAAGTTGTTGGTTCAAAACAAAAGGACATTTATAAACTATTCTAATGCGAAAAGAAACCACTACTGCTAACAGGCGTTTGGCTCAATGGCGGGTGAAGTTGTTATTTGAACATTCTACCTCGCATAAACTTTTGTGGTTTATTGACAGTTTTGTGCTCCGAATTCCGCCACTGCGCCAAGCGCCAAACCGTTATGCACAAGTCTGACAGCAACCTCTTCTATGTTTAACGACCCGACATTTTTTTGGAAAAATTTTCGACTTGGGACTGAAATTCAGATCTCAGGCTCCTTTATTTACAATGCCCTTTACTTCTTTGACAAGATGGAGCATTTCTATTATGAACACGAATGCTTTGAATTTCTTTACAACACGGCAGTTGGCATTGAAAGACTTGAAAAAATTGCAATTGTCTTACTTGAACACAATGAGAATACAGACCAAAATAATTTTGAGAAAACATTAATCACCCACGACCACTTAGAACTTTTACATAGAATTAAAAAGTTAACGCCCATTAATTTAGGTAAGACACATAACAAGTTTTTGCAACTGCTAAGTAACTTTTACAGGTCGACAAGATATGATAGGTTTGGCATTTCTTCTGTTTATCATAAAAACCAAGACAAAGAACAACTTATAAAATTTGTTTCCGATGAGCTGAAAATCGAAATTTCTGCAGAAATGATGTTTCCAACTGAAATTGACGACAGAATTAGAAAGTTTATTGGAAAAACTGTTTCAACTATTTCAACAAAGTTGTATGACATAATTAATGACAGAGCACATGAATTAAATATGTACACTTATGAATTAGATTACAGTTCTAAAGCATTCAAAATATTTATTGAAAAGGGCTATTCATTTTTTGAGGAAAAGACATTCCAAAAAGAAATATTAATCCATCTTTTAAACAATAAGGACACAGACGGAATTTTGGAGTTTATAAAAACCATTGAACCTCTTGAGCTTGAAAGCTACGACACACATGAATACATTAAATTTCTTTTAGACTTTCACAAGAGAAGACTAATGTTAGGAGAACTACAATATCACTACGAAGAACACAAACTCGGAAAAGAAAGACTTGATGAAGTAAATGTTATCGGTGCAGAAAATGTATCCTTTGGAATGGACGAAGACGAGGAATTTGAATAAATCTGTGCATAACATTGGTATTTGCAAAAGCTGGGCAGACGTAAGCCGTGTTTCAACTTTTTGTTTTTCAATTTAGCTTCATATCAGGCAGACGAATAACTATTTAGCTATGTGCAAATCATCAACTTTTATTTATAAATTTATCCTCAGGTAGCCGGGCGGACGAATATCTATTTCCCAGCCTTCGCAAATACCTGCTCGTTACAAACTTCTTCTCCCGCCGCAGGCAGCCTTCCTCATTCGCTGCTAACTTCCGCTTCGCTCCAGCTCAGCATCATTCCGTCGGCATCCTGCGGCTCCGCTCGGGAAAAGCCAGAGCTTCGCACATTGCTCAGCTTTCCTGGCATTTGCCTTTTTCTGAGCTTCATGCTCAACTATAGCCAATAATGAGGATTACTAATTCACAAGATTGTATTGTTCTAATTAATAATTAGATTCGCATACAAATAACTTATTGATATACATGATAACTCTTCTATACAGTTACAATTGTTATTACATATACTAATGAGTTAGTGGCAATTTTACCGAACCGACCGTAAACAGAAGAACTGACAAAATATTTAACAACTAATATGAACTGTAAGAAGTGTAATACTGAAATAAATTCTAAATTTTGTCCAGACTGCGGACAACCAGCAAGTCTTAAAAGAATTGACGGAAAATACATTATTCACGAAATTGAACACGTGCTACATTTTGAACGTGAAATATTATATACAATTAGAGTGCTAATAACAAATCCTGGACAAACTATAAGAAACTATCTTTCCGAAAACAGAAGCCGACTTGTGAAACCTATCATATTCATTATCATAACTTCCTTGATTTATACAATCTTGAACCACTTGTTTCATATTGAAGACAGTTATGTAAAAAATCACGAAGCAAAAGGAGAAAACCCAAGTACTGTTGGAACTATTGTAAGATGGGTGCAAGACCATTATGGCTATGCAAATATTATGATGGGAATATTTATAGTTCTTTGGTTAAAACTGTTTTTCAGAAAGTCCAACTACAATTTTTATGAAATCCTGATTATGCTTTGCTTTGTTATGGGAATGGGGATGTTGATTTTTTCTGTTTTTGTAATTATACAAGGTGTAACACATTTTAATATTATGACAATTGCTGGTGTCATTGGAATTGTATATTGTGTATGGGCAATCGGACAATTTTATGACAAGAATAAACTTTCGAGCTATATAAAGGGGTTATTTGTATACATTTTAGGAATGATTAACTTTTGGGTCATTCCAATTCTTATTGGAACAATAATAGATTTAATAAACAAGCATTAAATTGGATATGAAAAATAAAATTGGTTTTAATTTCGGCTTCGCATTACTTGCATTTCCAATTGGACTAGCATTGCTTCGAGAATTTGACTTCCAAACATTTACATTTAAGAAAACTGCATTGGGTATTCTTTACCTGATTACATTTATTTTCTGCATAGTTCTTATGCTGAAAAAGAAAAAACAAGAAACTGAAAAATAAAAACAGCCACTAAAAAGAGTTTTGCGTCAGGCGGGGTGAAGTGCAAACTTGGAGCTTTGTGCTTCTAATGAACTTTAGTAATAAATTGAAATTATGTGCTCCGAAACCCGCCCGAACGCAAAGCCCGAAAACGTTACAAATTTTCTTCCTTCCCCCGCTCCAGGCAGCCTTACTCATTCGCTGCTAACTTTCGCTTCGCTTCAGCGCATCTTCATTACGTCGGCATCCTGCGGCTCCGCTCAGCAAAAGCCAGAGCTGCGCTCATAGCTCAGCTTTCCTGGCATTTGCCTGTTTCCTACGCGCAAGGCTGTTGAGTTTCTTTAGTCTTTTAATTCCTTTTAGTTTTCTCATTCTTTATCATCACCTCGATAGGTTAGTGGTGTGGCTTCGCCACGCCATGTTGTAGGCCATCCGCTGCGCTCTATGCCCTTCTATAGCCGGTAAATAGGTCTGCCTTCGGGCTGTTATGCAAAAGCCTCGCCAAAACGCAGGCTTATAGCGGCAATTTAGTTTCAAATCATCATCCTTCTCCTTCCCGCTACAAGCCAGCGGCTTTCAGCTACTTCGTATTTTGTCATGGCTTTCGCAGTCTAACAGCCCTCAGTCAGTCGCGTACTCCCTGTCTGCTTGCTTCGGCTGTCTTATAGATCGTTATTTATAAACTGATCAGATCCATTTTACTTTTCATTCCCTTACACCTCTCTACTCACATACAGCCCAAGCAGCATCCAGCGTCCGCTTATGTTGTTTGTGCGTGCCGGCTGGCCCTGGCCACAAAACACTTCGTGTTGCGTTGGCCGCTGGGTGGGTGGGGCTTCGCCTAATGTATCCCACCCAGCGGGCATCGTTGCTCAAAAACCACTTTTTCAAAGCTTCCTTTTTTAAGCATGGCCAGGGCGCACGCGTTCGGCACGCAGTTGCGCTTTTCGGGTCGATTGATCCGCTCGATTCTAATCTCTTCCGTTGGCTCAAGGCTGTTTTACCGGGTGGTTGCACCTCGATTAATAACAGCTGCACGGTCGATTATCTGCAGTCTTAATATTCGTACTTCTAAATGCTTCACGGTCGACCGACCGCAGTCGTGTTGCGGTGGTCCTAAGTGGCCACCTTCGCCCCACCACCCACCCTTAAGAGCAGCCGTTACTTTGTACATGTTTGTGTTGGTGGTGTAGTAATAAGTTCAGCTCTATTTGATTGCTGTTGTTGGCTTTCTTTTTGGTTTCACATAAATAAAAAAAAGTGCAGCAAGTTAGGTGGCCACACATACCCACGCTCAATTTTTGTCGCCAAGAAATTCCGCCATAAACGCATGGGCTAGGCTGCACATGGCTATCCTTTATTGCGTTGCTTCTTGGCGCCAAAGCCTTGGCCACCTGATGGACTTGCTTTCTTTTTTTCATTTTTTTCTTTTAACAATTAAATGTGAAACACTATGAAGAATGCAAACCATCGTTTTCAGCAATGCAACGGAGCAGCAGCCTATTACCGCCACAAGCTGTTCAACACTACATTCACCAGCGGAGTGAAGGAAGTAGCCGATGAATTATCCTGTTATTGGTTCGTCGACCTCATCTTTAGCCATCAGCTTCGTTCAATCGTTCGCAATCAAAGGTTCCAAGTATGGAAGCTAGAAAGAATAAAAGGTAGCAGATTTAAAGCCACTTGTTCAGATGGCAATGATAACCACATCACTCATCAAAACATCCCGTTCAGCGATTTTGAAGATGATGAGCTCACACTTTGGTTGGTAGATGGTGTATTACTCTTACCAAGTGAATATTAAGTTGAAAACCCCAACCTGGTCAATGACTCGGTTGGGGTTGATTACTCAAACATTGAGTCTATAAAAAATGGTTGATTTTATTATTTTTGAAATCTTTAGTTAATCCATTCTTGTCTTTGCCAGAAAAAGTATTGTATTGCAAATTTTACTAAACCGGATCTGCTGCTAATATTAGTTTTTTCAAATATTTTAGAACGATAAAAATCAATTGTCTTTGGACTCTTGTTCATCTTTTTTGCAATCTCATTATATGTATAGTCTGTACATATTAATCTTAAAAACTCAATCTCTTGTTCACTAAACTCAATATCTGTTAGATCCTGTGCTGGCAGATGAAGGACTTGTTTTATCCATTTTGATTCAAATTTTTCAGTTTGGTTTACGTGATGGATACACTCAATTAATTCTTCAACCTCGTCGGCCTTACTTATAACAGAAGAGCATCCAGCTCGAATACATTTTTGAATACTCTGCATGTCAGTATAAGCTGTAAATACTATAATACGTTGTTTATTGTTTTTGAATTTTATTTGGTTCATGCATTCAAATCCATTCACTAAAGGAAGACTGAGATCCAAAATGATTATATCGAATAGGTTTGGACTATAGTCTTCTAGTAAGTCTAAAGCGTTGCTGAATGTCTTTACTGAGCAACTTTGAAAGGATCTTTTAAGTAAAGATTCAATTGATTCGCGCATCAATTTGTGGTCATCTAGAATTGCGAATTTCATCATGGCTAACTTTTTCTATACGATAAATATCTGAATAAAAAACTAGGATTTTTCCTAGTTTTTTCAATTTGAAAGTTTTCTAAACTTGCATTAACATTTTTTTATAATGCTACAATACATTTTTCACTTTGTTGTGATATCATTAAACTGGGGTGATAATTACCAATTTTCACAGTTGGATTCTTCAATTGATAAACAAGCCGCTAGGCGAATAGAAAAGGTTAACAAACAGTTCGAGAATAAAAACAAGCGAATTTCTAGAAAGTTTGAAAAAACAATAGCTAAGCTTTCGGCTGTTGATTCAGTTTTTATTGATTTAAATAATAGCAACAAGGCTAAAACTCAAATTCAAGATGCTCTTATTATAAATAATTCTAATGTAAACCAGTATTTAGTCGACTTTGATTTGAAAAATTATAGTCCAGTTTTAGACAGTGTTTCAACACTTTTAAATTTCGCCAATCAAAGTAATCTTAAAAATATCTTACCCGTTCAACAGCTAACTAGCTTTCAAAATGAGTTACAGATATTAAACAGACATAAACTTTCAATTAACAATTACATAAATATCATCAGAAATTATAATATCACGGACGAGATTAATAGAGGGAAGGATAAGATAAATGAGGATCTTGATAGAGTTAGTAGAAAGCTCGATGATTTAAGAATTGAATCAGAACAGTTACAGAATATTTCTTCACTAAGAGATATTACAAATCTCCCTCAACTACGGCAGGTGTATAATTCTGAAGATTTTTTGAGCTTTTTTAAGTCTAATAGTTTTATCTCACGATTCTTTTCTAAAAGGAATAAAACTACAGGGGATGTAGATCTAGAAAAAGAGCTGGTAGGGCTACAAACAAGGGAGGTGCTTTTGGCTGATATAAAAAATAAGTTTGGAGCACATGTAAATTCAGTCTCTGATTTGGTAAAAAAAGATTTACCTCAAAATTCAAGTGGACTTGGTCAATTGTCTGAAGTAAAAGATCGTGCAAATTCAGCACTTGAGGAAAAGCAGAAAAATGCCTTTTCTAATCAAGTTGTAGAAAGATCACCACTTAAAACTAAGTCGGAAATTGGGTTTACAATACAAACGAGTAGACCGAATATTCTTTTACCATTTACAACAGATTTAGGATTATCGTATGGCTTAGCTATCGGTAAAAAATTCATAACAGGAGCTGGCGCTGCTTATAGATTTTCTATAACCAACTTTTTTCAAAACGCCACTTTTAGCAGTGAAGGATATAGTCTTCGATATTTTATTCATTTTAAGATAACCAAAAACTTTAGGGTCACTAATGAGTATGATCATGGTTTTCTTCACAACATGCCAGCAGTACGTCAAGATCAAAATATAATTCAAACTAATAACCAAAAAAGATACACACTTGGTGTAATGAAATCACTCCCTCTTAAGAAGAGAAAGTACAATATTGAAGTTATGTATGATTTGTTACATAAAACAAATCCTATACAAGCTCAGCCATTCATTTTTAGAACAGGTTTTACATTTTAATTGTTATGAGAATTAAACTACCAATTTTACTACTTTGTTGTTTATCAGTGGCATTTAGCTGCATTGGGCAATCCCAGTTTTCATCTAAAAGTTCATTTACCCCAAGTACTCCAGATGCAGCTCAAATTACAAAGTACGGAGATGTGCCAGTTTCATTAAATACAGGTACAGTACAGGTTTCAATACCTTTCTTTAATATATCAATGAAGTCATTTAACTGGCCAATTGGTATTTCATATCACTCAGGAGGAATAAAAGTTTCGGAGGCTTCAACTGTTGTAGGAACAGGCTGGAAGTTGGATGCAAGTGGCATGGTTACTACTAAGTTAGAGGGTACATATGTGACACCGTTCATGGGGAATCTTGATTTGAGTACAAATACACCAGATGGAAGCCCAACTCAATGTAATTATAATAATCCAACACATATTTCAATTGCTGAAAATTATTTAAACACCAATTTATCTTTTCTACCTGATGTATATTATTTCAGTAGTGTAAATTTTAGTTTTAAAAGAATTGGTACTGCATTAATCCCAGTTCAAGATTTTAAAGTAAGTGGTGGTGGATCTACTGTTTTTCAAGGTCAATCTATCAGTTATGATGCATTGGTTATTGATAATTCAGGAAATAAATATTATTATAAATCAATTGGATCTAGTAGTATTCAAGTAAAGAACTGTCCTGGTAACTCAACTACAAGCGGTAGCTTTAATTTCCATTTGATTAAAGTAGTTACTCGATATCAAGAAAGTCTTGACTTTAATTATCAAATTGTTAATGAAACATTTACAGATATTCCAGAGCAAACAAGAATTCAACGGATAGACGGGCAGGTGTCACGATGTGTTGAAGAAATTCCTAATAATATTGAAAGTTGCAATGTGGTTCAATCTAATAGTGAGGCATTACTTACATCAATTGTTTCTAGTAATGGAGTAATCATTAGATTTATTTATGAGTATGGAAGACTCGATAATAATAACTTTCCTAGACTTAGTATCGTAAAAAATAATATTCTGAAAGCAGGGGTAGAGCATGAAGTAAGTGCTGTACGATTACTTCATAGCTATTTCGGATCTGGTAGTTCAATTTTTGATAGACGTTTACGTTTAGATAAGATTCAAAATACAAGTGCCACTTTAGTAACGAGAGATGAATATGTGTTGGAGTATGATCCTGAACAATTGCCTTCTAGGCAATCTTTTGCAAGAGATTGGGCAGGTTTTTATAATGGTGCTCATGGAAATACAACCTTGATTCCAGGTTCTGGTATCAATAGGAATATGAATTTATCATTTTGTAAAGCAGGAGCGCTAACATCTATAAGGTATCCAACAGGAGGTAAGTCTTCTTTTCAATATGAACTAAAAGGTTCCGGGGGATTAAGAATAAAGCAAGTTTTAACCCAGGCATCTGATGATGGACCAATACAAAGGAAGGAATATATCTATCCTTTTACAAGTACAACAGGTCACACTGCTAATATTAATGATTTTATCTCCTCACACTCTAATCATTATTTTGCCACATTAGGTTCTGGACATTTTGATGTAAATTTTGAACCATCACTTTATTTATTACAATGTAATTATCAAAGAATTCATTCTAACCCAGTTATTTCTACTGATTATGGGTATTTAAATAGTGAAGAATCATACTCGCGGGTTGATGAACTGATAGGTTTGAACGGCGAATCTGGAAAAATTGAATACACATATCTTCAACCCCAAAGAGACAATAATCAAGGTCCAGTTAATGAAATTTTACCTCATTATACTTTACTATCAAATAAAAAGGAATTTAGAAGAGATGGAAGCCAGTTTATACTTTCAAATGAAACTATAAACACCTATCAGATCAGTGGGGCGAATCCATTTGATTTTTATGGTAGCCCATCGGATCCTTTAGAGCAAAGATTTTGGATAAAAGAAATTACTAAGACTAGAGATGAATACGTATATAATTTGCAAAATAGTATAGGTCAGAGGGTTTGGTGCAAACAGTATTTGCAAAGAGACACTAGAATAGCTGTTGTTCCTGTTCGCCTTATAAGTACTACAAATCTTGTTTATGAGCAAAATGGTACTATTCAAAATACAACAAGTTATTCCTATTCTAACCCGAACCATTTATATGCTAATACAATTGTAAATACTAGTAGTGATCAGAAATCTATCTCTAGTGTAATCACCTATCCTCAAGATCTTCCTCTGAGTGGTATCATTGGAGATATGGTTTCAAATAATATCGTAGGTGAACCAATAACAACTATTCAATATAGGGATAACATTGCTGTGACTGGTTATAGGAAGCAATTTTTAAATACTAATAATTTTATTCGCCAGAAAGAAGAGTTTCAAATATTGCCAATGAATAATAACCAAGAAAGATTGGTTATTAATTTCGAATTGTATGATTCAAAAAATAATATTTTACAAGTTTCCTCTTTAACTGAGCCAGTTGTAGCTTATGTCTGGGGATATCAGCAAAGGTTTCTGATAGCTAAAGTAATTGGAGCAACTTACGCTGAAATAATGTCTGCATTATCTCAGTCAGATCAAGATTTATCTTACTTGCAGTTAATGTCAGATAATGACCTGAGAAGTGTTTTTCAAACTTTGCGCAACAATTTAAACGCCTCAAAACCTTCAGCTCAAATATTCACCTATTTGCATGAGCCGGGAATTGGAATTAAGGAAGAAACGAGTCCGGCTGGCATTACTTTAAAGTATCAATATGATTTATTTAATAGACTGTCTTTGGTTTTAGATCAAAATAATAATATTCTAAAAAGAATTTGTTATAACATTTTTGGGCAACCTGAAATTTGTTTTTCAACACCACCGCCGGGAAATCAAAATCAGACAACTGTATATGTGCGTTTAAGCGTTGAAGGGGTTTACTGGTCTGGAACTGTAATGTATGGAAATGTTGTAGCTAGATTTTACAGTAACTCTGCTGGAACAATACCTCTACAAGTAAATAATCTAAGTGTCAATTATCAAATTAGTAGTTGCGCAGGTTTGTTCTCATCTAGTTTGTCTTCTAGTAGCACTCAATTGGATATTGGAGTAGATGTGGTATTGTATGAATATTATTGGGATCCAAATACCTATTCATATTGGGATTGTAGCTATTTGTATGACCTATTGCCAGGAAACTATATTATCATCCCTTAATTAAAACTAATGAAAGCATCTATAACAGCCATTTTAGTTCTCTATAGTGTAGTATTAAATGCACAAATGGGAAATGCAAGTAGACAAATTAACTATGATTCTCTTTTGTCTAAAGAGATTGAGTTTTATGAAAATTATTTGAAGTTAAATAAGTCACAGGCTAAGGAACTAGAATCTATTTATAAACTTCGATCTGATGAGTTGAGTAAACGCCCTAAACCAATGGAACAAAGGAGAACAACAAAATCTGAAGTTCGAAACAAAGAAGCTCAAATAGATCAAGCATTAAGGAAGATTCTTAATAAAAAACAATTGGAGCTTTACGATGAATTAAATAAGAAAAGACAGGCGGAAGCAGAGCAGCGTTTTAAAAATATTAATAGAAATTATACAAAGGAAAAATAAAGCAGTATATGCAATCTAAAAATTTAATTATAGTAGCTGTATTTGTTTTGTTTGGATTATTTATTCATGCACAACCTATACCACCTAGTATTTCAACTAGTGCGCCTGTAAGCTACACTCGCATATGGAATGTTCAAGCGCCAATTCAAGATCAATCTATCATACCTAACCAATCAGTGCAGCGCGTACTACAAACTACCCAATATGTAGATGGTCTAGGAAGAAATTTTCAAACTAATGTAAAAGAAGGTAGTAAAGTTTCTGAATTTTCAAATGTAGATCTTGTAACTACACATTACTATGATCAATATGGTAGAGAGCCATTTCAAATTCTTCCATTTGCTTCTTCAACTAATAATGGTTTATTTAAGTATAGTCATTTAAGTGAGCAGAATTCTTTTTATAATAATTACTTGTCTGGACAAGGAGAGCAATATTTCTATTCTCAAACAAATTTTGAAAATAGTCCTCAAAGTAGAACACTTAAACAGTTGGCACCAGGGATACAATGGATTGGAAGTAATAGAGGCGTTAGTAATCAGTATTTGGTAAATGAGACTTCAGAAGATGTTAAATTGATATTAGTAAGTGGACAATTGGTTTTAGGACAAAGCGTGAGCTATTGGGTATCATCAAACTATGCTGCTGGTTCATTGAAAAAGAATGAAACAGTGGATGAGCATCAAAAAAAGGTGGTTGAGTATTACAACAAAGAGGGGAAAATAATTCTTAAAAAAGTACAATTAGCAGATTTTCCAACGGCAAGTTATAGTGGCTGGTTATCTACTTATTATGTCTATGATAACAATAATCAATTAAGAATGGTCATCCAGCCTAGAGGTGTTGAAGAATTAGTAGCTAATGGTTGGAATATCACATCAACAATAATTAATGAGCAATGCTTTTTATATGAATATGATGCCAAGCAAAGAATGATTCAGAAAAAAGTTCCAGGAGCAGGTGCAATGGAAATGGTTTATGATAATAAAGACAGATTGATATTAAGTAGGGATGCTAGGTTTACTGCACAAAACAAATGGAATTACACTAGGTATGATGCACTGAACAGGCCAATTGAAACAGGTATTTTAACTTATCCTCAGTCAAGGGCTAGTTTTCAATACATAGCGGATTTGTACTCTAATCCAGATTTTCCCTACACATGGTATTCTTTGGATGTTTTAACTAACTCTTATTATGATAACTACAGTTGGCTTCCTTTTTCTCCCATTTCTGGAGGATTTAATACTTTACACAGTCCATTTTTGTATTCTCCCAGTTCAACTTCTTTTCCTTATGCCCAAGCTCACACACCATCTACAGTCAATACAGGAAGGTTAACTGGTGAAAGAGTAAGGGTCTTAGGTACTGGAACTTTTTTATGGAAAGGATTTTATTATGACCAAGATGGAAGACTAATACAATTACAACAAACTAATTTAAGTGGAGGAGTTGATATTCAGTCTACGCAATATAGTTTTAATGGTAAACCACTAATTGATATTCAAAGGACATTCTGGAATGGATCGCAGACATATCAGTTCGATCTTGTTAAAACTTATGAGTATGATAATCTTTGGAGGATAACTTCTGTTTTTAACAGAGTTGTTGGAGCGGTTAATGGATCTTGGGTAGATCAAAGTAGAGAAGTTAAGAAAATAACTTATGACGCATTAGGAAATGTTAAAAATACAATTTTAGCTCCTTACTACAACCAAGGTACAGGTATCGAAAATCAGCAATATGATTATAATGTTCGAGGGTGGATTTTAGGAGTAAATAGAAATTACTTAAGTACCTCAAGTCTCGCAAATCATAGGAAGTTTGGTTTTGAGCTTTCGTATGATAAGGTGGTTTCTATAACAAATTCTAATCAACCTTATACCCCACAATATAATGGAAATATTGGAGGTATGTCATGGCGATCAGGAGGTGATGGGGAATTTCGTAGATATGATTTTTCATATGATGCTGCCAATAGACTCATGCGTGCTATTTTCAGCCAATTTACAGGTGGTTCCTTTAATCAGAATGCAGGCTATAATTTTGATTCCTTCATGGGGAACGGAGTAAATTCAACAACTGCCTATGATGCAAATGGAAATATTTTAAGAATGCAACAATGGGGTTTAAAGGGCACTACTAGTGTAAAAATAGATGACATTGAGTATGGATATAGAGATAATGGTTTAAGCAACAAGTTAAGAAACGTTACAGAAACAGGAGGAAACGGTACTACAAATCATGGTCTTGGCGATTTTACAGATAAGCATACAGGTTGGCAAGATTATGACTACGATGTGGATGGCAATATGGTATCCGATTTAAATAAGGACATCACTAACATTACTTATAACTTTTTAAACCTGCCAGAACACATCACTGTACAGGGTAAAGGGTCTATATCCTATGTTTATGACGCCACAGGAAGAAAACTCAGAAAGTCAGTTACTGAGGGTTCTACTAAAACAACCGATTACGTAAATAACATTGTTGTGGAAAATGGGCAAATACAACATGGTGCTACTGATGATGGTCGTTTTAGGTCAAGTATTTATACTACAGGTACAATCATTTTTGATTATTTCTTGAAAGATCATCTGGGCAATGTTAGAATGGTACTCACCGATGAAATTTTCCCTCAGAGCTATCCAACATTGAATGGAGATGGGGCTAGTACTGCTCTCCAATTACAAGATGCAGTATGGGAAAACAAAGATGGTCAAAGTATATCTGTTGCAAATACCAGAGTAGCTAGACCAGGAGGTTTTGGCTCTGCATCTAGTAATGGAGATTGGGTGTTCCAAATTACCAAGCAGCAAGGTGCTATTGGCGCAGCTAAATTATTGAAAGTAATGAGTGGAGATGTAATACACAGTTCGGTTGATTATTATTATACAGATACTTATGGCGATAACAGCAATTCAAATGGTATAGGAACATTACTTGGCCAACTAGGAACAATTCTCTTAAATGGATCAATTGTTGAAGGAGCATTAAAGGGTACAGCGGGCTCAGTTGTAACCAATTTGGGTAATAATAGTAATTTCATAAACGCATTATGGCCTCAGCAATCGAGTGTATATAGTGTACAGCCAAAGGGATATTTACATATTTTACTGTTCAATGAACGATTTGAATTTGATGCTGCAAATAGTAGAATCATAGCAATGGATCCATGGACTGCTGGTGTTGCACAAAGATTGAACTTAACAGGAAGTGTAAATAAGAATGGATATGCTTATATTTACTTTAGCAACGAGAGTAATAACATGGTCTATTTTGATAATTTCGATATTACACATGTGCGTGGACCAATTTTAGAGGAAACACACTATTATCCGTTCGGACTCACCATGAAAGGCATAAGTTCAAGGGCAGCGAATAGTTTAGAAAATAGATATAAAGCGAATGGAGGTACAGAGTATTCAAGCAAAGAATTTACGGATGGAAGCGGACTTGATTGGTATGATACAGACTTTAGAAGGTATAATGCACAAATAGGACGCTTTACAGGCATTGATGCCTTATCTTCATTTGCTCCAGACCAAAGCCCATATTCATTTGTTCAAAATAATCCGATTTCTTTTATTGACCCACAAGGGTTAGATACAGTTCGTGTAAATGGAGAAGGTTCTCACAAAATCAAAGTAAGGCAGGGAGATATATTAGCATGGACAATTGGGGAAACCACTTCCTACTACACATACGACCCCAATAATAAAGATGCTGTTAATGGGTTTGTTGGCGGTGGATTACAGAATGATGAACCATTACCAGAAGTAACGGTTACAGCAAAATCAAAAGGAGATGCAGGTGGAAGCAATTTAAAAGACCAAATAACATGGGGTATTGATGCAGGATTTTCAATAACAGAAACTTCAAGAGCTACATTTAGATTAACAAACGGTACTGGCAATGGTAGTGCTTTTAGCCCCAAATGGTATAGCCCATCTCCTGTTACAGGTAGAGGTTGGGGCGGCGGTAGTAGAGCAGGAATAAAAACATTCAAAGTATCCAGTGCAGCGAAAGCAGGAAGTTGGGGGTTGTTTGGTGTTGGAGTTGTTTTTGATGGTATCGGCGTATACAAATATTATACTGCCCCTAATACAGACCCGAACGTACTAATACAGCCAGTTCATCCAGCAAAAGCAAGTTTAAATACAGCGATGGGGTACTTCAGCTTAAAATTTAATCCAATAGCTGGTGCATTATATTTTGGTGTTGATGCTTTTTATCCGGGGGGCTGGAAAGGGTATGCAAACGATTATGACCGGATTCAAAAAGCAAACGAGGCTATAGTGCCTGGATTTATTACTGCACCTTATGGAGCATTAAAACAGTAATTCTATGGTTTCCATTAAAAAAGCATACGATTACCTATTTTATAAAATCTATAAGCATTTTGAGAGCGGCCCTTCAATATGGTTAAGTGATTGGAAGGCTTCGTTTTCCATTTTAGTTTTAGAAATATGGCTTTGCTTATCAGTATTGAACTATTGTTCAATAATTTTTAAGAAAGCTTTACTATCTGATACTATATTGACAATATGCTCAGTAAGTCTTGTTTTTTTACTGGCAGTGATAAAATATTTTACTTTTGAGCATCAAGATAGGTGGAAAAAAGTAGTCAAGGATTTTGATGACTTGCCCAAGAATAAAAATAGGATAGGAAGTTATGTTACATTAGCTGTCATATTGATAATTATTGTCAATTTGATTTTCTCATTCTTTTTATTAAGTAAAGTCAAATGGTAGTTATGTAAAAAATTACAAAGCCGCATCGCTACTGCGGCTTTTGTTTTAAATAGCTTGCAGCTTCGCCGCAGATGAACCCCCACGAAGAAAATATTTTTTTATACCCATATTTTCGTTCAATAAAAAGTTTTCCACTCTGCCACATTGGCTGTAATGCTTTTTGGACAAGGCTTGCAGAAAAAATAATGAATGAGCATATCTAACGCCAAAAAAATATACGGCGGTTGCAGCAAGGGCATTTGTATCTTAATCAAAATTACAAATGCCCTTGCTGTCTGCTTTGTTTTAGCACTTAAATGTTATGTTCTTGCAGCAGAAAATATTTTTTTAAATTGATAAACTAAAAAATATTTTCTGCTGCAAGGCTATTGTAAGTGCTAAAACAAAGCAGTAGCGGCAAAATAAAAAAAGCAGTCCATTAAAAAATAAAATTATGTTCTGCTTTTTTTTTCCGCTTCAACAAAAATCTGCGTATTTTTTCTTTTGATACCTACTTTATTCTTTTTTAGCCCACTTTCTTTTAGATTTAAATTTAAAAACTGATGCAACTTTACATGTACCAATAATGGATTTTCAGAACTAGTTTAATTGATAATTAGAAAATCATTTTTGTAAACCTTAGTTGCTACTTTTCCTAGTTTATTTTTTTACTAGAAACAATTTTATAATTGTCTTCATCTTTAACCTTGTTATAAGCTTACTGTTTTATCTTTAGCTAAGAGTTATCTATTATGATAAAACCCCCGCCATCACTGGCAGGGGTTTATTGCTTAGGAGCTATATAAACCTAGGAAGGTCCTTTCTTGGGTCTGCGCGGTGTTATCTGTCCTTTAAGGAACCAGGATACAAAGAAGCTCACCACAGCGCCTATGGCTGCTAATACTATGGTCTTGAGTATATCATGCAGGTGCAGATTAATCACTACGGTGAACAAAGTCCCCATCACAGTCCCGAACCTTGGATCAAAATTGCTTTGTAATTGCATCATCATAGCTATTCGTTTTAATGGGTTTCTTCGCAGGTGGTTAGTTGACTCATCGCTGTGATCACGCTGCCGGCTACTGTTAGGTATCCTGCAACTTGTTGGACCAGTTCGCTTAACTCTACTGGTGTTCCCATCAGCGCAGCTCCAACAGCTGTGAGCATCAGCCCAACTCGCCTTAATCGTTTAAAGAACTTGGGAACTGGCGCTTCTATTCTTTGTATGAGCTGCTTACAGGATTCGTTCAGAGGCTGCTGCATTGGGATCGGTTTGTATGGTGAGGAATACTTGTTGTCCGCTGTCAATAGCTCCGTAAACAAGCTGTAATAGTCTGTTGAAGGCTTTTCTGCTTTGTGTGCCCCTGCCTTGTCCGATTATCCTGGTAACTGGTGCAATACAGCCCTGGGCTTCGTTCATCGCGTGGTTAAATGGATGGAACAATATGAATGTCCTTCCTGGTACATGTTGCAGATGTATGTGATGCTTGAAGCGCTGGCTGTATCGCTTCACTAACCGATACCTTCCTTCGGGTATGCAGGAGATCATACGCTGATTGTTGCGCCATGGAAGCTCTATCGTGTAACAAATTTTTTGTCCGTTGCGCATTAGCTGGCCATTGGTGCCAAAAGGAAAATATCTTCTTAGTAATACCAGTTCCATGATTGGTTGTTTTAGGGGTTAAGGAAAGAAGGCTGCCTCTTTTATCGAGACAGCCCTTAGTGGTTACGGAGTGGTCACAGGCACATCAGGTGTCTTCACATCTAATACTTGCAAAGCATTGTACATGCCGTTTCTTAAAATGTAAAATCCTGTGCTCTCTTGCTTGTAGAACTCAACACCAATAAGCATAAAGCGGATGCTGTTGGTAAGATCTACTTCGCTCACATCTAGTGTAGCAGTCACTTGCTGAGCTGCATTGCTCTGAGCGTTCAATGGCAGGTTTGGACTGTAGCCATATGCAGCTTCACCAAGCATAGTGGTTAAATCAAAATATCCAAATGCGCTGAAGAAGCGGTAATGGGTGGCATCCTTGTAGCTCATAATACTGTCCTGCGGATTATGAGCTGGTATGCTCAACACTGCAATACCATCTTCATCTTGGAAGTCGTGGCTGTACGCAATAAACACGTTGTCGCGGAACTTGCTTCTTGGGTTAAGGTCCAGCTGCTGCATCACAATGGGAGATACACCATAGAGGTTACGCTCTCCACGTGTGCTCAAGGTATCTTGTTGCAAGAGCTTCAAGAAGTTCTTGGTCAACAGAGATGCCAATCTGCGCTCTGGATTTTGGTTGAGTACTTTTCTGAACACGGTTCTAAAGGCTTTACTCGCCTGAGCTGCACGGCCAAACTCAGCCATGTTCTCACGTGTTCTAATAAACTGCGGATCGTTCAGGATCCTTTGTCGCTCAATACCGCCTTTCTCGCGGATGAGGTGGCCGTCTCGGCTCTTGTAAAAGGTCAACCCACCTAGGGTTCCTTTCATCTTCAGAAAGCTTGCTTGTCTTGCCATCTGTGGTTGGTTTTAGGGGTTAAGAAAAAAGGTTGTTTGCATAAAAAATGCAGGGCCTCACTAAGGAGGCACCTGCGGGAGGAATGAACACACATCGTGCAGCCTTCTATTGGCTTCATTCATTCTTCGCCATATCCAGGGCGGTACAGGTCGTTCGCAGCTCCATAACCCAATGCGCCTGTTTTTAGCCATGAGTTCAAGTTGCTGAAGGGTTCTATCGCTGTGTTCGTTATGCGGATAGTACCAAGCCCATCCACGGCGTATGAGTAAACTATCAACTGCCATCCCATCCACCCACATCCTCACCAGCCATCTGCCATGCTTATCTGTTCCCACTCGCAGCAGCTGCAACTTTTTCCTAGAGAGCAAAGCATGCATTTCTTTTTGCACAAATGCACCCATGGGTTGGTTCAGCTCAGGAGCATCCACACCAACTAATCGCACACGCTGTTTAAAGCCATTATGTAGAATGGTATACGAGTCACCATCCTGCACACCAATCACTCGCTGAGCAGATAAACCCGTTAACAGGTTAAAGAAAATAATGAGGGCTGTCATACACTTCATGCACCAAAAATGAAGCGTACAAAAATCATTTACATCAATGCTGGGCCGTTGGTGCCGATAGTGTACCAACAGTTACCAACATGCCTTGAAAAAAAGGTGATAGATCTATAAATTTGAAGGAATAAATTCGTTAGACACAAAGGGCAGTCAAAGCGCATGCAAAGCGCCATATAGTTGCGATAAAAGTGGTAGATGAAACGCCTGCCTATATTAAAGTATAATAGCAGATATGAAGAAAGAACTATCTAGGGTATGCATCTATCCAAAAGATATCCAACGCATCACAGGAAGATCTGAAAGGTATTGTCGCAAGCTGGTATCACGTATCAAGAAACTCAATAATAAAGAAGCACATCAGTTTATTAGTATACAAGAGTTTTGTGCATATACAGGATTAAAAGTAGATGAGGTAAAAGGGTTGATAGTGGGGTAGGGGTCTATTAAAAATCTTGAAGCAGGTTAAAAAAACTTTACAAGTAAACAGTTTATTTTCTTGTCAAAATTTTAATACAAACTCATAAAAGTTTTTATCAAGTTTATTCAAAAAAGAATGATTCTTTACCAGTAAAATCCATTACTAAGCATTAAAATATTTTATAGCATTTTCAGTAATAAGTAGTACAAAATTTTAATAAGTTCGATATCTTTATGGGGTGCTAAATTGAACGTAAAAAGTGTCAATTTTTTGTGTGTGGATTTGGGGAGTAAGGTAGTAAGAGTTTAGTTACAATTATGATTATCAGTGTGTTATAGAGGTTGTTCGAATCCCTCCCTCACCGCAATATCTTTTTAGTAATTTTCAGAAACCCCTTAAAAATCAATGTTTTAAGGGGTTTTTTTATGGATTCTTTACAGTTCTGAATAGCTATTTTAAGTACTAAAAAGGTATCATTCGCGGTATCATTGAAGGCACGATTGAAAATGATACCGCGAAAAGTGGTAAATTCATGTTATTATCCATCTAATCAATCGTTTATAAGCTATGAGTAACAAAATTCACATCCTCTTCTTTCAAAGAGCAAGTTTGGTCAATTATGAAGATGTAGCTTGCATACCTGTCTGCTTGTTTTGGCTGTCTAACCAATCGTTATTTAAAAATCTATTGAGATCCAATTTGGTCTTCATTCCCTAGCATTAACTTCTCACATCAGCGCAAGGAGCATCTAGCGTCCGATTGTGTTTTTTGTACGTGAAGACTGGTCTAGCCACCTGATGGAATTGCTTTCTTTTTTTCATTTTTTTCTTTTAACAATTAAATGTGAAACACTATGAAGAATGCAAACCATCGTTTTCAGCAATGCAACGGAGCAGCAGCCTATTACCGCCACAAGCTGTTCAACACTACATTCACCAGCGGAGTGAAGGAAGTAGCCGATGAATTATCCTGTTATTGGTTCGTCGACCTCATCTTTAGCCATCAGCTTCGTTCAATCGTTCGCAATCAAAGGTTCCAAGTATGGAAGCTAGAAAGAATAAAAGGTAGCAGATTTAAAGCCACTTGTTCAGATGGCAATGATAACCACATCACTCATCAAAACATCCCGTTCAGCGATTTTGAAGATGATGAGCTCACACTTTGGTTGGTAGATGGTGTGTTGCTATTGCCAAGTGAATATTAAGTTGAAAACCCCAAGAAAATAATCTTGGGATTAATTTTTTTGTAAAAAAAGGTAGCCTAATATTTGTTTTGTAAAAGTTATTTTAAGTACTTCAATAAAAATTGAAAGAAACCTTTTTAAGTTATCTCAAACTGAGAAGCTCTCCTTAATTGCAGTGGATATGCTTCCTTAATTGTGATATATTATTCAAATTAAAGAGTATTTGGAATTAATTATTGCACTTGGTAGTTAATAATTAATGATTATAACGAATTTTTATGCAAATAAATGGATCAAACGAATTCAGTTTTTTTAATATAAAGCGATATCATTTTTTTTTATTTTTAATGAGCCCTCTTATTTTACTTATACTTTTTTTGATTTTAGATTACTCTGAATTTTATAAAATTTTTTTTTCTTTTTCAGGTAAAATCTTTAATATAATAGTGTATACTATTTTATTTATCCAGATCGTTATGTTTTTCCTAGCAAAAAAAAGTTTTAAGTTATTTAAGATTAAAACAGTTTTCATTTTGTCTAATGAAGGAATAAGTATAAAAACTGAAGATAATTTTTTTTTCAAAAAGCAAAATATTGTAATAAGAACAAATGAGATGAATTCTTTTATTATAACTGAATATGCATTTAATCCTAAAAACTTTTATAGTATTTCCTTTTCACTCTACTACTTTAATGAAAAATATACCGCATTCATTAATTTAAATGATGAAGAAAAAAACTTTGTAAACAGACTTATTCAGTATCTCAAGGATCTTAAAGAAAAAAGTATAAACCCCGAATTTTGTTTCAAATATTTCTGGCTTGCAAAAAGTTCAACAAGAAAGTTTCTTAAAATTTGGCTTGGTTTAATCTTTGCCTCCTTTTTCTTTATACTTTTTGAAGTGGATAACAAAACTAGAGCATTCCCAATTCTTATTGCAGCAGGGTTACTTATTCAAATTATAGGTTCATCAAAGAATTTAGCAATTTTGAATGATAAGATTGAAAAAAATGATTTTCCAATTGTATGAGTAAAAATTGGGGCTATAGAGGCCTAACTATTAATGAAGGAATTGATTTTGGTGTATTTATATTGGAATAGATAGCTTTAGCTGCTCCTTAGCTTTTTGGAAAAACTGTAACAGCATTGTAAATTAGGTTATTTATAGTTACTTTATTTGGCTGGAGTATTTACTGGGCAAACTGATAATTTATTTCAATACTAAACACATTACATGTCAACAAATAAACTGGAAGAGTTTCATTTTATTAACATGAAGCGCAATTTGTTCTTCTTGTTTTCGATGTCTCCTTTCATAATTATAGTAATTATATTTTCAATTCATGATTGCCTTGCCTTAGAGTATTCTCCTTTTTTTTCCATATTTTCCTTTAGGTTTTTACTTCTGTTACAATTGCTTTTTATAGTATTTATGAAAATAACCAGAAAACCATTTCTGCTAAAAACGAAAGTATTATTATCAGAAGATCGCTGTATTATAAAAAGTGAATCTACTCTTTTCTTTAAAGAAAAAAATATTGAGATAGACCGAAGCGAAATAAATTATTTTCAGATTACTGAATATTCTTTTAATTTAAAAAATACTTACAATATAGCTTTTAAACTTTCGTATAGCAATAAAAATTATTTTGCCTATTTCATTTTGAATGAAAGTGAAAAGGAATTTATTAATAAATTCATTTTATATCTAAAGCAAATTGAGGAAGAAGGAAAAAACCTTAATTTTTACTTTAAAGATTTCTGGATTTCAAAAAAGAATATTAGAAGATGGCTAGCTCTTTATATTTTATTTGCTATATCACTGATTTCAATATTATTCATACAGGGGAAAAAAGTTGTCGCTTTTTCAACTTTTCTTAGTCTTGCAATTTTATTGCAGCTTTTCACGAGTTCAAAGGATCTATCTATGTTGCATGAAAGGATTAAAAAGAATGAATATCCTTTCGTTTAAGTTTCATAATTTCAAACAACAGAGGTTTAATTACACAATCAGACTGAATCTTATAGAAAGTTTTCATTTATAGTTACAAAACTTCATTTCAATGCCCAATAATCAATCAGAAGAGTTTCATTTTCTTAATTTAAAAAGCCTGCACGTTTGGCTTATTTTTTTTGCACCTTTAATGGTCTTTATGATTTTAGGATTTCTACGCCATTTCACAATCTTAAAGGAATTAGTTCATATGCATGGAAGCATTTTCAATAAAATTGCATGGACTATTTTAGGTTTGCAATTTTTGTTTTTATTACTTGGTAAGAAAATAGTCAAGTTATGTAAGGTGAAAACTCATATCATTTTATCAAATGAAGGAATATCAATTAAAACTGATTCGTCTTTATTGTTTAAAGAAAAACATATTGAGATCAATAAGTCTGATCTTAATTATTTTCTAATAACAGAAATACAGCAGAATATTAAACTGGTTTATACTTTAGCTTTTAAATTATCCTATTCAGATAAAATTTATAACGCAACTATTACTTTGAACGAAAATGAAAAAATATTTATAAATAGATTTATTTCCTATTTAAAGTCTATTCCTGCAACGAGCACAAATTCTGAATTTTATTTTAGAGAAAGTTGGATGGCTAAAAAGATTACAAAAAAGTTTCTTGCGATTTTTATTTCTGTAAATTTAATTACTATCTTTTTTCTACTCTTTTCTTTGAATAAAAAGCTGGCTGCATTTTCACCTCTTTTAAGTCTTGGTTTAGTAATGAAGCTATATGGTTCTGCAAAGGAATTATCCATACTGAACGAAAAGATTGAAAGAGGTGAAATTCTTTTTGAATAAAATAATATTATATCGATTTATATACTTAAACAAGAAAATAGCCTTTATAGAATAATCTTGTAAGTGATATTATTAACCATGAGCTCTCCCATAAATAGGGTTTTGCTCACAAATAGCAAAAAGTGATAGTAGAAAAAGATGTTGTATTAAATGATGATAAAGAAGAGCTCAGTGATGAACAGCTCGAAGATATTGAGTATTGGCTGAAATTATTTCTGATATTTTAATAAAAGACCTTGAAGATTCAAACCCTGACAAATAAATTTAATAGTGAATTTGGTTAAAACTAAAACCCCCACCATCACTGGTAGGGGTTTATTGCTTAGGGGCTATATAAATCTAGGAAGGTCCTTTCTTGGGTTTTCTGGGGTGTTATCTATCCTTTGAATACACATGCTGCCAGAAGTTGGCTAAGGGTATTATAGCTATTAATTTTATAGTCATACAGATTATGAGATTTGGTGCCAAATACACTATTAATTATATCTACAATTTGGTAGTCATGGCTTGACTCATAAATTAATATTTCACAAAATTTTGTCTTTAGTTAAGAAATAGTTGAGGTATCAAAATGGAAAATATATCATTTTGGTTGTCCTAAATTCTTTATTCTAATAATCATTTTTTAATTTCAACTTATTTCAAAAAAAGTATTGTAATCAAATGACTAGCAAAAGTCACTTTGTATCTTTATTAAAGGAGGCATTTGATCCTTATTTTTCTGCTCCAGTAAACGCCTGGGAAGAATTTGTTGATCATTGTGACTATATCAAATTTTCTAAGGATCAAAAAATTAAAGATCAAAATACTTTAGAACGATACTTTTATTTCATCATTAAAGGTTCTGCTGGTCTCTTTTTGTGGAAGGAAAATACATCGGTTTGTCTAGATTTTGCTTTTGATGGACATTTTTGTACCGACTATATGTCTTTACTAACTGATCAGCCTACTCCACTAGCGATTATTGCCTTAGAGCCATGCGAAATGTTAAGGATGTCGAAAAGTAATTATAATAAAATCACACAGAGCTCAATAGGAAAAGTTATACGATTGGTGGCGGCTGAAATGTCTTTTGTAAATAAACAACAACAACAAATTGAATTGCTAACTAAAACCGCAAAAGAGAGGTATGACTTATTATTGCTTCAGTTCCCTAATATTCATAATAGAGTCGCTCAACAACACATAGCATCATATTTAGGAATTACGCCACAAAGTCTTAGCAGAATTAGACGTATTAGGTAATTTTTTACCATATGTTAATTGTAAATTGGAGTTTGAATTGAATTTTCGCTGTTGAATTGAACACTTAGGCTTATGAAGGATTCATGATCCTGGAAAGGTGTTTAGTCAATATTTATGAATATTGAAAGATATAATTCATTGCAAAAGATTCTCGAAGATCTAGTTAATAGTAAAAAGGCTTTTGGTGCAAGTTTTGCTGTTAAGCGGGATGATTTTACCTGGCAAGGAGCTGCTGGTGATCTTACAATTAGTCAACAATATTTTATTGCCAGTACTACTAAATTATTTACAACAGCCTTGATACTTATACTCAAAGCTTCTGGAAAACTAAATTTTGATGATTTTATTTCAAAATTCATTGATCCTTCTTTTATTAAAGACTTACATGTTTATAAAGGAATTGAATACTCTGACAAAATAACTGTTTTGAACCTTTTGTCTCATACATCTGGACTGCCTGATTACTTTCAGGATAAAGACTCAAATGGTACTAGTTTGGAAGATCAAATCAAAGCAGGGCAGGATCAAGAGTGGTCCTTTGCAGGGCTGATAAATCGAACAAAAAATATTAGACCTTTATTTATACCAGGGACTATAGGTAAGGCTCATTATTCTGACACTAATTTTCAGTTATTGGGTAGAATTATAGAAAACATAACTGGTGAATCATATAGCGATTTGTGTAAAAAAATAATAATCGATCCTTTAGAACTATCTAATACATTCTTATTTGTTGATATAGAAGATAAAAGGCCTATTGACATTTATTTCAAAAATGCAAAACTTCATATTCCTAAGGCAATGAAATCTTTTGAGTGTGATGGAGGTATGGTATCCACTTCTAAGGACATGTTAACATTTGTCGAAGCTTTTTTTACAGGCAAACTATTTCCAGCTAATTATATCAACGAACTGCAAGTTTGGAATAAGATATTTTTCCCAATGCGCTCTGGTATCGGAATTCATTTATTTAAGCTTCCATGGATATTTAATCCTACTGGTAATTTGCCCGATTTAATTGGGCATTCTGGCCTTTCAGGTGCATTAGCTTATTGTAATCCTGCTAAAAAGCTTTATATAGCTGGAACAGTTAATCAGGTGGCGTATCCTGACTTGTCATTTAGAACTATGATCAAATTAATAAAGTCGCTGGATTAATTCTACTATTGAAATCGTTTGATAATGAAACCGACTTTTACCAAATCAGTAATGACTTTAAATGCATTGTTCCTTTTCATTATTGGAGCTTTAGCTGTATTTAACCCTTTTGAAATAGTGTCTTCTACAGTTCAAATTAATCAACCATCAATACTTTTGTTCATTCAAATATCAGGTGCTCTTTATGTAGCATTTGGCTTTGTTAACTGGTTTGCAAAGTCACTTCCAATAGGTGGAATATATGCAAGACCTTTATGCATTGGTAATTTTTATCATTATTTTATTGCGACTTTTTCTATTTTAAAATATAGTTATTCGGGGAAAGAATCGTCCAATTTTATATGGTCTCTTTTCCTCATATTCTTGGCATTTACAATTCTTTTTGGATACTTATTGTTCGGAAATTTATTTAAAATCAATAAAATATAAATTATGAAAAAAACTCCTAGATTATTGTTTTTAATTTTTTGTGTAAGCATAACATTTGTTAACGCACAATTTCGGCCCATAAAAATTGGGGATGACACAAGAAGATTTATTTTGTATGTGCCATCATCTTTTAACAGTACTTCTTCAAATCAAGTTCCTTTAGTTTTTAATTTTCATGGTGGCGGTATGACCGCATCAGAGCAAATGATGTACTCGGGTATGAATAAAACTGCGGAAAAGTATGGTTTTATTGTTGTTTATCCAGTTGGAAAAAATCAAGATTGGAATGTTGGATTTGATATGTCATATAAGTATGGAAGTGATGACATATCATATATCAAAGGGATTTTAAATTATGTGCAAGGAAATTACAATATTGATAAAGATGCAATTTTTGCTTGTGGACTTTCAAGAGGTGGCTTCTTTTCCCATAGGCTTGCAGCTGAAATGCCTGAGGTGTTTTCTGCAATTGCTTCTGTATCAGGTTTATTGCCAGATTCTGTAAAATATTATCATAAAAGCTCTATGAATGTGAGTGTTCTTCAAGTTCATGGTACAGCTGATAGAGTAGTAAATTATAATGGTAAAGAAGGAGCTTATTCTTCTGCACAACAGACATTTGATTATTGGGTAAGAAACAACCAGTTGGATATAGCCTCATTAAGTATCTCAAAAATAGATTCATCAAGAAATGATAGTACTAGTATAGAATTTAAAATGATAAAAGATAAATCTAGTACTGTGCAATTAATTACAATCAATGGTGGTGGACATACATGGCCAGGATCTGATTCGTTTAACATTGGGCTTCCTCTAGGACCTACTACAAAGCATATTGATATAAATGAGGTCATATGGGATTTCTTTAAGTCTCATAAACGTAAACAGTAATTGATTCGTTGATTATGGAAACTATCCTTTAAATTATCTACTTTACCTAAACGAGTAACACTACTGTGTCGAATTTTATTTATATTGTTATTTTCTTATTCTTGATTCATGATCAAGCTCAATCTCAAGTTAACTTGCCTAATAAATTATTAACCGGACAATCAATAATAATTGATGGGGAGCTTAATGAAAACGCATGGTTAAAAAGTAAAATATCTGATAGTCTATATTCAAAAGTTGGTACAAGTGAAAGAAATATCAGCTCAAGAACATTTTTCACTTACGACAGTGCAAATGCATACATAGCATTTGAAATGGTTGGAGAAATAAATGTTAAAAGATATGGTTCTTTAATAAAAGATGATGAACGTATACTATCGAATGATTGGGTAGCTGTTTCTTTAGATACTTACAGCGATGGAATAATAGCATACACATTCTTTGTAGATATAAATGGAAATCAGTTTGACGGCACTTTAAACTCTTCGAAGGATCTTTCAAATTCTTTCTCTTTAGATTTTGTATCAGCAGTTAAGTATCATGATAATGGTTATGTTGTTGAAATGCAAATACCTCTATATAAGTTACCATTACGTTATTCGAATGATTTGAATATTGGGCTACTTTTTGTACATAAATCTGGTGATATTGAATATCAATTCCCTTCTATTGATGAGAAGACGAAAAACAAAATTGATTGTTTTACAAAAATGAAACTTCAGGGAATTAAAAAGCATCAGTCTGATAATCTATCGGGAGTGAATATCTGGCATAGATTGGAATATAAAAAGGAACAAATCAAAGATTTATCAACTTTAGAGGGTAGGTCAAAGGGAGGGGATGCATCGATTGCAGATTATTATATTTTCAAAAAGCGTATTATCAATGCTAGCCGCACTCAAAATTTATCTTTCAAAGACTCGTCATCAAAAACATCCATTATTGGATCGGCCTTTATGAGTACAAAATTCATGACTGAATTTTATCCTAATACTACAGATTGGGAAACATTTTTAGAAAGAAGTCAAACTGCAGCTTTTTTGGTCTTGCAAAATGATCAAATTTTATATGAAAAGTATTTTAATGGATTTAATAAAGATTCAACTATTACTTCGTTTTCAATGGCAAAGTCAATTACGAGTATATTAATTGGCATTGCAATCAAATTGGGATTAATAAAGAGTGAACTAGCTAAGGTTACCGATTATATCCCCGAACTTTTACTAAAGGATGAAAGATTTAGAAATATTTCAATAAAAGATTTATTACTAATGAGTTCTGGGATTAAGTATAATGAAGAAGGTTTTCCCGGTGACGACGACTTTACATATATCTCTCCAGATCTAAGGTCTACAACACTGGAAAGAGTTTTAATTGAAAATTCCCCGCAGAGGCAATGGCTATACAATAACTATAATCCAATTTTATTAGGTATTATTTTAGAACGTGCAACTAAAAAAAGCGTTTCAAATTTTCTTGAGGAACATTTGTGGAGTTATATTGGAGAAAAAAATGCGAGTTGGAGTTTAGATGAAGTTGGATTTGAAAAAATGGAAAGTGGTTTTAATGCCACTCCGCGAGATTTTTTACGAATTGGATTACTAATGCTTAAAGAAGGTAGATGGAATAGAGATACAATCATCTCTGAAGAATGGATAAAGCATTCCACACAACCGGTGTTCAGACCAAACGGTTATTACGATTTTTTAAAAACAAATAATCTTTACTATCAATATTTCTGGTGGGGAAAAAACAGAGCAGAAAATAAACATGACTTTTTTGCGATGGGGAACAAAGGTCAATATCTGTACATAATTCCTTCAAAAAATATAGTAATACTAAGATTAGGTATTGAATACGGTCTTTTTACTCCAGCACCATTATCTTGGCCAGAGTTATTTTATCAATTTGGATCTGAGTATAATGATTGAGTTGATAAATATTTTGAATGATATTTCTGCTATGAATGCACTCGCTTATTGTATAGGGATTGTAAGTTTCTAAATAATTAATTTTCAGGGTCAATATCATCTGAGTCTGACAATTTTTAATAATTATTTAGCAGTTTCCATTTCTTTCTAATACGCGAACCTTCTAATTTCATTTTATTATTGATTGAAAAATCGTTCATCAGCTATGGTAAATAAACATTATAACCAGTCATTCTTAGGTTTACATTTTTGTCGATTCTCAAAGACACTTTTGTCACTATTTGGAAACTGTCCTCACAAAATGACTAACCGATTATTAACGGCAACCAGATTGTATATAAACGCAGTATTCTGTCCTCCAAGGAATCGTTATCAATCAGTATCCTTAGAACTTAATTGTAAGGAAGGTGGTATCTCAAATAATAGTCGATTCGCACTTACAACTAAAATCTAATTAAAACTAGTCTTCAATTAATAGCAAATATTTTGTCGTTTAGTACGACGGTTATTAAAAATTTAATTCACTATTTAAACTAAATCTATGAAGCGATTTACAAGCGTATTGATCTTTTTTACATGTTTGGCAACAGCATGCACAACATTTGCTCAGTCGGTGTATTTAAAAGATAAAATTAAAGAGCAAAGAAAGCTTAACCATGTCATTGGTAAGGTTGTGACATCTCCACTTAAATCGACAGATAGTACTGTTGTTCATTTAGCTGATTATGAAGGAAAATATTTGGTAGTCGATTTTTGGTATACCAAATGCGGACCATGTTTTAGAGAATTTCCTTACTTGGATAAAATAAAAGATCTCTTTAAAGAAAATGAACAGTTGGCATTTATAAATATCTGCAGCATATCAGGATTTGATGAATGGAAGGAAGTCATTAAGCAAAGAAATATAAGTGGAATTAACTTGTTTGATGATAATGCTTTGGTTTCTAAAAGAAGGTTAATGGGTCCGCCTAAATCCACAGGACAAGGAATTATTCATGATCAATTGTATCTTTTAGGTTACCCTAGTTATGCTTTTATTAATTCCAGGGGGCAGGTTTTGGGTGCAACTTCTGTACCGCCAAGTGATCAACTCCTCTTCTCCTATTATATAGATGGTCTCTTAAAAAACAGAAATATTGATGAAAGCCTAAAAAGCTTTACTGCAGAGGTTAAATCTGATAAATTGAGTGATGCCTTTTTGCTTTTTATGAAAGAAAGATTCAATCTGGGAGAGGCAGATGCCTATAAAATAGTATTACCCTATAAAAAGTATTTTTAGATGAATGTGCATGTCAAAAAATCAAACCTCAAATGGTTTATTTTGGGCTTTATTGCTTATGCCTTAATAAAATATTTATGTAAGCAGCTATAATTTCCGGGATTGTGAATAATTTCATTATTCAAATGAAAGTCACAACTGGAAAGGGAACCCCCAAAATACATGGTAAATTGCGCTCAAGCCAATTCATTATAATTACTTGTATTCACCTAATTGTAATCCTTCTGCCGCAATTTAGCTCAGGGCAGCAGAAGGATTACCTCATCCTTCAAAACGGTGATACTATTACTGCAAAATATCTGCAACGCAATAGTGTTAGAAAGTTCATTCACTTCCAAACTGACTCTGGTAAAATAAAAATGCCCTCCAATGATGTAAAAGAGTTCTTTTGGAAAGGGAGAAAGCATCGCGTACTAAAAGATCCTTGTGAAGGTGATTTAAGTGTCTATATGGTGCTGGTTGAAGGGGCGGTCACTTACTTGCACAGTGGTGGTCGTGAGGATTATTGCCCAGATCTGCTTATTATCAACAATGAAGTTTTTGCAGTGAAAAGACGACAGTATTTTTCAGATCAAGCCTGGGAGGTAATGTCTCAGTGCAATGCTTTTTTAGAAAAATATCAAGACGATTACAATGCACATAGTAAGAAAACAATTGTTTGGGAGTGGGCCTATCGTAAAAGCAGAAACAAATGGGTGGAAATGTTGAGGTATTTTAACTTGAATTGTGTAAAAAAATAATTAAATCCTTAATTTAAAATATGATATTTAAGCAATTCTTATTTTTGGAATACATAAAATTTAAATGGAAAATGATTTAATAGTCATTATTTCTTTTGATTAGTTCTACTATAATAATTTTTTGATTAATGCTTTTTTCGTTCAATTTATATAGTTCTTTATTGCTGGTTTTTTTTACACATATACTTATTTATTCTTTTTTGTTTTTGTATAGATGGAAAAGACAGGAGAGGAAAAGTGATTTATTTCTTGGATTGTTTCTTGCATTAGCTGGTTTATATGTTATTCCTTGGATGACTGGATTTGCAGGATGGTATGAAGAAACCAATAGTTTATATCGCGAAATTTTATTTTATACACCTTTTTTGCATGGACTTCTGCTTGGCCCACTTTTATACTTTTATGTTAAGTCAATAACAAATTTTAGCTTTCAATTTAGGAAATTTGATTGGTTGCATTTTCTCCCAGGTATATTGTATATAATTTGGTGCATAGTAGTCGTAGTTGTTGATAAGTTAATAGTAAAAGATTATTATCTTATGAATGGCGAAGAAGATCCAGATTTTCAGGGATGGTATCAATGGATTCAAAGACTCAGCATAATAATATATTTACTCTTAACAATTCGTTATTTTAATCAATATAAACTTTATGCATCTAATGAGTTTTCATTTGCAGACCTTGCAGGCTTTCGGTGGCTAAAAAATTTCTTATTAGCATTTTGTATTTTAACAGGTTTGCCATTAATACAGGAGTTATTGAGATTTTTTCCAAGCTTTCGTAATCTTAATTATGTTGGATCTTGGTATTATTTCTTGGCCTTTTCTTTAGTGGTATATTATATTGCTATTAACGGATTCAATGCAGTTGTTATTCCTCTCCAAAAGCTGAGATATGACCCAGAAGTGCTTCATGAAGAGAATGGTATTGATTTAAGATTGCAAAATCACATTGCAATAAGCGAATCTTCAATATTTAAAGAATCGGATAAAGAGCTTTTAGTTTGGAAAGAGAAGATAGAAAATGCCATGTTGCAAGATTGCCTGTTTGAAGATTCTGAGTTGACACTTACTCAACTATCTAAGCATCTTTCTTCTAATTCTTCGTTTATTAGTAAAGTAATTAATGAAGGTTTTGGTAAAAACTTTAATGACTTTGTAAACCATTTCAGAGTAGAGGCATTATTGAGTAAACTTCGGTCAGGGGACCATTTCGAACAAACTTTAATGGGAATTGCCTATGATTGTGGGTTTAATTCAAAGGCTACTTTTAATAGAGCTTTCAAGAAATATACAAAAATGAGTCCAACTGATTGGATCAAAAATAATTTATAAGTTGTTTGTTTTCAATAAGCTAGAAAATTTGATTCAAGAAAAGTAGGATTTGATACCTTTCATATAGTCTCAAATCAATTTTCGAGACCTTTAGCTGTCTTTTCCTTTTCAAACTTTGCAAAAATTCATTTTATGCAAAGATTCAAACTTATTCAGGCCCCAATCCTGATGAATTATTGGTGGCAAGATTTTTTACTTGCAATTCCTCGTGTGATTTGCGGTTGGTTATTATCAGTAAATTTTGGAGCATCAAAATTTGGAATGCCTTGGAGCCCTGAGGATCGTAACTTAGGGTTATTTGAAGTAGCTTTTTGGTTTCCAAATGATGTGGCTACTTATGGAGGAGTATTTGCAGTATTTCCTGTATTTTTTTCTTGGACAGCTGCTTTCGCAGAGGCCTGTGGTGGTATTTTTTTCCTGATTGGATTTCACACAAGGCTTTTTGCTTTCCTAATTATGTGTACAATGCTTGTCGCAATATTTATGCAACAACTTCCACAAGGAATTTGGAATACATTGCCAGCAGCAGGTTTTTTATGGGTGTCTTTATATTGCCTTATTACAGGTTCTGGTAGATTTGGATTAGACTACTTGACTTCTAAAACTAATATGTATGAAAAAAATTAATTTAGTTCAGTTACTATTTTTATTTATTGTTGGCTGTGTTCAGCCTGCTTATTATAAAACTGTAGTGGTTTTACTTAGAGTCGACGGTATAAAAAATATACAAACAGTAGGAATAAGGGGTGAGGGCAGTCCTCTTTCATGGACCGAAGACTTATTATTAAAACCAATTGTAAAGGACAGTCTCTACACTCTAACAAAAACTGTTTATACGGCTTATAGTTTTACTGATATCAAATTTACTGTTAATGGAAAGTTTGAATTAGAAAATCAACCCAATAGAAGGTTGCTATTTTCAAATATGGATACTACATTCTATTATGCAGTCTTTAATCAGAATATTAAGTTGTGACTTATGAAAAATTTCACAAGTTAATATTAAAAATATCTGGTGATTGTTTGAACTATAAATTATCTAAAATGAAAAAAGCATATATAATAGCATCTTTATTATTTTTTGTCTCAATTGGATTTGCGCAAAAAAAGGTAGTTGTTAAATTTAAACTTGATGCATCTTCAATAAAGGGAGTCACGAGAATGGGAATTCGAGGAAGTAAATTCCCATTAACATGGGAAAAATCTTTATACCTTGAAGACAACAACAAAGATGGAATTTTTGAAGTGGAACTAAACTTCCCAAATGAAAGTGATGTTTTAGAGTATAAGTACGTTTATGATGATAAAACTTTAATATGGGAATTAGAAACACAGAACAGATTTTTAACTTTGGGAGATACTCATGTTCAAACGAACGATATTTGGAATGTAATAACTTCATATGATGTTAATAAAATTCCAAAAATCAGTGCTGAGAAAGCAAAAGAAGATTTTTTAGTTTGTAAGAAGGCATTATTGCAAATTCATCCGGGACTTTATAGGTATAATACAAAAAGTCAAATTGATTCAATATTTAATTATTTCGAACATGTTTTTTCCCAACCTCTATCTTATCGACAAGCATTTTTGAATTTCACGAAACTAACATCAGCTTTAAAATGTGGGCATACATTTCCGAGCTTTTATAACCAAGGGTCTTTCATACAGGAGATTGTACTTAATCAAAAAGATAAATTGCCTTTTGCATTTAGGGTATTTGATGAGAGAATATTTATTACACAAAGTGTAGCCGATAATTTATTCATTCCGTATGGTACTGAAATTCTTGCTATAAATAAAATACCCACTCAAGTTATTCTAAAAGAAGTAGCTAATTTGGTAAAAGCAGATGGGTCAAACAATGGAAAACGTTTCTCAGATCTAAATACATTTGGGCTGAATGGTTTTTTTGAAATGTTTGATTGTTATTTTCCAATGTTATATCCCCCTGTAAATAATCAATATACAATTACTTTAAAGAAACCAGGTAATCAAAATGCGGAAATTATAGAAGTCACTACAATTACAAGAGTACAAAGAGCTACTGCTTTAAAGGCAAGAAATCCTACTCATATTACAAAGCCAGACGAACTATGGAAATTTGAACTTTGGGATAAAAATACCGCCTATTTACAGTTGGGCACATTTGATGTTTTTCAATTGACCTTTGAATGGAAAGATTTTCTTAGAGAATCATTTAAAGAAATCCGAAATAAAAGAGTTAGTAATCTTGTGATTGATATACGATGGAACGAAGGGGGACAAGATGAAGTTTTGTTTTATATAGCTCAAAACATTGCTGCTAAAACTGTTAAAATTACAAAAAGAGTTGATTTAGTGAGGTATTCAAAAATTTCTAATGAATTACGACCTTACTTATTTACTTGGGATAGCAGCTACTTTAATATTAGTTCAAAAGTTAAGGCTTACAATGAGGATTATTACCAATTTTTTGCAAATACTATTGAGGAAATCAAACCTTTAAAAAGTGCATTTAAGGGTAATACTTATTTATTGGTGAATGGCTCAAATAGCTCTGCTACTTTTTACTTTGCAGAGTATGCTAAAGAAAATAATTTAGCAACACTGCTAGGAGAAACTACTGGAGGAAGCCAGAAAGGACTTAATGCTGGAGGGATTTTTTTCTTGCGTCTTCCAAATTCAAATATTGAAATAGACATACCAATAATAGGATCATTCTCAAATAATAAGCCTAATAGTGGAATTGTACCTGATTTTCTCGTTTATGAAACTGTAGATGATTTACTTAATAGACGAGACCCAGTAAAAGAAAAAGTAAAAGAATTAATTCTGATTAATAAAAAGTAGGTAAATATTGTTTTTAGTTTCCAGCAAAATATAATCCTATTATTATTTTTTAAAATCTAAGTGGGATGAAACATTTGAACCTTAATCTAAATAAAAAGGTAATGCCTGAAATATTCCTTTTATTTTAAAATTTCTACCAATGAAAAAAGTGAAAATGATTATTGCTTTGAGCTTGATAATTACTTCAGCAATCAAAGCTCAAGAGAACAAAATAAAATACAACCCCCAAAAAGATGATAGTGACATCGCTGCATTTATGAATATGATTGGATTTGACTATCATAAATTTGAAATAAATACACCAAAGCCTGCATTTATTTCAGTTTATATTGATGAATATTTGAATGACAAACTTATTAATCAATTTGATCATATTAACGAAAATAAAAAAAGTACTCCTAAAGAGTATTTTGATTTGATTTTCCCCAAATTAGACTCTAGTTTATTTGTACTTAAAATTTATACTTTAACTAAATCCGATAGTGTTGAGACTATACAATTTAGAATTGGAGAATTAGGACTATTTAAAAAGTTGACAATAAATAAATCGATATCTGAATATAGCTGGAAGTTATCAAAATTTCAGGATAATATTGGACCAGTATTAGAAATTAATGCGAAACTTCCTCTTATTTATTTTGCAACAGCTGTAAAACAAAAAATAGATGAAAATGTAATAAACGCTTTTTGTAATGTTCCAAATATTTTAAACAACAGGCATTTGATTGATAACAAAGGAAAAATCGAACATTTTTTTGAAATTGGAATACGATTGGTTGAAAAATTGGAATAAGAAATTTAAAATACTCATTTCTAATACCGACATATTATAAAATAAGTTGTTAGCTTTTATGGTAAAATATATATTGATAGAGTCTTTTGTAAGTTTTATTTTCTTTTTAAATAGAACTTAAAACCTATTTTGAAATAACGTTATGTTTAAATATTAAAAAAACCGAATGCTCAGCACTCGGTTTTTTTGTAGCCCGTAGGGGAATCGAACCCCTCTTTCCTCCGTGAAAGGGAGATGTCCTAGCCGATAGACGAACGGGCCATCCCTTGGATTTGGGAGCGCAAAAATAGGCGTCCAGCTCAAATTCACAAAAAATATGTGGAATTATTTTTTTTGATGAGCAATACCACCCCTTTACTCCCACAAAATAACATCGGTGTTCTGCAATGAATTACCTTTACGCCCAATTTTAAATAGATAAATCATTCAGTATGAGTACAGTTAAAGTAGCGATCAATGGTTTCGGTCGCATCGGTCGTCTGGTTTTCCGCCAAATCTATAACATGGAAGGAATTGATGTAGTGGCAATCAATGACTTAACAAGTCCAAAGGTATTGGCTCATCTTTTGAAATATGACAGCGCACAAGGTCGTTTTGATGCTGAAGTAACTGCTCAAGAAGATGCCATAGTTGTAAACGGTGAAACCGTAAAAATTTACGCTCAGAAAAATCCAGCCGATATTCCATGGGGAAGTCATGGTGTGGATGTGGTTATTGAATCAACTGGTTTCTTTACCGATAAAGATAAAGCAGCTGCTCACCTTACTGCAGGCGCAAAGCGTGTTGTAATTTCTGCACCTGCAACCGGAGATCTAAAAACAGTTGTTTTCAATGTTAACCATCAAATATTAGATGGTTCTGAAACAATCATTTCTTGTGCTTCATGTACTACCAACTGCTTGGCCCCAATGGCGAAAGTGCTGAGCGATCAGTTTGGTATCCTAGCTGGTAGTATGACTACCATCCATGCTTATACCAATGACCAAAATACTTTGGATGCTCCTCATGCAAAAGGCGACCTTCGTCGTGCGCGCGCAGCTGCTCAAAACATAGTTCCAAACAGCACTGGTGCTGCAAAAGCAATTGGTTTGGTATTACCTGAATTGAAAGGTAAACTTGATGGTGGTGCACAAAGAGTTCCAACCATTACTGGTTCTCTTACTGAATTAGTAAGCGTTCTTGGAAAGAAAACTTCTGTTGAAGAAATCAATGCTGCGATGAAAGCTGCTAGCAACGAAAGCTTTGGTTATACTGAAGATGAATTGGTAAGCACCGATATTATTGGCACTCATTTTGGCTCTTTGTTCGATGCTACTCAAACTAAAGTAATTACTGTTGGTGATACACAAATTGTAAAAACTGTGAGCTGGTACGACAACGAAATGAGTTACGTTAGTCAGCTTGTTAGAACAGTAAAGCATTTTGCAAAACTTATCAGCTAACCAATTTTACTTCTTATGAAGTCGTTTAATGAAATTTCTTTCAAGGGAGAGAAAGCTTTGATACGGGTCGACTTTAATGTGCCACTCGATAAGCAAACTTTTGCTATAACCGATGATAACCGCATTCGCGCAGCTATTCCTACCATTCAGAAAATTCTTCAAGATGGTGGTTCGGTTATTTTAATGAGTCATTTAGGCCGACCAAAAGAAGGTCCTGAAAATAAATACTCTTTACAACACTTGGTGAAGCATTTGGAACAAGTTTTGGCTCGTCCTGTTCAATTTGCAACAGATTGTATTGGTCAAGATGCGCTGGATCTATCTGCTAAGTTGCAACCAGGAGAAGTGTTGCTTTTGGAAAACCTGCGTTTTTATAAAGAAGAAGAAAAAGGGGATACCGCCTTTGCTGAAAAGCTCTCTAAGCTCGGGACTTTCTGGGTGAATGATGCTTTTGGTACAGCTCACAGAGCGCATGCTTCAACAGCTGTAATTGCTCAATTTTTTCCAGCAGAAAAGCGCAGCTTCGGTTTCTTAATGGAAGGTGAAGTGAAAGCTGCTGAACAAGTGTTACACCAAGCTACTCCGCCTTTCACTGCAATCATAGGTGGTGCTAAAGTGAGTGATAAAATCCTCATAATAGAAAATCTGTTAAATAGAGCTACCGATATAATTATTGGTGGTGGTATGGCTTATACATTCAAAAAGGCATTAGGCGGACAAATTGGTAGTAGCCTTTGTGAAGAAGACCGCTTAGAACTAGCTAAATCAATTCTTGACCAAGCTGCTCAAAAAGGTGTTCAAATTCATCTACCTGAGGATTCTGTTATTGCCGACAAATTTGCTGCTGATGCTAATACGCAAACAGCAGATTCTGATGCTGTGCCTGCTGGTTGGATGGGCTTAGATATTGGCCCAAAAGCACAGGCGAAGTTTGCTGAAGTCATCTTGAGAAGCAAAACTGTTCTTTGGAATGGTCCTATGGGTGTTTTTGAGATGCCTGCTTTTCAAACAGGTACTAAAGCAATAGCTGTTGCCGTTGCAGAAGCTACTAAAAAAGGGGCATTTAGCTTGGTAGGCGGCGGCGATAGTGTTGCTGCTGTGAACCAATTTGGTTTTCATGATCAAGTAAGCTATGTATCAACTGGTGGGGGAGCTATGTTGGAATACTTTGAAGGAAAAGTTCTTCCAGGTATTGCGGCAGTTAAAGGCTAACTACCCTGAAAACATAATCCAGAGGCTGCTTCGGCAGCCTTTTTTATGAATTAGCAAAAGCTTGACAATACTTGCAGCTAAACTTATATATGTTTACACTCAAATTAAAACTAATAGTAACTTTCAGAAAACAAAACACATATGAACACTAAATTTTTAACCTTTCTGGTAATTGCAGGTCTAGTACTCTTAATTGGAGGTTGTGGCTGTAGTGGTTATAACGGCCTAGTTCAACAAGATGAAACAGTAAAGAAAGCTTGGAATAACGTAGAAAGCGATTACCAGCGAAGAGCCGACCTGATCCCTAATTTGGTAAATACAGTTAAGGGGGAAGCAAACTTTGAAAAATCAACTTTAGAAAATGTAGTTGCAGCTCGTGCAAGTGCTACTCAAATGAAAGTTGATCCAGATAATTTGTCGCCAGAAAAATTAGCCGAATTTCAAGCAAAGCAAGGTCAGCTTTCTCAGGCTTTAGGACGATTGTTAATGGTGACAGAAAACAATCCTAATCTTCGAGCAAATGACGCTTTCCGTAATCTTCAGACTCAATTAGAGGGTACAGAAAATCGAATTAAAGTATCTAGAAATGATTTCAACCAGGCTGTAGCTGATTATAACATAAAAGTGCGTTCATTCCCAATGAACCTGATGGCTGGTATGTTCGGATTTAAAGCTAAAGAAGGTTTCAAAGCAGAAGCAGGAAGTGAAAAAGCACCTGAAGTAACATTCTAATTCTACATAGTGGGACTATTCGATTTTTTAAAACGAGAAACGCATTTCTTTTCCCCTGAAGAAGAGCAGCGCATTATGCTTGCTATTGAAGCAGCTGAAAAGAATACAAGTGGTGAAATTAGGCTCTTTGTTGAAAGTCACTGCGAGTATATGGATCCTCTTAGAAGGGCAAAAGAATTGTTTGCTGAACTGCATATGCATGAAACCAAACTGCACAATGGTGTGCTGGTTTATATTGCTATGAAAGATCGACAACTCGCCATCTTTGGAGATGCAGGTATTCATGAAAAGGTGGGTTCTAGTTATTGGGCTGAAGAAGTACACAAAATGATTGAAGCTTTTAAAAAACAATCCTACGTAGATGGTATATGTGGAATTGTCTCAGATATTGGCTCCGCTTTGTCCAGCAACTTTCCATTTGACCCCAACAACGATCGGAATGAATTATCCAACGAAATTGTATTCGGTAAATGAGTTATATCAAACATAAGCTTGTAAAAGGATTGGTGTTGCTCATTTTCTGTTGCAGCAATTTATTACTCCTTGCTCAAAAAATTCCCCCTGTTCCTAATCCACCTAAGCTGGTTAATGATTACGCTGGTGTATTATCTAAAGAACAGGTAGATATTTTGGAGCAAAAGCTAGTTGCTTTAGATGATAGCACTAGTAACCAAATTGCTGTTGTTCTTATTAAATCGCTCGAAGATTATCCCATAGAGGAATATGCGCTTAAGCTATTTAGAACTTGGGGCATTGGGAATAAAAAAACGAATAATGGGGTTCTGTTAATTGCAGCTATTGATGATAAGAAAATAAGAATAGAAGTTGGATATGGATTAGAAGGAGCTATTCCTGATATAACTGCTGCAACAATCATAAGAAATGAGATAGGCCCTTCTTTTCGCGAAGGAAATTTTTATAGGGGAATTGATAGGGCTACAGACGCACTTTCTAAAGCAGCTGCAGGTGAGTATAAAGTTAAGCGAACAAAAAAAGGAGAAGGTGAAGTAACAGGAAAAGACATCCTTATTTTCATCGTTATTCTTTTTGTTGTTTTAATGATTGTAGGTAATAGTGGTCGTGGTGGTGGTGGTACATTATCCAAACGTGGTTATCAGCAATGGAATACACCAGGCGGATTTTTCTTCCCAATGGGAGGTGGTGGCTTTGGTGGCGGAAGAGGAGGTGGTTTTGGCGGAGGAGGTGGCTTCGGCGGTTTTGGAGGTGGATTTAGTGGCGGTGGTGGTGCCAGCGGAAGTTGGTAAATAAGCTAAAAAAATGAAGACATAAAAAAGCTGCATGTTTTACATGCAGCTTTTTTATTGTTAAATTGAAGCATAACAGTGAAAGCTAAAATAGATATTGAGAACAAAATTGTTTCATGTAATATATGTGCGACCCCTTCGGGGTCAGGATTAATATGTGATGCCGAGTAATCCAACAATATTTTAATTAATAAGAATTTGAATAGAAATCTATTTGCAAAAATGTATCCTTTAAACCATCAGTAAGATTCTCTAATCCTGATATAGGAAGGCTCGACGCATCCTTGTCATGCTTTGTAAATAGCATGTAGCATTATGGGATAAGATTTTTTGATTCATAAGAATTGAATAACGAAACTCCTAAAACTAAAATTCAAACTTTAGCCCTATCTATTATGCCTATTCATAAAAATTATAGAAACATCCATGACACAACCCCGAAGGGGTTGCATATTTATAGCACTAGGGGTACGTATACACAACGACACTGAAGCGGTCGAACATAGGCAAATGTCATAAAATGATTTTAAGACAAGTTTGGGGTTTATTTGAAAATGGAGCTTTCTGGTTTAGCATGTTTTTTTTGATTCAAGAGAATTGAATAGCGAAACTCCTAAAACTAAAATTCAAATTTTAGTACTATCTATTATGCGTATTCATAAAAATCATAGAAATATCCATGACACAACCCCGAAGGGGTTGCATATTTATAGTACCAGGGGTATGTACCCACAACGACCCTGAAGGGGTCGAACATAGGCAAATGTTATAAAATGATTTCACGACAAGTTTGGGGTTTATTTGAAAATGGAGCTTTCTGGTTTAGCATGTTTTTTTTGATTCATAAGAATTGAATAACGAAACTCCTAAAACTAAAATCCAAACTTTAGCCCTATCTATTATGCCTATTCATAAAAATTATAGAAACATCCATGACACAACCCCGAAGGGGTTGCATATTTATAGCACTAGGGGTACGTATACACAACGACCCTGAAGGGGTCGAACATAAGCAAATGCTACAATCAATGTATGATTCGACAAAAAATGAAATCTAATCTGCTAGAATGAAGACTTGACATATTGTAAGCGTAATTCATTTTGATGAATAGGTGCAAACAATTTATTGAATATTCCTTATTAAGCCTATGTAATAATTATTAAACACAATAGGAGTTGTTGACTCGTTCAATTGCAAACAAAAAAGCTGCATGTTTTACATGCAGCTTTGCTTTTAATACTACTTGAGTTTTATCCTTTAGTAGGAAGTTTTGATTGGATATAGTCGATTACCTCTTGTAAATCTGTGCTTGTATTTCCTTCTTTCTTTTCAGTCTCTTTTTTCCTTAGCAATCCCTTTAAAATTAAATCGTTGATATAAGGATCTGTTTGGTCTCTGTAAGAACTAGGAATAGCTTCACGAAACTTCACAATCATATCTACTCCTCTCTTAACCTTAGACGCATCTTTCACTTTAGCTAAAAAATTGCTGAATCCTGTTAAGCCTTCAAATTTTGCTTGTCCAAATGGTAATGCATCAAACTTATTTGCAATAATGTCAAACGCAGACTCATCGCCTTGCTTGTACATTACATCGCTGATAACTGCTCCTAATTTACCTTTTGCAGGTTCTTGTGCAATTTTCTTTACTAGTTCCCAAGCCCTTTCAGGTTGCTGCTTTTGAAGGGCTTCTAATGCATAACCTGCTACTGAGTAAGAAGAGTCGAAAACAGCTTTTTCAAACAAAGAAATATGTGCTTCTTTTTTGATTTTTCCAAGTGCTTCAATAGCTCGACCTCTAACCACAGACTTAGCATCCTTTTGCGCAATCTGCATCAACTTAGATTCAGTAGCATCTCGAACTGCTGATTTATTCATATCTAATCTAGATAATGCAAGTGCGCGCAGCCCTTCATACTTATCTTCAATAGCCAGCATCATTATCTGTTGCGCTTTTTCTTCACTTTGACGACTTGCTGCAAATTCAATGGCTTCCCTTCTGTCGATATAATTCCCAGCATTTATATATTGAAATAAATATTCATCTAAGCTTTTGCTCTCTTTTTTCTCACCTAACAAAACTTTTTCAGCATCAAAATTGATTAGGCTAGGCGCAGACTTGGTTGCAAAATAGAATGTGTCTACTTTGTTTTTAACCCAAATCATTTCTCTTTTCTTATTGCTTCCTTCATAAATATCAACCCACACAGGCAACTTAAATAGGTTAGAGCTGTCTTGTGTTTGTTCAACAATTAATCTAGTTCTCCCATTGCCTGCTTCAAACTCAGATTTGATAGTCAACTTAGGATGGCCATATCCAAAGAACCATTGGTTGAAGAACCAATTCAAATCCTTTCCTGTTACTTTTTCAAATGCTAATCTCAATTGATGCGCTTCTCCTGTTCCAAATTTGTTTTCTTGTAAATAAACTTGGAGGGATTTAAAAAACGCATCGTCGCCAATATAGTGACGCAACATGTGTAAGATACGTCCGCCTTTATTATAGCTAACAGCATCAAACATGTCTTCTTTATCCTTGTAATAAAAGCGGATCAAATTTTTCTTATGCTCATTTGGATTTGACAAGTAACCCATCATTTGAGTTCTATTTTCTTCTAATCCAGCGTCCTTTCCATATTTGTATTCAGCCCAAAGTAGCTGACTGTAATCGGCAAAGCTTTCATTCATAGATAAGTTACTCCAGCTTTCACATGTGACTAAGTTGCCAAACCAATGGTGAAATAACTCGTGCGCAATGGTACCTTCCCAAACATTGCCATCAATCAATTCACGAGCATCTTGTTGCGCTGTTTCTTGGTGTATAACAGCAGTGGTATTTTCCATTGCTCCGCTTACATAATCTCGCGAAACAATTTGAACATATTTATTCCATGGATATTCAACACCTAATTTTTCAGAGAAGAAGCGCATCATTTCAGGTGTATTCCCAAAAATTTTTCTGGCTACTTTTTCGTAAGGCTTTTCAACGTAATAGCTCACTTCTTTTCCTTTATAGGTGTCCTTTACTATTGCATAATCGCCAATTCCTATAAAGAACAAATACGGTGCATGAGGAAGATCCATCTTCCAATAGTCAGTTTTGGTTTTATCCTTATTCTTTACAGAGCTTACCAGCGTTCCATTTGATAGCGATACAAACTGCTCAGGGTAAGTTAGATAAAATTCGTGTGTTGTTTTTTGATTCGGCTTATCAATAACAGGCACCCATACACTAGTTGCTTCTGTTTCGCCTTGGGTCCAGAGTTGAGTAGGTTTGCCAGCTTCTTCACCTTTCGGGTTAATAAAATACATTCCTTTCGCATCGGTAATTGCTGCGCTTCCTCCGCCAGTCCACTCATTGGGTTTAGCAGTATACCTAACATACAATACATAATTCTCTGAACTTTTATATGTCTTATTCAAACGAACTGTTAACTGTGCATTGTTATATTGGTAACGAAGTGCCGTTTTTTGTCCATTTGTATTCCAAAGTGCGACTTCATGAATATCCATTCCCTTTGCATCCAACACCACAGAGTCGGTGCTATAGAAAAATGGTCTTAACGTAAGCCAAACTTTGCCATTCAGTTGTGCTTTTTGAAAATCAATGTTTGCTTCCAATTTTGTATGAATCATGGTCGAGTACTTTGTAGGAGTAGCCCTGTACAAAGTTTTCCATTGTTCATCACGATTGCCATGCTGGGCAAATGAGCTAACGGTGGCTAATAAAAACACCAATAAGCCTAAAATGTATTTCATGCGTGTAGAATTTAGCCAAATATACGAGGGGTAAATTTTACCGTCTTCGAAAATTGACAAAAGACTAACTTTGGGGATGATGTGCAATAGGAGGGGATTAGCGACTAAAAACGAGTTTGGCATGATGTATAGACTTTTATTTATTATCCTGTTTGGAGTATTAGGGAAGCCATTACTGGCGCAAACCAACTTTTTTATATGGCTACAGTCGGATCAGCAACAATATTTTCAGGTTGAACTTCTGGGAAGGTCCTACGAGTCCAGCCAAGCTGGCTATATCGTCATTCCTAAAATGCCATCAGGACTTTATGAGTTGAAGGTCTATCCCGGTGCCGATAAGAAACAGCAACTAGCATTCAACATACAGATAGCACAACAGGACAGAGGTTTTGCAGTAAAGCAAAGAGATGGCCAATGGGTTTTGATGGATTTATTCGACTTTCAAACAATTCAGCCAATAGATCATTCACAAGGAAAAGCAAATGCCCCTCAGCCTAAAAAGCAAGACAATCCCAAAGAGGCAGTTCAATTAGAAGCGACTATAAACAAAACAACCCAGCAATCCTCTGGCATTGTAGCAAATGTTTTGGAGGAAAAGCTTGAAAAAAAAGAGGAACAGATAAAGGAGGAGACAAAACTAGAACAGCCAGTTATTAAAACGCCTGTCAAAAAGGGTGATCCTAATATTAGAAGGACTTACGACAAAAAAACTCCTCAAGGAATTGATCAGGTTTATATAGATCATAGTGGTGGCGAATCTGATACCATCATTATTTTCATTCCAGACCCAGAAAGGCAGTCAAATACCATGAATAGGCATCCCAAACCTACATATCACTCACATCAAACGGGTTTAATGCAGTATACATGGGCTGTTATTTTAAGAAAAGAGGAATTATGGCAGATCAGTTAGGACAGCGATACTTTTTTGAAGTAGCCTATAAGGGGACAGATTACAGTGGATTTCAGGTGCAAGAAAATGCGCCCACTATACAGGGAGAACTGGAGAAAGTACTTTCAACCTTTTATAAAACACAGATTAACTTAACAGGTTCCTCCCGAACCGATGCGGGCGTACATGCCCATCAAAACTACTTTCATGGCGATTTAGCGACCCCAATTACCTCCAAGAACATATATAACCTCAATGCGATGCTGCCACCAGATATTGTTTTGAAGCAGGTTTATTGCGTTCCTCCTGAGGCACATGCCAGGTTTGATGCTGTTTCAAGAACCTATAAATATTTGGTTTACCGAGAAAAGAGTCCCTTTAAAGCCGATAGGGCCTGGTATTATCCATTCCCTTTAGATCTACAAGCGCTTAATAAAGCAGCTAATACCTTAATAGATCACCGCGATTATGAAGCTTTTGCTAAGCGAAATAGTCAAGTACACACCTATAATTGTGAGGTCATGCAAGCTGAGTGGAAAGAAGAGGGCGGTTATTTTGTATTTCAAGTGAAGGCCAATCGTTTTCTTAGGGGGATGGTAAGAGGCTTGGTAGCTACTATGTTGAAAGTGGGTAGGGGGGCAATGTTACAGGAAGAGTGGTTGTCGGTTTTGACTTCAAAGGATCAAAGCTTATGCGACTTTTCTGCTCCTTCACAAGGGTTGTTTTTGATATCCGTTGAATATCCCTACGTTTTAGAATCTGTTGAATAGTATAGCCTGTTAATGACCAATTAAGCATTAGATGCATAGATTATAGTACACAGTGCAAGTAGAATGCAGGTAGAGCTTGTTTTTCATGCACATTTAATTACGAAATATTGAGAGAGTTATAAGAATTGATGTGTAGGAATCATTGCTTTAACAAAAAGTATTTCAAAATTTTTTTTATGCTGAAACCCTTGATTTTATTGGGATTTCGGAAGGGTAAGAAAAATAATTTCAAAAAAGATTTGGATACAAAAGATCCACTCCTATCTTTGCACCCCGAATTTGAAAACAACGATTCGAATTCGACAAAAGTTCTTTGATGGCGATGTGAAATTTCTCTTTAATAGCAATGCTTTCGAGAGAAATAAACTTCAAAAATTTTTCAAAAAATTTTTGGTAGTAAAAAAACACATCGTATCTTTGCCGTCCTCTAAAAAAGGAACGCTCTTAGAAAAACATCGGTCAAAAAAATCTTCAAAAATTTTGAAAATAATTTTGGTCAGAATGATAAAAAGCTCTTACCTTTGCAACCCCAAACAAAAGGGTAGCGAAGAAAAAAGCTAAAAGATCTTTGAAAATTTGGAAGCAACAGCATAACAAAAACAAGTTTTTTGTTATACAGGTAAAAGCGATATATAATAATTAAATCCGACGTTAATTTTTGAATAAAGAGTTAATAGTCAGATCAAACAACATTTACAATGGAGAGTTTGATCCTGGCTCAGGATGAACGCTAGCG
>CAZTTO010000020.1:0-55802 GCA_964616465.1 uncultured Hydrotalea sp. | reverse complement strand
CAAAAGCATTTTGTCATTTGTTTCTAAATATTGCACTTATCTGTTGAACTCAGCAGAGTTTATTTTTCCATTTATCAAGTAATTGATGGGCATCGGGTGTGAGTCTACCATAAATGACAGATAATATAATGCAAGCAGAGTAAACACCTACCCTAAGGAATATTCCTAGCCATCCCTCTATATCATTAAACAACAAATAGCAAATTGCAAAAGCCGCTAATCCACTTACTATAGCCCAAATAGTTTTTTGTGTAAAAGGTTGCATGCCATATTTTCTTCTTAAAAACTCAAAACGAATGAGGTTGTAAACTCCAAACGCTGTTAGCTCGGCAATTGCAGATCCAATTAATCCCAAATACTTAATTAAGAAATAGGTGAGTGGAATACGGAATGCTAATAATACAACTCCACTTAAAAAATCGAAACGCCAATGTATAGATGTTCCAATAATAATTCCATTTACTCCAGTACCTACATCAATCAATCTTGCAATACCTAACACACAAATAATTAAAAAAGCTTGTTGATAATTTTCTTGTATATCAAATACTTGAATGCTGGCATCAAAATTTAATAAAACATTGCCATAAATAAAAATGCCCATTAGAAGTAGGTTAATGCAAGACCTACTGTAAATCCTATGAATTTCAGGAAAGTCTTTGTCCTTCCATGCCCGTGATAAAGCTCCAGCAGTAATGGATTGCATACTCCTCATGGGTACTTGAATTAAATTAGATGCATATTGCGCCAATCCAAATACACCTACAGCAGCCAATCCAAGATTAGAGAAACTTGCAATTATGAAGCTATCAATCGTTTGTGCAAGAGCTGTTATAATGGTGCCTCCAAATAACAAAGCTTGCATAGAAAACATTTTCTTGTGAAACTTTTTTGTAACACGACTGATTTGTAAAGCAAATGGAAGTTGCTTCGTTCTAATTAAATAGATTAATAGTATCAGGAAAATGATGAAGTATAAAAATGTGAATAGGTAAATGAACTGAGAAAAGTTGACCACTTCAAAATAGTACAACAAAATAAAAATAGTTGTTATGGCCCTCATTACAGTTTCTTTCAACGCATTGGTAATGACAGTTTGTTGTATTGCCCAACAAAAAGCTTCCATAACAGCAAAAAGTAGCATACCTAAAGCAAAAGGAATCATCCAGTAGAAATAGGTAATAATCATGGGCGATTTTACCTGGTATTGAGCAACTAAAATTGGTTTAAACAACAATGCAATAACTGTTGCTATGATGAAACCAATAAATGAAGCCACCATGGCCCAGGTCATCAAATCAATTTTCTTTTCCTCTAAATTGTCTTTATAGTAGGGGTAAAACTTATAAATGACTGGCAGTACACCTAGTGATGCAAAAACATACATGTTTTGACCAAAGTCGAAAAAGATTCTGGTTAGTCCAAATTGTTCCTGTGTAAATGAGCCATTCTTGACATAAAAAAACATATTGACCGCCCCAATCAGGAAGCCAATGTAGACAAGTATACTCGAAAGAATAGTTTGCTTGCGAATATTACCCATATCTTAATTTACAGATTGCTTCACGTTGATATAATATTTTAATTCAATGGCTTCAGGACGAATCATTTCCCATTGAATTTTATTGAGCTTGATACTTATTGGATCTTTTTGTGGCTTGAATGTGAAATGATTGTTTGAGTCTGACAAATGAATTGGGATACTAAACTCATCGCTACAATTCGTCCAATAAAAAGTCATAGATGAATCTGCGACTTTCTTTTCAATATGTAAAATAGGAATATTTGTTGTTCTAAGATATTGGTCAAAGAAATCGCTAAAATCAAATCCGCTATAGGAAGTAATAAAGTGTTCTATATCTTGTCCAGTAATTGTTTTTTTCCCAAATACTTGATTCATTTCACGGAGCATTTTTCTAAATAACTCATCATTATTCATAACCTGTCTAATTGTATGAATCATATTAGAACCCTTATAGTATATGTCGCTACCGCTTCCTGATTTATTTACACCATAAGCACCAACCATAGGTGCATCTAATTGAATGTTCTTTCTTAGCCCGAACACATATTCATCTCCAGCTTGTTTTCCAAACATGTATTCTGTATATAAAGTTTCAGAATAGTTGGTAAAGCTTTCATGTACCCACATATCTGCTATATCTTTAGTGGAAATATTATTTCCATACCATTCATGGCCACTTTCATGAATTAAAATGAAATCCCATTTCTTTCCCCAACCTGTTCCGCTAAGATCGCGTCCCATGTATCCATTTTGATACTGATTACCATAGGCAATAGCACTTTGATGTTCCATACCGAGGTGAGGACTTTCAACTAATTGGTATCCGTCTTCATAAAAAGGGTAGGGGCCAAACCAATATTCAAATGCCCTTAACATGGGTTTTGTTTGGTTGAATTGAAGCTTAGCTTTAGATAAATTATAATCAAGTACCCAATAACTAATATCCAATTTCCCTTTTTCTCCTATGAGTGTATCTTTAAACGAGGTGTAATGACCAATATATGGCACAATATTGTAAAGGTTGATTGGGTTTTTTACTTCCCATGTGGTGCTTTTCAAATTCTTAAAACTGTTTTCTTGTGTCTTTCTCCCATTGGCAACAACAGATAATTCTTTAGGAGTTATAACTGTTAATGACATGCCAAGTTCTGGCTCATCGCTTTGATGATCTTTACAGGGTAACCAAACCGATGCCCCCAAACCTTGACAAGCTAAAGATACCCATGGTCTACCTTTTTCATCTTTTTTCCAGATCCATCCTCCATCCCAAGGTGCACGAATGGCTTCTCGAGGTTTGCCAGAAAAATAAATATGTACAGTGTCGTACCTGTTTTTTGATGTTCGCTTTTTAGGTTCAAGTCTTTCAGGCAAAAAAACATGCCATGCATTTTTATCAATTTTAGAAAAATTTCTAGCCTGATGTTCGAATGCTACGCTATCGATTTTCATAGGCGACTGTAAATCAATTTGCATAATTCCTTTATGCCTTGGTGATTCCTGATAAATAATTGAAACAACACCTTGCACTGTTTTTTCTTCAATAGAAGGAGTAATCCTGATCTGATATTTTTTTACATCCCACCAGATTCTTTCTGGTAATAGGGTTCCCCTTAATGTATCTGAACGAGTAAACTTTTGGCTTAGCAGCTGTTCAGGATGGAAGGCTAGTAAAGAGTATATGAGTATGTATAAGAATCTTTTTGCTATCATGGTCTAAAAGTAGCAAATTCGTTATCACAATGAGGATTCAATTTATAGTCATTTTAACTTTTTTGATACTGGCTTATTCATGTGGTTCTAAAAATGTGCAGCATGAAAACTTCTTTTATTACAATGAAGCTTCCGGCATAGCTACGTTAGATCCTGCTTTTGCAAAGAATCAATCCATCATGTGGGCTGTTCATCAACTTTTTAACACTTTGGTTGAAGTAGATAGTCAACTTAATATCCGTCCTTCATTAGCTAAATCATGGGAAATTGATGCCTCAGCCAAGGAATATACCTTCCATTTGAGAACAGATGTATTTTTTCATGATAGTGAAGTCTTTCAAAACGGAAAAGGAAGAAAATTGATTGCTTCAGATGTTGTGTTTAGTCTTCAAAGAATCATGAATCCTGCAACTGCAAGCAGTGGTGCTTGGATTTTCTCAGAAAAGTTAAAGCCAGAAAATGTAAAAGCGCTCAATGATAGTACTTTATGGATTCAACTAGATGCTCCATTTCCTGCCTTTTTGGGTGTTTTATCTATGCAATATTGTAGTGTAATAGCACCCGAAGCAGTTGAGTTTTTTGGGAAAAATTTCAGAAGAAATCCTATTGGTACTGGCCCATTTAAGATGGCTTTTTGGGAAGAAGGCCAGGCTTTGGTATTGCATAAGAATGATCATTACTGGGAAAAAGATAAAAGGGGAAATAGTTTACCTTATTTGGATGGCATTCAAATTAGCTTTTTTGATAGTAAAGCAACCGAGTTTCTTCTCTTCAGACAGAATAAACTATCGTTTGTGAACGATATTGATGCGGCTTTTAAAGATGATTTATTGACGAAGAATGGAATGTTAAAATCTGAATGGAATGGCAAACTTCAACTAAATAAGCATTCCTATTTAAATATTGAGTACTTCGGGATATTGGCAGATACAAGTTTGCAATTGGTAAAAGATTCTCCGTTAAAACACAAGTGGTTAAGACAAGCAATAAATTATGCTATACCCCGACAAGAACTTATGATGTATGTACGGAATGGCATTGGTATTCCTGCTGAAAAAGGGTTTATTCCGAATGGGTTACCTGTTGATTCAATACCAGTAAATGGCTATACTTATCAACCGGAAAAGGCTGCACAATTACTTAGGGATGCTGGCTACCCTAGTGGAAAAGGACTTCCAGTAATTCCTATGGTTACTGTTCCTGCTTATGCAGACATTGCCAGCTTTGTTGCAAAACAATTAGAGTTGGTTGGTATTCCAGTTCAGGTAGAAGTTGTACAAAAGGCTAGCTTATTAGAACAAACAGCTAAATCAAAAGCCCTTTTTTTTAGAGGAAGTTGGATTGCAGATTATCCAGATCCAGAAAACTATATGTCGCTTTTTTATAGTAAAAATCCAGCTCCACCTAACTATACTAGATACTCGAATAAGCAGTTTGATTTTTTATTTGAGCAAATGTTGAAAGAAACCGACATTGAAAAAAAGAAAGTATTATACAGAAAAATGGATCAATTAATCATGGATGAAGCAGTAGTAGTCCCATTATGGTATGATGAAGTGATTCATTTGGTTCAAAAAAATGTAAAGGGTTTTCAGCCAAATGCACTCAATTTACTAGAGCTTCGATATACAAGCTTTAAATGATAAAAGCAACTATCAACAAAATATTAAAGTCCAAACTTCAAACCAATTTGAGGAAAAAGTAAATCTGTTGTACTAGATTTTTCTACATAGGTAACACTACCATTTCCTGAAATAATTGGATCTGTATAATACCTCGCTTGACGCCCTTTCATGTAACTAACTCTAAACTCGAGCCATAAGTGTCCTGACTTGTCAATTCTCGCATCTAATCCAGCTGCACCGCCATAACTCAAAGCCCAATCACCTTTTGTGCTCTCTTGAATAATTCTTTCCCATTCAAAATCAAAAAGTCTTCGTCCTTCTGTACTTACTGTTCCGTAAAAATTATTCCACCCAACCAAACCTTCAATAAAAGGCTTTACAGAAGCATTGTTAGGGGATTGTATGCGAAGACTTGCATTTAATGAAACAACATTTACACCAGCAACAACTCTGTAGGCACTATATGGGCTCCAAAATCCTGAAGAGTTAGATGGTAAAACTTCTCTGCCAAGGCTAAGGTAACCTGCTTCAAAACCAAATGAAATGGGCAAATCTTTTTGCGGGCGATATAATACACCCCCTCTAAAGCCTATTCCAGTTCTATCATTAAGTGACTTGTACTCATTTTGTGGAAGTCCAAGCGTAAAATTTGCAAATCCGCCCCATTTTTGAGAAAAGATAGGGGAGAAGGCTAGCATTAATAAAAGGCTCACAAGTAGGCGTTTCATAAACTGTAATTTAGTTATTGCAGTACAAAAGAAATGCCAATTAATCTTTCTTCAATTTATCTTTAAATACCTGTTCGAACTTTTCAAGCTTTGGACGAATAACGAAGTAACAATAGCCAGCTGTTTTATTATCATTAAAGTAATTCTGATGATAATCTTCTGCTTTATAGTAATTCTTCAAAGGCTGAATTACAGTAACAATGGGCTTATTAAATGCGCCCGATTTGTCTAACTTTTCCTTATAGTAAATGGCCTTTTTCTGTTGTTCATCGTTATGAAAGAAAACAGCACTTCTGTATTGGGGACCCACATCATTACCCTGGCGATCCATGGTGGTTGGATCGTGGGTTTTCCAAAAAACTTCTAAAATTTCATCAAAACTAACTACAGTAGTATCATAAATCAATCGGCAAACTTCCACATGTCCAGTTGTTTTTGTACAAACCTGCTCATAGGTAGGGTTGGGTACATGCCCTCCACTGTACCCGCTTTCTACAGATACTACTCCATTTAATCGTTGAAAAATTGCTTCTACACACCAAAAACAGCCTGCACCAAGCGTTGCAGTTGAATAAGTTGACTTCATTTCCATACTTGATTGTTTTTTCTCATTTGAACTTTTCTTTTGGGCGCAAGCCGCATGGAGAAACACGTTAGACACCAGAAAAAATAACACCCACTTCTTCATATTTAGATAATTTTTTGAATTTATGCTCGTTTAAGATTTATGGACAACAAATTTTACATTATTTTGAACTGCCCCAACATTTGTTTGTTCAATATCCTGTTTTGTGCCAAAAACCATTGTTGTTATTAAATTAATTGTTATGAATCAAACAAAGGCATTCAAATTTGAGCAGTTATTGTTGGTGCTACCCATTACTCTTACGTTCGTCTATTATGTTTTTTTACACGACCATGAGATTAACGTACAGTTTGGTGGATTTGTTCATAGAACTGCCATGTACAATGGTACATTGTTCTTTACGATGTTTTTTATGGTTCCCTATTTCTTTCATACTTATCTCAGGATGATTGGGAAAGTGAATTTGCTAATTCAAGGGTTTCATGTATTTGTTTCATTGGTATTGATGGCGGCTTTGCTACTTACTTACTCAATGCTTCCATATATCAGGACTAGTTGGGACAATGCTATTTTTCCAGACCCCTCCATGGAAAGATTCAAGAGCTTTAGTTTTGTAAATAATTTTCTTTGGATTCTTACGCTTTTTACACAATTAGCTTTTATGGCTTATGCCTTTTATAGGATTTTTAAGACAAATCCAGAGTCTAATGTTTTAGTTGAAGAAGACTCTCAAGAAGTTTCAGAATCAGATAATTATAATCTCATTTCCGCTTTTAATTCGGAATTAGATAGGATTAAAAAAAACTAAAATTCACCGTTCGAACGAAGTATTGATTATTTTTATTGCCATTGCGTTCCCGTATCCTTGAAAATAACCAAAGGAAACGCTATGGAAATAAGAAGATTTCAATACGATAAGTATTTACGTTCGGAACATTTATTGCTTTTAATGCCAAGCATATTCATGTTCCTGGCCGTGCTATATTCCCCAGAAATGCATTTAGATGTTTTTGTGGCTGGAACCTATGTACGTGTTTCTATACTTCAATCAGGCCTTTTCTGGATTGCATTTTCAACCATACCCTATTTTTTCCATGTATTGCTTCGTGAAATGGGCTTGCGGACTGGTAAATTTCCAAGAATTCACGTGATTTTTTCTATTCTTTTGATGCTCTCACTATACTTCACCTATAAACAAACTCCAGTAATGGATCAAAGTTGGAACCAAAACATTATACCAATTCCAACTTATGACTATCTAGAAAGAATATCTCGTCTTGTTTTTGTTTTATGGATGTGTTTACTTGGGCTTCAGTTATCATTTATGATGTTTGCTTTTTACAAAATCGTATTCCATGCACCTCGTGAGCAGTCGGAGTATGATAATAATTTTGCACAGTAAGTTTAAACGTTTGAATTTCCTCTTTTACACCTGCTTACCTTTGCGCCTCAATTGAGTGCATGCGTGTATATCCCAATTCAGCTCTCCAGCAATTAGAATTGCCTAAGGTGATTGATTTGTTGACAGATTTTTGTCGTACCGCCTATGGTAAGCAAAAGTCAGCCACACTTCGACTACATACTTTAAAAGCTTATGTAGAAAAAGCCCTGCACCAATCGCATGAAATGAAACTGATTTTGCAATCAAGTGGATATTTCCCCAACGATTTTACCCATACCATCGATCGCGAGTTGAAACTCTTGAGTATTCCTGGTGCATTATTGGGAGGCGATCAGTTCGTGCTTTTGAGAAAACTTGCAATAAATGCTGAAAACATATTCAGGTGGTTCGATCAAGAGAGAAGATCTGGTTTTCCGTATTTAAGTCAAGAGCTAGATGAGATATATTACGAAAAGCAAATTGTATTATCTATTGATGAAGTATTGGATGAATTAGGACAAGTAAAGGACCATGCGAGCGATGATTTAGCACGTATCCGTCAACAACTATACAGAAGGCGACAAGAACTTAGGAGAGTATTCGACAAAGTGATTGCTAAATTATCAAAAGCTGGTTATACGGCTGATATCGAAGAAAGTTTTAGTACAGGTAGAAGGGTAGTGGCTGTATTCGCTGAGCATAAGCGTCAGATAAAAGGTATTTTGCATGGCGAAAGCGATAGTCGCAAAACAGCATTTATTGAACCTGAAGAAACCATTGAACTTAATAATGAAGTATTTTCTTTAGAGCAAGACGAACAAAGAGAGGTACAGAAAATATTGCGTCAACTTACTGCTACTTTGTCTGTCTATTCTTCTTTACTCTTACAATATTATGAGTTAGCTGGAGAATTCGATTTTATTGCTGCAAAGGCTAAACTCGCTATTCAAATGAATGCAAATCTTCCAGAATTGGTAGACGATGTTCAAATTGATCTGAAGAAAGCATATCACCCATTACTTTGGTTGTACAATCAACAAGCTGGCAAAACAACCCATCCAGTAAATATTCATCTTAATCAACAGCATAGGATACTGGTCATTAGTGGACCCAACGCAGGCGGGAAAACAGTTACCATGAAAACTATTGGCCTCAATCAACTTATGTTGCAAGCAGGCTTATTAGTACCCGTTCACCCAACTTCAAGAATGGGATTATTTAAACAATTATTCATTCATATTGGCGACACACAAAGTATAGAATTCGATTTAAGTACTTATAGTAGTCATCTCATGCACATGAAGCATTTCATTGAACTGAGTAATGGTAAGACATTGTTCTTTATTGATGAATTAGGAAGTGGAAGTGATCCGCATTTAGGTGGTGCTTTTGCTGAGGTGATTATGGAAGAACTGGCCAGAAAAAAATCTTTAGGAGTTGTAACCACCCATTACCTCAACCTAAAAGTGATGGCTAACCACACTCCAGGTATTGTGAATGGGGCTATGTTATTTGATGAGCAAACACTTTCTCCCTTATATCAATTAACTATTGGGAAACCTGGTAGTTCCTATACTTTCTCCATTGCAGAAAGAATTGGTATGCCAAAAAGGCTTATTGATAGGGCTCGCAACTTAGTAGATCAAGATCACTTCAAATTAGATAAGCTTTTAAATAGAACAGAGCAAGACTTACAAAAGGTAGTAGAAGAAAAGAAGAAATTAGAAAACTTGGTGAAGGAGAATGAAAGATTGAAAAAAGAAATGCAGGTGGTGATGGACAAAGAGCGTCACCGTCAACAGGTTGAAGTATTAAAGCAACAAAATAGGGTTACTGAGGAACGGATTGCTTATCTCAAAGACATGGAGCGAAAGTTAAGACAAGTTGTAATTGATTGGAAGAAGACTGAAGAAAAACAAACTGTGATCAAGCATTTAAAGGATTTATTATTCAAAAAAGATACTGCGCCCGTGGTTTCAAAAGCTGAAAAGAAAATCCAACAGCAATATCAAGAAATTGATATAGAGGAGTTAAAGCCAGGTATGCTTGTGAAATTGAAGAAGAATTATCAGGTAGGAGAAATAAAAGAGATTAGAGGGAAAAAAGCCATTGTTCAAATTGGACAACTGCCTATGCAGCTATCTATAAGTGATTTGGTGGCAGTTAAAAAAATTATTCAGGCGCAACAGAAGAAAGTCGAATAAGTTTTTGCAGTTCTTGTTGATCTAATCTGTTTTTTGATTTATCAAAGCATGCTGTGTGTATCCATTGAATCTGGCTGTATTCTTTTAGTCTTACGATATCATTCGCTCTTATGCCTCCACCTAAAATGATTTCAATTTCTTTAGGTGCATGATCCATTAGATGAATGAGTTCGGATAAATGATGCATCACTCCAAGCGAACTGCCTCCAGTCAATACTCTTCGAACACCTAAAGCTTGTAATTGATTGATTGTCTCTAATTGATTGGGATAATCTTCTAAAGCTCGGTGAAATGTTAAATCGAATGGATGTATTCGTTGTAACCAAAATTTTAAATTGTCAATCCAGTTTTCGGTATAAGCTATTCCAAAAACAACTCCATCTACAGGCATTTGATGTAATGCATGCAAATATTTTATCATTTCCGTTTCATCATCTTCATAGTAAACAAAAGGACCTGCTTTTGGCCTGAGCATCACTGTGACGGGAATATGTACACGTTCCAAAACGAAATCAACATCATCAAGAGATGGAGAAACACCGCCGACAGAATAGTTTGAACAAAATTCAATTCTATTTGCCCCATTTTCATAGGCAATAATGGCATCTTCCTTATTAAAACAAGCTACTTCAACTAACATGGGAGAATGTGACTGGCTTGAACAAGTCTATTACCTCCAATTGATTGGTACACTGCAAAGCTGAAACCTTTTTGCAATGAATACCCTCCATAATTTCCTTTTTTATCTATAGCAATGAAGCATGCTTGAATCTTACATGCCTGATCCTTTCCTTTTAGTTGTATTAATCGTTCTATTGCTTTTTTACATGCTTCGGTTGGATGCAATCCTTGTCGCATAAATTCCACCACTAAAAAGGAACCACATATTCTAATAATGTCTTCGCCTTGTCCAGTTGCAGTTGCAGCACCAACCTGATTGTCTACATACAATCCAGCACCAATGACTGGAGAGTCACCAACCCGACCACGCATTTTAAAACCCATTCCGCTGGTCGTGCAACTACCACTTAAATTACCCATTTGATCAATTGCAATCATCCCAATTGTATCGTGGTTCCAATTTCCATCGGGGAGGTGAGAAGGAGCAGGAGGGTAGGGTGTTTGTTGATTCTCGATATTGATCACTGGTTTGTACTCACTTTTTTTGAGCCATTCTTTATAGGACTTTTCAGCAGAAGGAGAAAGACGATCAGGCATTAAAGGAAATCCTTCAGCTACCGCAAATTGTTGTGCGCCTTGTCCAACTAAAAAAGTATGAGGTGTTTTTTCCATGATTCTTCGAGCTACCGAAATTGGATGTTGAATCCTTTCCAAGGCTGCTACAGCCCCACAATTACCCAAATGATCCATGATGCTTGCATCAAGAGTTACTTTTCCTTCTCTATCAGGATTAGCTCCCAATCCAACACAGCAATTTTGCTCCAATTCGGTGACTTTAACCCCGGCTTCCACAGCATCTAAAGCATGTCCGCCTGAAGATAAAATCTTCCAAGCAGCTTCATTAGCTCTAATGCCAGCGTCCCAAGTCGATAAAACCACTGGAGGCGTTGTTTTAATTGGTTTATTCTGTGCGAATAATTGATGGAAAATTGGAGCAAGTCCAAACAAGGCTGTTTTTGATAAAAAAGTTCTACGATGAATCATGTGGTTAAGGTAAGATTTGTTGAACTTGTAATGAAATGCAAAACTTTCAAAAATATTTGAAAGTTAGTTTAACTTTGCATATCATTTGTTTGTTGACATCTAAATTAATAAATTATGAAAGTGGTGATTGTGGGAGCAGGATTTGCCGGACTGCAATTGGCTAGGTCTTTAAACAATAAAAAAGGATATGAAATAACCCTGGTTGACAAGGTAAATCACCACCAATTTCAGCCATTATATTATCAGGTAGCTACTGCGGGATTAGATGCAAGTAATATTTCTTTTCCTATTCGAAAACTATTTCAAAAAAGCAAGAATGTACGATTTAGATTAGCCGAAGTTCGATCCATAGAAGCTGAACAAAAGAAAATAAGACTGGATGATGGAGAAATTGAATATGATATCTTGGTTTTAGCAATGGGAGCAACCACACATTATTTTGGAAATGAGCAAATAGCCAAGTTTTCTCTTCCAATGAAAACAACTTCAGAAGCGCTTCGGATTCGTCATCATTTGATTACCCAATTAGAAAAAGCGAGCATAGAACCAGATCCTGCATTGCGTAAGTCCCATTTACAAATTGTGGTTGCTGGGGCTGGACCAACGGGTGTTGAAGTAAGTGGGGCATTGGCTGAAATGAAAAAGCAGATACTGCCTCGAGATTATCCAGAGATCAACTTTGAAGAAATGAGGATAGTTTTGGTCGAAGGATCTGATCGTACACTGGGTGCAATGAGCCCAGAAAGTAGTCAGCAAAGCAGAAAATATTTAGAGAATCTTGGCGTTGAGGTAATGACAAGCACATTTGTAAAGGATTATGATGGAGAAGTGGTTACACTTTCAAATGGTATTGGTATCAGCACTCAAACACTTATTTGGGCTGCTGGTATTAGAGCCAATAGTTTGGAGGGAATTAATCCTGAAGTAATAGTTCAGCAAAATAGACTTAAAGTCAACAGATACAATCAATTGGATAATTGTAATGAAATTTTTGCTTTAGGCGATTTGGCTCTTATGGTTACGGAGAAATATCCTAAAGGACATCCTCAGGTTGCCAATGTAGCTATTAATCAGGCTAAGAATCTTTCTCAGAATTTAATAAAGTATGGTATTGAGAAGATTGCAAAATGGAAGCCTTATGAGTATGTAGATTTGGGTAGTATGGCCACGGTTGGTCGACATTTAGCGGTTGTTGATATAAGTACGCCAAAAATTCATTTTGGTGGATTTTTTGCTTGGTTGGTCTGGATGTTTTTGCATTTAATGCTCATATTAGGAGTTAAAAACAAGCTTCAAGTTTTCATTAACTGGGCTTACAAATACTATACTTATGACCAAAGTTTGAGACTGCTGTTTACCGATTATCATGCAAAAGAGCATTCGAAATAAATCGAAAACATATGGTACAAAATATAGGTCATATATGTGCTAAGTATCAGATAATCAATTTACTAAGAGCATTCATTAGCAACACAAAAAAGTTCTTTAGATTATCAGGATTACATAATTAATATTATGTTAAGTAGTATATTTAAAAGAAAAGCAAGCCTATTAGCCTGCTTTGAAATAGCTTATTGAGGTGTTATACGTATGATCCTACCTGGCCCCTCTACAGAAACATACAGACTTCCGTCTGGACCTTCTTTTACATTTCTTACACGACCTACTTGGTCTAACCAGCGAAACTCATCAACTGGATTGTTTCCATTGAACTTTACATTAGCCACATGTCTAAATGCTAGAGCTCCTACGACTAATCTGTTTCTATAAGCCTTCCAATTTTTGTGCTCTAAGAAATCCATACCACATGGTGCTATGGATGGCGTCCAAACTTTAATCGCATTTTCCACTCCCGTCATAAATGGATTAGAAGAAATAATACTTCCATCATAGTTTCTGCCGTGTGATACCAAAGGCCATCCATAATTCGCTCCTTTTTTAATAATATTCACTTCATCTCCACCTTGTGGTCCATGCTCCGACTCCCATAATTCTCCAGTAACTGGATGAATGGCCAATCCTTGGGGATTTCTTACTCCATAAGCCCAAATTGTATTCGCTGCAGTTTGTCCGGGTAAAACTGGATTATCACTCGGAATTCTACCATCATCATGAATGCGGTGCACCTTACCCCAGCCACTTCCCGTATTTTGTCCAAATGCTGCAGGATCGCCTACAGAGAAGTACAAAAATCTATTTTTATCAATCACTATCCTACTTCCGTAGTGTCCTCTCCATGAAGATGCTTCTGTGGTGGTGTATAATTGTTGAACATTTGTCAATGTATTACCAGAAATTTTTGCTCTACTTAAAGTGTAAAATCCTCCTGGCCTTGCATAAGAAAAGTATATCCAATCGTGTTGACTGTACTGTGGATGAACCAATACATCCAGCAAACCTCCTTGTCCACCTGCATCAACATTGGGAACTCCTGTTATTTCAACAGCGCTTCCATTCGACCACCTAAATAATTTTCCTCCTTTTTCAGTAAACAGCATATCGCCATTTGGCAACCAGTCCATACCCCAAATGATATCGTTTCTTGTAAACAAGGTACTTTGTGCAATACTTGGAACTGTAAGTGTATCTATTACTTCGCCTGGTGCATTGGCTGTTTTATTCCTGCAAGCTAGAATTACTGTAATGGCAATCCCAAGCAATAAAGAAGATAGTATTAGGTGTTTGAGCCTTTTCATATGTGGTATTTAGTTTCTAACAAATACGAACTAACTAAAGTTCTAGATTTTTATCCTATCAAAAAAAACTCCGGAGCAAATAGCTACCGGAGTTGCATAAAATTCATTAGTTATTATCAATACTTGCCATGTAAACCGTCGAATTCTTTGTATTTAGCTTCATATAAAGTAAACGCTTTTTCATCTTTACCACGAGCTTTATCGCGCTTATAACCATATAGAATTGCTAAGAAATCTACTGATTTATTCAATAAGCTATTGTCTTGACGTGATCTATTTTCTTTTTGCTTAAATCCATTAAATGCTTTTTCTAGCCATTCAATACTTTCAGAAGCATAATCCATTGCAGGCTTTTCCCACTCTTCATTTTGTTTACGAAGTGGATCAATTTGTGCTTTCGTTTGTGCCTCCACTGCAGCCTTTTTCTTTGGATCCTTTTCGTTTGGCTTATTAGCATTAATATCCTGCATTCTTCTCCTATTGGTAGCTATTCGATCGTCGTACACAATGAATTTATTGTATAAAAGAAGCCCTGCATTATAAGCAGCCGTGTGGTTGTTGGGATCTAATTTATTAGCCTTTTTAAATGCATCAATAGCAGTCAAAGAATACCTTGCTTGTGTAAGACTATCCATAGCATCTTTTTCATCCTTATCAATATTTACAAACGCTGCACCAAATTGGAAATACTGTAAAGCAGATAGCTTACCAGCAGCATCATCGGCCAAGTATTTTGCCATTTTTTCAGTTAAGCTATATGTAGTATTGAAATAATCAAACTCCATTTCTTCCCAAACGGTATTTGTTGGATATAATTCTTTTCCTAAGCCTACTACTCTATTGAAATTCGTTTCATCTTTTTGAGACATATACATGCTTGCAACCACACGATATACGTCTAAGTAATCTTCTCCGCCAATTTTGTTGCTGAAGAAACGTTCTGCAAACATTAACATTGTAGCAGTATCTTTTACTTGTTCTGCTGCTATTAAACCATAGAAATTTGAGGAAGTATCAATCACCCAACCCTTCGCAAATCCCCCTTTGCTTTCTAGTTTACTATCAATCATTGTTTGAATAACTTTTGCGGAAGATTTGAAATAGCGAACTGAAGAGCTGAATTTTTTATCGTTGTAGTTGTTAATAGCATTATTAAATGACTTTGCATAAATCAATTGAACAACTGCAATCTCAGGATCAACTTCTTTGATGATTTTTTGAGTTGGGTCAAGTGAAATATACTTTTCAAGAAACATCTGAGCACTATCACCTAAAGCGTCGTATTTAGCATCTGCATAATACAAGTTAGAATAAATGCGGGTAGCCCACATGTACACTTCGGGATTGGTTTGAAACTTCTTATCCCGCATGATTTTGTCGATTTCGTTTTTCGCGCCATCAATTTTGTTCTGCATCATTAGTAGTTGCAGGTTGTCGAATTTTTGGGCTTGTGTAGTTGTAAAGCCCAACATAGCTAGCGCAATCAATACGTACTTTTTCATAATGCTGCTTTTAATTAAAAGTTTTATTCGGTTGGTTGATCATCAGAACTTGCATCTGTTTGCTCATTCTGTGGGTTGGCTATTTCTGTTGTATTTATTTCTTCTTCTTCCTGTTCTTCAATTTTTGAAATGGCTGCAATTGCATCATCGCCATCTAAGCGAATTAGTATGACACCTTGTGTTGCCCTTCCTGCTTCCTTAATTGAATGTACAGAGGTTCTCAAAGTAATACCTGATTTACAAGTAATGATGAGATCCTCTTGCTCGGTTACATCCAAAATTCCGATTAAATTTCCAGTTTTTTCAGTGATATTGATAGTTTTAACACCTTTTCCGCCTCTATTAGTTATTCTATACTCATCAATAGCGGTTCTCTTTCCGAAGCCTTTTTCACTAACTACCAATACTGTTTTTTCTTTTTCCTCTTTATCTACACAGATCATGCCAATTACTTCATCAGATGCATCATCTACTTCAATACCAGCCACTCCAATGGCCCCTCTTCCTGTTGGACGAACTTTTTCTTCGGGGAAGCGAATAGCTCTACCCGATTTAACAGCCATCATAACTTCTGCATTACCATTGGTTAGTCGAGCTTCTAACAATTGGTCGCCTTCAATGATTGTAATGGCGTTAACACCAGTAGCTCTTGGACGACTAAAATCTTCTAATGATGTTTTCTTGATAATGCCTTTCTTGGTACAAAGAATAATAAAATGATTTTGTACAAATTCTTTGTCTTCAATATTCTTGACGTTGATGATTGCACGAATCTTATCGTCTTGCGGAATTTGCATCAAGTTCTGAATTGCCCTACCCTTACCTTGCTTCTCTCCTTCTGGAATTTCATATACATTCAACCAGTAACATCTTCCTTTTTCTGTAAAGAACAACATAGTATCGTGGGTATTGGCAACAAACAAATGCTCCACATAGTCTTCTTGACGTGTTTTACTACCTATTGCTCCCCTACCACCTCTTCTTTGTTGTCTATATTCTGTGGCAGGTGTACGTTTGATATAACCCAAATGCGAAATAGTTATAACAACATCTTCTTCTTCAATAAGGTCGCGCATATTCATTTCATCTGCCAAGTACTGAATTTCTGTTTTGCGCGGCTCTCCAAATTTGGTTTTGACTTCAGTAAGTTCTTCTTTAATCAAAGTAAAACGAAGTCCTTCATCAGCTAGTAATTCTTTCAAACGAGATATTGTTTTCATTAAATCGTTGAACTCTTCAATGATTTTCTCGCGTTCTAATCCGGTTAAACGCTGTAATCTTAATTCAAGAATAGCCTGTGCTTGTTTTTCAGATAATCCAATTCCTTGCACATAGTGCAGTTTGGCCGATTCATCAAACATAGATTCAGGTAAAAACCATTTGTCCTCTGTACTTTTTTGAATTAGTCCATTTCTTGCCTCTTCTGGAGTGGCGCTAGCACGTATAATACTAATTGCAGCATCTAAATGATCTCTATCGGCAATAACTTTTAGGTAACCTTCTAAAAGATGTGCTTTTTCTTCTGCTTTCTTGAGTTCAAACTTGCTCCTTCTAATTATCACATCCATTCTGAACTCAACAAACTCTGCAATTAAATCACGCAAATTGAAAATTCTAGGTCTTCCTTTGCTAATTGCTACATTATTAATTCCGAAACTAGTTTGTAATTCGGTGAACTTATACAACTGGTTTATAATGACGTTCGCAACGCCATCACGCTTGAGATCCAATACAATACGTGTTCCTTCTCTTTTGTTACTTTCATTGTTTACGTGGGCAATACCTTCTATGACTTTTTCATTTACAAGCTGACCAATTTTATCAGTCAGACCATCTAAACTAACCTGATAAGGAACTTGTGTAATTACAATTTGCTCACGACCGCTGGGCTTCGTGTCAACGTGACATTTACCGCGCACCACAACCCTTCCTCTTCCGGTAAGCATGCCTTGTTTTACCCCTTCCATTCCAAAAATTACACCTCCAGTAGGGAAATCAGGAGCTTTAACATATTGCATGAGCTCTTCAGCAGTCAATTCCTTATTGTCAATGTATGCGATACATCCATCCACCACTTCGCTTAAATTATGTGGCATCATGTTAGTAGCCATACCTACGGCAATACCACTGCTTCCATTCACCAATAATTGAGGAATGCGAGTTGGCAGAACGGTTGGCTCCTCTAAACTATCATCAAAGTTCGATTGAAAATCTACTGTATCTTTTTCAATGTCTTCCAACATGGCTTCAGCAAACTTCTGCAATCGCACCTCTGTATAACGCATTGCAGCAGGTGGATCACCATCTTGTGTACCGAAGTTTCCTTGACCTTCTACTAAAGTGTGACGCATGGTAAACTCCTGCGCCATTCGTACCAAGGTATCATAAATAGCGCTATCGCCGTGTGGGTGGTATTTACCCATCACTTCACCCACAATTCTCGCACTTTTTTTATAAGGTTTATTGCTGTTATTGCCCAATTCATTCATGCCATACAATACCCTTCTGTGAACTGGCTTAAATCCATCACGCACATCGGGTAATGCACGTCCAACAATCACACTCATCGAATAATCGATGTATGCTGTTTTCATTTCCTCCTCAATATTTACTTGAATTACCCTGTTATGGTCTTGTGTGTGTTCGGGCTGCATTTGTTCTTCCATGAAACTTGTCCTTTTTTTAAAATGGTTGTCTTTTTCAACCCACTCAAACATGAGGGGGTGAAGGCTGGCGAAGATACCTTATTTCCTGCCTTTTTACTAGTGAAAATGCTTGAAAATAATGGTCTTTTTTCCACATTTTTAGGAATGTCTGAATAGTAAATTATTGTCTTTTAAATCATGGGCTTTAGTACCTTGCGAGCATGCCACATATTTTGCTTTTTGGCGCTGGTAAATCTGCATCAGTGCTGATTGATTTTTTGAAAAATGCATGTAAAAATTGGTCTTGGAATTGCACGATTGTTGATGCCCAGCCCAGCATGCTAACTATTAAATTGAAGGATGCGCCCGCTGGTATGAGGGGGTTGGTTGGATCGGTTGATGATGAGGTTTTTTTGAAGCCGCTAGTTGCATCTGCAGATGTGGTGATTTCTCTTATGCCACCTAACCTACATTTGTATATTGCCATTGCTTGCTTAGATGCTGGGAAACATTTGCTTACAGCCAGTTATATTGATCCTAAATTGAAGGCATTGGAAAAGGATATTGAAGCAAAAAAGCTTATTTTCTTGGCTGAAATGGGACTAGATCCGGGTATTGATCACATGAGTGCAATGGATATGATTCATCGTATTCAAGCTAAGGGGGGGCAAATAACAGGGTTCTACTCGCATTGTGGTGGATTGGTGGCACCTGAATCTGATAATAATCCATGGCATTATAAAATTAGCTGGAATCCAAGAAATGTCGTGTTGGCTGGACAAGCAGGAGCTGTGTATCTGAAAGATGGAAGGCAGGTTGAAGTGCCTTATACACAAATGTTTTCGAATACAGGAGGTATTCAACTGAAAGATGGATCTAAATGGGGGTTTTATCCAAACCGTGATTCCTTAAGCTATATTTCCTTATATGGTTTGGAAACGACATCTACTTTTATTAGAACTACACTTAGACATCCCTCCTTTTTAGAAGGATGGAATGCTTTGGTAACGATGGGTTTAACGAAAGATGAACCTATCAAAGATTTTCCAGTTAGTTATGCTGATTTTTTTGAACAACCATCAGTTTCTCAATTTTCAGAACATGTACAGAGTATGTTGCATTGGTTGGGAATGCATGATCATAAGCTGGTATTTAAGAAGAATGGAAAAACTTATGCAGATTTATTACAGGAAATTATAGAAGAAAAATGGAAGCTAGATCCTAGTGACAAGGACATGATTATTATGCAACACCAGATTCAATATGCTCTAGATGGACAACAACACGAACAAGTAGCTGAATTAGTAGTTAAAGGTAAAGATGCTCAACATACCGCAATGTCTATGACAGTAGGATTGCCGCTTGGTATTGCCGCAAAATGTATTCTCGATGGTAAATGGAATTTCTCTGGATTATATATACCCATTCAACCAGCTATTTATGAACCTGTATTGAAAGAATTAGAGCAATACGGAATTAGGTTTGAGGAGTATAAAAAAGGTGAAGTTATTGTTATGTAAAACCATCAACCTCAGTTACATCTTCTTTTTTATTCTTTGCTGCATATTAAAGGCTGCAAGTACAGTTAAAATGCCAACTATAATGAATGGCATTTCTACTCCAAACAAGTCAGACATTATGCCAGATAATAAGGCACCAAATGCATAACCACTGTCACGCCAAAATCTAAAAATACCCATCACCCCTGCTCTTTGTGATGGATGTGTATTACCTGCTATGGTTGATAAAAAGGTTGGATAAACCATGGCTGTTCCCCATCCTAATAAAGCGGCTAAAAAAATAAACGACGTCTTGGAATCTAGGTATGGTAACATGATTATTACAATTCCTTGTAACAACATTCCAATTACCATTAAATTTTTCTTTGAATATTTATCTGACCAATAGCCTGTAATAAGTTGTCCTAAGCCCCATACAGCTGGATAAACAGCAGCTACAACTCCAATATGATCTTGTGACCAACCTTTACCCATTAACAAAATAGGTAGTATGCCCCATATCATGCCATCATTTAAATTATTAACCATTCCAGCAATTGTAACAGAACCAAGTATTGGATGTTGAAAGGATGTTTCCAGAAATTTATTTTTTAGAATGGGTACTGAAGTTTTGCTCTGTTCTATTTCGTAATGAACAAATTTTCTTGTATCTCGAATAATAAAAATGCTAAATAAAAGTCCAATAAATGCAATAGCAATTGCTACATAAAACGGATACGGTACAACACCGAAGTGATGTGCTAAATAACCTGCTATAAATGCTGTTGCTCCAACAGCAAGATATCCCGCAAACTCATTGAGCCCCATGGCTATTCCTCTTTGCTTTTCACCTACTAAATCTATCTTCATTAGAACAGTACTGCTCCAGGTAATACCCTGACTAACACCTAATAGCACATTTGCAATAACTACGTACGACCATGAAGTTGCATACAATAAAAAAAATGGAGCTGGTAAAACAATTAGCCATCCTAACACTAAAAGTTTTTTTCTTCCAAATCTATTGGCTAGTTGTCCAGTAAACAGATTAGCTATAGCTTTTGAAAATCCAAATGCAATAATAAAAGAAAGAATAGCTGAGTGACTGGTAATACCAAACGATTGTTCGGCAAATGTTGGAAAAATTGATCTTTCCAATCCAATCATTCCACCTACAAAGGCGTTCATCAGAACAAGCCAAGAAAATTGTTGCCAATTTTTTTGTAGGCCAAGCTGAATGGAGGAATTATGAATCATTTATACAAAACTCCGAATTCAGTATTATCAGTTATGGAACTTTTGTCACACTTAGTTTCTTGAATTTTGGATTGCCATTCTAATTCGATTAATTTACTTACTTCGCTTCGATTTTTTACTTTCTTTTCCAACTGAAGAGGGTTCTCGTTTCTCTTCACCTACTACCCATTCATAATCTAACTGACGTTTATCGAGGTTGGCTGCAACTAGTTTTATCTTTACCTTATCACCCATCCTAAATGTTCTTCCACTGCGCATTCCTACTAATGCATATTCTGATTCAATATGCCTGAAATCGTCATAGGTATTTAGTTGCTGAATGCTTACCAAACCTTCACATTTATGATCAATGGTTTCAACCCAGAAACCAAAGGAAGCAGTTCCACTTACCACGCCTTCAAATGTTTCACCTAAGAATTGCTTCATGTATTCAACCTGCTTATACTTGTTACCAGCACGTTCACATTCCATTGCTGCTCTTTCGCGATCGCTGCAATGCTTACACTTTTCTTCCATTTTTTTATCAACCATTGGTTGTTTGTCAAGAACAGAAGTAAGTACTCGGTGCACCAATATATCTGGGTATCGCCGGATAGGTGATGTAAAATGGCAATAGTTTTCAAATCCCAAACCATAGTGTCCAATATTCTCTGAAGTGTATACCGCTTTTGCCATGGTGCGAATACCCAATTGTTCTAACACATGTTGCTCAGGTTTCCCTTTTACATCATCGAGCATTTGATTAAAGCTACTTGCAATACTACTGGGCGAACTAATATCGAATGTATGTCCATATTTTTTTGCGAACATCATAAATGGAGCCAACTTTTGTTCATCTGGTGTATCGTGAACACGATAAGCAAATGGTACGGGCTTTTTGTTGACTTGAATAGGTGCAATATGAGCTGCAACAGTTTTGTTAGCAAGCAACATGAATTCTTCAATAAGTTGATGGGCTTCTTTACTTTCTTTTACAACAATACCAATAGGCTTACCTTTTTCATCTAGTTGAAAGCGCACTTCCTGCGAAGAAAAACGAATTGCTCCTTTTTTGAAACGATCTTTACGAAGTGTTTGTGCAATACTATTCAACAAACGAATTTCTCCGTCGTATAACCCCTCTCCTTTCTCTAAAATTTCTTGTACTTCTTCATAAGTAAATCGGTGGTTAGAGTGAATGAGTGTTCTGCCTAACCAATATGATTTCACCTCTCCTTTTTCTGTCATTTCAAACACAGCTGAATATGTACATTTATCTTCTTTTGGCCTAAGAGAACATAATTCATTTGAGATTCTTTCAGGCAGCATTGGATTGACCCTATCTGGTAAATAAACAGATGTTGCACGCTGATATGCTTCTTCATCTAAAGCAGTTTCTGGAACTACATAATGACTCACATCGGCAATATGCACACCAATTTCATACAAGCCTTTTTTGAGTGTTCTTATTGATATTGCATCATCAAAGTCTTTTGCATCTACTGGATCTATTGTTAATGTGAGTACATCACGAAAATCCTTTCTATGCTTTTCTTCAGATTTTGAAATAATATCTGGTATACGCAATGCTTCTTCTAATACATTTTCAGGAAAACTAAGTGGAAATCCATTTTGAGCTAAAATTTCCTTCATAGCTGCATTGGATTCATCTTCAGGCAACATGACTTCCAATACTTCACCAACCGGATTTTTATCACCTGGTTGCCAGCGCAACATTTTTACCACTACCCGATCTTTATTTTTTGCTTTATTCAAATGATCGAGCGGAATAAAAAAATCGGGCATTGGCTTATCGCAATCTGGAATAAAAAATGCATAGTTTGTAGATAGCTGTATGTGTCCAGTAAATTCTGTTTGTCGCCTTGAAATGACTTCAGTAATTCTTCCTTCTTTCCTACCCGAGTTAGCATTGATCTTCACTACTTTCACACGAACAGTATCACCATGTAATGCGGTATTAAAATCACCTGGACGAACCAATACATCGCCATCTTCTTTGCCGGTAACTACATAACCAATACCCGAGCGTGTTAATTCAAGTGTTCCTTTCTGAACCAATTGCTCTTGCAATTTGGAATTATGCTTTTTCTTTTTTTGTTTCTGATTCTTCCTTCCCATGTGGTTGAAACGGATTTTTATGTTCCTCAATATAACGAATGATTTGCTCATTGAACAGATATCCTTCGCCAAAAAGGAAGCGATGTTGAATTGGAATCACATAAAGTGGAATATTAGCTAATTGTTGGGCAAATTTTTCTAATCGAACTGCATCTTTTTCAGTAGTAAGTATAATTTTTCGACCAGTTGTTATTTCCTTAAATTGTTCCAATATCTCTTCTAAATCATCAATGGTAAAAATATGATGGTCTCTATATGATTTCTGATAATAAGTTTGAGCGTTTTCGTGTAAGTACTCTTTCAAAGGTTCTGGATTGGCAATACCTGTAACTAATAAAACTTCATCTTGTGTAGTTAGGTTCCATTCGTTACCGGCATCTAAAATATGATAGGGAGTCCCGTATTTAATACAAGTGAAATATAGTTTTTGATAAGCTAGTGGATTGATCAATTTTCTAAGTCTTTCTTTCTCTTCAAGGTCGAGGTTAGGAGGACATTTTGTTACAACAATAATCTGAGCTCTTCTAGCTGAGCTCCATTCATCTCGCAGGTTCCCTGTTGGAAGAAAGAAATCGGCAGGATACAAATCGTTGTAATCAGTTAGTAAAATATTCAATCCAGCAACTACTGATCTATGCTGAAAAGCATCATCCAGAATAATTGCATCTAGTCGGGGTAAGTCTTGCAACATTTGAGTAATTGCAACATATCTATCTTCACCAACAGCTACTGCCACATCACTAAACTTTTTGTGAAATTGCATCGGCTCATCACCAATATCTAATGCGGTTGTCTTTAATCCTGCAAGTGTATAACCTTTTGTCTTTCGCTTATATCCTCTACTTAAAGTTGCCACTTTGAACTCTCTGTGTAGTAAACGAAGAAGGTATTCTACAAAAGGCGATTTACCCGTACCTCCCACAGATAAGTTTCCTACACAAATTATAGGAAATGAAAACTTTGCACTTTGAAGCCAGCCTTTTCTGTACATCCAGTTGCGCACAATAATTACTAATCCATATAAACATGCTAATGGAAATAGTAGGATACGAAAGGACTTTAAAAAAAACTCATTAAAATTCATAGAACTCTGAGGGGGTCAGATAATGCGTTAAAGGTACGTCAAAACGATGGGTATCTTGTATCCTTTCTATAGGCTCAAAATAACCTAATCCTAGTCGTACTACATCTTCTTTGCAAGTCGATAAAAAACGGTCATAGTAACCTTTTCCATAACCCACTCTATAGCCAACTTGGTCGCATACTAACATTGGTACTAATACCAAATCCATTTCAAGCGGATCAATTGGTACAATTTCTTTTGGTTCAGTAATACCCATGCTAACAGTATGATACACCGTATTCTCATCAATTAGGGAAGGGATGAGGGTGTTGGTTTCTTGTTGCATTACTGTAAAACATAACTGCAAATCCGGAATAGTGTGACGGAGGTACCCATTGATTAAATGCATATTAGGTTCGGCCAAATGAGTTGCCGGCCAATAGGTTAAGACAGTTCTAATTCCATCTAATGAAATTTGCTGAAACTGAAGCAGTAGTAAATCATCGAGACGCAAACGCTCACGTCCATCAATCGCCAATCGTTTTGCTTTATACTCTTTTCTTAGCTCAGCTTTTGTCATTTTGATGCATTTTCAATTGCTGATAGTAAACTTGGACGTATTTGTTCAGCCCATGTAGCGACTGTTCTTGCGTTGAAGTTGGTATCAAATGGAAAAGATCCCAGTTTTTGGTAACCCGACCAGCCCACTATTTCATCTTCATAGTCCATGAACTGGTCATTGAATATCCAGCCCAAACATGAAATATTGTGCTGTTTTATCCATTGCGCAGTTAATAAGCTATGATTAATACTGCCTAAATAATTTCTACTCACTAAAATTACATGAGCATCTAAAGCTTTTATTAAATCACCCACAAATTGATGGTCATTGATAGGAACCAAAATTCCACCTGCTCCTTCAATCACCAAAGGTTTATTTGTTTTAGGTAATGCTTGAAGCAAAGCCTCCATTTCAATTTGAACGTCTTCTTCTCTGGCACTAATATGGGGTGAAGCTGGTAAAGCCAACTTATATCTTTCAGGAAAACAAATTGAGTCTTTATTTGATAATAATTCGGCCACTGTTTCTCTATCAGTCCCTTTATCAAATCCAGCTTGAATGGGTTTCCAGTAATCGGCTTGCAATGCTTGTGTTACTACTGCTGCCATACATGTTTTACCTACATCTGTTCCTATACCTGAAATAAAAATTCGTTTCATGACCCTTCTTCGTTTTTTCTAAAAAAAGAAAACACTGTTGTTCCATAATTACGTTGGAACCAAAATCCTTCAAAAAGCTCATATTGGTTTCTAGGCGTATGTTCCAAAACAAAAACTCCATTTGTTGCCAATAATGATTGACCAAGAATAATTTTGGGGATTTCATCTATTGTACCTAAAGCATAGGGTGGACCAGCAAAAATAAAATCGTACTGCTTAGAATGGTTTTGTAAAAACTGGAAAATATCCATACGAATCACCTCAGCATTTTCAATCTTCAATTCATTTAATGTTGTTCGAATGAATTGATGCATGGCAGGATCTTTTTCTACAATAGTTAATTCAGACGCACCTCTTGATGCTAATTCGTAACTAATGCTTCCAGTTCCGCCAAATAAATCAAGAGTGCTAATGCCATCAAACGATATTCTATTTTGAAGAATATTAAATAAACCTTCTTTAGCAATATCAGTTGTTGGACGAGTATGTGGCATTTTCTGCGGAGGTTTGATTCTTCTACCTCCTAATGTGCCTGAAATAATTCTCATACCGAAAGCTTATAGTAAGGTGCATAAAAATGCATGGGATGTTTTTGCGCATCTGGTAATAAGAATACACCCTCAGACGCCACCGCTTCTAAGGTGATTTTTGCAACCACTTTCTTCAATTGCTCCATTAAACTATCCTTTGTATCGAAATGTCCAGATAATTCTACTTGAACAGTGTTTAATGAAATATCTAACTGCTTGCAGCAATTCATCAAATGATATAGAATATCTCCTTCACTGTTCATTGGAAAGGATTGTATTAATTGAAGCTTATGATTTTTCAAAACCGACAAAATCATATTGCTCTTGTACAACTGTATTGATACGAAATTCGATAAATGCTGATGGGTTTTTGCTGCAATTTCATCAAGGACACAAGTATAAGTATGCTGACTGGTCACGAGAAGAAAATTCCGAGAAATTAAATCAATGATATTATTTGGAATCCTATAAACATTCACTATGTTTTCTTCGGTATTTAATTTATCAAAACGAATGGTATGTGCACCTTGATCTCCGTATAAAGCAGATAGATAATCTTCCGCTGCTTGTGTGCTCATTTTTGAGGCAGGTAAAATCATGGCTTCTTCCAAGTTCATAAAAACATGGGTTTGCCCATAAGTCCTACCCAAAATTCTAGAATGAGAACGAACTTCATAGAAAGTATCATTCCAGTCAAAATTTACATCTTCCAACTCAAATAATTCCAATGCTTCAACTGCATCGGTTTCCCTGTTTTTAACCAAACAAGCAAAGTGATCTTTGCCAAGTTCCAGGATTAATTTTTCCTCTTGGGTGTTGGTATGGTTAAATACATCGGTATATAATTCAACAGGTTTCTGCATGGAACTCGTCTATTTCTTTGCAATGATAAAAAAAAAGGACGGTTTGCCGTGCATTGTATTCTAAACACTTGATGAAGGTTGCTTGCTTTATGGTAGTTTTGCGCCTTCATGAACCCTGCACAACAATCTTCGCTTCAAGTAAATATTAGCCACAAACAAATATTGGGCATGGCGCTGCCTATTGCTGCTTCCATTGTTGTACCGCAGATCAACTTTATTATTAACAATATTTTCTTAAGCGGACTTGGACAAAGAGAGTTAGGCGTAGCGGGAATTACAGGTGTTTATTACTTGGTTTTTGCGGTGATTGGTATGGGCTTCAACAGTGGATTACAAACCCTCATATCTAGGCGTGCTGGACAAAACGATGAGAAAGGGATTGGCATAGTGTTTACACAGGCATTTAGATTGGTCATGATTATGTCGGTTCTTGGAATTGGACTCACCTATCTTGTAGCACCTACTGTATTGGGCTGGGCCATGAGTGATGCCTCTAATGTTGATTTAGCAGTCGATTTTCTTAAAATTCGTATTTGGGGTCTACCCTTCTTGTTCATATATCAAATGCGAAATGGGTTGCTGGTTGGTATAAATCAAACTAAATTATTGGTATTGGGAACTGCCACTGAAGCTATTATTAATGTGGTTTTTGATTATGGATTGATTTATGGAAAGCTGGGTATGCCTGAACTTGGTTTCAATGGCGCCGCCTATGCATCTATTTTATCGGAAGTAGCAGGACTAGGAGTTATTTATTGGATTGTAAAGCAAAAAGGAATTCAAAAAAGATTTGCTTTGCTTAGTGACCTAAAATATGACGCATCAGCAACCAAAACCTTGCTAGTACAATCCTCCCCTCTTATTGCTCAACATGCTATAAGCATCATTAGCTGGGAATTTTTTTATATTTTGATTGAGCACCACGGCGCAACAGATTTGGCAATCTCTAATATCATGCGCAATATATTTGGCTTCTTTGGTTGTTTTACTTGGGCATTTGCTTCAACCACCAACACAATGGTCAGCAATGTAATTGGACAAGAGCAATCGAATTTAGTTCCCAAACTTATTTGGCGAATCATTCAATGGAGCACAGGATTTGCATGTGTGATTGCTTTGTTTTTAAATGTTTTCCCTGAGTTATGGTTGAGCATATACGGACAAGACGAGGAATTTATTCAGCGTGCTATACCTGTTCTTCGTGTGGTTTCGGGTGCTTTAATTGTGATGAGCTTTAGTGTAGTATGGATGAATGCAGTGGTGGGAAGTGGCAATCCGCGAATTGCATTATTTGCTGAAATGGGTGCAATTATTTTATATTGCTTGTACGTATATTTCGTTTTAGAAGTTTGGAATATGTCTATAGTTTGGGGTTGGGGAAGTGAATGGATTTACTGGATTAGTTTGTTAGTTCCTTGCTTTTGGTATATGAATACCAATAATTGGAAGGGTAAAAAAGTATAGGTACCCATAATAAAAAACGGCTGCAAGCATATACTTACAGCCGTTTAATTTTTCTTGATGGCATAATTAGCCTTTCAGCTTATTCACTAAGTCAATGTATTGTTGCATTGCTGCTTCTTTAGCAGTTCCTTTTAACGCTGTCCAAGCATCGTATTTTGCTTTTCCTACAAAATCAAATGGATTAGAAGGACCATCAGGACCCGCATCGCCTTCAGTTGCTTGCTTGTACAAAGAATACAGTTGTAATAAGGTTTCGTTAGATGGCTTTTCTGAAAGTGTTTTACTTAAAGCCACTGCTTGTTCAAATAGTTCTTGCATGTTTTTTTTATTGAATAGATTCTAAAAGTTTTTTTCCTTCTGCTTTTAAGGCAGGATCATCAAAACTACGATTGGGCAAACGTACCATTTTATTTAATACCTCAATGGCTTGACTAGGTCTGTTTTTTTGCTGATAGGCCACTGCAAGATCGTAGTAATTCACCACGAAATAGGGTTCAAATTTTCGACAAAGTTCCATATGCTCGATGGCTTTATCTAAAGTGCCTTCTGGCAATCCGCCGTAAAATAATTTAACAGCTGCTTTTTTAAAACCAGATAAATTCACCATTTCATAATGCCATTTACCTAGCGTGTAATGGGCTTTACCATGATTTGGGTTTAAGCTAATTGCTTTATCTGCAAACACTTTTGTGTCTTTTACAAAAGCTACAATTTTTTTTCTCTCTGGCTCAACATCAGTCATTCTTCCACTTGCCATTGACATAGCATACCATGCATCTGCTTCCTGCGGGTGTGCATCGGAAGCACGTTTCGCGTAAGCTAATGCTGTTTCATAATATCTTTTTTTGCTTTTTTCGTCTTTCTCTCTAGCACCAATAGAAACATGCAATTCAGCAGAGCGGACTAATGCTTTTAAATGGTTCGATTCAACCAAAAGAGCAGCCTTGTATTTTTCTAACGCCTCTGGTTCTTTTAGTTGTTGGTCAAATGTTTCAGCTTCTTTAATGATTACGCGAATGTCTTGCGCTTCTGCGCTTAACATCATCCATAATGAGAGTAAAATGAATGCAACTTGTTTCATGTTCTTTTGCTTTGATAACGAATACCCACCCTTCCCTGGAAATAAGCAATAGGTGGGTTAATTTTATCAATTTGAATGTCTACACTTTCAGCAATAGAAAACTGTGCCAAAATACTTTCTGCCATTTCCTTTGCTAAGGTTTCTAATAAAGGTGTAGGAGTAGCCATTCTCTTTTTGACCAATTCATAGACTGTTACATAATCTATGGTATCAGACAAATGACGCACATTGGTAACATGCGTGTGTATATCAATATTAATTTCAAATTCAGCTCCTGCTACCTTTTCTTCTGGATGAATTCCATGAAATCCTTTAAACCGAAGCTGTTTTAAATGAACACTCAGCATGTGCATGTTTTAGTGAAGTCCTTTTTCAGCCAAATAACGTTCTGCATCTAATGCAGCCATACATCCTGATCCAGCAGCAGTTACAGCTTGGCGATACACTTTGTCTTGTACGTCGCCCGCAGCAAATACACCTTCTAGATTGGTTTTCGAAGTACCTGGAATGGTTTTAATGTACCCAGTCTCATCCATATCAAGCCAGCCTTTGAAAATATCGCTGTTTGGCTGGTGCCCTATCGCCACAAAGAAACCACCTACAGGCACATCGGTTTTGGTATTATCTTTTGTATTCAAAATGCGAACACCTTCTACTTTTTTATCACCTAATACCTCTTCTGTAACACTGTTCCAGTACACTTGAATATTTGGAGTATTTAAAACTCGGTCTTGCATAATTTTACTGGCACGCATTTGGTCGCGACGAACAATCATGTGCACTTTTGTGCAAAGCTTTGATAAATACATAGCTTCTTCGCATGCAGTATCTCCAGCACCTACAATAGCCACTTCTTTTCCTCTAAAGAAAAATCCATCACATACAGCGCAAGCGCTTACACCAAAGCCATTCAATCTTTGTTCACTTTCCAAGCCCAACCATTTGGCTGATGCACCAGTAGAAATAATCACAGCGTTGGCTTCAATCCATTTCTCTTCATCAATTTGCACTTTATAGGGTTGCTGACTAAAATCTACTTTAGTTGCCAATCCATAACGAATATCTGCACCCATTCTAGCTGCCTGCTTTTCAAAGTGCACCATCATTTCTGGCCCTTGAATGCCAACTGGATAACCAGGATAGTTTTCCACTTCCGTAGTAATGGTTAATTGTCCGCCTGGCTGTATTCCTTGATACAGCACTGGCTTTAAATTAGCTCTCGAAGCATAAATAGCTGCGGTATAGCCGGCAGGTCCGGAACCGATGATAAGGACTTGTACTTTTTCTGTTGTTTCGTTGCTCATAATATTTTCTAAAGTATGCAAAAGTAAGGTCTGTTAAAGGGGTTCTTTGGTGACATTTTTCACCAAGTTTGACTTATTTGGGGATAATAAGGGTATGGAAACTCGGATGATAGCCGCTGAAAGTTCCCAATGCCCCATTAGATATGTTGCCAATGACTACTCCGGGCTGGGAAAATGGATTTCCAACGGAGCGAATATTAAATTCCCAAGTATTCCAAAAGTTGAAGGTAGATCGGTCTATATTCATAAACTGTACCGTAATAGTATCTCCTTTACTGAAGAAATTGTTTCTTAAACGTTCTTCCTCAGAAGTAGCAGGCGGAAGATTTCTATTAACTCCTGGATCAATCTGTACTTCATAGGTTCTTCCATCAACAATTCTATCATCAAAAACTGAGTTTTCGCCAGGTAAAAAGGGCTCCCTATTTCTTCGTATGAAATAACGTATGTAATCTCCAAATCCAGGCGGGTCTGTGATCTTACCTATCATAACTGCTTTTGAAGCTGGTACTCCTCTTGGTGGCTCTATCCACCATAAGCTATCAATTCGCTTTTGGCTATTCGGGATGGTGGTTACTGCTCTATATACCTGTCCTTGCCAATCAATTTCAAGTTGGTACGATTGTCCCCGAATACCTCTTAATATTGGAAATACAGATGTGTCGGGAGCATAGTAATAAAATGTAAATCCTGCTGGAGTTCTTTCTTCAAAGAGCCTTAAGTTAGTTCTTTGGTTATTATGAATAATTGTAACCCGCGCATCTCGTACAAATTGTCCTTGTATCCTTGCTGGATCAAGGGTTGTAAAAAATCCTTGTGATTGAGTTAAGATAATACGAGGTGGTAAACCTGTCATGATTTCGCCTTCCACCACCAATTTCGCTTGCACGTCATTGGGCGCAATACTTACTTCCCTTTCGCAGGAAAGTAAAAGAAAGAAAAGACTGATATAATACCAACGTTTCATAAATAACATAAAAAAACCCGCCTTTTGAGCGGGTTTGACACAGGGTACTTCTTTAACCCAAATATGATTTAAGTGCATTGCTATATCTAGCTTTTTGTAGTCGCTTAATAGCACGCTCTTTAATTTGTCGAATACGCTCCTTAGTTAAATCGTATTTCACACCAATTTGTTCAATAGTAACACCATTTTCTCCATCTAAACCAAAATATGCGTTTACAATTTCAGCTTCACGTGGACTAAGAGACTTCAACACGCGACGAATTTCTTCGCGTAAAGAATCCTTCATGACATCTTCATCTGTATCATCACTGCCTTCTAGCAAATCTCCCATAGCTACATCTTCGGCTTCGTGTACTGGAGCATCTAATGAAGTGTGGCGGGTATTGCTTTGGAAAATATTGTTGATTTCAGTTTCACTCATTTCTAGGATTTCGCTCAACTCTTCTGTAGAAGGCTCACGCTCATGCTCTTGTTCGAAAGCCATATAAGCTTTATTGGCTTTGTTATAGGTTCCAATTTTGTTCTGAGGTAAACGAACCAAACGACCTTGTTCAGCTAAAGCCTGGAGAATGGACTGACGAATCCACCATACAGCGTAAGAAATGAATTTGAAACCTTTAGTTTCGTCAAAACGCTGTGCAGCTTTGATTAATCCCAAATTGCCTTCATTAATTAAATCACTTAGTGATAAACCTTGGTGTTGGTATTGCTTAGCCACAGATACTACGAAACGAAGGTTCGCTTGAACCAATTTATCTAATGCACGTTGGTTGCCCATCTTAATTTTCTGGGCCAGTGTAGTCTCCTCTTCTGGAGTAATCATTGAAATTTTAGAAATCTCTTGAAGGTACTTTTCTACCGCCTGCGAATCGCGGTTGGTAATCTGGGTTGCTATTTTGAGCTGCCTCATAGTGGTTAAAAAGACTTTTTAAGTAAACGTCGACTGTTGTGCTTTTGTTTTATTATCAGCAAGATAGATTCTAAAATAGGATATTTTTGCTGAGAGTCTGCAAAGTTACGCAAATTCATGCAGTTTTGGGTGATTTTGTGAATAATTTAGCCTTCAGCTGTTAATAAATTGCCTAACAAAGTTTCAGTTTTGAAAGCTTTCCCCATTTCCTTGGCATACTTGCTAAAAAACTATATTCGCACTTTATGATAGACCTGAGAAGTGATACGGTTACTCGTCCAACACCAGCCATGCTGGAAGCTATGATGAAAGCGAGTGTGGGCGATGATGTGTTTGAAGAAGATCCTTCTATTATAGCATTGGAGGAGTTTGCCTCAGCTATGTTTGGGATGGAAGCAGCTTTATTTTGTCCTTCAGGTACCATGACTAACCAATTGGCTATCAAGTGTCACACGCAACCTGGAGACGAGGTAATTTGTGACGAATTGAGTCATGTTTATTTGTATGAGGGTGGTGGAATTGCCGCAAACAGCCATTGTTCAGTTCGGCTTTTACAGGGCAATCGGGGTCGACTGACAGCGACACAGGTGGAGCAAGCTATACAGCCCATTGATGTTCATAAGCCTATTAGTCGATTGGTTTCCTTAGAAAATACGGCCAACAGAGGTGGTGGAAGCTGTTACGATTGGGCCGATTTAGAAGCCATAAGTGCTGTTTGTAAAACGCACAAACTAGCTTTTCACTTAGATGGGGCGAGGCTGTTTAATGCATTAGTTGCCAAGAATCAAAACGCCCTTCAATATGGCGAACTCTTTGACACCATTTCAATTTGCCTTAGCAAAGGTTTAGGTGCTCCCGTTGGTAGCCTTTTATTAGGCAATAAAGCTTTTATTCAAAAAGCTCGCAGATGGCGAAAGGTATTTGGAGGCGGAATGCGTCAAGGTGGATTTCTAGCAGCCGCCGGATTGTATGCTTTGCAACATCATATAGATCGATTGCAAGACGACCACACTCATGCCGCACAAATAGCTGAAGCCTTGAAAAAATGCGATTGGGTTAAGGAAATTTATCCGGTTGAAACCAATATTGTCATTTTTGAAACATTACCGGATTTTCCTGCCAAGGATTTTGTTGCTTACATGCGAGAAAAGAACATCGCATTATTAGCAATGGGTCCTCACCTAGTGCGTATGGTCACACACTTAGATGTTAGCGCTGATCAAATCAATACTACAGTACAAGCTATATCCCATTATAAAGTTTAATCTATGTTGCCAAAAATTAATCCAGCCAGTACGCAAGCCTGGTTTTTATTAAAGAAACATTACGAAGAAGAGATGAACCGAGCGCACATGAAAAACATGTTTGCGTCTGACCCCGAACGATTTGATAAGTTCTCCATCGAATGGAATGATATTTTGTTCGACTACTCAAAAAATATTCTTGCACCGAAAACATTGCAACTCTTATTGCAACTTGCAGAAGAATGTAAGCTGAAAGAATCCATTCATGCACAATTTGCAGGCGTAAAAATTAATGAAACTGAGAACAGATCTGTTTTGCACACAGCCCTGCGCAATTTCACCGACACGCCTATTTTGGTGGAAGGTAAAGATGTAATGCCCTTGGTAAGAAGGGTACAACAACAAATGGAAAATTGTTGTCAAGCAATACACACTGGAAAATGGCGTGGATATTCTGGTAAGAAAATTCGCTTTATTGTGAATATTGGTATTGGTGGAAGTGATTTAGGCCCGGTAATGGTAACTGAAGCATTGCGCCCTTTCTGGAAGAAGAATATTGAAACATTCTTTGTTTCAAATATAGATGGAACACATATTGCTGAAACCTTGAAGCATGTTCGTCCTGAGGAAACCTTGTTTTTAATTGCATCTAAAACCTTCACCACACAAGAAACCATGACCAATGCACATACTGCTAGAAATTGGTTCCTGGAACACGCTGGTGATGAGCAACATATTGCAAAACATTTTGTGGCTTTAAGTACCAACGAAAAAGCTGTTACTGAATTTGGTATTGATAAGGCCAATATGTTTGAATTCTGGGATTGGGTTGGCGGTAGGTATTCGCTCTGGAGTGCTATTGGGTTGTCTATTGCACTTACAATTGGATACAACAATTATATGGATTTATTGAAGGGAGCTCATGAAGCTGATCTTCATTTTAGAAATGAAAAATGGGAAAAGAATATTCCTGTTCTAATGGCATTGATTGGAATTTGGTACACCAATTTCTTTGGGGCACAGTCAGAAGCTATTCTTCCCTATGACCAATACCTTCATCGTTTTGCAGCATATTTTCAACAAGGAAATATGGAAAGTAATGGTAAAATGGTAGATAGAAATGGAACTGAAGTGAGCTATTCTACTGGGCCAGTTATTTGGGGAGAGCCAGGCACAAATGGACAACATGCTTTTTATCAGCTTATACACCAAGGCACTGTTTTAATACCATGCGACTTTATTGCGCCAGCCAATTCACACAACCCAATTGGCGATCATCATGCAAAATTATTGTCTAATTTCTTTGCCCAAACAGAGGCGTTGATGAAGGGTAAAACGGAAAAAGAAGTAAAGGAAGAATTGATTGCGGCTGGCAAGTCTGAGGAAGAAGTAAAACGTTTAACACCTTTCAAAGTATTTAAAGGAAATAAACCTTCGAATTCTTTTTTAATTCGACAAATCAATCCAACAACTTTAGGCAGCATGATTGCTTTTTATGAACATAAAATATTTGTACAAGGTGTTATCTGGAATATTTTCAGCTTTGATCAGTGGGGTGTTGAATTAGGCAAGCAGTTAGCCAATCAAATTTTACCTGAGTTGGTAGATAACAAACCTGTTACCAATCATGATGCATCAACAAACGGATTAATCAATACTTTCAAAAAAATGCGCAACTCCTAACCATGGCTCAAGCTCTAGCAAACATTCAAATACGAATAATTGAGCCCCGCGATAATAGTGCAATGGCAAAAATTATACGCAGCGCATTAGAAGAGTTTGGCGCAAACAAACCAGGTACTGTTTATTATGATGACACTACTGATGCTTTGTTTGAATTGTTTGACTCAACACCTATGAGTTGTTATTGGGTGGCAGAAATGGAAGGAGAAATTGTTGGGGGTGCTGGTATTTATCCTACGCCTAATTTACCTACTGGTACTTGTGAATTAGTAAAGATGTATTTGAAACCTTCAGTCCGCAATATTGGTCTGGGTCGACGTATGATGCAAGTAGCAATGGATTGGGCAAAATCGGTTGGGTATACACATGCGTATTTAGAAACTATGCCAGAATTGAAAAAGGCTGTTGCTGTGTATGAAGCGCTTGGCTACAAATATCTGAATGGCCCATTAGGCGATTCTGGTCACCATGGATGTGATATTTGGATGCTGAAGGAATTATAAAAAAAATCCATCATTGCATGCGCGATGATGGATTCACAATTAGTTTGGGGATTTTCTACCATTTATCAACTTCTTCTGTAGACAAGTTTAAATCACTTGCAGAAGCCGCAGGAAAAGACGGAGTTGGAGCAACTTCTACAGGTGTAGGACTAGGAGCTTCTGCAACATGCGCAGTTTGAGTAGGTCTATTGATGATAGCTGGTTCATCATAATAACCATCACCATCACCTTCTGCATCATCGTGGTTGAAAGAATCAAAATTATAATTAGGCATTAGATCGGTCTTTACAAAATCAATAGCCTCGCCTAATGCGCGAAAGAATTTGTTGAAATCTTCTTTATATACGAAGATCTTATGACGATCGTAACCGTGATCATCGAATCTCTTTCTACTTTCTGTAATTGTTAGAAAATAATCGTTGCCTTTGGTTGCCCTGACATCAAAAAAATAAGTACGTCTTTTCCCGGCACGAATACGCTTGCTGTAAACGCTTTCCATCTTTTTGTCGTTGTGCTCGTACGCCACTGTAGTTAGATTTTGGTGATAAGAAACATAAGCGTCACAAATATAGGGATGTAATTGAAATGACAAAATTTTGACATATAGCCAATTGTGATAAAAAAAGGGGGAATTTTACGACCTAATTCTCGGTCTGCTCAGTGCGTTGGCGACGGATTAACTGAGCATATTTTCCATCCAATTCCAGCAACGATTCATGGGTACCTAATTCCACAATTGCCCCTTTTTCCATATATACAATAAGGTCAAATTGAATAGAAGTAAATACCCGATGGGTACTAATAATAGCAGTTTTTCCAATTAGAGCTGTTTGAAGATTTTGGGTGATATGCTGTTCCGTTTTAGCATCTACAGCACTAAGACAATCGTCAATTAATACCAAATCGGGCTGTTTAATGAGTCCACGCGCAATTGAAATACGTTGCTTTTGCCCTCCACTTAAAGTAACACCCCGCTCTCCAATCATGGTCTGGTACCCATCAGAAAACTGTAATATATCGTTGTGCACTGAAGCAGCTTTAGCAGCAGCTTCAACCGCCTCAGTAGAATCTTGTGTTTGTAAGCCAAAACATATATTGTTATATACTGTATCACTAAATAAAAAAACATCCTGTGGTATATAGCTAATTCTTTCTCTATAATGCTTGAGTTGAAATTCGTCAATAGTATAGGGTCCTATGCTAACCTTTCCACTATTAGGTTCAAACAATCTGGCAATTACCTGCATCAATGTGGTTTTTCCAGCCCCTGCCCTACCTAGTAACAATACTTTAGACCCAGCGGGTATATGCAGCGACACATCATGCAAAGCAGTAATACCCGTATGTTTATAAGTAAAATGTACATGATCCAAAACCAAGTCGCCTGTAAGAGGTGCAGTTACTTTTCCCTCATCGGTTTGATGATCGTTGGTCTCCAAAAATTCATTGATTCGCTTTTGTGAAGCAGCTGCTCTCTGAATCATGCTGGCTGTCCACCCAATAGCACTTACTGGAAAAGTAAGCATATTGATATAAATAACGAATTCAACTATAGTACCCACCTTCACAGATTGATCCAACACATGTATACTTCCTATGAAGATGGTGAGCAATGTACTTAGTCCAATCATGAGCGTAATGGATGGGAAATAAATAGCTTCTGTTTTTGCCAGCGATATAGCTTGTTCTTGATAACGTAAGCTTATGCTTCTAAAGAAATTCAGCATAGCATTCTCTTGAACAAAAGATTTCACCACTCGAATACCAGAATAGGTTTGTTGTGCATGTGATGTAAGGTCACTTAATGACTCTTGAATTTTTTCGCTTTTTCGGTTAATAATACTGTTTACATAGTAGATAGTAATAGCCAAAATTGGTAGTGGCGCTAGTACATAAAGCGTAAGAATTACATCGCGCTGAAACATATTTACTAAGCAAAAACTTATTAAAGCAACCAGGTTAATGAAATACATGATAGCAGGACCTGTGTACATTCTAACCCGACTCACATCTTCAGTAATTCTGTTCATTAAATCGCCAGTAGCGTGTACTTTATAAAACTGCGCACTCAATTGCTGGTACTTTTGGTAGATGGCATTTTTTTGATCGTACTCAATATGCCGACTCATAACAATTAGTGTTTGACGCATAAAAAACATCAACACACCTCTAATAATTGCAATCAACAAGATGGCGATACTAGAAAAAGTAACTAGTCCTAGCAATGTTCTATTTTCTCCCGCTTCTAATAAACCAATTAAGGATTCTACCAATCCATCGTACAACATCAATTTAGTCTGACTATTTCCAGGAAGAGCTTGCTGTACTTTGGTAATGATATAACTTGTAACCTGTGGTGCCATAACGGCGAAATAGTTAGAAGTTACAACAAAGAAAATACCGACAATAAATCGAATACGATATTTCCAGAAATACTGGTTTAAAGACGCTAAATGTTTCATCTATTGCTGCAAATATAGAAGCAATAAAGCTTTCAGATAATCGGGCTCCGAAAATATCAACGCATGCCCCTTATTCTTCAGTGTAATTAAATCAACACTTGTATGCGGAGCTAGGTTTTCCTGCGCATAAAGTGCATTTTCATAATAGATCAATTCATCGGCATCGCCGTGTAATATGGTGACTGGCGATTTGATTTTCTGCCAATCAGTAATTTTTTCTAACTCTTTTGAATGGCTCAGCTTTTCTTTGGAAGCCATGGTAAAAACTTTCGGAAACAACCATTCAATTACGGGCACTACCATTAAATAGCTAATATCATAGACTTTTTCAGCGCTGGGTTTAACAGAAGCCGACAATAGCACAATTTGGTTATAAAGATCAGGCGCTTGCATAGCAGCCTGAAGTGCCACAGGGCCGCCATACGAAGAACCTAAAATACGAGCAGGTTGCCTCAATTGTAATTCTTTCAAGATATCATTAACCAATGCAGCTTGCTCAGCAATTGAAGTAACTACATTGCCAAACTGGGAAAAACCATAGCCTGGTCTATCAATTAAAATGAGGTAATATTTATTAGTGAAATTAGTATCGGTATAAAGAGACCGCCATCCCGACAAGGAGCTAGGAGAACCATGTAAAAGAACCAAAGGTGGGTTTGAGGCATCTCCAACAGTAGCATATCGAATTGAACGATTATTGGAGCTAAAGTTTCTTATGTTAACATCCGCGCCCGTTTTTGCAGCGATGATAGATTGCAGTTTAGGATCACTTACCCTCAGCTTTAAGGTTTCACAGCCATGCGAGCCAACTAATAGTCCTACAATGAGTAAGGTGGAAATTCGATGGAACCAAGGTTTTTGCATAAGTCAATAACAGTAGATAAGAAGAAAGGTTAGCAATGATACTACGAAATAAAACTAAGCAGAATTGAAATAGGACAACTGGTTCAGATTATACATAAGTATTAGAATATCAATATAAAACCATTGAATTTCAGAGAATATTTGGAAGATAAAGGTTCATACTATTATTTTGCACCCGGAGAGATGGCAGAGCGGTCGAATGCGGCGGTCTTGAAAACCGTTGACTGTAACAGGTCCGGGGGTTCGAATCCCTCTCTCTCCGCCAAAAGGGTATCAAAACTCACCAAACCCCTGCAAATCGTTGATTATGCAGGGGTTTTTGTTTGGCACTATGCCAAACCATTCATCCGAAATCAAAATTCTGGTGAGTGATTCGGTGCGTAAACAATCACAAAAAATTTACTCACCAGCTTTTGCTGAAATACTTGTCTACTAAGCAGTTCAGCTTTTGAACATCTTGTTTGCTGATGGTGGCAAATCTAATTTTATCAACTTTTAAAGGTCACCACACCATGCAATCAAATCTTAGTTTTCTCTTCTACCTTAAGAAGCCCAAGGGCTATATTTCTGGCCCCGTTCCCATTTATTTGCGGCTAACGGTCAACGGTCAACGAGCAGAAATGTCCACCAGCAAAGAATGCCTGCCCGAACGATGGAACGCTGCCGACGGGCTTGCAAAAGGCACAACGGAGGATATTAAATCCCTCAATGCTCATTTATCCATCTTGCAGGGCAAAATACACCAGTATCATAATCAAATGCTGGCAACCGGTGAAATCATTACTGCCGAAACTATTAAAAACAAGATAGCTGGTAAGTCAGAGAGGGCAAGAAGCCTGGTAAAGATTTTTGAAGACCACAACAAAAAGATTGAAGCCCTGCTGAATGATGAGTTTGCACCCGGCACCCTTGAGCGTTACAAAACCTCATTAAAGCACACAGTTGATTTCTTGCAATGGAAGTATAATATTTCAGACATTGACATTAAAAAAATTGACCATGCTTTTATAACAGAGTATGAATTTTATCTCCGCAGTGTCCGTAAATGCAACAACAATACTGCAGTTAAGTACATCAAAAACTTTGGTAAAATCATTCGCCTCTGTATTGCAAATGGCTGGCTGGATAAAAGCCCGTTTGTAAACTATAAATCAAAAGTGAAGGAAGTTGAACGGGCTTTTCTTGTGGAAGATGAAATCCAGACAATTCTAAACAAAGTATTTGCAACAGAAAGACTCAACCAGGTAAAAGATATTTTCTTGTTCAGTTGCTTCACAGGGCTGGCTTATATTGATGTAAAGAAGCTCACCAAAAACAATATCACCATTGGTATTGATGGCGAAAAATGGATTTATACAAACAGGCAAAAAACAGATACTCGTTCAAACATTCCTTTGCTGCCAATGGCCGAAGAAATCATTGCCAAATACAAGGAACATCCGCAGTGCCTCAATGAAGGAAAGCTACTGCCGGTATTAAGCAATCAAAAAATGAACAGTTACCTGAAAGAAATGGCAGATGTTTGTGGCATTAATAAAGAACTCACCTTTCACATTGCCCGGCACACTTTTGCCACTACTGTAACATTAACCAATGGTGTACCCATTGAAAGTGTAAGTAAAATGCTGGGGCATAAAAATTTGAGGACCACTCAACACTATGCAAAAATTTTGGACAGGAAAGTAAGTGAGGATATGAAAATACTAAAGCAAAAGCTTTTGGTCAACATGCCATCTCCTAATACTCTTAGTGCAACAAACTAAATACCTGTAGTTTTGTGCTTTATTTAAACGGGTATTATGGTATTATACATTAAAAATATGGTTTGCAATCGTTGCGTGATGGTTGTAAAGCAGGAACTGGAAAAACTGAATCTGAAACCGCTTCATGTAACAATGGGTGAGGCAGAAATAAGCAAGCAGCTTTCTGTTAAGCAAATGCAACAGCTTAATACCCGGCTGCTTGAATTAGGATTTGAATTGCTGGATGACCAAAAACAAAAACAAATTGAAAAAATTAAGAACCTTTTGATTAAAACAGTCCAGGACAACCAGATTGAAGAACATTTCAGCATCAGTGATTTGCTTAGCAAAGCTCTCAACAAAGATTACAGTTATATTTCCCGACTGTTTTCTGAAGTGGAAGGGATAACTATTGAGCAATTTTTTATTTTACAACGCATTGAGAAAACAAAAGAATGGCTTCATTATGGCGAACTGACACTTAGCGAAATTGCATGGAAACTTGGATATAGCAGTGTTGCACATTTATCAGCACAATTCAAAAAAATAACAGGTCTCACTCCAAGCAGTTTCAAAAAAATTGGTGGTCCCAGAAAATCCCTGGATAGTGTGTAGCAATTAAATAAAACTCTTTCCAATAATTCTGTAACTCCTCACCCGCTTAGTGAGAGTAATTTTGCAAAAAATTATTCTCACAATGAAACATACATATAACATAAGCGGTATTACCTGTTCAGGCTGTCAGTCAAAAGTGAAGGGGCTTTTAGAAAAAGTAGCAGGGATAAAAAAGGTTGAAGTCAATCTGTTGTCAGGCGATACAATGATTGAAATGGATAAGCATATTTCCACCGATACCCTACAAAAAGCATTGAAAGATTATCCCAAATATCAGCTATCTGAAATAGCTAAGCAAAATCATGCTCCCATACAAAAATTTGAGCAGGATGAAAAAAAGACATGGCTTCAAACTTATAAACCCATACTGCTCATATTTGGGTACATAACTGCTATTACATTGCTTATTGAATGGGTGCAGGGAGGTTTTGCCTTGATGCGATGGATGAATCATTTTATGGCAGGATTCTTTTTGGTTTTTTCTTTTTTCAAATTGCTTAACCTGAAAGGTTTTGCCGAAAGCTACGCTATGTATGATGTTGTGGCAAAAAAATGGAACGGGTGGGGCTATGTTTATGCATTTACTGAAATTGCTTTAGGCTTAGCCTTCTTAACCGGGTTTAATCCCATCCTTACCAATATCGTTACCTTTGTAGTGATGACGGTAAGCATCATTGGGGTTTTGCAAAGTGTTTTAAATAAGCACAAAATAAAATGTGCCTGCCTCGGTGATGTATTTAATTTACCCATGAGTACCATCACCATTATTGAAGATGCGCTGATGATTGGAATGAGTGCAATTATGTTACTAACAATGCTGTAATGACTATAATAAAATCAATAGGGCAATTTTTATGGCGAATCTTCAAAGCCATTTTTGTAAGAAAAAAAGATTGCTGTAAATAATCTTTTCATTTGTATTTAAACATTTGCTTAAATACATAAACTTTAACTACCTTTGTTCCAACAAATAAAGTTGAGAATGGGTAATGACAGTTGCATACGAATATTGGCAAACAAAGAGCAAATAAAAAGTTGCCGTGAAAAAATAAAGAAAAACTCTAAATCCTTTATACAGTTAAGCCAGGTTCTTTCACTCGCCGGCAATGAAGCAAGGCTGAAAATACTATTCCTGCTGGAGGAAGAAAGCGAACTCTGCCCTTGCGACCTAAGCGACATTTTAGGTATGAGCGTCCCAGCAGTTTCTCAACATTTGCGCAAACTGAAAGATGGCAATATCATTCAAAACCGTAAAGAAGGGCAGACGATTTTTTATTCACTCAGTCCTGTACATTTAAAAATGCTACGGCCATTCTTTAAACCCATTAATCAACAACATTTAGCATTACAAGCTATATGACAACGACAACAAAAAACAGTAAAAGCTGGATTGCAGGTGTTATTGCTGCTGTTGCGGCTTCTCTTTGCTGCATCACTCCTGTACTTGCTTTTTTAGGTGGCGCAAGCGGACTGGCTTCTTCCTTTTCATGGATGGAACCATACCGGCCCTACCTGATAGGATTGACAATCACCTTTTTTGCATTCGCCTGGTATCAAAAGCTGAAACCTCAAAAAAAAGCGGACTGTGATTGTGAGACAGATAATAAAAAATCATTCTGGCAATCAAAAGCCTTTTTAGCCCTTGTCACTGTAATAGCCGGGTTGCTCATTGCCTTTCCATACTATGCCAAAATATTTTATCCCAAACCGCAGGAGATAAAAGTAATTGTAGTTGACAAAAATAATATTCAACAGGCCGTATTTAAAATAAAAGGTATGACTTGTGAAAGCTGCGCTGAACATGTAAACAACGAAATATCAAAAGTAAATGGTGTAATTGAATTTCAAACCTCTTACGAAAAAGCAAACAGTACTGTAAAATTTGACAACAGCAAAACATCAGTTGACAGTATTGCCACAGCAATAAACGGTACAGGATATAAGGTAGTTTCACAAACTATAATCAACAACTAATGGAAAAAACAATCATACTTCAATCTGTTATTACCTGTCCTGTTTGCGGACACAAAGAAGAAGAGATGATGCCTGTAGATGCTTGTCAGTTTTTTTATACATGCAAAGAATGTAAAACAAGGCTCAAACCGAAGGAGGGAGATTGTTGTGTTTTTTGCAGTTATGGAAATTTTCCATGTCCACCAATTCAACAAAATAAAAATTGCTGTAAATAATGTATTTTGCCGGACCTATAACTTTATGGACAGCAATCTATCGCAACTCATCCGGCAATACAAAGAAGATAAGCAATCAGTTTATAATACCTGGTTTATAAATAACGAAGAAAGGCTAAAGGCTTTTCGTTCCATCCGGCGGGGCGTGATGCAGGTGGTAGATGATATTAAAAACAAAAGGTTTCCCAACGATTTTAAGGGTTCTTCTCTTGAGTTTGTGCTTACCTGTATTACAGAACAAAAGCAGGTATTTGAAGGAGCTTCCCATCCTTTTTACTGGAAACCAAAGTTGAGGATTCCAGATATTTATGAGAACGAAAATAATAAACTGGCTTTCGGGCAGTTTTTGGAAAACTGTCTCAATGCAAAATCAGAAGAACAAATTATTAAGGAAATTATCAGGCTTGACAGTTTAAAAATAAAAGGACTTGGGCCTGCTGTTGCCAGTATACTTTATTTTCTTCACCCAACCATTATTCCACCTTTTAATACTGCTATCATTAATGGTTTCAATTTTCTGTTTAAAGATAAAAAGAAGCTTGGTAGCTGGAGTGAATATCTAAAGTTGAGAGAAGTAATGATTGACACCAATAACCAGCAGCGTTCCGAATTATCGTCTGACCTGGGGGCTATTGCAGGGCTGTTATTTGAAATAGGAACACAGAAATTAATTTTAGGCAGCGATGAATATTTATCTGAACCCGAACGTAAAAAACTGGAAAAGTTAATTGAAAAAAGACAAGCAGATGTGCAGCAGGAGAAGGAAGAGGAAAATCTTCATGCTGAAATGCAATACCATTTGCTAAAGATTGGAAATGCATTAGGCTACGATGTAATTGCCGCTTCCAATGACCGTTCCAGGTCTCATGATGGAAATAGCTTTTCTTTTATGAGTTTGCAACAGTTTCCTGAAATTACTTTAGATAAAGAAACATTGAATACCGTAAAGTTAATTGATGTATTATGGTTCCAAAAAGGAACCAACAACGTAATTGCAGCATTTGAAGTTGAAAAAAGCACCAGTATATATTCAGGTATTCTTCGTCTGACAGATTTAAGTTATACCATTGCAGATGGCGATGAAGTTTTTTATTTGATAGTTCCAGATAAAAGAGAGAAGGATGTTTGCCTGCAATTGTGCCGTCCTGCCATTAAGCAAAGCAATGTAGTTATCAAATACATACTCTTTTCAGAACTCCGCAGCCATTGCGATGCTCTTTGTAAGTTTGGTGAAAGTCACCATATTATGGAGAAGATAGCAAAAACGGCGTGATTTTTATAAGTAAACCTTAACTTTATGACAAAAGTCATTGTTTTGAATGATTAATCTCTTTTTTTTCGAAAAAGGTAACTAGTAGTTTTACATTGTAAAAAAAAATTCAGTGAAAAAATTATGGGCCATATTTCTCCTGATAGTTTATACCAGCACAGCGCTTGGGGCCTCTATTAATTTTCACTACTGTAGCGGTCATCTGACACATATTTCCATTATCAATTTTGGCGGAAAAACCGGGTGTTCCTACAACCCCGAAGCAATGCCGAAAGGCTGCTGCAAAGATAAGCTCGTTGTAAGCAAAGCAGACAACCACAATTCAATTCAGGCATACTTTATTGCAAATATTATTTCATTTGTACCTCATTTACCTCCCGTTAATTGCCTTCAAAATTTAATCTTAAATAGCGGCGGTTTTAATGCTAATAACTCCTGGACTAAATATGTCAAACGAAGTTGTACCGACCCTATTTATATCCTCAACAGGGTTTTCAGAATATAACCCCAAATCAGCTACGTAAAAAGGATTTAAATTCTTTTTCAACAAGTAGCTATCCAGGACAAGATGATTGCTTGCCAGCATTCTATGTGTAGCTGTTTCAACTCAGCATACAAAGAAATGTAAAAACTCAGTAATCATTATTTCACACTTAAAATCAATTAAAAATGAAATCTGTAGCAACGCTGATGATGGCAGCTTTTACCATCTTGTCTGTTTCTGTTTATGCTCAAGACACAACCAAGCAAAATGTAGCAAAACAGGAAAATGAAATAACAACTTATGTATGCCCAATGCATCCCGATGTGATTATGGATAAATCAGGCAAATGTCCCAAATGCGGCACTACATTATCGCCAAAAGAAAAGATGAAAAGAGAAGTGGTAGGTCTGTATGAATGTCCGGCACATCCCGGCGAAACAAGCGATAAACCCGGCACCTGCCCAAAATGCGGAGAGAAAATGAATCTTTCTCCAAAGGAAAAAATGAAAATGGGGGTAATGAAAACCTATACCTGTCCTATGCACCCTGATGTAGCAAGTGATAAATCTGGTAAATGCCCAAAATGCGGCATGGATTTGAAAGAAGAAGAGAAATCTGTTCAAACATATTCATGTCCTAATCACCCGGAGTTGACAAGCGATAAACCAGGTAAGTGTTCAAAATGCGGAACTTCATTAACACTATCTCCCAAAGAGAAAATGAAAATGGAAGTAATGAAAATATATACCTGTCCCATGCATTCAGATGTAAAGAGCGACAAGCCAGGGAAATGCCCAACATGCGGGATGGACTTAAAAGCAAAAAACAAGTAACAGTCGTACCACCACAATCAAACAGAAAATGAAACTGAAATATTCAATACCGCTACTGGCTACTTTGATGCTTTTGGCAACGCATCATTCATCAGCACAAAAAGACAGCAGCGGTATTTATAAAACAGCCGAAGATTTTCAGCAAAGAAAATTATCCTATGCTATTAACTGCAAAACAGAAAAGCATAAGATTAACCCCAACCTGATTTTTAACAATGATGAAGTAAAAGTTAAACACCGGGGAGAGACTTATATGTTGAAAAAGAACGAGGTTTTTGGATACAGGGATTGTAAAGGCAAAGAATACAAATTTGTAGATAATGTTGAATATAGTATTTTGAATCCCACAGAACCATTACTTCTCTATTTTTATCAGCATCCGGCACATTCTGCGAAGAATGTTGACCAATATCCCCCAATGTATTTCTTCAGTAAAGATGCAACTTCTTCATTGCAGGCATTAACCAGGGAAAATCTAAAGGCTGCTTTTCCTGACAATCATAAGTTTCATGATGCACTGGATGCAAATTTTAAACGGGATAATCAGCTATATGCCTATGACCGTTTTCATAAAATGTATAAACTAAACTGGATATTTAAAAACAATAAAAACTAAGAGCATGGACACAACTCATTTGCATATCAAAAATATGTGCTGCGACAGGTGTGTTGAAGTAATTATGAAGCTTTTGAAAGCTACAAAATATAAAGTTATTTCACTAACACTTGGGGAGTTGGTATTAAAGGGTAAAATCAGCAACCAAGACAGGTATAACATTGAGCAACGACTGAAAGACAAAGGCTTTTCATTTACAGAAACCTATAATGAAAAAATGGTTTCGCAGGTAAAAGCACTCCTGCTTCAATATAGGGACAAACTTTGTGTTAACGATGAGCCCGGCAAGTTATCAGCATTTATATCTGGTGGTATGCAAATGAGTTTTTCACACATTAGCCGAATTTTTTCGCAGTTGGAGGGAGTTACAATTGAAAAGTATTTGCTATTGCTTCGTATGGAAAGGGCAAAAGAATTACTTATTCAAACGGAGTTATCAGCTTCCGAAATTGGTGATAGATTAGGATACAGCAGCCCGCAATCATTCACAACTCAGTTTGGGAAAGAAACAGGAAAAACACCGGGTGAATACAGGCTAGACCCTGCACCGGCCAGGATACATTTGGATAAGTTGGTATATCAAGATATCAAACAAAAAAGACGTGTTGACAAACAATTTCAAAAATAAATGTTGTTTACGTTTGCAATAGACATCGTATTATCTGTATATTTAGATAATTGGTTGATTGAAAAGATGATAAATATCAGTTTTTGATGAAAGAAAAATCATTTTAATGTACAAATTGCAGCAGTAGCTTTACATGAACTTACAAATTCAAAATAATGTCAAAAATAATTTATAACTAACAATGAAACCCCCAAGGGCCATACAATACAAGGCATTGTTTCTGCTGGCCACTTTTTCGCTGAATACGGTGGTTGGCTTTGCATGCTCATTAGGTCTGGATATGGGTTTCAACACCAGTCATCACTCTCATGATGAGGAAGAGAAGCACGAACATGGCAACGGACATCAACATGATGGGCATAAGGGTCATAGCCACCAGAATAGCCCAGGCTCTCACCATCATTCCGATAATACTGACAATACTACTGCCTCATTCTCATCTCCAAACGAAGAGAATTGTTGCTCTGATTTTGTTGTAGGGTTTCAGAATACTGATAAACAGATTGCAGAAAAAAGTAGTATTCCACAAAAAAGTACAAACACTTTATTATATCTCGTTTTTGCACCGCCTTCTGCAGAGTTACTCAACGCAAAGGATTTTGCAAATCATCTTCGTATCCCTCCACGGGAAATTGATTACTCCCCGCCCGATATACGGGTATTCATACAGTCTTTCCTTATTTGATACCGCTTTAATTGTGTAAGCCTGGTTAGGGTAATGGCTATTACCTGATAGGTTGCATTTAAACAGATTGGTACTGATAATATTCATGTAATATGGTTTACCAAACCAGTTAAGTGAATTGTGTACCGGCAAATTGCAATCTTATTATATAGCACTCTCCACTGCATACTGCTTACAACAATTGAAAATGCCCCTTCATTGTTTTTTTTGAACAATCATTTTTCAAAATAAAAAACAACTACTATGGCATGCGGTAACAACTGTTCATGTAATAACAACAACGCCGGAAACCAGGATAATTCCCGGAGAGATTTTCTTGTAAAAGGCTTGATAGGTGGCATTGGCGCTGCCTTCCTTTCCGGATGTTCTACAAATGATAAAACCAAGCCGGAAAGCGGTGAAAAAATAAATGTGTTAACTCATGACGGAAAGCTGGTAACAGTAGATAAGTCACAAGTGGCAAACTTTAAACCACACATTTCTGAAGAGGATGTTCGTAAAGGAATACCGGGCAAAAAATTTGTGATGGTTATTGACCTGGCTAAATGTGATGGCTGTGGTAAGTGCACCAAGGCTTGCAATAAAATGCATTACCTGCCCAAAAATAAAGAATGGATTGAGGTGATTGAAATGCAGGATTCTCCTGAAGTGGCACCTTACTATTTTCCAAAACCCTGTTATCATTGCGATAATCCTCCTTGTACAAAAGTTTGCCCTGTAGATGCTACGTTTAAAAGAGAAGATGGTATTGTAGCGATAGATACTGACCGGTGTATTGGTTGCCGCTTTTGTATGGCTGCCTGTCCGTACTCGGTAAGGCTTTTTAACTGGACAGAACCTATAAAGCCAAACATCATTGAAACAACACCTGCCGCAGAAAATGTTTTTCAAAGTAAAAAAGGTTGTGTAGAAAAATGTGATTTCTGCCCTCACATGGCAAGAGAGGGAAAACTGCCTGCTTGTGTTACCGGCTGCCCCATGAATGCCATTTGGTTTGGCGATGCAAATGAAGATGCAGTAACCTGTTATGATGGCACTACAACAAAACTATCTCAGTTACTGGAAGATGGAGGAGCTTATCGCTTCATGGAAGAATTAGGTACTGAGCCAAGGGTTTATTATCTGCCACCAACTAACCGAATCTATGATGCTAAAGAAATTAAAATAGAAAAAGAAGGTTCAGAAAACTAAAAACTACTCATTATGGAAAAGCTAAATCCAGAAATAAAAAATCAAATCGAAAATGAGTTGCTGGGTACTGTAGGCAGGCGTTACCGGCAGGAAACATTTTGGGTAATTTTTCTTGGAGTGATTTGTATTGGGGGAACTGTAGCCTGGATTATACAACTCCGGAAGGGATTGGGTGTTACTGCTATGAGAGATTATGTTTCCTGGGGTTTGTATATTTCATTACTATTCTTTTTTGTAGGGGTAAGTTTGATTGGCGCATTAGTATCCTGTGTGTTGCGTATGTCAGGTGCTAAATGGCGTTATCCGCTTATCCGCATTGCAGAAGCTGTTACACTATCTGCCATCTTTTTTGCGGGCTTTATGCCCGTATTGGACATGGGCCGCCCTGAACGTTTATATTTTCTTATTACACATGGCCGAATTCAATCACCTATATTATGGGACGTTGTAGCAATTGCAACTTACTTTATTGGAAGTGTAATTTATTTCTACCTGCCACTAATACCTGATTTAGCGATCATGCGGGACAAACTTACTGATGCACCCATGTGGAGAAAAAAATTGTGGCGATGGCTGGCAATGGGTTGGGAAGATAATTTACTGCAACGGCGCCTGCTAAAAAAAGCAATGCTCATTTTATGTATTGTGATTTTGCCTGTAGCAATATCTGTACATACCATAAGTGCATGGCTGATAGCATTCACATTAAGACCAGGCTGGAACTCTACCATCATGGGACCATATTTTGTATTTGGAGCTTTGATGGCTGGTACCGCTATTATGATTCTTATTATTGCCAAGCTCCGTCATGGATACAGGCTGGAGCATTATCTCACACCAAAACATTTCAACAACCTGGCGAAAATACTACTGGCGTTAACAGCATTTTATCTCTATCTCAATATCAATAAATATGGTGTGCCTGCATTTAAAATGGCAAAGGAAGAAAAAGCGGTGCTGGAAGATTTGTTTTATGGTAAGAATGCCTTTCTATTCTGGTTTACACAAATTGTTGGTCTTATAATTCCGATTATCATTCTCTCATTCAAAAAAATCAGGCAATCTATCAAATGGGTTGTGGCAGCATCCGTAATGGTTTTACTAGGTGCTCTAATCAACCGTTATCTCATAGTTGTTCCCAATATGCTGCACCCTTTTGTACCTATTCAGCACGCCCAGCATGGATATGACACCTATAACCCCACACTCATTGAATGGACAATTACCGCTTCTTCATTGGCAGGGTTTGTACTGTTAATTATTCTGCTGTTTAAACCTTTCCCGGTAATTACAATGTGGGAAGTAACGGAAGAATTGGAAAAACTTGGCGAAAAAGAAATTGGGGTGGAAAATATTGTAAACTTTCAAAACATTCCCGGCCATGCAAGTTAATAAACAATATATCATCACCTTATTGTCATTCCTGCTGACAATGACCGTAGCTGCGCAGGATGAAAAAATAAATGGAAACATAGCGCTGCAGATGAGCTCCAACGACAGCATGCATGTTGTAACAGCTACGGTTACCAATATTATAACTCAATTACCCGTAAAAGATGTGGAGCTGACTTTTTATGTTCAACGAACTTTTGGATTGATGAAGGTGGCAGAAGGAACTACTGATACTACCGGTATTATTTCTGCCGAGTTTCCGCTGGATATTCAGGGTAGTGATTCAACAAGGAAAATAACATTCATTGCAAAAGTGGAAGATAATGATGTGATGAATGACACCACCTTTCAGGTTGTCATTAAATCTAAACTTGTTTTCCCGGCTAATAAACCTGTACCTCGTTCCATTATCGGAGCTCATGCACCCTGGTGGCTCGTTATCACTTTTACGGCAGCAGTTGGTACAGTATGGTTATTATTTGTGTATGTAGTGTATTTAGTGTACAGAATTAAAAAAGCTTCAATAATAAAAATCAATTCTTAAAAAGCAAAAACAAAAAACATGGAATCATTAAGTAACAAAAAATTTGAAGGAAAACTATTCGCTGTTTCCTTGCTGCTGGTGATGGCAATAATGGGCAGTGCATTTCTGTATCAGCAAAAGGAATGGAAAGCACCTGCCTCCGCTGATGCAAAAAAGAATCCTCTGACCACCGATGCAACAACCATAGCTGCCGGCAAGACAGTGTATGTAAAAGAATGCCAATCCTGTCATGGCAAAAAAGGCAAAGGCGATGGGCCGTCTGCAAAAGACCTGGACATACCTGCAGGAGATTTTACAAAAGCAATTACTCAAAGCCAGAGCGATGGTGCATTATTCTGGAAAATTTCAGAAGGAAGAAAACCTATGCCATCTTTCAAAAAGAAACTAAATGAAACACAGATATGGCAATCTGTAGTTTATATGAGAACATTAAAACAATAATATATGAAAAAGAAAATCATTATTTCGCTAACTGCTTTGCTGCTGTTTTGTATAACAGCTTTCAGCCAGCAATTTAATCAGGAGTATATTGACAGCCTTATAAAATCATCGGCGCAGGCGCAGGTAGCCCGAACCAGCAAATTTGTACTTGTTGGCTACACGTCAGTTACTGCAAAATTTAATAAAGAAGATGGAGCCGCCTTTAATAATCTTGTTTTTAATCCAATCTTTCTTTGGCAACCTCATAAAAACATTATCATTGAAGCAGAGATGGAAACAGAAATAGAGGGTACTGAAACGAAAATTGATATGGGGTATGCTAATGCTTCGTTTTTTTTAAATAAATACCTTACTGTCCGTACAGGCAAATTTATTTCACCATTTGGTATTTTCCAGGACAGGCTGCATCCATCTTGGATTAATAAACTACCCACCGTGCCAGTAGGTACAGGCGAAGATGAACTGGGCGTAGGCCCCACCTCCGAAATTGGAATTGACTTTCGGGGAGGTATACCGCTTGGTTCTTCTAAAATGAATTACAGCGTATTTTTTTCAAATGGTGCCCAACTGATCACCGACCCGGCAGATCCGGATAAACAGGGAACGCTTCTTTATGGCAGTGTGGAAACGATCAATAAAAAATTTACAGCCGGAGGCAGGCTTGGTTTGTTGCCCTTCTCCAACTCATCGTTGGAAATCGGTTTCTCTTACAGAAATGGAAACGTAGGCGATAAAAATTCAGTGTATAAATCTGTAGGATCGCAAATGTATGCACTGGACCTTACTTATGTAAAGCAGCTTGATTTTATAAAAGGGATGTTTGATGTAAAGGCACAATGGAATAAAGTGAATGTTGATAAAGCAGAATACATTGACCCCGGTGACCCAACAGGCAATACGCTTTATACATTCGAAAATAAAAGAAGTTCATTCTTTACACAGGCGGCCTACAGACCGAGTATGTCGCAAAGCAAATTCCTGAAAAAAACAGAATTAGTCTTCCGGTATGCCGGCTTTAATCCTCCCACTGGTGCCAAAGGTCTTGAAGAGATAAAACAGTACACCTACGGTATCAATTATTGGTTTACCTGGCGAACTGCATTCAAAGCAGCATACCAATCACAAAAAGATAGTAACGCATTTTTCCTGCAGGTTGCAGTTGGTTTTTAATAACTCTAAAATTATTTTTTATGAAACGTAATACAATAATCATAACAGTTGCAATGATACTTACTACAACATTAATAATTACCAGTTGTGTATCAACTAAAGTAACCGATAAAAGCGGTAGCCAGTTGTGGAGCGAAAACTGCCAGCGTTGCCATAATACACCACCCAGTTCTGCATTTACCAATACCCAATGGGAAGTGATTAATACACACATGCGCCAACGGGCCATGCTTACTGAAGATGAAATTAAAAAAATAACTGAGTTTATGCAGGCAGGCGAATAAAGCATAATAAGAAAAAAGAATAAAAGCAGAATTGATAAATAGGGTAAAAAAAGGATGTAACGGTAAAACAAAAATTATGAAAAAAATACTTTTAGTATCATTTATCCTGGCAACGCTAACGAATATCGTTTTTGCGCAGGCGCCCCACCAGCACAATGAGCAGACATTACAAGAGAATACTACTGTAGAAACCGGGTATTTCTTTATGGAAAATGGTAAGGTTCTATATGTTGAAAGTGCAACTGGTATGGGGAACAGGATTCAAAATGATATGGTTTTGAAAAATGGAACGGTTATTAAATCAGATGGTTTATACCAATTGCAAGATGGCACACAGTTACGATTGCGAAATGGTCAAATTATGGATGTAAATGGATTAAAGTATAAGTCTGAGCGTCAGTTTCTTAAAAAAAACCACATGAAAAAAAATAAACCTCCAAAAATGCATTCAGACAGTCATCAGGGTATGAATATGAACGGGCATCATTAATGATTTTAAGACGGTATTTTTTATGTATTAAAGAAGTTATCTGAAATGACCTGTTATCAAATAAAAAAACATTTTCGATGCGCTTAGGTTTAATGGCAATATGGGTTATATGGCTTCTGGTTATGGGAACAACTTCAGCCGCACAAGTGTACCAAACACAAGCCGGTACCATACTGGCAAGTGGAAAGTACAAGGGTGCAGGCGTAACAGCAGTGAGCAATCATTTATTCATGCATTTGAATTATGATAAAGCAGAAATACACCTGCGGCTGATTATTCCTACCCTCACTACAAAGAATGATTCTTTGAATGAATTGCTTTATAGACTCTCAGGACAGGAATTAATTTTTTCTGGCAAAATGAATATTGCTTTTGTTCAAACCAAAAGCCATCCCAAGCAAAAGTTTGCAACACAGGGTATGTTGTTTTTAAACGGTATTAGCAGAGCATTTAGCTTCAACTCTGTATTGGAACATTTTCCGAGGGGGAATGCAAGCTGCATTTTATCAGGTGAATTTGTTATTGACTTGAAACAGTTTAACATCGAAAATATTCTTCCGGGAGAAGAAAAGGTAGCTGTAAAGTTTAACCAGCTTGTTTTAAAGATATAATTTATGAAAAAGAATAAATGGATAACAGCAAGCATTCTCATTTTAATTGTGATGCTGGTTGGTTGCAGTACCACCTATAATGCTGTATCATCAGATTACGACAGGTCTGTTGATTTTACCAAATACAAAACATTTGCATGGTTGCCGGATAAGTCAGATACAAACAATACACGGTATAATAATGAAATTATCCGCAATAATATCCGTAATTACTTTGGGCAGTGCATAAGTGACAGAGGGTACACATTTGATGCCGAAAGCCCCGACCTCTTATTGCAGTTGGTAATAACCAATGCAAAAAAAGAAAGGGTGGTAACTTCTTATCCATCCTCTTACTATTATAGCCCTTATTATTACGGTAGCCATTACTATTCACCCTATCGTTTCGGCTATTATTATAATTATTATCCTTCGTATGGGTATGGATATTCCCGTTTTTCCGGCAACTCAACTACTCAAAAACAGGAATATGTAAATGGCGCTATTACGCTGAATCTCATTGACCGTAAAGAAAACAAGTTGGTTTGGAGTGGCACAGCCGAAGGTGATATTTATGACCCTTCGCATATAAGCAGCGACTTGCATCCGGCAGTACACAGCATATTAGATGAATATCCTGTAAAACCTTTAGTAAAACGAAGTCATAAAATCAGGTAATTATAAATGTAATCAGAAAAAGGAATCGGGTAATTATAAAAAATATTAAATGAAAAACCAGAGAAAGAGCCTGTATAAAAGCAGGTAAGTAAACAGAGTTTAGATGATAAAATTGTACAGACCTTTCTCCTTTATGTACATGAATTATTTTAAAAATGAAAGTTATTAATCAACATACAAAACATTCACTTCGTTTCAGGAACCTGGGTATTGATGCCAACCAGGAACTGGTAGTATTTATGCCGGCCAGTTGTCATGTTTGCAAGTCAGAAGGTTTCCAGGCGCTGACAAGACTTTCTATTTCATTTAATGGTTTCAGCATAATTGCTGGCTTAAATATTACAAGTGATGGGTTGCTAAAAGAAGGTGAAATAAGTTTATCAAAAAGTGCCATTGAAAAACTGAATGTACAGGATAATGATTTGCTGGAGGTGGCTCACATGGAACCATTGCAGTCTATGACAAATGTGAGGGCTAAGTTATATGACAATACATTACACCAGCAGGAATATGATGCTATTATACAGGATATAGCTGATGAAAAGTATTCTAACATTTTCCTTTCATCGTTTGTAGCTGCTTGCTCAGGCTCCAATATGAAGCTTGAAGAAATCTGTTATCTCACAACGGCAATGATAAAAGCAGGGAATAAATTGGAAT
>CAZTTO010000019.1:0-58058 GCA_964616465.1 uncultured Hydrotalea sp. | reverse complement strand
GGTTGTGATAACACTAAGCTACATAATAATTTGAAAGCAAATCACAACTTCTTAATGCTTCACGAATTTGAGTCTCTAGTTGTGATAACACTAAGCTACATAATAATTTGAAAGCAAATCACAACTGTTAACAGAATGCGTCTGTTGCCCGATTCGTTGTGATAACACTAAGCTACATAATAATTTGAAAGCAAATCACAACCATATTTCGCTGGTTCTGCCATCCATAACAGTTGTGATAACACTAAGCTACATAATAATTTGAAAGCAAATCACAACGTAGCCGCTGCAGTAGCAAAAACAGCCCAAGTTGTGATAACACTAAGCTACATAATAATTTGAAAGCAAATCACAACACCAGCTCTCTTTATGGCCCTTAGAACTTGGTTGTGATAACACTAAGCTACATAATAATTTGAAAGCAAATCACAACAGCATTTGTATTGTCAAAATGAAATGACAGTTGTGATAACACTAAGCTACATAATAATTTGAAAGCAAATCACAACGGATTGCTGATGGAATAACTACTGGATCTGGTTGTGATAACACTAAGCTACATAATAATTTGAAAGCAAATCACAACTACATATCAATTGCATCAATTTCCTTCACCGTTGTGATAACACTAAGCTACATAATAATTTGAAAGCAAATCACAACCTGTTAAAGTTTACTATTAAATAAGATTCTGTTGTGATAACACTAAGCTACATAATAATTTGAAAGCAAATCACAACGGCAATATGTCACAGGTGCTAGTTAATTCAGTTGTGATAACACTAAGCTACATAATAATTTGAAAGCAAATCACAACCCAACCAGCAGAGGGAAGAAAAAGAGGGTAGTTGTGATAACACTAAGCTACATAATAATTTGAAAGCAAATCACAACTGCAGTTTGCTCCTGTAACAAGTGTCTTTGTTGTGATAACACTAAGCTACATAATAATTTGAAAGCAAATCACAACAAGAGGAATCCATGACATACACTAGAGCGCGTTGTGATAACACTAAGCTACATAATAATTTGAAAGCAAATCACAACAAAAAAGCAGCCCATTAAGAGCTGCTTTTAAAACAAGTAATTTTTTTACTAGAAAATTCCACCCTTCTTTAAAGTGCGAGTGCCTTCGCCAATTTTAAACCCGTTGTTGTAAATTTCAATTTTATAGTCACCTGCCTGGTATTTATCATTTTTCTTCCAATTGAAACTTACCGGCATTTGCTTGCCAGTTTCGTAATTAATAGTAACCTGATTGGTATATGATTTTTGACCTTCCTCTCTCGTACTAAAGCTACCTCCTTCTGTATAAAGCTTTCCGTCTGGTCCAGTAATGCATACATATAAATCTTTTGAACCACTTGGTGTTACCCTGTTTTCATCAACAATGAAAGAAACTAAAAACATATCTGCTCTTTTTGCAGAGGTTGTTGACACTTCTTGACCGCTGTTCTTTATGTTGATTGCTGCAATATTAATATTTGTTGCTTTTAAAGTAGATGCAATATCAACTTTATCTTCAAGCTTCTTTTTTTCACTCTTTGTGGTATTCAAATTATCTTCTAATTCTGCTTTTTGAGAAGTGAGCGTGGTTTTTTCTTGATTCAATTGCTCATTAGATGCAGTTAATGCTTTGTTTTCTGCTTTTACTTGTTGTAGCTCAGCAAATAAGTCATTTACTTTCCCATTTAATTCTGCAATTAAAGCCTTTGCCTGCTCAAGTTCGGCAGAGGTTGCATTCTTTTTACTTAAAATACTTCTGATTTCAGATTTAAGCTGTTGAATAGCTGCATTTTTATCTGCTAAACTTCCTTGTAGTTCAATAGAATTGTTGGTTAAGGAATCTATTTTGATGGTAGCAAGATTAAATTCCTCTAATATTTCAAGTCTGGCACTATCAACCTGATTCACTTGAGCTGTCAATTGCTGTTTTTCTTCTTCATTCTTGCTTTTGTCGTAGAAGATATATGCCCAGGTAAGCACAAGAGCTCCAATTAAAATTCCATAAATGACTTTTCTGTTGTCTTTTTGTTCTGGATATTGCTGCATAATCGGTACTTTAAATGAAAAATTAACCGAGTATTACTCGGCTTTTTCATAATTCTCCCAAAACCGTGCCAAAAAAAAGGGCAAAACCGTTCTTTCATTAAAAATACTTGGCTTCGTATTGAATTTTGCTTTCTCTCCCACAACTTTGCCACATGTCAGTTCAGTTTGTTTTAGATGATTGGAAGAAAGGTAAATTCAAACCATATTATTGGATAGAGGGCGATGAGCCTTTTTTTATTGATCAGGTTATTAATTATGCAGAACATCATTTATTGAGTCCCGAAGAAGCCGGTTTTAACTTGCATGTGCTCTATGGTAAAGACACACTTGCTGCACAGCTTATAAATATTTGTAAGCAGTATCCCATGTTTGGAGAAAGGCAGGTAGTTATTCTAAAAGAAGCCCAGCATCTTAAGGATGTAGATGAACTGGATAGCTATTTCGAAAATCCTCAGCCAACTACCTTATTAGTAGTTGGGTGTAAAGAAAAAAAGCTCGATAAACGAACCAAAGCAGGTAAAATAATTTCAAAAAATGGAGAGTTAATTACTACCAAAAAAGTATACGAAAATCAATTGCCTACCATGGTCAATAAAATGGCAGAGGATTTAGGTTTTACAATTGAACAAAAGGCCTTGCATTTGCTGGTTGATCATGTGGGAAATGATTTGGGACGATTGCACAATGAAATTGAAAAGCTGCGTGTTAATATTAAAGGTCGAGATCAAATTACAGCCGCAGATATTGAAACTTTTATAGGGATTAGTAAAGACTTTAATGCCTTTGAATTACAAGACGCTCTTGCATCTAAAGATTTGGCAAAATGTATCAGAATAATTCAATATTTCGAGGCTAATCCAAAAGCTGGACCAATACAATTGATATTGCCTACTTTGTTTGGTTACTTCAGTAAAATTTACAAATTACATGGTATTGGCAATACTTCAGACTCAGTATTACGACCATTATTCTTTAATAATCCAGTTGCTATGCATCAAGCTAAGGAAGCATACAGGAACTATTCAATTAAGGAATTAGAAAAAATATTTTTGCTGCTAGAATATTACAATTTAAGAAGCATAGGTGTAAACGATCAAGGAACAACTGATGCTGATTTGCTGAAAGAACTGGTTTGTAAAATTATTCAATCTTAGTAAGAAGCTCTCTTGCAACCATTGCATCTTTTTGTAATTGAGCTTTTAGACCATCAATACCATCAAATTTCACTTCACCTCTTATAAATGCATGCACATGTACTTCTAAAGTACAGTCATAAATATCATCAGAAAAGTCAAGTAGGTTTACTTCAATCATTCTTCTTTTTCCATCAACAGTTGGACGAAATCCTATATTCATCATGCCCTTATGAGATGAAAATACATTGTGTTTATTCAGAACAGCAGTAACAGCATAAACGCCATTGCCAGGAATCAATTTTTCAGCTGCGGCAATTTGCAAATTTGCAGTTGGAAATCCAATGGTGCGACCTAATTGATTGCCTGCTATAACTTTTCCCGAGAAAAAATAGGAGTAGCCTAAGTAACTATTTGCTTTTTCAATATTTGATTCTAGTAATACATTTCTAACTTTAGTTGAGCTTACAACAACTTCAGCAACATTTTGTCCTTCAATCTCATCAACTGTAAAGCCGAGTTCCTTTCCATAAGCTTCAAGCATGGTAAAATCTCCATTTCTTCCTTTGCCAAATCTATGGTCGTAACCAATGATTATTGTATGAGGCTTGAACTTTTCAAAGAGAAAGTCTCGTATATATTCATCTGCTGTTTGCATAGCAAACGCAGTATTAAAAGGAACTACAACCAGATGGTCAATGCCCGCCTCATTGAGTAATTTAGCTTTCTCATGTATGAGGGTTAATAGTTTTAAGTCGCCAGGAACTGATGAAATAATTGTTCTGGGATGCGGGTCAAAGGTTATGATTACAGTTTCACCACCAATTTCTTGAGCCGTTCTTTTTAACTGGTCAATAATGGCTTTATGTCCTAAATGAACTCCATCAAATGTACCAATAGTGATAACCGCATTTTTAAATCTTGGTAACTGCTCAATATGTTCATGCACGTGCATCATCGGGCGCAAAGCTAAGGTATTGGAGATATTATGGCCATTTCAAAGAACCTTAATTAACTTTGCATCCAATACATTAGATCTACAATCAACATGAGTTTATATGATCAGCGCGGCGTTTCTGCCCAAAAAGAAGAGGTACACAAAGCTATTCAGCACCTTGATCAAGGCTTATTCCCAAAGGCTTTTTGTAAAATGTACCCCGATTTTCTTACTGGTGATCCCGAATATGTGAATATAAGCCATGCAGATGGTGCAGGTACAAAGAGTATACTAGCTTATTTATATTGGAAGGAAACTGGTGATGTGTCTGTATGGAAGGGTATTGCCCAAGATGCCATTGCAATGAACTTAGATGATTTACTATGTGTAGGAGTGTATAATCAATTACTTTTTTCTTCAACCATAGATCGTAATAAGTTATTGATACCGGGTGAAGTTTTAGAGGCAGTTATTCAGGGAAATCAAGATTTTTTTGATGAACTTAAAAAGTGGGGGATCCAAATTCATTATCTAGGGGGCGAAACTGCCGATGTAGGAGATGTTGTTAGAACAATAGCTGTAAATGGTACCATGACTGCAAGATGGCCTAAAAACAAAATTATTAGCAATGAGGATATACAAATTGGGGATGTAATTGTTGGTTTTGCCAGTAGTGGACAAGCTTCTTATGAGTCTGCTTATAATAGTGGGTTGGGAAGTAATGGATTAACTAGTGCAAGACACGATGTGTTAGGAAAATATTATGCAGAGCAGTTTCCTGAAACTTATGAGCCTAAGTTGGATGATGCAGTAGTTTATATTGGAAAAAATAGAATGACTGATCTGGTAAAAATTGAAGGGAAGGAATACACCATAGGCCAACTTTTATTGAGTCCAACCAGAACTTATGCCCCATTGATGAAAGTTTTATTGGAAGAACATTTTTCTAGTTTGCATGGTGTTATTCATTGCAGTGGGGGAGGGCAAACTAAGTGTATGAAATATGTACCCAAAGGTCTAAGGGTTGTAAAAGATAATCTGTTTAATGTTCCGCCAATCTTCAAATTAATACAAGAAAACTCTGGTGCATCTTGGAGAGAAATGTATCAAGTATTTAATATGGGCCATCGTTTAGAAATATTTACTAGTAAAGAAGAAGCTACAGTATTGATTGAAGCAGCAAGGCAATTTAATATTGAAGCGAAGGTTATTGGATTTGTAGAGAAAAGCGAAAGCAATGAGTTGCATTTACATACACCAGATAAAGTAGAAACTTATTCTTTTTAAAGACTAAGTTGAAAAATCCATTGCATCATTAGTCCTGAAATATACGCACCATAAGTTCCCACTGCATATCCTAGAACTGCCAATAAAACACCTACAGGTGCAAGAGAGGGATGGAATGCCGATGCAACAACAGGCGCAGACGCAGCTCCACCTACATTTGCCTGAGAGCCAACTGCAACATAAAAAAATGGAGCTTTAATCCATTTAGCTACTATAAGCATAATCACAATGTGAAAAAACATCCACATAATTCCAACTAAAAATAGAACGGGTGCATGTAGCAACGCTTTTAAATCCATTTGCATGCCAATTGTTGCAACAAGTACATATAAGAACAGTGAGCCAAATGTAGAAGCGCCAGCCCCTTCAAGTGATCTGGCCTTGGTGAAGGATGCAATTAATCCACCTGTAGTAGCAAAAACAACTATCCAAAAAAATGTACTATCGAGTGAGTATTGTTTTAGTTGAGGATAGTTGCTACCAATGTAAGGAGCAATAATATCAGCTAAAAAATGAGATAGTCCTGTAATTCCAAATGCTATTGCTAAAAGTTTCATCCAATCCGTTAAACTCCTTTCACGTTTAATAGATTGTTGGTATTGTTCAACCTTCTTCTGTAATTCATGAATGGCGCTACTATCTGCTTTCAAAAATCGATCAATTACCTGAGGCTTACCAGCCCAATAGAGAAGAAATGCCATCCACACATTACCAACCAGTACATCTACAGCAATCATTTGACTAAACAAGGCTTTACTGGCACCAAATACTTCCAACATGGCTGTTTGATTCGCACCACCTCCAATCCAACTACCAGCAACGGTCGCTAAGCTTCGCCAAACTTCCTGATCGCCTGTTCCCTGCATGAGTGAAGGAAAAATTTTACCAACAGTAAGCAGTGCAAGGGGTCCTCCCAGCATAATGCCTAGAGTTCCTGCTAAAAACATAACCAAGGCTTTGGGTCCGAGTCGTAATAATGCTTTTAGATCAATAGAGAGCGTAAGAAGAACTAAAGAGGCAGGAAGAAGATAGCGCGAAGAAATTTTATAAAGTCCAGATTGTTGTCCATTTATAATACCTGCTGAGTTAAATAGTGCAGGAATAAAATAACATAGAAGAATAGGGGGTACCCAAGTATAAAACCTTTTCCAAAATCCTTCTTTACTATGAGAAGTGGTAAATACCCAGCCAAGTACTATCATTAGGAGTCCAAAAACAACGGCATCTTGCTGTATAATAGGCTGGGTATTGGGCATATATGAATTTTTTTAAACGCTTACATTAAAGTCGCGTAAAGCATCATTTAAACTTGTTTTTAAATCGGTACTTGCTTTTCTTTTTCCAATAATCAATGCACAACCTACTCCAAATTGTCCAGCGGGAAAATTTTTAGTATAGCTACCGGGAATAACCACACTTCTGGCTGGAACCCTTCCTTTCATTTCTACTGGTTCACTGCCGCTTACATCTATGATTTTTGTGGACTGTGTTAATACTACGTTTGCCCCAAGAACAGCTTCTTTTTCCACAACAACCCCTTCAACTACAATACTTCTACTTCCTAAAAAGCAACCATCCTCAATAATAACAGGTGTAGCTTGTAATGGCTCCAATACCCCACCAATACCAACACCACCGCTTAAGTGAACACCTTTCCCAATTTGAGCACAACTTCCAACAGTAGCCCAGGTGTCAACCATAGTTCCTTCATCTACATAAGCTCCAATATTCACATAGCTTGGCATTAACACTACATTCTTAGCCAAATAAGCTCCATATCGGGCAACAGCATGTGGAACAGCCCGAACACCCAACTCAGCATAATTCGATTTGAGGGCCATTTTATCATAAAATTCGAAGGGAGGCAGTTCCCAGGTTTGCATTTTTTGTATGCCGAAATACATCAAAATGGCCTGTTTTACCCACTCATTTACCTGCCAGTTGGACCCCTCAGATGGCTCTGCAACCCTCAGCCTACCTTTGTCAACTTCTTCAATTACAGCTCTTACCGCATCTTCATATTGTTTTTCCTGTAGCAAGGTTCTATTCGACCAAGCTGCTTCAATCAATTCTTTCATCTCAGTTCAAATTTTGGCAAACTTACAGGCTTGAAGATCTATTCAGAAAAATCTTACAGCTTATCGGTGGATTTATTTCAAAAAAAGTATTAAATTGTTAAACAATTAACGGCCTTGATCGTTGAAGCCTTAAACAAATAAAATGCCTTCTTCCGCCCCCATATTAAAAGAAAACTCTGAGCCAGCTCCACAATTAATGGACATTATGATTCATCAATTAGAGAACGAAGAGGGGGAAGTTTCTGCCAATTCTTTCCATTTTGAAGAGGTTTTATTTGACTGGGAATTTTTTACCAGTGAACTAGAATACGAATAAGGTATAGTTTTGCTGTGCATGCAGAGAATTTTAGTTATTCAAACAGCTTTTATTGGTGATGTGGTTTTAGCCACTAGCTTATTGGAGTCATTGCATCAGCATTTCCCAAAAGTTAAGCTAGATATGTTAGTTAGAGGAGGAAATGAGGGATTGCTAAAAAATCATCCATACCTAAATAAAGTATGGGTTTGGAACAAAAAGCAAGAGAAATACAGAAACTTATTTAGGCTAATCAAAGCAATTCGTTCTGAGCATTTTGATTTGGTAGTGAATGTTCAGCGATATTGGTCTACTGGACTATTAACTGCATTATCGGGTTCAAAGCAAACAGTAGGTTTCGATAAAAATCCGTTGAGCTTTCTGTTCACACATGAAATAGAACATAGATTCGACGCTGGTCACGAAATTAATCGGAATCATCAACTCATAGATGAGTGGGTTGGAACAGATGTAGCAAAGCCGGCTCTTTACCCTTCTGAAGCAGATTTTGAGAAAGTTAAAGTATTGAAATCTGGTCCTTATGTATGTATGGCTCCCTCTTCGGTTTGGTTTACAAAGCAATGGCCTAAGCAGAAATGGGTTGACCTTATTAATTTGATACCTGATACATTTCAAGTATTTCTGCTTGGGGCTCCCAGCGACCAGCAACTTTGTGAAGAAATTCAACATAAATCAAAACATGCCCAGGTGCAAAATTTAAGTGGGCAACTAAGTTTTTTAGAGTCGGCTGCTCTAATGAAAGATGCAACTATGAATTATGTAAATGATTCAGCACCTATGCACTTTGCTTCAGCTATGGATGCGCCTGTTACTGCCATTTATTGTTCTACAGTTCCATCCTTCGGTTATGGTCCGCTTTCAAGACATAAGCATATTATTGAAGTGGAAGAAAAACTTTTATGTCGACCATGTGGGTTACATGGAAAAAAAGCTTGTCCCAAAAGCCATTTTCATTGTGCAGAGAAAATTGAAGCTCAGCGTGTACTCGCTACTAGCATTCCAACTGCCTAACTTACCTTTGTCCTATGAAGATTAGTCTGACAAGTGAGGAGAGAAGCTTATTTCAGAAAGTTGCTGAAGCAGCGGAGGAATTGAACTTTCCAAGTTTTTTAATTGGAGGATTTGTTCGAGATAAAGTTTTAGATAGACCTACTAAAGATGCTGATGTAGTTACTTTGGGTGATGGGATAGAATTGGCTTTTGCGGTTGCCAAGAAATTAGAACCACAGCCAACAGTAGCATATTTCAAAAATTTTGGCACTGCTCAACTAAAGTGGGGCGCATTTACTCTAGAATTTGTAGGTGCCAGGAAGGAAAGTTATCGTTCAGAAAGCAGAAAGCCCGATATAAAGCCTGGAACATTAGAAGATGATCAAAACAGGCGTGATTTTACTATAAATGCATTAGCAATTGCACTTACTAATCCTATCCAAACAGATATCATTGATCCATTTGAGGGATTGGTGCATTTACAAGCTAAAAAGATCATAACTCCTCTTGATCCGGTTACTACTTTTTCTGATGATCCGCTTAGAATGTTGCGTGCTATTCGTTTTGCTACACAATTGAATTTTGAAATTGATCCAACTACTTTTCTAGCCATTCAGCACGAAGCACATAGAATTAAGATTATCTCTAAAGAACGTATTGCAGATGAGCTCAATAAAATAATGCTCTGTGAAAAACCATCAAAGGGTTGGGACTTATTACACCATGGTGGTTTACTTCAGTTTTTCTTTCCCCAGCTACTCGATTTAAAAGGTGCTGAATACATAGATGGGAAAGGTCATAAAGATAATTTCTACCATACACTACAAGTTCTCGACAATCTCTCAGAGCATTCCAATGATCTTTGGTTAAGATGGGCAGCCTTATTGCATGATATTGGTAAACCAGCAACAAAAAGATTTGAGCCGGATCATGGTTGGACCTTTCACGGTCATGAAGTGGTGGGAGCTAAAATGGTGCCCAAAATCTTCGCCCAATTAAAGCTGCCCTTGCATGAAAAGATGCGATTTGTTCAGAAGCTTGTTTTATTGCATTTACGTCCAATAAGTCTTACAAAAGAAAATATTACCAATAGTGCCATACGGCGATTGATTTTTGACGCAGGAGAGGATATTGATGCGCTTATGATTTTATGCAGGGCTGATATAACCAGCAAAAATCCCAACAAAGTGCGCAGGTTCCTATCAAACTTTGAGTTGGTAGAAGAACGTATGAAAGAGGTTGAAGAAGCCGATCATATTCGAAATTGGCAGCCTCCAGTAACAGGAGAAATGATTATGGCCGCTTTTGGTTTATCGCCTAGCAAACAAGTGGGAATCATAAAAGACGCAATCAGGGAAGCCATTTTGGATGGGGTTATTCCAAATACCTACGAAGCTGCTTGGAATTTTATGCTAACCAAGGGAAAAGAGATGAATTTAGAATTTGTTAGCTAATACATTTTTGTAAATACTGAATTTTACACATCTTGCAGGATGGCAATTTTAAAATTTAGGGTTTATTTAGAAGAAGATGATACCATCTATAGAGATGTACTCATTCGTCATAAGCAAACCTTTCTTGATTTGCATCGCATCATACTTCATTCATATGAGTTTGATCAAAAGCATGAAGCAACTTTTTTTAGGAGTAACGATAACTGGAGTAAAGGTCGTGAGATTAGCCTGCAGAAATATGACAAAGACTATGTTGCCGAACCATTGTTAATGGAATCTACTACCATTGGTTCGGAGATTTTTGATACCAATCAGAAATTTATTTATCAGTACGATTTTAAAAAGGGGTGGAGTTTTTTGATTGAACTTATATCTGTATCAAAAGAAGAAAATCCGAAAGTTGAGTACCCAGCAGTTGCTAGAAAGGAAGGAATTGGACCACAACAATATGGAACAAAGAGCTTGCTCGGCGACAAGTTTGCAGATATAGAAGAGAAATACGATTTGCAGGAGGCTACAGATGGTTTTGGAGAGGAGGGAGATGAAGTAGATAGCAGTTCCGATGAAGACGTGTTTTCTGAAGATGACGGACAGGATTTCTGATATATCTAATAGGGCTCGACCGCTGCTTGTAGTGATTGCTGGTCCTACAGCTGTTGGTAAAACTGCTTTATCAATTCAGCTTGCAAAAGAGCTTAATACATCTATCATTTCAGCAGATTCTCGCCAATGCTATCATGAATTAAATATTGGCGTTGCTCGTCCAACTGCAGAAGAATTAGCAGAAGTACCTCATTATTTTATTGCTTCACATTCAATTCATAATAACTTAACGGCTGCTGATTTTGTAAAGTATGCAGAAGAAAAGTTATGCAGTATTTGGTCTATATCTCCATATGCAGTTTTAGTAGGGGGTACAGGTTTGTATATACAAGCATTGGTAGATGGTTTAGATGATATTCCAGCAACTCCACCAGAACTTAGAGAGCGCATGAATCATCTTTTTGAGCTAGAGGGAATAAAAGGATTACAAAAAATTATACAACTAAAGGATCCGTTATTTTATAGTGAAGGTGAAATAGATAATCCTAGACGTGTTATGCGAGCATTAGAGGTCATAGAATTAACTGGCAAATCAATTATTGACTGGCAGAGCGGACAATTAAAAGTAAGAAACTTTGACGTGCTCGAATATGGTTTAAATATGCCTAGAGAACTGCTTTATGATAGAATTAATCATAGGGTTCTACAAATGATGAAAATGGGCTTGAAGAAAGAAGCACTTGAGCTCTTTCCATATCGTTCTCAGACAGCATTACAAACCGTTGGTTATCAAGAGTGGTATGAAGGTATAGATATGGGTTGGGACGATTCAAAAGTGATTGAAACAATACAACAAAAGACAAGGCATTATGCTAAGAGGCAAATTACTTGGTTTAAAAAAAGAGTTCATTTAAAGTGGTTGGATGCATCTAGTCCGTCAGTTAAAAATGAAATACTCAACGAGGTATATAGCCGAGGGTTATAAGTTGTTAAAAAATTTACTTTTTCTTAAGTAATAATTACGGCCTTATTTCTACATATTGCAACACAAACATTTTTAATATGAAAAAAACATTGCTGCTGGGTGCTGCCATGATATTGGGATTTTCCACGTTAATAGCCCAGTCATCTAAAGTTCAATTTGAAAAGTACACTTTGCCGAATGGCTTAAAAGTGATTCTACATGAAGACAAATCGGCTCCTGTTGTTGCAGTTACAATGCTGTACCATGTAGGATCAAAAAATGAAGACACTAACAGAACAGGGTTTGCGCACTTTTTTGAGCATTTACTGTTTGAAGGTTCAGAGAACATAGCTCGCGGACAATTTGATAAGCTTACATCAAATGCAGGCGGAGCAAATAATGCAAATACAACTCAGGACAGAACTTTCTACTACAACCTACTTCCCTCTAACCAACTTGAATTAGGGTTATGGTTAGAAAGTGAGCGTTTAATGCACGCTAAGATTGATGATATTGGTGTAAATACACAAAGAGAAGTAGTTAAAGAAGAGAAGAGACAAAGAGTAGATAATCAACCTTATGGAACTCTTCTTGAGAATGTCATGAAAAGAGCATTTAAAGTACATCCTTATCGTTGGATGCCTATTGGAAGTATGGAACATTTAAATTCTGCAAAGCTTGAACATTTCATGGATTTTTATAGAACATTTTATGTTCCAAACAACGCAGTACTTTCTATTGCCGGCGACCTAAATATTCCAGCTACAAAAAAATTAATTGAAGCATATTTTGGTCCAATACCAGCAAGTAAAAATCCCATCCCTCGTCCAACAGAGGTTGAGCCTCCATTAGGTGGTGAAGTAAGAGATATAGTGGAAGATAATATTCAGCTACCTGCCGTTATTCAGGCTTATCGTGCGCCTAAAGAGGGTAGTAAAGAATATTATGCATTCAATGTGTTGCAAACAATTTTATCAGGAGGGGAGTCATCTAGGATGAATAAGAAATTAGTAGATGAAAAACAAATGGCATTAGCAGCTGGAGCATTTCCATTTTTTATGGAAGACGCAGGTTTGTTCATCACTTTTGGTATTAACAACATGGGTATTCAACCTGAAGCACTAGAAAAAGAGATTGATCAAATCATAGAGTCTGTTAAAACACAATTGGTGGGCGAAAAAGAGTTCCAGAAAGTGAGGAATCAAATTCAAGCTCAATTTATTACACGAAATTCTACATTAGCAGGAATTGCTGAAAGCTTAGCGAATTATGAAGTGTATTTTGGTGATGCTAATTTAATTAATACTGAAATTGAACGTTACAATCAAATTACACGCCAAGATTTAATGGATGTGGCTAAGAAGTATTTAACTAAGGAGAATCGCGTTGTACTTTATTATGTTCCAAAAGGTACCAAGCCGAGTAATCCATAATTCACATCAATTAAAGTGTATCGTATAAATAAATTTTAAACCACCCATTATTGAGGTGCAAGAAATACAACCATGAAAAAATTATTATTATCCATAGCAGCTGCACTACCGCTAGCATTGTTTGCACAAGTGCAAATTGATCGTACAAAACCACCACAGCCAGGGCCGGCTCCTGAAATCAAAATAACAGATCCCGCTCAGTTTACTTTAGCGAATGGATTAAAAGTGATTGTTGTTACTAATACAAAACTGCCTCAAGTATCTGCTACGCTAACACTTGACAGAGATCCAATTTTGGAAGGAGATAAGTCTGGTATGTTAGCTATGGTTGGTGATCTAATGAGAAGAGGTACAACAAAAATGAAAAAAGCCGATTTAGATGAGTCAATTGATTTCTTGGGTGCAAGTTTATCAGTTTCTTCATCTAGCGCTTTTGCTACATCTTTAAAAGTTCATTTTCCAAAAATGCTAGAGATTATGGCTGATGTAGTTTTAAGGCCTTCATTTCCAGCTGATGAATTAGAAAAAATTAGAACACAAACCTTATCTGGACTAGCTCAAGCTAAAGATGACCCAGGCACTATTATTTCAAATGTAGTTTCAAAATTAACTTTTGGGAATAAGCATCCTTATGGTGAAATAACTACAGAACAAACAGTTAAAAACGTAACTCTTGCAGATATAAAAAAGTATCATAGTACTTATTGGAAGCCGAATATTGCTTACTTGGTTTTAGTTGGTGATATAAATCCAACAGAAGCAAGACTTTTAGCAACTAAATATTTCGGAACATGGGTTCGTGGAATTGTTCCTAAACACACATATGAGCTACCAAAAGCACCTGCAAAAAGTTATGTAGCTGTTGTAAATCGCCCTGCTTCTGTACAAAGTAATATTGAAATTAGTTCACCGGTAGTTTTGAAGCCAGGAAGTTCAGATGCAATACCCGCTGATGTAATGAACAATATTTTAGGTGGAGGTTTCTCGGGGAGACTATTTGCAAATTTGAGAGAAACTTATGGGTTTACGTATGGCGCTTACTCTAGTCTTGGTACAGATAAGATTGTTTCTTCATTTAGTGCAGAAGCTGCCGTAAGAAATGAAAAAACCGATAGTGCAATTGGTCAGTTCTTATTTGAGTTCAATAGAATTGCATCAGAAAAAGTTTCTGACGAAGAAATTTCTCGTATGAAAAACTATTTGTCGGGTTCTTTTGCACGTTCTTTAGAAAGCCCTTCTACTATAGCACGATTTGCATTGAATACATCACTTTATAACCTACCTAAAGATTATTACAGAAACTATCTCAAGAATTTAGCTTCAGTTGATGCTGCAAAGGTTCAAGAAATGGCAAAAGCTTATGTAAAAACCAATAATATGCACATTGTAATTGTTGGTAATGCAAAAGAAATTGCTGATGGACTAGATAAGTACGGAGAAGTAAAGTATTTTGATATTTATGGCAACGAAGTAGCTGCTCCGGGTTCAAAACAGGTTGCACAAGGTGTAACAGCACAATCTGTTATTGAAAAAGCTGTAAAAGCTGTGGGTGGAGAAACAGCAATTGATGCAATTAAAGATTTACAGATTACTGGTGAGGCAACCATTATTGGACAGCCAATGAAACTTACTTTTGAAATGACGCATGTAGTTCCAGGAAATTACATCAATTCAATTCAAATGGGCGGTATGACCTTAATGAAACAAATGATTAAAGATGGTAATTATACCATGTCCATGCAAGGTCAAAGTATGCCTGTTGAAGAAGATGATCAGGAAGAATTCAATGAAAGTGCAGCTATTTCAACTGAGTTATATATGCTAAGAAATAAATACAATTTTGAATTAAAAGGTATTGAATCAGTAGAAGGAAAGGATGCGTATGAAATTCGTATTACCTCTCCAAAAGGAAGAAAATATTCAAATTTTTATGATGTAGTAACAGGCTTTAAACTGAAGGAAGTAAAAGAGCAGGAGGGTCCTGATGGTGAAAAGGCATCAGCACAGGTTTTCTATAGCAACTATAAATTACATGGTGGAATTCAAGTGCCAGAAATGATTTTGGTTGACCAAGGACCAATCAAAATTGAACTAAAAGCAACAGCGGTTAAAACAAATACAGGAATTAAAACAGCTGACTGGAAGTAGCTCTAGATATACTTCGTAAAAATAAAAATGCTGCATGAAAGGTGCAGCATTTTTGTTTTACTCTTATGTTGAATTAATTGATGTAATTCAAATTCATTTTAGGATCTAATTTCAGGAGTGTTTCATAAATTAATTGAATGGTAGATTCAATATCATTTTTGTGTAACATCTCAACTGGAGTATGCATATAACGAAGTGGAATAGATATTAAAACAGAAGGGCAACCATCATTTGCGTATGCAAAACTATCAGTATCGGTTCCTGTACTTCTGCTTAAGGCTCTCCATTGAACTGGAATTTCTTTTTCTTCTGCAACCTTCTCAACCAGCTGAAGTAATTTATTATGAACAGCAGGTGCATAAGCTAAAGAAGGACCTTTGCCACACATAATATCACCTTCAATTGTTTTATTAATCATAGGCGTATTTGTATCGTGGGTTACATCTGTTATAATTGCAACATCAGGTTTAATTCTTCTGGCTATCATTTCTGCACCTCTTAGTCCAATTTCTTCCTGAACAGCGTTTACTACATATAAAGCAAAAGGAAGTTTTTTCTTGTTTTCATGCAATAGTCTAGCAACTTGAGCAATCATAAAACCACCTATTCTATTATCGAAAGCGCGTGCAATAAAATAGTCAAATGCTAATTCTTCAAATCCGTCTTGGTTAGTAACAACTGCACCAATATGAATTCCAAGTTGTTCAACTTCTTTCTTGCTTCTAGCCCCACAATCCAAGAAAAGATTGTCGACTTTTGGTTGTGGTTCTTTCTGTTCTGGATTGCCTAAACGTGTATGAATAGCAGGCCATCCAAATACAGCTTTTACTGGTCCTTTTTTTCCATGTATCCAAACTCTCTTCGCTGGTGCAACTTGATGATCAACTCCACCGTTTCGCTTTAAATAGATTAAACCGTTATCAGAAATATAGTTGACAAACCAACTAATTTCATCAGCATGCGCTTCTATAACTACTTTAAAGGGTGCATCTGGATTAATAATTGCAACCGCTGTTCCATAAGGATCTACATAGTGTTGATCGCAATATGGTTTCATGTAATCAAGCCAAACTTTTTGTCCACTACTTTCAAATCCAACCGGAGAATGTGTATTGTGGTATAATTTCAAGAAATCCATGGATTCTTGACTCAAAAGTGTTTTTTTGTTTGATTCTTTTTTCTTTTTTGCTTTTGCCATAAGGTTAATTTTTACAATAAAAAAGCATAATTCCGGATACGGCCTTCAAAAGGAGTAATCCATCTACCCATGCAAGGTAATAAAGAACGGGCTTTTGCTCATGGATCCTTTTTAAAAGAAGAAATGTACCAATGTGAGGAACAATGCAAATAGGTAATAGGTTGAGTTGATCCTTAAAATATGGAAAGTAATTAAACATCGCTGCAATGCAACTAACTATAAGCAGAGGATATAATATAGCGGTTTTTAAACGATTAAGTCCAAGTTTTAGAACATAAGTATCCAGACCATCAGCTGCATCTATAGAACTGTCTTTAATATCAAAGATGATAGCAAGTAAAGCAATAAAAAGAAGCTGTTGAATGAACCATACAATTATTGGGGTGGTTTCAACTATACTTTCTATTAAAAAAGCTGGAAGAAGTAAAGTCATATAAGACCACATGCCTCCAATTAAAAATGGTTTCAAAAAAAGAAATCTCCTAATGTTGTAATTGGAGTTAGGCCATCCATAGTACAAAACAGCAAGAATGGCAGCAGTAAAAAATGAAATCAAAAACAGCTTATTATTTTTTGGAAAAACAATTAGACCAGAGATAAGTATATATAGCGCTATAAGTAAAAGCGACAAGTAAAAAATGATTATTTTACTTTTATAACTCTTCCACCATTGGCTTCTTTCATCGCTTCTATTGGCAGGGGTATATAAATACGAAGCAGCGTAATACAAAATTGTCAAGAGGCCAATTTCAACCAGGATAGCTAAACTTAATGAGTTAGTAAAAAGATATAAAGAGGCTTCTAAACAAAGTAGGATGACGTAGATGCCATATGCAGTATAACTGAAATAAAAATTTCTTATAAGTCTTTGTGAATACCACATCAGCGAATAATCGCAATAGGAGGGGAGCTAACAGTATCGCTTCTGTTTCCTGCTCTATCCCTCATCCAAAATCTAAAAACAGCAGTATCATTTCTGTTTGCACAATTATCTCTTGGTCCTGCTATTGGAATACAAGGTGGATTGGAACCATAAAAAGTACAAACTTCTATTATGCCTTTCAGGTTATTTGTGGCAATTACACCTGGTGGAATGATGTAAAATTCAGTAAAATTAGTTGAGTTGCAATTAGTTACTGACCTGCGATTTACCCATAAAGTATCTTGAATATCACCCTCTGCGTCCGTAAAGCCTAGTTCAAATGTTAGAAAGTTATTTCTAGTGATAGTAGTAGAATTAACTGATTTGAATGTTAGGGTCGGGCGGGTGTTGAATTTATCTTTTCCGCAGCCTATTGATCCAATTAATAAAACAATTGCTATAGCTAATTTTGTTCTCATCGTACTACTTTCGCTTCAAATTTAATCAAAACAGTCCAAACCCACTGCCTAGTGTTGAACGATGTTAACAATATTTTCTCAGAAAACTTCCCTTGGGAAGAGACTGTTATTGAAACTTTTCATTACCAATACCAATTTTGTGAAATTTACCATCGTTGGTGTAATTATCTAGGTAAGAACCCATCGAATATTTCAAATTGGATGGATATTCCATTTTTACCCATTCAGTTTTTTAAAACTCATAAGGTTATTACAAACAATAATAACCTCGAATCGAATCTGATTTTTGAAAGCAGTGGCACTACAGGCCAATTAACCAGCCAACATTATGTTTTGCAACCTTCTATCTACGAAGCGAGTTTTTTGAAAGGATTTGAAAGGGTGTATGGCAAGCCTGAAGATTGGGTTATTATGGGTTTATTGCCTTCCTATTTGGAGCGAAGTAATTCTTCTCTTGTTTATATGGTGGATTATTTAATCAAACAGAGTGGCAGAAGCGAAAATGGATTTTATTTATATGAGGCTCAAAAAATGTTGCAACAAATTGATACTTGTTTAAATGATGGAAAGAAGGTATGGTTAATTGGAGTTACTTATGCTTTATTAGACGCAGCAGAACAATTTAAATCTAATTGGAACAATAATTTAGTTGTGGTGGAGACAGGTGGTATGAAGGGTAGAAAAAGAGAAATGATAAGGGCTGAAGTGCACGCTACACTTCAAAATGCCTGGAATCTTCCAACGGTTCATGCTGAATATGGTATGACTGAGTTATTAAGCCAAGCTTACAGTAAAGGTTATGGAATATTTGAATGTCCGCCTTGGATGAAGGTACTTGTTCGAGAAGAGGATCAGCCACTAGCTGTTCATAAAGAAGGAAGAGGCGTTTTAAATGTCATTGATTTAGCCAATAGACATTCCTGCTCATTTATTGCAACAGATGATATGGGTACTTTACAATCAAGTGGTCAGTTTACAGTTGAAGGTAGGTTAGATGTATCTGATATAAGAGGTTGTAGTTTAATGTGGGCATAAAAAAACATCCTGCTACGAATTGCAACAGGATGTTCGATTTCAGATGGCATTATAATTTTATGCTCTTTCTGGTTCTAGTTCCCACTTTTCAGGTGAGCGCCATAGAGCAGACAATATGAGTTCTCGCATAAAGAAAAATTCTTTAGGAAGTTTATCATATAGTCTTGCAAATAATTCTTCATGAGAGAGCATTTCCTGCTTCCAAAGTTCACGATCAATAGTCATAATTTTAGTGAACTCCTCTTTAGGAAAATCGATTCCATCCCAATTCATGTCTTCATAACGTGGCATCCAACCAACTGGACATTCAACAGCGCCTGCACGGCCTTTAACGCGGTCGATAATCCACTTCAAAACACGAATATTGTCTCCAAATCCAGGCCATACAAACTTGCCGTTTTCATCTTTTCTAAACCAGTTTACGCTAAATATTCTTGGTGCATTTGGTAGATTTCTGCCGAACTGCAGCCAATGATTTACATAGTCGCCCATATGGTAACCCATGAATGGTAGCATAGCAAATGGATCGCGACGTACTTTACCCATTTCACCAAATGCAGCAGCTGTCATTTCACTTCCCATAGTTGCAGCCATATATACACCAAAGTTCCAGTTAAATGATTGGTAAACTAATGGAACGGTAGTACTTCTTCTTCCTCCAAAAATGAAGGCAGAAATATGAACACCCTCTGGATTTTCCCAGTTTTCATCCAAGACAGGGTTTTGACTTGCGGGAGCAGTAAATCTTGCATTAGGGTGTGCACATGGTTTTCCACTAGCAGGATCCCAAACATTACCATGCCAGTCAATTGTTCCAGCAGGGGCACTATCGCTCATACCTTCCCACCATACGTCACCATCAGGTGTAACACCCACATTAGTGAAAATTGTATTTGCTTTAATTGAATCCATTGCATTTGGGTTGGTCTTATAGTTTGTACCTGGAGCAACACCAAAATAACCTGCTTCTGGATTAATAGCATATAAACGTCCCTTTGGTCCTTTTCTAATCCAAGCAATATCATCACCCACCGTAGTTACCTTCCATCCTTCAAAAGAAGTTGGAGGAATCATCATAGCAAAGTTTGTCTTCCCACAAGCACTTGGGAAAGCAGCCGCAACATAAGTTTTTTCACCTTCTGGGTTCTGAATTCCTAAAATAAGCATGTGCTCAGCAAGCCATCCTTCATCACGTCCCATAGCAGAAGCAATACGCAGGGCAAAACATTTCTTGCCTAATAAAGCATTTCCACCATAACCACTACCGTAGGAAATAATAAGTCTTTCTTCTGGGAAGTGAGAAATATATTTTACAGTTGGATTACAAGGCCACTTAGCATCTTCTTGTCCAGGTTCCAATGGTGCACCAACAGTATGAATGCATTTTACATACTCTTCGGTGCTTAAATAAGGCAGAACAGCTGATCCTATACGAGTCATAATACGCATGTTTATAACAACGTATTCAGAATCTGTGATTTCTATACCATATTTTGCTAATGGAGAGCCAACAGGACCCATGCTATAAGGAATCACATACATGGTTCTGCCCTTCATGCAGCCCTTCGTCAAATCTTCTAAAATTGTTTTCATTTCTGCAGGTGCCATCCAGTTATTGGTTGGACCTGCATCTTCTTTTCTGCGAGAGCAAATAAAGGTTTTGTCCTCTACACGAGCTACATCACTTGGGTCACTAAAACAGGCAAAGCTGTTAGGTCTTTTTTCAGAATTAAGTTTAATGAAAGTTCCTTTGTCTACTAATTGTTGGCAGAGGCGATCGTATTCTTCCTGTGAACCATCGGCCCATTTTACATCTTCCGGCTGACAATGTTCAGCAATGGTTTTTACCCATTGTTCTAGTTCAGCTTGACTTGGCGTGGGGTTTACGAAGGGAGAATGAATAGATTGAAACATAAAGTTTTAATTAAGTGAAACAATTGTATAAAACTGATTTATACATTTTCATTTGGCAAGGCAATATTAGGCAATGATTGATTTCATTACATTGATTTTTATCATTTGTTAGTGATTTTTTTCTCCACTAATGTGTGTCTAAAAAAATTATTTAGATAAATACTTAATAAACTCATGTCTTGACATCCATTCAGCCCCTAAACTTTCTAAGTGGTGGGTATGTACTTGGCAATCAATTAGTAAAACGCCTTTTTCTTGTAGCATTTGACATAGTTGGATGAAACCATATTTACTTGCGTTCGCAACCTTACTGAACATACTTTCTCCACAAAAAACTTTGCCTACAAGTATGCCATAAAGTCCACCTACTAATTCATTATTTTCCCAGACTTCAATGCTATGGGCAAATCCTTTTTGATGAAGAATATGATACGATTCAACCATTTCAGGTAAAATCCAGGTGCCGTTTTGCCCCATTCTTTGAATGGAAGCACATGAATGAATGACTGCTAGAAAGTTTTGATTGAGGGTGACTTTAAAGGCTTGTTTTTTAAAAAGGCTTCTCATAGAGTGGCTGGTACGCACTTTAGAAGGGAAAAGAACAAATCTGGGGTCGGGGCTCCACCAAAGCGGATCCTGACCACTAAACCAAGGAAAAATACCCTTTTGATAAGCTAATATAATTCGATCGGGATGTAGGTCACCGCCTATTGCTAATAGGCCATCTTCTTGAGCATCTTTAACATCTGGAAACCAATGCTCTTTTGTTAAAACATGGAGATGGTGCATGAATAGAGTTAAGACCCGGTCTGGTCAATCGTTGCTTGTATACCTCTTTCTGTAATGGCCTCTCTCATAGGCTTAAGGGTCTCAAAGTCCCCTTCTTTTACAGCGTATTTTCCTTTAATGTGTATAATCATTGCACATTGTTCTGCCTGATCATGAGAATGACCACAAACATCTACCAAGGTTTCTATCACCCATTCAAAGGTATTCACTTCATCATTCCAAACAATAAGGCGACAATTAAATGCATCTAGAACATCAATGTCTACCTCTTCTGAGGATTTTTCCCAAGGTTTAGAAAAATGGATATGTGCGTTCGATATTGCCACAACCCAAAATTACATATTTCTTCAAATTCAAAATTCAATTGGGTAAAGGCTTATTTGGTATTACAAAGTTTATATTTAACAAAACTTACGACTCTATCCACTTAAATTGCAAAAAATCTTCATTATGTTTTTAATTATACTCGGATTATTTCTGTTAATGATAACAACTGTAGTAGCTAAGTCAAATCCACAAGCAGGTAGATTTATTCCTGTTGGAAGGACTATTTCTTTGGTTCTTTTATTGATTGGTGTTCTTACCTCCTGTATTGTGCAAATTAATGCTGGCGAGGCTGGAGTGAAAGTATTATTTGGAAAAGTTCAGAAGGAAGTTCTGAACAGTGGGTTACATTTTGTGAATCCATTGCTTGATATTAAGCGCATTGATGTTAAAACACAGAATTACACAATGAGTGGTAGCAGCGATGAAAGACAAAGTGGGGATGATGAAATTCGAGTATTAACAAGTGATGGATTAGAAGTTGCAATTGATTTGACTGTATTATATAGAATTATTCCAAGTGAAGCTCCACGATTATTGGTAGAAACGGGTTTTGATTATAAAGATAAAGTAGTACGCCCTCAAAGTAGAACAGCCATTCGTGATAACGCGGTGTATTATCAAGCAGTTGAATTATTTAGTACTAAGCGTGATGAATTTCAGAATCGTATTTACAAAAGCATTGAAACAGATTTTAAGAAAAGAGGATTATTGTTAGAGCAGCTTTTAGTAAGAAATATTACGCTGCCGGCTAGTGTTAGAGCAGCCATTGAAGCTAAAATAAATGCAGAACAGGAAGCTCAAAAAATGCAGTTTGTTTTACAGAAAGAAACGCAGGAAGCCGAAAGAAAAAGGGTAGAAGCTAAAGGTATTTCAGACTATCAGCGCATTATCAATGAAAGCTTAACGGAGCGCCAGTTACAATACGAGCAAATTAAGGCCATGAAAGAGTTGGCCACAAGCGAGAACAGCAAAGTAATTATCATGGGCAGGGGGAATACGCCTGTAATACTGGATAGTAAGGGGCAGTAATTATTTCGTCAAAATTTGGGTTTAGGCGTTTAAATATTTTTTTGATAAAGATACCAAATTTGGTATCTTTATTTTCTAAAGTTAACCGATAATGCCCACTATCCATTTAATTAATTCAATAAAGATAGACATGTATGCTCGAGAACATTTGCCTCCCCATTTTCATGCTATATATGCAGAGTATGAAATTTTGATTGAGATACAAAACTTGCAAACCTATGCTGGTTATTTTCCTAGTAAGGTATATAAGCAGGTTATTGATTGGGCTAGTTCTCCAAGTATACAAAAATTCTTGATGCATAACTTTAATCAACTAAACCCACACCTTCGAAAATGAAAAATAAAATAAAAACACCTCGAATTTTAAAGATTCTGAGGATAAAGGACTTTACTATTTATTGTGTTTTTAACAATGGAGAAACGCGTGTAATTGATTTTTTGGAGATATTCAAGATGTGGAAATTATCTAAGAAAGACCCAGAGTATATTCTTTTGAAGCAATCTGAATTTAAAAAGGTTGCTCTTCGAAATAATACGCTTTCTTGGAAGAATATTCAAATCGAATTGATTGATCTAAAGGGCAATAAAATTTCACATCCTTTTGAACTTAGTCCAGATTTACTTTTTAAGTATAGTCATCCTCTAAAAAATGATAGAAGCCGATTTTTTTTCGGTTCAATTATTAGGGACGCAAGAGAAGTAAAAGGAATAACACAAAAAGAGTTAGCAAAATTAAGTGGTACAAGTAAGAGCTATATTTCTAGAGTTGAAAGTGACTTGATAGAACCAGAGCTCACAACATTGTATAAAATTTTGGAGATTGGACTTGGGAAGAGGATAAAAGTACTAATTGAATGAAATTGGGATTTATTCAATATAATACTAGCATGAAAAAGCGACCACTCAGGGTCGCTTTTATTTTATTAAGATTTGTACTCTCCGTATAAATCTCTTAGAACATCAGCAATTTCACCAAGTGTAGCAAATTGTTCAACCGCATGAATCACATGTGGCATTATATTTCTGTTTTCTACTGCTGCAGCTCGAATAGCTTCTAATGCTTGAGAATGATTGGTAGCATCTCGTTTTGATCTAAGCGCTTTTAGTTTTTCAGATTGAATAATACGAATACTATCATCAATTTTAAATACAGGGGTATCATTTGCTTCATCTGATTGAAACTTATTGACACCTACTATAATTTTTTCTGCACTTTCAATTTGTCTTTGATAATCATACGCGCTTCTGGCAATTTCATCTTGTATAAATCCTTGTTCTATTGCACTTACACTTCCGCCCATTGCATCAATTTTTTCAATTAATCTCCAGGCGGCTTCTTCCACTTCTTGAGTAAGTGCTTCAACATAATAACTTCCAGCAAGTGGATCTACAGTATCTGCAGCACCGCTCTCAAAAGCAACAATTTGTTGTGTTCTTAACGCCAGCTTTGCAGCCTGTTCTGTAGGTAAGCTAAGTGCTTCATCAAATCCGTTGGTATGTAAACTTTGAGTACCACCTAAAACTGCTGCTAGTGTTTGAACTGTAACTCGAGCTACATTATTCAAAGGTTGTTGAGCAGTTAGTGTACTTCCTCCAGTTTGTGTATGAAAGCGCAGCATCATTGCCTTTGGATCGGTGGCGCCAAGGTCTTTCATCATTTTTGCCCACATTCTTCTGGCTGCTCTAAATTTTGCAACTTCTTCAAAAAGGTTGTTGTGTGCGTTGAAGAAAAAGGAGAGTCTCTTGCCAAACACATTTATATCGAGACCTTTTTCTAATGCAGCTTGCACATAAGCTTTACCATTGCTTAAAGTGAAAGCAATTTCTTGCACTGCAGTACTTCCTGCTTCGCGAATATGATATCCTGAAATGGATATAGTATTCCACTTGGGAAGTTCTTTGCTACACCACTCAAAAATATCTGTGATGATGCGCATAGAAGGTTTAGGTGGATAGATATATGTTCCTCTCGCGGCATATTCTTTAAGAATATCATTTTGAATAGTGCCGCTAATTTTTTTCAGATCTGCTCCCTGTTGTTTTGCGAGAGCAACATACAAACTAAGAAGTATGTAACCAGTCGCATTTATAGTCATAGATGTTGAAATCTGTTCAAGTGTAATTCCTTTGAACAAGATTTGCATATCCTCAATACTATCAATAGCAACCCCTACTTTGCCAACCTCACCTTCGCTGAGTGCGTGATCGCTGTCGTAACCAATTTGGGTTGGTAAGTCAAATGCCACACTCAATCCCATGACGCCTTGTGAAAGCAGATAATGGTATCTTTTATTACTCTCTTCAGCTGTGGAAAAACCAGCGTACTGTCGCATTGTCCATAGCTTCCCCCTATACATATCAGGTTGAACTCCCCTAGTATAGGGGAACTCACCAGGTTGCTCGTTTTTAATGTAAGAAGGAATATCTTTTGCGGTATATAGGTTCTTTATTTCAATACCGCTATCGGTAAAAACTTTTTTATCTGACATAGAATCTGTTTAAAGATGCATAAAAATAAGATTTGCCTATTCATGGCAGTATGACGAAAATCAGTTTCACGAATCTTTATCAAAGAAGCTGTTTAGCTTCATAACTCAATATTTCGGATACAGTATCATGAAGTTTGCCAGCTGCGTCTTCCGCCAAAAAAGCAAGAATTTTTTTATTTAAGTCCATTCCAGAAGATTCAGATGAAAGGGTAGTAGCGGCTTGATTAATAATGAGCAGATTCTTTTCTTTCAGATTTTTAACAGCTTTCCAAGCATCGGCGCTCACATAAACCTGTTGTGTAATATTGTATTCAAACTCTTCTCTTAAGGTTTTAGTAAGCAGTATTTGCCACTCAACCGCTGTTAGTCCGGGTTGATAAACCCTTTGTATAAGGTTCGGCAAAGCTATACGATCAACCAAAAGTGTTAAACGTTCATAAGCTTGTAACTGTAGTTGAAGAGTAGATTCTGAGCTTGCTGCAACTTTTGGAGTGCCAGCTTTTTTTTGCAGGAAAATGAGATAAGCTGTAAAGCCAGCAAAAAGCAGAGCAATAATAACAGCGTAGAAGACCGTTTGGTCAATCATAAATTTTTTGGCAAAAATACGTTCATTAGGTTTTCCGTTTAGCGAAACATTCAAAAGTGGGAAGAATGGGCACATGCAATAATTTTGTGCAAAAGATTGAAGACATGAGTGCTACAATACAAATTCCAGTTTCCTTTACAGCCGGTGCTATTGAAGAAATTAAGCGTTTAATGGCTGAACCTGATTTTAATAAGGATCAGAAATTACGCGTAGGGGTGAAAGGTGGTGGTTGTAGTGGTATGACCTATGTATTAGGATTTGATGTTGTTCAAGAAGGCGATGAGGCTTTTGAGGTTGAAGGAATTCCTTGTATTATGAATTCCGGCCATCAGTTGTATTTATTTGGAATGGAAATTGACTGGCAAGGTGGTTTAAATAGTCGTGGTTTTACTTTTTCAAATCCAAATGCAAGTAAGACTTGTGGATGTGGAACCAGTTTCGCAGTATAATAAACGATCATATTCACAAAAAAGGCTCTTCGATATACGAGGAGCCTTTTTTATTGCTATGAAAAAAGCCGAATCTATTACTAGATCCGGCTTTTAATTATGCTGATTTTTTGGGTTCTACTGGAGCTGGTTTTCCTAGTGGTTTATTTTTCGCAAAATCAACTAATATAGGTGCAGCTACAAAGATAGAAGAATAAGTACCTGTAATAACACCAATTAGCATAGCAAATGCGAAACCTCTAGTTACTTCACCGCCAAAGATGAATAGAATTAAAATTGTCAAGAATACTGTTAGCGATGTCATAATAGTTCTGCTCAATGTTTCATTGATAGCTCTATTGATTAATGACTGTCGATCCATAGATGGGAATAATGCACCATCTTCACGAATTCTGTCATAAACAATAATTGTATCGTTCATTGAAAATCCTATCACCGTTAGAATTGCAGCAATAAAATGCTGATCTATTTCTAATGGGAATGGAACAAAACTACGTGCGAAGCTGAATACAATTAATGTTACAAATACGTCATGCATTAGTGCAAAAATGGTTCCTAGTGAATATCTCCAATCGCGGAAACGAATGAAGATATATAAGCAAATTACCAAAAGTGCAAGGAAAGTTGCTTTTTGCGCACCAGCTTTTAAATCATCAGAAATGGTTGGTAAAACTGTCTGAGAACTTTGTTTATACTGCTGACTGAATTCACGGAATGACAAGCCTTCAGGGAGATGTTTAGCAAGACCTTGATATAAGGTTTGTTCTACTAAAGAGTCAATATTATTGCCTGTCTCCTTAATTTTATAGGCCGTAGTAATGTTCAACTGACTGTTTGTTTGTACTGTCTTGATAATTGGCGCTTCTCCAAATGTAGATTTTAGATCACTTCTTACAGTTTCAACATCAACAGGGCGATCAAATTTTACAGTGTAACTTCTTCCCCCTGAGAATTCAACTCCCTCATCAAAGCCATTAAAGAAAGAAGCGATTCCAAGTAAAAAAACTACTAAGGAAATTATGTATGCCACTTTCCTGTATTCAATAAATTTATATTGAGCGTGTTTGAATACTTTTTTAGAGAGACCTGTAAAGTAATTGAAGTGACGATTCTTATTAGTATAGATGTCTGTTATTAGGCGAGATACCAAAATACCGCAAAACATAGAAAGGAAAAGGCCAATAATTTGCGTAGTAGCAAATCCTAGTACAGGGCCTAAACCAAAATAAGCCAAAATAAATGCGGTTAATAAAGTTGTAATATGCGCATCCAAAACTGGAGAAAGCGATCGCTTATATCCGTCTTTAACTGCTATTGCATAATTTTTACCCTTCTCAAGCTCCTCTTTAATACGCTCAAAAATGATAACATTGGTATCTACTGCCATACCAATAGTTAGAACCAAACCTGCTATACCTGGAGCAGTTAGAGTAAATCCAAGTGCAGCCAAAATACCAATGGTAAATAAAAGGTTTAGAATTAATGCAATATTAGCAACCCAGCCGGCAGTGTTGTAGTACACCAGCATCAAAGCAAATATTACTAAAAAAGAAATTCCAAACGACATTGCTCCGCCCTTTACTGCTGCTGCACCCAAGGTAGGACCAACAATTTGCTCTTGAACAATTTTTGCTGGAGCGGGTAATTTACCACTCTTTAAAATTTCAGCTAAATCCTGAGCCTCTTTAATTGAGTAGCTACCTGAAATTTGAGAATTACCTGTAGTAATGGCATCGTTTACAGTTGGTGCTGAATACACAAAATTATCTAGAACAATGGCAATTGGCTTATCAATATTTCTTCCAGTCATTTTAGCCCAAATATTTGCACCCACTTTATCCATGTTCATTTTGATTGCAACTCGACCTCTCTCATCATAATCCTGAGCAGCTTCGGTTACATGCTCCCCTTCTAATTCAGCTTGACCATTATCAAGAGTTTTAATAGCATAGAGCATTAAGATATTCTTCGATGATGGATCATCGCTATCAACTTTACCGAACATGAAGCGGGCGTTGCTAGGAAGTTTATTCGAAACAACATCTAAACGGAGTAAGTTGCCAAGTTTGTTGGTATCTTTTGTTGGTACATAACCCAAAGCAGCGGGCATGATAACTTTACCACCAGGACCTTGATAAGGCTGAGTAAATTGGATCAATTGACGAATAGGAGCTTGATTGGGCTTTAACTGATTGGTATCAGCTTTTGCTTTCGCAGTAGCGTTTGTATCGCTTTTTTTCAAACCCGAAATTGTAGCAGTTTGCGTAGTGTCTTCTTTATTGTCAGTTTCAGCTTTTGAATTTGCAGCTTCTGTTTTAGGAGTTACAGTTTCACTAGTTGTTTCTGCACCAGTTAAATAGTTTTCAGCGGCTTGATCAGCAGCTAATAGCGCTTCACCAATTTCATTTAGGTTATAAACCTCAAAAAATTGAAGGTTTGCAGTTGATTGTAGGTATTTACGAACCCTTTCAGGGTCTGTAACACCAGCTAATTCAACATTAATAATACCTTTTGCTTCATCAGGATTAATTGTAGGTGATGCAAGACCAAATCTATCGATACGATTTCTTAAGATTCGGAAAGTATTATTAAATGCTAATCCAGCTTGTTCCTTTAAATAAGTAAGAACAGTTGTATTGTCTGCATCAAATTTAATTTTACCATTACTTCTTACTGTAAAGTAAGGTGCAAGTTTACCAGCTGGGATTGCTTTATTGAATTCTTCATTAAATAATGAAATCAAATCGGCATTGCTGTTTGCTTTTCTTTTAACAGCGGCATCAAGTGCTGCATTAAAAGCTGGGTCTTTGGTGTAATTAGCTAGAGAACGAATTAAGCCATCAAGACCAACTTCCATGGTTACACTCATCCCGCCTTGTAAATCAAGGCCTAGCAAAAGCTCTTTATCCTTTGCGCTTCTATAAGTGGTTAAACCAAAAGGACCAATTTTGGTGTCTTTAGTACTATCGAGTAATTGCTGAAGGCGCTCTCTTCTCTTTTCTTTTAGAGAGTCAGCATACAATTCTTGCAGCACTTTATCGGTAGAATACTTTTGTTCAGGTTTGGCATAATTGGCTGCCATCCAAGCATCGGCTTTTTCGCCCATTGCGCCTTCATGATTGCGCACAATCCATGTAAAGGAAAGTTGGTACACACAGATGATAATCAACGCAATAGCAAAAAATCTCACTAAGCCTTTCAGTTGCATAATTAGGGTATTTACGTAAATTTTGAGAGCGGCAAAGATAGGGGAATGAAGAATATTTCCGAATAAAAGCAAAAAGGCCAGAAACTATATGTTTCCGGCCCTTTAAAAAGTGCAATTTATTTATTGAACATCTAGGAGGTTTACTTCGAAATATAATGGCGAGTTGGCTGGGATGCTTACACGGCCAGGTGAGCCTGGTGCACCAGTACAGCCATATGCCAATGCAGATGGTATCACCAGTTTTATTCGTCCTCCTTTTCTAACCAAAGGAATACCTATTTTCCAGCCATCAATTAAGGAGTTTAAGATCCAACCAGATAATGCAGGGTTGCTCATAGCATCAAAAATGCTGTCGTTGAAAAGTCTGCCCTCATAGGTAATAAAAATCCTTGAATTTGCATTTGCTTGTAAACCTGCCCCAGGCTGTATAATTTCATAAAGCAGTCCACTTGGATGCTCAGTAAAATTGATCCCCTTTCTGTTACAGTAATTAATCATTTCAGTTCTTTCGACAGATGGTGGAACAGGAGTACAACCTGTTTGTTGTGGGGTACAGGCCCATGAAATTGCAATGAAAGTAAAAACAATTGAAAGTAATCCTAAGCTAGTTTTGGTCATGATGTTGGGTTATTTGAGGTAATATTTGCTGATTATTAGATATCTCTTCTGATGGGGAAGAGAATATTGAAGAATTTTTTTTGTGCATTAGCTCGGCATATTTCTGTTCATTCATTTCCCATTTAAACCTCCTATAAATAAATCCCATTCCTGCAGAAACAGCAATAATCACCAATAGCAATACAAATGGATTAGCTTGGGCATTGGCCACCATATTTGCTCTTTGGTACCAACCCGAAGCGATGAGCAAAACAATGAAAACACCTAAAACAATGCCACCAGAAAAGCCTTTTAAGTATGCCATAGGGCTCTTAAAGTAGTTCTTTCTCGCTACGGTCCAATAATTCAAAAACTTTTCTTCATCCAAGGTCATAGGCGCAAAAATAAGTGTGCAAATCAACTTAAAGTTCATTTGTGTATGCATAAATATGTTAAATGCACAGTTTTAGTATTGCTCGAAAGCAATTACTTTCGTACATATTTTAGATATTTAATATGCAACTCCTAAAAAAACACGGCATCCTTATATTTTGGCTTATTTTGTTTGCAGATTGTGCTGTTCTTTATTTAGAGCTAAATAAGTACCATGCCTATTTTAAGCTCTTGTTGATGCCGGTTTTACTAGTTTACTTTTGGACAAATACTAAGTCGAAAAAGTATGCAGTTTCTACCAGTTTAATAACGGTAGCTTTGATTTTCTCGTGGCTTGGTGACTTTTTTTTGTTAAAGGAGAAAAACAGTAGTAACCTGTTTTTTTTACTGGGAATGGTATCTTTCTTAATTACTCACATCCTTTACATTATTTTCTTTATAAGGGCTAAGCCAATTCAGTTAGTAAAAGGAACTGAAGCTTTTTTTGGGGCAGTAATAGCAATTATTGCAAGTTCTCAGGTCTATAAATATGTAGAGCCAAATTTAGGAGACCTAAAAGTTCCTGTTGTAATTTATATGTGTGTGATATGTATGATGGCAGTAACTGCAACGAATATTGCATCGAGTAAAACGCTGCGGAACTTAGCTATCCAGTATTTTATTCCTGGCGCAGGCTTGTTTTTATTGAGTGATGCGGTTTTAGCTTTAGATAATTTTTTCTTTAAAGAATCATTTCTTGGTGTAGTTGTTATGATGAGCTATGGATATGCGCAGTGCTTATTGGTACAAGGTTTTACAAAATACTTGAAAGTTTAATGGACTAAATTCCCCAATTCATAATTTGATTACACCACTCTTCTTGGAATGGTGCTTGAACACGAATGTAATTGTCTGTGTAGCCCTCAATCATGCCATTTCTATTAGCCGATTCCCATAAAACCTTCCTACTGCTACCTTTAAACTGTTGAGTGAAAAATTGCATTTTCATATAACTGAGGTTGCGCAGGATTTTATTTCTTTCATTTCTTACTGCAACTGGAACAACATAATCAATTTCGAGTGCTTTGGTATTATCTCTTTCGGAATAAGTGAAAACATGCAAATAGGATATGTCTAAACTGTGGAGATAATCGAAGGTTTCTTTAAAATAGGTTTCAGTTTCCCCATTGCTGCCAACAATTACATCCACCCCTATAGCACAATGGGGCATTTTTTCTTTTATTCTAGCTACCCTTTCTGTGTACAATTCTCGCTGATACCTTCTTCTCATTAACCTTAAAACCTCATTACTACCACTTTGGAGGGGGATATGAAAGTGTGGCATAAAACGTTTGCTTTCAGCAACAAAGTCAATGATTTCGTTGGTCAACAAATTGGGTTCAATACTTGAAATTCTAAATCGCTCAATACCCTCCACCTCATCAAGCGCTTGGATAAGATGATAAAAATTTTCTGTCCTTTGGTTAATACCTGCGGGTCCATCACCATTTGGCCCTTTTCCAAAATCACCTAGATTAACACCCGTGAGCACTATTTCTTTAACTCCTTTTTCTGCAAGTAATTCAGCATTTTTCACGACCTGTTCTATTGTGTCGCTTCTGCTTTTACCGCGAGCCATTGGAATGGTACAAAAAGTACATCCATAGTCACAGCCATCTTGTACTTTTAGAAAGGTTCTTGTTCTATCATTTAAGGAATATGAACTCGTAAATCCAGTCACATCTTCAATGTCGCAGCTGCAGATTTTTGCACTATCTCCTTTTGTTAGCTCTCGAATATGTTCCGCAATATTGAATTTTTCAGCAGCTCCCAAAACCAAGTCAACCCCAGGAATTTCAGCTATTTCTTTAGGTTTTAGCTGAGCATAACAACCTGTTATGACCACCATGCTTTCTGGAGCACGTCTTTGAATGCGTCTGACCAACTGTCGGCACTCTTTATCGGCATTATCGGTTACAGAGCATGTATTAATAACATATACATCTGCTTCTTCGTCAAAACCGCGTTTTTCAAATCCCTCTTTTTCCATTAATCTGGTTAATGTGGAGGTTTCTGAAAAATTCAGCTTACAGCCTAGAGTATGAAATGCAACACGCTTGTTTTGGCTCATGGGCGGCAAAATTAAGAAGAATGGACACTTCAAGCCTAATTTTCACATTTTGAATGAATAGGTTTCCTTTTTTTCAGTTAGGTTTGCTCCGCTTAAAAACCAAAACGACCATGCATTTTAAGAAGATCAATAACATTACAGGTTGGATCATTTTTTTCATTGCTTCAAGTGTTTATATTCTTACCGCTGAAGCTGGCGGTAGTTTATGGGACTGTGGCGAATTCGTGAGTAGCTGTTTCAAACTTCAAATTCCGCACCCCCCTGGAGCACCACTATTTGTATTGTTAGGTCGATTTTTTATCATCTTATTTGGAGATAACCCTTTTACTGCTGCAAAGGCCGTAAATATTATGAATGCCCTTGCAAGTGGGTTTACCATTCTTTTCCTTTTTTGGACCATCACGCACTTTGCTAGAAGAATTATGCAGGTTGATGCGCACGGTTCTGTGTCAACTTATCAGTTAATAAGTATCATGGGTGCTGGTGCTGTAGGTGCTTTGGCATACACTTTTAGTGATTCTTTTTGGTACAGTGCAGTTGAAGGTGAAGTTTATGCAATGTCGTCTTTCTTCACAGCACTTGTATTTTGGGCTATTTTGAAATGGGAGCACGCTAGTGAACAGCCAGGTGCCGATAAATGGATTGTATTTATTTTCTTCATGATGGGTTTGTCAATTGGTGTTCACTTGTTAAACCTACTGACGATCCCAGCTATTGTAATGGTATATTATTACAAGAAAAGAGAAACATTTAACTATGCTCAACTAAGAGCTGGATTTATAAAAATATTAGGAATTGGAGGAGCTTTGGCATTTGTGGGTGCTATTATAAAGGCAAATGGAGAGGCTTCTCCTGAGAGAGGTATAGGAATGGATCCTACCTATGCAGGATTGGTGATCTTAGGTGTTTTAATTGCTTATGGATTATTGTTCTTTTTTGAAAGCAGAAACTCACAAAAGAAAGCCGCTTATGGTGGAGCGTATATCTTCTTTGTAATGAGCTGTGTATTGACGGGCATTGTTCAAGTTGCGGTTATTCAATACACCATTAAAGCCGCAGGAAAATTTGATTTGTTCTTTACAAATAGTTTGGGGGCACCGTTCTTTACTGGATTTGGATTCTTCTTTGTTTTAATTGCTGTTTTAATTGCTGTTGGATTAAAATATGCAGCTAAGAAAAGTTGGTATTATTTGAAATTGTCTCTTTGGTGTTTTGCGTTTATGTTGGTGGGCTATTCAACTTATCTAACCACCATGATCCGAAGTGCAGCAGACCCTTCGGTTGATATGTATAACGTTGATAATCCTATGAGTTTGGTAGGGTACTTGGGGAGAGAGCAGTATGGTGATTTCCCATTGTTATATGGACAAAAATTTACTGCTCGTCCAGTTGATTATAAAGAAGGCGGAAAGCGTTATCAAAAAGGTAAAGATTCTTACATTGAAGTAGGAAGAGAGTTGAACTACGTTTATGCTCCTGAAGATAAAATGGTTCTTACAAGAATGTGGGATGCAAGCAATGATCAGTATCACGCCGATTACTATGCATCGTTTATGAACATTGGTAAAACGCAGCAAGGTGAATATGAAAGAGCTCCTAACCAAGGCGATAATATTCGCTTCTTCTTAGGCTATCAGTTTTATTGGATGTACTTCCGCTATTTCATGTGGAATTTTTCAGGAAAGCAAAATGATGTACAAGGATTGTTTACAGGTAATGTTCGTGATGGAAACTGGATTACTGGTATACCTTTTATTGATGGATTGTTGTACGGTAGTCAAGCAGAGCTACCTGATAGTATGAAAAATAACAAGGCCAATAATAAACTCTTTATGTTGCCTTTTATACTGGGTATTCTTGGATGGGTTTATCAGCATCGTAAGAAACGTGAAGATGCTTTCATCAATTTCTTGTTATTCTTCTTCACTGGATTTGCAATTATTTTATACTTAAACCAAGCAGGTTATCAGCCTAGAGAGCGTGACTATGCTTTTGTGGGTAGCTTTTATGCATATGCTGTTTGGATTGGTTTAGGAGTTTTGTTTATAGCAAATTTGTTACAAAAGAAGCTCTCTCAAGTAACCGCGGCTGGTGTTGCAACCGTAGTTTGTTTACTTGCTGTTCCCGGTTTAATGGCACAACAAGAGTGGGACGATCACGATCGTAGTAAAAAGCAAATTGCAAGGGATTTGGCTAAAAACTATTTAGAGAGTTGTGCACCCAATGCCATTATTTTCTCTTTTGGAGATAACGATACTTATCCTTTGTGGTATGCTCAAGAGGTAGAAGGAATTCGTAGAGATGTGCGAGTAGTGAACTATAGCTTATTGGGTATTGATTGGTATATCAATCAGCTTCGCTATAAGATCAACGAAAGTGATCCAATAGATGTAATTTGGTCTGCTGATCAAATTGAAGGCCGTAAGCGCGACTATAGTGTTTATGCTCCACGTCCAAATATTCCAGAGAATAGATTCTATGATTTGTATGATGTAATGAAAAATTATGTAGGAAGTGATGATCCTGCAACTATGGACAATACTCGTGGAGAACCTTTACATAGCTTCCCTGTAAGAAAATTCTCTGTTCCGGTTAATAAAGAATTAGTACTTGCAAATGGAACTGTTAATGCAACCGATAGTGTAGTGAATGAAATTCGTTTTGAGTTTCCTAAAGGTGCAATGATGAAGAATGATGCAACTGTTTTGAATATTATTGCAGCCAATGGTTGGAAGCGCCCTATTTATTTTACCAATCCTGGTGTAGAATTAGGATTTGACGAGTACCTACGTCGCGATGGACTTGCGTTTCGATTTGTTCCAGTTTATCAAGACAATATCAATACAAATTGGATGATGGATAAGGTGATGAATGTATTTGCATCGGGTAATGCGAATATTCCAGGTGTGTATTTTGACGAAGAAAACAGGCGTCACTTAAATACTATTCGAATGGCTTATACAGAATTGGCTATTGACTTGGTGAATAAGAATAGAAAAGAAGAAGCGCGTAAGGTATTAGAGAAAGCAGATCAATTGATTATTGATGAAAACATGCCATATGGAATGATTAGTAGGGCCAATTTACATAACAGAAATTCTCTGATGTTTATTGATGCATGTTATAGAGCCGAAGCAAAGGAGCTTGCAAAAAAAGTATCGGCATTAGTAGAGAAAGACTTGACTCAACAAATGCGTTACTATAATTCGCTTACTGGTGTGCATGCAATGAATATGGAGCAAGAGAAAAACATTGCTAAAAACTATTTAGAGGGCTTAAGACAAATAAAACAGATGTATGAAGGCATGAGTATTCCGGGTAAAGTAATGCCAGCGGATGAAAAGTAAAATTCAAGTCCCACATGAAAATGTGGGACTTTTTTTATTCCTTTTCAACCAAAACATAGCTTGTACGTTAGACACAAATACAGTAGTTTTCAGATATGAAAGGATATAGATTCGAAGCTTTTCGCATCAATTCTAATGAGGAGAATAAATTCCAGCAATTGCTGGATTTATTTGTTCAACTATTGACGTATACCAATGGAGATGCATCAGAAGCGCTTGATTGGTTGAATCAGTTAGACAGAAAATATAAATTGACGAACGATGACTATGGAATGGGCGATTTTATTGAGGAGCTAAAAGCGAAGGGGTATCTCTCAGAAAATCCAGCTGATGGTTCGTTTAAAATAACCGCTAAGTCGGAAAGTACCATCCGGAAAAAAAGCCTTGAAGAAATTTTCGGTCAACTGAAAAAATCAAAACCTGGCAACCACGCTACATCAAAATTCGGAAAAGGGGATGAGCAAAATTCAGATACCAGACCTTTTCAGTTTGGAGATACCTTAGAGCAAATTGATTTTACAGAAAGCATTCGACATGCGCAAATCAACCATGGTATAGAAAGTTTTCGCATGTCAGAAGAAGATTTGCATATCCGTGAAACGGATTTCAAAGCACAGACTTCTACCGTACTCATGATTGATATTAGTCACAGTATGATTCTATATGGCGAAGACCGAATTACCCCAGCTAAAAAGGTTGCCATGGCTTTGAGTGAACTTATTACAACCAAATATCCTAAAGATACCCTTGATATTGTTGTTTTTGGAAACGATGCTTGGCAGGTGGAGATTAAAGATTTACCCTATTTACAAGTTGGACCCTACCATACCAATACTGTTGCTGGATTGGAAATGGCCATGGATTTGTTACGGAGAAGGAAGAATAGCAATAAGCAAATCTTTATGATTACCGATGGGAAACCCACTTGTTTAAAAATAGGGGGCAAGTACTACAAAAATAGTTTTGGATTAGACAGAAAGGTGGTTAATAGATGCTTGAATTTGGCTGCACAATGTAAAAAATTAAAAATTCCAATTACAACCTTCATGATTGCTAGTGATCCTTATCTGCAAAAGTTTGTGGAAGAATTTACAGAAATGAATCATGGTAAAGCCTTTTTTGCAGGGCTAGATAATTTGGGGTCTTTTGTATTCAAGGATTTTGAGAGTGGTAAGACTAAAACAATGTTTTAATGATAATGGATATACAACACATACACACATTCGGAGAGTTGAAGCAATCGGGCTATCGCTCTAAGTCGGTGAAAGAAGAAATTCGTGGTAACCTCATTCAAAGAATCAAACAAAAAGAAAATCCTTTCCCTGGAATATTGGGATATGAGGATACTGTTATTCCTGATACCGAGCGTGCTTTGTTAAGTAGACATAATATTTTGTATTTGGGTTTACGCGGACAAGCAAAAACGCGTATGGCAAGACAAATGGTAGATTTACTTGATGAGTATATGCCAATTGTAGAAGGAAGTGAAATCAATGATGATCCTTTTCACCCAATCAGCAGGTATGCTATTGATATGCTGGCAAGAAAAGGCGACGATACGCCTATTGCTTGGGTGCATCGTTCACAGCGATATGCAGAAAAATTAGCAACGCCTGATGTGAGTGTAGCAGATTTAATTGGAGATATAGACCCAATCAAAGCTGCCAATCTTCGACTAAGTTTCTCTGATGAGGGTGTTATTCATTATGGCATTATCCCGCGAAGTAACAGATGCATTTTTGTTATAAATGAATTACCCGATTTGCAGGCCCGTATTCAAGTAGCATTATTCAATATTTTACAAGAGGGCGAGGTACAAATACGTGGCTTTAAGTTACGTATGCCACTGGATATTCAATTTGTATTTACTGCTAATCCCGAAGATTATACCAATAGAGGTAGTATTGTTACACCTCTAAAGGATAGGATTGAAAGTCAAATTCTAACTCATTATCCAAATTCTATGGAAGTGGCTTTAGCAATTACTGAGCAAGAAGCAACCATTGGTGTAGAACAGGCTGAAAAGATTCAAGTAAGTGACTTAGCCAAGCGATTGATAGAACAAGTTGCATTTGAGGCCCGACAAAGTGAATATGTTGATAGGAAGAGTGGGGTAAGTGCACGATTAACCATTGCTGCATTTGAAACTGCATTAGGTAGTGCAGAAAGAAGAACTTTACTGCACAACGAAAAAAAATCGCAGGTTTGGATTTCTGATATACTTTCAATTGTACCAGCAATTACTGGAAAGATTGAATTAGTATATGAAGGAGAACAAGAAGGACCTTATCAGGTTGCTGTTCATTTAATTGAGAAAGCCATCAGGACTTTATTTGTTCAATATTTCCCAAATCCAGAGCAAGCAAAAAAGAAGAAAAAGAAAACTACAGAGGAGGAACAATCGACTTCAGATCCTTATCAAACAATAGTGCAATGGTTTAATAGCGGTCAGCAACTTGACTTGCAACTAGATATGAAAGATGCGGATAAGATAACGGCTTTGAAAAAAGTTAGTGGTTTAGACAGTTTTGTGAAGAAATACTTTCATATGGCTAATCAAGCCGAACAATCATTATTAATGGAATTTGTATTACATGGGCTAGCAGCTTATTCAATGATTAGCAAAAAGAATATTGATGGTAAGATTGCCTTCCAAGACTTGATGGGTGGCATTATGAATTTTGGATCTTTACAAGCAGATGACTGGGATCAGGAAGAATAAGATTGAATGATTCTTAATAAAAAATGCCCCGAATTTTCGAGGCATTTTTATTTTAAAAGGTTACTTATTAAAATGAATATCCAAAAGCAAGACCTGCGTAATATGGTAAGAAGTAGCCTCTTCCAAAAATGGGGTTAATAGCTGCTCTAAAAAAGAAACCTCCATTTGCAGGTTGAAGACGATAACCAAAATTCAAATGTCCAAATGAGCCTTCGAAAATACTTCCATCAGAAAAAGAACGATCGCTCACATTGGCATAAGTTATGCCTCCGCCAATTTCAAAGAAGTTTTTATTGTCTTTACCTAACAAGTAGTTAACACCAACGGGAACAAAAGTAACTCCAGTGCCTTCAACACTAAATCCGCCTACGCCAATTCTTGCACCTAATCCTGTAGATTTCTTAGCAAAGCGGGTATCAAAATTAATTGAAGCTAAGCCTGGTCCACCTACTTCCGCAAAAACAGCCATAGGGACTTTATTCTGTGCATTGGTTGATTTTGTATTTAACCATGTTAAGGCAATAATTGCAAAAAATAATTTTTTCATAAATAAAAGTTTGTGAGTGTTTTAACGACTTAAATTACAGATTTATTTTCAACGTTTAAATTAAATCTTTGAGCTTTTCAATGACAATGTCCACTTCTTCCTTCTTATTGAATTTGCTGAACGAAAAGCGAACAGCCACTTGATTGGGGTTATTATTGATTGCTCTAATAACATGACTTCCTGCATCTGCACCACTTGTACAAGCACTTCCACCAGAGGCGCAAATTTGATGAATATCTAAGTTGAATAAAATCATTTCACTTTTTTCAGTTTTAGGGAAACTCACATTAAGAACTGTATACAAACTATTCCCATCTACATCCCCATTAAAATGCACACCAGTAATATGCTTTTTTAGTTGATCGCGCATGTAATGTTTAATCTCTAAAACATGTTTCTTTTCTTCTTCATGATTTTGAGTAGCTATTTCAAGTGCTTTTGCAAAACCAACAATACCATACAAATTTTCTGTACCTGCACGCATGTTCCTTTCTTGACTTCCACCATGTATGTAAGGCTGAATCTTCACATTTTCATTAATGTACAATATTCCTACGCCTTTTGGTCCATGAAACTTATGCCCTGCGCCAGTTATAAAATGCACTGGTGTATTCCTGAGGTCAAAAGGGAAATGCCCAACGGTTTGTACGGTATCGCTGTGAAAAATGGCATTATATTGCTTACAGAGATTTCCTACCGCAAATATGTCCGTGATATTACCAATTTCATTATTCGCATGCATTAAAGTGACTAAGCATTTTTCATCTGATTGTGATAGCAACTCTTCCAAATGTTCTAGATCAATATGTCCATTTGGTAACACACGCACATAACTTAATGCAGCTGTGCCTTGTTTATGTAAATGTTCAATAGTATGGAGTGTGGCATGGTGCTCAATTGGGGAACTTATGATATGCGTGCAACCTAAATTAAAAATTGCTGCATGAATAGCTGTATTGCTACTTTCGGTGCCACCACTTGTGAAAAATATTTCTGCTGGATGAGCATTTAATATTTTGGCTACTGTTTTTCTTGCGTTTTCAACTGCTAGCCTGCTCTCTCTTCCATAACTGTAAATAGAAGATGGATTGCCAAAATGTGTTGTTAAATAAGGCATCATTGCCTCCAACACAGTTGGGTCGAGTGCAGTGGTTGCAGCATTGTCAAAATAAATTCTATCCATATGAGCAGTTTGTGTGTGTTGTCAAAAAATTAGCGGCTACCATTCATGATTTCACGAATGTCTTCCATTATTTTTTTTGCAATATTGTGAGCTGTGGTTTCAAATTGACTTTCAGCATAAATACGAATAATAGGTTCCGTATTACTTGGCCTTAAATGAACCCAATCTTTGTCAAATTCAATCTTTAAACCGTCAATGCTGTTTTGGGGATTCTTCGCGTACTTCTTTTGAATAGCTTCAAAAATAGCTGACATGTTTGTTCCTTCCGTCAACTCAATTTTGTTTTTGCTCATAAAATAATCGGGGTAGGAGCTACGAAGTTTTTTAGCCGATCCACCTTTTTCAGCCAAAGCGGTTAAGAATATACCAATTCCTATTAATGCATCTCTTCCATAGTGAAAATTGGGAACAATAATACCTCCGTTGCCTTCGCCACCAATTACTGCATTGGCGTCTTTCATTTTTTGTACTACATTCACTTCACCTACTGCACTTGCATAATAGGTACAGCCATGACTTTCAGTTACATCGCGAAGGGCTCTTGTTGAACTAAGGTTACTAACGGTGCTTCCTTTTTCACGACCCAGTACAAAATCAGCCACAGCAACTAGCGTGTACTCTTCACCAAAGAGAGTTCCATCTTCATTCACAAAACAAAGACGATCTACATCTGGGTCAACTGCAATACCAATATGAGCCTTTTCTTTGACAACGGTATTGCTAAGTTCAGTCAGGTGTTCTGGGAGTGGCTCGGGATTATGTGCAAACTTACCAGTGATGTCACTGTTTAGCACTGTGTATTTTTTCACGCCCAAAGCCTCTAACAATGCTGGTACTGCTAGTGCGCCAGAACTATTGATGGCGTCAACCACAATAGAAAAATTTGCTGCTTCAATGGTTGCCTTATTAACCCATGGATGAGCAAGAATGGCTTCAATATGTTTTTCAATAAAATGATTGGCATGAGTTACTTTGCCAAGCTGATCGACTGATGCATAGTGAAAATTTTCAGCTTCAGCCAACTGCAATACTTCTGCTCCATCAGCGCCGCTGATAAATTCACCTTTTTCATTCAACAACTTAAGGGCGTTCCATTCTTTCGGATTGTGGCTAGCAGTTAGAATAATACCACCTGCAGCTTCTTCCCAAACAACCGCCATTTCAATAGTTGGCGTGGTGCTGAGTCCTGCATCAAGCACATCAATTCCCAAAGCAGAAAGTGTGTTAACAACAAGTGCTTGCACCATTGGACCGCTGATTCTGCCATCGCGACCAACTACGACTTTTTTATTATTAGGATGTTTCTTCAGAAGCCAAGTTCCATAAGCTGAAGAAAAACGTATAATATCTAAGGGGGTAAGGTTGTTTCCTGGGGCTCCGCCAATGGTTCCGCGAATGCCCGAAATGCTCTTCATTAAGGCCATATATTCGACTTTTGGCTTGCAAACATAGGTCATTTTAGTCCATTGAATTGACTCTGGAATTTGATAAGGTCATCTTAAAATTTCCTGAATTAACAAGTCCTGAAAGCCGAGTTCCTTCACTGGCTGATTACTTTTGCAGAATGGCAGAGCATAATTGGTTCAAAGACTGGTTCAATTCGCATTATTATCACTTATTATATAAGCACCGCGACGATACCGAGGCGCATGCATTTATAGACCGTATTGTACATTTATTAAAGCCCACTCCCAATGCTAAAATGTTGGATATTGCTTGTGGAAAAGGTCGCCACAGCAGGGCTTTGGCTCAATATGGCTATGACGTTACGGGCATTGATTTATCCTATGAAAGCATTCGTGAAGCGAGGAAGTTTGCCCATGATAGGCTACATTTCTTTCAGCATGATATGCGGATGCCTAGTTGGGTAAATTATTTTGATATTGCCTGGAATCTGTTCACCAGTTTTGGGTATTTCAAAACCCAAAGGGAACATGAAAAAGCCATAAGAACCATGGCCCAGAGCATAAAGCCTGGAGGAAAACTAGTCATGGATTATTTGAATGTTCATTATTCTGAGGATCATTTGGTGCCTTCGGTGCATCAAATTGAAGATGGCGTTGATTTTCATATCACCAAATGGCACGATGAACACTTTTTTTATAAGCAAATTCAAATTACGGATGCTGCTCACACTTCGCCACATCACCTGTATACCGAGCGGGTAGCTAAGTTTTCTTTAGGCGATTTTACGGAAATGATGGCCTTTGAGCACCTACAAATCAAGGAGGTATATGGAGATTATCAGCTTGCTCCGTACCACATTAGGCAGTCGCCTAGGTTGATTATGGTGGCAGAAAAGATCAAATAATTGATTGAAATTTCATGGGAAATTGTCGGTTGTAAAAATTCACCAAAAAAAACAAAGCCTTTGCATTTTTGGGTCGAATGATGTTCATTTTTGAGCGATATTTGCCGACACCTAAAATAGCGAAGCCTGCTCATGAAGGATTTTTCATACATCACGAACTCTCATCCGGCCTATATTGAAAGTTTATACCAGGATTTTGTCAAGGATCCGAACAGTGTTGACGAAGAGCTCAAGAAGTTCTTTGAAGGATTTGATTTTGCTGTAACGCAAGGATTGGCAAACAGCGCAACTCCAGCCACCAATGGTGCACCTGTTTCTGGGGGCTCAGTAAATTGGACAAAGGAAATTGGAGTTTATAGACTCATTTTAGGCTATCGAAATAAAGGGCATTTGATTGCTAAAACCAATCCTATTCGAACAAGAAAGGATAGAGGAGCCAATTTGCATTTGGATTTCTTTGGTTTGTCTGATGCTGATCTTGATCAAAAATTTTATGCAGGCAATTATATTGGCTTAGGTCAGGCCCCGCTTCGAGAAATTATCGGCAAACTTGAAAAAGCCTATGCACAACACGTTGGTATTGAGTTTAAATACATCAGCGACCAAAAGAAAATTGATTTCTTAACCCATGAAATGGAGGAGGAATTCTCAAAGCCCCTTCCTTTGGAAAAGAAAAGACGTATTCTAGATAAGCTGAATCAGGGTGTAATTTTTGAGAAGTTCCTACACACGAAATATGTTGGCCAGAAGCGTTTTTCCTTAGAAGGTGGGGAAACGACCATTGCTGCATTAGATGCAATTATTAATACGGCAGCTGAGCACGATGTGCAAGAAGTTGCTATTGGGATGGCTCATAGAGGTCGATTGAATGTTTTGGCTAATATCATGGGTAAAACCTATGAGCATATTTTTTCCGAATTTGAAGGTACTGCTGTCATGGATCAGACCATGGGTAGTGGTGATGTGAAGTACCACATGGGTTATGGAAGCGAATTGATTTCAACTTCAGGGAAGCCAATTTATTTGAAGCTGATGCCTAATCCATCTCACTTAGAGGCTGTTGATCCCGTTGTTGTTGGATTTTCAAGAGCTAAGGCGGATGTTTTATACGACAGTGATTTTGATAAGATTTTACCCATATTGATTCATGGTGATGCTTCGGTTGCTGGACAAGGCATTGTGTATGAAGTATTGCAGATGAGCAATCTTCGTGGATACTATACTGGAGGAACCATTCACTTTGTTATCAATAACCAAATTGGCTTTACAACCGATTTTGATGATGCAAGAAGTGCCGATTATTGTACATCACTAGCTGCCATGGTGCAAGCCCCTGTAATGCATGTGAACGGTGATGACCCTGAGGCAGTGGTACGTTGCGTAGAAATTGCAACCCGCTATCGTCAGAAATTCAATACCGATGTTTTCATTGATATGGTTTGCTATAGAAAGCACGGCCACAATGAAGGGGATGATCCAAAATATACACAACCTCAACTCTATGCTTTAATTGATAAGCACCTGAATCCAAGAGAAGTTTATGTGAACCAACTTTTGGAAGGAGGCGATTCTACTGCCAAAGAGTTGGCAAAGGAAATGGAGAAAAAGTTCTGGCAAGATTTGCAGGAACGATTAGATGAAGTAAAACAAAATCCGCTACCATATCACTACCAAGCCCCTGAGTTGGCTTGGAGAAGTTTGAGAAAAGCAACAGAAGAGGATTTTCATAAGTCTCCAGACACCGCAATACCTGAATCTGAAGTTGCTCGATTGGTCGATGGTTTAATGAAATGGCCTGACACTTTCAAGCCTTTGCGTAAGATTGAGAAATTACTACAAGACAAAAAGAAGCTGCTTGAAAATGAACAAAAGCTAGATTGGTCAACGGCAGAGTTATTGGCATATTCTAGTCTTTTGGTCGAAAATAAAATTGTGCGCATCAGTGGACAAGATGTTCAGAGAGGAACATTCAGTCATCGTCATGCTATCTTGAGAGATGAGCAAACTAATAAAGGCTATAATCGCTTGAATCATTTCCAAGATAACCAGCGCAACTTTAAAATTTATAACTCATTGTTGAGTGAATATGGTGTCTTAGGATTTGAATATGGTTATTCTATGGCAAATCCAGATGCCTTGGTAATTTGGGAAGCACAATTTGGTGATTTCTGTAATGGTGCTCAAACAATGATTGATCAGTTTATTGCAGCGGGAGAACAGAAGTGGCAAAGAATGAATGGGGTGGTTATGTTGTTACCACATGGTTACGAGGGTCAGGGACCAGAGCATAGCAGCGCTAGATTAGAAAGATTTTTGCAAATGTGTGCTGAGTTGAATATGGTGGTTACAAATATTACAACTGCATCTAATTTCTTCCATGCTTTACGTCGTCAGTTGGCTTGGCAATTCAGAAAGCCAATGATTAACTTCTCACCTAAGGCTAATCTTCGTCACCCTGGATCTTATAGCCATATTTCTGAATTTTCAGTAGGTGGCTTTAAAGAAGTCTTAGATGATCCAACTGTACAAACTGATGGAGGTGATATTAAGAAAGTATTGTTCTGTAGCGGTAAAATTTATTTTGATCTTGCAGAGCGTAAAGAAAAAGAAGGCATTCAGGATGTAGCTATTGTTCGCGTAGAGCAATTGTATCCTTTACCAGAAAAGCAACTGCTTGAACTTTATAAAAAGTATAATAAAGCAACTTGGTTCTGGGTTCAGGAAGAGCCACTGAATATGGGAGCAGCTTCATTCTTGAAGATGAATCTCAACAGCATCAACTTCGGCGTAATCAGCAGAAAAGCAAGTGCTTCAACAGCTACTGGTTATTCTAAAGTTCATGCAAAAGAACAACAACAAATTATTGACACCGCATTTGGATTATAAACTACAATTAAAACCCTTAAAAGGGTACGGAGGAAATTATGATTGATATCAAAGTGCCAACAGTAGGAGAGTCGATCAACGAAGTCACCTTATTAAAGTGGACCCGCAAATCTGGCGAATGGGTAGAACGTGATGAAGTGATAGCTGAACTTGAAAGTGAAAAAGCAACTTTTGAAGTAAATGCTGAGCAAGCTGGTATTTTAACCACTTTGGCACAAGAAGGTGATACGCTAGAAATAGGTTCTTTGTTTTGTCAAATTGATGAAACTGCCGAACGTCCTGCTACTGCTGCTGTTGCTGAAGAGCCTGTAAAAGAAGCTCCTGCACCTCCTGCAGCAAGTCCTGCACCTGTTGTAGCTGTGGCAAATGATGTTAAAGCAACACCAGTCGCTGCTGCAATCATAGCAGATAAAAAAGTAGATGCTTCTAATATTCAACCATCTGGACATGGTGGTAAAATTTTAAAGAATGATGTGTTAGAAGCATTGTCTCATCCAGGTAAGCAAGCATATGCTGGTCAGGAATTAAATACGCGTAACAAGCGTGTTGAAAAAATGAGCAATCTGCGTAAGACCATTAGTCGCAGGTTGGTAGAAGCTAAAAATACAACAGCCATGCTAACTACCTTTAATGAGGTAGATATGACGGCGGTTATGGCTGTGCGGGCACAATACAAAGACAAATTCAAAGAGAAGCATGGTGTGAACCTTGGTTTCATGAGCTTTTTTGCTAAAGCATGCGCAATTGCACTAGGTGAGTGGCCTGCGGTGAATGCTTATATTGATGGTGATAGTTTAGTGTACCACGATTATGCAGATATTAGTATTGCAGTAAGTACTCCACGCGGTTTAACAGTACCAGTAATGCGAAATGTAGAAAGCATGAGCATGGCAGATGTAGAAAAGAAAGTGGTAGAGCTTGCAGGAAAAGCGCGCGACAATAAGCTTACAATGGAAGAGCTTACTGGTGGTACTTTCACAATTACCAATGGTGGAGTATTTGGTAGCTTAATGAGCACACCCATAATTAATATTCCCCAGAGTGCTATTTTGGGCATGCATAAGATACAAGAACGTCCAATGGCAATCAACGGAAAAGTTGAAATTCGTCCAATGATGTATTTAGCACTTAGCTATGATCACCGCATAATTGATGGAAGAGAAAGTGTAAGTTTCTTAGTACGAGTAAAAGAACTGCTTGAAAATCCTGAACAAATTTTATTCGGGAAAGATCCAGTGAAAACTTTATTAGAACTATAAATTTTCATAGTCCCGCAAAAGCGGGACTTTTTTATATGATTCGTTCTGCACATATAGAAACCGCAAAAAAGCTCATTGCTTCTTATGAAGGTGTGCAGCCATTTCATTTGTTCCTAAAAACTTATTTTGCTGCCAATAAAAAGCACGGATCAAAAGACCGTAAACAAATTGCTTCTCTTTGTTATTACTGGTTTAGGTGGGGTAAAGCAGGTAGTTCACTTTCAGATGATGAAAGATGGGGGCACATTATTAAATATGCCGAAGAGGGGCAAGTAATATTTTCTGTGGATGAAATATTTCCCGAAGCAGAGCTTTTGGGGAATGAGATTGATGCTGAATTGTGGGCAGCTTCACATCTTGCGCAACCAAAAGTATTTCTTCGTGTTCGTCCAAATAAGCTTAGCATTATTCTAACAAAACTTCAATATGCAAGCGTTGCATTTGAACTGTTAAATGATGCATGCATTGCAGTTGAAGCTTCTACACCTATTGATCAAGTGTTGAAGATTAATCATGAAGTCGTTGTACAAGACTACTCATCTCAGCAAGTATTAAGTGCATTAATCAACCAGTCTCCTGAATTGATTGGGAAAGCTATGTGTTGGGATGCTTGTGCTGCAAGTGGCGGCAAGTCGATACTTGCTCATGATTTACTTCAGCCAAAATCATTGTATGCGTCTGATGTTCGCCCTCAAATGATGACGCAACTGCGGAAGCGTTTACAAATGGCAAATGTTAAATTCGAAGATTTATTTACAGCTGATTTGTCAATCCAAGGTAATATACCATTCAACTTACCCATGATGGATGTGGTGATTACGGATGTTCCTTGTTCTGGAAGTGGAACCTGGAGTAGAACTCCAGAAGGTCTGTATAATTTTCAGCCAGGGCAACTTAATAAATTCATTCCCTTACAGAGAGCTATTGTAGAACAAACTATAGCTAAACTTAAAAACGATGGATGGCTGGTCTACATAACTTGTTCAGTGTTTAAAGATGAAAATGAAGCACAAATTTCATTTTTTGAAAATGAACTTGGGTTAGAGTGTATGCATATGCAATACTTTGCAGGATACAAGCATAAAGCAGATACCTTATTTTCTGCATTGCTGCGTAAAAAATCAAACTAAATCTATGCAATGAGCCAGTTTGTAGATTTATCACATGTGTATCATTGGGCGGGAAGAGAGTATTTGCTGCACCCTATCAGTTCTGGATTATTACATACTACATGGCGAGTAGAGGTTGACAACGAACCTTGTGCTATTCTTCAGAAAATAAATGTGCAAGTATTTAAGCGGCCAAATGATATTGTTTTCAATTTGGAACTTTTGAATAAGTATTTGCAAGAAAACAATTCAACTTATTCTATCATGTTACCAATGCTCACCCAATCAGGAGATCGAAATTGGTGGCAAGATGAAAACACCTGTTGGCGTGCCTTTCCATTTATAAAAGATTCAATTACAATTGAACGTGTTACATCTGTTGAAGAAGCTTACAATGCAGCGTACGCTTTTGGTCATTTCACAGCTCAGTTTCATTCCTTTGATGCAACACAGTTGAAAGTTATTCTACCTGATTTTCATAATCTCTCTTTTCGCTTCAAACAATTCTCAGATGCATTACAAAGCGGAGAGGGACAACGCATTCAAAAGTTTGAAACGATCTTACATGACATACAATCCTATTCTTGGTTAATGCATTATTGGGGACATGAAATCAATAATAAGTTGCCTGTTCGGGTGATTCACCACGATACTAAAATTAGCAATGTATTGTTTCAAAGAAATGCGGGTGCGCCAATTGTGATTGATCTTGATACTATAATGCCTGGAAACATTGTAAGTGATATAGGTGATATGATGCGCACCTATTTGAGTGAAGAAAATGAAACAAGTTGTAATTGGGAGGCTATACTTGCAAGAGCTTCCTATTATAGTAATATCATAGAAGGATATAAAAAAGCGATGAAAGGTTTATTAACGGATGCTGAAATAAATGCAATGCCTATGTCGGGTATTATATTAATATGGATGCAGGCATTACGTTTTGGAACAGATTATCTTTTGGGGGATCTATACTATGGTGCTACCTATCCAGAACAAAATTTCGATCGTTGTAAAAATCAGCTTTATTTATTGAAATCCTATATTCAAATTCAAGATGTAAAAATTGCATTTGATTCTTGGAAGTCGAAATATGCAAGACAATAAAAAAGGATCCTTTTTAAAATTTACCAAGCTATACCATAATCCTCTCCATGATTTGAAGAGCCACCCCAGAGTGTATTATGCTTCCAATCAAAAAAGATAGCATTGATTGGGCCACTACTTCTTTCAGTAAATGAAAGTGTATAGCCCATTTTCTTGAGTTGCTCTCTTACTCGTTCTGGGGTTCTGTTTTGTAGTAAAATATTACCCGGACGAGGTTTTCTATCTGAAATTTTAGTTCCGCCCAAAGAAAGCCATAATTGGTTGGAGTTGATATTGGCTGCTTCACTAGCTTGTTGTACAGTCATTCCAAACTCAGCCATATTTAAGAAAAATTGTAACAAATTTTGATCTTGTGTATCACCACCTTGCACGGCAAAACTCAAATAGGGTTTGCCATCTTTAAGCGCAAGGCTAGGGGTTAATGTTACTCTTGGACGTTTGCCTGGCGCAACAACATTGAAAGGATTTAAAATGCTATCGAGTACAAAGCTTTGCATGCGCTGACTCATGCCAATGCCTGTATTGCCCGCAATCACAGCTGGAATCCATCCGCCTGAAGGAGTAATAGATACAATCCAACCTTCTTGATCAGCAGATTGTACTGTAGTTGTTCCTCTCCAAAGCCTATCTTGATAAAGCTCTTCTTCTAGATCATTTTTAGCTATCTGATGGTTATCGTGGCTTGGTAAAAATTCCCTTTTGCTGGTGTCTAGCTCAATTTTTCTTTTTTCTAAAAGCGATAAATATGGATTTGTTTTTCCCTCAAAAGGATAGGGGTCACCCGGACGAGCATCAGCTAAATTTTTTGATGTGTCAATCAGTATTGCTCGCTGCTTCGCATATTCTTTACTCAGCAATCCTTTAATAGGTGTTTTCACAAATGCAGGATCACCGTAATAAAAATCTCTATCTGCGAAACTTAGATTCATAGCTTGATACACGGTATGGATATACTGTGTACTGTTATAGCCCATTTTTTTCAAATCAAAATTTTCTAAAATGTTCAAAGCTTGCAACATCATTGGACCCTGTGTCCACTCTTGAAGTTTGTAAACATCAATGCCTTTGTAATTTATATGCAGGGGATCTTCCTCAATAGGTTTCCATTTAGCCAGATCTTCCATCGTAATAAGTCCACCTTGTTCTTGCATTCCTCGAACAATTTCTTTTGCAATATCACCTTTATAAAAACGATCATAAGCAGCCTGAATAGCTTCCTTTCTAGACTTACCTTGTTTTAGCGCAGCTTGTTCTGCATCTACCATCTTCTGTAATGTTTGTAATAAGTCTTTCTGAACAAAGATTTCACCTGCATAAGGTGCTTCTCTTTTTTCACCAAGATGCGGTAACATGACTTTAGCACTATAAGGCCATTGCTTGATTCGATCTTTTGCTCTTTCAATACTATTGGCTGTTTGTGCTTCAATTGGATAGCCAGCAGCCATATCCATAGCAGGTGCTAAAACCTGTTTTAAACTCATTGTTCCATAGTTAGCCAACATATAGCAGATACCCCCAGGTGTGCCCGGTGTTGTAGATGCAAGTGGGCCAAACTCTGGAGGGAATTGATATCCTTTTTCTTTAAAGAATGAAGGAGTTGCTCCTGTTGGAGCCACACCCATTGCATTGATTGCAATCACTTTTTTTAATTTAGGATGATAGATCAATGCCTGTGTTTCACCTCCCCAACTCAATACATCCCACATAGTGCAGGTAGCAGCTAGCATTGCACAGGCGGCATCTACAGCATTTCCACCTTGTTGAAAAACCATAGAACCTGCAGTTGCAGCTAGTGGCTTACCCGTTATGGCCATCCACTTCTTCCCATGTAAGGGTGGTTTCTGGGTGTTTTGTGCAGATGTAGCAGTAATTAGTATTAAAAAACTAAGTGCTGAAAGGAGGGATCTTTTCATACTGTGAATTTGAGCTAAAGTTAAATTCATTTAAAAGGTAATTTAGTTTTTTGGGATGAATGATTTTGTCAAAAGCTGTAAATTGAGTGACCTAAATCAACCACATTGCAAGAAAAATCAACACCTGCAGTCGCCCGAATAACTGGAGCCGTACTTTTATTACTCGGCATTGTAGTTTTCCCTCTTTCGGTTGTATTACTTTTAACTCTTCCTTCTTCTACTGGATTATGGGGCATCATGTTATTGGTTGCATGTATTTTTTTTTGGAAATCGGCCTATGATAAATTTAATCAGGCTAAGTTTTTGGCAGACCGATTAGATAGGGCCATTCTAGCGAAGTATGCTGAAGGGAGCAAGCATGAAGTCTCGCAGGTTGGTAATAGTGAAAGAGTTGTTTTAGGTGAATGGAGTATTGATAGCATACAATGGAAGAAGTTCATTGAGTGGGAGAGTAAAGAACAAAAGGCGAATATATTTGGCGAAGCTTTTTGGGTGGTTGTATTGGGAACGCCGTTGCTAATTTTCACAAGAGCTACATCATGGGTGCTGGCACTTATATTTTCAAGTCTTTTTGCTGTGTTATATGGCGTAATCAAATTCCGTTTTGTCATGAAAGGTTTTCCTAAGGGAAATAATGGAGTTTCAATTGTGGTTACAAAACATTTTGCTGATTTATCTGGACATATCATTTTCTATCACGATGGGTGGAAGTGGGTGGAGAAAGTAGAAATTAAAAATTATGAAGGATTACAAGTACTTGAAATAGTATATGCATGGACAACAAGGCGAGGACCAACATCTCATGAATTACGATTACCGTTCTCTGAAGAACAGCGACCAGCAATTCAAGAAATTGCAAATCAATTGAAGCAATCATTATTTCAATATAATTAATTATGCAGGTTATCTTAGGATCATCTGGTGTTATAGGTAAGCATGTTGCTTTGGAGCTTTCAAGGATGAAAGAGCCTGTTAGGTTAGTTGCAAGAAATCCTGTTGCTCTATCAGACAGCCAAGAGGTATTTAAAGGCAATCTTTTAATTGAAGAAGATGTGATGAATGCCATTGCAGGTTGCAGTGTTGCCTATGTTACAGTTGGTTTGCCTTATCATTCTAAAGTTTGGGAAAGAGACTGGCCTATTTTAATGCAACATGTAGTTCATGCGTGTATTGCCAACAGTTGCAAATTGGTGTTTTTTGATAATGTGTATGCTTATGGTAGGGTTGAAGGATGGATGACAGAACAAAATCCAATGTTGGCAATTAGTCGTAAGGGACTTGTAAGAAAAAGAATTGCCGAGATGATTTTCGATGCTGTAGAAAAAAAGGGACTACAAGCTATGATTGTTAGGGCGCCAGATTTTTATGGCCCGCATACACCTCTGAGTTTTTTGAATCTAATGGTTTTTGAAAGAATGTTGAAGCATAAATCTCCTCAAGTTATGTTATCGGCAAAGCGTTTACATAGTTTTATATATACCCCAGATGCTGGTCGTGCAACCGCTTTTTTAGGAAATCAATCATCAGCATTCAATCAGATTTGGCATCTTCCAACAGATCCGTTAACAATGAATTTAGAAGAATGGGTCCAGATAATTGGAAAGCAACTTTCCGTAGATTTATCAATACAAGTACTACCAAAATGGGCTTTACAATTTTTAGGAATTTTTATCAGCCCTATAAAAGAATCAATGGAGCTGCTGTATCAAAATGAATTTGATTATTTGTTTTCATCTGATAAGTTCTTTAAAGCATTTCCAGAATTTGGATATACCAATTACAAAGATGGCATTAAAAATACCCTAGATTCTTATTTTTTGGACCATTCTTCAGCCAACATAGAAAACTCTAAGTAACTCCAATAACCGCTTTCTGTTTTCAAAACATCACGGTGTGTACCTTCTAATACCATACCGGCTTTTTGATAGCACCGAATGGCTGAAGTAAGATGGCTGTAAACCCCTAGGCTTATTCTATGCAATCCCAACTCTTCAAATCCTATTTGCAAAACCAGTTTCACCATTTCGGTGCAGTATCCTTTGCCTGATTCTTGAGGATCAACAAATACCCTGGTAATTCTAGCAGATTGATTTTTGGCGCTAATACTGCCTAGCGAAATATGTCCAACTGTTTTGCCCGAAGCATTCAAGGCTTTGTACACCAATGCGTCAGAGTTGGGTGGTTGATTGGTTCCTTCAATATACCAGTCTAAGCTTTCTTGGGTGAGTGGAAATGAAAAGAGATGCCCAGACCATTGTATGAGCATCTCTTCTGTATTAATCCACTCAATGAGTTGTTGAAAATCGTCTTTTGTAAAATATGTCAATGTAACCGATGACATTCTAATAGCGTCTAGGAGGCTTCGGTCCGGGTTTACGTTCTTCAGCTTCTTTAATCACCAAAGGTTTTGCTTTTCTACCCAAAACAATATCGTTGAGATGTTCCATAGCTTCTCGTGCTTCTTCATCGTTGGGCATATCAACAAATCCAAAGCCTTTGCTTTTACCTGTATCGCGATCCATGACCACTTTTGCAGATGCAATGGTGCCAAATTTCTCAAATATTTCCTCTAATTCAGCATCATCCAAATCATATGGAAGGCCAGCAACGAATAGTTTCATAGTGTAGGTTCAGTGCCGCTAAATTATTCTTTATTGGCCATATAACCATCTTTTTAATAAAACCTAGTTGGAGACTGATTTTCTAAATAGAAGTAATAATTTTTTCCCTTCGAACAGAAGCAAATCGTTTTTTTCAAACTGGTATGTATTGACTTTACTGAGGAGTTTTGTAAAAATTTGTTCTCCATTACCAGAACAAGCCATCATAGTTGATTGCCAAGGCTGAAGAAATGTAATACTGTCATTCATTGCACTAAAAGCTCCATTGATAGTATTACATCCAGCATTTCCATGAAACCTCATTTCAGTAAGATTAAATTCAAGAAAAGGAATACGTTGTTGAAACTGGGCAGGAATGGTCATTTTAGGTCCAGACATGAATACTAAATCCCATCTGCCACTTAACTGTGGCAAGGGTTCCTGCAATTGAAAACCAACGCCTTTCAGCTTAGTTTCTCCCCACCTAAAATGTACCCGCGCTGGATAAATAAAATCACTCATACCATCGGAGCTGTATGCTAATTGAAACTCAATAGTATAGTTCTTCTCTTGTTCTATGCCTGAGTAAGTAAGCCTGCCATTATCTTTTTGTAAAGCAGTATTTTTAATGTTCATTTTCTTCCCTTCTAATGGCCATGTAATTTCAATGTGATTTCTTGCATTCACTTCAATTGTCCACGCCGGTTCATTCCCTATTCCAATCCATTTACTTCCTCTTTGAGCTGCAATCCAAGCAGTTTGACTAAGTTTTGCTTTTTGTCTTTTCTGCAGGATATATGCACGCGATAAAGTACCTGTAATGGGCTTTCCTTTGGTATCTAAAACGCGAACATCTCCTTTAAAATATTGAATTCGAAGAGCTATTATTTTATCGTCGTATAGCCACCATTGATTTCCTTTCTTTTTCATTACTCCATCAACTCGGTGAACATTCTCTGATTTATCTGAATAGGTTTGTTCTAATCTGAAAATTTTTTGAGAAGAATCAAGTTCTAAATATGTTACAATTCCGCTACAGTCGGCACATGGTAGGGTTCCGCTGTATAAAATAGAGGAGCTTTTTCTTTGAGCCTGAACAAACAAACTCAAGAATAGAAACGATGCTACAATAACTTTTTTCATGGTCTTATTTTTTGTGAAAGCACTGATATATTATCAATTTACTTTCATTTAGATAGAAAAGCACACCAAATAGCAGAGGCTATCCAGTGTTTGTTAACATAAGGATGCAGCCCACGATTAAATTACATAAAAAGCTTGAAAAACTTCTGCTACTATGATTGCAAAATTTTATGCGCCATATCAATTGCCCATTGCAACTGTTCCTCCCGATTAAGGTTACTATTGTTTAATTCAATAGCATCTTCGGCTTTTCTAAGCGGACTAAACTCACGGGTGCTATCTATATGATCCCTTGAAGAAAGATTTGTCATTACTTCATCCATTGTGATGTTTGGATTTTTTTCAGCTAACTCTTTAAACCTTCTTGCTGCTCTAATTTCTGGATCTGCAGTTACAAATATTTTTAGTTCAGCATTAGGAAAAACGGTAGTTCCAATATCGCGACCATCCATGACAATTCCCTTTTCAACACCCATTTGTTGTTGTTGTGCAACAGCGAAATCGCGAACAAGAGGATGAGCAGCAACATCACTCACTCTATTACTTATTTCCATGCTACGAATAGCATTCTCAACATTTTCGCCGTTGAGAAGCATATCACTTTTTCCTGATTGATGATCGTATTCAAAAGAAAGTTGAATTTTCCCTAAAGCATTTTCAACTTCCGTAGTATTATTCAAATTAACCGAATGCTCCATGAAATAGAGCGTTATAGCTCTGTACATAGCACCCGAGTCAATAAATACATAATTCAACTCTTTTGCAAGAGCTTTTGCGAGGGTGCTTTTTCCACAGGATGAAAAACCATCAATGGTTATGATGATTTTTTTCATGATAAAAATTTGCGGATAGAAACCAAAAGCTGTTCTGTAGCGGGAGTTAAGGGTAAACGCAACTCATTTTCAAGAATGCCTAATGCATGCAAAAATCCTTTTACGCCAGCAGGATTATTTTCTTTGAACAACAAGTTGTAGCCTTCCAATAAACCATAGTGAAGTTTTCTTGCTTCTGCTAATTCGTTTTTCAAAGCATGTTGCACCATTTTCGAAAATTGTGCAGGAAAACAATTTGCTGCTACACTAATAACTCCGTCAAATCCACATGCAATTTGAGGAAGTGTTAATGCATCATCGCCGCTCACTATTAAAAAATCTCTTGGACAATCTCTAAGTAATTCCATGCATTGGTTCATGTCATCACTCGCCTCTTTGATGCCTGCAATATTCGCAACTTCATTTGCTAATTTAACAGTTGTGCTAGCTGACATATTTCTTCCTGTTCTTCCCGGAACGTTATACAACAGAAGCGGAAGGGGTGATGCCGCTGCAAGTGCTTTATAATGAAGAAACAGGCCTTCTTGGGTTGGCTTATTATAATATGGCGATGCACTTAATACAGCAGCAGCTTGACTAAGATCAAACTTTTCCATATCGGCGCATACTGCCTTTGTATCATTTCCACCAATGCCTACAATAACTGGCACGCGATTATTAACGTGTTCGTATGTAAAAGCTATGATGTCTTTTTTTTCTGAAACACTTAGAGTAGGGGTTTCACCTGTGGTTCCAAGTGTAACTACATAATTCACCCCATTTTCAATGACAAAGTCTATTAGTTTACCAAGTGCAGGAAAGTCGATTTCCTGATTTTTAAAAGGCGTTACCAAAGCAACCCCAGTGCCGCGTAAAGTATTTTTCAGCATGATTAATTAAACAAGCGAATTGGCAGGAAGTTCTTCCCAGAAGCCCATCTTACCGTATTTTTCAATTCTTTGATTTACTCTTTCTAAAGGATCAATATCTTTCACTTCATGCAAAGCTTGAAGGATAGATTTTTTTAAACGCAGTGCAGCATCATCATAATCCCAATGAGCACCACCATCTGGTTCGTACACAATTTCATCAACCAGTCCAAATCCTTTCATGTCCGTAGCAGTTAGTTTTAACTGTTCAGCAGCCACTTCTTTTTTATCCCAGCTTCTCCAAAGGATAGAAGAGCAAGATTCTGGAGAAATTACTGTGTACCATGTATTTTCCATCATGAGTGTACGATCGCCAACGCCAATTCCAAATGCTCCACCCGATGCACCTTCACCAATGATGCAGCAAATGACAGGCACTTTCAAGCGAATCATTTCATAAATATTGCGGGCTATGGCTTCACCCTGACCTCTTTCTTCCGCTTCCAAACCAGGAAAAGCGCCGGGAGTATCTATCAGAGAAATAACTGGCTTATTAAATTTCTCCGCCAATTTCATGAGGCGAAGCGCTTTTCTATAACCTTCTGGATTCGCCATACCAAAATTGCGCAGTTGACGAGCTTTGGTGTTGATTCCTTTTTGTTGACCAAGAATCATAACAGTTTCACCATCCATCATAGCAAATCCGCCTACCATGGCCTTATCGTCTTTTACATTTCTATCGCCATGCAACTCAACAAAGTTGGTACACATTTTATCGATGTACTTAAGCGTATACGGACGATCGGGGTGGCGACTCAATTGCACACGCTGCCAGGGAGAAAGAGAGGTTGTGATTTCCTTTCTTTTTTCTTCAATGGAGGCGTACAATTGTTGAATAGTATTAGAATAATCCACTTTAGGATTTTTCTCTGCGAGCTTTTTGGTTGCTTCGATTTGTTCGTACAATTCCTTAATAGGTTGTTCAAATTCCAGGAATTGGCGATTTGGGTATTGAGGCATAAATAAAGTCCTTAGGGTGTAAAATTAGGGGTTGAGATTTTTTTTGAAAAGATTTGTTTTCAAAAAATGAATCCCCTTATCTTTGCCGTCCGAAAAACGGACCAAGGATCGGTAGTTCAGTTGGTTAGAATGCCGCCCTGTCACGGCGGAGGTCGCGGGTTCGAGTCCCGTCCGGTCCGCAAAAATGCCCTAAGAAATTGGGGCATTTTTTATTTTGGCTTGTCAGTTTTTTAAAGTTGCGGGTGCCGACGATTCGCTGGATGCGAATGTCGGCATGCTGACCAAGGCGTCAGCATTCGAGTCCCGTCCGGTCCGCAAAAATGCCCTAAGAAATTGGGGCATTTTTTATTTTGGCTTGTCAGTTTTTTAAAGTTGCGGGTGCCGACGATTCGCTGGATGCGAATGTCGGCATGCTGACCAAGGCGTCAGC
>CAZTTO010000018.1:0-58668 GCA_964616465.1 uncultured Hydrotalea sp. | reverse complement strand
TGATACATCATTTTAGGTTCTATTTGTTTACGCCCTTGCATATGCAAATATCAACCATACAGCTAATCAACTTTTGTTTGTATTTTCAACATATGAACATCTTTCACCAGTTGTGCAACAGGGACACGGGTTTTGCAAAAGCGGGGGTGCGGTGCTTCGATTGACAGTTTTTTCGTATAATTGAAGTGCGGTTTTTCAAATGAACGGTGGTGCTAAAAAGCCCCGCCTTCGCAAAGCCGCCAAACGGCAAGTGAAAGTGCCTCCTTTTATTTTTTTATTTCAATAGATCTTAGCTATTTACTTCCGCGGTTTGCATATACGACTCAATAGGTTCACAGGTACAAACCAAATTTCTATCACCATGTGTATTGTTTACCCTGCTCACAGAAGGCCAGAATTTATTTTGTTTAACATACTCCAAAGGGAAGACAGCTTCTTCTCTGCTATAGGGTCTATCCCAATTTGTTGATGTTACAATAAACTGAGTGTGTGGTGCATGTTTCAAAAGGTTATTCTTCTTATCTGCTTTACCTTCTTCAATTGCTTTAATCTCCTCGCGAATCTTCAACATAGCATCGCAGAATCTATCTAGTTCACCCTTATCTTCACTTTCTGTGGGTTCGATCATAATAGTACCTGCAACAGGGAAGCTCATAGTAGGAGCGTGAAAGCCATAATCCATTAAACGTTTAGCAACGTCTTCAGCTTCAATGTCAGCCGACCTTTTAAATGGTCTTAGATCTACAATGAATTCGTGCGCACAAGTTCCATTGCTTCCTAAATATAGTATATCATAAGCTCCTTGTAAACGAGCTCTCATGTAGTTGGCATTCAAAATAGCATATTGTGTTGCTGCAGTTACACCTTCAGCACCAAGCATTCTGATGTAGCCGTAACTAATTAACAAAATAGAAGCCGAGCCATAAGGAGCTGCAGAAACAGCACCAGAACCATTCGTTCTTCCAAGTGCTGTATGTCCAGGTAAATGCTCAGCTAAATGCGCAGCTACACAAATAGGTCCCATGCCAGGTCCGCCACCTCCATGTGGAATAGCAAAGGTTTTGTGTAAGTTTAGGTGACAAACATCGGCACCAATTAATCCAGGTGCAGTTAATCCAACTTGCGCATTCATATTTGCTCCATCCATGTACACTTGTCCACCGTGGCTATGAATAATATCAGTAATTTCTTTAATGGTTTCTTCATACACACCATATGTACTTGGGTATGTAATCATAATGCCTGCTAATTCATTGGAATACTGTTCAGCTTTAGCTTTCAAATCATCTACATCTATGTATCCATTTTCTAAAGCCTTTACAACAACCACCTTCATGCCAGCCATCACAGCAGAGGCTGGGTTGGTTCCATGAGCAGAAATTGGAATAAGCATAACGTTTCTATGAGCATCTCCTCTACTCAAATGATAAGATCGGATGGTAAGAAGACCTGCGTATTCGCCTTGTGCACCACTGTTAGGTTGCAAACTACAAGCTGCAAATCCTGTAATCTCACACAAATAATCGCTCAATTCTTTCAAGACTTGTTGATATCCCTCTGTTTGATTAATTGGAGCGAATGGGTGAATCTTACTCCAGTAGCTGAAGCTAAGTGGCATCATTTCACTGGCTGCATTTAGCTTCATGGTACAACTTCCCAAAGAGATCATGCTTGTATTCAAAGAGAGGTCTTTGTTTTCCAACATTTTTATGTAACGCATCATCAAGCTTTCGCTGTGATAACTATTGAATACAGGATGAAGCATAAATGGAGAAGTGCGCACCACAGAACCTGGGATATGTTCAAGAGTTGCTTCTTCACTAATGCTGAACGAAGCATCATCCTCAACTCCTTTGTTCAATACAAGCAAAATATCTAAGACGTCACTTATGGTTGTTGTTTCATCAAGTGAAATGCCAATCCAATTATTTGAAAAATAGCGGAAATTGATTTGTCGGCTTTCAGCTCTTTCTTTGATGTGAGTTGAATTGTCAACTTTCACCACCACTGTATCAAAGAAATGTTGTGTATATAATTCATAGCCTTCTTCCACCAATTCTTGAGAAAGTGTTTGCGTTAGTAAAGTAACTCTTTTAGCAATATTTTTCAAGCCTTCTGGTCCATGATACACGCCGTACATTGCCGCCATATTAGAGAGGAGGGCTTGAGCAGTACATATGTTAGAAGTTGCTTTTTCACGCTTAATATGTTGCTCACGAGTTTGTAACGCCATACGAAGTACACGCTCACCTTGTGCGCCTATGCTCACACCAATAATTCGTCCAGGTATGTTTCTTTTAAACTCATCTTTTGCAGCGAAAAAGGCAGCATGTGGACCGCCGTAACCCATTGGAACCCCAAATCTTTGTGCAGAACCAACTGCGCAATCAGCGCCAAGTTCGCCAGGAGGAGTTAACAATGTTAGAGCAAGTAAATCGGTTGCCATTACAACGAGTGCGCCTGCTTCATGGGCTTGATCAATAAAGGATCTGTAATCAATAATTGCTCCTTTATCGTTTGGATATTGAATTAAAACACCAAAATAGGTTTCATCAATTTTTGCTGATGCATAATCGCCCACCACCAACTCAATACCAACAGGCACTGCACGGGTATAAAGCAAGTCAAGCGTTTGAGGAAAAATTTGTTCGTCTACAAAGAACTTTGGACGCTCAATGTGGTCGGTATTTTTGTTCAAGAAATTAAAAAACATTGTCATTGCTTCAGCAGCAGCTGTAGCTTCATCAAGTAAAGAAGCATTTGCAATTGGTAAGCCCGTTAAATCGCAAACCATTGTTTGGAAGTTCAACAAACTTTCTAAACGACCTTGAGCAATTTCGGCTTGATAAGGGGTGTACTGCGTATACCAACCTGGATTTTCAAAAATATTTCTTTGAATAACGCTTGGTGTAATAGTATCGTAATAACCTTGACCGATATATGTTTTAAATACTTTGTTTTTGCTACCCATTTCACGCATGTGTTGTAGATAGGCCGCCTCATTTAATGGTGCTGGCAAACGAAGTGGGCGCTCCATTTTTATATTAGATGGAACGGTTTTATCAACCAACTCATTCAGGCTGTTTGCCCCAATGGTTGCTAACATTGATTCAGTTTCTTTAGAAGAAGGACCATTATGTCGTCTAGAGAATTCAGTAGCCTGCAGTTCAAATAAATTCATATAGAAAGTTTAAGCTGTTTTTGGTTGTGCAAAGTTACATGCAGTAAACGGATTGCAGGTCAATTTGTTTGTTATGGGGAATGAGTGTGGAAGAAAGAGCCTAGCAATTAATAGAAGTGATTAACAAAGGGAAATAGTCCGCTTTGTTCTTATGGATAATGTCTGATTAACTAACTCAATTTAATCAAATAAAGGCATAAAAAAACCCACAAGAAGTGGGCTTTGTGGGAGCACACGGGTTCGAACCGCGGACCCTCTGCTTGTAAGGCAGATGCTCTAAACCAGCTGAGCTATGCTCCCTTTTTTTGTTGGGAGTGCAAAGATAGGCGGCGAAATATTTTATCCAAATTTTTTTTGAAAAATCCTATTGGAATATGCAATGATTGATCTTTAACTTGGATTTTTTAAATAATAAGTAAGGGAATCACCCCCCGACGATTCCCTTAGATTGTAGGTTGTTTTAACAGCTACATCACAAAGTTGATGGTATTGAGTCAATAAAGTTTAATTAATACCTTATTTTTTTTCAGCTGCAACTTTTTGCAAAATTGAATCGCCAAAGACGCATAATCCCGCATTGCAAATGATTAACGCACATGTGCCATACCAAAACCAGTCATTCCCCTGATATTTCTCAAATCCAGCATCAATTGCCATGGAAAGTCCAGCTCCAAAAAGAATGAGTCCAAGTGGCGCTTGAATGAACCACCTCCAATAGTGTTTATTTTTCATATACTATAGTATTAGTTTTCCAATTCGGCCTTTTGCTCCAGCCATAAAAACAGCTCTACCATGTTTGGCTCTTTTAACGGTATGAAATCCTGGGGCATCCAATTTCTTCCAACGCAGACCATTATCGGTTGAATAATCAACCCCATTCATACCAACGGTAATCCAACTGAAATCATACACCCATGAAATTCCTGATCTATAACCGGTTGGAAGTTGTAATGGTATAATACTTTGCCAAGAGTTAGCTCCTCTTTTTACAATTGCAATGCTTCCTTCAGCAATACTATCGCGTGAAAAATCTCCACCAACTATGATCATTCTATCGCCAGCATAGTCTATAGCATTTGCGCCGGTTGATTCTCTTCCTTTTACTAGCGGAAGTGTTAATTCATAAGAATTGGAAAGAAGTCGACTAGTTTTTCCTCCAGAAACTATCCACAACTTTTTCTGCGAGAAAATCATGTTGGATCCACTCGCTGCAAAAAATGCTTCTCCTTCTTTAGGTTGATGAGGGAAATTCATCTTTTTCCAAGTTTTTCCCTTGTCTATACTTTCGAGTATATAAAATGAGCCATTCAAAGGGTCGCCTAAACACCAAGCTCGATTGCTATTGGTTAATAGATCGTCTAAAAAAACATTAGGGTCATCATCTTTATATACTTCCACCCAATCCTTTCCTTGGTTTTCTGTGCGCAGAATAACACCTGGACTACCAACCGCCATAGTAATCCAAACCGATTCGGAAATCATTTCAATATCTCTAAAGTCGCGTTGCTCCTGATTTTTAATTGTAGTAAACTCCCAGGTTCTTCCACCATTTTTTGAAAACCCAATTTTCCCTTTTTGTCCAGATACCACCACCAACGAATCATCCCAAACAGATAGTCCGCGCCAAGAAATTTGCTCAAATTCAGCCAACAAACGCACCGATTGAGCCAAACTGCTGCTATTCCAAACAGAAAAAAGCAGAACAAAAAGAAAAAAATATTTCATTTGCAAGTTCTTAATTGAAGCTCTAAAAATAAACCTTTCTTATATGATACCTGCATGGATGAGTAGATCAGAACTGTTATTGGGTGCATCTGTTCTTGAAGAACTAATGAAAAAGCATGTCTTGGTAGTTGGATTGGGCGGAGTAGGTGGAATTTGTGCTGAAATGATAGTTCGTGCAGGGGTTGGAAAAATAACTATTGTAGATGCAGATACAGTAGATATTAGCAATACGAACCGACAAATTGCCGCACTCCATTCAACCGTTGGAAAAGTGAAAGCCGAAGTATTAGCCGAGAGATTGAAAGATATTAATCCTGATTTATTATTAGAAGTTGTTCCTCAATATTTAAAAGATGAGTTGGTAGATGAAGTAGTGGGAAGGCATAAATACGATTATGCAGTTGATTGTATTGATACACTTGGACCCAAGGTTGCCTTTTTGAAGGCCTGTTTAGATCATGGAATTCCTGTGGTGAGTTCTTTGGGCGCGGGTGGAAGGGTAGACCCATCGAAGGTAAAGGTGGCTGATATTTCCAAGACATTTGGCTGTAATTTGGCACGGTATGTAAGAAAACGGCTTAAAAATCAAGGAGTTAAGAGAGGATTTCAAGCTGTTTTTAGCACCGAAAAGATTGATGATAGCAAAGTCATAGTTACAGAAAAGGCTTTTCCTAAGAAATCTTTAATTGGAACAATTAGCTATATGCCGGCAATATTTGGATGTACTGTTGCGAGTGTGGTGGTACGTGGATTGTACCAAGTCAATGAAGAAATAGAATAGCACTTGTTTTTTTAATCAATTTCCTTAACTTTGCACCCCATTTCCCACAAGGCCCAACAAGTCTTTACCCAGTGGTAGAGCGCCAGTAGGGAGTAATCTGATAAGATTATCATATGCCTAAAGTAAAAACAAACTCGAGCGCAAAGAAGCGCTTCAAAGTGACCGGCAGCGGTGAAATTACTTTCCAAAAGCCTTTCAAGCGTCACATCCTCACCAAAAAATCAACCAAGCGCAAGCGTAATATGAGAAAGAAAGGTGTGGTTGGAAGCACAAACAAAGATTTTGTGATGCGCTTACTCCGTTTAAAATAAACATTCATTCACTGCCGGATCAACCGGTTAAAAATAATAACCTATGCCACGTTCAGTAAATGCAGTAGCATCTCGTGCCAGAAGAAAAAAGATTTTAGACGCCGCCAAAGGTTTCTATGGTAAGCGTAAAAACGTTTATACAGTTGCCAAAAACGTAGTTGAAAAAGGTCAAACTTACAGCTATGTTGGTCGCAAGTTGAAGAAGCGTGAATATCGTCAATTGTGGATTGCTCGTATCAACGCAGCAGTTCGTCAAGAAGGATTGACTTACAGCCAATTCATGAACCTTTTGAACAAAAAAGGAATTGGTTTGGATCGTAAAGTTTTAGCTGACTTAGCTATGAACAATCCAGAAAGCTTCACTGCTTTGGTTGCTTCTGTGAAGTAATTTTCTTCCATAAAATTTTCAAGCCGACTGAGCAAGTCGGCTTTTTTGTTTTCCGTAAATCTTATTTGAATAATCTGCTTGTTTTTATACTAATTTTACGCCCTTATTAATGATCTCCTAATAACGGTTGTAAATGAACAACACCTACACCTCCCTGGTGAATCAAACCTTTCACTTCCCACAAGAAGGATTCCAAATTAACGACGAAGGCGACTTACAATTCAACGGACTTGATGTAAAGAGTTTGATTGATAAGTATGGTACTCCAATGAAGTTGACTTACCTACCTAAGATTGGTATGCAAATCAACAAGGCTAAGTTAATGTTTGCGAATGCCTTCAAAAAGCACAAGTATGAAGGTGAATACTTCTACTGTTATTGTACTAAGAGTTCGCACTTTTCATTTGTAGTTGAAGAAGCACTCAAACACAATATACATTTAGAGACATCTTACGCATACGATTTAGAGATCATAAATCAGCTGTACAAAAGAAGAAAAATCAACAAAGAAACTTTCATCATTTGTAATGGTTTCAAACAAAAAGCATATACAAGCAGAATAGCAAAGTTGATTAATACAGGGTTTAAGAATGTGATTCCTATTTTAGATAACAAAGAGGAGTTGCAAGCTTACAGGAGATCTGTAAAACAGCCATTTAAGTTAGGCATTCGAGTTGCCGCAGAAGAGGAGCCAAATTTCCCTTTTTATACATCACGTTTGGGTATTAGAGCCAAGGATATTCTAGAATTTTACGTAGATCATATTGAAGGATACGAAGAGAAGTTTCAATTAAAGATGTTACACATCTTTTTGAACAAAGGCATTAAAGATGATATCTACTACTGGAGTGAATTAAATAAAATCATCAACCTCTATTGTCAACTTAAGAAAATTTGTCCTGAGTTAGATTCAATAAATATCGGTGGTGGTTTCCCAATTAAGCATTCACTAGGATTTGAGTATGATTATCAATTCATGATCAATGAGATCGTTGGAAACATTAAGAAGGCTTGTAAAAAAGCTAAAGTGCCTATGCCAAATATTTACACTGAATTTGGAAGTTATACAGTAGGAGAAAGTATGGCCCACATATACAGTGTTATTGGCGAAAAAGTGCAAAATGATCGTGAGTGTTGGTATATGATTGATTCATCATTTATCACAACATTACCCGATACATGGGGAATTGGTGAAAAGTTTTTGATGTTGCCTATTAATAAGTGGTATAACGAATATCAGCGAGTCGTTTTAGGTGGAATTACTTGTGATAGTCATGATTACTATGATAGTGAGGAGCATATTAATGAAGTGTTTCTTCCAAAAATTAATAGTAATAATCAACAAGACGAAAGTAATAAGGAGCCTTTGTACGTTGGATTTTTCCATACAGGGGCATATCAAGATCAAATTAGTGGATACGGGGGTATTAAGCATTGTTTGATTCCATCGCCTAAGCACATTATAGTTGAGCAAGATAAAAATGGAAAATTGATTGACTGGGTTTATGCTAAAGAACAATCGGCTCAAAGTATGTTGAAAATACTTGGATATCTTCGATAAAATTTATTGTTATGCGTTTTCTATTGTTTCTTGTAATTGGCTTAGTATTTTCAAGTGCTCATATCCATGCTCAGTCAACTGAAGATAGCATTAAGCATGTTATTACTGAATTATTTAATGGCATGCGAGAGGCCAATAAAGAAAAAGTTCGAGGTGCTTTTTTAGATAGTGCTATCATGCACACATTTGGAGTAAATAGGGAAGGTGTTACCATTATCAGAAAAGAGACTGTTGATCGCTTTGTTCAATCTATTGGTAATTATCAAGCAGGAGAAATGGACGAAAGAATCAGATTCGAGCAAGTCTTAGTGGATGCACCTATGGCCATGGTTTGGGCACCGTATAATTTTTATTTCAAAAAGAATTTTACCCATTGTGGTGTAAACCTTATTACATTAGTTCGCCAGCAAGGCGTTTGGAAAATTCAAAATATTACAGATACAAGGTATCGGGGTAAATGTACTTTTTAATTGTCATTTAGTTCATCCAATAGATGCTGAAGGTTATCTAGGTGTTTTCCGTACAGTTTTCTTAGGTACCATTTAGTAAAATAGTATATGAACAACGTGAAACCTATTATATAAGCTAGAGTAAGGGCAATGACAATGTAGGGCTCTATAGAATCACCTGTTGTGCTATTGGTAGATGATTGGTATTGCTCATCATAATATCCTAAAGCAAATGAATAAATTAGACAAATAGGAATAAGTGCCATTGTTATTTGGAAATAATGCTTTACAAATTTCCTCAAAAGTGTATAAAGTTGTTCTAGTCTCGTTTTTAAAATGCTGCCAGATGTTTGTTCAACTTCTAATAGTTGTTGGTAAAGTTTACTGAGAATAAATAAGAATACTATACCTACACCAACAAAGGTCCATAAATAAATAGCAAGTCCCTTATGATCAGTTGTATAGGCGAAATAAGCAAAACCACCAATACAGATTATATTCAGTATAAATTCTAGTATCATACTTTTTTTAATCTTGCCAAGAATTGACTTGGTAGGCGTATGTAAAGCTTTTTCAAAAGCCAATTTCTCCAGATTAGTGGAGGGCTGCTCAAGTTCCTTTTTAATTTGATGTTTTATATCGTCTAGTTCCATAACATGTCCTTAGAGTGAGGAAGAATATTTAAGGGCTGATTCTTTCAGTTTTATTTTTATTCGATTCATTTTTACTGCTACATGGTTAGGGCTAATTCCAAGCATTTCACTAATTTCTTGATACGGTAAATCATCTAGATATAGCATAACAATTGCTTTATCAATTTTTGAAAGCTCGCTAATTGCTTTATACATTAAATTAAATTGCTCATTATCTTCTTTCCCGTAATCTGCAATTTCCCCTGCCCATGTTTCATCGACTTGTTGTATTTGTTTTCTTTCTTTTTTGAAATAGGTGATAGCAGTATTCAAAGCAACCCTATATAACCAAGTAGAAAACTTTGATTGTCCTTTGAATTGCGCATATCCTTTCCACGCCTGTAATGTAATTTCTTGAAAAAGATCTTCCTTATCCAAAGGATGATTCATATAAAGATTACATACTTTATGAATGATCTTTTGGTGTTCGCCCAAAAGCTGAATAAACTGATGTTCAGTTGAATCCATCTTCATTAATACATGATTGGACTAACTGTATAACCTTCTTTTCTTAGAAGTTCTATTACACCTTGTTGTCCAGCAAGGTGAAGAGCACCAACTGCGAAGAAGGTAGATTCTTTATTCATCATTTTAGACATTTCGGGTATCCACTTTACATTTCTTTTTATAAGGAGATCGGTCTCCATTGAAGAAAATCCTTCAGTCTGATTACTCATTTCATATAAACCATATGGGTCTTTTGCTTTATAAAAACTCAACATTTTTTGAAATGACTCTTGAGTACTATCTTTTTGTGTTGCCGTTCTATACAACATATTCGCTTGACTTTTTAAAGAATTGCTATTGATAGCTTTAAGTTGGTCTTCTCCCGTTTCTAGTCCGCCAATTCCAAGGTTTTTTTGTTTTGCAAGTTGGATCAATTCCATTTCCCAGCTAGAAGGCATACAGCCCAAAATTTTTGGAAAAAGCATGCTCATTCCTAGCATTGGAGTCATTTTCTCGAACATTTGAATACTCAGGGAATAATCTTTAGATAATGATGTTGCTAATTCATTATATGCTTTGCTATCAAGTAATTGAGAAAGGCTGCTATCTTTCATCATCATGCCTTTTTGAACACTCATTAAAATTGCTGGATCTGAGAGATTCATTTCTAGAACTAGTGATTTACTAGCGTATAAGCGCTCTTTAATTTCTTCTGCTATTTTCAAATCACTTGGACACATTACATGAATTGTACCATATAAATAAGAGTCTTTTTCAAGACCTTTCCCAGAAATTTTCCAAAGAAGTGTTTTCGGCTGGTTGTGTGCTTGAGCAGTTGCAGTAGTTCCTAGAAAAAACCAAGCCATCCAACATGAAAGAGACGCTACAATGTATTTCATTATTTGATTTTTTAATATAGGTATGTAAGCGAATTTAAATATTACAAAAAAGCCCGAAACTTTTTATTTCGGGCTTTTGGGCTTCTTTTTTCCTTATGCAATTTCTATTTGTCGTGCTGTAGGTTTTGAAACTACTTTCTTTGGCAGCACAATTTTTAAAACTCCATTTTGATAACTTGCCTTGAGTGCATCTAATTCAATGCTTTCGTCTAGCTTGAAGATTCTTTTAAATGATCCAAGCTCGAATTCTTTTAAGATAGACTTAGACTCACTTGTGCTTGGTTGGTCTTCTTTTTGAGCGTATACAATTTCAAGGTTGTTGTTATTGATCTCAATTTTGAAGTCCTCTTTATTTCTTCCTGGAGCAATGATTTCCAAGAAATACGATTGTTCGCTTTCTGAAATATTAGTTGCTGGATATACTTTTCTCGCAATTTTTTTTTGCTCGAATGATTGTAAATCTTGTGCAATCCGTTGGTCCATGGCTTTAAATAAGCGTGGTAAACTTGCGTTGTGGTTCATGTAGTTCATAATTTGCTGTTTTATTAAATCTGAGCAAGCTATATACCAGAGCAACTTTTGGACTATAAAGTCAGAAAAATTCAACATGAATACGACAGAATGACGCATTTTATTTCGAGATATAGTCATTGTGGCATATTTCTTTCTCCGATTTTGTATGAATTGGGTAAAATATTAAGTTTGCAGTCTAAAATTTAAACAGTTATGTATCCAGCAGAGATCGTTTTACCAATGAAAGCAGAATTAACTGAGGGTGGATTTGAGGAGATGTTGACTGCATCGGAGGTTGAAGCAACTTTAAAGCAAGAAGGAACAACATTGGTTGTAATAAATTCTGTATGTGGATGTGCAGCAGGTACTTGTCGTCCGGGTGTTTTGATGGCAGTAAATAATGCTACCAAGCGTCCAGATCGTTTAGCAACTAGTTTTGCAGGTTTTGATAAAGAAGCAGTAAATAAAGTTAGAGAGCATTTGTTGCCTTATCCTCCATCTTCTCCAGCCATTGCTCTATTTAAGGATGGACAATTAGTAAGCATGGTCGAGCGTCATCAAATTGAAGGTCGTCCAGCACAAGTTATAGCGCAACATTTGATTAGTGAGTTTGATAAGTATTGTAATTAAGTTTGTGTTTTAGATGGGTTAGTTAGTAATCGATCCCGCCTTTCTAGGTGGGATTCTTTTTATAGCCACATCATTTCGAGCTAAATAAGTATCATTGTACCCCAATTAAAAAGTATGTATCCAAATCTTTATTACGCTTTCAAAGATTTATTTGGAATTGAGTTACAAGGCCTAAAAATGGTAAATTCATTTGGCTTTTTTGTAGCAATGTGTTTTTTAGCTGCAGCATGGATTATAACTCAAGAATTAAAACGAAAGCAGAAGCAAGGCTTTATGGTGTATACTGAAGAGAAGATTAAAGTAGGGGCACCAGCCGATTTTTTAGAATTGACTATAAACTTTTTTCTTGGATTTGTATTAGGGTTTAAAATCATTGGCGCCTTTTTAATTGATGAGGCATTGCAAGATCCACCTAAGTTTATTTTCTCTACAAAAGGTCATTGGCCGATGGGACTTTTAATGGGATTGGCATTTGGGGGATTAAAATGGTGGGAAAAAAAGAAACAACAGTTAGCTGTTCCAGAGGAAAGAATTATACGTGTTTGGCCGCATGATAGAGTAGGTGATATGGTTATTTTTGCTGCCATTAGTGGATTTATTGGGGCTAAAATTTTTCATAATCTTGAGAATTGGAATGAGTTTATTCAAGATCCAATTGGCAACTTGGTTGCGTTTAGCGGGTTAACCTTTTATGGTGGACTTATCATGGGGACCTTGGCTGTTATTTATTATGCCAGAAAGTATAAAATGCCTGTTATTCATTTAGCCGACGCAATTGCTCCAGGATTAATGTTGGGTTATGCAATTGGAAGAGTTGGTTGTCAGGTAAGTGGCGATGGTGATTGGGGTATTGTTAATTCATCACCCAAACCCTTTTCTTGGCTTCCGGATAGTTTTTGGGCATATCGCTATCCGCATAATGTTTTAAATGAAGGTGTTCCTATTCCGGGTTGTGTGGGTGAGTATTGTAATCAGTTGCCTCAAGCTGTTTTTCCAACACCTCTATACGAAAGTATTGCATGTTTATTTTTATTTGGGGTACTTTTGTTGCTCAGAACAAGAATACAAATTGCTGGTCGTTTAACAGCAGTGTATTTAATGATGAATGGTGTTGAAAGATTTTTGATAGAAAAAATTCGTGTTAACACCACCTACAATTTTGGGTCTTTTCAACCAACACAGGCAGAAATAATTTCTACTATATTATTTTTAGGAGGTGTTGTGCTTTATGTTTATGCACCGAAACTAAAATCTAAAATTTAAGGTTTACGGGGAATACTAAAGCTAAAAGTGGATCCTTTTCCAAGTTGACTTTCAATAAAGAGTTCACCTTGGTTTCGTTCAATAAATTCTTTACAAAGATGTAAACCAAGTCCAATTCCCTTTTCATCATTCGTACCTCGTTTACTATTATTGATGTGGTGTTTAAATAAGTTTGATTGAATTTCTTGCGACATACCAACACCGTTATCTTTCACCATCACAAATACTTTATTTACAACAAAGCGAACTTGTATAGAAACTTCACCTCCCTCAGAAGTGAATTTAATTGCATTCGATAATAGGTTTCTAATAATAACACTGATTTGGGTTTCATCAGCAAACACTTCAACAGGCTCTTTTATGTGGTTAAAAATATTTATCTTTTTTCTCTTAGCGGTTTCCTGGAGCAGGTTTATGTTTTGTTCTATAGTTTCATTTAGTATAAATGAAGCTGGCTTTGCATTTTTTGATCCTTCTTTCATTTGATCAGTTGACCACTTCAGTAAGTTTTGAAGAACCTTATCAATACTGTCTAGTTGCGCACTAACGTTTGTTTTTATCATATCTAGTTCTTCTGTATGAATAATCTCAGGATCCATTATATCTACGGTATTTTTTAATGTAGCCATTGGTGCTCTAAGATCATGAGCTATGATTGAAATAATTTTATTTTTCATTTGGTTGCCCTGTTCCAGCAATTCTGTTTTTTCCATTAAATCAGCTTTGTTTTTTAGAAGCTGTTTATTAATTAAACGTTGTTTTTGACGTCCTCTAAAAAAAGAATAGGCAAAAAACAATACTACTCCAGAAAATGCTCCAATTATCCATATAATATTTCTTTGCGCATCTAATTTTTCTTGTTGTTTTTGAAGTTCATAATTGTAATTAAGTTTGTTGATTACACTCTCTTTTTCGCGGCTAAACATTGAAGCTTTTACATCTGAATGAACATTGAAGTAATAGTAGGCACTGTCCCATTTCTTAAGGGCAGCAAAACTTCGACTAATTTCTAAACTCGCATCATGTATAATTTCTGGAACGTTTATTTCGTTTGCAATTATTAATGCATTTCTTAAGTAGGGCAAAGATTTATCAAACAAATTGAGCTTACTTTCAACTTGACCGAGTCCAAGAAAGTGATGCGCAATTTGTTGTTTAACTTCCGCTGCTTTAGCATTCGCTAATCCGTTCGTGAAATAGTATTTTGCAGAATCAATTTGATTTTTTCTAAGGTGAACTTTGCCTGCAATATGCATTGCAATAGCAACATGATATTGATCATTCACTTTAGTAGCATATAATAAACCAAGTCGTGTGTTTCGTAATGCATTTGCAGTATCTCCAATAGCTTCTTGAACCCAAGCCAAATTTGTGTAATTGACGGCTAGAGCATTTGTATTATTTGTTTTTAGATTAATTTCAAGTGATTGCTCTGTAACTTCTAATGACTTTTTATAGTCTTTTTGTAGCCGATAGGTGTATCCGAGATTATTTAGAGCTGAAGAAATCCCTTTTTGATCTTGTAAGGATTCTGCAATTCGAAGGGATTGCAAATAATAATTAACAGCCTTAGGAAGCTCTCCTTTAGATGCATATCCAACAGCCATCCTGTTTAGACCACGCATCATGCCTGCCTCATAATTTAGACTCTTTGAAAGTTCATACCCCTTCTCTGAGTAATAGATGGTTGAGTCAGGAAAAACTTGGTAGTAAAAAAATGCTAGTTGAATATATTGTGTTGCTAATGTGGTGTCATTTTTTTTTGCTTTTACTACAATTGGTAATAGGCTATCGACTAGAGATCTTTGTGCAAATAATTCTAAACTTATAGCACTTGTAAATAGGATTAAAAGGATTTTCTGCTTCATAAACGGCACATCAAGTTACAAAATATTCCCATTTTTAGGCACAACAGACTCATTCATAAATTATTCTCACTCTTTTACCATGTACCCTTTGAAAGGATGTAACTAAAGATTAATTATCTCGTTCAACCTTTCATCAGTAAATAAATCCGTTCATGTTAAAGCATTGTACTATGCAAAACATACTACTTAGGTTTGCCTAAGTAAAACAACCGCTATGAAAAAGATACAATTAATTATTTTGACAATTGCTATGTTGATTGGCTCACAAGTAATTGGTCAACAGAAGATTAGCTTACAAATTAGGGGAGTAGTTTCTGCTCTGGGTACTCCAGTTGCAGGTGCTCAGGTTATGCTCTTTGAGGCAAATGACACTGTTTCAATTAAGAGAGTCTTAAGTAATGAAAAAGGTTTTTTTGAGTTAGAAGCACCTAGACCTGGGAATTTTAAAATTGCAATTGAAGCTTTTGGAATGGAGAGATTTGTGTCAACTATCTTTGAATTGTCATCACAAAACCCCTCTTTTCAGTTTTCAAGTATTGAAATTGTACCAATAAAAAAGGATCTAGGTAACGTAACAGTTACCTCAAAGAGACCTTTGGTAGAACAAAAAATTGATAGAACCATTGTGAATGTTGAGGCTGCTGTTACCAACGCTGGAAATAATGTGTTGGAAGTGTTAGAAAAGTCGCCTGGAATTACAGTGGATAGAGATGGCAATATTAGTTTGAAAGGTAAATCGGGTGTCATTGTTATGGTAGATGGGAAACCCACACAATTAGGAGCTGCAGATTTAGCCAATCTTTTGAGAAACATGAATGCTTCTCAGGTCGACCAAATTGAGATTATGACTAACCCGCCTGCAAAATATGATGCTGCTGGTAACGCTGGTATTATCAACCTAAAGACCAAGAAGACTAAAATGACAGGTTTCAATGGTTCAATAACTTCAGGCTATGCTCAAGGTGTATATCCTAAGGCGAATCAAAGTGTGGTTGCGAACTACAGGGTTGGAAAATTCAATGTGTTTGGGAATTATAGCTATAACTACAGAGAAAGATTTCAAGAATTAAACCTAGAAAGAAACTTTGTTCATAGCACTACCAAAGAATTATTATCAACCTTTGGACAGGAAACACGTATGCAAGATCAGCGACATTCACACAACGGAAGAATTGGTGTTGATTATTTTGCAAATAAAAAAACAACTTGGGGTGTTCTCTTATCTGGTTTTGATAATAGAACTGCCATGGATGTGTATAGTGGAACAAGCATAAAAGATAAGTTTGGGGCTTTGCAAAGAACTACTATTTCAAATACGGAAGTTCGTGACCGTTGGAAAAATGGATCGGTTAATGTGAATTTTCGAAGAATTTTGGATAGCACTGGAAAAGAAATTACAGCAGATGTAGATTATATAGGTTATAGAAGTACTAATAGAACAGCTCTCGCAAACCAGTTTTATTTTGCTAACGGAAGTAGTGCTGGTCCAGATGATTTGTTATTGGGTGATATGCCAACGCTGATTGATATATATACTGCTAAGGTTGACTATGTTCAACCATTAAAGAAGGGAGCAAAATTTGAAGCAGGTGCTAAGTTCAGTTGGGTAGAAACAGATAACAATGCAAAATTCGATAGTGTTCTCAATAATAGTATTGTTCCCGATTATAATAGAAGTAACCACTTTATTTATAGAGAAGCAATACAAGCTGCTTATGTAAATTATAGTGGACAGCTTTCTCCAAAATGGTCTATGCAAGTGGGTTTACGATTAGAAAGAACAGATGCAAAAGGTGATCAACTTGGTAATGCACAAAGACCCGCAAGTGGCTTTGATACTTCTTATGCACAATTATTTCCAACTGCTTATTTGAGCTATAAAATAAGTGATAAGCAGAGCTTGGTGTTGAATTATGGTAGGAGATTAAAGAGACCAGACTACCAAGATTTAAATCCTTTTGTTTACTTCTTAGATCGTTACACTTACCAGCAGGGTAATCCAGGACTAAGACCTCAATTCAGTCATAATGTTGAATTGTCACATATGATCTTGGGTGGTGCTATAACAACTACTTTGAACTATTCAAAAGTGAATAATATCATTCAGCAAGTAATAGAGCAAAATGCTGCAACCAACGAAACATTTATTAAGCAAGCCAATATTGCGGAGCTAGATCAAATTGGCATAGCTGTTTCTGGTCAGATTCCAGTTACTAAATGGATGAACCTAAGTTTGTATACGAACTATTATCAAAATCGTTTTAGAGGATTTGTTAACCAAACATTTATTGATTTTACTCAGCCCACATTGGTATTTAATGGAAGTAGCTCTATCAAATTTGGTAAAGGCTGGACGGGAGAAGTAAGTGGATTTTACAGATCGGCGGCTTTAGAAGGAGTTATTTTCATACAATCTTTGGGAGCAATGAATGTAGGATTAGCTAAGTCGGTTTTAAAATCTAAAGGTACTGTTAGATTGAGTGTGCGCGATGTGTTTTGGACACAGCTTCCCAACGGTTCAGCAAAATACGATGATGTTGATATAAGATTCAGACAGAGAAGTGATTCTAGAGTCCTGAATGTTTCCTTCACTTATCGTTTTAGTAAGGGTAAAGCATCTTCTGGACCATCGAGAAGAAAGTCGGTAGAAGAAGCAGATCGAGTAAAAATTGGGAATAATTAAGTATTTATTTCTCATGTGCAAGCATACGGCCCTGGTTTCTACCGGGGCTTTCTTTTTATCTTTGTGAAAACTTAATCGTATGCCTTCATTTGATATTGCTAGTAAAGTTGATTTGCAAACCCTCGATAATGCAATCAATACAGTAAAAAAGGAAATCGCTAATCGCTTCGATTTTAAAGACAGTCCAGTTGAAATTGAGCTGAATAAAAAAGACTTTATTGTTCGATTAGAAGTTGAAAGTGAAATGAAAATGAAGCAAGTTATAGATGTGCTCATTAGTAGAGCCATGAAACAGGGTATTGATGGCAATGCTTTTAACTTTGAAAAGGATGCATATCCGAGTGGGAAAATGATAAAAAAGGAAATTCCGGTTACAAATGGATTGAAACAGGAGGAAGCGAAAAAAATAGTTAAGTTGATAAAAGATTCTGGACTTAAAGTACAGCCAGCTATTATGGATGACATTATTCGTGTAACCGGGAAAAAAATTGATGATTTACAGGCGGTTATTGCCATGCTCAATGGCTCTGATTTAAAAGTGCCTTTGCAGTATGTAAATATGAAAAGCTGATTTTCAATGTGTTAGAGAGATGCTTTTAAGAAAAAATCTCTTTGGATAAAAACTGTCTTTGTACTAATTTTGCACTCCCTTCGGGGAAATTATTAAACTGTACGGCAAAATCCGTGCAACCTTAAATCAAAAAAAATGAAACAAGGTATCCATCCAGAAAGCTACCGTTTTGTAGTTTTCAAAGACATGAGTAACGGCTTTAGCTTTTTAAGTCGTTCTACTTGCGCAACCAAAGAAACTATTCAGTGGGAAGACGGCAACGAATACCCATTGATTAAGTTGGAAATCTCTAACACTTCACACCCTTTCTACACTGGTAAGAACGTGTTGGTAGATACTGCTGGTAGAATTGATAAGTTCAAGAAGCGTTACGAAAAGAAAAAGTAAGCATTTTTATCCCGCTCTTTCAGCGGGATTTTTTTATTCATCTTTGCACTATGAGAACAGAACAATTAGATATGCTTGCCATTGGCGTTCATCCAGATGATGTTGAACTCGGATGTGCTGGAGCATTGTTGCAGGCAATTGCGGAAGGGAAGAAAGTAGGAATCGTTGATTTGACTAGAGGAGAATTGGGAACCAGAGGTACAGCAGAAACGAGGGCTGAAGAATCTGCATTAGCAGCTAAAATATTAGGAGTGCATGTTCGTGAAAATTTGGGCATGGCAGATGGTTTTTTTAAAAATGATGAAGATCATCAGCGCCAATTGATAGAAGTGATCCGTAGGTATCGTCCATCAATTGTCTTAGCAAATGCACCAGAAGACAGACATCCAGATCATGGTAGAAGTGCGCAGTTGATTTCGGATGCTTGTTTTTTATCTGGACTTAGAAAAATTATTACTACAGATGCCAATGGGAATGAGCAAGAAGCTTTTCGTCCATCATATGTGTTTCATTACATACAAGATCGATTTTTAGAACCTTCATTTGTGATTGATATCAGCGCACATTTCGATCAAAAAATGGAATCTATTCTGGCTTATGCAACTCAATTTCATAATCCTGCATTGAATGAACCCAATACCTATATTTCTTCACCTGCTTTTTTGGAAACAGTAAAGTCAAGAGCTTTGTCGTTCGGCAAAAGAATTGGTGTACAATATGCTGAAGGCTTTATTTCTACTAAGTGGTTGGGCGTGAAGAGCATGGATGCATTTATTCAATTCCCTACATAATTCACTTTTTGGGTAAAAGATTAATAAATAATTCTGTGTTTGCTCTTGGTTTGATAGAGTTATAGCAGTCTCCCATTGTTTTAATTTCAAAGTATGGTGAGAAAGTAGAAATATATTCTTCTTTTGTTCCGCCAAAAGGAGGTCCGCCTTCAAAGTTTCTATTAAATAAAACGCCCACTAGTTTTCCATTTTCAGCTAATAGCTCTTGCATTTTTTCTGCGTAGCGTTTTCTTAAAACTGGATCAATAGCGCAGAAAAAAGTTTGTTCAATAATTAAATCATATTCTCCTTCGTGCTCAAAAAAATCTCCGTGAATGATTTGAACCTGTTGCGGATATGCAGCTAATTGTTCTTGTAATTCTTCTACTAATACTTTAGAAATATCAATGAGGGTTATGCTTTGAAAACCTTTGTCAATTAAAAATTTTGCTTCATGAGCATTGCCACAACCCGGAATGAGTATACGAGCGTTTTTATTGTTGTACTGTTGTATATATTCTTTGAGTGGTTGACTGGCTGTGCCAATATCCCAACCCGTTTGTTGGTTTTGGTATCTGTTCGACCAATAGGTATCGTTCAGTTGTTGTTCCATATTATTCCAATTCGTTTGATAGGGCAGGGATAGTCCAAAGTTTTTTTTGTCTTCCGCCTAAGTAGTGAAAAGTTTTTCCATCAAAAAATCCATCCTCTTCTAACATAATACGCACTTGCTTTTTCCACGAAGGCAGAAATGAACTAGTATTCAATTCAATTGAATAAGCGGTATTAGGATACACAGGATAGTCACCACTTCCAGGAACGCCTCCTTGTTGGTCCCACAAGCCAATAGTTGGTCCAGCTGCATGTCCATGCATACCCAATGGATGAGAATAAATACTAGCAGTGATTCCTTCTTTTTTAGCTTGCTCCAATGCGTTGCGAAGTATTTGATTTCCAGTAACGCCAACAGCAAACTGTTGCGTTAAAATATCTTGTAACCTGTTTGAAACACGGAAAGCATTTTGTAATTCAGTTGGTGGCTCTTTTTCTCCAGGAAGCAATAAATATGCATGTTGTTGGATATCTGTATTTAACCTTAAATATTGAATGCCAATATCAACATGAATTAAATCACCGCGTTGTATCACTTCTTCTTTTGGGCGATTTGCAAAACTTCTTTCTTGTTCTTGGTTGCTGTTGTCTCTTCTTTGCACAGCAACACTTGGTTGAAACCAAGTCTCCAATCCTAGTCCTCTTATTTTTTCTCTAAACCACCACACCATATCATCAGTGGTAGTGATTCCTGGCATAATGACCTGTTCAGAAAATCCTTCACGAATAATTTGATGAGTAATATGTACAAGTTGAGTATAGTATTGAAGTTCTTTTTCAGTTCTTGTTTCCAACCATCCCACAGAAAGTTTCTCGCCACTTACTAACTTAGATTGCAAGGGTTTTGGAAGATGTTCTAATAATTCTTTATAGTCGGTCAGACTCAATCCATCTGCATGTCCATAATGTGTAGAGTAGTTAATAGCAATATGATTAGGTTGATGTTTCTCAATAATTTTCGTCAATGCTTTCCATTGATTAGGTTCCTCTTCTGGATTCCAAGCAGAAAGAATATGTTTCCCAACATTGTATCGAGCCACAGCATATTTTTTATATTCCCCTGTTGTTGGATTGTAATAAAAAACTAAGATGGTTCTTCTTCTTGCAGAAAGCCAGCTAGCTGGTAACATAGTTTTAATAACAGGATCTTCGTTGTACTCGCGACAAATCAATACCCACATTTGAATATTCTCTCTTTTCATGACATTGGGTAGTACCTGCTCAAGTCTTTCTCCCGTTATTTCATCTATAACACGCGCCTGATCGCGAAGTGGAAGAATATGTTGAGATATAGCAGAGCTAGATGCCATAAGTAGAACTACTATCAAGAAGATATTACGCATAATCGATATCATTTTACAAAGTGAAGTTCGGAAATCGTTTGGAAAGCTGGTATAGAATTCTTGGTTATTAATATCTTCTAACCTAATCGCCTCAACTATTTTTTCTTAAAGCCTTGTATATCTTTATTGCCGACATCAGAACAATTATTAGGCAAACTAATCCTATAATTCCGTAGACAAGGCTTATATTTTGTTTGACAACTACCAACATTACTATTGTTACTAAAAAAACTGTAGGCACTTCATTCCAAATGCGTAGTTGATTGCTCGTGTATTTGAATGTGCCTTGTAGTTGCTGCTTGTAAATTATGTGCAGCGTATAATGATATACAAACAATAGTAGCACTAATGCTAGCTTAATAAGCAGCCAAATGGGAATAGAAGGATAAACAAATAACAACCACAAGCCAAAAATGAAGGTTAGTACTGCAGATGGCCACGTAATTCCAAATAGCAGTCTTTTGATCATAATGCTAAACTGATTCTGAAGGATATTTTTTTCTATCTCAGGCTTATCATTGGCTTCTCGATTGTAAATAAATAATCTACACAGGTAAAACATGCCGCTGAACCAGGTTATAACAAAAATAATATGTAAAGCTTTTAAATAAAGAAAGTTCATTATTTAACTTCGTTGATCAAATTTACCGCTGTTTGAACCCACTTAGGATGTACATTCAAGCATGGTACAACCGAAAAGTGTTCGCCACCTGCTTTTTCAAAGTCTTCTTTTCCCTCTTCCCAAATTTCTTCGAGTGTCTCAAGGCAATCGCTTACAAATGCTGGACAAACTACAACCAAGTTTTTGATTCCGCGCTTAGGCATTTCTTCAAACTTTTTTGCAGTATAAGGTTGCAACCATTTATCACTTCCTAATCTTGATTGAAAGGAGAAACTGTATTTGTCTTCTGGTATCGCAAGTTTTTTTGCAACAGCTTTGGTTGTTTCTATTACTTGATGGCGGTAGCAAAATTGATGTGCTACTGAAGGTGTATTGCAACAGTCAGTGCAGGAAATACAATGATTTTTTGTTGGGTCTGTTTTTTTAATATGTCTTTCAGGTATACCATGATAGCTAAATAGAATATGGTCGTACGGCTTTTCTATGAAAGGCTGAATCGTTTCAGAAAGAACATCAATGTATTCTTCATGTTTATAAAAAGGTTCAACAACTTTTAGTGCAAAAGAATAATTTCCATCTTTATGTGCCTTTTGTACATGCTCCACAGCGGTTTCGTAGCTACTCATAGCGTAATGCGGATACAAAGGCAACATCACTACTTCTTTTAAATCGGGATGATCTTTTGTCATTTGAGCCAATACCGATTGTGGCGTTGGGTTTGCATAACGCATACACATGTATGTTGGCATACCCGATGCTTTTTCAACAGCATCAGTAAGCAACTTAGTTGTATGAATCAAAGGTGAGCCATTGTCTGTCCAGATGGTTTTGTACTTTTTTGCACTCTGGGGTGCACGAAAAGGAACAATGATTCCTTTCACCAAAAAATATCTAATCCAGTAAGGTATATCAATCACCTTTTCATCCATCAAGAATTCATCTAAATAGGTTTTTACATCCTTCACTGCGGTGCTATTGGGTGAGCCTAAATTGGCCAATAGTATTGCTTTTTCTGCCATGTATTAAAATTTTTTAGCTGCTTGTAATGTAAAATCAATATCAACATCGCTTAATGCAATGGTTAAAAACCAACTTTCATAAGCAGATGGAGGTAAATAAACGCCTTCTTTCAGCATGTGATGGAAGAACTTATTAAACAATGGGATATTGGTTGCAGATGCATCAGCAAAATTTTGCACCTTATTTTCCCCAAAGAAAATGCTAATCATGCTACCAATAGAATTGATGGTATGCGCTATGCCTTTTTCTGTAAGAATTTGATGAAAGCCATCTTCCAATTGCTTACATCTCTCATCAAGTTGAGTGTAGATAGAAGGGTTTTCTTTCAGAATAGATAAGGTGTTAATACCTGCTGTAACAGCCAATGGATTACCACTCAAAGTACCTGCCTGATAGACATTGCCCAGTGGAGCAATAGATTCCATGATTTCTCTCTTGCCTCCAAATGCACCAACTGGCATGCCTCCTCCAATCACTTTTCCGAAAGTAATCAAATCGGCATTTACATCTAATCTTTCTTGAACACCACCTTGCGCTAATCTGAAACCGGTCATGACCTCATCAAAAATCAACACAGCTTTATAATCATCACATAATTTTCTCAAGCCTTCTAAAAATCCTTCCGCAGGAGGCACACAGCCCATATTACCTGCAACAGGCTCAACGATAATGGCTGCAATCTCATTGGGATATTGTACAAATAATTGTTTTACTTCCTCTAAGTTGTTATAGGTCGCAGTTAGCGTATCGTTTGATGTGCCTGCTGTAACTCCGGGTACTGTTTGTATGTTAAATGTTGCAACACCGCTGCCTGCTTTTACCAAAAATGGATCTGCATGGCCATGATAACATCCTTCAAATTTGATGAACTTATTTTTACTGGTATAACCTCTTGCTAAACGCAATGCACTCATGCAAGCTTCTGTACCGCTACTCACTAATCTAACTAAGTCAACATTGGGCACCATTGATTTAATGAGTTCTGCCATTTCAATTTCAAGTTCTGTTGGCGCACCAAATGAAAGTGCTTTAGCAGCTTGTTGTTGTAATGCTTCCACCACTTGTGGGTGGCAATGACCCAATATCATCGGCCCCCATGAATTGATGTAATCTATGTATCGGTTACCATTGGCATCATATAGATAAGCTCCTTGTGCTTTTTGCATAAAAATGGGTTCGCCACCCACACTTTTAAATGCACGCACGGGTGAGTTTACACCACCTGGAATACTTAGTTTGGCACGGTTGAATAAGGTTAAACTCTGACTGATTGATTGAATGCTCATATATCTAAAATTCGAATAATGTCTTTTGCAAAATAGGTAGCTATTAAATCGGCTCCGGCTCGCTTAATACTCAGTGTGGTTTCTATAATGGCTGCATCTTCATTCAACCATCCGCGTTGCGCAGCAGCTTTAATCATACTGTATTCACCACTTACATGATATGCACTCACTGGCACATGCACTTCGTTTTTAACTTCTCTGATGATATCGAGATAACTCAATGCAGGCTTTACCATCACCATATCAGCTCCTTCTTGAACATCAAGCTGCACTTCTCGGATAGCCTCTAGTCGATTAGCCGGATTCATCTGATAGGTTTTTTTATCGCCAAATCCGGGAGCTGAATCTAATGCATCACGAAAAGGGCCGTAAAAGCATGAAGCATATTTGGCGCTATAAGCCATAATACCCGTCTTGTACATGCCGGCCTGTTCTAGGGCTGTGCGAATGGCACTAACTCTACCATCCATCATATCGCTGGGTGCTACCATATCGGCACCTGCTTGTGCATGGCTAACCGCCATTTTTGCCAACACAACTACTGTTTCATCGTTAACTATTTCCTGATTTTTTACAATGCCATCATGTCCAAAAGATGAGAACGGATCCAGAGCTATATCCGTCATTACAAACATACCCGGACAAGCTTGTTTTATAGCTTTTATACTGCGTTGCATCAAACCATTGGGATTTAATGCCTCAGTTCCTGCATTGTCTTTCAAGTCATCTTTACACTTAATAAAAAGCAAAACTGATTTTACACCCAGTTTCCAGAGCTGTTCAACCTCCTTAACAGTATTTTCCAAACTATATCTGTAATATCCCGGCAAAGAGGATATTTCTTCTGAAATACCTTCGCCCTCAAGGATAAAAAGCGGCACAATCAAATCATCAACAGATAATCTTGTTTCTTGTACCATTGCCCTAATGGCATGTGATTGTCTTAGTATGCGGGGTCTTTGTATCATCATTGTATCCAGTCTTTGGGTTGAACCAACACTTCCAATAGCTTCGACTCTGGTGTATTGGGTTTAGGTTGATAATTGTATTCCCAACGAACGGTTGGCGGTAAGCTCATTAAAATAGATTCTATGCGTCCATTGGTTTTTAAACCAAAGAGTGTGCCTTTATCGTGTATCAAATTAAATTCTACATACCTGCCTCTGCGTATCTCTTGCCAGTGCTTCTGTTCTGATGTAAAGGGTGTATCCATTCTTCTTATCACAATCGGTAAATAAGCATCTAAAAAAACATTCCCAACAGCTGTAGTAAAATCAAACCAATGCTGTGCAGGTTTTTCAGTGGTTTCTCGCAAGTAGTCGAAAAACAAGCCGCCTATACCGCGCGCTTCACCGCGATGGTGGTTGTGAAAATATTCGTCACATGCTTTTTTGTATTTGGGATAATAGCTTGTATCAAATTGTTCGCATACTTGTTTTTGTACCATATGAAAATGCACTGCATCTTCTTCAAACAAGTAATAGGGTGTTAAATCGGCTCCACCTGCACACCATAAGTCCACCACATTCCCATCATCATCATACAACTCAAAATACCTATAGTTAGCATGAACGGTAGGGGCGAAAGGGTTGTGTGGGTGAATAACCAAAGAAATGCCACAGGCAAAAAACTGATTGTTATTTACTTTAAGGTATTGCACCATAGAATCGGGCAAGGTTCCGTACACTTCAGAAATATTTACGCCACCTTTTTCAAATACATTCCCATTTTCAATCACCCTGGTGCGACCTCCACCACCTCCTTCTCTTGTCCATAGTTCTTCTTTGAATGTTGCTTTTCCATCAACAGATTCCAAAGCGCTGCAAATTTTATCTTGCAACGAACGGATAAATGCAACAAAGGATTCTTTATAGCTTATCATTACAGATTAGGGTAATTTTTTACTGCTTGAACAAATGCTTTCGCATGTTCAACCGGAATATTAGGCAGTATGCCATGCCCAAGGTTTACAATGTATTTCTGCGGTCCGAAAGCATCAATCATGGCTTTCACTTCCTGCTGAATTTCAGGAATGGGTTTTAATAGATGATTAGGGTCAAAATTGCCTTGAAGAGTAATTCGGTTTTGGGTAAATTCCCTTGCCTGTTGAGGGGTAACACACCAATCAACACCCAATGCACTTGCACTTGATTGAGATAAATCTTCTAATGCATACCAACTTCCTTTAGGGAAAAGAATAACGGGAGCTAAAGGACTAAGCGCATCTGAAATTTGTAGCAAATAAGGCTTTGCAAATATTTCAAAATCTGCTTTTGACAATAAGCCACTCCAACTGTCAAACACCTGCACACAATCGGCACCGGCAGCAACTTGTCGTTTGAGGTAAGCAATGGTTACATCCGTAATCTTTTGTAAAAGTTCTTTTGCGAGTGTGGGTTCAGCAAAACAAAATTGCTTGGCTTTATCAAATGCTTTACTGCCTTTCCCTTCTACCATATAACAAAGAATGGTAAATGGTGCACCAGCAAATCCAATAAGTGGCACACGGTTGTTAAGTTCTTTTTTGGTAAGCGAAATGGCATCATACACATACTGCAGGTTATCGTCTGCTGTTGTCGTATTCAAAGCAGCAATTTCCTGCTTGGTTGTGGTAGTGTTAGGTAATACAGGGCCTTTACTTTCTATCATTTGCACTTCCAAGCCCATGGCTTGTGGAATCACCAGAATATCAGAGAACAAAATGGCTGCGTCTGAACCAACAATATCAATGGGTTGCAATGTGATTTCGCAAGCTAATTCAGGTTTTTGTACTCGGGTAAAGAAATCGTATTTCTTTCTTAGTGCAATATATTCAGGCAGGTAACGTCCAGCCTGACGCATCATCCAAACCGGTGGTCTTTCTACGGTTTCACCTCTTAGGGCTTTAAGCAATAAATGTGTGTTGCTCATTTTCTTTCTTATAAAATTTTAAAACAGTTTCTAATAATTGTTCAGCCGAAGCTTGTTTTGCTATCACTATATGCTGGTGTCCTTGTTCTTTTAAATGATTAGCAGTGGTGTTGCCAACACAGAAGGCAGGTGTGCTTGTTTTCAGTTCATTGGCAATTAAAAAAGTATCCACTTGTGAAGGACTAAAAAACATAACTCCATCAAATGAATCAATTTTCTGCGGTGTTAACTCCTTATCATACACATGTAAGGTGCTGTATGCAATACCATAATTTGCTAATCCATTTTCTAATTCATTTCGTTTCTGCGTTGTTGTGCAATGCAAAACTGAATTAACATTTTTAGCTGCGATTACATGGGCAAGTTGGGTTGCATTTGCAGCTATACCCAAAAGTTTGAATCCATTTGCTTTTGCCATTTCAGAAGTATTGCCTTCAATGGCGAATGCTGTTTGATTGCTTATTTTTCCCATTAACGGAGCAACTGCTTGCACTGCATGGGCACTGGTAAAAACCAAAGGCGATTGACTCTGAAGAAGAGTAGATTCAAATTTCACAACAGGAATGGGCTGCATATCCAATAGGTCAATATCCCGAATGATTATACCATACGATTCTGCCCTGCTGATTAACTCGGCAGACAACTTTCTTGTGCATACAATATGAATCGTTTTGTTGTGCATTTATCTTTTATAAGTGGCTACTATTGTTGAACCACCATTTTGCAATAAAGTTTCCACTGCTTCATTTAAAAGTTCGTCACTATTTTCCATATGTCCTTTCACTTCTACCTTGCTCATTTCTTTTCCATCAAGTGTCAACACACAGCCTGTAAAATGAATCTCACTGTTTGCCACCTCTGCCAATCCACCTATAGGCATAGAACATCCACCCATTAGTTTTCGCAGAAATCCTCTTTCAAATGATGCAGCAATTTCTGTTTCAGAATCATTCAGTTGATTACAAATCTCCAAGACTTCTTCATCAGATTCTCTTGCAACTACACCTAAAGCGCCTTGCGCAGGAGCAGGAATCATCCAGTCCAACTCTATTTTATTTGGAACATTTAAATTGATGCGTTCAAGACCTGCAGCTGCAAATAATGCACCACACCAATTTTTGTTATCTTCTAATTTTTTTAGTCGTGTATTTATATTGCCTCTTAATACGGTTGTTCTATGCTCGGGAAAACGGTGCAACCACTGGGCCGACCTGCGTAAACTACTGGTAGCAACCAGATAGTCTAGTTCGTTTGCGGGTAATTGGCTTTTATATACCAACACATCCATGGGATTGCCACGTTTTGGAACTGCAGCAATGGTTAATCCTTTTGCTAATTGCGTTGGCACATCTTTTAAAGAATGTACCGCAATATCAATTTGTTTATTTAATAGAGCTATATCGAGTGCTTTTGTAAAAATGCCTTGCACACCCATTTCATAAAGCGGGGTGGTAAGATTGAGTTCGCCATCACTTTTTATGAGAATAAGCTCAGATTCTATTCCTAGATATGCTATAGCTCTTTGGATATACCTTGCTTGCCATAGTGCCAACTCGCTTTCGCGCGTACCAATTCTTATCTTGCTTGACATACGCTGCAATTGTGATTTGGTATATCTTCTTGATTAATTAATGATTTTTGACAGGGGAATGCGCTGCTGCTCTTGTTCAAAAAGTGATATATAATTTCTTCGCTTTCTTTTGGTAGGTCGCTGTTTTGTTTTATGAAATTTGCGAAATCTGATAAGCTTCTGTGAACGATTTTATTTTTATCTTGTTCATGCAGGTTATTCAAATAGGAACATTCCCCGCTCAATCTTTGCATGATTCCTTTCCATTGTCTAATTGTTTCAGAATTTTTATAAACCTCAGTCCATGATAAAAACTCATTCAGATGATTTTGAATAATACTTTCTGCAATAGGTATATCACTTTTTCTAGATTCCAAAGTTTGGCTAACCTCTAAACTAATATCATCAATATTTAATAGTGTATGTCCATCATTTGCAAGTTTTGGATCGATGCTAAATGGAATGGACATATCAATAAGAATCTTTTTGTCGGATTTTTCTTTTGATAAGATTTTCTCTGTAATTAAAAAATTGCCAGTATCATTTACTGCAGAAATAATTACATCATATTTATATGCTTCTTCTGCTAAGCTTGTAAATGTTATTGTTTTACATTCTAAGTTTTCAGCCAATAATGCAGCTTTTTCTGTTGTTCTATTGCAAATTGTAAGTTGTGCTTGAGGTAAATAGTCTTTGATATTAAACGCAATTCTTTTTCCAAACTCGCCTGTACCAACAAGCAAAATATCTATGTTCTTTGTGCCAAAAACTTTATTGATAAATTTCACTGCCGCGTAAGAAAGTGATACAGTTCCAGATGAAATTTTAGTTTCTGTTCTTACTTGTTTTGCCGCTTGTATAGCGGTGTTAATCAGACGTTCTAAAAATCCGTTACTAACTTTTAATTTCTTTGCAATTTGGAAAGCTTGTTTAATTTGTCCAAGAATTTCCAGGTCGCCAATAACTTTCGAATCTAATCCACATGCAACTTCAATTATGTGTTCAGCGGCTTCGTTTTCAAATTTTCTTATTAAGTGAAGATCATTAAAATCATGTATGTTTAGGATGCTTTTGTAAATACCAATTACTTCATTATAATTTCCAACACCATATATTTCAGTCCTATTACATGTATTTACAATGATACAGAATGAGTGATTTGTCCTTTTTACTTCATTATAAAAGTCTAGTTGCTGTTTTTGGCTCAAAGAATATTTACTTCTTTCTTCAGCATTCGTTAAATGATGATTAACTCCAATCACAAATAAATCCATTGCTATCATATCTGCAGCAAAGATTTAATTTTAATGAAAGGCAAGTAGGATAAATATCAGTTTCGTCTATAATTTTACATTCTCGTGATAATTCTTTGGCGATTTGTCATAAGATTGTCATTAGCATTTTATAGAACTACAGATTATCAACTAGTTTTTTCAGAAAATAGAATGCATGTCGGGTTACTGATTCATTGAACTTAGCTCTCGGACTATAAACTGAATCAGTTCTTCTTTCGTGAGATTCGCCATACTACAAGCCTCATCAATTTCTTCGCGTGAGACATTTGCAGCAAATGTTTTTTCCTTCAATCTTTTTTTGACTCCAGAAACTTCCATGCCTGCATAACCTTGTGGACGAAGTAGCGAATAAGCATGAATGAGTCCACTAAGTTCATCCAGTGCGTATAGCATCTGATCCATTCTAGATTGCGGCATAACGCCGAAGTGTCGCGGCCCATGCGATGCAATAGCACGAATAACTGTAGCATCTATTTCTTGTGCTTCTAAGTATTCAATAATTTTTTTGCAATGCTGATCTGGCCATTGGTCCCAATCAGCATCATGTAAAACGCCAGCCATATACCAAGCACTTGCTGTTGCTTCATTCGCTCCTTCTTTTTGAATAGCCCATTGTTCCATTAAGTGTCCTACTTGATCCATGTGCTGACGAAGCTTTGGGTTTAGCACCCATTCCTGTAGCAAAGCATTACACTGCTCCTTCGTCCAAATACGACCAACATTAGCTGGATTGCCAAATTCCGTCCTTTGTAATAATAATGACATAGAGCAAATATAGCAAAGAGCCTGAGGCTTAAGGGAAATAAACAAACACTTGTTAGTTATTGATTATCAGTCATTCATGCTTTAATTAAGCAGATAAGTAGTAACTTGCTCATTCAATTATTGAAGCATGCAAGCATTGAGAACAGTTATTACAGGTACAGGTTCTTACATTCCAGAAGTAGTAGTGACCAATAGAGATTTTGCGGTGAATCAGTTTTATGATGAGCACCACAAGCCAATTGCTACACCTTCGGAAGAAGTTGTTGAAAAGTTTAAATCAATTACGGGAATTGCAGAGAGAAGGTATGCGCGAAAAGATATGAATGCTTCAGATATGGCGGTTATTGCTGCACAAGAAGCAATTGCAAATGCAGGTATAGATCCAGAAAAGATTGATCAGATTATTGTTGCACACAATTTTGGTAACGTTGTAAAGCATACTATTCAAACCGATGTATTGCCAGCTTTGGCTTCAAGAGTCAAGCATGCATTGGGTATCCAAAATCCAGCTTGTATTCCATACGACATACTATTTGGCTGTCCGGGTTGGCTCCAGGGTGTAATTCAAGCCGATGCTTTTATTAAAGCTGGTGTTGCAAAATGCTGTCTGGTAATAGGAACAGAAACATTGAGTAGGGTGATTGATGTTTATGATCGCGATTCTATGATTTTTTCAGATGGGGCGGGTGCCTGTATTGTAGAAGCAAAAGCTGGCGTGGAGCAGGGTATATTATCAGCCAGTGTCATGGCACATTGTAATGAAGAAGTTGACTATTTAAATTTGGGAAAGTCTTACTTCCCCGATTCAGACCCTAGAGTTAGGTATATAAAAATGAAGGGTAGAAAAGTGTACGAATATGCCATGCGTCACGTTCCAGCTGCTATGAAAGCATGTTTAGATGCTAGTGGGGAATCAATTCATTCCTTGAAAAAGGTATTTCTACATCAGGCGAATGAGAAGATGGATGAGGGATTTATTAAAGTGATGTACAAGTTGTACGGAATTCCAGCTCCTGAGCATATTATGCCAATGAGCATTCATTTGCTGGGTAATAGTTCAGTAGCCACCATCCCTACTTTGTTTGATTTAGTTCGAAAGGGGAAAATCCAAGATCACAACCTCCAAGCGGGCGATCTAGTCATGTTTGCTTCAGTGGGAGCGGGAATGAATATCAATGCCATCACCTATAGAATGTAGGCTTGTTTTTGATTAGCCAGCCATCTGAATAAAAATTCTACACAGTTCTTCCAACCTAACAACTGTTAGCTTACATTTGCGGGGCTAAAAAATACAAACATGCATTTTCAACTCAGTGAAGAGCACTTAATGATTCAGAAAGCTGCGCGCGATTTTGCACAGCAAGATTGTTTACCTGGTGTCATTGAACGCGATGAAAAACAGCAGTTTCCTAAGGAGCAAGTCATGAAATTGGCTGAATTGGGCTTTATGGGAATGATGGTAGATCCAGCTTACGGCGGTAGTGGTATGGATACAGTGAGCTATGTTCTTGCTATGGAAGAAATCAGCAAAGTAGATGCAAGTACAAGTGTGAGTATGAGTGTAAACAACAGTTTGGTTTGCTGGGGCTTAGAGACTTATGGTAGTGAAGAGCAGAAGCAACAATATTTAACACCTCTTGCTCAAGGAAGAAAGGATGGTGAATTGTATATAGGTGCTTTCTTATTGAGTGAGCCGGAAGCAGGCAGCGATGCAACCAGTCAGCGTACAACCGCTGAAGACAAAGGCGATTACTATTTATTAAATGGTACCAAAAACTGGATAACCAATGGTTCATCTGCCTCAGTTTATTTGGTAATGGCACAAACAGATGTGGCTAAAGGTTCAAAAGGCATCAATGCATTTATTGTTGAGAAAAATTGGCCTGGTGTAACTGTGGCAGCCAAAGAAAATAAAATGGGTATTCGTGGAAGTGATACACATACTATTATGTTCACCGATGTGAAAGTGCCGAAGCAAAACAGAATAGGTGCCGATGGTTTTGGTTTCACATTTGCTATGAAAACCTTAACTGGAGGTAGAATTGGAATTGCTGCACAAGCTTTGGGTATTGCAAGTGGTGCTTACGAATTGGCATTGGCATATAGCAAGCAGCGTAAGGCATTTGGTAAGGAAATCATGCATCATCAGGCAATTGCTTTTAAGCTGGCTGACATGGCAACTAAAGTGGAAGCGGCTCGATTACTTTGCTTGAAAGCTGCATGGGAAAAGGACAATGGATTGGATTATACATTGAGTTCTTCTATGGCTAAAGTTTATGCGAGTGAAGCAGCTATGTGGATCAGCACAGAAGCAGTTCAAGTGCACGGAGGATATGGTTTTGTAAAAGAATACCATGTTGAGCGTTTGATGCGCGATGCTAAGATTACTCAGATTTATGAGGGTACCAGCGAAGTGCAAAGAATTGTTATTAGTAGAAGTATTTTGAAATAAATTATGAACCGCCTTCGGGCGGTTTTCTTTTTCTATGCTTATTTTCACGTTATGCGTTTATGGATTCTCTGTTTTTTATTAGGTGGGAATTTGATGGTGTCTGCACAAAAAAGTCGAGTAGATACCGTAGTTACGCATGCTCTCCTTGAGAGAATTGCTACTTGGCAATCGAGTGGGAATGATTATTTCAGAGCAGGTCTTTTTCCGAGTTATAGGCGCTATGCATGGAACAGTCATTTGGAAAAGCCCGACGAGAATATTTTTTTTACAGCTTTGGTTCTTTTTACTCTTCAGGATGTACAATCGGTCTTGCCTCCTCATCAGCAAAAAATGATTCAAACCATGCTGGAAAAAGCAAAGCCTGCATTTGCTTTTTTTCGACATCGTACAGGAAGACCTACTTTTCATTTTTGGAGCAATAATCCCAAAAAAGTTTTTCCGAATTCGGGATGGATGAACTTAATGGATCAATCTCATGCTTTGCCAGATGATATGGATGATACAGTGATGAGTTGGTTGGCACTGAATGGCTCAAAAGATTCGGCTAAGCAGATTCATGATGTCATGCAATCTTTTATCAATGGGGGATATGGTAAAGTGAAAAATACTTACCCGGAATACGAACAGCTTCCAGCATACTCCACTTGGTTTGGGAAAAAAATGCCGGTGGATTTCGATATCAGCGTTATGTCGAATGTGCTGTTATTTGTTGAGCGATATAATTTAGCATGGACAAAGTCTGATTCTGCAACTGCTTTTATTGTGGCTGATGCGATTCAAAAAAAGTACCATCAAACCAATCCTTCTTTCATTTCACCGCATTACAATAGGGCACCTGTCATTTTATACCATGTAGCGCGTTTATTGAAAAACACAAAGTATGCTCCTTTGCTAGCATTGAAAGATCAAGTCATTGATGAGCTAGCAAGCGCATATATATCTTCTTCACTAATCAGTGATCATGCAATGTTGGGTACAGCTTTGCATTGGTTAGCTCCTTCAAAAAGACTTATTCCTAGAAATTTAGAGAGTGATTGGCTTAGAAATGCAGAGCAGGAAAATATGGTTTTCTTTATAGCGAATATGAGTTCTATGTTACCTGCAAAGTATAAGACCAGTCTTGGTTACATGGGTATTGGAAAGTTTCATTATTATTCACCTCCCTATCAGTTGGCTTTATTATTGGAAAATATATGCACGACAGCCATGCTAAATGAATAATTGAAAATACTTTTGTGGCATGTCAGTACAAGTAAGCGTATATCAATCTTTGTTGGAATGGTGTTCTCAGCGCAAAGTTACACTGGTTGCAGTTTCTAAAACTAAGCCAGCATCGGATATCATGGAGTTGTATGAATTAGGGCATCGTGATTTTGGTGAGAATTATGTGCAGGAATTAGTGCAGAAGCAAGATGAGTTACCGAAAGATATTCGTTGGCATTTTATTGGTCACTTGCAGAGCAATAAGGTAAAATACATTGCTCCTTTTGTACATATTATTCATGGTATTGACAGTGTCAAGCTTTTACAGGAGGTGAACAAACAAGCTACTAAACTTGGTAGGGTTATTGATTGCTTATTGCAAATACATATAGCACAAGAGGAAACTAAGTATGGTCTTGATATAGATGAGTTAAATAATTTACTAGACCAATTACATACTTTTCCATCTGTACGTATTCGAGGTTTGATGGGAATGGCATCATTCACAGAAAACCAAGATCAGGTTAAGCAGGAATTTACACAATTAAAAAAATATTTCGATCATGCTAAAGCAAAGTTGGCTTCAACTGAATTTGATACCTTAAGCATGGGTATGAGTGGCGATTATTCATTGGCTGTTGAGCAGGGCAGTACACTTGTGAGAATAGGCAGTTTACTATTTGGTGCAAGACAGTATCAATAAATCTCACCTTGCTCAGCTACAAAAAATCCTTTTTGAGTTACTGTACGTTTGGATTGCTTATCCCATAAAAGCGGATTGGTGTGATTGAAATGAATGAAGCAAACTTTACTAGCCAGTGCTGGAGGTATCAGTTGCATAGTTTCTTCCACAAAAGGATGTGGTACTTCACGTATGTTTCTATAAGCCAATTCTTCGGCAGATAAAAAAGTGGCATCTAGAAAGGCTAAATCATGTTGTGCAACCAACTCCTGAATAGTTGTGTGCATTTTCTCCCATTTATCGGTATCTGGGATAAAAAGATAACGCTTGGTTTTGCTTTGCAAGGAGAAACCTGCAGTTTCTGAAAACTCATCTCTATGCGGTACAGTCATAGCCTTAAAACTCCAGTAGTCGGATAAATGAACAAGACTATCTGTTGCTATAGTAGTTAAGTAAATATTTTTGAGTTCTACTAACTGAGACCATGGACCATTGCTCTGTAAATACTTCGCCATTTTTGACAGTGCATACACAGTGACATTTTTAGAGTTGAACGCTTCTCTACCTAATTGCATCAATCCAGTATAATGCCCCATGTGTGCATGAGTGAGCAGTATACCTTTTGGCAGAAATGGGTATCGTCCTTTTGTCTTTTTTTGAAATAATTCCAGTTGCATTTTGATATCAGGCGTCGCTTCTACTAACCACCATTGATTTTCCTTGGGATCAACCAATGCTAATGAAACAACATATCGTTGTTCTGTTGGATTTTCCCACGCAACCTTGCAACAGGTTCTATTGCAGCCTATATGTGGATAGCCACCATCTTGTGTTATGCCCAATAAGATTACATAAGGAGTATCTTGTGCATGTGTTTGTATGTATAAGAAGAATAGACAAACAATTGAAAGCACACGTGTATAAAAATCCCGCTCTTTGGAGCGGGATGTATTCTTGTTATTTTCTTTTTGCATAATCAAATACCAACTGACAAAAAGCTTTTACACCTACATCTAACATACTATCATCTATAAAAAAGTCGGGTGTATGATGTGGGGCCGCATCTTTTGGATTCATACCTTTTGGCATACCTCCTAAAAAGAAAAATAGAGAGGGGATTTTAGCAGAAAAAAAACTGTAGTCTTCTGCACCTGTTGTCCACTCAGTTTCTTTTACATTTCCCTTTCCGGCTGCTTTTTCAAGAGAAGGCAACATTGCTTTTGTTAGATCAGGCCAATTATATGTTACCAAAGTTTTGGTATCTATTTCTACTTCTGCTGTTGCGCCACAAGCTCTGGCAATATTTATTGCAGTGGTTTTAATTTTTTCATGAACATCTGTTTGCATAGCTGGATCGAGTGTTCGTATAGTTCCACTCATGATTAATTCTTCCGGTATAATGTTTTCACGTACACCAGCATGAATCTTTCCAACAGTAATAACTACAGGCGCTTTTGTTAGTTGTGATTGGCGACTTACTATGGTTTGTAATCCTTGTATAATTTGAGATGCTGCTACAATAGGATCAATGCCGCCCCAAGGTTGAGAGCCATGTGTTTGTTTACCTTTCACACGAATGGTAAACCAATCCGAACTAGCCATAGTAGAACCAATAGTATATTTAATGGTCCCTACTTCGGTTTGAGAGTTGATGTGTAAGCCAAACATCACTTCAATTTTCTCTTGCTCCAGTAATCCTTCTTTCACCATTAGATAAGCACCGCCTTCTTCCCCTGCTGGAGCGCCCTCTTCAGCAGGTTGGAATACAAACACAACTGTTCCGGCAACATCTTTTTTCATCTTACTTAGTACTTCTGCCGCACCCATAAGTATAGCAGTATGACTATCATGTCCACAGGCATGCATTACATGTACAGTGTCACCGTTATATTCAGCTCTAACTTTAGAGGCAAATGGAATATTCACTCTCTCCTTCACTGGTAATGCATCAATATCTGCTCTCAGTCCAATTACTGGTCCAGGTTGACCGCCTTTTAAAATAGCAATAACTCCAGTTTTGGCAATACCCTCCTTTACTTCTAATCCCAACGACTTTAAGTGTGCGGCAATATATTTCGCAGTATTAAATTCACGATTAGAGAGTTCTGGAAACTGATGTAAATGCCTGCGCCATTCAATGACCTTAGGATTCACTTGTTGCACTAAGGGTAAATAGTTGGGTGTATTTTGGGCTTCTAATGAAAATGGCAATGCAGATAAGGCAATTGCACATGATAGTAGCATGTTCTTCATGCTTAAATATAGTGAGATTTTGGCAAATTCAGTTTTGACTAAGCTATGATGCTTTGTATTAAAATGCTTGAAATTCTTCCTTGGCAGAATGGATATATGATTCAGCTTCAAAGAAAGAAGCAATCTTTAACATGATTTGCTCTACCAACGCATCTGGACAGCTAGCTCCAGATGTAACAAGTATACGAACAGAGGATTGGTTCGGTAAATAATCTTTAATATGACTAATTTCTTTGGTTCTCCAGTTGCAATGTATTAACTCATCCTTACTTATAATTTTCTCAGCACTATCTATGAAATAAGTTGGAAGTTTATGTTCACAAAGCTCAACTAAATGAGAAGTATTAGAGGAGTTATAACCACCAATTACCAATGCAAAGTCTGCCTCTTGTTCGAGTAAGCCCACTACGGCAGACTGATTGTCGTTGGTAGCATAACAAAGAGTGTCGCGTGTATCCGCAAATCGTTCTGAAATTTGATCAGCAGCCAAGTTAAAATGATTAATCATGACCGATTTTAAATAGTCGGCTATAGCTTGCGTATCGGTTGCTAGTTGAGTTGTTTGGTTCACAACACCAATCTTTTGCAAATCGCGCTCCACATTAAAACCTTCAGAATAGCGTCCTTTAAAGGTTTCATAGAATGTATCAGAAGAAAGTTCTTTGGTTATGTATTTTGCGAGTTCTTTAGTTTCTTCCATATCGTTCACTACAACGGTTGCATTATGTTCAGAAGCATGAGAAAATGTTGCTCTTGTTTCTTCATGTTTGGGCTTACCATGCACTACAATAGTATAACCTTTTTTTGCAATTTGTTCGCTTCTGTTCCAAACCTTTTCTACAAACGGACAAGTAGTATTATATTTTTCAACTGCTATACCCTTATTACGAAGCAGACTTTCAACTTCCAAAGTTGTTCCAAATGCTGGAACTATAACAATATCATCTGCTTGTATTTCTTCAAAAGGAATGATTTGGTTGCCATAAGTATCTTGTAGAAATTGAACGCCTCTAGATAATAAATCAGCGTTCACCTGCGGATTGTGAATCATTTCACTCAGCAAAAAAATTCTTTTTCCAGGATTTTCTTCTATTGTTCTGAAAGCAATTTCTATAGCATTCTCAACACCATAGCAGAAACCAAAATGACGAGCAAGGTAAAAAGTTACTTTGCCTGCTTCAACTTTAGTGGGAGTAAAATCTTTTTTTAGTTTATCGGCTTTTTTACGGCTCGCTTTAATGGCTGAAATTAATTCACTTCTATAAACAGACGGTACTTCAAATTGCTTCATAATATTTCAACAAAAAAGATGTTAAAAAGTTACACCTCAGTTGATGGTTGAACTGTTGAAGGTGTAGGAAAGTGCAAATATACAGTGGTACCAATACCCACTTCACTTTCAATTTTAATATTACCGAAGCATTTGGTAATGAAGTCTTTACAAAGTACTAATCCCAAGCCAACACCTTGTTCTTGAGCTGTTCCGAAGGTTGATTTATTAACATGTCCATCGAATAGATGTTGAAGATTTTCTTGAGAAATTCCAACTCCTGCATCTTTTATAATGAGATGAATTCCTTTTTCACTGGATTCAATAGATACTTTTATTACAGATTTTGGATGAGAGAATTTGGTGGCATTGCTAATTAAGTTTCTAGCCATAAACTGCACCATATTTTTATCGGCCCAAACATTTGCCGAAGTTAAGTTGTGTTCGATTGTTATTTCTTTTTGATGTGCAATTGGAATTGCTATATCAATTACCTGTTTTACCAACTCGCTTAATTCAAATAATTGATGATGCGCTTTTAACTCCCCAGTTTGGCTCCTTGACCATAATAGCATTCCGTCGAGCATTTCAACAACTCGTTTCAGGTGTGCGTTCATATTAATTGAAACGAATTGAAGTTCTTCTTCTGTAAGACTATTGAAATTATCTTTATAGAAATCCATAAATCCCATAATGCTCACCAACGGACCTCGCATATCGTGAGAAATCATTGACAAGAATTTATCTTTTTGAGAGTTGAGTACCTCAAGATATGATTCACGGCTTTTTAATTCAGTATTTAGTATTTGTAGCTGTTTATTAGATTCTTCCAGTGTTTGAGCATTTTGTCGAATTATAAAGAAGCTACTTTTAATTTGCTGTAAAAGTTTATTATATTGTCGAGTTAGTAAACCTACCTCATCAGAACGTTCAGCCAAATCTTTCATTTCAGTCATATCCATAGTTGGTGTAGCTAAAGTTGCTTCATGCATGGATCTACTAAGTTGTAAAATTGGTTGTGTTATATGAAATGCAATAAGTAGTGCAAAGACTAAAGAAAGAATAAAACCAAGACTATTTGATACTACTTGTAATACGAGAATAGTAGTGCTTTTAAAAGAAGAATACTCTTGAAGCGCTAGCGAAAATGAAGTCATTTGTTTTCCTGACTTCTCATGCGCGTTCAGCATGCGAGATCTTATTCCAGATTGGTTATCTCCAATTCTAAGTTCAATTTCGTAAAGCTCATTAAAGGATTTGATGTAAGAATTTAATATACCTTGAATTGCTGGTTGATTTTTTGTAGTAGTCAAATACTCATTTGTTAAAAATTCCCAAGCTATTTTATCGGTCTCTATTTTTCTTAATAAAAAATCTTTTTCTTTTCTTCTTATTTTAAGAATTTGAATAAGATGTGTTTTATCAGCTTCCTCTAGCTGATGTGCTTTGTTACGCATGTTGCCTTCTAGTCCAAAGTCTTCTATACCTTTTACTTTAATAAAGTTGATAAGAGAGTCAAAATATCTACAACTAGACTGAAAAGTTTGGAAAGTGCTATCAAGATTATTTTTTGCCGGATCTGATAAAAGTGTTTTAACATGATCAACGGAAGCTAAAAGCTGATTTATTTCTTTTCTAAGACTATTTTCCCTTTTGAGTAACTCAGTGGAGTTATTCTTGAAAAAATCAGGAGTTGTTGATTCGTACTGAAGAAATCTTTGTCTTGTAATAATTATTTGATAAAGCTTATTCTCTAGTTTATTTGCCCATTCTATTTTGTTATCTAATTCTTTTTTTTGGTTTTGAAGATAGTTTGAGTAAATCAAGGCTAATAGAGGAATCAAAAGAATACCAGCAAATGCTACCAGTAATTTATGTCTAATGGAGAGTCGGTTAAAGAAACTCAGCATGAATTAATGTCTAATGTGGTTAAGGATGAATTGGATTCATTGCAATATAATTAGATTTGCGCATGCATTATCTTTCGGCCGACCAAATCACAAAATCTTTTCGTTCAGAACCATTGTTTTCAGGGATCAGTTTTCATATCAATGAAGGCGATAAAATAGCCTTGGTTGCCAGAAATGGGGTAGGTAAGTCTACGTTGTTAAAAATTTTAGCAGGTCAGGAGTCACCTGAGGAGGGAAGTATTTGGGTGCATAAAGATGTTCGGGTAGCTTATTTTGAGCAAGAGCCGAAGTTTATAGAGCAGGCTAGTATTCTGCAGAATATTTTTCAGCTGGCGCATCCTGTGATGGATTTAATTCGCGCTTATGAGTCAGCAGTGGAGAAAGATAACGCACAGGATTTGAGCGATTTATTAGGGAAAATGGATGAACTACAAGCCTGGAACTTTGAGTCAAAGGTCAGGCAGATATTAGGTAAACTAAACCTACATCATCTTGATCAGCCACTTTCGTCATTAAGTGGAGGACAACGTAAAAGAGTAGCTCTGGCCAAAGTGCTTATTGAAATTGGGTTCGATCATACACACACTTTGTTGATGATGGATGAACCTACCAACCATTTGGATGTAGAAATGATTGAGTGGTTGGAGTACTATTTGAATCAAGAAAATGTAACCTTGTTACTGGTTTCGCACGACAGGTATTTTTTAGATGCGGTTTGTGAGGAAATATGGGAGTTAGAAAGAGAAAAGCTATTTGTTTATAAAGGAGATTATGAGCATTATCTTGAAAAGAAAGCTCTCAGAATGGAGAGTGAGGCTGCATCTTTGGACAAGGCTAGAAATGAATATAGAAAAGAATTGGAATGGATGCGTAAACAACCTAAAGCTAGGACTACCAAGGCAAAAAGCAGAATCGACCGTTTTTATGAAGTTGAAGAAAAAGCTAAGCAAAAGTTGGATGATGCTTCTATGACTTTACAGGTTAAAATGTCGCGCTTGGGCGGTAAAGTCTTAGAGCTAAAAAAAGTGTATAAAAGTTTTGGTGACAAATCCATTCTAAGAGGTTTCGACTATACATTTAGCAAAGGGGAGCGTATTGGCATAGTAGGAAAGAACGGAACTGGTAAAACCACATTTCTTCAAATATTACAAGGATTAGAGTTGCCCGATAGCGGAAAGATTAATTTAGGTGAAACAGTGGTTTTTGGAAACTTTTCTCAGAAAGGTTTGGAAATTAAGAATCAAATAAGGGTTATTGAATATGTAAAAACATTTGCAGAAAGTTTTCCATTAGCAGGAGGTGGAAGCCTAAGTGCAGCGCAGTTTCTTCAATTATTTTTATTCTCACCTGAGAAACAATATACCTATGTCCATTCTTTAAGCGGTGGTGAGAAAAAGCGCTTACAATTGCTGACTGTTTTATTTAAAAATCCAAATTTTCTGATTTTAGATGAGCCCACCAACGATTTGGATTTACCTACATTAGCAGTTTTAGAAAAATTCCTTATTGAATATACAGGTTGTGTGTTATTGGTTTCGCATGATCGTTATTTTATGGATAGAATAGTTGATCATTTATTTATATTTGAAGGGGAGGGAAATGTGCGTGATTTTCCCGGAAATTATTCCCAATATCGCTTGTGGTTAAAGGCGGAAGAGGAGAAGAAAAAACAGGAAGAAATTGTTGAAGTGAAGGTTGAAGAAAAGGTTGTCACTGCGCAACCAGCAGGAAAATCAAAAAAACTTTCATTCAAAGAGAAAATGGAGTGGGAGGCATTAGAGAAAGAATTGCCCACACTTGAACTACAAAAGCAGCAATTAGTCATTGAAATGCAGCAGACAAATTTATCATTTGAGCGTGTGCAACTATTATCAAATGAGTTACAAAAAATTACAGATGCTTTAGAGGAAAAAGAAATGAGATGGTTAGAGCTTTCAGAGAAATTAGATGGATAGTTATCTAATTATTAATAGTATAACCCCAATCGTAAGGTGCATTTGCGGTTAGTCCATCAGGACGATCAGATTTCCCTCTAATTGTATAAACTGGAAAATACTTAATGTTGGGTTCTTTGTTTGACTCATTAACAAGCACTTCTAATTCCTCAAAGCTAGTATTATCATTTAACCACTCTAACCATTGGTGTTGGTGTAAAAATAGCGGCATACGGCCAGCATGACTGCCGCTATTGTGAATTCTAGCATACTCAGTAGAGGCTTTTTGAGTTAAGATAGAAAAGGTAAACCGACTTGTTACTTCTCCAGATTTTTTATCGACCAGTTGAGCAACAGAATACAGTCCAGCTAAAAAGAAAATACTTTGTTCTTGTAGACCTATCCAAAAAGGTATCTTCTTTTTCATTCCCTTTGCCTCGTGGTGTTCATAAATACCTGTTACTGGGAGTAGACATCTTCTATTTCTTATTTTAAACCAATAACTTGAACTGTCTGTGAGCATGCGTTCTGATCTGGCATTTAGCATTTGATTTCTTCTTATTCTAAATGTTTCTTCATCGCTGATATAATGCGGAATGCATCCCCATTCCATTAACCTGCCACAGATTCTATTAGATTGTCTATTCTTGTAAACTACTGGAAGAAGCGGGAAGCTATGTCCCATAATATGGGCACTCATGGTAATGTTTTGTTCTATGCCTTCGTACCATTCTAAATTTGGAAAATGCTCTTGAATTTTCTCTAATGGAGCAATTAATGATATATCATAACACATGATTAAATATCTTTCATTAGCCAATTGAATGCGAAAGATTCATCTGAAAAAAATCTGAAGTGTACACCTCTATTCACTGCAACAGTTTCTGTAAATGTGGATGGTATTTTATCGGGACCAAGCGCTGCAACTTTAAATTTACTGCCCCATGCTTTAGACATGTATTCACCTATTTCAAATCGCTGAAGAGTAGTTAAAACAGGAGGTTGGTTTCTTGCATCAATAAATATTTTATTTAGACCTAATTTCTCGGCTGCTTCTTTTACGTCCTTAATACCCTCTTTCATAGAAGCAAATGACCAATCACCTTGGATGACAACTTTTAAATAAAGTTCTTGAGGTTCTATACTCCAAAGTTCTTGAGGCATTAAACTATATTTTGTATAAATGTAAAGAATTTAAAGGGGTGTCAAGAAAAACGAAACATAAATGAACTCTATTTGGACTGTATTGGTTTCATTTGTGGTAAATGAATGTGATATTTAACAGCAATCAAACGAATTAATATTACAGTTAATACACCTAAAACTTCAGTGATGTTTTTTGTAAAATTCAGATAGATGCAGCCAAAATATACCAGACCTCCAGCTATACATGCCAATGCATAGATATCTTTCTTGAAAAGCAAAGGGACTTCATTCAGTAAAATATCTCTAATTACACCACCAACAGTTCCGGTTATTGCTCCCATAGCAATACAAACACCAAATGAAAGTTCAGCATCTACTGATTTCGTGATTCCTACTATTGTAAAAAGTCCTAGTCCGATGGTATCAAAAATGAATAATGTATTATTCCATTTCAGCAATCTTTCTTTAAAAATCAGAACAGCCGCAAGTGCAATAGCAGTCGTAAGAAAATAGGTGTGGTTGGTTATCCAAAAGGGAGTGACATCAAGCAGAATATCTCGAAGTGTACCCCCACCAATAGCCGTCACTAATCCAATTACAAATGCGCCAAACCAGTCAATTTCCTTCTTAGAAGCCAAGCGAATACCGCTTACTGCAAAAGCAAAAGTACCAAGTAGGTCAAGTATTAGGGTGAACGTAATTTCCAATTTTCTTTATAAAGAGATTTGATTTAGTTAATTTGTATTTCGCGAATCGATTATAAAGGTACTCATCATAAAGGTGTAATAAAAATAGTGCGTTTTACGCACTGGAAAACATTTTTAGATTTGTGAGCACCTCAAAATGTTGATTATACATCTGTTTAAAAGCTGGTGAAAATCATTTATTTAGAACAATATTTTGTGTTTTAATATAAGGAGTACAAAATAAATTTTGAAAAATGAACAGCGTTCATTTATTTTTGTTGTGTCAAAGAGAATTATGGGTATATCTGAAAGAAAGGCAAAGGAAAAAGAAGAACTAAAAAAAATGATTCTTCAAGCAGCTAAAAAGTTGTTTGCAGAAAAAGGGATAGAGCATACAACCATCAGAAATATTGCTCAGGAAATAGAATATAGTGTTGGGACTGTTTATGTTTATTTCAAAGATAAAAATGACATTTTACATGAATTACATACGCAGGGATTTAGGCAACTTGGTGGTGAAATGAAAGTTCTTTTTAGTGTTAATGATCCAATGGAACGTTTAAAAGCATTGGGTAGGGTATACTTAAAGTTCGCATTAGATCATCCTGAAATGTATGATTTGATGTTCAGCATGAAGGCACCCATGGATTTTTTAGAGTCGACTCATAAGGATGAGTGGAATGAAGGTAAAGCTACATTCGAGTTGTTGAAAGGAACTGTAAAAGATTGCATGCATTCAGGCCATTTTGTTGGTCACGAACCTGAGGCACTCTCATTTGCTATTTGGAGTGCTGTTCATGGAATGGCTTCTCTTGTAATTCGTCAGAGGGTCCAGGGTGTAACTCAAATAGCACCTGAAATGATGATTTTAAAGGGATATGAGGAATTTGTTTTAATGATTGATAAAAGATAAATTTTTTTTTCACATAAATGAACAATGTTCAAATATAAAACGAAATTCAATGAATGCTAAGTTATTGATATCATTTACTCTATTTATGAGTGTCCTTTTTGCTTCCGGGCAAAAAATTCTAGATGCATACATTAAAGATGGACTGTCAAACAATCAGAGTATTCAACGACAAGAATTGGGATTAGAAAAAAATTTGTTTGCACTCAAAGAAGCTAAGGCATTGTTTTATCCTAAAGTAACTTTTTTAGCAGATTACTTTCTTGCGGATGGTGGACGAACAGTGGATTTTCCAGCAGGTGATTTATTGAATTCTGTGTATAGTTCTTTAAATCAATTAACAAGTAGTAATCGGTTCCCACAGCTACAAAATCAACAAATTTTATTAAATCCAAATAATTTCTATGATGCAAGGTTTAGGACTACAGTTCCTTTATATAACAAAGAGTTATCCTTCAACAAGAAACTTAAGCAAGAGCAAATACACTTGCAAACATTTGAATTGAATCTTTTTAAGAGAGAATTAGTAAAAGAAATTAAAGTTGCCTACTTCGCATATTTGCAATCTGTTCAAGCAGTTAAGATTTATGATAATGCTTTGCTTTTAGTTTTAGAATCTAAACGAGTAAATGAGTCTTTATTCAAAAATGATAAAGTAAATAGAACTGCTCTTATTCGTGCCCAAAACGAAGTGATTAAATATGAAACCCTAAAAAGTACTGCTCAATTACAATCGAGCTCAGCTAGATCTTACTTTAATTTTCTGTTGAATAGAGATTTGGATGAGGTGATTCAAGTAGATTCAAACTATCATTTACAAGTAGCCTCAATTACGTTAGATACAACCATTCAATTAAGAGAAGAGATTCAGAAGCTTTCAATTGCAGAAAAAATAAGTAAAGATTTGACTAGATTGGCTAAGTCTTGGCAGATGCCAAGAATAAGTTCGTTTATAGATCTAGGGTCACAGGGTTTTGATGGAAAGTTTGATAATAATTCTAGATATTATTTTATAGGTCTTTCGTTACAATGGGATTTATTTAATTCAAAAAAAAGTCAGTATGCTATTCAACAAGCGACTTTAAATGAAAAGATGCAAAAGAGTGAATCTGACTTTGCATTTGACCAAATAAGACTTCAATATAATACAGCTATCAACAATTATAAAAGCGCTTTAGAAAACTATAAAGCATCAGTTATTAATTTGAAAACAGCTCGGATTTACTATAGCGATATACTTAAGCTCTATAAAGAGGGACAAGCTTTGTTTATTGAATTAATAGATGCACAGAATCAGTTGATTCAAATTGAATTACAAGTTAATATTTCATTGTATGAAACTTATATTAAAGCAGCTTTGGTTGAACGAGCAAATGCATCTTATCAATTTTAAAACAACTAATATGAATTTTCAATTTAAGTATCTATGTATTTTCTTAGTACTAATTGTAGCTTGTAAAAACAAGAGTAGCACAATTAAATCTTTGGAAGTTGATGAAGTTATTCCGGTAACAACACATTTGCTCTCTAATACATATGGCTCAAAAGAACTACAAGTTACTGGTGTGTTAACAGTAGAGCAAGAGGCCAAATATTCATTTAAAGTAGGTGGTGTAGTTGATAAAATATTTATTGACAATGGCGAATACTTTAAAAAGGGGAAACTACTTGCAATATTAAAGGGGAATGAAATTGAAGCTGGATTATTGCAATCAAAGTTAGCTTTAGAAAAGGCTGAGCGTGATTTAAAAAGGGTAGCTAATCTTTTTAGAGATAGTGTTGCAACATTGGAACAATATCAAAATGCAACAACTGCTTATAACATTACAAAGCAGCAGTATGAGTCTATTGCCTTTAATAAAGAATATTCCTCCATCTATGCTCAAAGAGACGGTTTTGTAATTAAAAAGTTAGCTCAGCAGGGAGAAATTGTTGCAAGTGGGTCACCTATTTTAGTAATTGGGGAGCAAGGTTCGAATGAATGGGTGCTAAGAGTAGGATTATCAGATAAAGACTGGGCATTAGTTGAAGTTGGAGCAAGCGCAAAAGTATATTTAGATGCTTTTCCTAATCAGCATATACAGGGAAGAATTTCAAAAAAACTATTAACTCCAGATATTGCTAGTGGTACTTTTCAAGCAGAAATAAAACTGGTCATAAATAAAGTTCAGCCCGCAATTGGTATGTTCGGTAAAGCATCAATTAGTATAAGTCAAACATACACCTTTCAGTCAATACCCTATAGTTCATTAGTCGAAGCAGATGGCAATAAGGCCTTTGTATTCATACCTATTGATAGCGGCAGGGTGAAGAAGCAGGCGATTGAAATATTCAGTTTTAACGATGATTATGTTCAAGTAAAAGCTGGTTTAGAAGGCGTAAAAGAAATAGTAAAATCAAATTCGGCTTTTTTAAATGAAAGCTCACTTATTACAATCATCCGAAACTAGTTATTATGAACCTAACAAATTTTTCGGTAAAAAACTACCAATTTACTTTAGTAGTTTTTATTATGGTTGCTGTAGTTGGTCTGGTAACTATGTTTACAATGCCTCGTGCAGAAGATCCTCAGATTAATCCACCAACCTATCCAATAGTTGTTGTTTATCCAGGTACTAGTCCTCAGGATATGGAAGAGATGGTTGTTAAACCTATTGAGAACAAAATCTATGAACTTGAAAATATAGATAGAATTGTTACATCTATTGAAGATGGTTTAGCAGTTATACGTGTTGAATTTAAGTATGGGGTGGATGTAGATAATAAATATCAGGAAGTGATACGTGAAGTTAATGCACTGCGTTCATCATTGCCAGATAATATTTTGAAAATTGATATTAGAAAAGTAGACCCTAGCGACGTTAATATTTTACAAGTTGCACTGATAAGTGAAAATGCCTCATATAAAGATTTAAAATCGGAGGCAGAAGATTTAAAGGAACAGCTTGAAAAAGTTATTAATCTTAAGAAAATAAAAATATCTGGCGTTCCAAGTGAAGAACTAAGAATTGATTTAAAAATTGATAAGCTAGCGGAATTAAAAATTCCTTTGAATTATGTTTTAGGTAGTATTCAAAGTGAAGCCATTAATATTCCAGGTGGAAGTATAAATGCGTCTACAAATACCTTCAATATCAAAACAAGTGGTAAGTTTAAAGACATAAATGATTTAGCTAATACTATAATCTTTCAAGGTAATGGTCAGGTTGTTTTATTAAAGGATGTTGCAAGTATTGGGTTTAGAAATGAGCAGGAAACACATATTACTAGGTTAAATGGCTATAGATGTGTACTCATACATGCTGCACAAAAAGTGGGTGGAAATATACAGACAACCCAAGATCAATATGAGCCAATTATAAATAGTTTTCAAAACTCACTTCCAAGTAATATCAAATTGATCAAACATTTTGACCAGGCTGACAATGTACAGTTGAGGTTATCTGGATTAGGTATTGACTTTTTAATAGCTATTTTATTGGTTCTTTTTACTTTAGCCCCTTTGGGATTGAGGGCGTCAATGGTTGTAATGATTGCTATACCATTATCGTTAGCGCTTGGATTAGTAGGACTCAATTTATTTGGTATTTCGCTTAATCAATTAAGTATAGTTGGATTGGTTGTATCGTTGGGATTACTGGTGGATGATAGTATTGTTGTAGTAGAAAATATTGAACGATGGTTGCGAGATGGATTTTCTCCAAGAGATGCAGCAATAAAAGCAACTAAGCAAATTACTTTAGCAGTTCTTGGATGTACTGCAACACTTGTTATATCATTTTTGCCATTAATATTTTTACCAGGTGGCCCTGGGGAATTTGTTAGAGGATTACCTCTGGCAGTTATTTCAAGTGTTATAGCATCTATGTTGGTATCACTGACTGTTGTTCCCTTTTTAGCAAGTAGAGTTTTAAAAGTTCATCATGATTCAAGTGGAAACATATTTTTAAGATTGATGAAACAAGTTATATCTGCTACATATTCAAAGCTTATTAAAAAAGCATTAGCAAAACCAATTCTTACTTTACTAATTTCTTTTGGTTTGTTTAGCGCATCAGCAATGTTATTTCCGTTAATAGGATTCAAATTATTTCCAACATCTGAAAAACCTATTTTCTTGATAAATATAAAAATGCCTTTACAAACAAGTTTACAAGAAAGTAATCGCATAACAAGAATGGTAGAAGATAGCTTAAGAGGCTACGAAGAAATCGAATACTTTACTTCAAATGTTGGAAAAGGGAACCCACAAATTTATTATAATGTACCTCAACAAGAAGAGAAATTTGATTTTGCTCAGATTTTCATTCAGCTTTCAAGTGATGAAAAGCCAAAGGTCAAAGAGGCATTAATTCAAAAGCTAAGAGATCAATTTGCATTATTCCCATTTGCAAAGGTGGAGGTCAAAGACTTTGAACAAGGCCCACCTATTGAAGCGCCAATTTCAATAAGAATTTTTGGCGATCACCTCGACTCACTTCGAAAACTTTCTTTTGTTGCTGAGAATATTCTAAGAAGCAATAAAGGCACAATTTATGTAACCAATGAGCTCAATACGTTAAAAACCGATATCAAAGTAAATATTCAAAAAGACAAAGCCAGGTCTCTTGGAATATTCACTTCAGAGATTGATAAAACAATACGTTTATCTGTTGCAGGACTTCAGCTGGGTACTTATACTAATAGTGAAGGAGATGATTTTAATATAGTGGTAAATGCACCAAAAGATAAGCAAGCAACACTTCAGGTTTTAAAAAGTATTTTCATAAATAACGCAAATGGTATAGCTGTTCCTCTGAATCAAATTGCAACAATTGAATTTGAAACTTCACCTACGAGTATCAATCACTTTAATAAGAATAGGTTCGTAAAAATTACATCTTATACCAAAAAAGGTGTTTTAGCAAATGATGTTTTAGCCGAGGTTATACCTCAGTTGAATCAAATGAAATTACCCAAAGGGTATTATTATAAACTTTCTGGAGAAGCTGAGAGTGAAGGAGACGCTTTTGGTGGGGGATTTGTAACTGTTATCATATTGACTGTTTTTCTTTTTATAGCAGTTTTAATTCTTCAGTTTAAAACATTTAAAGGAATCTTAATTGTTCTTTCTGTAATACCATTAGGAGTAATTGGTGGAGTTACTATGCTTTGGTTGTCAGGCAATCCTATGTCATTCATCGCAATTATAGGATTCATTGGTTTAGCCGGAATTGAGGTTAAGAATTCAATTTTATTAGTTGACTTTACAAATCAGCTACGGGCTGAAGGAGAGGATTTGCAAGTTGCTATTGAAAAAGCGGGTGAGCTTCGTTTCCTTCCTGTTGTATTAACTTCATTAACAGCTATTGGAGGATTAATACCTCTAGCAATAAGTACCAATCCGATTATTTCGCCGCTTGCACTTGTATTGATAGGTGGACTTATTACATCAACTCTATTATCAAGAATTGTAACTCCTGTAATGTATAAATTAATTCCTCCAAGTATTCAGCAAACATCTAATTCTTAATCAATAAAATTTCTTTATGACAACTACATTCATTGCATTAATTAGTTCTGTGTTTTTTATTATTTCAACTCCAATAACATCTTTTGTTGACTCACCTAATGCTAAAATTATTGGTGAATGGATAAATTAAAAGAAAGACGCCAAATTTGAAATTTATGAGTCAGAAAATAAAATTTATGGGAAAGTAATTTGGGGTACTGGCGGAGATCCAAAAGATATTAAAAATCCAGATCCAACTTTAAGAAATAGAGATGTGATTGGACTAACTATTCTAAAAAACTTTGAATTCAAATCTAAAAATGTTTGGAGTGATGGTACCATTTATGATCCAAAAGATGGAAAAACTTACTCTTGCAAGCTAACCTTGGTTTCAAATAATAAGCTAGAGGTTAGGGGATATGTTGGTATTTCACTTTTTGGGAGGACGGAAACATGGACTAAAATCAAATAAAACAAAAAATAATGAAAGAGTATATACTTATTACAGGGGCATCTTCTGGTATTGGTTATGAAATGGCTTTGCAATTAGCGGCGAAAGGGTATAATTTAATTCTTGTTGCTCGAAGAGTTGAAAAGCTAAAAAGAATTCAGCGAGAATTAACCACAGCTTATGGTGTTGACATTCATTTTTTTGGAAAAGACCTATCCGATACAAAACAAGCACTTGAATTATATTATGATATTCAAATGCAAGGTTTCAAAGTATCACATTTAGTCAATAATGCTGGTTTTGGAACTTATGGAAAGTTTATTGAAACTTCATTAGAAGAAGAGTTAGAAATGATTCAGCTTAATATTAGTAGTTTGGTTATACTTACGAAGCTATTTGCTCAAGATATGGTTGAAAGAGAAGAAGGTAGAATTATGAATGTGGCCTCTTTGTTATCATTTATCCCATTTCCATATTATTCAATCTATTCTGCCACTAAATCTTTTGTACTTGATTTTACTGAGACGATTGCCGCTGAGTTAACAGGTACTGGTGTAGTTGTAACAGCATTATGTCCTGGTACTGTAGAAACGCCATTTCATACCAGTGCTATGCGCAAGACCAACGCAATGTTTGCAAATAAGCCGATGCCTGCATCAATTGTTGCAAAATCAGGTATTGAGCTCTTATTACATGGTAAAGGCAAAAAGATAGTAGGTTTCAATAATTGGTTCATTTCAAATTTACCAAGAATAACGCCCGATAAAATTATGATGAAGATCAAAAAGCATTTAGCGAGTGAGCGAATCTAAATTTATAGCTTGGAAATATCTTCATATCTCATCATTATAGCAATTAAGTTGTGCAGCATATGAATGGCGGCTGTAATCCAAAATGCGGATTCTTTTCTGGATTGAAAAATAGTGTATGAAGTGGCAAGAATCCATCCAAGTGGTAAAATTATCAAAAAATACCAAAAGCTATATGATGCATGGAAGGCTGAAAACAATAGTGTGGAAACGATAATAGGGATTTTTGCTGAGTGACTATGTACAAATTTTTGTGTGATCTTAATTGGTAGATGTTGTCCTAAATAGGTTTCAATAATGGGAGCAGCAACAACAAAAATTATGAGTGATTCTATGAATGATAATATATTTACATTAGGCCCTCCAATAGTATCATCTTCAACACCACCGATGGAGATAAGTACAATAATAGGGATAGTAAGAACAATATTAAGTAGTTTAGAAGCAAGAATAAAATTTATAAAATGTAGCTTAGACCATTTTTCATAATACGAGTCAATCAAAGTTGATATTCGTTTTAAAAAGTTGATAAAATGCATAGTCCTAACGAGTTTAGTAAATGAGTGAAAAATTAGTAGTAACCTAAACAGTCACTAAAATAAATATTTTCTCAAATTGTACATCAAGTAGAGCAATATTTTAGATACTCATAACTACTTGTTCAATTTCTTTTCCATGGCTCAATCCGAGTTTTTTCTTCAGTCTAAAGCGTAAGGTGCGTATGGCTTCATCACTCACTCCTAATAAGCTCGCCATTTCTTTGGGTGTAATTTCAAGTTTTGTAAATGCCAAGAATCTAACTTCCGCCTGTGTTAAATCGGGGTAGTTGGATTTGAGATAAGGAAAAAATTTTGGATAAATATTTTCAAACAATTCTTTGAACTTCATCCAATCGTCGTTGGTTAGAATCGTTTGTGATTTCAATTCTTGAATTGCATCAGACTTAATGGGCGAATCAGTTTGTTCCTGATTCTTCAGCGAATTGATTTCTTGGGTATAATTTTCAATGAGTTGATTCTTTTCTAAGATGTGGTGCGTAAAATCCAAGATTTCCTTCTTAGAGGCCGCCAATTGTTGCTCAAGGATTTCTTTGTTTTTTTCAGCCAGTTTTTTTCTTAGGTTAATGCGCTTGATATAAAAAACCACAAATCCGCTTATAAGCAACAATGCAATTAAGCCAAAAACCAAGGTTCTTTTTTGAAGTTCATTTTCATTCAGAAGTAATTTATTCTGCAACTCCTTACTTTGATAGGCAAATTCACCTTCAGCTTTAATTTTCTTGTTGATGTTGTAATATTCCTCTTCCAGCTTTTGGTATTTTCGAATAGAATCGGTGTAGATAATTGCCAAATTATTATTGCCTTGTTTTCTATAAAAAGCCTCAGCAACGGTGTACAATTTTATTTGGTTGCCAACATAACCAGTTTGTGCTCGATCTTTAGCATTAGCCTGCTCAGATTCCCGAAGAAGATCTTGTATTTTATTATAATTGCCGGTAGATAAGTAGCAGTCGGCTAAGTTGTTGCAAAAAGAGGCCACATTGTCCCAAATGGCCATTTTTCTACACCATTCAATTGCTTGTGTGTAATAGGGTATTGCAGATTCTGGTTTTCCTTGTAAATAAAAAACATGGCCAATATTTCCTGTTGCTATACCTAGCCATGCTGTATCATTTCGGCTTTTTGCGTAGTCCAACGTTTTTTTAAGCCAAGTATAAGCAGAGTCATATTCACCCGATTTCAGGTACGACATACCCACCAAATTATCATTCACTTTTTTAAACCAAACACCATCTGGCGTAAAGTATCCATCGTGTGAACTTGCTATTTTTGCGAGAGAGATGGCTTTGGTATAATCTTTAAACTGATAAAGTTGTGTAGCAATCATATTAAGCCACCAACTTTGTTGGAAATATCGGCCATTCGGGTCTTTTTCTAAAGCATCTATACAGTAAAGCTGATTTTCAAAAGCCTTATTATAGAGTTTTCGGATCTGATAATTATGCGAAATAGAGATATAATAAAAGCCAACCAAATAGTAATTGTTGATATTTTCAGCCTTTTGCACTAATTCTCTATAAATTTTAATCACCTTTTCAGAATTACCTAATGAGTCTATGACTGGTTTCTTATAAGTCCAATAAAATTGAATCAGCTTATCTGATTTGTCTCCATGTTTTTTAACAAGCTTATTTAGTTCTGCAATAAAAGGGGTGTCGCCACTGAAATCGTGGTACAATTTATTTAGGGTATGGTATCTTTTTTCATCTTGAAACTCCAGAAATGATGAAGGGTTATTTTGTGCAAGGAGAGAGGAAGCAAAAAAAAATCCTATAAGCAAGAAGGAGATTCTATGGCTAAACTGAATAGCTTTTAAACGATGTTTCACTGATTTGGGGTTGATTTCCAACCCGAAAATAGGGGTTGGGAGCCTAAATGTGAAATTTTTTAAGAAAGGTTGGTATATTTTATGTAGTTGATAAGCAAATAGTTAGCAGACAAAATTTAGATGTAACGTTTTTGTAACGGTGTTTTTTAGCTCGTAACTCGCAGATTAGTTTAATTCGATTGTTAATTAAACCTTTCACAAATAATTAACTATCAAGAGCCCTAAAAACAACTGAATGCGATTTTTACATTTTTTGACTTTGAATAGTATCGTATTAAAAATTATATATATATATAATTATCTCTATTCTAAAATAAAAATTAGAAGATCGGGTCAAATTTGTGGAATTATTCAATTTCTGTTATTCACATTATCTGGTTATGCTCAAGTCCCAATAATATCAAGTTTCACACCTATAAGTGCTAAGCCTGGGGATCTAGTTACCATAACAGGAACAAATTTTAGTACAATACCAGCTAATAATTTTGTTTTTTTTGGAGGAATCAGGGCGAATGTCACATCAGCATCAGCTACTAGCTTAAGTGTTACAGTTCCTATTGGAGCAAAATATGCTCCTCTTATATTAATTAATAATGCAACTGGACTAGCCTGTGAGAGTAGAGCAAGATTTACACCAACCTATACTCCAGCTAAGTCTACTTTAACTTTAAATGACTTTGCCCAACCATTAGAGTATGAAACCGGAACACATCCTTTGTCAGTAGCTGTTGTAGATATTGATGGTGATGGTAAAAATGATATTGTCTCTGCGAATTTTGGTACCAATGATATATCTATTTTAAGAAATATTTCATCTCAAAGTAATATTGATTTTGAACCCTCATTTGTACTGGGTATGGGTGGCGGAAACGATCCTCTTTATATCCAGGCGGCTGATTTAGATGGAGACGGTAAGCCCGATTTGGTAGTTGTTAATAATGCATCAAATACAATATTTGTTTATAAAAATACCTCAAGTGTAGGTGCGATTAGCTTTGCCGGAATGCAAGATTTCCTGACCTCCACTGAACCAAATGCATTAATCGTTGCAGATATAGATGGAGATGGGAAAGTGGATGTAGTGACTTCTAATTTTTTGCCAAATTCCGTTTCTGTTTTAAGAAATACTTCTACTGTTGGTAATATTGATTTTTCTAATAAAGTTGATTTTGCTGTAGGTAGTCAGCCCAATCATATTATTGGTGGTGATATTGATGGTGATGGTAAAATTGATTTGATTACAGCAAATAATAGCTCTGGCACCATTTCAATTTTAAGAAACACCTCTATTGTGGGAACCGTTGATTTTGAAAATAAAATCGATTACCAAACCGGTAATAATCCCACAAATATTTCCGTTGGGGATTTAAATGACGACGGAAATATAGATATAGCCGTTGTAAATGAAAATTCGAACAGTATATCCATCTTTCGAAATATTTCAACACCAAGTAGTATAAATTTGGCAACAAAAATTGATTTATCTGTAGTAGGCTTTCCCAATAATATTACAATTTCCGATTTGAATGGGGATGGCAAGCCAGATTTAATTATTGGTACAAACAATAGTTTGATTATTAGAAGAAATACCACTACTTCTAATAATATTAGCTTTGCGACAAGTTTAGTTTTACCGGCAAGTACTCAAGTATTTCGTTTAAATTCTGCCGATATAAACGGTGATGAAAGACCAGATCTGATCTACGCAAATGGAGCATCACCAGGAGCCATTGTTGTATTGAAAAATATATATAGTGCAAGTCTAAGTCAATTGACAATTTCACAAGGTGCTTTAAGTCCTACATTTAGTTCTGCTCTAAATTCTTATAGTGTATCAGTCGCAAATTCAGTCAGTACCTTTACATTATCACCAACTGCAGAAGATGCCAGTGCAACTATACAAGTAAGGTTGAATAATGGACCATACTCTACAATTTTAAGTGGAGGAATTTCTAATAATTTATCATTGAATATTGGCATTAATAGGATTGATATATTGGTTACTGCACAAGATGGAGTAACCAATAAAATTTATTCTATAATGGTAGTTAGAATGGATGGGCCAAGTCCAATTATCAATTCTTTTTCACCACTATCAGCCAATCCCGGCGATCAAATTACAATAACAGGAAGTCATTTTAATACGACGCCATCAAACAATCTCATATTTTTTGGTGGGGTTAAGGCAAATGTTACAAGCTCATCTGCCACAAGTTTAACTGTTACAGTACCTACTGCGGCGTCCTATGCTCCCATTACTGTATTAGATGTATCAAATGGACTATCTGCTAAAAGTAGAATTAGTTTTATTCCAGTTTTTTTACTCGTTAAGACAAGCGTAACACAAAATGATTTTACACCTAAACACGATTTTTCTTTTTCATCTACGCAGGATTTTCCTAGCAATATTGAGTTAGAAGATATAGACGGAGATGGCAAGTTAGATATGGTAGTTTCATCCTTTTATAGACATTTTTTTGTTTTCAGAAACACGTCTAATACGGGTGTAATTGAAAATGGAAGTTTTGCTAATAAAGTCGTTTTAGAGTTAGATGAAGGCTCTAGCAGCAGTAGTCCTAATATGTCAATATCCGATATTGATGGAGACGGAAAAAAGGATGTTGTGTTTTTTGCAGAATCGGATTCTTTCTTTGTGTTTAAGAATGTTTCTACACTAGGAAACGTACAGTTTATAAGAAAAAAATTCAAAAATTTCGGTTCAGCTGGATCTTTTGTTTCTATTGGAGATTTAGATAATGATGGGAAACCTGAAATTGTAGTCCTTAATTCCACAAGCCAATTTTCTATCTATAAGAATATTAGTTTCAATGGAGAAATTGGCTTCTTAGATCCAATTCAAATTGCTACTACTGGAAATTCTCGGTACATAGCCATAGGTGATCTTGATGGGGATAGTAAACAGGAAATAATACTTGCTAACTCTTTTTCAAATAATATATCAGTATATAAAAACAAAACTATTCTTGGCATAATTGATGCGAATAGTTTTGAAAATCCAGTTAATTACGCAACAGGAACCAATCCATTTAGTGTGGTAATTGGTGATGTGGATAGTGATGGCAAGCCCGATTTAGTCGTTTCAAATTTTTTATCAGCTAGTGTATCTGTATTTAAAAACTCAACCACATCTAGCTCTATCAATTCAAGTAGTTTTGCACCAAAGGTTGATTTTACAGTCGGTCAACGCCCTAGAACAATTAGGTTGGCAGATTTAAATGGAGATGGTAAGCCAGACCTTTCAATTGTTAATTTTTGGTCAAATTCGATTTCTTTATTAAAAAATATTTCAACGTCTGGTACAATTTCTAACAGTAGTTTTTCTGCGAAGGAAGACTTAATAACCGGAAATAGTCCTTATGATTTAGCTATAGGTGATATAGATATGGATGGCAAACCTGATATAGTTGCTACAAATTACAATGCAAATAGCATATCAGCATTTCGAAATACCTTCAATCAAAATCTTTCTAGTCTAAATATTTCTGCAGGTACTTTAAGCCCAGTATTTTCTGATACTATTCTTACATACACTGCAACTGTTTCTAATATAAATAATGTAATAACAGTTACCCCTATATCAGCCGATGGTAATGCTTCTATTCAAGTTAGGGTGAATAATGGAGCGTATAGTCCAGTTGTAAGTGGTTCAATTTCCAATAATTTAAGTCTGAATGTTGGCACTAATACTATTGAAGTATTGGTAACAGCACAAGATGGTCTAACTACAAAACTTTATACAATTACTATAACAAGGTCCCCAAGTTCGAATGCTAATTTGGCTTCATTAAGTAGTTCGTCTGGAATTATTTCTCCTGTTTTTGATATTACTACTACAAATTATTCCTTAAGTGTTAGTAATCTTACCACTAATATTAACTTCACACCAACAGTATCTGAATCTAATGCTACAATTCAAATTAAAGTAAATAGTGGTTCCTTTTCAGGGGTAACTAGTGGTTCAGCCTCTAATAATTTATCCTTAAATGTTGGGTCTAATACAGTTGAAATACTAGTAACAGCTCAGGATGGAGTTTCAACAAAGACATATACTATAGTTGTTACAAGACTCCCGCCAGGATCAATAATTAATACTGTAACAAATTTCTCAGAATTTATAAGTTGTATTGGACTACCTGGCGTAGCTCAGAGCTTCACAGTCAATGGAAGTGATTTAACTGATGATATAACAGTTTCCGCACCAACTGGTTTCGAAGTGAGTTTAAGCGCAGATAGCGGTTTTGGTAATTCAATTACTATTACACAAAGTGGTGGAACGGTGAATGCTACCTTAGTATATATTAGACTTAAAGCAAATGCTACAGGTAGTCCTAGTGGATCTATTGTGTGTACAAGTACGGGTGCCACAGCACAAAATATTCCAGTTGCCGGAACTATTCATTCATTGCCATCAATTCCTACTATTAGTAACACACTTCCATTAATTTTCTGCGATGGAGCGAATACAGTATTAAGTTCTAGCTCAGCGACTGGCAATCAGTGGTTACTCAACGGCAACATCA
>CAZTTO010000017.1:0-66238 GCA_964616465.1 uncultured Hydrotalea sp. | reverse complement strand
TCAGTCGTGGATAAAAACATTATGCTCATTGTGTTGTCTTAAAATTGCACCTAACTCATTAAAATATGTAATAACAATTGTAACTGTATAGACGAGTTATCATGTATATCAATAAGTTAGTTCTATACGAATTTAATTATTTATTAGAACAATACAATCTTGTGAATTAGTAATCCTCATTATTGGCTAAAGTAGAGCATGAAGCTAAGGAAACAGGCAAATGCCAGGAAAGCTGAGCTATGAGCGAAGCACTGGCTTTTGCCGAGCGGAGCCGCAGGATGCCGACGGAATGAAGCTGCGCTGAAGCGAAGCGTAAGTTAGCAGCGAATGAAGAAGGCTGCCTGCGGCGGGGGGAAGAAAATTATTCATTTTTACTCAACCTATTTCAGGACTATACAGTACAAAAGTTGAAGTTTATTCCGTCAAGCCCCAATATTGCCAGACCTTTTGTTGTGTGTAGTGCCTTATAATAAGGCTGACGGGAAAATATTTTCTTTAGTTTCAATGTTTTTATTTGCATCTAATTGATTTATAAAAGTCATTGTCTCCCTGTATTCCCTTGCCTCAGCAACTTTTGTAAATTGAATTTCTGCATTCGTATTTTTTGCAATAAATTCTTCTATCTCGAGAAGGCTTACTTTAAAAAATTCTTTTTTATTGTTTATTTTATTTAGTCTTTTATTCGTAAAGTATTTGTGTAAGTCATATTCTAATTGAGGTGCATTTTCTGAATAAATAATAGCGTGAACGTCAAACTGAAACGGTACAGATGCATCTCCTAGTTCTTTTACTCTGTCCAAAGGGTCTAAGCGTCTTGTCATACCAATTTTGTAAATGTCCTCACCAAATGAACCAATGTTTGATATAACATAAATATGTCCCACTTTAGTCTGTTGAGCTAGCGATAATGCTCTTTCTTTCCTTTCATGAGCCTCCTGAAGTTTTTGCTCTAATAATTTTATTTGTTCATTAAGAAACTCTAAACTAGATGCAGGTGTTGTAGTCAATTCTTGTTTGGCCTTTTCCAAAGCTTTTTCAAATCTTTTTTCTTCTTCCTCTGCCTCTTTTTGTGCTTTTTCTAGTTCTTTTTGTGACCTTTCTTCTTCTCTCATTTGCTCTCTTATTATTCTCTGTTCTTCTTTCTCTTCATATTTTTTTTGTTCGTATTCATAGGTCAAGCTTAGCTCGTCGAGTTTTAATTTTAAATAATAGTCACTTATATAAATGTTATGGCTTTCTCCGAGTTTATTAATACTTTCAAATGCTTTTAATATTCTAGCTTTAATCTTTTCTACATTATTCCATTTAACCTTAGTTATACAACTCTCACACTCACCATTGAAAGCAAAAAGCATTAGTTTTTTATATTTACTTGTCATTTTTCTTCCCTCTACTTTACTTCCACCAACTTCCCACTCTGTTTTGCAAATAATTGCTGACTCATTCTTAATTAAATTCTTTTGCGTATTATAAATAGTTTCTAGCTTTAACTTATATTTTTCTGATGTATCATAATTAAATTGAGGCTTGTATAGACCAAATGAACCAATTTCTAATGTGTCTTGATAAAGATTAATCTCATTTTTTAGGTTGGAATGAATAATTAACGCAGACTGATATTTTTCATTTAAGCTCAACAATTTATTTTCAGCTATTTCAATTTCTTTATTTCTTTTTTCTAAAACTTCATCTCTTTGGATTAGTGGATGGTACTTTTCTTTTAAAGAATTATTTAGCTCTTTGCATTCATCTAGTTTATTCTGAGAATTATCCAATAATTCTTTTATCTTTTGGATTTCAAATTTTGCAGAGCTAAGTTCTGTTTTTGTTTTACTTAATTCAGAATTAACTATGATTAATTCTTCTTGAGCATCTTGGAGTAATTTTTTAGTCTTATTGTTAAAAAACATTATTGAAATTTTTTAAAATAAAATTTTTAGAGCTGAAATTGAAGTTTTTGGCATTATACACAACTCATTAATATATGTAATAAAAATTACAATTGTGTAGAAGAGTTATCAAGTATATCAATAAGTTAGTTCTGTACGAATTTAATTATTTATTAAAACAATACAATCTTGTGAATTAACAAACCTCATTACTGGCTATAGTAGGGCATAGTGCTCAAATAGGCAAATGCCAGGAAAGTTGCCTGCGAATAGGGAACTAAAGTGATTGTATTTTACACGACCTATTTGAGTACTAGAGAATACAAGAGTTGAAGTTTATTTCCTTAAGCCCTAATGTTAACAAAACTTTTAGTGGCAGTAGTTATATTTCTGGCGGCATAAAAAAAGTTTCTAAATTAGTAATTCTTTTCACTAATGGTCTCATTGCAGGATTTATGCCGTCAAGTTTATCTATTAACTCATCTATTTCAGCCTTTGGTACTTGATAATATATTTTTTGTAAGTTTGGTATTTCTTTGAAAAGTTGTCTATCAATATCTCTGTTGAAAGTAGGAAAAGAATATCCAATAATAACCAGAATCTCTGTGTTTTTAATAACGTCAATAGCTTTTTGTCGAGTTTGATTTACTAATGGTTCATCTTCCCAAGCAAAAGTAAATAAGGGTGCAGAGAGCGACCTATGATAATTTTCTTTAAGCAAATTGATTAAGTAGTCAATATTCTCCATAAGCTTATGTTCTCTCAAATCGAAAAGATTAAATATTCTTTTTCTTTGTGCCGAAACTAATCCTGCTGTTCCATTAAGTTTTAGTATACAAAAATTATTTGTATCAATATTTGTAATTGTTGAAGGATATACTTGTAAATTCTGTTGAGCTAATTCAAGGCTAAAATTTTTTATTTGCGAGTATGATGCCTCAAACTGCATATCATAATTCCACGAAATAATTTTAATTCGATTATTGGGCATGTCAGAATTTAGTGCCAAGTGTTCACCCCAAAATGTAAAATACCTTTTATCAATGTTAGTTTTGATTAGGCTTTGTAAATCGTCATTTAATTTCTTTCTAATATTCGGAATGACATCTGTAAAATATTCTTCGCTCTCAAATACTAGTTCTTTAGGCTTTATTAGTTGTTCAAAAATCAAATAGCTACTTAAAATAGATTTAACTCTTAGTAATTCAATATTTGAATTTTTTAAGGCTAACTCTCTAGCGTAAGCGTCTATTGAAGTTCTATCGTTTGCAATTTCAATTAAGTTGTCTAACTCACTGATATAAGTTAAAGCAAAGTCATTTTTAATAATTCCGTTTTCATTATTTGTTTTCAAAAATCTACTAAATGCAATCATTCTACTTCCCATTGTCTTAATTAATGGTAAGCTATAAAAACTTGCTCCAGCTCCAGTGAAATATGTTACGTTTGCCAATTTAAAGGGTCTTTAATATTTAACGCCAACTCATTAACATATTTAATAACGATTATAATTGTATAAAAGAGTTATCATGTGTATCAATAAGTTAGTTCTATACGAATTTAATTATTTATTAGAACATTACAATCTTGTGAATTAGTAATCCTCATTACTGGCTAAAGTTTGTTATAAAGCTCAGGAAACAGGCAAATGCCAGGAAGTGTGAGCTATATGCGTGACTCTAGCAAAGTAATACCCTGAATGCACTTGATAACAATTGTCACCTAGGTAGTAAAGCAAGTCCAGCAAATAAAGCAGCTGCAATAGAAGATATTTTATTCACCGTGTCAAGTTTGTCTGGGCTTAGCTGCTTGCGTAGTTCGTCAATTTCAAGGCCTAATTTTTCGATATTGGCTTTAAATATTTCTTCTTGAATTGCAAAGCCACCTTTACTAGCAAAGTCGTGAAGTTCTAAATACATAATTATCGATGTATTTTCATGTCCAACAATAACCTCTTTAAAAAAGCCAAAACGTTCAAATTGATATAGAATAGCTCTTAATGTCTCAAAGTCAGTTTCGGTTTCGGCTAAAAGTTCTTTTGTAGGAACAAAAACCATTTGCTCTAATGGGCAATTATCTCGAAGATGGAATAACACCTTGTCTTTAAGTACTGATGTAATTGTTGTCATAATATGAATGCCTGTGAGGGAGGGGGGGATAGTTATTTGTTAAGTATTTCACGATGAAATATACCAATCATTTTACCTCTTCAAAACCTGATTTTGATAATTTATAATATTTTTCATCATTAAAAGGCTTAAATATTCTTCTTACAGATTTAAAGAATTCAATATCTTTTTGAAATCCTTTCCAAATTTTTTCGCGATTTTCAGTAAGCATAAGACCACCAAAAACCACTAATTCAAAAGGAAATACTTTAGAAATATAATTACCATTCATATTAGCTCCAAGAGTTCCTACAATATTTTCATCATAAAGAGAAGTGGTATTAATACCAAGATCTACTTTTCTTAGGCCAATAATTAAAGACTGATAATTATTAAGATATTTCACATCCACTATTCCTTCAGTGGAATTAATAAAACTATTATTAATGAGTTTGTTATTTAAATAAAGCCTTACAAATGAATAGTTATTAGTAACACCCAGCTCTATATATACTAAAAAGGGTATTTTTTCATAAAAAAGATAATCCTTTTTGTTAATTATATATGAATGAGTTTCTCCTATTCCATCTATAATCCTAAAAACCAGATTTTGTCTCTTATCAAGATATAAAGAAAATCGATTATTTAAATCTGATTCACCAATATCGAAAAGGAATTGTCTTTCATTATTATTTCTATCTTCAAACTCACCGATAAAATAGATACTAAACCCTTTAAAATCATTAATATTTGCTTCTGAAATTTTTAAGTTCTGCTTATCCAAATTGTTGATGGCAGTAGCAATGCTCTGCTGCTGCTCATTTTCACTAATTTCTATTTTTAACTGAATTAGAATTATTAAAATACTTAAAGAAAAAAGTAAATTCTTATACTTATTTACTCTTTCTAAAAAATGTTGAATAACCAATAAAGTCGCAAGTAGAAATAAAAAAATCATATAAAATTTGAAAATGTTGTTTATATTATTGAAAAATAACCAATAATTTAATTTATAAATTCTTTAAAATTCAGCTTAAATACTATTTAGCCTTTCTTTTTACCTTCTCAATTGAAAACAAGTCTGCCGTATATTTTTCGTAAAGCCCAAATAAAAATTCCATTCTGTTGGCTTCACTTGTAAATGTTTGTGGTCTGTAAGCTAAATCAACAGCTTTGTCAAGTTCGTTATGTGCTTTTACTAATACAGGTGGCATTGTCAATGGGTCGTATAGGTCGGCAAGTGAACTGTTAGGGAATTCCTGTCTTGCATCTAATACTTTTTGTGCTGCTGCTTCTATAGCTTTTATTTGCTTGTCGTTTGGGTTTTCTGGCCAAGGAAAGTTGTTGTAAACTATTGTATTTGAATATCTTAATCTACTTTCTAATCTACCACAAGTGTATTTAACCCAAGTAATATGCATTACTGAACTAAGTATGCCAAAATGAAATAATGTAGCTTTAGGTAAAGCCGTACAGCTATCATTTACAATGAAGTCTTTTGAGTAAAAACCTAAGGGCAAATATTTTCTATTTTCAGAGGACGTTCGTGGAATTAATAAGAAATTATCTTTCGGTTGTCTTGGCTCGGCAAATAGTGTAGGTGTTTTTGAAGTTTCTCTTGTTTGAGATTTTGTGCTTGCTGCTCGGTATTTAGCTACACTTTCAATTCTATCTTTTATTAAGGGTAAACTTTTTATTTCGTTAGGTTCTATATCTGCTAAATACAAAATCCATCTATTTCTACCATTTATAAATTCATCTCCTGATAAAATTGACTTGAAAAACTTTTCAGAAAGAGGTTCTTTTTTTATAAAGTCCGCTTTTTCTATGTCGGTGAAAAGATAAAATCCACCGTCAACAATTTTATTCCCATATAACATTTCTGGAACTTTACACATCGGTTTCGTTCTTGACAGCAAAGCAAAATCCTTTCCTTCAACTAAATAAGGATTTATGTTTTTAACTTTTATCTCTTGGGCTTCGCCTTTTATATCTTCATACTCAAAAATGCTCTTGGTTACAGTGTCAAAATTGGCGAAACCAACTATTACAACGTGAACTCCTGCATTACCTTTTGCTTCATTGCTCCAACTAAATGTTCTATGTGCAAAATGAATTTTAATTTTATAGTTAGTGAAAAGTAAATTCCACAATATTCCGACTTGTTCGCCTTGCACAATTGAGTTAGTTGAAACAAAAGCAGCTTTAATTTTTGTGTCTTGAATGTATTGGGCTGCGTTTAAATACCAAGCCGCAACATAATCTAAAACTCCAACGCCTTTTACATTAGCAAATATTTTTTCCATATCAGCTTTTTGGCTTTCGTTCTGTAAATGTTTACCAATGAAAGGTGGATTTCCAATGATGTAGGATAGTTCGTTTTTAGTAACTACACTTTCCCATTCTGTTTGTAAAGCATTTCCGTGAACAATTTTCGCTGACTTTTTTAATGGTAAACGCACAAAATATTGCCCAAACTCGTTGCTCACCATCATGTTCATTTGATGGTCAATTAGCCACATTGCTACTTCGGCAATTCTTGCAGGAAATTCTTCGTATTCAATGCCGTAAAATTGGTCAACGTCAATTAGAATTATACTACTTACATCAATTACTCTTTGGCCTGACTTGTTTAATGCTCTCAGAACTTCCAATTCAAGCAAACGAAGTTCTCGGTAAGTAATGATTAAGAAGTTACCGCAACCACAAGCAGGGTCAAGAAATTTGTATGTGCTTATTTTTCTATGAAATTCACCGAGTTTGCTTTTGTTGTCTTTGATGTTTTCAAACTCTTTCCAAAGTTCGTCAAGGAAAAGCGGTTTAATGAGTTTTAAAATGTTGGTTTCGCTGGTGTAATGTGCTCCAAGATTTCTGCGTTCTTTCGGGTTCATTACGCTTTGAAACATTGAGCCAAAAATTGCAGGTGAAATTTTACTCCAATCAATGTAAGTGCAATCCAAAAGGGCTTGACGCATTTTGCTATCGAAACTTGCAGTAGGCAAGTTTTCTTCAAATAACTTTCCGTTTACATATGGAAAGTCTGCAAGTTGCTCGTCAAGATTTGTAAAGCGTTTTTCTTTTGGAGTATTAAGAACTTGAAAGAGTTCTTGCAGTTTTGCTGCAAGGTCGCTTCCGTCAATGTTGGTACGTTGCTCGATGTATTCTTGAAATTGTTGCTTTTCAAAAATGGTCGTGTCTTCGGCAAACAAACAGAAAAGTAAACGAACCAAGTAAACTTCTAAGGGGTGTCCCGTGTAGCCAATTTCTTCAAGTCTATCGTGAAGTTTGCCCATTAACTCGGCTGCTTTGATGTTTGCCGGGTCTTGTTCTTTGTAAACTTTCTTTTGATAGCCAAGTAAGTATCCAAAATGCTGAACATTGTTTACAAGGTCGTTGAGTTTAAACTCAATTGTCTTTGTTTCTTCAAGGTCGTGTAAACGAAAATTTTCAAAGTCAGAAATTAGAATGTATTTCGGTAATTCGTGTTCTTTCAGTCCGTGTAAATAGTCTTTGGCTTGTTCAAATGCTTTGTCTAGATTTTTGCCCCGACTTTTCATTTCAATTAAAATCGTCCCTTTCCAAAGTAAGTCAATGTAGCCGTCTTTGTCGTCAAGTTTTTTAACTCGGTGTTCAAAGGTCGAAACACGTTTACTTGTAATGCCAAACACATTAAAGAACTCAACTAAAAATGGTTTTGCGTCTGCTTCTTCGTTTGAAGTGTCAGCCCATTCTTTTGAGAACTTTAATGCCCGGTCTTTTATTTCGTTCCAACTAAGAGTCATTTATAATCTATCTACTAAGATTCAAAATACAATTTCCTTATTATTTAATTCAATTAAGCTATCTACATTTATTTTTGTCTTAATTTTTGAAAATACTACTTGACTGGGTTCATATGAAATTCCAAACATAATAGGGTAAATTAAGAGATTTCCATTTTGCTGAACAAAATCAGATGTAGAAATAATTTCAGCATTTTTCATTGCCCTGATTAATTTTCGATCTAATAGACGGCCAGAATTTGAGATTATATTTTCTCTTAACCAGGTTTGATTATCTGTAATAGCAATAGAGTTCCACTCTTCAATAGGATAGATGTTTAAACTAATTAATTTATCATTTTTTGAGAATTTTGGTCTCAAATAATAAGTTCCTTTACCTGTAATATTTTTTTCATTAGTCTTTTTAATGATAGATGTTGTAAACGTATAACCCTCACCTAAATCAATTCTACCAATTGAAGTATTTAGTATTATTTTTTTCGAAAATTCAATTAACCGACCATCTTTTTTGATTGTGTTAGCATGTTGATTATACTCTTTTAATGACATTCCAATTTTAAAGCCTAAAAATAAAGTATCCTCTTTAATAGGTCGGATCTTAATAAGACTATCTAAAATTGAAACATTATTATAGTCAAGTTGTTCGGCTTCAGAAGCTATAGTTTTGGAAGTATCTTGACAGGCAAAGAGTAATAGAATCCCACTCTTAATAATTGTTGTAAATATTTTCATCATATTTTCCTTTTATTTAAAGCAATAAATAAATCAGCTATGGACTTTATTTCATTTATCGATAAACTCGTATTAAAATATTGTATATATCCAACCAACTCGGATATAGTCAAAATCTTTACATATTGAAAATCCTGATTTGGCTTATTATTTATCAAAGCAATAATACTTTTTATAGGTATTTTCTTATTACCCCAATGGTGATTATTCAATTTTAAACCACTTAAATTAAAATGATTCAACAACATAAATACTCAAGAACTTGATCTTCTTAATTGATCAACAGGTGAGCGAAAGCTTAAATCCCCTAATGATCAGCCACTCCAGTTTTTTGTCTCAATAATGAAAATACCAGTTGGGCCAATGAGAAAATGATCTACTTGAAGGCTTTTTATATAATCAGCTTCTTGTTTATAAAATAAGGCTTGAGAAAATGATATATTGAAATCATTTATTAAGATGAAATCGTCTGATAATACTTTTAATGTATCAACAACCTTTTGTTTGCCAACAGCTCCATATATTAAATTGATATACTTATCCAGCAATGATTTTAATCTAGTTCATTATTTATTAAAACTTCCGAAGGAACAATTTGTAAATATCCACAGCTTCGCTACTCTCAGTCACATGTTACTGAAAAATCATTAATCAAATTAAGTTGGGGCGGGCAGTATATTCTTGTAATTCCGGATGTCTGCTAACCTTATGCACGTGTGTTCATTCTCTTACCAGGATTACAATATTCCGAATTTAGGATTAAAAATTGATTCAGTGAAAAATTGTCTAAAAAGAGTAAAATTAGCCTAAACATAGCTTAGCCCTTTAATAAACGTTTAAAAACAGCTGTTTTGATAAAATCTTCATTTATTTGCACTGCAAGTAAATGCGTTGGCTGAGATTGAGAATAAATAATTTTGCATAACTAAAATCCTAGTCAACCTTTTATAAGCATAAGATGGAAACGGTGTGAAGCAAATTTTGCTTTGAGATGGATTCACCAGTTTCCATCTTTAATAAAACCTACCTTATTTTCTAATAGGGGAGTAAAATAGATTATAAAAACGGCGCATCTGTATTTCTATACGGAGGCTAGTAACGTTTTAAAGCCCTGTATTTCTATACGGGGCTCTTTTATTTCACTGAATTAATTATGGTGGTTTTTTCTTTTATAACTGAAATTATTATCTAATAAAATGACCTCTTGTATTTTCTCAAATGCAAGGCTATCTTTTAATCTCCCTATAAGAAACTACTCTAATAGGCTCAAGTAGTATTGTTTTTAATGATTTGCTATTCTTAAATTCTGATAAAAACTCTTTCGACATCTTATTCATAAAAGGATTAGGTATAACACTTTCATTCTTATCGTAGATAATAACCTCTATTGGAATAAGTAGCAATAAATCCTTCGTTAATTTCTTGTCCCATATATCTTTTGACGAGAATAGAAGTGTATTTAAATGCTTTTTCACTGAATGATCCGAATCATCCATATATACAATTTTTCCAAGGCTACCGTTATTGTCAAAGGTTAAAAATGCTATTGACGAATATGATGAACTATCATTTTCACTTATAACATATGATACTAAGTTTCTTTCAAGAAATTTTACTAGTTCAGAATCACCCATCTTGAAACCAGAATTTGATTGAGCAATTGAACTAATTCGAGCAAGTAAAATAATAGCGAGTAAGCTAAACCGCATTTTAACTGTTTTGAATACAATGTTAATGGAAACAAGTATTTCAAAAATATACTTAAAATGTAATTATTTTAAGAAGTTACATACAAAACACCCTAGCCCTAGCAAATGCCAGGGCTGGGGATTTGGTTACTTCCAATTAAAACTTGTTGAACGGATTTTTTGGATGAAGGTGATGGGTGGATCTTCTTGAGCTAAGCAATAGGGCAAGAATGATTCTAGTGGACAGGCAATTCCTGTGACTATGAGCTTTGCTTTCATTTCTACCAAATCGGCTAAGAGCTTCCAAGCTAATCGGACAGAAAGTTGTTTTAGATGGTCGAACCGTTCTGGACTGACTCGATACTGCTCTTCGTAGATGTTTTGGTAACATTTATCGACTTGCGTGGTAAGCAAGTAAGGAATATGCATCATCTTCTGAACATTGAATACCGAAAATCCAATTCCAACACATTCCTTGTTTTTGTATTCTTTCCGAATATGTGTAGCTCCAATTTCAATTAAGTGGAACTCGATTTTAGCGATGTACTTGTTTACATCGGGATGGGTTATGACTTCTTTCAAATTCATATAACGGTTTTTAATTAAGACCTTTTATCAATGGCGTTGGATGGGAAGGCTATCAGATTAAAAGCAGCTCTTAATCGGCTTCTAAAACGCACTCCGTAACGCTCCTCAATTTCACCGGATGTTAGGTTGGTTGTAAAGTGAGTGATCAGTCCATTGAACTCAAACAGCTCGAATCTCGATATAAATACTTCCGCCATTACATTGAGGGTATTGCCGTAATGAGTGCCCAAGGTTTCAGCTCCAAGATCATCGAAGCAGAACACCCTTGGCTTGGTATCAAATCCATTTGCGTGAGAATATCTAGCTATGGTTGATTTCCCATTTTCCGAATATTCAAAAGCAACATCACGACAAGGCTTCAGGATGCATTTCCGACTTTGATCGGCACAGCGGCTCATGACTCGAAAAAGAGCAGTTTTACCACAGCCGACTGGACCAGTTAATAATATCCCCTTCTTGAGGTTTATATTCATTAATTCAGCTGCTTGCTCATCCTCCACAAACCAAGCAATCATTCTAACTACCAAAGGAAGATCTTCATCATAGATTTTGAAATCTGGTCCATACATTCTTTTTCCTTCTTTTTCAGTAAGATTGATCATTGCAACATAATCAGCATCAGCCTTTGTGAGCTCCGGAACCACATCATAAAGGTTCTGCGTAGTTTTTTGTAGAGTTATTTTTGACGTGGACATAATCGCCTTTAGATTTAAATGAAGATTGTTGATTAAAAACGGGAGTGCGTAGCATCCAATTCAGAGCAATCCCGCGCCAATTATTTACAGCAATTTTACCGCCCATTTTCCAACCATTCGACTGGTAATAGTTGTAAAACATTTCAGCATCTTTTTTAGGGTAGCCACGATGCGCAAAAAACATGGTAACCATTTCAAGTGTTGGAGGAACCGTACTAAAAAACTTAGATCCCTCGTGGAACAAATCTTCTTTTACTGGTTCATTTTTTTTACTCGTACCATTTATATTACTATTACTAGTATTAATACTAGAATTATTATTACTTCTATTATTATCTATATATAATGTAGAAGCAGAAAAAGTATTTGATTGGTTTTGGTGAGTAACACTTATTCCTTTATTTGCCGAATTCCCTTTATCAGCATGGGTTATAAGTGAATCAGCTGTTTGATTACTAACCCCCAAAGTTGTTTTGCTTTTTGACTGGTCAAGAGGAATAGGCGGTTTATCATCTTTACAAGTTTCACTTTTTAACTGGTCAAAATGTTTGTTATCCTGTAAATATTTTGATAAGTGAACACTAATATGCTGATTATCTTTTGGAAGCGTTTCCTTAATAGAGTTGTCAATAACTTTTTTAGCTTCAAGCAATTTGGTCTGGTTATTTTCTACCAAAACTTGACTCACATCATCTTTAGAAGGAATATTCAAAAAACGCAACTCTACCAGAGAACCTATTTTGGGATGGAACGAAGGTTTGTAAACTATATAGCCAAACTCATGTAATTGCGTTAAACATTTAAAATAAGTAGGCTTAGAAATAATCCTGGTCAGAGCCATAGTTTCGGATTTGGGAAGCTGAAAAGAGATACCATACTTAGGATCTGGCGCCACAGTATGAAGAACATGATACATAGAAATATGAACTGGCTTCAAACGATGATCTAATTTAGATCTTTGTAAAAAATGTTGAAAGTGTGTGTTCATGGTACATTTTATTTAATTCGAATAAAACTGTTTTCATTATGGCTAACATCTACTTGCTCTTCCTCCATAAGTCTCATAATATCATCGTAACGATAATAAAAAGTGCCCCCCACTTTAGAACATTTCAGCTTACCTGATTTACGGTAATTCAACAAAGTGTTGTTTGACACTTTCAACATAGCTCTTACTTCTCTGGATTTAAGCAACTGTTTAGGTTTAGGAGAAGGTTTAATAAGTAAAGCTTTCAAATCTTGGATGATTTCAACCCTCAGTCTATGAAGGTCATCGGTTGTAATTAAATTTACTTGCATAAAACATTATTTTATGAACGCAAAACAATAAAGCTGATGTGAAATAATTTACACAGATGCTTCAACTTGGTATAAAAAAATATTCAAAACATCTTAAATCGCTTGTTGAATAACTATCTCAAACTACCATCAATCTGATCCATAATATCCATCTTATCAATCAAAGCATTAGTTAACTGATCTAAGAATCTAGTTCTACCATTCTTTCTCATTCTTATATCAGAGAATGTGCGATAAAAATCGCCTAAATCAATATCAAAAGCTTTACCCAGGGATTCAGCGATATCCTTAATTTGTGCGTTACCATTATTCAATACATCGCCAGCCATCAACGCATACATAAGCTCAACTAAAGCAGTTTTATTACTTGTCCACTTTACCTTAGATACATTAACTTCTGACAAAGACGATTGCAAGGGTTGGTCTAAATAAATCAAATATCGTTTGATATAATTTTCCAGACATTCCATAGCAATAAAATGGCCAAAGAGCACATCATATCCAGTTGAAAAATCTATATCAAAATCGAAAAATGGCAGATCATATAATAAACGAGCTTTCTTAGTACCACGTAAGAAATAACATTCATCTAATCCAATTTCGTTTCCTTTATAATAACAGTATTCACTGTAATACTTCTTTCTAAAATCCATTAACTCATTCAACTTCACTTTAAGACAATCCTTTAGAAGATTTGTACAACCAACAACTGTATTAGAATCAAGATTAATAAGATAAGCATGATAAAAAATGATGCCCAAAAGTTTAGGTTTAATCTTTTTAAAAAAGATAATCTCCTCTTCATTACAAGAAAAACCTTCCTTAGCTACATGCAGCTTAATATCTGCCAAGGCTCTTTGCAGTGTATGCAATTGGTTTTTATAGTGAGCCAAATTAAAGTCGCTTGTTTGCTCATTAGCATTCGTATCAAATGAAATACCATTTAGTAATTGTAAAACTTTCTCCATAGCTAATCAACTTAATTGTATTGTTAACTATCATATAACGATGCCGCAATTTTCCGATAAAGAAATGTTATAAAAAATACAAAAACATCACAAATTCAAACAAAACAAAAGGGTGCAAGAGTTATTTCTGTATCAGCTGTGTATTGAAATATAATCTTGTACAAGATTAAAATTTAATCTCCTTTAAGATCAATTTTTGATCTGCTATAATCGAATCTAAAATCCTTGTAAAAGATTATCAATCAAATAATTCAATTACAAATACTATCATTTTCAAAAGATCAATTTTTAATCTTCATACCATCAAAAATGACATTCAGAAGATCAAAAATTAATCTTATAAAAAGCACACAAAACTTCTTGATATTTTATTTACTCAGCTATAACATCAGCCGGAAAAAAGTTTCGCATAGAACAATTAAATAACTGAGACAACTTGCACAAATGATAAATATTATATTTAGCTGAATGATTGACAGATTCAACTTGGCCAATAAATCCTACTGAAACATTCAATGCAATTGCCAAATCGGTTTGGGTTAATCCATTACGGTGCCTTAAATCTCTTATTTGAGATACAATATACCAATCGATTGGCTCTTTAGAATTAGATTGATTTTTCATAACAACAACTTTCTTATAAATAGGTAAGAAAGTGCAACAATAACAAACAAAAAAAATCCGCCCAACAAATGTGAGCGGATGGATGAAAGAAAAAAAATTATTCACTCATGCAGTTACTGCAGTTTTCTGAACTTGCTCTTTAGTATTTAGACGACTTCTCAACACAGCCATATCCTCACCTATTTTCTTATCCAAAACCTTGGCATAATGCTGTGTCATTTTAATACTACTATGACCAAGCATTTTACTAACACTTTCAATTGGTACACCATTAGCAAGCGTAACAGAGGTAGCAAAAGTATGTCGAGCAATATGAAAGGTTAGTTCTTTATTAATACCACATACATCAGCAATTTCCTTCAAATAAGAATTCATTTTTTGATTACTTAAAATTGGCAAAGCCACATTTGTATTCAAAACCACTGGATGATTTTCATATTTCGTGAGAATTTCTTGAGCTCTAGGAAGCAAAGGAATTGCAGAACGAACCTTCGTCTTTTCCCTTTCAATGAAAATCCATTTTCCACCATCTATACCAATACTTATATGGTTACGTGTTAATCGCTTAACATCAACATAAGCCAAACCTGTAAAACAGCTAAACACAAATATGTCCCGGACCAACTCAATGCGGGTGCTTAAAAAAGATTTAGAACCTATCAAATTGACTTCATCCATTGTAAGGAAATCTCGGTTCACCTCCTTAAGCTTTGCTTTATAATTAATAAGCGGATTCTTCTCCAGCCATCCATTAGCCATACAAATTCGGATGATTTTGCCAAAATTCTTGATGTACTTTACAGAAGTATTATTTCCAATTTTCTTGACTGATTTTAAATAGAATTCAAAATCGGTTATAAAAGCATGGTTGATCCTATTAATATCAATGTCATTCATATTGTACTTCCACTGTAAAAACTCTTGGACATGACGCCAGGTAGTATTGAATCTGATTAAAGTTCCCTTAGCATAACCTTGGTTGAGAAGAGCTTCCATTTTATTATTATGGTCTTTAAAGATTTCGAGGAAGTATCTAACTTTTGAAGAAATACCAAATACACGGTTTTTAAACTCCACACAAGAAATACTAGTACCAGTATCTAATAATTCATTCTTAAGACGATTAATTTTTACATCGAGGGTATTTAGTATGTTGTTGACTTCTTTAACCTGCGGAGATTTTCCGATACAGCGTTGGGAGTTTTTGCACCAAAATTCCGGATCAACTTGAACCTTTAGAGATGTTTCGATTCTTGCAGAACCTGCTAAGATTCTTAGAAAGATGTAATGCTTTTTACAAGTAGGGTTTTTACTTGATTTTCTGATCAAGTAATAGTGCAGATACTGTGTGCTCATTGTAACGTTTGTTTTGAGGTGATAAAATTGTGCTACAGTGAGTACGCAAAAAAGAGGTAAAAAAACTTTACAACTTGAATGTCAATTATTTATGCAGTTTCTGGTGAGTAAATTTTGGGAAAAAGATTTACTCCCTAGATCCTCACCAGAAATATGTGAAAAAGGGGTATTTTTTGAAGTAGTAGGGGAAATAAAAAACCTCACAACTTGTTGATTTTGTGAGGTTTAGTTACTTTTTGTGAGGTTACTCAGCGGTGAGGGAGGGATTCGAACCCTCGGTACATCTTTAAGGACGTACGACGGTTTAGCAAACCGTTGATTTCAGCCACTCATCCACCTCACCGACCTTATCTTCCATGTGGAAGAGGGCTGCAAATATAGATAGCGAACTAATACAACCCAAACAAAAAGTCCTCTTGTTTTGAAACAAAAGGACCTTAGTTTATTTGAACCTCTAACCCAATTCTTACATTGCAGCAAGTTGCACTTTCTGTGTCAACTCCATTACATTTTCACGGAATATTGAATCCGTATCCATCAAATCTTTTACGGTCTGACAGCTATGTATAACTGTAGTATGGTCTCTTCCACCAAAATGCTCTCCAATTGTTTTGAGCGAATTCTTTGTGAAAGCTTTTGCCAAATACATAGTTATTTGCCTAGCTTGTACAATCTCACGTTTTCTGGTCTTATGTAATAACTTATCATACGACACATCGAAGTATTCACATACCATTTTCTGAATAGCTTCAATGGTGATTTCTTTGCTGCTGGTCTTTACAAAATTGCGTAGTACACGCTTCGCAAGTTCTAAATCAATTTCTTTTCTATTTAAAGACGACTGAGCCAATAAAGAAATAAGCGCACCCTCCAATTCTCTTACATTGGTGCTGATATTATACGCAACATATTTTACCACTTCCTTTGGCATATCCAATCCATCTTGCTTCATACGTTGCTCCAGTATCTCAATCCTTGTTTCATAATCTGGCAACTGAATATCTGCACTCAATCCCCAACGGAATCTGCTCAATAAACGCTCCTGCATGCCTTCCAAATCCTTAGGAGACTTATCTGAAGTCAACACCAATTGCTTGCCACTCTGATGCAAATGATTGAATATTGCAAAAAATGCATCTTGACTTTTTTCAGCACGACTGAAAAAGTGTACATCATCTAAAATCAACACATCTATCAACTGATAAAAATGAATAAAGTCGTTGATGGCATTATTGCGTCCATGATCCATGAACTGATTAATGAATTTTTCACTACTTACATATAGAACAACTTTATTCGGATGTAAGCGCTTTACTTCATTTCCTATTGCTTGAACCAAATGGGTTTTACCTAAACCTGTTCCACCATATACAACAAGTGGATTAAAAGAGTTGGAACCTGGCTTCTCTGCTACAGTCTTCCCAGCTCTACGAGCTACACGATTGCAATCGCCTTCTATATAAGAATCGAATGTGTACTTAGGATTGAGCTGAGGATCAATTTGCATTTTCTTCAGCCCTGGTATAACAAAAGGATTCTTAACGGGTGTATCAATCACCAATGGGAAATTGAGCTCGTTGTTGTTAAAAGTTTTTATGTTGCTGGCAGGAACTTGGTAGGCACCATTTGCTGTGCTTCCGCTGTCTACCATTATTCTGTACTCTAACCTTGCTTCTTTACCCAACTCACGCTTAAGCGTTTTAGCAAGTAAGTTCACATAATGTTCTTCTAAGTACTCGTAAAAAAATTGACTAGGAACTTGAATTAATAGTACACCCTCATTTAACTCTACCGGCTGAATAGGTTCAAACCAAGTTTTGAAATGTTGCCATTCTACAATGTCCTTGATAATTTTCAAACAATTGCTCCATACAGATTCAGCAGTTTTGGCCATAAAAAACAATCAAATTTATTATCGGTTAAGTATATTTTTTTAAGGGGTGCCAACTTCACAATTTACCACGATTCCTTCACTCAAAAAAAAAGTTTAGCACAGGAGTGCGAATATGAATAATAAATGTTGAAAAAAAAATTTTTTAGTTCGCATTTTTCTCACTTATCTGCAATGATTTTGAACCTATTAGCTTAGCATCCTTTGCTGTGCTTGATTGTAGCTCTAATATCCCCAATTGTATACCACCCCACCCTGCTTGGTTAACAATTACATCATATCCTTTTTTATTTTTATACGTGCGGGGTTGTTCAAAAAAACGATGGGTATGTCCACCAATAATTACATCTACCCATTCTGTTTCTTTTGCCAATACTTCATCACTTACTTTATTGTCGTTGTACTTGTCTCCTAAGTGTGATAAGCAAACAATTAAATCACATCCTTTCTTTTTTAAATAAGCTGATTGCACATTCACTTGTTCAATAGGCGATAAATATTTTGTTGTCAAATAAAGACTTTCAGGCACCAATCCTTTCAACTCAATTCCAACACCTGTAATACCAATTTTTAGGTCGCCTTTTTTAATAATGTGATAAGGAATTGTCTTTCCTTCCATGGGCGTTCCTGAAAAGTCATAATTAGCAACAACTAATGGAAAACTTGCGTGCATCATTTGTGTAGCTAGATTCTCTAAGCCTCCATCAAAGTCGTGGTTGCCAATTGTTGCGGCATCATAACCCATTTTTGTCATGGCCTTAATTTCTGGCTCGCCTTTGTATAGGTTGAAATAAGGTGTGCCCTGAAAAATATCGCCAGCATCCACCAACAAAAATGAATCGCCATGTTCTTTTCTTAATTGTTCAATCATGGAAGCTCTTCTTGCTACACCGCCCATACCTGCATTCCTACTTCCATCCATTGGAAATGGCTCTAATCGACTATGCACATCATTCGTATGTGCTAGAATCAATTTCTTAGCTGTTTTGGCTTGTTGCTCTAATGCTAGTCCAGCTAAAGGAGCTGCTACAAAACCTGCCCCTGCAAGAGCTGTTGACTTTAAAAAATTTCTTCTATTGAGCGTTTGCATAGCTGATTCTTTTTTGAAGGGGTGATCCAATATTTTTTTTCTGTTCTGTTTGCATTTTTGTGTAAGCAATAAATGCATCGCGCATAAGATACCCAGATGAAATAACAGGGATTGTTTTTAAAATATCATTATCGTCTCCGCCAGTTGCTACATAATCTGAATTAGCAATCACATAAACTGTATTCTCATCTAAAGGCTTCCCTTGTACTTTTACTTCAATCGCCTTTTTATCCTTTATTTTCATTTCAATACCTGCAATTGGCCAGCCGCCTCTGGCAGCAATCTTATCCAAAAAAACTTGTAATACTTTTCCATTCATTTCTTGTAAAACAAGTAAATTATCAAAAGGCATGACTTCAAAAATATTTCCTACTGTAATATTTCCTTTGGGAAGTGGTGCGCGAACTCCGCCATAGTTGATGAATGCTGCATGCACTTCTCTTTTATATTCTCGTTTAGCCGCATCAAGTAAAGCATCTGCTAAATAATTTCCCAGTTCACTTTCAGGTTGAGCTTTTGATAATGCCTGAGTGGTAGTACCAATTACTTGATCCATAGAAGCCCTTAGTTTTCCTGAATAACCATTCAGCCACCTTTCCATAGACGTGTCGGCGGGCAATTCTTTAGCAAGCTGAATGTTGACAGGTTTGTACTGCCATGGCAACATGGTTTTACTGGTGCCGCAGCCAATCATGAGTGCGAATAATCCTACAATGGACAATCGCGACAGAACTTTTTTCATAGTAAAATACATAAAGCAGCAAGGTAAATGATTTTGTTCTTGAGCAGGTGCAAATTTTAGAAAGTATCCCGCAAGGAAACTGTACTTTTGAATTTCTTAAACAAAAGATATGTCGTACGAAGTGCAAGGAAAATTAGTGGCCATTATGGAAACTGTGCAGCGAACTGAAACTTTTCGCATCCGTGAATTTGTGATCGAAAAAACGGATGATATTGGCGGGAGAAGTATTACAAATTATATCAAGTTTCAATGTGTGCAGGATAAAACAAGTTTGCCTGACCGATTTTCTTTGGGAGAGGAGGTAAAAGTGTACTTCAACCTTAAAGGTTCGAAGAGAACTAAGGACGGAATCGATAGCTATTATACCAACTTAGATGCATGGAGAATGGAACAAATTAGATTAGGTGGAAGCGCAGAACAGGCACCACCCGATTTTACACTGGATCAAACTCCTAGCGACAATCTAGACGACCTGCCATTTTAATTCAACAAAATGCCTAAACAGGTTCAATGGCAAATAAAACCTGCAGAAGCTGCCGACCCTTCAATTACAAAAGAATTGCTGTCGGCCTATTTGGCTGTGCCTATTACTGCTATCAGTGGATTTTATATTGAAAAACAATCTATTGATGCAAGAAGTAAAAAGCAGGTTTGGATTAACCAAACTTTACAGGTTTTTGTAAACGAAGAAGCAAAAGATCTTCCTAGAAAAACCTATCACTTTAAAAAAGTAACAGATGCCGCAACTCGCGTGCTGGTAATAGGTGCAGGTCCTGCTGGACTATTCGCAGCTTTGCAATTGTTAGAGGCAGGTATTCGTCCAATTGTAATTGAGCGCGGCAAAGATGTACGCAACAGAAGAAGGGACTTAGCTGCTATGAATAAGCAGGGTATTGTAAATCCAGAAAGCAACTATTGTTTTGGGGAAGGAGGCGCAGGAACCTATAGCGATGGAAAGCTCTACACAAGAAGTAACAAAAGAGGCAACTTGAAGAGAATTCTTGAGCTCTTTGTACAGTTTGGAGCAAAAGAATCCATCTTATACGAATCGCATCCACATATCGGTACCAACAAACTCCCTGATATCATTTCAGCTATGCGCAATTGCATCATTGAGCATGGAGGTGAAGTACACTTCGAAACAAAACTTACAGAGTTCATTGTTGAAAATGGTGTTTGTATTGGTGCTGAATTAAATCATCACAACAAAATCAAAGCCGAAGCTATCATTCTTGCAACTGGACATTCTGCCCGGGATATTTTTGAACTCTTACATCAACAATCTATTTTAATTGAATCAAAACCCTTTGCCTTAGGTGTTCGCATTGAGCATCCACAGTTACTCATAGATCAAATCCAATACCACTGTAACATACGCGATGAACACTTACCTGCTGCATCTTATAGTTTGGTTCAACAGGTTCAACAAAAAGGTGTATTCAGTTTTTGTATGTGTCCGGGAGGTATTATTGCACCAGCAGCAACTTCTCCGGGAGAAATAGTAGTAAATGGATGGAGCCCTTCAAAAAGAAATAACCCATATGCAAACAGCGGTATGGTAGTTACTATTGACGAAAAAGAGGCATTTCAATATTTACAATCTAACGCAAAAAAAGAGGCACAACCTGATCCATTACTTCTCATGCGCTATCAACAAAAAGTTGAGCAAGCAGCCTTTGTCTCAGGTGGAGGCAATTTAGTGGCGCCTGCACAACGGATGGATGATTTTGTGAGGGGAATTTCTTCTTCTAGACTTCCCGATTGCTCTTATTTACCTGGCATTCATTCTGTTCATTTAGAAGACGTACTCCCACCAACTGTTCATGCAAGTTTAAGAGCAGCTTTCAAAGAGTTTGATAAAAAAATGAGGGGCTATTTAACGAATGAAGCAGTGGTTGTTGCAACTGAAAGCAGAACATCCTCTCCTGTTCGAATTCCAAGAGATTCCGAAACACTTGAACATCCGCAAATAAAAGGACTTTATCCATGCGGTGAAGGGGCTGGTTATGCTGGGGGAATAGTAAGCGCTGCAATGGATGGAGAGCGAATTGCCAATATGGTTATCCAAAAAATTAAAAGAACTTAAAGGTTTCTGTAATATTTTGAGTTCTTAAACTACCAATACATCATTCAAACGCTATTTATGCAAACCATTTTAGAACTCAAAAACCTTAAGAAGCACTATGCTACGCAAAAAGCCGTAGACGATATCAGCTTCTCCATCAATGAAGGAAGCATTTTTGGCTTACTTGGACCCAATGGTGCAGGTAAAACAACGCTTCTGCGAATGATTACAGGGATTTTCTATCCCGATAGCGGCAGTATTATTTTAGATGGTTCTCCCTTTAATCCAGTTGAAGATGTCGCCAAAATTGGATACATGCCTGAAGAAAGAGGTTTGTATAAAAAAATGAAAATTGGTGAACAGGCTTTGTATCTGGCACAGTTAAAAGGATTGAGCAAGCACGATGCCATGCAAAAGGTGAAGCATTGGTTCAGTAGGCTTGAAATGGAAAGCTGGTGGAATAAAAAAGTGGAAGACCTCAGTAAAGGGATGAGCCAAAAATTACAGTTCGTTACGACCGTTTTACATGAACCTCGTCTCATTATCTTAGATGAACCATTCAGCGGATTAGACCCTGTAAATGCGAATTTAATCAAAGACGAAATCTATAATTTATCGAAAAGAGGTTGCACCATTATTTTCAGCACACACCGTATGGAACAGGTCGAAGAAATTTGTGATCATATAGTATTGGTGAACTTAGGCAAGAAAATTTTAGACGGAACCGTGTACGATGTGAAGCAACAGTTTAAAGAACATAAGTTTCACATTGCCTTGGAGGAAGCTATTCAACTTGCAGCACATCCTGCATTTGAAGTATTGGAAGCAAAGGATAAAGAATGGACGCTTAAAATCAACGATGGTTATAAGGGCAATGATATTCTTAGACACTTTATAGACCAACAGGCTTCAATTGTTTCTTATCAAGAAATTCTTCCATCACTAAACGATATTTTCATTCAACTGGTAGAGGGCACACATGCTACTGCCAGAGCATTTCAATCAACCACCGCCTAAACTGCTTTTATGAATAAAACATGGATCATTGCCCAGCGCGAATTTTTAAGCAGGGTACAAAAGAAAACCTTCTTACTCAGCACCATTGGTTTGCCATTGCTGATCTTTGGCTTTTATGCACTCATAGGATACTTTGCTGCTTCCAGCGATTCGGAAGGGGTAACAATTGGAGTAGCCGATAAAAATCAATTATTGGGTGAAGAATTAGTAAAAGATAAAAACAGCAAGGATATCAAATTTGTTTTTCAACCCAATGCTAGTGAGAAAGAATTAATCCTTCAGGTAGAAGAAAAAAAGATTGACGGTTATGTATTCATTCCTGAAACCATGGATATCAATAACCACCAAGGTTTACGAGTAAATATGGGTAAAGGAGTGGGCTTACTTACTAGTAGCAAAGTGCAAAATTCTATTGAATCTATTCTAGAACAGAAAAAGCTTTTATCGCTCAACATCTCGAAAGCCCAGTTAGATAGTGCCAAGAAAAGTGCCAGTATTGAAATCACATCACTCGATGGAAAAGACAATAAAAATATTACCTCGGGCATTGCTTATGGAATTGGTTTTGTAAGTGGATTCCTCATCTATATCATCCTCTTTATATATGGTTCTATGGTTATGAGGGGCGTGATGGAAGAAAAAACCAATCGCATTGCCGAAGTCATTGTGAGCAGTGTGAAACCGTTTCAGTTGATGATGGGAAAAATCATTGGCATTGGTGCTGTTGGATTAGTACAGTTTCTTATTTGGGTGCTATTGGTTACAATGGTACAGGCTACACTTCCTGCCATGTTCCCAGAAATGGGCAGCTCCATGCAAGCTATGGAAGCAGGTGATGTACCCCCACCCGATATGAACTCAATGCAACAAGTTTTTAATCAACTTAGCAACTTCAACTTCCCACTTATTATTGGTTGTTTTATTTTCTATTTCTTAGGTGGCTACTTGTTATACTCTGCATTATTTGCTGCCGTTGGAAGTGCAGTGAATGAAGACCCGCAAGATGCACAGAGTTTAATGCTTCCTATTACACTACCAATTGTATTTGGAATTGTAATTATGATGCGTGCTGTAAATGAACCCAATAGTAGCTTGGCAGTTTTTGGAAGTCTTTTCCCATTAACATCGCCTATTGTTATGATGAGTAGAATTCCTTACGGCTTAGACGTTGTTCCTCTTTGGCAGTTAATTGTAAGTATGTTATTACTTATCCTAACTTTCATTCTGTTTACTTGGTTTGCTGGTAAGATATATAGAACGGCCATTCTCATGTATGGCAAAAAAATTACGTGGAAAGAATTACTTAAATGGGGTTTGAAAAAAGCCTAAAACAAAAAGGGAGCTCAGGCTCCCTTTTTTATTGATTCCAAAAGTTCATTGTACTCTCTCCAAATTTCGGCAACTACTTCAGCTGCAGGTTGAATGCGCTGAACCAAGGCTGCCACTTGTCCAATCTCTAATTCACCCTCTTCCAAATCACCCTCAAACATTCCTTTTTTTGCCCTACCTTTTCCTAATATCTCCTTCAAACTACTAGCATCAGCTCCCGCATCTTCAGCAGCTTGAATTTTATGATAGAATGCATTTTTTAGCAAACGGACAGGAACTGTTTTTTTCATACTTAACTGAGTAGCTCCTTCGCCTGCTTGAATAACTGCTTCTTTAAAAGAGTAGTGTGATGAAGCTTCATATGTACAAACGAATCTCGTACCAATCTGTACGGCTTCTGCCCCTAAAATCATTGAAGCCAAAATTTGCTTTCCTGTTGCAATTCCTCCCGCTGCAATTACAGGAATATCAACCGCTGCTTTTACCAAAGGGATTAAAACAAAACTGGTGGTTTCTTCGCGACCGTTATGTCCACCTGCTTCAAACCCTTCTGCAACTACTGCATCGCACCCAGCCTTTTGTGCTTTTTCTGCAAATTTTGCACTGGCAACTACATGCACAACTCGAATGCCAGCATCTTTTAAACGCTTTGTATAGGTAGCTGGATTACCAGCGCTTGTTATAACTACAGGAACACGATGTGCAATTACTGTTTCAATATGCGATTCGATATCTGGATACAACAATGGAATATTCACACCAAAAGGAAAGGAGCAATGAGCTTTACACTGTTGCAAATGATATTTCAAAATTTCAGGATACATACTTCCACTACCAATAACCCCTAAGCCCCCAGCATTGGAAACTGCAGCAGCCAAACGCCAACCACTATTCCAAACCATTCCTGCCTGAATCAAAGGAATTCTCACTCCAAATAAATCTGGAATTCTGCTTTGCATATGTAGGACGATTATTTAGCCGAAATCAATTTCAGTATTATCTCCAATATTCAAACTTCTACTCAAACCTTTTACTGCTGCATCAGATCCAATTAATGAATGATCTACCACCACTTCGTACAAGTTGGTATAAGATCCAATGATACTATCACGTACAATTGAATATTGAATAGTTGTATCGGCACCAATAGCTACATTTGGACCAATGATTGAATTTTTGATCACACAACCTTTTGCAATACTTACAGGTGGTACTATGATGGTATTCTCAAATTTGTATTCTTCCTTAATTACACCACCAAACTTTTTCAATAATGTAGCATTGCTTTCGAGTAAGGAATCCTTCTTCCCACAATCGAACCAATTCTTTACTTTAAACGCTTGAAACTTTGCTCCTCTCTTTATCATGCAATCCAATGCATCGGTCAAATTATAATCACCTGCATTAGGCGATTGTTGTAGGATATGATGCAAACAATCGAATAAAAAATCTGTCTCCTTAATTTTATACAACCCCACTAGAGCCATATTGCTTTTTGGTATAGCTGGCTTTTCAACAACACTTTCAATAAATCCATCTTCATTAATAGTAGCTACCCCAAAATCACGCGGGTCGTCTACTTTTTTTACACCTAACATGCTATACGGACTATCCATCACTTCCTTCACATCATACTCGCAAATGGTATCACCTAATGCAACAAACACTTCATCATTTCCTACAATTGCCTTTGTTAATTCTACTGCATGCCCAGTCCCTTGTCGCTCATTTTGGTAAACAAAATAAGTATCCAAATGAGGATAGGATTCTTTCACATACTCCTGAATTTTTTCTCCTAAATAACCAACAATAAACACGAACTCTTTAATACCAGCCTCGTGTAATTGATCTATGATGAAACTGAGAATTGTTTTCCCTGCCAATGGAATTAAAGCTTTGGGCTGGGTATATGTATGTGGACGGAGCTTGGTACCTGCACCAGCTACTGGTATAATTGCTTTCATGGGGGTAATTTATTTACTCATTCGCCTCAATGTGTACAATTGACACAATCACTTTCGCGAGGTGAAATTAGACAAATTCAGCATTTGAGCAACAATTGTGGACATTTTGAGGGTGAAATGGCTTCCACAAAGACACAAGAACATGCCATTAAACTGTACTTTTGCTCGAAATAAATTTGATACCATGCAACGTGACCAGTTGGTTTTTGATTTAATTGGAAAGGAATTAAGCCGTCAGCGCAGAGGAATAGAACTCATTGCTTCTGAGAACTTTACAAGCTTACAAGTGATGCAGGCTATGGGTAGTGTAATGACTAATAAATACGCCGAAGGCTATCCAAGTAGAAGATATTATGGTGGCTGTGAAGTGGTTGACCAAACTGAACAATTAGCAATTGACCGATTGAAGCAAATTTTTGGTGTTGAATATGCAAACGTGCAGCCCCATAGTGGAGCGCAAGCGAATGCGGCAGTCATGCTAGCCATTCTTCAACCGGGAGATGCAATTCTAGGTTTGGACCTTAGCATGGGCGGCCACTTAACCCATGGCTCTCCGGTTAATTTCAGTGGAAAATTATACCAACCACATTTCTACGGAGTTCGACAAGAAGATGGTTTGGTTGATTATGAAATGCTTGAAACCAAAGCACGTGAAGTAAAACCAAAACTAATTATTTGTGGTGCAAGTGCGTATAGCCGCGACTGGGATTATGCTCGTATTAGAAAAGTAGCAGATGAAGTGGGTGCGTTTGTTTTAGCAGATATAGCTCACCCTGCTGGATTAATTGCAAAAGGCTTATTAAACAGTCCTTTTGATTATTGCGATTTTGTGACTTCAACCACCCATAAAACCTTACGCGGGCCAAGAGGTGGGATTATTATGATGAAAAAAGATCGCGAAAATCCATTTGGACAAAAAGATTTGAAAGGCAACCTTAAACCAATGAGCAACCTCTTAGATATGGCTGTTTTTCCAGGAACACAGGGTGGCCCCTTAGAACATGTCATTGCAGCAAAAGCGATTGCTTTTGGCGAAATTTTGAGTGATGAATTTTTAGTATACCAACAACAAGTACGCAAGAATGCACAGGCAATGGCAAAAGCATTTGTTGACCGTAATTACCAAATTATTAGTGGTGGAACAGATAACCACCTCATGCTCATTGACCTAAGAAATAAATCGATTAGTGGTAAAAAAGCAGAAAATGTTCTTGGACAAGCAGATATTACTGCCAATAAAAACATGGTTCCTTTTGACGATAAAAGTGCATTTGTAACATCTGGAATTCGCTTTGGTGTTTCTGCAATTACAACAAGGGGCTTAAAAGAAGCAGACATGGAATTTGTAGTAAATTCTATAGATACTGTTTTAATGAATTCAGAAGATGCTGCTATTATTAGCAAGGTCCAGAAAAGCGTCAACGAATACATGCAACAGTTCCCTCTATATCCAGAATTGGGTTGAGTAAATTGAAATTATACCTTTAAAGCATAGAAACTTTTATATGATTCAACGTATCCAATCGCTTTGGTTGCTTATTGCCGGGATCTTATCGTTTGCAACTTTTCGCTTGTCTTATTTCAGTGGCAATAAATTAGATGCAGCAACTAATGAAAAAGTGTTTATCTCATTAAATGCCAGTCAGCATATTGTATTAATGATATTAGCTGTTGCTATAGCCGTTGCAAGCTGGGTAGCTATTTTTCTGTATAAGGATAGAAAACGCCAACTATTAGTAACTGGAATTATTCTTGGAGTAACACTCATCAACATTGCTTTTTATCACCACCAAAGCGGACAATTTGTAGAAGGGAAAATGGATTTAACAAGCATAGCTATCTTCTCCCTTCCAGTCTTTGTTGGATTGGCATTCAGGGGTATTTGGAAAGACGAGCAACTGGTGAAAAGTGCAGATCGCTTGCGCTAATTAGGCCTGAGCAATTGGTCCAAAATTCATAGGGATTTCTACTTGTTCCAAGTCTTGAATAGCTCCGTTCGCTTCTTCAAAGCGTTCAATATTTTCTGCTAATGCCTTCATGAATTTCTTGGCATGCATAGGTGTGAAGATAATACGAGACTTCACCCTGCTTTTGGGGACACCTGGCATTACATTCACAAAATCAATCACAAATTCAGCATTGCTATGAGTTATAATTGCTAGATTGGCATAAGCACCATCGGCAACGTCTTCATTGATTTCGATATTCAACTGGTTATTCGGCATTTCTTGATTCATAGAAAAAATTGAAGGCGTAAAAGTAAGATAAAAATCCACAGCAGGAAACAAGTCCAGACCGTACCTTTGCGCCATGATACGCTTAGACGGGAAAATAGCTTCCCAATCTGTAAAACAATCACTGAAAATAGAAGTTGATGCCCTTTTAGCTGCTGGAAAAAGACCGCCTCACCTAGCGGCTGTCCTAGTAGGCAATAATGGAGCTAGTGAAACATATGTAGCAAGCAAGGTAAAAACATGTGAAGCATTGGGTTTTGCTTCTACCCTAATTCGTTTACCAGATAATATTTCTCAAGATGACCTTGTTGCAAAAGTGCAAGAACTGAACAGCAACGAACAAATTGATGGTATACTGGTACAACTTCCTCTTCCTAAGCATATCAATGAATCGGCCATAATTGAAGCTATTGATGCATCTAAAGATGTGGATGGGTTTCATCCCATCAGTGCAGGTCGACTTACATTAGGCTTACCTACTTTCATTCCTGCAACGCCTTATGGCATTCAGTTAATGCTTGAACATTTTCAAATACCCACATCTGGCAAGCACGCAGTTGTTATAGGCAGAAGTAATATCGTAGGAAGACCTATGAGTATTTTATTAAGTCAGAACCATGCATATGGCAATGCAACTGTTACGCTCTGTCATTCAAAAACCCCTAACCTAGAAGAAATATGTAGATCTGCAGATATTTTGGTGGCTGCTTTAGGTAAACCAAGATTTGTAAAGAAAGACATGGTAAAACCAGGAGCGGTTGTCATTGATGTAGGCATTACTAGAATTGATGATAGCGAACACCCAAAGGGTTATAGAATTGTAGGCGATGTTGACTATGATGAAGTGGCACCCATTTCATCGGCCATTACGCCTGTTCCAGGTGGAGTTGGCTTAATGACCATTGCTGGATTAATGAAGAATACTTTACTCGCTTACCAAAACAGAACATCAGCTTCATGATTGGAGAACAACTGCCAGTAATGGAATCTTTTTATACCCTGCAAGGCGAAGGAATGCACCAGGGTAGGGCCGCCTATTTTATTCGATTAGGGGGTTGTGATGTTGGCTGTGTTTGGTGCGATGTAAAAGAGAGTTGGGACGTTCACGCACACCCAGTACTTTCTGTAGAAAGCATAGTTGAGAAAGCTGTTAAAGAAACTCCAGCTACAACTAATAAAATTGCTGTTATAACAGGTGGCGAGCCATTGTTGCATTCATTAGATCATCTTACTCAATCTTTACATGCTGCAGGTTTTCAAACCAACATAGAAACATCAGGTTCTCATTCACTTAGTGGCAGCTGGGATTGGATCTGTTTTTCCCCAAAAAAATTCAAAGCACCTCTCCCGGAAATTTTTCAGAAAGCCAACGAGTTGAAAGTGGTGATTTACAACAAACATGATTTTGAATGGGCTGAAAGCTTTAGAAAAGATTTAGATAAAGATTGCAAACTTTACTTACAACCAGAATGGAGCAAAGCAGATACAATGACTCCGTTAATTGTAGAGTATATTAAAGCCCATCCAGTATGGGAATTGAGTTTGCAAATACATAAGTACATCAACGTACCCTAAAATTTAACAAAGCCAACTCCTCTTTTTTTCGGAAATTGCTACACATGAGGCATAGCCAGCTTTTTATTCTGTCTTGTTTAATTGCTTTTGCAGGACTTACTCAAAACTACCAACCTGATAAAGTTGTAAAAAGAGCTTTCCAAGAATTTGAAAAGGGAATTGAATCATTACAAAATGGTCAATTTGTACAAGGCATACGCTTACTCAGAAAGTCTATTCAAACTGATCCAAAATTTGTAGATGCTTTTCTATCGCTGGGAGGCGCTTATCAAGAAATTCGCTTGTATGACTCCTCAGTATATTTTTATGAAAGAGCTATTCAGCAAGACCCTCAATACACAGCACCCTATCAATTGCCTTACGCCATCAGTTTAGCCGGACAAGGAAACTTCCAAAAAGCGCTTGAGTACACCAATCGTTTTTTATCTATACCAACGCTCAATGAAAAAAGTGTAAGAAGCGGATTGTATAGAAAAAAAACATTTGAATTCGCTTTACACCATGCTGCACAAGTGAAAGACAGCACTTACAAATTCCTTCCAATTAATTTAGGAGATAGCATCAATTCACAATACTCAGAATACTATCCGGCTTTAAGTGTAGATGATAGCTTATTGGTATTCACAAGAAGAACGAGTGCTATTATTGAAGACTTTTATGCCAGTAATAGAAATGGAAGCACTTATGGCAAAGCGGAAAAAATTGCGGGTCGACTGAATGAGGAGCCGCGTAAAGGAGCTATATCCCTGTCATCAGATAAAAACTGGATGCTGTTTGCAGGAAATTTTCAAACCCAGAGTTATGGCAATTTCGACATTTATGTTTCCTATGAAACCGATGAAGGCTGGAGCGAACCATTCAACTTAGGAAGAAATATAAATACCGAATTCTGGGAAACAGCACCCACTTTAAGTCCAGATAAAAAAACATTGTACTTCGTAAGTAATCGTCCGGGTGGATATGGAGGCAGCGATTTGTATGTAAGCTATTTACAACCGAACGGAAATTGGAGTCCTGCAAAAAATATGGGACCACTTGTCAATACAGCAGGCGACGAACAAGCGCCTTTTATTCATGTAGACAACCAGACCTTCTACTTTACCTCAGATGGACATCCGGGTTATGGCGGCAGCGATTTATTCATGATGCGAAAACAACCGAACGGAGAATGGGGCACGCCTATCAACTTAGGTTATCCCATCAACACTATTGATAACGAAGGGAGCATGGTAGTTGCATCAAATGGAATGACTGCATACTATGCCAGTGACAGAAGCGATAGCAGGGGTTTACTAGATTTGTACAAGTTTGAGTTAAGAAAAGATATTCGTCCAATTAGAACCTTATATGTTCGAGGACAAGTAAGAGATGCCAAACTAGGGAATGGTTTACCCAGTGCAGTTGAATTAATTGATCAAGAAAGTGGTCAAGCTTATTTCACTTTACAAACAGACGAAACGGGTCGTTATTTTACACCTTTGCCAATTGGGAAGGATTACACTTTTGTAGTGAGAAGAAAAGGGTATTTGTTTTTCAGTAAATCTTATGAATTATCAGGCGTTCCTGCTGATAGCACGTATCAACTAGATATTCTTTTACAACCCATTCAGAAAGCAGAAAAGTTGGTATTAAGAGATATTCGATTTAAAACAGGTTCGGCCATTTTAGAAGGCAATGGCCAGATAGAGTTGAATAAGCTAGTACAATGGATGGCTGAAAATGCAGAGCTCAAAATTTTAATTACTGGACATACAGATAATATTGGTAAGCCTTCTGATAACTTACTGCTGTCTAAGCAAAGAGCGAAAGCAGTTATGGATTATTTGATTGAAAAAGGAATCGCTGCAAACCGAATACAAACAACTGGAAAAGGTGATACCGATCCTGTTGCTAGTAATCAAACAGAGGAAGGTCGCGCGCAAAATAGAAGAACAGAAATACTGATCTTGGATTAAGATTCAAATAAGGCTTGTATATTTGAATCCACACCGTTGTTAGTTATGATACGAGAAGAACATTTATACCAAATGGCACTTACTTGTGTGCCTCAAATTGGTTCTATTCAAGCAAAAATTTTGCTAGAACATTTTCCTACACCAAAAGAAATTTTCAACGCTAAGAAAAAAGAATTGAGTGCAATTGAAGGCATTGGACCTATTCGCGCAGCAGCCATAAAATCATTCCGCGACTTTGATGATATAGAAGACGAATTTAAAATTATGGAAGCAGAAGGCATTGAAGCCTTGTTCATTCAAGATGCACGCTATCCAAGAAAATTGGCCCATTGTAGTGATGCACCAATAATGCTCTACTACAAAGGAAACGTTAACTTAAATCCAACCTATAGTATTAGCATTATTGGTACAAGACGAAATACCCCTTATGGAAAAAAAATTACAGAAGATATTATCCAAGAACTTTCAGCCATAGGTGTTCATATAGTCAGTGGACTTGCATTTGGCATTGACATTATTGCACACACTGCTGCGTTGCAAGCTGGATTGCCAACTATTGGAGTAATGGCACATGGGCATTCCACCATTTATCCCTCTCAACATAGTTCTATTGCAAGAAAAATGTTGCAGCATGGTGGGCTACTTACCGAATGCAGCTACCATACAGAACCAGACCGCCATCAATTTCCAAAGAGAAATAGAATTGTTGCAGGCATGACCGATGCTACACTTGTTATAGAAACTGCTGCAAAAGGAGGTAGTATTATTACAGCCGAATTAGCCCACGATTATAATAGAGATGTATTTGCAGTGCCTGGAAGAATTCAGGACAAACAAAGCGAAGGATGTGTAGAGTTGATTCGTCAACATAAAGCCGCCATATTTACCAACGTCAATAGCATGATGGAAGAATTAGGATGGAAAAAACAGAAAAAGCCCAACCAAATTCAAATACCGCTATTCGCAGAGTTATCTGAAGACGAACAAACCATTCTAAAGATATTACAACAGAAAGAAGATGTACATGTTGATGAAATTTATAGAACAACTGGTTGGACCTGCTCTCAAACGGCTGCACAAATGCTTCATTTAGAAATGAAAGGATTGATTAAGAGCTTACCCGGAAAAAGATATGCAAGTACTTAAAAAGAAGTTTGGAGAAAAGTAAGGAGTACTACTATCTTTGCACATGGCAACAAGAAACACTTCCCGCAAACAAGACTCCCGCATTTTTGGAGAAGGACTCACCTTCGACGATGTATTGTTGATGCCTGCGTATAGTCAGGTACTCCCCCGCGAAGTCAATATAAGTTCCTACCTCACAAAAAAAATCAAACTACATGTTCCTATGCTCTCAGCAGCTATGGACACAGTTACGGAAGCCAACTTAGCCATAGCACTGGCTCGAGAGGGCGGCTTGGGCATTCTGCATAAAAATATGAGTATAGATAAGCAGGCTGAACAGGTTAGAAAAGTAAAAAGAAGTGAAAGTGGATTAATTGTTGATCCCATTACATTGAAAGAAAATGAAACAGTTGCCGATGCTTTCCGTTTGATGCGAGAAAATAGAATTGGTGGGATACCCGTGGTAGATAAAAACAATAAGTTGGTAGGCATTGTAACCAATCGTGATTTACGCTTTGAACATGAAAACAAATCACGCAAGGTTACTGAAGTGATGACCAAAGAAAACCTCATTATTGCTCCTGAGGGTACAGATTTAAAGAAAGCAGAAACCATTCTTCAGAAATACAAAATTGAAAAGCTTCCAGTTGTAAACAGACAGGGTAAGCTTGTTGGATTAATCACTTATAGGGACATATTACAACTTCGCAATTACCCAAATGCTGTGAAAGACAATATGGGCCGACTTTTAGTAGGTGCTGCATTGGGCATAACGCGAGATTTGTTAGATCGTGCTGCGGCATTACAGCAAGTAGGAGTTGACATTGTAACACTAGACAGTGCGCATGGACACAGCAAAGGAGTTATTGATGCATTAAAAACATTGCGGAAAAATTTCAAAAACCTCCAAATCATTGGTGGTAATGTTGGAACAGCCGCTGGAGCTAAGGCTTTAGCTGCTGCCGGTGCAAACGCAGTAAAAGTGGGAATTGGCCCAGGTTCAATTTGTACTACCAGAATTGTTGCCGGAGCAGGTGTACCTCAAATTACTGCTATTATGGAAGCGGCGAATGCGCTTAAAGGAACTGGCATACCAGTAATTGCTGATGGTGGTATTCGCTATACTGGCGATATGGTGAAGGCATTAGCAGCAGGAGCAAATGTTGTTATGATGGGAAGCATTTTTGCTGGAACTGAAGAGAGTCCGGGAGAAACCATCATCTACGAAGGACGTAAATTCAAAGAATACAGAGGGATGGGCAGCTTAGGTGCAATGAGCCAAGGCAGCGGCGACAGATATTTTCAAGATGTTGAAGCCGACATTAAGAAGTTTGTACCAGAAGGAATTGAAGGCCGTGTAGCCTACAAAGGACATTTAGCTGAATTGGTGTATCAGTATGCAGGTGGTTTAAGAGCAGGTATGGGTTATTGCGGCGCTAAAGATATTGCTGCTTTACAGCAAGCAAGCTTTGTCAAAATTACCAATGCTGGTATGAAAGAAAGCCATGCGCATGATATTGATATTACCAAAGAAGCTCCTAACTATAGCAGAAAATAAATCATACCATTCCTATAACAAACAGCCATTCATTCGGATGGCTGTTTTATTTTTATGCAGCATGAAAATTTCAAGAATACTTTTCACAATTCTATTGGTTGTCGTTTTAGCACAAAACTACTCTGTAAAAGCACAGCCAGGAGTGCGCATTAGCTTACTTACCTGCGAACCAGGTACTGAGTTGTACAGTACATTTGGACATAGTGCTATGCGTGTGTTTGACAGTGCAAGAGGCTATGACCTAGTATTCAACTACGGCACTTTTGACTTTTCAGATCCCGACTTTTATTCCAAGTTTGTGCGAGGAAAACTGATGTACTTTTTATCTGTGAGTACCTATTCTGAATTTTTATGGTCGTACCACCAAGAGCAAAGATCAGTTACAGAGCAGGTACTAGACCTGCAGCCAGCAGTAAAACAAGAAATATATCAAGCGCTGATGCGTAATCAAGAAAATGCCAACAAGTATTATGCATATGATTTCTTGTATGATAACTGTACAACAAGACTCAGAGATTTACTAGAACAATATGTGCCAAGTTATACTTCTCCAAATGATTTGCTCTCTGAACCAATGAGTTTCAGAGATGCATTACATGTGTATTTGAAAAAAAACAAACAGCCTTGGAGTCAGCTTGGCATTGATTTGTTGCTTGGCAGTAAAATCGACAAAGCAATGGATGCAAGAACAGTTCAGTTTTTGCCAGACTATCTAATGAAAGCTGTTGCAGGAGCTAAAACTGAAACCAAAAAATTAGAAGAGGCTTCTATTCAAGTATTATCATTTCCACCCCAAAACATAGAAACTCCTTGGTCTCCTGTTTGGGTTAATACAATGTTGGTATTAGTACTTTTTTTAGCAACTTTTTTTGGAGGTAAACTACTCACACAATGGTTAGATGTTATTTGGTGGTTCCTACTCGGATTAATTGGAGTCATATTAAGCTTCATGTGGTTAGGCACCAATCATGCTTCCTGCGCCAACAACTTCAACCTGGTTTGGGCACTACCCACACATATCATTGCAGCCACATGGATGTTCAAATCACAGCGTATTGCTATCCGCTATTTTCAACTTAACCTACTCATACAATTACTTCTAATAGCTTCATGGTATTGGCTACCGCAAAATATGCATGAAGCTTGGATTCCTGTTATTCTATATTCTTGTTGGCGCAGTTATGCTTTCATCAAAAAATCTTCAATCCATGAAAAAATTAGCCACTTATAAAAACTACCAGATTGCATATCAAATTGAGGGAAAAGGAGCAACACTGGTTCTTCTACATGGTTTTGGAGAAGACAACCGTATTTGGAGAAAGGTTTATGCAAGTCTGGTTAATGCATATCAGGTTATTAGTATTGATACTCCAGGCACGGGTGGCTCAACATTATTTAAAGATTCTGAGGCTTCGCTAGAAGAATATGCAAAATCATTTTTGCAAGTATTAGACCAAGAAAGTATAGGTCAGGCAGTCATTTTGGGACACAGCATGGGCGGATATATTACACTTGCTTTTGCAGAATTATTTCCTGAGAGATTAAAAGGATTTGGACTTTTACATTCAACAGCGTTTGCTGATAGCGAGGAGAAAAAAGAGGTAAGATCAAGAGGAATTCAACTTATGAAAGAATATGGTGCATTTTCTTTTTTGAAAACAACCCTTCCCAATTTATTTGCACCAGAAAATAGACAATCATCAAATACAGATTTAGCAGAACAAATTGAATGGGCTGAAGCATTAGATACAGATGCTTGTATTCAATATTATGCAGTAATGCGAGAGCGCATCGATCGATCACAAATACTTGCACAAGCGAATGTGCCTATCTTATTTATACTTGGCTTACATGATGTAGCTGCTCCATACAACGATTTATTACAACAAGTGAACCTGCCAGCCATTGCACATGTTACATTATTACACAATACTGGCCATATGGGTATGCTAGAAGAAGTGGAACCATTTTTGCAGGGAATATATGATTACATGAATAGTATAACTAAATGAGGCATTGGATATTGACGATATGTTGCTTTTTGATAACTGCAAGCAGTTTCGCTAATCACTTAAAAGGTGGGTGGATTCAATACAATTATGTTGGACCAGGTGGATCCCCCAACTCATCTCGTTATGAAATAATTGTTAGACAATATCTAGATTGTAGCGCGAGCGGGCAACAGATAGATGCTATAATTAACTTGGGTATTTTCAACTCAGACAATAACACATTGTTTCAAAGTATTAGTGTTCCTCTTTCAGGTACCGATATTCTTAATAAAAGCACATTCGATCCATGTATTAGTCCAACACCCACAGTTTGTTATAGAATAGATATTTATCGAGTAACAGTTGATTTACCAGCTAATAATACAGGATTTGACCTTACCGTTCAAAGATGCTGTAGAATTAACGGCATCATGAATTTATCACCTCCTTCCAATCAGGTTGGGGTAACCTATACCAGTAAAATACCCGGTGTAAATAATGGTGTGCGGGTTTCAAATAATAGCAGCCCTGTTTTTGCACAAAGAGATACCGCAGTTGTATGTTTTAATACTCCTTTTACATTTGACTTTAGCGCTGTTGATGCCGACGGCGATTCATTATCGTACACATTTTGTACAGGTCTTAATGGAGGAGGCCAAAACAATCCAGTACCTCAACCTGTTGCCCCACCCTATTCGCCCGTTTTTTATTCAACAGGGTACGATGCAAGTTCTCCTCTTGGTGGAAGGGTACAAATAGATTCAAAAACTGGCATTATTCAAGGCTTTGCTCCAGACCTACCTGGTGATTATGTAGTAGCTGTTTGTGCATTGGAATTTAGAAATGGTTTACTCATAGGAAGCATCAAAAAAGAAATTCATATCACCGTTGCCAACTGTCAACTCTCCGCTGCTCGCCTAGATCCAGATTATATTAGTTGCGATGGATTTACACTAGATTTTGAAAACAGGTCTACCTCTGCAGGTATCAACAGTTATTTTTGGGACTTTGGAGTACCGAACATTGTATCTGATACATCTAGCAGACCGCGTCCAACTTATACTTTTCCTGATACTGGCACATTCACCATGAAATTAAGGGTAACCAATGCGGGCGGCTGTAAAGACTCAACCACTGCAACTGTGCGCATATATCCTGGTTTTGAACCAGCTTTCGATATTATAGGATCCTGCATTTTAAATCCATATGAATTCCGAGACCGAACTTTTGTACGATATGGAGCTGTAAATAGTTGGCAATGGGATTTTGGAGAGCCCACATTAACAAATGATACCGCTCGAATTGCAAATCCAAGTTTTCTATATCCTACACTTGGAACGAAAACTATTCGACTACGAGTCACCAGTACAAAAGGTTGTGATAAAGAAATTACCAGAACAATACAAGTATTAGATAAGCCACAATTGGATTTGCCTTTTAGAGATACGCTTATTTGTAGTATCGACACCCTTGAACTTCGTGTAAATGCAAGAGGACTTATTCAATGGTCGCCTAATAATAGACTAATTGATGCAAGAACTGCAAACCCACGCGTTTACCCTACAGATACAACCGTTTATTATGTGCGGGTTGAAGAAAATGGCTGCATTAATACAGACTCTGTAAAAGTGAATGTATTACCATTTATTACTGTTCGATTGGGTGCAGATACCGGCATATGCAGAACCGATAGTATCCAACTCAGACCAGTTAGTGAAGCGTTACAGTTTCTCTGGACCCCATCAATTGGTTTATCTAATCCTAATGCAAAAAATCCATTAGCTGCTCCATTAACAAGCACAGGTTATAGGGTAACTGCCAATCTTGGAAAATGCCAAGATAGCGATTCAATTTTTATTCGTGTTACACCTTATCCAGAGGTAAATGTTAGTGGAGACCGAACAATTTGCTTTGGGGAACAAACCACCTTACAAGCTTCAATTATTGCAAGCTCCTTCCAATGGAGACCAAATAATGCTATGCTAAATGCACAAACGCTAACTCCTACTGTTGCCCCATCAAGAACAACCGCCTATATTCTTGAGGTGAGTGATACACTAGGCTGTCCAAAATTAGTAACAGACACTGTTCTTATAACTGTTCGTCCACCCGTTTCTGCTTTTGCAGGAAGAGATACCGCAGTTGTTAGAAACCAGCCATTACAATTACAAGCAAGTGGCGGCACTGCTTACAGATGGTCTCCAACCTTAGGTCTAAACAATTCTCTGATTGCTGATCCTATTGCTACACTGAATACATCACAGGATTCCATACGCTATATCGTAACTGTTACAGATGAAGCGGGATGTACAGCAACTGATGATATTTGGGTTCGAATTTTTCAAACTGAACCCGACCTATTTGTTCCTACCGCTTTTACACCAAATAGAGATGGAAGAAATGATGTCTTAAGAGCTATACCTGTTGGTATTAGTAGGTTCGATCACTTCAGAATATACAATCGCGTTGGACAACTCATTTTCCAAACTACAGACCCAAGCAGAGGATGGGATGGAACCATTGGAGGGCAACCGCAACCTGCAGGTACTTATGTTTTCACTGCACAAGGAGAAGACTACAGAGGTAGACCTATCTTTAGGAAGGGAACCACTGTTCTTATAAGATAAAGTACAACATGTAAATTGCACTAAAGAAAATGATTATGAGCCGTATTGTTTGTGTTACAGGAGCTACATCAGGCTTTGGCAAAGCAATTGCTGAGAAGTTTTTAGCCGAAGGAAACCGAGTTATCATTACTGGAAGAAGAAAAGAGCGCTTGGAGAATGATCAACGGTTGTGGCAAGAAAAATATGGTGCTAACAAAGTTTTCAGTATTGTAATGGATGTACAAGATCGACAAGCAGTTGAAAAAGGCTTTTCTACATTACCAGAAGAATGGCAGGCAATTGATGTTTTAGTGAACAATGCTGGACTAGCTCTTGGAAGAGATTCATTTGATCAAGCCAACCTGCAAGATTGGGAAACCATGTGGCAAACCAATGTTATGGGATTAGTTTATGTAACTCGGGCTCTACTTCCACATATCATTAAAAGAAAAGGGCATATCATAAATATGGGATCAATTGCCGGAAAAGAAGTTTATCCCCAGGGAAATATGTATTGCGCGTCAAAACATGCAGTTGATGCCCTTAGTAAATCGATGCGCATAGACCTATTGCAGCATGGGGTAAAAGTTACTGCTATCCATCCGGGTGCAGCCGAAACCGAATTTTCTTTAGTGCGGTATAAGGGCGACGCGAGCAAGGCAGCGCCCGTTTATACTGGTTATCAGCCACTTAGCGCAGAAGATATTGCTGATATTACTTTTTTTGCAGCCACCCTTCCTGCACATGTTTGTATTAACGATCTAGTGGTAACACCCACGGCTCAAGCCAACAGCGTTTTAGTGCATAAAAATGCCTAAAACTTTACTTCTTACCATATAAACCATTACCTTTGCAGCCCCAAATCTGTTTTGGCAGATTTTCTTCACAAGAAGAATCCAGTGGGAAAAAACCAATTTATTCACCTAAATCAGAGGTAATGAACAATTACGAATTGATGGTGATCTTCACGCCAGTTCTTTCTGAAGACGAATTTAAGTCGGTTCAGAAGAAATACAGCGACTTGATCACTGAAAACGGAGGAAGCATTGTAAACAGCAATCCATGGGGATTGAAATCTCTTGCTTACCCTGTTCAGAAAAAAACAACCGGTATTTACTGGGTACTTGAGTACACTGCTGCCGGCAGCTTCAACGAAAAATTGAAGATCCAGTTATTGCGTGACGAGCAAGTTATGCGTCACATGGTTACTAAACTCGATAAATACGCCGTTGAGTATAACCATAAGAAGAGAAGTGGCGCTTTTTCAGGATCAGCTAAAAACGAGTGATAATCATGGCAAAGAATGAAATTAAATACCTCACCGCGTTTAAAGCGGAAAAGCCTAAGAAGAAATTCTGTCGCTTTAAGAGATACGGCATTCGTTACATCGACTACAAAGACATTGAGTTTTTGAAGAAGTTTGTAAATGAGCAAGGTAAAATGTTGCCTCGTCGTTTAACTGGTAACTCTTTAAAGTACCAGCGTAAAATGAGTGAAGCTATTAAGCGTGCTCGTCAAATGGCATTGTTACCTTACGTAACAGATTTATTGAAATAAACAGATTTTAGTCACCATTCCCTAACCACCCGTGGTGAGGACAGTTGGACAACCAATTGGGCTCTTGGGAACTAAACAAACAGAACATGGAAGTTATCTTAATCAAAGACGTTGATAATTTGGGTATGGCCAATGAATTGGTCAAAGTAAAAAATGGTTACGCTCGTAACTACCTTATCCCACAGAAGTATGCTATCGAGTCTAATCCTTCTAACCTCAAGCAATTGCAAGAGCGTTTAAAGGTAAAGGCTAAGAAAGAAGCAGCAATGCTTGCTGAAATTAAGCAAGTTATTTCTGTACTTTCTTCAGGTGCACTTAAAATTGGTGCTAAGACTGGTACAAGCGGTAAAATTTTCGGTAGCGTAACTGCATTGCAAATTGCACGTGCTATTCGCGATCAAAAAGGTTATGAAATTGACCGTAAGCGTATCCAAATCACCGACGACGTGAAAGAATTAGGTTCTTACAAAGCGAACATTGACTTTGGCAACGGTAACTCAACCGAAGTTGAATTTGAAGTAGTAGCTGAATAAGAGACCCATTAGAATAATTGTTAAAAGCCGTTCATTTTGAACGGCTTTTTTTATAGTTTCCCCAAATTGTAATTACAAATTGTTTTTATGGAAGTTGCATTGATCAAAATTGGGAATTCAAAAGGGATTAGACTCCCTAAAGCTATTCTTGAAAAATACAATATCCTTGATAAAATAGAAATGACTTTGGAAGAAGGATATATTATTTTAAAGCCAAAACTTAGTCCTAGAAAAAACTGGGAAAAGGCTTTTGCCCAAATGCATGAAGAAGGCGATGACGAGTTGTTGATGGATAATGTTTTTAGTGATGAACGATTTGAAGAATCATGAAGATAAATCAGTACGACAGTGTTCTAGTTAATTTGGATCCAACGGTTAGCAGCGAAATGAAAAAGACAAGACCATGTGTTGTTATTTCTCCTAATGAAATGAACTTCTATTTGCAAACCAGTGTCATTGCACCAATGAATACTATTTCAAAAAACTATCCAACACGGATTATGACAATAAGGAATGAGGTTAATAGCTGGATTGTTATAGATCAAATGACAACAATCGACAGAAATAGAATTGTAAAAAAAATGGATAGGCTCTCAGAACTTGAAATAAATCTAGTAAAAGAAATAATCAAAGAAACCTTTGTGGATTAAACAAATCGCCTTTATGTCTTAGTTCAAAGATTCATTGATAATCAACAGCTTCAGACAAATCAATACCATTCTATTCAATTTTAAAAACCATCACAAACTGGATTTAAGTGTATTATAAGCCAGATTACCAAAAAATAATCCTTGAAACCAGTATTTTATCCTACTTTCGTTATGTCCAAGGCAGATCTTCCATTTTTCCCAGGCTTAAAAAGTAAATAGTTCAGGGTTTTGGTCACTGTTTTTTGGGTTTTTATTTTTTTAATTTTTTTAACATGAACATTTACGTAGGAAACCTTAACTGGGAAATGACCAGTGAAGACTTGAGCAACTTATTTGCTCCGTATGGCGAAGTAGCCAGTGCAAAAATTGTAACCGACAAATTCAAGAACGATCGCAGCAAGGGGTTCGGATTCGTTGAAATGAACGATGACGATGCAGCTCGTAATGCAATCGCAGGCTTGAACGATTCAGAAGTAATGGGTCGTAAAATTGTCGTAAACGAATCTACACCTAAACCAGAAGGCGAAAGAAGAAGTGGTGGCGGTGGATTCAGAAAAAGTGGCGGTAGCGGCTACGGCGGTGGAAACCGTGGTGGTGGTTACGGCGGCGGTAGCGGCTATGGCGGTGGAAACCGTGGTGGTGGTTACGGTGGTGGAAATCGCTACTAATTCTTCCAACAACAATTATCTAAGTCCCGCAATTGCGGGACTTTTTTTATGCCTACTTCTCAACTTCCCATTCATTGAATATTCCTTATTTTCGGAAAATCCATATGAACAAAATTTCACTTTCTAAACCTATTGCAGGCTGCATGCGATGGGGCAATTGGGGCGCTCAGTTTTCAACCGCTGAATATCGTTGGTTAATAGACCAACTTGTTGATCAAGATATCACTAGTTTTGACCATGCAGATATTTATGGGAATTATACAACAGAGGCCGACTTTGGAACTGCTTTACGAGGAAATAGTGCTTTAAGAAAGAACATTCAGATTATTACAAAAACAGGTATATGCATGCCTGCATCTTCCAATTCATATATTACTAAACATTACAATAACTCCGCAGAACACATTATTCAATCTGTTGAAAAAAGCTTAAGAAACTTTCATACCGATTATATTGACGTGCTTTTAATACATAGGCCTAGTCCGATTATGCCTCCTGAAGAATTAGCGAAAACAATACATCAGCTCATAAAGGAAGGGAAAGTCAAATCTTTTGGTGTTTCTAATTTTGAAGCACATCATATACACGTGCTTCATAAACACATTCCTATTGCCTTTAATCAAATTGAAATTTCTTTACTAAATCCAAAAGCAATTTTTAGCGGAATCCTTGAAACTTGCATGGAACTGAATATTATTCCAATGGCATGGGCCCCTTTAGGAGGAGGAAAAGTAACAGACGATAGTCATCCTAGATTTAGAGCTATTACAAAAACTGTAGAACCTATTGCTTCAAAGTATGCTTGTAGTATGAATGATATTTTAATGGCCTGGCTATACAAACATCCCTCGGGTATTCTTCCCATCTTAGGATCAGTGAAACCCCATCGATTGAAACAAGCACAGAAAGCAGCAGATATTCATTTAAGTGATGAGGAGTGGTTTTGCTTACTAGAAGCAGCAACGGGAGAAGAAATCGCTTAAAAACTGCTACAGATACTTTCCTGTGTAACTCTTCTTTTCTTTCTTACAATCTTCAGGTTTACCAGCAAACACCAAGGTTCCACCTTCGTCTCCGGCTTCTGGACCCAAATCAATGAGCCAATCAGCACACCTAATCACATCTACGTTGTGTTCAATCACCCAAACAGAATGTCCCTGATCAATCAATGCTTGAAGTGAATTAAGTAATTTTTGAATGTCATGAAAATGCAATCCTGTTGTAGGTTCATCAAAGATGAATAAAATTTTTCCGGCACCTTTTCCTTTACCCAAAAATGAAGCAAGCTTAACACGCTGTGCTTCTCCACCCGATAAGGTATCTGCACTTTGACCGAGTTTAATATAGCCTAAACCCACATCATGTAAAGGCTGTATGGCTTTGACAATATTTTTCTCATCAGCAAAAAATTCTAAGGCTTGATCCACACTCATTTCTAAAACATCGTGAATGCTTTTCTCCTTGTATCGAACTTCTAAAACCTCTTCCTTAAATCTTCTACCCTTGCATTGTTCACAGGTTAAGTGTACATCTGCTAGAAACTGCATCTCTACCACTTGTTCTCCCTCTCCCTTACAAGTATCGCAACGACCGCCATCTACATTAAAAGAATAATGCTTTGCTTGAAAACCACGCATAACCGACAAAGGCTGGTCTGCATACAAATCACGAATGCTATCATACGCTTTGATATAAGTAATGGGATTACTACGAGATGATTTACCTATTGGATTCTGATCAATTAGTTGAATAGAATCAATCCTATCAACATCGCCTGTAATTGCTCGATGTAATCCAATTTGATCAGCAAATTCTCCTTTCAACTTTTGCAAAACTGGATACATAATACCCTTTACCAGTGTTGTCTTGCCGCTTCCACTAACTCCACTAATTACGCACAAACAATCTAAAGGAAATGTAACGTCAATGTTTTTTAAATTGTGTTGGCGCGCACCAAGTACCTGTATAGAGTGCTTCCATGCTCTTAGCTTTTTAGGTGACTGAATTTGTTTGCTACCACTTAGGTATTGTCCGGTTAAACTATTTGCATCATTAATAATAACATCATAATCACCCGCCGCTACAACTTCTCCCCCTAAATGAGAAGCTAGAGGTCCCATATCAACAATATGATCAGCCTTTCGCATCATCATATCATCGTGTTCTACAACTATTACGGTATTTTGTAAATCACGTAAGGCGTGCAATACACTAATCAAGCGTTCTGTATCTCTTGCATGTAAACCAATAGAGGGTTCATCTAAAATATATAATGAGTTAGTAAGATTAGACCCCAAGCTTCTTGTAAGTTGAATACGCTGACTCTCTCCACCACTTAATGAATTGGCTAAACGATTCAATGTTAAATAACCTAATCCAACATCAATGAGTGTTTGGAGTCGCTGATGAATTTCTAGTAAAACTCTTTTAGAAACTTGCACCTGATATTCGGAAAGTTGTAATTCTTTGAACCATTTCATTAAATCGCGCACCTGAATATTACATAACTCGCCAATATTTTTATCGGCAATCTTAACATACAAGGCTTCTTTACGAAGACGATGTCCGTTACAAGTAGGACAAGTTGTTTTACCTCTATATCTACTCAATAAAACCCTGTACTGCACTTTGTACAAGTTAGATTCAACCTCTTGAAAGAAATCATCAATACCTAAAGCCTTTCCTACACCCTTCCATACTTGTTGGTATTGCTCTGGAATTAAATCAACTATAGGTCTATGAATTGGAAATCCAGCCGCCCCGGCATGACGAACAAATTGCTCCCGCCACCATCCTAGTTTTTCTCCCTTCCATGGAGCAACTGCACCGTCATACATAGATTTAGTAGTATCTGGAATGACCAAATTGGCATCTATTCCAAGTACCAAGCCAAAGCCCTCACAGGTTGGACAAGCCCCATATGGATTATTAAAAGAAAACAAATTAGGCACTGGCTCTTCAAAACGAATACCATCTAACTCAAACCGATTGCTAAATGGAACTATAATAGCTTGAGCTCCTTTTGCGGTGCATTCTAAAAAAACTTCACCATCAGACTCATATAATGCAGTTGACACAGAATCAGAAAGCCGATGTATATCTTCTTCATTAAATTCTTTTACAACAACTCTGTCCACCAAAACAAAAATGCCTTGCTGTGCATTTGCAGTAGAAAATATTTTCTTTAAGTCAGCATCGTTTAATTCTTGCAACTCTTCAATATGGTGCATAGTACCAGGAACAGCATATAAACGACTAAACCCTTTTTGAACCAAAATACCCAACTCTTCACGAACACTTCTTTTAGCATGCTGTTGAAACTTAGCTAAAATCATGATTTTAGTCCCTGCTTCTGCTTCCTGTATATAGCGGACTACATCTTGTACTTCTTGCTTCTGAACAATACGGCCACTTACAGGAGAAACAGTAATACCAGCTCTAGCATAAAGAAGTCGTAGGTAATCATATATCTCAGTCATACTTCCAACTGTACTTCGTGGAGTACGAGTAATGACTTTTTGTTCAATAGCAATGGCAGGACATAAACCCTTTATAAAATCCACATCTGGTTTAACCATTCGCGACATAAACTGACGCGCATAAGCGCTTAAGCTTTCTGCATAGCGACGTTGACCTTCAGCAAATAAAGTATCAATAGTAAGAGACGATTTACCACTTCCAGATACACCAGTCACCACAATCATCTTATTTCTAGGAAATGCTACATCAATGTTTTTTAGGTTATGCGTCCTTGCGCCCTTTACCAAAATAACGTCCTGTGCATCTTCCTGCTTAATATCCAATTTGCTTCCTTTCATTTTTGTCGCCATACAATACAAAGTAAAGCATTACAACAAAGAGAAACGGATAGGGTTGTTGAATGGAATAAAAATGTGCATAAACCCACCCATACTTAAATATATTTTCCACAAACACAATATCTATTCATTGGAATGATAATTTCACATTCAATGTGTTAAGAGCTAATAATTAGCTACTTGCACATAGCTATCCACTATCCTACTTTTTGTAACCGGCTGTACCTTTAAAAAACTTAATTATGAAAACATTGGAACAGGCTACTGATACCAGTCTGATTCTTGCCTTTCAGGAAGGGGATAATGCTGCCTTTGAAGTGCTTATGGAGCGCTATAAAGACCGTATCTATTCTTCTATTCTGTTCCTGGTTAAAGACAATTATCTCGGAGAAGATTTGTTTCAAGATGTTTTCATCAAAATCATTGATACTCTAAAAAACAAACGATATACTGAAGAAGGGAAATTTTTACCTTGGGCACTTCGAATAGCCCACAATTTATGCGTTGATTATTTTAGAAAATCAAAGAGAACACCTTCAGCAAAAAATACGGATAGCAAAGATATTTTTGAGGTTATTAATATTGTGGAAGATGGCGTTGACAATAAGATTATGCAAGGCCAAAGCCACGATAGAGTTCGTAAAATGTTAGATTTATTACCCGAAGAACAAAGAGAAATTATTGTACTTCGTCATTTCGCTAACCTAAGTTTTAAGGAAATTGCGGAAATCACTAATTGTAGCATCAATACAGCTTTAGGAAGAATGCGATACGGCTTGATCAATCTTAGAAAGATTATGGTAGAAAAGCAAATTGTATTGTAATCTTTTCGCTTATTTACTTGACCTATAGAACGCTTCTTTACCACAGGTTAACCAAGATAAATACTCTTTAATATTAGGAGTATATCCAACCGGATGATTCACAAGCTTTTTGTCGTGGTTCAAAATGACATACAAGGGCTGAGTAACCTGACTAAAGTTTTCTGCTTGAAAAGTGGCCCAAAGGTCTCCTTGCGTTAAGATATCTTTCTTGTTTCCATCTTTAGTTATGTAGTTAATGATTTGCTTATCGGCACTAAGCACAGCACGATCATCTACATACAATGAAACCAATATAAATTGTTCTTTAATATACTTTGAAACTTCAGGGTCGGTCCAAACATTTTCTTCCATCTTCCTACAATTCACGCAAGCCCAACCTGTAAAGTCAATAAGTAAAGGTTTACCAGATTCTTTTGCCATTGCTAATGCTGCCTCAAAGTCATTCGACACGTTGGCTTCTACGCCTTTATTATGAACATTATCTTTTCCATATATACTGTAACTCATTGGAGGTGGAAAACCACTTAACAGTTTCAAATTTGCGTATGAGCTTGATGTTACTCCAGGTATTAGATATATAGTGAAAGCCAAAGCAATTACACCTGCAATTTTTCTGCCAGTGGATATGGGCGCCCCTTTTACATCGTGAGGCAATTGAATTTTTCCAAACAAGTATAATGTCAGCCCCGCACCAATCAAAATCCAGCTTCCAATAAATACTTCACGCTTTAATAAACCCCAATGCATCACCAAATCAGCATTCGATAGGAACTTCAATGCCAATGCCAATTCCAAAAATGCCAAAGTCTTCTTAACTGTATCTAACCAGCCCCCAGATTTAGGAAGGGACTGCAACCAATTAGGAAAAATCGCAAATAAACCAAAAGGCAATGCCAAAGCAACACCAAAACCCGCCATTCCAGCTGTTAATTGCCAAGCACCTCCGCTTAATGATCCAACCAATAAAGAACCCAAAATTGGCCCTGTGCATGAAAAAGAAACAATTGCTAAAGTAATAGCCATGAAAAATATCCCCCCAATACTTCCCAAACCACTTTTTGAATCTGCTTTGCTAGCAATACCACTAGGAAGTGTTATTTCAAAGTATCCAAAAAAGGAAGCTGCAAAAAACAAAAAGATGAGGAAGAAGGCAATATTTAACCAAGCATTGGTTGAGATGGTATTAAATATTTCTGGCTGTACATTTCCTAATATATGAAATGGAATACTTGCAGCAACATAAATTAGAAAAATAAAGAAGCCATATAATACACCATTTTTAATTGCCTGCTTTCTATTAGAGGATCGCTTCGTGAAAAAAGAAACCGTTACAGGAATCATGGGAAATACGCAAGGTGTTAGCAGAGCAATTAATCCTCCCAATAAACCCAACAAAAATATCTTCCATAAAGAACTATCAGCTTCTACAATAGCACCACCACAGGGTTCAATTGGATTAGCCAAATCCACTTCTTTCAATAATAAAGTTGTAGTTTCAGTAGCAGCCCCATCTTCTAAAGCAATCACCAACTCCTCTTCAACCACACGAAACTCATCGCCTTTTCCAACATAAGCAGATAAAAGAACTTTAATGGAAGATGGAATAGTTCCACTTATTTGAATACTTACAGTTCCTTCTAGTATACCCTTATACACAGGGACCTGTATATTACCAAAAATTGGATCAGCATAATTAGAAGAACTACCTATCCATTTCCAAGGATCTTTTATACTGATACTCTCAGAACTAAACTGCAACTGAGGATCATCTAACGATGCTTCTGCCTTGGTCTTTGAGTAAGCATGCCATCCATCAACCAATTCACCCTTAAAACTAATTTTATAATAACCCTTCTCTGTAAGTTTTTCAACACCAGCATTCCATTGCACCAGCGTGTCCTGCGCAAATAAAAAATGTGTACTAAAGAGAGCGACTAAAAGTAGAAGTTGTTTTTTCACGGGGGCGATTTAAATTGAATTACTGCAAACTCACTTCGAATGTTTTGCGGGTTGGAGGCAAACATTCTTTATCATCGCATACCATATACTCAACAGTACCACTTAAAGTTGTTTTTACTTTGTTTTTCACTTTAACCTCTTGTGACAACACCAACTCATTGGAGTAATACAATACATCTACTCCAAAATTTTCATCATATACTTTCTGCATCTTACCAGCTTCTTTGGTTTTGCCAACAACTGTTACAAGCGGATTCGCCTTAAACTTTACAGAAGTTGGAACTGGACCTCCTGCAGGTGTATTTTGAGAATAAATATGCCAAGGCTTAGGAACTTGAGCAGATGCTGTGACAACATAAGTATCAGCAGACTTTTTTGATACAGTAAAAGTCCAAGTAACTGGATCTTTTTTTAATTGTGCCTGCACGAAAGAAATGCTGCAAATAGCTATCAAGCTTAAGAATACGTTTTTCATATAGATTTGATTTATATAAGTCCTAATTGTTTAAAAACAGCAATACCATCTTGGTTGTTCAAAACCGAAGAAGTTGCACGTTCGGGATGCGGCATCATACCAAATACATTTCTTGATGCATTACAAATTCCTGCTATATCACGCACCGCACCATTTGGATTATATTCTGCTCCTGATTCGCCACCCTTTCCGCAATAAGTAAATAAGATTTGTCCATTGCTGTGTAATTGGTTCAAAGTTGACTCATCGGCATAATATCTTCCTTCGCCATGGGCAATTGGAATTTGAAGCGGTTTGTTGTCACTTCCTTTTATGAAAACATTTTTACATGAGAATTGCTGGTGGTTATTTTGAAGCAGAGCACCTGGAAGTAGTCCACTTTCACAAAGAATTTGAAATCCATTACAAACGCCTAGAACCTTGCCACCATTTTCAGCGAATGTGATTACAGACTGCATCATTGGAGAAAAGCGAGCAATTGCTCCACATCGCAAATAATCTCCATACGAAAATCCACCTGGTAAAACAATACAATCGTCTTTTGTAAAGTGGCTTAAATCTTGATCTTTATGCCACAACATTTCAACTTGTTGTCCTAAATCAACAGATAATGCATGTTGCATATCTTTATCGCAGTTAGAACCAGGAAAAACAACAATTCCAAATTTCATACTCGTATTTTATGGCCTTTATAGGCGTTTTTATTTATTGAATGATCTACCGAAGCTTCGTATACAACCAAATCTGGTGAGTATACTCACATAAAAATCTATGCAAAGGTAACTCTTTCAAACAAAGAGATCATGAGTTTTTTACCAATAAAAACCTAATATAAGCCACTAAGGCAATGGTTGTCCAGAAAAAAATACCTGGTAGCCAACTTTTACGCGATTGTAAGAAAACAAGGGAGCTAAAAGTTGCAATGGGAATTAAACTGATAGCCGTATCTGAAATACTGGTTCCAACAATGAGATAAGGGACTGGTAAAATCCATAACAAAAGTTGGGCAAGCATCCAACCATACTTTCTTTGTTGAATGAGCATCCTAGACGAGCGGTTTACCCAATTACTTAAACCAACTAATAAAAACAGTAACAACAGTGAACCCGCCAACCAAATTGGCAGGTATTGATATGAAAAGGGAAGTTTCAGTTCAAAATTTGGTAGGAATGACTTCATTTTATGAATTTCATCCATCCAAAATAACCCTGCCCCTAAGAAGTAATAAGGTAAGAGCAAACCAGCTAAATATAAAATGAATTCCTGTAGTTTAAATGGACGCAACATCGCTATTGCAATTAAAAAACCCGGAATAAGTAAAATGAAGGGCTCGTATAACAAAATTGAGCTTCCTAATAATAATCCTAAGTTAAAGACCCTCACCCTTGCCGCTGGATGCATGTAAATGGAGCTCGCTATTGAAATAAGGGCAAGCATTAAAAAGTTTGATAAAAGAGCAGCCGATATAGATGCCCATTGAGGTAGTAAACCAGTAAATAAAATATAAGCCAATGCTACGGTATATCCTGGCTGGTGAATGACTTTATTGCTATCTACCCATACATTGAGCCAAATTGCCTGTGTAAAAACTATGAGCACATAGAATAAATAGAGTATTACGGGTTTAAAATGAATAAAGAGGTGATTTACAATATAACTTAGCCATCCGTTCTCTGGGGATGGGACTACACTCATTGGAACAAATACCATGTGTATATGTACAAGCCAAGTACATATAAAAAGTAGAAGAGCAGGTGCGGGACCTGATTTTTGAAATAATCGAACCAAGGATATAGGGTTAAATTTCTAATCGTAAAAAACAAAGATAGTTCCTATGCATAAAAGGCACTACAATTTGACGTGCTCCAATTTGACGCGCATATCTTGGCATAAAATCAAACCCTTTATCAAGATTTTTAATACTCGGATTGCGAGTTATTTGACCATCACCATCAATACTTTGATCAATCATAACCCAATCGCGACGATCTTGAATATTAAATATAAAGTGAAGTTTATCACCCGTATTTGCTAATCCATAGTAAAGCCTATTATCAGAGTTATCGTCGAACTGAGATTTCCGGATTACATTGCCCCATTCCATTTTTCCATTTGCATCGAATGATAAAACAGCTACATTGTCTGCATAAAATCGATTCACATTTTGTGCACCCCTTCCCCACATGGGGTTCATCATCCAAGGACTCATTCCCCATGGGCTACCCCACATCATTGGGCTGTTCCACATCCAAGGATTCATTCCCCATCCTCCATTCCACATATAAAAATCCATGGGACTCATCATACCCATTGGGCCACCCATAGCCATCATATCCCATCTACTTACCGGACCACCTGAACCCCTTGAATTAGTATACATAGATTCAGCAGCAACAATAAATCCTCCATCTTTCCTAACTATGATATTTTTTAAATAGAATTCATTGAAAGCTGTTTTTAAAGAATTATCACTTTTAGAATCATTACGCAATTGATCATCGAATATCGTTGCCACAGACGCTCTTTCCTGAAGTGCTTCTGCATCAAAAACATAATTAAAAATACCGTCTATATTACCTCTACGCACTTTTGTAAAGAGAGCGGTGATGATTAAATTTTTATTTTGATTATCAACTTTTAAATGCACGTCATCCAAAAACATACTTTTAATTTCCACATCTTTAACCCGAATAGATGCAGCATCAGAACTCTCAGCAGGCTTAATAATTAAACTCAATTTATTAATGGCATTCTCTTGTCTCAGCGTACTTGAAGTTCTCATGAATACAAGATTTCCTTTATTGTCTACTTCAAAACCTGTTAATTGATCATTTCTATCTGGCATAGCAATAGAAATTTGATCTTTGCTTAGTTCAGCCAAATTTTTATTATAATGTACAATTGATACAGTGTGCTGTTTTTCTAGTTTTTTGCTGATTTTGAAAACAAGAATATGTTCTTTGTCCTCACTATTAATGACTGAATAAATTTTGTTAGACGCACTGTATCCAATTTGAGTTGTATCCATGACAACAGGTTCACCTACTTTTTTCCCATCAGAATCCATACGTACCCCCATAGCATAAACAATGTTCTTTCTTTGAAACTGATAGAACATCAAATAATAATCGCGGTAGGCCAAGAAATCAATATTGAATACCTTTTCTGGAATAAAATCGAGCTTATGTTTTTTAACCTGCTTCATATTCATGTCAAAAAGAGAAATAAAATGGTTAGACCTATCCCCTTTATATACATGAATGTTTCCGCCCATTCGTCCAATAATTTCAAAAGCCATTTCTCGACTATCTTCCCTATCCGGTTCAGAAAACACAGCACGTTGCGCCGAAGCGCTTGTCCATCCCCAAAAAATCATAAATAACACTATCCACGAACGCATATCTAAAGATTTATATTCAAAAATAACAGGTTTTCATTGTTAGCCTTCGAAACCAATTTAAATTAGCGAGGCTAAAACCATGCCACTTCATGAGAAGGCCTACAAATTAACAGTTCTTCACAGATTTATCACAAATGCTTGGCTGATTTTTCAGAAACCCTACATTTGTTTTATAAAAATCCACCATTAATCAATTTTTTGTGGGCAAGCAAACCAATAAAACAACCGCCGCTGGACTTTTAATTGCACTAGGAATTATCTACGGCGATATAGGCACCTCACCACTCTACGTATTCAATTCTATTATAAATGGCAGGCTAATTGATGAGAATTTGATCAAAGGAAGCCTGTCGTGTATTATCTGGACCATTACTTTAATGACAACCATTAAATACGTGGTGCTTATTCTAAGAGCCGATAATAAAGGAGAGGGTGGAACTTTTGCTCTCTATGCGTTAGTTAGGAGACGAAGAAAGTGGTTGGTTATTCCCGCTATGATTGGAGGCGGCTCACTTCTAGCTGATGGTATTATTACTCCGCCTATTTCAATAACAGCGGCTGTTGAAGGGTTGAAAAATATTCCCGCTTTACATGATATAAGTACCAATTCAATCATGTACATCGTGCTAGGTATTATGACCGTTTTCTTTTTCTTTCAACAATTTGGTACTGGCTATATTGGAAAATGGTTTGGCCCTATAATGCTTATATGGTTTACCATGATTGCTGTTCTTGGTACTATTCATATAAGTGATGATTTTAGTATTCTAGAAGCGTTTAATCCATGGTATGCTTATAATTTTCTAATGAACTATGATGGCGCATTTACTCTCCTAGGCGCAGTTTTCTTATGTACCACAGGGGGTGAAGCCCTTTACAGCGACTTAGGTCACTGCGGGCGTAGTAATATTAGAATAAGCTGGACTTATGTGAAAACATGTTTATTACTCAATTACCTTGGACAAGGTGCTAATTTATTAGCGAGTAAGAAAGGGGTTTTGATTGACGCTGCTATGAAGGAAAGCTCTAACCTAAATTCCTTTTATGCTTTAATGCCAAATTGGTTTGTTTTAATAGGTGTTATTGTAGCTACCAGTGCTGCGATTATTGCCAGTCAGGCTATGATTGCTGGTTCTTACACTTTGATTAGTGAAGCTTTACGCCTGAATCTATGGCCAAAAATGAAAATAAATTATCCGAGTGAAGAAAAAGGACAGTTATATATACCCGGACTAAACACAATTTTATTCATAGGATGTATTAGCATAGTTCTATATTTCAAAGAGTCGGCCAGAATGGAAGCTGCTTATGGACTAGCAATTATCATTACTATGATTGCAACTACCATACTGTTTTCAAATTATTTAGTCATACATAGGATAAAAGCATTTTGGATATATCTATTTCTTGCCATCTATATCATTATAGAAATTGCATTCTTATCGGCTCTATCCCACAAGTTTTTTGACGGCGGCTATATTACCATTTTGCTTGCTACCATCATGTTTGCTGTAATGTACATCTGGTTCCGCAGCAGAAAAATTAAAAACAGATACGTAGAATTTGTTCGATTGGAACATTACATTCCAATGATTCAAGAATTGAGTAATGATAAAAGTATTCCAAAGCATGCCACACACTTAGTGTACATGACCAGTGCAAATAACCCTAAAGAAATTGAGCATAAAATTATTTACTCCATTTTAAACAAGAAACCCAAACGTGCAGACATATATTGGTTTGTGCACGTTGATGTATTGGATGAGCCTTATACTTGCGATTACAGTGTTACACATATTATTCCTAATGATATTATTCGAGTTGAGTTTAGACTTGGATTTAGGGTTGAACAACGTATCAATCTCATGTTCAGAAAAGTGGTGGAGGATTTGGTAAAGAATAAAGAAGTGAATATTACCAGCAGATATGAAAGTCTTGAGCGAAACAATGTAACTGGTGACTTTCAGTTTGTAGTTATGGAAAAATATTTGAGTCAAGACAACGAATTGCCTTTTTTTGAACGCATAGTTATGAAACTCTACTTCTGGATTAAAGAGGTGAGCTTATCTGAAGAGAGAGGTTTTGGATTAGACCCAAGTACAGTAAGTGTAGAAAAATTTCCGCTTATTGTTGCACCGGTTACAAATCTTCGATTAAGAAGAATTGACTCTGACTTAAACGAAGGAGAGGGTTAACATGCAAGAAATCAATCCTATAGAATTAAAAGAACGCTTGGATAACGGCGAGCCTATTCAACTAATTGATGTTAGAGAAACTTTTGAACATCAAGCATACAATATAGGTGGCAAGCTTATCCCACTCGGAGAAATTATGCAACATATGGAGGCGTTTAATGAACCCCAACCTACTGTTGTGTACTGCAGAAAAGGAATAAGGAGCATGATTGCAATACAGCGATTAGAGGCGAAATTGGGGGAATTACCGTTATATAATTTGTCGGGCGGAATAGAAGCCTGGATGAATATGCTTGATCGTGAAAGCCATTAAAAAATATGCGAGAAGCCAAAGAAAAATTGAGTCCCTTCTCTACTTCTACCCCAATCGGCTCTTAGAATAGTAGATTGATTCCAAGCCATTCTAATCCCAGCACCATAACTGGATTGAAAGTTTTGCAAGCTCAGATCACCCAATCTATCCCAAACCCTTCCTGCATCAAAAAAAGGTAAAATATCCCATGTAAAATGCTGCTTAAAAAGCTTGGCTTGTGCAACCCTAGTTCTTAATTCAATATTAATTAGTCCAGTTACTGGACCCACAAAGCGATACTCTCTAAAACCTCTTAATGATCTAAATCCACCTAATACTTCTGTGCCGCCTGCTTCAGCCTGACTAGAAATATCCATGGCTTCATAAAAAGGAACACGAGACCCCCATATATACCCCAGACTTGCATGTGCAGCCAATACCATTCTTTGAATTTTGCCTGGAAATAATTTTTGATATCCAATTGCTTGAATCAAATTTTTATCAAAAGAGAATTCTGAGCCAGTCCACTTATGAGAGTGTTCATGCGAATATTCTAAAAATACACCTTTTGTTGGATCGGGCTCAAAATCGCGTGTATCATACATAATAGCAAAGGCAATAATACCCTCTCTTCCTCCTTCATATCCAGCAATATTTCTTCTGCCCCATGGATTACCAGGGGTAACACCTAAAAAATCTTCTGTAAGTCTTGTTTTGCCATTTATAACATTTGCAACTGGCTTCCCATTTAAATCAAATGCTTCTTCAGCTGTTCTATTAAAATAATCCCTTACTTGTGTAAACAATAATTCGTAACCAAGCATCAATCTACCTCTCCCACCTGCAAACGTTTTTTCAGCCAAAATATTAATCAGCTGCTCCGAGTAATCAATCTCATTATAATGGCGATCAGTTACCAAATTGGCCTCTCCTAAAGAAGGCCTACCCTCTCTAATAACCGCTAAGTTTCTAAAATAATCATTGAATTTATCGAAGTTGCGCACAACACCTTGACGCTTATCTAAAAATCGAAGAGGTTGCATTGTATTTGCACCAAATCCGAAATATTGAAAATTAGGATCATTCTCAAATACAGCATCTACACGCAAACGCCATTTAGAATTAAAGATGTAAGGGAAATCCATATTCAATGCCCCCTGCCATTTACCACTTTCAAAAGCTTTGAAAAATGCAGTATAACGTTCTCTATATGGCGTATAAGGAAAAAATGGATTGTCCTTTTTTTGGTTATTGAATAAATAAATATTCGCTCCAACCCCGAGTCCATTGATCGGATTTTGTTCAAGCTCGGGTAATCCAGTAATAAAATATCCTTCTTTTTTATGCTTCAATTCGTCATCAGACATTTTTTTAGATGGATGAATAAAGAAAGGAAGTGATTTGACTGAATCCAAGGCAACGATTGGATCTGTTTGAGCACTTAAAATCAAATTGAAAACAAATAAAAATATCACTATGCTGCTTATCACCTTCTTCATAGCCCTGCATTTAAGGATGCAAAACTACTTTCATAAGAATCTACATCTGCAGTATCTGCTATTAGAAAGTTATTAGAATTTGAGGTGTATAAGCAAATAAATGCATCTAATTAAACATTTCGAATTTTATATAAACTGTTGTTCCCTTTCCTTCTAGGGAGTCTAAATTCCATGCGATACGATGTATTTCAAAAATACGCTGCACCAAAGAAAGGCCTATACCAAAGCCTTTCACGCCTGAGATCTGCGCTCCCCTATAAAAAGGTTGCTTCACTCTTTCTACATCTTCCTTTTTAATTCCAATACCACGATCCGAAATCCAAACTTCAATAAAAGTGGATGAGAATTTTATACTAACTTGAACCACATGGGGACTGGAGAATTTACATGCATTATCCATCAAATTAATTAATGCCAATCTAATTAAATAAGCGTTTCCAAGAAATAGTGGCCACTCTAAATCATCTTCTACATCTTGAAAACCAATATTAATATGATAATTAGCATTGGCCGCTATCAATTCCCTTCGGGCCTCCATGATCAACTCATCGATCCGCAAATAGTTCATTTGAATAGAAGCAGGATCATACCCCGCTTTAGCTAAATTCAACAATTGATCGAGTACATGTTGCATTCTCTTCAAATCATTACTCAACAATAATACCTGCTTGGATATATTGTCACTTGCATTTTCCTTCAATAACAAATCAACTTGAATTTTCATGACTGCCAAGGGTGTTCTTAACTCATGGGCTACATGATTCACAAAATTTTTTTGTTCTTTAAATGATTGGTTAATTTTTTCTAACAAATGATTAATAGTGGTTGACAATTCAAACAACTCGTCTTTATGCCGACCTGTCGGCAATCGTTTTGATAAATCCTTCGCCGACATTTCATTGGCTTGAAGTACCATGCTCTTAATCGGGTCTAGAGCCTTCTTTACAAAATAATAGGATGCTAAAACAACAAGAAACAATGCTGGTATAAAAAGCCACAAAAAAGTTAGTCTAAGATGCTTTAGCTTAGTCCAACCATACGAATCAAATCCAGCAGAAGTAATGATATAAACTTTATTATCATAAATCCATGTAAAACCCAAAACCTGCCAGTTGCCTGATTCTGTTTGCAATTCTCTATTTACTTGAATACTTTGAAGCATTTCTGGAGTTTCTTTAACAACATCAATTTCTACAGCATCATGATAAACCAATTGATACTTCGAATCATAGATAGCCACTTCTATTTCATCTAATGTTTGGCGATTATTTTTATAGATTGTATGTAGGACAGAATCAGGTAATCCTGCTTGTAAAATCAGGTTGGCTTTAGTAATACCCTCCTTCTTCAATACAGCGGCATAAGCAGATTCTCTATTGTTCCATGCACTCCAGTACACAACAACTGCTAATAACAACAAAATTGATATTAAAAGTGAAGTATACAAAAAGGTTAAACGAACTCTTATTTTCATATCGAATCTTCATTAGACCTCAAAACAAACCCCAGTCCTGGACGAGTGTGGATGAGCTTATTATCAAAAGGATGATCAACCTTTTTTCTCAAGTAGTTAATATAAACATCTAAAAAATTAGTGCCAGTATCAAAATGAGTATCCCACACAGCAGCAGCAATGTCGGTTCTACTACATACCTGTTCTGCATGTCGCATCAGATATGATAATAAATCACATTCCTTCGGTGTAAGATCAATTAACCGACCTGCTCGTTTAACCTGCTTTGATGACAGATCTAATTCTAAATCAGCGTAGGTGAGTCTATTTAATTTAATACTTAAACGCTTCTGTAAAGAACGTAAGCGCGCTATCAGTTCTCTGATTTCGAAAGGTTTTACCAAATAATCATCTGCTCCAGCATCTAAGCCTTCAACCTTATCATCTGTACTTTCCAATGCTGTGAGCATGAGCACTGGCAGATGAGGATAATGATTTTTTAGCCAACAACAAAACTCTACTCCCTGCATTCTAGGCAGCATCCAATCAGTAATTATACCATTAATGGTAATTGAACTAGTAAAATATTGCTGAGCTTCTTCTGCTGAACTCGTAACAACTACTTGCCAGCCAGCATCTTCGAGAAGCTGTTGTAGCAGTGCCCGCATTCTTGGCTCATCTTCCACAACTAACCATGTAAAATTTTGCTGACCAGTCATAAGTCAAAGATACAAATTGGGTTTTTGTGGCTTGATATGATACATAATTTTACTGTAAGAAATATTAACATAGATAAAGCTCTTTTTATGTAAGAACTAAGACACACAAGCCAAATATTTTGTAGCGCATGAAAACTCTAAGGATCTCTACTTCAAGAATAATATCATCTATGCTGTGAATGAAACTAGGCTAGATTTGCCTTGTTCTCAACAAATAAGTCTCCTGTGAATTGTGAAAACAAATCGATATTTATGATTATTCAGCTACTTTATTTTTCTTGAAAAATGAAAAATCCCCCCTACCCTTTACTCAACTAAAATTCTTATATTTATTCACCCACCATGAAAGAATTTTTTCTATACGCTTTGTCGGCTATTGCCCTGCTTTCAGTGATAGCTTATTTGGTGCAAGAAAAACTGATTTTTAAGCCCGAAAAACTATCGGCCGATTTTGAATTTAAATATGATGCGCCTTTTGAAGAGCTCTGGTTTGATATTGAACCTGGAGTCCGAATTAGTGGACTGCATTTTAAAGTAGACGCTCCCAAGGGACTAATCCTTTATTTTCATGGAAACACTCGCAGTATTAAAGGATGGGCTAAGTATGCACGAGATTTTTATAGGTATGGTTATGATGTAGTGCTGGTCGATTATAGAGGGTTTGGTAAAAGTACTGGGAAACGCAGTGAAAGAGAGATGCTGAATGATATGCAATTTGTGTATGACCGCCTGGCTGATCAATATGCAGAAGATCATATTCTTGTATATGGAAGAAGCATGGGAAGCGGTTTTGCAACTAAACTTGCAGCAGACAATCAGCCTAGGTATCTTATTCTTGATGCTCCCTATTACAGTTTTAAAAAGGTTGCTGAACGATTCACTCCTTTCTTACCACACCGATTTATTCTCCGTTTTCATCTAAGAACCGATAAATGGATCAAACGCGTGTCTTGTCACACCTACATTATTCATGGTACCCGCGATTGGCTAATACCCATTTCACATAGCGAAAAATTAAGGAAATTCAACCCTCATCGCATAACACTTATTCGAATTGAAGGTGGAGGACATAACAATCTGCCCTCCTTTCCTGAATACCACAATTTTATTCGCGATATCCTCAAGTTTTAACTTGTAGCTTTGCACCGTGCAAATACCTACACCCCTTATTCGAATTGTTCAATGGACACTCATTGCCTATGGTATAATTGGCATTGCGCTGTATTACTTACAAGATAAGCTTGTCATTCATCCAACCAGGTTGGAACTTGAAGACAAATACTCTTTTACATATCCGCATAAGGAAGTAAATCTTCAATACGAAGACAATGTGATTTTTCACTTAGTTCAGTTTACCACAAAAGATAGCACCCCTAAGGGTGTTGTATTGTATTTTCATGGCAACCGAGAAAATATAGAACGATATGCGCGCTTCGCACCTTTCTTTACGAAGGAAGGGTATGAAGTGTGGATGTGCGATTATCCAGCTTTTGGTAAATCGAGGGGTGAATTTAGCGAAGCACTTGTATATGAAGAGAGCATTCAAGTATATAAGCTTGCGAGGCAACAATTTAGCTCTGACCAGATCATTGTGTATGGCAAATCGCTAGGAACAGGACCAGCTACATACTTGGCTTCTAAACGTGACTGTAAGCAGTTGATTTTGGAAACACCCTACTTGAGCATCCCCGATGTTGCTAACCATTTTTTTTGGATGTATCCAGTGAAACAAATGATGCAATACGATTTTCCAAATAAGAAACATATTCTTTTGGTGGATGCACCTATTACCATTTATCATGGCACAAACGATCAGGTTATTCCTTATGCGCATGCACAAGAATTATATCAACTTCAACCAAACAGAGCAGAGTTGGTTACGCTCCCCAAAGGAACACATCATAACCTAATGAAGTTTCCTTTGATGCAAGACCATTTGAAAAATGTACTTAGGAAGCAAACAGATATTAAGCTGGAATCACTTTCTTTACCTTAAACGCAATAAAGTAATAGTTGTTAGCTGCAGCAATGGGCTCGAGCTCTACATAATACGACTGTACCCAATCGAGGTAGGCTTTAAACTCATGAGTTGGTACAACAAACTCATCAAAGAAAATAATATCGCCCTCTTGCAAATAAGGAGTCAGGCTCGACAAAACATATAAGGTAGCTGAATACAAATCAGCATCCATCATAATTACTTTCCTTTTCCCGTGAATATGTGAGGTCAAAAAACCAGGTAGGGTTTGCTGAAACAATCCTTTTAAAAACTTTCCTCTTTCATCAGAAATTTTAGGCATTTCATGACCATTGCTGAATGAACCTTTTTTAAAAGGACCCCAATCTTCTGGTAACCCATCAAATGTATCGAAGCCAATAAATTTACTTTCTGGATGCGTATTTTGTTGTAACCACCACTGAAAAGAATCGCCCCAAGCCACGCCAAACTCTAAATAGTCAATGGGCTCTGTTAACTTCTCTTGATCTATTACCCACTGATACATGGGTTTTCTCTTTTGATAATCCCATTTAGAAGGAAAATCGTTGTATGGAATTTTTCTATGCTTTGCCACCCAAGCCGACAAATGGGTGAGATAATACATATTAGCAAAAAATCCAGACATCCATCCTGTTACACGATGGAGTTGGAGTAACATAAACAACCATTTGGTATATCTAATGAAAAATAGTTTCATGATGCAAAGAAAAGAGGATTTAAACTGCTTATTACGATATTTCTTCGAGGGTAATTGTTCTTGAGGTGATTTTTAGTTTGTGCGGAATACCACACTTAAATGCTAAGTTAGGTACATCATGACTAACAGGTGCATGCATTACAATTGGATAGTCATAAGCACCTATATGCTCTAATAAAATTTTATCGATGTTCTTACCAAAAGGTCTCTCTGTATCCTTACAATCTGTAAAACCACCTAGTACCAAACCAGCCAATCCTTCAAGCACGCCAGATTGTTTGAGTTGTAACATCATACGATCAATGTTGTAGAGGTATTCGCCAACATCTTCTAAAAATAAAATTTTTCCTTTGGTTTTCAACTGTCGCTTTGTACCGCACTGATGTGCAAGTAAAGCAAGATTTCCTCCTACCAATATACCTTCACCTACTCCATACTGTACAGCAGTTGATTGTTTCATGTTGTACATCATCTTCTTTCCAAACAGGGCTTGTTTGAAAGACGCAATATCATCCTTTGCCTCATCATCTTGAAAAGCTGCAGCCATTGGTGCATGTAAACTTGCCGAATGCACTACCTGATGCAAATGGCTATGCAATACCGTGATATCACTAAATCCAATGATCCACTTAGGATACTTTCTAAACCTTTTAAAGTCGAGCTGATCAATGATTCGACTCACTCCATATCCACCCCTTCCACACAAAATGGCTTTCACTTCACTTGTGTCAAGTAATGCTTGCAACTCATCTCTTCTTTCCTCATCAGTTCCACTAAAATAATTACTCGAATTACTTCCAACTGTTTTACCAACCCAAACTTCTAGTCCCCACGATTGTAAACTACGCACACAGGATTGAATCTTTGCTAATGGCATAAAGCCAGCTGGACAAGTAATTGCAACAACATCGCCACGTTTGAGGTATGGAGGTATAATCATAAACTATTATCTGATTTCTTTCAAAGATACTTGCTGTGCATCCACCACCAAATGATGTGGCAGACCGCATTTTAATGCATGGTTGTTTTTCTGATGGCCTACACAAAAATTAAAAGCAATTGGATAATTAAACTTTGCGGTAGCCTCTTGAATGATTTGGTACAAATCGCGACCAAACGATTGCTCAGGTGTTTCAGGACGAATACCTGTAAAGCTTCCTACCAGCAAAGCAGATAAACCTTTTAGTTGACCGCAACGTAATAGATGCTGCATCATTCGATCAATATTGTATAAGGCTTCTCCAACATCTTCAATAAATAATATTCCACCCTTCATTTCCATTTCTGAAGGTGTGCCCGAAAGCGTTTCTAAAATTTTCAAATTGCCGCCTATTAATCTTCCTTTCGCTTCACCCAATTTATTTTGAGAAGTTGGCGGGACTTTGTACGACATAGGTTTTCCCGTAAGCGCATGATAAATAGACAAAATAGTTTCCTGCTGAACAGCATCTGCTTCTTCCCATTTTGTTGGAAAGCTGTTGCACATTTTTGAGTGTATACTTGCAACACCCACATTCTTATAAATATGCGCATGCAATACCGTAATATCGCTAAATCCAATCACCCACTTAGGATTTCTTCGCAACAATTTCCAATCGACTTGATCCACCATTCGTGCTGCACCATACCCACCTTTCGCACATAAAATAGCTTTCACCGAATCATCGCTCAATAGATCATTGAAATCGGCTGCTCGCTGAACATCAGTTCCACCAAAACTTCCATCTCGCTGGCCAATCGTATTTCCTATTTTAACTTTAAAACCCCAAGATTCAATGGTTTGTATACAGGGCACAATTTCTTCAATTGTTGCAAATCCAGCTGGACTGGTAATTCCTATAACGTCTCCTGGTTGAAGATAAGGCGGTGTTTTAAGTCGAGGTGCAGCCCCAAATTCTGCAGCTTGCCCCACAAAAGGTGCAGCCGTTCCCAAGAGCATCCATTGTAAAAAGCGACTTCTTTGCATGGCTTGAAAATACAACAATCTGTCCTTCCCCCCTTTTGCCCCTATTTGCGTACTTTTGCGGCCTGAAAAAGAGTATGAAAACAACAAATCAACCCTACAGATATTTAATTACAGCAGCGCTTCCCTATGCAAACGGACTCAAGCATATTGGACACGTGGCTGGAGCATATTTACCTGCCGATATTTACACACGCTTTTTAAAAGCGCAGAAGAAAGACGTGGTATTTGTTTGTGGAAGTGATGAACATGGAACTGCTATTCCAATACAAGCAAAAAAAGAAGGTACTACAGCTCGTGCTATTATTGATAAATACCATCCCATTATAGAACAAAACTTTAAGGATTTAGGTATTGAATTTGATATTTACCACCGTACATCCGAGCCCTTGCATCATGAAACTGCGCAAGAATTTTTCACGCATCTTGAACAACAGGGTGCTCTTGAAATTTTGGAAAGTGAACAGTATTATGATGAAGAAGCAGCAACCTTTTTAGCAGATCGATATATTAAAGGTACTTGTCCTGTTTGTTCACATGACAGTGCTTATGGAGATCAGTGCGAAAAATGTGGAACATCTTTAAGTCCAGATCAACTCATTCATCCCGTAAGTACCCTTAGTGGAAAAACGCCTGTAAAAAAATCAACCAAACATTGGTATTTGCCTTTACAAAAGCATGAAGCTTTTTTAAGACAATGGATTTTAGAAGAACATAAAAATGATTGGAGAGCAAATGTGGTTGGCCAGTGCAAAAGCTGGATTGACGGAGGCTTACAACCCCGAGCTGTAACACGCGATTTAGATTGGGGGGTTGCTGTACCCAATAATACACCCGGGTTATCCCCCAATGATCAGAAGGTCTTATATGTGTGGTTCGATGCGCCTATTGGATATATAAGTGCAACAAGAGCTTGGGCTGAAGAAAAAGGAAAGGACTGGAAGCCCTACTGGTACAATGATGATACCCAACTCATGCACTTTATTGGGAAAGACAATATTGTATTTCATGCTATCATCTTTCCTGCTATGTTGAAACTTCATGGTAATATTTTACCAAGTTCTGTGGTGAGCAATGAGTTTATGAATTTAGAGGGCGATAAAATGAGCACCAGTAGAGGCTGGAGTATTGAAATGGATGAATATATCCGCGATTGGGTAAAGACAGAAAATGGTGGTGAGTCAATGGCAGATGTACTCAGGTATTATCTAACTGCTATTGCACCAGAAACAAAGGACAGCGAGTTTACTTGGAAAGGATTTCAAGATGCCAACAACAGCGAACTAGTGGCTATACTTGGAAATTTTGTAAATAGAAGTTTTGTGTTGATGCACAAACTCACAAAAGGCAAGGTGCCACCTTTACATGCTGATGTAATAGATGAGTCTGATAAAGAAATGATTGCACAGCTTGAACAAGCAGCGAAAGAAGTGACTGACTTATTGAGCGCTTGCAAATTCAGAGATGCACAATTTGCTGTGATTGATTTAGCGCGTAAGGGCAATAAATACATGCAAGAAAAAGAACCTTGGATTAAAGCCCGCTCGGTAGAAACAGATCCAGCTCAACAAAAACTAATTGACAATTGCTTGCATATTTGTTTACAATTAACGGCGAATTTGGCTATTTTAATGCAGCCTTTCCTTCCTCATACAGCCAAGAAATTATGCCATATGATGAAAGTGGTTGATAAAATGTTGGAATGGGAAAATGCTGGTAAATTGAAATTACTTAGTGTTGGTTACAGCTTGCGTGAGCCACAACTCCTGTTTAGAAAAATTGAAGACACAGAAATAGCAAGACAATTGGAAAAATTACAACAGAAGGCTGCAGCAGCGCAAAGCATCTCTTCATCAAGCAATGAAGCAACAGCAAATGGTTATACACACGCACCTGTAAAACCTGAAATTATATTTGATGATTTTGCTAAGATTGATTTACGCGTAGGCACTATAGTTGCTGCAGAAAAAGTTCCTAAGGCCGACAAACTCCTACAACTTCAAGTTGACCTTGGATTTGAAACTAGGACTATAGTTTCTGGCATTGCACAACATTTTAATCCAGAAGATATTGTTGGTCAACAAGTAACTGTTGTTGTGAATTTAGCGCCAAGAAAAATGCGAGGTATAGAAAGTGCCGGCATGATTCTAATGGCTGCTGATGCAGATGGAAAGCTACGCTTTATGCAACCTGCGGAAGCAACTATTGCAGGTGCTGGGGTGAGTTAGTGTTTGGGGTCTTTGGTTTTATTCTACTAAAGACTGATAGCTTAAGACATTACAAAGAGGCTCGAAACAGTTCGCCTGAGGTACTCGAGGCGGCTTATTATTATGACGAAGTATTTTCGATTCTTTATTAGCTTTCTGTTACTTTCTTTTTCTTGAAAAAAAGAAAGTAACCAAAGAAAATTCAAGTGAGTCCCGACCGAAAGCGTCGGGGCCAAACACCAATTCCGCCCCATGAGTATCTCTAGGGCGGACGTTTTGGCTGGCCAAGGCCACCATCGCTGAATGCCTGCTGTCCACGTGGCTCCTTAGCTTGCCGAAGGGGTGATGCGGGCTCTGAGTACCGACATTCATCGTCGGTGATCCATCATCATTGGAACGCCCTCCTTGTTCGTCCTTTAGGTTTGCATTAATCAAAAAGGATTAAAAAGGCATATTACT
>CAZTTO010000016.1:0-70015 GCA_964616465.1 uncultured Hydrotalea sp. | reverse complement strand
GAAGTTTTAAAAGATGCTCTGGCGATAAAAGTTTGAATAAAGCAATCAGCGAATTATCATCTGCTTTGTCGGTATTGCGTAATGGTTTTTGAAAGTCCTGAATGTTGAAGTAAGTAAACTCAATTTCAGATGTGATGCTGTCAATAAACGGCTCGGCAATTTGTTTGTAGAAAAAATCAGTTTTCGTGTCTGCCAATCGTCCACCTTCAAAGTCGGTGAATTGCTTTACAAGATTTTTGTTTTGAGCAAAAAGTCTGTCGAATAGGGTAGCGTCAAAAATGAACCATTCATTGATGTTGGTCACCACCAAATGTTTTACTTCAAGGTTTTTATGTGTAATTCTCTCACGTAAGTAATACAAAACCAATTCCTGAAATGCTTTTGCGTTCAGTCTCTTGGCAGAAATCATTTCCGCTTTGTTTGTCGGCTTTTTCGCTTCAATGATTACTCCAACTGTCGAGTTTGCATTTTGTCCGTTATGAATAACAAGGTCGTTTCGACCTTTGGTATTGATGAAATGGTTTGGGTCGTAATAGGTTTTCTTTAGAAAGTCGGAAACCAAGTTTTTATGAAACTCTTCGCTTTCTGTGTCATTTGTCCTGTCGAGTAAAGTAATAAGATTGGTCTTGAAACCTTCAATTTCAGTCCTGTTCGGTTTTACTTTTAAAAAGGCTTTGTTCAGTGCCTTTCTTGGTTTCAATTCTTTTAAAATCATCTACAAATTATATTTTCAATTTCAATCGGTTAAGATAAGTTTTTCGGTCGGAACGGTGTTAGAGAGTTGGCAAAAAAATGGCTCTTTTGGTTTTTTACTCACTATCAATATTTATTTTCAGCGGTGTTCGTGAATGCTTTGCATTTGAGCGTTGGCTCGTGTGTCATGAAAGACCAAATGTGCCATTTTGCTGGTGGGCATTTTTGTCGTCTATCTATTCGTTAATTTTTTCACTTTCAACTGTTCTTTAGGGTTTCAGCTTACGTTTTGCGTGTTGTCGCAGTTGGCGATTTCGGAGCACTTCACTGTCACCCAGCACAAAAGTTTGATAGTAGCACTCAGCTTCAATTTTGCACGTCACCGCCAATTGAGGCAACACGCTGTTGTATGCAGCCCATTTTCTGAGTAATTAATCTGTCAATGTAAATGGTTTAATTTTCTTAGTTTCTACCAAAGGCGTATTGCTTGCTACAGTACTAAAGTTGTACTGATTAATGTCGGTTAGTTTTGAAAACAAGTATTGAAATGAATTCTTTTCATCTTTTTTTAAGTCGACCAGTTCTCTACCTTGAAAGTCTAGCGGAGTAATCTTTTCTATGATATTTGCTGTTAAAGATATAAATGAAGCAAAAACAAATTTCCTTGGTTCCTTGTCAATTGTGTTTTGAATATATCTGTACTCTTTTCCGACACCGCCTTCAAATGATTCTGCTTTCTTTTTGTACTGTTCAGACAAGATAACTATCACCTTATCATAGCTTTTAATCCCTTTGTGCATAAGACGATTAAAATCAGTTGCTGATTGTTCTTGCATAATACTTATGTCTAAGTCTGCGTTAAAGCCTCTTTTCCGGAGGAAGTCTACAAAAGATATTACTTTTTCTTGATGCTGCTCATTCTCCCAACAATAGGAAATGAAGACACTAGTAGTTTTAGTCGTAACATTTTCAATTTTCAAATTTGAATTTAATGATACAATCTTTTTACTTCCTTCTTCAGTCTTAATGAATTCGTCATTAGTGTTTATGATACCATACACTGAGGCTTTGGGGTAACCAAACTTATTATGGAGCGTTTTGACAATAGAATTCAAATAGAGATTGTCTCCGCCATTTTGCCTCATCAACTGTATGGCCTGATCTTTAATTTGCTCCTTTATTGGATTTGATTTGCTGTAATTATTTCTCCTTTCTGTCTTCACTACTTGTGTTTTGTACAAGTCTCTCCAATCGTTCAGTATAAAAGTGCCATCTTTTAGTTTTAAATATCTTGTTTTATCATACATGATTGTATCTAAAGACCTAACTGGTACCTTGGGTCTGTCTTTTATAATATGACTGAATATTTCTTTCTTAGAGAGGGGTTTATTAAAGTGAATTAACGTGTTATTTACAAGGTCAAAAAGTGTTTCGTTGCTTCCTTGCCATTCAGTTAGGCCCCAGTAACCCGTTTTACCTTGGCTAACAAATTTTGAATCATTGGCTAATTGAGTGGCAATACTGCTTGTTACCTTTTTAGTTGATTTTGCTTTATAGAGAATGTGATTTATGTTCTTAATTAATTCAGCTAGTTTTATAAACTCCCCTTTTTGACTAAGTATTCTATATGCCATATCTTTTGCACTTGATAGGTTTTCAAATCTCAATTGATATTTAATGAGATTTTCATCTTTAACTTGCTCAATTTCGAGAATATTTTTGCAAGCAAGTTCAATTAGTTCTTTTGGGAACTTACTATTATTTCGCTTTACATCAATAATAATATCATCAAGTTCTGTAGGAACAACATTTTTTTCTAACGAGATATAAACAAGATAGCAAATTTCAAAAAACTCTTCAATAGAAACAGTAGCATCTGTAAATATAAAAGTATTACTTTTTAGGTGATGAGCAATCGGAGTTCTTTCTCTAGTACCAATTGTGTCAAACAAAATGTTCAAATATTCTTCTTTGCTTTTGGCTGTATTTATGCCAAAGCTGTTGGATAAGATATCATTCAACTTCTCTTTGGATAAAATTCGAATGCTTTCAATAGTGTTTTTGAATGTTGAAAACTTGTTTTGAATTTGGGACTTTACTTTAAATTCAGTGTCTTTATCATTAATAATGTTTGAAAGGCTGTTTGCAAAGGTTTTTAATTGCTGTCTAACTCTTTCTTTTGTTTTGCCAGTCAACAATGCAATTTCTTCTTTGTTTAGGGCCCGTCCGGATAGACCGTAATACTTAGAGATCATCTGTCCTAATTCTTTGTCTCTCTTTATTTTTGATTCTGTCTTGCCGAGAGGCTTAAACAAATAAGAAAGATATTTGTGCACAATGACTTCAATTAACTCAATTACTGAACTCGATTCTACATTCTCAATTTTTATTGAATCTGAGAGGTCTACACGCAAATCGAACATTGTCCGCACTTGTTTATTGTCTTTCATTTTTAATAGTTATTTCTGTAGTCTCTTGGGTTGCATACAACTCATAACTACACGCTATAACTATAAATTTTGTATAGTAAACTTCGCATGAATACCAATGAGTTAGTAGGTTACAAATTTAGATTGTGATAGGAATAATACATTCGATTGTATAAGTTGTATTGATTCATAAATTTATAGCTCCGCTAATCTCAATCACAGGTAAATGTGTGAGTAATATAATTTTTTAAAAGGGGTTGGGCAGTATAAGTATGTAAAAAAAGGATGGCTGCTAACTCGTAATCTTTATCCTACAATTGTCCTTCAATTACATAACACAATTTAAAAAAAAATTGGATTCGCCCATTTATTTGTTGGATCGAAATGTTTTAAATGACTCTTAGTTCTAAATTGAGAGATTGCTCAATTCAATGCAAATGGAATTATATGAATCTAACCCAAACAATGAATGGCTGTTTTGAGGTTTCTTTTTGATTTGAGCTCTTAGGTAATCCTAAAATACTTGATTCTTATGGTTGATTCGTTGTTTCGTATTGAGCTAAACATCGAAACCTTAAATGGCATTTATGCAATTCAGAAATGGGAAACCTATTCCTATAATTTCAGAAGTAATCGCTAAATGGTGACTTATATGGTCTTGTCAAGATTCCATTCTATGAACCTGTTCGTATTGGGTGTCGCAAATGCTCTTTTCAGGCTTTCGAAGTAATTGACTTTCTTCATTTGATGCTTAGGCTTGCAAACCTAACAGGTACTGAATGAAAAAAGCCCCTAACACTTTGTGCTAGGGGCTTTGTGACCTCGTCAGGATTCAAACCTGAAACCTTCTGATCCGTAGTCAGATGCTCTATTCAGTTGAGCTACGAGGCCGTTCCCGTAATCGGGCTGCAAATATAGGCGCAGATCATTAAAATCTGAAATCTATGGCCAAAAAAATTAAAAATGCCAGCGTACAAATGCCTCCATTGCAGCATACTTGGTTAAGCCTAAGGCCGCGTATAAATTGGCAGTATTGGCATTACGCTCCTCGGCTCGCTGCCAAAACTCTCTGCTGTCTGTACCCTGGAATGGTACCATGTCTTTCTGACTTTGGTGAATGAAAATGCCAAATCGCTTTTGCATCACTTGGTCTGGACTCATAGGTATGGCCATTTCAATTTCAGCAATATCCCATTCCTGCCATGCGCCTTTGTACATCCAAACATAACAATCGTTCACCCATTTTGCTCCAGATGCTTTTAATCGGCGCATGCTTTCAAAAACAACATCTAAACATACTTTATGTGTACCATGCGGATCGGCTAAATCGCCAGCACAATAAATTTGATGGGGTTGTATTTCGTTCAATAAGTTCATGGTTATTTGCACATCTTCTTCACCCATCGGATTTTTCTTGATAGCACCTGTTTCGTAAAAAGGAAGGTTCATAAAATGACAACGGTCGTCTGTTAATCCAACATACCTGCAAGTGGCTTTGGCTTCGCATCTGCGAATTAATCCTTTAATAGCTCTAATCTCTGGGGTATCTACCTGGTTCTTTTTCTTCTTCTCCAAAAAGCTGGCAGCTTTATGCAAAATGTCTTTGGATACTTCGTTGTTAATGCCAAACATATCTTCAAATCCAACAGCAAAGTCTAAAAAGCGAGTTACAAATTCATCGGTCACCGCAATATTGCCGCTGGTTTGATAAGCTACATGCACTTCATGCCCCTGATCGTGTAAACGCTGAAAAGTGCCGCCCATGCTAATGATATCATCATCTGGGTGAGGGGAGAAGATGATACACTTTTTGGGATAAGGGGTGCTTCTCTCTGGATGAGCTGGAATAACAGCATTGGGTTTGCCTCCAGGCCACCCAGTTAAGCTGTCGCGTAACATATAGAATACCTGTAGGTTAATTTCATAAGCTTCCCCTTTTTCAACCAATAGGTCACCTAAACCGTTTTCATTGTAATCGTGGGCAGTTAAACTGAGTACTGGCTTATTCAATTTTAAAGCCATGTGTACCACTGCTTTTTTTATGACTTTGTTTGTCCACTCTACTTCACCTGTGAGCCAAGGCGATTTGTTGCGGGTTAATTCTGTAGCTGCCACTTCATCAATTACAAATGTGCAATCGTTGTGTTGCTGCAAAATGCTGGCAGGCACTTGTTCTGTCACAGTTCCTTCAACAGATCTGGCTATAATAGGTGCTTTCATTCCCCAAGCCATCAAAATCACTTTCTTGGCTTTTAAAATGGTGCTAATGCCCATGGTAATGGCTAGGCGTGGTACTTCAGAAATGTTCTGAAAGTCGCGCGAATTGGAAATTCGTGTGCTGTTATCTAAGGTAACCAAACGTGTTTTTGAAAAGATGCTGGAGCCAGGTTCGTTAAAGCCAATATGTCCGTTATTACCAATACCTAATATTTGCAAATCAATGCCACCTACGGCTTCAATTAACTGCTCGTACTTCTGACAGTGCTTTTTGATGTCTTCTTTCGCTAATTGTCCATTTGGAATATGAATATTGGCGGGATCAATATCAATGTGGTTGAAAAGATAATGGTGCATGAAGCTCCAATAGCTTTGCAATGCGTCTTTTTCAATTGGATAATATTCGTCGAGGTTGAATGTAATTACATTTTTGAAGCTCAATCCTTCCTCTTTGTGCAAGCGGACTAGTTCGTTGTAAAAACTAATAGGGGTGGAGCCGGTTGCCAACCCTAAAACACAGTCTTCCCCTTTTTTCTGCTTTTCTCTGATTAAATGCGCAACTTCCTGCGCAACAAATGAAGAACCAGCAAGAGGGGTATCAAAAATCTTCACTGGAATCTTTTCGAAACTGTCTAGATAGTTGACGTGTAATTTAGAATGTGGCATTTGCGGTTATTTGCAGTAAAAATAAAATATTTTGCGGTAATCTGCGGTATTTTAGGGTTTTTCTGGCTCAAAAAATGCTTTGCTGTAGTTGGCTCCCCATAAATCGTAGCGCTTGAATTGTTGAAGAAGTCGTTGCTCGAACCAAGGAAGGTTTCTTTTTTCTTTCGGACTCCACAGGACTTCACTTAAGGCCGACATTCTAGGAAAGATTTGGTATTCTACTTTTCTTATATTGGTCATGTACTCCGTCCATACATTTCCTTGTGCACCTAAGACCCATTTTGCTTGATCGCCTTCCAATTCTTTAGGAATTGGTTCGTAGCTGTACACTTTTTGAACTGTTGTGTATCCGCCAATGGTAACGGAATCCTCATTTTTTTTCTGGCTATGATCGAAATAGCACCATCCTCCCGGGGTCATGATAACTTGGTGATTTTCTTTGGCAGCAGCAATACCACCTTTTTCTCCACGCCAACTCATAACGGTTGCGTTGGGTGCTAGGCCGCCCTCTAAAATCTCGTCCCAGCCAATAATTTTTCTGCCTTTTGAGTTGATGTATTTTTCAACTCTTTGTATAAAGTAGCTCTGTAGTTCATGCTCATCTTTCAATCCTTTTTCTTTCATGAGCTGCTGACAAAATGCTGAGCGTTTCCAACTTTCTTTTGGACATTCATCCCCACCAATATGAATGTACTCACTTGGAAATAATGCCATTACCTCATCTAATACATTCTCTATGAATTTGAATGTATATTCTGTTGGACAAAACACATCTTCAAAAACACCCCAGGTTTGTTGCACATGTTTGCCAGTTGTATCGCCATGCCAAGGAGATCTTTTGGCTCTTTTGGTGTCTTCTTGTGGAAAGCAACTAAGCTCAGGATAGGCTGCAATGGCTGCAGATGAATGTCCGGGTAATTCTATTTCTGGAATAACAGTTATGTGTCGCTTGGCAGCATACGCCACCACATCTTTAATTTCTTGTTGGGTATAAAATCCACCATATCGTTCTCCGTTATTGTGTGTACCCGGATATCTACCAACAATGGTTCCGTTTCTATAACCGCCCACCGATGTTAGTTTGGGATATTTTTTGATTTCAATTCGCCATCCTTGGTCTTCTGTTAAATGCCAATGGAAGGTGTTCATTTTGTGTAAAGCAATATAATCTATATACTTCTTGATGAATTCAACCGGAAACATATGTCGTCCTACATCCAAATGCATGCCTCTGTAAGCAAAGCGTGGATAGTCCATAACTTCCACCGCAGGAATTTCTAAAGTTGATTTTTTTTCAACGGGCAATAACTGAATGAGTGTTTGGATAGCATAAAATACACCACTATTACCATGACCTCCAATATACACTTTGTCGGCATCTACTTCCATTCTATATGCAGCAGGATCAGTATTGCCTTCCATTTTATCGTAGTTTAAAACAACTACATTCTTCCATGCTCCTTGCTTCTTTTGAATGGGTATTTGAAAGCCATATACTTGTTTTAAATATTGATTTAAAAATGCGGCATTGGCTTCATTGCCGCCACCTGCTAACACAATTTGCGTGCTGCTGTTCAGGTTGAATTTTCCCGTTTTTGCAACTAGGGTAACTGGTTCAGGAATAATATGTATGTCTTGGGCATGCACATAGCTGAATAAAAAAATTAGCCATACGTAATTGCGCAATCGTTGTGTAAGCATATGTGGTATTATTTGAGAATAGGTAATTGAATGGAAGATTGATGATGATAAATTCTTATTTGTGCCTTTTTGAAATCGCTGTCATTGGCTTCGTAAATATTTAGGAATTGCTGTGGATTTCTATCTACTAAAGGAAACCAACTGCTCTGAATTTGTACCATTATTCTATGACCTTTTTTAAAGGTATGTGCAACATCGGGTAATTGGAAGCGAACTTTTGTTGGTTTGTTTGGAACGAATGGTTCGGGCTTTTCAAAACTGTTTCTAAATTTTCCGCGCATCACTTCACCACGAACCAACATTTGATAGCCGTTCATAATGTAATTATCATCTCGTCCATAAGTGAAATCATCTGGAAATACATCTATCAGTTTTACTACAAAATCGGCATCTGTTCCGCTCATGCTTACCATTAAATCTGCAAACAATTCACCACCTACTGTTACATCATTCTCTAATATTTCTGTTTGGAAAACAACTACATCTGGACGTCTTGCTGCAAAGCGCTGATCGTCTGTCATATATTCTCTGGTTCTTCTTGTATGAACTCCTTCTGCATATGGAACTGGCTTAGCTGGATCGCTGGTATATTCAGTGAAGCTAATTTCTCTGGTACTAATTGGACTGAAGCTGAGTGTACCATTTGGACGAATATAGAGTGGGGTAGGTTTTACTTCTTTTGCAGGCCATGATGGAAACTTTCTCCATTCATTTGCGCCCGTAAAAAATACATTGGCTTCTGCAATGCTATCCACAGATCCTTTTCCTTTTAAGTGATATTGGAAGAAAGGGAACTCCATATTTTTTGCATACCATTCGCTGGTATTACTTCCAAAGCGAACCCTGCCTAATCGGTCACCATCGCCGCGCGCCCATTGTCCGTGGTACCAAGGCCCCATCACAATTCTATTATCTGTTTTCTTGCTCTTGTTTTCAATGGCTTTATACAATTCCCAAGCACCAAAACAATCTTCAGCATCAAATAATCCACCTACAACCATAATCGCAGGTTGAACATTGGTTACAAAATTTCTTGGGTTGCGAGCTTTCCACCAATCGTCGTAATTGGGATGTGCATACACATCTTTCCAAAATGCGATACTATCACCCATGAGTTTGGAGAAGTTTTTCAATGCACCAGTACGTAAGTAAAATTCATAGTTATCGCGTGTAGGGAAATTAAAACCTGTTGGACCAACAGTGGTAGGTTTTGGACGAGGCTTGCCAAAACTGCTGTAAAATGCAAATCCATCCATAAGCATGAATGCTCCATTGTGGTGAAAATCGTCGCCCATGAACCAGTCGGTTACGGGCGCTTGTGGACTAACCGCTTTTAAAGCAGGGTGGTTGCTTAAAGCAGCCATAGTTGAATAAAACCCTGGATAAGAAATACCAAAAACACCTACATGTCCATTGTTGTTATTCAAATTTTTAACCAACCAATCAATCGTGTCGTAAGTATCGGATGCTTCATCAATATCATTTCCTTTTTTGTTGGTATTAAATGGACGAACATCTACAAATTGTCCTTCACTCATCCATCTTCCTCTTACATCTTGCGTAACAAAAATGTAGTTTTCTTTAGCGTAGTTGATGTAATGATTATTCCAATAAGCCCTGAACTTTTGCTCTCCATAAGGTGCACAAGAGTAGGGGGTTCTTGTCATTAAAATTGGACTTTTCTCTGAAGCGTTTTTGGGTTCATAAATAGAGGTAAATAAACGAACGCCATCACGCATGGTAATGTATACTTCTTTTTTTGTGTAATTGTTTACAAACCAAGTGGAGTCTGCATTCTGTGCAATTGTAAGAAAGCTGCTTACTAAGAGAATCAGTATTGTGCAACTGAGCCTATATTTCATATGGTGCGATTTTGTCTTAAAAGTAAAAAATTACCACCAGCCTTAGCTGATTTTTTTTATGAGGCATTTATAACAAAAAAGCCACATCTACAGATGCGGCTTGAATAGTATCATTGAAATATTGTTGTTACTCAACTTTTGTAATCTTGATCATGTTTGTAGGCAAATGAAGTTTAACAGGCGTACTTCCAGTATGCACCGCTATATCGCCTGTATTTAAAAATCCACGTTCCTTTAAAATTTCAATTTGATCATCGAACATATCATCTACACTTTCTTCTTCGGCGTAATAAAATGCGCGAACACCCCAGCTAAGACTTAATTGGTTCACCAATGATCTTTCTTTGGTAAAAATGAACAACGGCGATTCAGGTCTATAACTGCTGAGCATGAAAGCGGTGTATCCACTTTGGGTCATACCCATTAAAGCATGCGCATCTACATCGCGCGCAATTTTACAAGCGTTGTAACAAACGGCATCACTTAAAAACGAAGGAGAGTGTGGTTGTGGTTTTAAATCTTCCTCTCTGTTATAACGATATTGTGTGTGTTCTACCTGAACAATGATTTTACGCATGGTTTCTACAACCAATGCAGGGTGTTGTCCGGTTGCAGTTTCACCACTCAACATAACCGCATCTGCACCTTCAAGAACCGCATTAGCTACGTCAGTAATTTCACTTCTGTTAGGCTTTGTTCTATCAATCATGCTCTCCATCATTTGCGTTGCCACAATAACGGGCTTAGCACGGTGAATACATTTGCGAATAATTTCTTTTTGAATCAAAGGCACTTGTTCAACAGGTAACTCAACACCTAGGTCGCCGCGTGCAATCATAATACCATCGCTTTCAACAATAATATCACGAATATTTACAAGAGCTTCTGGCTTTTCAATTTTAGCAATGATCTTAGTCTTGCTTTTGCGTTCATCCAGCTTGTTGCGAAGAATAATAATATCTTTTACACTGCGCACAAAACTTAAAGCAACCCAATCGAGGTTTTGGTCAATAATGAACTCAAGGTCTTCCAAGTCTTTTTCTGTAAGTGCAGGAAGTGAGATTTTTGTATCGGGAAGGTTAATTCCTTTTTTAGAAGAGAGGATACCACCCAGTACAACCTGAACTTTCACGTCGCGTTCTTTGGTAATATCAACCACTTTCACTTCAATTTTACCATCATCAATCATTATGGTATTACCAATTTTAACATCACCTGCTAAATTTGGATATGATACATAAATACGTTCAAGAGTTCCTACGCATTTATCGTTGGTGAAGGTTAAGATATCGCCCGTTTTAACGGGTAAAGCGTTGTTTTCTATTTCTCCTACACGCAATTTTGGACCTTGTAAATCGGCTAAAATTGAAATATTGTAAGGTTCAGTAGAATTAATATGACGAATAATATCGATGACTCTAGCTTTATCTTCATGAGACCCATGAGAAAAGTTCAAGCGAAATACATTTACGCCAGCTTTAACAAGTTCTAAGATTTTTTCGGGGGTGTCGCAAGCCGGGCCAACCGTTGCAACAATTTTCGTTTTATGCATAATATGATCTATTCCTGCTTTTTTATCCATATTACGGTGCAGGTATTTTTCTACGTTTTTTCTCATAACCATTTTATCAATTTAAGAGGCGAGGATTCTTGTAATCTTCAACCAGTCTGAATTCAACTTTTGTTTTGCTTTTACTGCATCCTCAAGTGGGGTATAATGCATACGGTTATTAATAACTCCAACCATAACATTGTATTTCTTTTCAAGTAAGCATTCTACAGCATGGTAGCCCATTCTTGAAGCGATTAAACGATCCATACAACTGGGTGAACCGCCTCGTTGAATATGGCCTAAAATACAAACACGCACATCTGCATTAGGCAAATGCTTCTTTAGGTAATCTCCAACATAATTCCCTCCACCAAAATCGTCGCCTTCTGCAACAACTATGAGGTTCACTAATTTCTTACGCTTTTCCTTCTCAGTCAACATACTTACCACAGAAGCCATATCTGTTTTGGTTTCCGGAATTAATATGTTTTCAGCTCCAGTTGCAATACCGCTGTACAATGCAATATACCCAGCGTCTCGTCCCATTACTTCCACAACAAATACACGGTCATGGGCATCCATGGTATCTCGTATTTTGTCAATTGCATCTACAGCAGTGTTCACCGCAGTATCAAATCCTATAGTGAGGTCGGTTCCACCAATATCTTTATCAATAGTTCCTGGCAAACCCACACAAGGGATGTCAAATTCTGCGCTAAATGTACGTGCACCTCTAAAAGATCCATCGCCACCAATAACTACCAAACCATTGATACCACGCTTTTTAAGGTTATCATATGCGCGCTTTCTACCTTCTGGCGTTAAAAAATCTTTGCTTCTAGCAGTTTTTAGGATGGTGCCACCTCGTTGTATGATGTTGGCTACCGATTTGGAATCCATAGCCTGAATATCATCTTCAACCATTCCTTGGTAGCCTCTATAAACACCGAAAACTTCTAATTTATGGTATAGGGCAGTTCTAACAACTGCACGAATTGCAGCATTCATACCAGGCGAATCGCCACCGGATGTTAGTACCGCAATTTTTGAAACATCTTGCATAATTCGTTAATTATCATCGATTGGGATAATGTGTATCTTGTACACAAATATAATGCTATGCATCCAAAAATAACTCTTTAGATGCAGGTTGAAGCTACTTGTTTATAGATATTTGGAATATGAAGATTTTATTAACGGGTTCGACTGGGTTCTTGGGGCGATTTGTTTTCGACTATTTTCTTGCAAAAGGTGTTGAAATACAAGGTGTTGCAAGAAATGTTTCGTTTATGAATGAAAATAAGCAGTTTCAATCGCAGGTCGATTTGACCAATTTTGAACAGGTTGACCACTATTTTCGAGATTTTCAACCCGATGTGGTCATCCATAATGCTGCAATGAGTAAACCCGATGTTTGTGCTCAATTTCCTAGAGAAGCATGGCTGCAAAATGTAGAAACGACTCGCTTTTTGGTAGAGAAGACCAATCCTTCTGCTCATTTTATTTATATATCATCCGATTTTGTGCTTGGAGATGATGGACCGCATAGTGAACAAGCCAATTATCATCCTTTAAACTACTACGGTGTTACTAAACAGGCAGCTGAATTGTATGTGAAGGAGCGTGTTGGTTTATCAACCATTGTTCGGCCAGTATTTATTTACGGACCTCAATTACCTGGTTCAAGAGGTTCATTTATTCAGTGGGTTGCTGCACAGTTGAAAGCTGGTAACACCATTAAAGTAGTGAATGATCAATGGCGCACGCCCACATTTGCACCAGATATTGCTAAAGCATTATTTGAAATAGTTACGAAAAAAGTCGGCGGTCTATTTCATATTACAGGGTCTGATTATTTAACGCCTTACCAAATGGCTGTAGAAGTGGCGCATCATTTACACTTGAATGAATCGCTTATTCATGCGGTCGATGAGCTATCTTTTCCAGAACCTGTGAAACGTGCCAAGCAAGGTGGACTAAAAAACAGTAAAGCTATAGAAGAGTTGAATTTTAAGCCCACAGTTCTAGCCGATGCTCTTTCACTATGTTTTTAGTAGTAAAAATGGTTTAATTTGTTTTTCCTATATTTGATTCATGCAGAGCCATTTACCAGCTCCATATAACGCAAAACCCGATAGAAGCCGCATCTTACCTGCAGGCTAAATCCCACTTATTATCTATACCGATTGTAGTAGGTCAGTTTGACCTATATTTTCATTGATACATCATGACATATGAAAAATATTAAAATCATTGAAGTCCCATCAGAAATTGGCGCCGGAACACGCGGTGCAAGTTTAGGTATTGATGCTATTAAAATTGCCGCACTCGATTTTATGAGCAATTTCTTCGTGCATTTTCCATCTGAAAAAATACCGCATGAAAATAAATTGCTGTTTGAACCTATTGAGTCGCCGTATGCCAAGCGAATTAAAGGGGTTGTTAGCATGTATGAAAAAGTTTCGAAGTCGGTTTCTGAAAGTTTGAAAGGCAATTTTTTTCCTGTGTTAATCAGCGGCGATCATAGCAATGCTGGTGCAACCATCGCAGGTATTAAAATGGCAAAGCCGAAAAGCAAATTGGGTGTTATTTGGATTGATGCACATGCCGATTTACACACGCCTTATACAACCCCATCAGGCAACCTGCACGGTATGCCGCTAGCCACCGCTATTAATGAGGATAACCAGGATTGTGCCATTCATGATTTAGATGATGAAACAAAATTGCAATGGAAAGCTTTGAAACAAATGGGAAAAATTGCGCCAAAGGTTTTGCCGGAGGATATTGTTTTTATTTCGTTGCGCGATTTTGAAAAAGAGGAAAAGCACTTGATTGAAAAGCATGGCATGAAAGTGATTACCACGAATGAAGTGCGTAGGAAAGGCCCTGAAAATATTGTAAGAAGTGTGTTGAGGTATTTAAGCGATTGTACCGACATCTATATCAGTTTCGACGTAGATAGTTTGGATTCTTCTATTTCAAAAGGAACTGGTACGCCTGTTAACAATGGGTTGCGTGAAAGAGAGGCAGAAGATCTTATTAGCAAATTCATGCAAAATAGAAAAGTGTGTTGTTTTGAAATCACAGAAGTGAACCCAACCTTGGATAAGGAAAATATGATGGCAGAAATTGCTTTTAATATTTTACAGAGGAGTGTGAATATTGTTATGATGAACTAATCTTTTGTAAAAATTTTTTCAAGCACAGTTTTATTCCAACCAGGATGTGATTCAAGGCTGCCTTCCACTTTCACGGGAATAAAGCGCACAAACATTTCTTCGCTGTACCATTTTTCTTGGTAAGTCTTTTTGATGACGGTTTTATGTTCAACTCTTCTGTAAGCAAATGCTTTCATACTTGCTTTGTTACGCCAAATACTAAAGGTTGCTTGTTTGATCCATGGCACTTCTCCAATTCCAACAGAAGTAATAAATCCTTCTGATCCTGCCATCTGCGATGCAACTGCATCTACATGCTTCCAAAAATGTTTCAGCCTGTTTAGTCGAATAGTGGCACGTGTTAGCACTGCTATCATTCCTTCGTAGCTGCTATCTTTCGGAATATCACCCATACATGCTTTACCATCCCAAGTACCATGTCCTTCAATAGGTTGTAAATGCAAAGTGCAAACTTCTGCCTTCATCCATTTCCACCAAGATTGCATAAACCTAGGAGGCTCGCAATTTGATTCGCTATCTGAGACCAATAAAACCGACCATTGACGCCAATCGGGTTGAATGTCGAAGGTGCCGTTCTTTCCACATCCCATGAGCTTCCAGAATAAACGTTTATTTGAAAACCAAAGTGGAAAACGAAACCATGCCATAGATAGAAATCCAGCCCATCCCATTCCCGCCGGATACCTTACCAGTGTTAATGTGCAATGCATATGCAAATAAACACCAGCCGACTTAATAAGTTTCAAGTTTCAGCAAATCATTTTTCATTACCTTAAACATATGAAACTTTGGTTGACAGATATTGCTGAGTTATATGGACTAAGATCATCGTTGCAAGTGCTACGTGGGACTGAGATAGCTGATTTCACTTCTATGAAGGAAGCATGGATTTGTATAGAAGATGAACGTATTGCCGCCATTGGAAGCATGCAGGATTGGGATCAACAAAGTGTGGATCATGGTAAAGTTGTATGCTTAAAAGGATCTTTGGTTTTGCCTTGTTGGTGCGATAGCCATACGCATTTGGTTTTTGCTGGGAGTCGCGAGCAAGAAATGGTGTACAAAATCAAAGGCATGGGTTATGCTGAAATTGCAGCAAAAGGTGGAGGTATTTTATCCACCGCAAAAGCTGTTGAAGAAAGCAGCGAAGATGCTCTTTTTGAGGCTGCACAACATAGGTTGAAAAAAATAATGGACTGGGGCACGGGTGCAGTTGAAATTAAAAGTGGGTACGGATTATCGCTCGAAAATGAACTTAAAATGTTGCGGGTAATTCAACGATTGAAAAATAATGCTCCAATACCTATAAAAGCAACTTTTTTAGGCGCACATGCGTATCCTTTGGCATATAGAGAAAAAAAATCGGCTTATGTTGATTTAGTAGTTAATGAAATGCTGCCGGCTGTAGCAAAAGAGCAATTAGCCGACTATGTAGATGTGTTTTGTGAAGAAGGATTTTTTTCGCTGAATGATACAAGGCGTGTGGTTGAAGCCGCAGCTAAATTTGGTATGAAACCTCGATTGCACGTAAATCAGTTAACCAGCTCAGGCGGCTTGCAATTGGCCGTTGAATTAGGTGCAATTTCAGCAGATCATTTGGAAATGATGACAGAAGAGGATATTTCTTCTATTGCAAAATCTTCAACTATTGCCACACTCTTACCAACTGCTGCTTATTTTTTAAGGGCACCATTTCCTCCAGCACGAAAGTTGATAGAAGTTGGGGCAGCTGTTGCTATTGCAAGCGATTTTAATCCGGGTTCTTCACCCAATGGTAATATGCAACATGTGGTAAATATGGCCTGTATCCAAATGAAAATGACACCAGAAGAAGCTTTTCAAGCTGCTACTTTTCAAGGTGCTTGTGCCATGGAATTGCAGCATGAAGTGGGCAGTATTGCTGTGGGTAAATTGGCCAATTTTATAATTACAAAACCGATACCTTCTTTAGCATATATCCCTTATTCTTTTGGTGAAAATCATATTCAAGATGTGGTCATAAGAGGTAGATTTTTGAGCGAAGAATGATTATCTTTCCAATTAAAGCAGTCATATGAAGCATTTGCATATTTATACGAAAGAAGATTTGTTATCTGTAATACGAATTCGACGTTTTGAAACCAAGTTGGGTGAAAGAATGCAGGTTGCTGCAGATTCCAATAATGTATTGTCAAGCATTCAGTCATCTTCAGCCAAATATGTTGTTTTTGGAGTGCCTGAAGAAATTGGAGTAAAGGCCAATAGCGGTCAAGGAGGTGCACATACTGCTTGGGTGCCTTTTTTAGATAGTTTCCTGAATATGCAAAGCAATGACTTCTTAGGAGGTGAAGAAATATTGCTTTTGGGTCATTTTAATTTTGATGAAGTTGCTCGTTTAATTGAAGAAAACGCGCACGATTATGAAGAAAGATTAGACGCATTTCGACATGCAGTGAATACCATAGATGATGCTGTTGAACAAGTGGTACAAATTATAACTCAGTGTAAAAAAGTACCTATAATAATTGGCGGCGGACATAACAATGCTTATCCCTGTATAAAAGGTGCAGCAAAAGGATGGCATAAAGCTGGAGCAATTCCTTTGGCTCAAATTAATGTTGTGAATTTAGATGCACATGCCGACTATAGACCTATGGAAGGAAGACATAGCGGTAATGCTTTTAGATATGCAGAAGAAGATGGTTATTTATCGAAGTATTGTGTAATTGGTTTGCACGAAAATTATATTCCTCAAAACAGTTGGATTGATTTGGTGAATAATCCTTTTATGGATTGTATTACCTATGAAGACATCTTTGTTCATGAAAAGAGAACATGGTTACAAGCAATAGCCCACGCAAATGGATTTACACAAGATTCAGTTTGCGGTATTGAAATTGATTTAGATGCTATTCAAAATACACTCAGCAGCGCTATGAGTCCATCGGGTGTTTCAGTCGCTCAAGCGCGACAGTTTGTTCATTTTTCCGCTGCTGATCATACCGTGGCATATTTGCATATTTCTGAAGGCGTAGTGCAACGAGCCGATGGTTTACACGACGGAACTACGGGTAAATTAATCAGCTATTTAGTAGCAGATTTTATTAAAGCAATGACTATTGAATAATTGCTTTTCTAATCTTCAATAACTGCGCAAGTAATCCTTCTAGGTGTTGCAACGGTAGCATATTGGCGCCATCACTTTTAGCTTCGCTTGGTCTTGGATGGGTTTCAATAAATAATCCATCAGCTCCATTTGCAATAGCTGCTTTGGCAATGGTACCAATCATACCCGGATTGCCACCAGTAACTCCGCTAGTTTGGTTTGGTTGTTGAAGACTATGTGTACAATCCATAATAACGGGAACCTGTAATTCCTTCATCCAGGTAATATTGCGCATGTCAACAATCAAATCTTGGTAGCCAAAACTATTGCCTCTATCTGTCAACATAACCCGATCATTACCAGCTTTCTGAATTTTTTCAACGGCAAACTTCATAGATGGACCGCTGAGGAATTGTCCTTTTTTCACATTAACAATCTTACCCGTTGCAGCTGCGGCCAATAATAAATCGGTTTGTCGGCATAAAAATGCTGGTATTTGAAGGATATCAACATATTGAGCGGCCAAAGCGGCCTCTTCGTTGGTATGAATATCGGTGGTTGTAGGAAGGTTGAACGCTTTTCCAGCCGATTGAATGATGCTCAATCCATTTTCATCGCCTAGGCCAGTAAATGAATTGGCAGAGGTTCGGTTCGCTTTTCTATAACTGGCTTTGAAAACATAGGGGATACCCAAGTTTTTACAGATAAGAGAAACCTTTTCTGCAATTTCCATGACCACTTCCTCACTTTCAACCACACAAGGGCCAGCAATTAAAAAGAAACTCTGTCGGTCATAGCTTTGGTTTTGAAAGAGTTGTGTGAGATAAGATGGATGCATGAGCTTATGTTGAAGATTTTTTAAATAGTTTATGTATTCAGAGGGTCAAAACTACTATAAGTTTCTGTTTCTTTGCGCCCTTAAACGATTGTACATGTCGCATCCAAAAGAAAGAATACTTGTAATTGGTGCCTGTGGGCAAATTGGGGTTGAATTAACCCTTGCATTGCGTAAAATTTATGGTGATAGCAATGTCATAGCCTCTGACTTAAGAGAGGAGAATGATTTATTGAAGGGAACCGGCCCATACGTGAGTTTGGATGTCATGAATAAGGAAATGTTGCATGTGCAAGTCATTCGACAAAACATTACACAGATCTACCTTTTAGCTGCTATGTTAAGCGCTACAGGCGAAAAGAATCCAAACCTAGCTTGGCATTTGAACATGCAAAGCTTATTGAATGTTTTGGAAATAGCTAGAGAAGAAAACCTCCATAAAGTCTATTGGCCCAGCAGTATTGCAGTGTTTGGACCAACTTCTCCTAAGCAAAACTGTCCTCAACAAACCATTATAGAGCCGGTAACTGTTTATGGCATCAGTAAATATGCTGGAGAGTTCTGGTGTAATTATTATTGGCAACGTTATGGAGTAGATGTGCGCAGTATTCGTTATCCAGGTTTAATCAGTTATAAGTCGGCCCCAGGTGGTGGCACTACAGATTATGCGGTTGAAATTTATCACGATGCTTTGGAGGACGGAAGCTATACATCATTCTTGAAAAAAGATACCTATTTGCCAATGATGTATATGCCTGATGCCATTCGTGCTACCATTGAATTGATGGAAGCTCCAGCAGAAAAAATATCAATCAGACATTCTTATAATTTATCCTCTATGAGTTTCTCTCCTGAAGAAATAGGCGCAGAAATTCGAAATCATATTCCCAACTTTACTTTGAACTACGAACCAGATTTCCGTCAGCAAATTGCAAATGGCTGGCCGCAAAGTATTGATGATTCGGTAGCAAGAAATGATTGGGGCTGGAAACACGAGTATGATTTAAAAAGGATGACAGAGGATATGTTACACCACCTTCGTATAATGAAAAATGCCGGCTCTTAAGACCGGCATTTATTATTTTGGTTTTTCTGAGCGTTTTAAAGTCTAAATCCAATTGTTACACCTGCACCTCTTATACCTGCATAGCGACCAATATTCACCTGTGCGTTGTTGGCATTTACTGAATAGGTCATATTAAGAAAGGAAGCATTGTTTTTTACTTCTTCTAGTTGTCGGCTCAACTCTTGCTGACCTTGAATAGGCAATGGGCTAGAAAAGGCAGCATTCATTTCTCCAGAACCACTTCCAATATGCGCGCCTATAATCCAAAGGTCAATGTTTACAAACTTCAATAAAGTGAACTGTGTTCCAATCATAACACCACCACCAAAGCCAGTTGATTTACCGCTAAAAGTAGCAGTGGTTGATTGCGCATTTCCTGCAACAGTATAATTCACAACTACAGGCAAATTGCTTGCTTCTGTGGTGCCCCAACGAGCATAAGGAGCTAAATAAAATCCTTTCATGTTCTTGCCAGTATAAAATCTAATTTCTGGTGTAATGGCACTTCCTTTCACCTGCATTTGGTCAAATCTTACATTAGGATCATCAATGATATTGTTGATAGAAGATTGAAAAGGTAAGCCTCCTTCTGGGGTAAACTTATATCCAACAGCTAATGATATCTTTTTTGAAATTTGTCTTTCATATTGTAAGCTCACAGTTCTTGCAACCAAAGAACTTCCGTTAATCTTAACAATATTTTTCTGAGCAATACTAGCAAAGGGAAGTAAGCAGGCAACAATGAGAAACTTTTTCATATTGATTAGGGTTTTAACAAAATTATAGTATTTTGAACACTCAAATAATAACTCATGAAGTCGAAGATTATTGTATTGCTCAGTCTAATTTGTTGCGGATATGCAGTAAACGCGCAATTCAAGTTGCCAAAAGCATTGTTGTTTGCAAATGTAAACTATGCTTCACCAGCGAATGAAAAGTTTAATGTTAGTAATCGTGGTGCATGGGGTGGCGAAGCTGGACTTGGACTAGGTTTAGGGAAAACTCTTATTACAGGAACGGTTGGCTATCAAGTTTTTGGAATGAAAGTAAATAACCTAGGAGGTGATTTGCAAGTTATACCTCTTAAGGCTGGCATTAGGCAGTATGTGGCCCTTGGAAAGGTATTTTTTTTAGGTAATGTGGGTACTGCTTTTCAGTCTTTTGATAACACAAGTAATACACGTATTAAGACCAATAATTTTATGTGGGAAGGTGGAGTAGGTGTTAAGTTAATTGGACTTGAGTTGCAAGGCACATACAGTGGTTGGCAGCACCCAATGGGAACCATTGGAAATGCTACTATGTTGAATCTTAAACTTGGATGGTCGTTTAAACTGTAAGATTAAAGATGCGCAGCTGCTGCTGCCATAGCATGCATGACATCTTTCATTTGATAGATGCCTTTTTTGCCTTTTAAAAATTCAGCAGCCAAAACAGCACCAAGTGCAAAACCTGTTCTGGTGTGAGCTGTATGTTTAATTTCAATATCGTCAATTTCGGATGTATACTGAATGATATGAGTACCTGGTGCAGGATCTATTCTTTCAGAGATAATACTCAATTCTTTTTCATTTGCTTTTGGCCTGTTTACCCAATTGGTTTTGTTGGGATACGATGCTAAAATGCCTTCGGCTAGTGTAATAGCTGTACCGCTGGGTGCATCTTTCTTGGCAGTATGATGAATTTCAGTAATACTAGGGTGATATTCAGCATGCGACTTCATTAGTTCTGCTAAGTATTGATTCAACTGAAAAAATAAATTCACCCCAATGCTAAAATTACTTGCGTACAATATAGTTGCTTCCTGCTCTTTGCATGCTTCTTCCACCAAATACCAATGTTCTAACCATCCCGTACTTCCGCAAACCACAGGTACTTTTGCTGCAAAACATGCAGAGATATTTGAAAAGGCAGACTCTGGACCAGTAAATTCAATGGCTACATCTGCACTTTTAAATGCAGCCGATTGAAAATCATGTTGATTGTCTTGATCAATAATACTAACAACTTCATGCTTTCTCTCTTTGGCTATTTGTTCAATTGCCTTGCCCATTTTGCCATATCCAATCAATGCAATTTTCATAGTTCAATTATTTAACCTGATATATTTTCTTTTCGGGATGTTTGAATTGAAAGTTCAACTGTATTCCTGCTTGTCTTAATTGTGGCTGGTATTGTGGTGTAACTTTCATTGATAATTCATCGGTTACATCAAATTCTTTTAAATGCCCAAATACGGTTGCATCTACTACATTCAATCCCCATACTACCAAGAACCATAACACCGAATAATCGCGATCGCGTCTAAATATGTTTCTAAAATTTAATAAAGAGGCTAAATCGGCATTTCTTAAATCGGGGTGAATTTGACCAAGTCGACTGCTATCTGGATTCACAGGCCTTGCTGCATCAAATTTTGCATCATAAGCAAACCTTGTTCTGTTGTACCAAGTATTGTTGTAAACAAAAGTGATGACTGGTATTGATAAAGCACCATAAACCAAAGGAATTTTCCAGTATTCTTTGTTATAAGCTTGTCCCCAGCCGGGAATCATAGCCGATCGCTTGGTTGCTAAACGTGGGTTATGTTTTGGCTTGATGGGTTTTAATTGTGCGCTGTCACTTAAAGGAATGGTATCTATGGTAAATTCAATGTTATACAATGTATTAGCACCCCAACTTTTAGGGGTACTAAATAACAAAAGAGATATACAAAGGAATAACCATTTCATTTAGCTTACCGTGATTTGCATCAACTCCAACATCTTATTGAGTTCTTGAAGTGAGTAATACTCGAGCGTAATGCTGCCATAACCCTTATTGTGATGTACCAACTTTACTTTTGTACCAAAATGAGAAGAGAGGTTGTCTTCAATTTTTTTGTAAGCAGGTGGGAGAGAGGTGCCAGGCTTTGCAGTTTTAGTTTTCTTATCGCCCTTATACATTTTTCTAACCAACTCCTCTGTTTGTCGAACACTTAATGCTTTATCTCTAATTTCTTTGAAAGCAAATAATTGTTGGTCAACTGTATCAATGTTAATAAGTGAGCGAGCATGCCCCATAGATAACTCTCCATTTCTAACTGAGAGTTGAATATCGGGTGGAAGTTTTAAAAGACGAATATAATTGGTAACCGTGCTTCTTTCTTTCCCCATGCGCTCTGCTACTTGTTCTTGCGTGTAAGTGAGCTCATCCATCATACGCTTATAGCTCAATGCTATTTCTATTGCATTAAGGTTTTCTCTTTGTAAATTTTCCAACAATGCCAACTCTAAAAGTTCTTGGTCATTGGCTTGTCGAACATATACAGGAACATCTTTTAGTCCTGCTATTTTTGAAGCTCTGTATCTTCTTTCACCAGCTATAAGCTTATATTTTCCACTTGCAAGTTTTGAAACAGTAAGTGGTTGAATAATATCGTGTATTTTAATAGATGCCGCGAGTTCTTTTAGTGCTTGTTCATCAAAGTCTTTACGAGGCTGATTTGGATTGGTTTCTATTTGATCTAATGGAATTCTGGTTACAGATGTTACCTGTTCAACCACAGAAGACTTTAATTGTCCTTCAGTAGTTTTTAAATCCTGGTCAATATGCTGAAGTAAAGTGCGAATACCCTTTCCAAGTAAATCCTTGTTGTTTTTCGAAGCGGCCATGTATTGTATTTATTATTGAATGATTTTTTCTTCTTGACTCATGCGGGTCATATTATTGCGCTGCAGAATTTCTTTAGCAAGGTTAAGATAATTAATAGCTCCCTTGCTATCAGCATCATAAAGTATAACAGGTTTACCCATGCTAGGTGCTTCACTCAGTCTTGTATTTCGGTGAATGATTGTAGAGAACACCATTTCATCGAAATGTCTACGCACTTCACTCACAACCTGATTACAAAGCCTCAATCGTCCATCGTACATAGTCATGAGTATGCCTTCAATTTCTAATTCTGGATTCAATCTACTTTGAATGATTTTGATTGTATTCAAAAGTTTTCCCAAACCTTCTAATGCAAAAAATTCGCATTGCACTGGAATACAAACACTGTCGGATGCAACCAATGCATTCACAGTTATTAATCCCAATGAAGGCGAACAATCAATTACAATGAAATCATATTGATCTTTTACTTCCTTCAACAGATTCTTCATTACATTTTCTCTGTTGGGATAATTAATCATTTCCAATTCAGCACCCACTAAATCGGCATGAGAAGGCAGCAGGTCTAAATGAGGCATTTCTGTTTTTAGAATAACATCAGATGCCTTGATATTATCAACCATGCAATTGTATAAGCTGGATGTAATATTATGCAAGTCAAATCCAACACCGGTGGTACTGTTTGCTTGCGGATCGGCATCTACCAACAATGTTTTAAATTCTAATACAGCCAAACTTGCCGCCACGTTAATAGCCGATGTAGTCTTACCAACGCCACCTTTTTGATTTGCAACACCTATTATTCTTCCCATTTTAATTGTCTCTGTTTATATGTCTATGGTTTCACCAATAGCGGGTAAAAGTAATTCCTTCCCCGCAGTTTTAAAATCGTTTTTTGCTTTTTCTGTATCAATTACAATATAACCAAATGTATTATAGTGCACCCCAACTACTTTTTGTGCCCCAACCATAGAGGCTGCATCAATAGCATCTGCAACATCCATTGTAAAATTGTCGCCAATAGGTAGAATAGCTGCATCTAATTGGGGAGCCCATTTGGGGATCAGTTGCATATCCAATGTGAGGCTGGTATCTCCGCTGTAGTAGACTTGTTTTCCTTCAGCAAACAACAAAAATCCCATTGGATTGCCCCCATAGCTTCCGTCTGGAAGTCCAGAACTATGTTGCGCAACTGTACATTTTACTTTACCAAAATCAAACTCCCTGCTTCCGCCGGTATTCATAGGGTGAACATTGGTAAGGCCCTGGTTTTGCAACCATCCCGCTATTTCCCAATTGCAGATCACCATTGCCCCAGTTCGCTTTGCAATATCAACCGCATCAGCAATATGATCGGCGTGCCCGTGTGAAATCAATATAAAATCTGCTGGAATGGAATCTTTTTGAATATGCGCAGCAAGCTCATTTCCTGAAATAAAGGGATCGAAAAGAACATGTTTGCCATTCATTTTAAGTGAAAAACAGGCGTGCCCATAAAATGTAAACTTCATAACCAAACGATTTGGCTCAAAATTACATGAACTGAATCTTTTTCCGTGAAACATTGCATGAAACCATTCTTACATTTTTGCACAGTCTATTTTGAGAAATTGAAACAAATTGCAGCAGATTTGTTGTTAAAGAAAAAATTATGCGGAATTCTGGCGCTTGGTGGTGGATTGCAATATTCATGTTTTTGTTGGATCTGTACGTGTTTCAAGCCGTTAAATGGGTCTGTCAACCTTATTCCGACAGAACTAGGATTTGGGTATATGGCATATATTGGTCGATATCTTTATTGGCCTTGGTAATGATTGTTTCCTTCCCGTTTCTGCCAAGTTCTATACAGCTTTCTAAAGTTTTTAGAAATTATGTGTTTTCCATACTTGTGGGTATTTTCTTTGCCAAACTCATGGCTGCTTTGTTTTTCCTAATTGATGATGTTAGGCGAGGAGGGATGTGGTTGGTGTCTAAAATTTTCCCTGCTACAGGTGCAAGTTTTGGGGGCGATGGCAATGTAATTAGCAGGTCTACTTTCTTAAGCTGGGCTGGATTAGCATTGGGCTCTGGCTTTTTTGGAACCATGTTATATGGCTTCAGAAATAAATATAATTATCAGGTTAAGAGAGTCCCTGTTTCATTTAATAACCTCCCCGAGGCTTTCAAAGGTTTGAAACTGGTACAAATTAGTGATATCCATTGTGGAAGCCTGCAAGATATGGCCTCAGTAGAGAAAGGAGTGGAGCTTATTTTGAAGGAAAAGCCTGATGTCATTTGTTTTACAGGTGACTTGGTGAATGATCGGCATGAGGAGGTATTTGATTGTAAACCAATCTTTAGCAAACTACAAGCCCCAATGGGGGTGTATAGCATTTTAGGCAACCACGATTATGGCGATTATGTTCGGTGGGAATCGGCTGAGCAAAAGGCGAGTAACCTAGATAAATTGAAGCAATTGCATCAAGAAATGGGATGGCGACTGCTTATGAATGAACATGTGGTGCTTGAAAAAGAAGGTCAGCAAATGGCCATTTTAGGCATAGAAAACTGGAGTGCTAAAGGTCGTTTTCCTAAGTATGGTAAACTTGCTGAAGCTTATGAGAAAGCTAAAGACATTCCATTTAAAGTATTATTGAGCCACGATCCTAGTCATTGGGATGCTGAAGTGTTGCCAAATTATAAGGATATCGATTTAACCTTATCTGGGCATACGCATGGTATGCAATTTGGGCTAGAGAATCCCTATTTTAAATGGAGCCCTGTTCAATGGGTATACCCTCGTTGGGCTGGATTATACGAAGAGAGGAAGCAAAAATTATATATCAATCGTGGTTTTGGATTCATTGGCTATCCTGGTAGAGTGGGCATCTTACCTGAAATTACTGTTATTGAGTTTGTATAAGTCAATTTGGCACAATACTTGCACCATGTTGTTTAATACACAATATGAAAAGCAAAATATCCTTTCTAATTTTAGTTTTACTGATTGTTTTTCAATCAGTTAATGCCCAAAAGTTGGCATTTCGTTTAGGAGCAAAAGTAGGTGCAAATGCAACCAAAATTGATGGACAAAGATTCGAAGATGGCTTTGGCTTGTCTTACCACGCAGGATTTTTCTCTGAAATTGATTTTGGAAAAAAAATTGGGATACAACCCGAGTTACTTTGGAGCCAGTCAAGTACTAGGGCCGCATCATTTTCTTCCATAGGTACGCTGCCAGGTATTTTACCAATGAGTGATGTTAAATTGAATTATCTTCAAATTCCAGTTTTGTTGCGTTATAGTCCAGCCTCTGTCATAACATTGTTAGCTGGGCCACAATTCAGCATACTCACCAACCCTAATGAAAACCTTTTACAAAATGGTGAAAAGGCTTTTACTTCTGGTGATTTCGCCATGGTGTTGGGTACTCAAATCAACTTAAAAGCATTCAGAATATACGGCAGATACAATATTGGATTGGCCAATATCAACGATTTTACCCAAACTGAACGCTGGCAACAACAGCAAATTCAGATGGGAATTGGATTGAAGTTCTAGGGGGTTATGCTTTATGTAAGCAAAATCGGCATCCTTCGGGATGCCTTTTTTATGCCATTTTGGAAATAAAGGGGCTATTCTGGTCTATGGCATCAATATTGATTATTTTTGTCGGCTTCCTTCGAAGGGAAGAAAGTATTTTTTTGATGACAAAATGACTAGATAAGAAGATATGATGCAACTCAAACAAATGTTAGCTGGAGAAGACGAATCGGATTTCATGCCCATCATTCCAATTAATGAGCATGAGTCTGAACAGGATAAACTGTTAGAAATTCCTGATTTGTTACCCATTTTGCCACTCAGAAACACCGTGTTGTTTCCTGGGGTGGTTTTGCCTATAACTGTTGGTCGTGATAAAAGCATTAAAGTAGTCAACGATGCCTATAAAAAAGATAAGTTGATTGGAGTTTTGGCTCAGAAGGATGCACAAATTGAAGAGCCTGGACCAAACGATTTATGCAATATAGGAACCGTGGCAAAAATTGTGAAGCTGATTAAGATGCCCGATGGTGGAACTACCATGATTATTCAGGGTAAGAGGCGATTTGAAATGACACAGATGGTGCAAGAGGATCCTTATTTTGTGGCAGCTATTCGGCTTTTAGAAGAATCGAACGAGCAGCAAGATGATTTTCCTGCTTACATCAGTACCATCAAAGATTTGGCAACAAAAATTATTCAACTTTCGCCAAATATTCCAACTGAAGCTTCTATTCTTCTAAAGAATATTGAGAATCCCTCTTTCCTTATTCACTTTGTTAGCAGCAACCTAAATAGTGAGTTACAAGAAAAACAAATTTTACTTGAAACCAATGAATTGGTAGAACGTGCAGAAAAACTCATCCATATTTTACAGCGCGAATTGCAGTTTGCTGAATTGAAAGATAAGGTTGCATCTAAAACTAGAACTGAAATTGATAAGCAGCAGCGTGAATACTTTTTACAGCAACAACTCAAGAGTATTAAAGATGAATTGGGTGGCGATAACAACGATCGCGAGGTTGCTGAAATGCGAAAGAAGGGTGAATTAAAGAAGTGGCCAGAATCTGCAAAACAATTGTTTCAATCTGGTATAGAGAAGTTAGAAAGAATGCATTCAAGTACACCAGACTATTCTGTTGTGTACAACCATCTCGATCTTATGCTTAGTCTTCCCTGGGAAGAGTATACTGAAGATAATTTTGATTTAAAGCAAGCCAAAAAAGTGCTCGACTTTGAGCATTTTGGAATGCAAAAGATAAAGAATCGAATTCTCGAATACCTAGCTGTGTTGAAATTGAAAGGCGATATGAAGAGTCCAATTCTTTGCTTTGTTGGACCTCCAGGTATTGGTAAAACAAGTTTGGGAAAAAGTATTGCCAATGCAATTGGACGAAAGTATGTGCGCGTTAGTTTGGGTGGCTTACACGATGAGAGTGAAATACGCGGACATCGTAAGACATACATTGGTGCAATGCCTGGTAGAATCTTACAAAATATTAAGAAGGCCAACACTTCTAATCCAGTTATGATTTTAGATGAGATTGATAAGGTTGGAAAAGATTTTAGAGGAGATCCATCATCTGCATTGTTAGAAGTATTAGATCCAGAGCAAAACAATAGTTTCTATGACAACTACCTCGAGTTGGAGTACGATTTGAGTAAGGTATTGTTCATTGCAACTGCCAATGATTTGCAAAGCATTCAGCCTGCCTTGAGAGATCGTTTGGAAATTATTGATCTGAGTGGGTATGCAGTAGAAGAGAAGGTTGAAATTGCAAAGCGACATTTAATACCTCGACAAAAAGAGGCGCATGGATTAGGAAAGGTAAAACTACAGGTGCCGGATGCTGTTATTCAAAAGCTCATTGAGTCGTACACCCGAGAAAGTGGGGTAAGGGAACTAGATCGACAATTAGCTTCTTTGATGCGTTATCATGCGAAAGAGTATGCTATGAAAGGCAAAATCAAGTCGGCTGTTCGTGCTGCCGATCTTGAAAAAATGATTGGACCGGCTAGATACTCGAATGATATTTATAAAACCGTTCATATGCCTGGTGTAGCGGTTGGTTTAGCATGGACTTATGTAGGTGGTGATATTCTATTCATCGAAACCGTTTTAAGTGAAGGTAAAGGCGATTTGAAACTTACCGGCAACTTGGGAAATATTATGAAAGAAAGCGCTACTACCGCATTAACGTATTTGCAAGCCAACGCAAAAAAGTTCCAAATTGATCCTGAATTATTTTCAAAATCAACTGCTCATATCCACGTTCCTGAAGGGGCTGTACCTAAAGATGGACCTAGCGCTGGGATTACCATGTTAACTTGTTTAGCATCGGCATTCACAAAAAGAAAGGTGAAACCATACTTGGCTATGACTGGAGAAATTACATTAAGAGGACAAGTTTTACCTGTTGGAGGCATCAAAGAAAAAGTTTTAGCAGCCAAGCGCGCAGGAATTAAGGAAATTATTCTTTGTGCGCAGAATGAAAAAGATGTGAAAGAGATTGATCCTGAGTTTATTCAGAATATCGAATTTCACTATGTGAAGCAGATGAACCAAGTTCTTGAATTAGCGCTGGTATAATTTACAACCAGAGGTTGTAAGAACTTTGTGCTATTTTTTGAACTAATTCTTCAACAGGTTGTAATATTGCTTATCAACAAGATTTTTTTCATGTTGGTTGTTTTAAGGGTTAACGTCCCCCATTTCTATGGGGGATTTTTTTTATCCATAACTGATCCATCCTTAGCTTTGAATTGATGCAATTATCCCGATTTTTATCTTTAGTGTTGTTTACATCTTTTTGGAGTATCGGCTTGTTTGCTCAAACCCTGGGTGGTAATGCAGTATATGGTTTTCTGAGATTACCACAAGGAGCTCAACAATCGGCTTTAGGCGGGGAAAATATTAGTCAAATTACCAGAGATGTATCTATTGCAGCCTCTAATCCTGCTTTACTCAGACAAAATATGTCTGGCCAAATTCATGCGGGGTACCATTCATTTTTAGCAGGGATTAGTCAGTATAACGTATTTACTAGCAGTTATTTAGAGAAACAAAAACTTAATTTGGGCATTGGCGTTCACTATCTCGATTATGGTTCTATTCAACAAACAGATATGGCGGGTAATATTGGGGGTAGTTTTCGACCACGTGATCATATGATACAAGTAGCCGTATCTAAAGCATATAAAGAGAAGTGGAATTTGGGTGTTTCTATGCAATGGATTGGTGCTCAAATGGGACAGTTTAGATCGAGTGCTTTGGCCTGGAATGTAGGTTTGGCTTATTTAGACACAACAAAAGGAATTCAATTTTCTTTTCTTGCAAAAAATATGGGTTTTCAATTGCAAACCTTTGATGGTGTGCGAGAAGAGCTACCATTCGATGTTCAAATAGGAATTAGTAAAAAGCTAGAGCTAGCACCTATTCAGATTAGTTTAACTGCACACCGATTACAGCGATGGGATTTACTGTACAATGATCCAGCTTTTAATGAGCAGGAAGGCGATGATAGATTTCTTAATAAAGGGTTAACGTTACAAAGACTTTTATCACATTTGGTTGTAAGCACACAGATCTATCCACATGAAAAAATTGAATTAAACATTGGCTATAACTTTCTGCGCAGGTTTGACTTAAATGCCTTTAATCAGACCAATGGATTAAATGGATTTACTTGGGGTGCTGGAATAATATTGAAGAAATTGCACTTCAGGTATGCAGCAAGTGCCTTTCAGCGCAACCTAGCTCATCAAGTTAGCTTCAATATACCTTGGAGTAATAAGTCCCTGTAATTTATTCAGCTACTTCAGCATGCTCATCTTTAAAAGCAACCCTAGGTACCAGTCCCAATAAATTGAACATAGCTTCATCTTCATCGAAGCTAGGATTTGGGGTAGTAAGTAGCTTATCGCCTGCAAAAATGCTGTTTGCTCCTGCCAGGAAGCAAAGTGCCTGTTCAGCAACAGACATTTCAGTTCTGCCAGCACTTAAGCGAACCATAGTCTTAGGCATGAGTATACGAGCGGTTGCTATCATGCGAACCATGTCCCAAATATCTACTTTAGGTTGATTTTCAAGTGGAGTTCCTTTTACACGAACCAATGCATTAATTGGTACACTTTCTGGATGCTCAGGTAAGGTAGAAAGGGTATGAAGCATTTTAATTCTATCATCGTGGGTTTCTCCTAAACCAATGATTCCACCGCAACAAACGGTAACACCTGCTTTTCTAACATTATCAAGCGTTTTCAAGCGATCATCATACGTGCGGGTAGTAATGATTTCTTCGTAATGTTCATCGCTTGTATCTAGGTTATGGTTGTAAGCATACAAACCGGCTTCTTTTAATCTTTGAGCTTGTTGTTCAGTAAGCATACCAAGGGTACAACATACTTCCATGCCTAATTCATTTACACCTTTCACCATTTCGATTACTCTATCAAAATCGCGGTTGTCCCTCACTTCTCTCCAAGCAGCTCCCATGCAAAAGCGAGTAGAGCCAGCTTCTTTTGCTTTTTGTGCATATGCCAGTACTTCATCGGTTTTCATTAATGCCTGCACATTTACATCGGTTTGGTAGCGAGCTGCTTGCGGGCAGTAGGCGCAATCTTCCGGACAGCCTCCTGTTTTAATACTTAATAATGTACAAACTTGTACTTCAGCAATGTCATTGTACTTTCTGTGCATGCTTGCTGCTTGAAATATAAGTTCCAATAAAGGTGTGTTGTATATATTGTGGATTTGTTCAACCGTCCAGTTGTTGCGTATATCAGTAGACATGGAAATAAATTTAAAACAAATATAAGGGAGTAGATTGAAGGACTTAACAACTATTCCACCTGAATATTACGTGTGTAATTCCGCCATTTTTCAATTAAGCTATTCATATCAGAAGGTAGCTCAGATTCAAAACTAATCTCTTGTTGAGTTATTGGATGAACAAAACCAAGGGTGGCGGCGTGTAAGGCGCAACGCGGACAAAGTGTAAAACAATTTTCAACAAATTGCTTATACTTTGAATAGATGGTTCCTTTCAAAATTTTATCACCTCCATATTCCGAATCATGAAATAAAGTGTGACCAATATGTTTCATATGCACTCTAATTTGGTGCGTTCTTCCTGTTTCTAGCACACATTCAACCAGCGTTACATAATGAAATCGTTCTAATACCCTGTAATGAGTTATTGCATGCTTACCAATTTCGCCGTCGGGATAAGCATCAAACATTTTTCTAAACTGACGATGGCGAGCAATATGTGCGTTAATGGTGCCTTCATCCTCTTCCAAATTTCCCCATACCAACGCAACATATTTACGTTGTACAGTGTGGGCTGCAAACTGCTTCACCAATCCCGCAGCTGCAGCAGGTGTTTTAGCTACAACAAGTAATCCAGTTGTGTTTTTATCAATTCTGTGTACCAATCCAAATCGTGGTAATGCCTCTTCATCCAAATCTGGCTTTTGCTGGAGAAGATGATAGGCAATACCATTTAACAATGTACCAGTATAATTCCCTACACCCGGATGTACCACCATGTTTGCTGGTTTATGCACCACCATTAAGTGTTCGTCTTCAAATCTAATATCAAGTGGAATGGGTTCAGGCTTTACTTCGCTGGCATCAGGATTATGCACCAGCATGGTTATTACTTCGTCGCCTGCCTTTATTTTGTAATTGCTCTTAATGAGCTTTCCATTCACCGTAACAAATCCGTTTTCAATTGACTTTTGAACCTTACTTCTAGTAGCGTTTTCAAAGCGCATTTGAATCCATTTGTCAATGCGCATAGGTTCCTGTCCCTTGTCGGCCACAAAGGTTCTTCGTTCATAAATGTCTTCAGCTATTTCCTCTTGAATCCAATCTTCGGCTTGCTCCATGTAGCAAAAATAGGGTATGTTGCTCCCAGTCAGTAAATTTGCCACATGCAGGAAGTTTTTTTTCAGGATTTAGGGATGCGTTCTTACAAAGAAGTGTGGGATTATCAAGAGAAGTTGTTAGCTGAAAATGTGGCTATAAAATCAGTCTACAGGAAGTCTGCCCCCCCCGTTCATCCAGAAGAAGTTCCCACTATACAGCATTTATTGTTTGTAGAACATCCACCAGTTTTTACACTTGGCAAAAACGGGAAGAAAGAGCATGTATTGATTTCTGATGAGCAGCTTCAACAAGAGGGTATTGAGTTTTTCCATATCAACAGAGGGGGTGATATTACTTTTCATGGACCCAAACAGCTTGTTGGTTATCCAATTGTAGATCTTGAGAAATTCAAAACAGATTTGGGGTGGTATTTACGAAACCTTGAAGAGGTTATTATTCTCACGTTGAATGAATATGGTTTGAAAGGGGAAAGGAGTGCAGGAGAAACAGGTGTATGGATAGATACGCATGATATTACGAAGGCTAGAAAAATATGCGCAATGGGGATTAAGTGTAGCAGGTGGATTACCATGCATGGATTTGCCTTTAATGTAAATACCGACTTAAATTACTTTAGTTACATTATACCTTGTGGTATTCAAAACAAGCAGGTGACTTCGCTAAAAAGGGAGCTGGGAAGAGAGATAGATATTGAGGAAGTAAAGTATTTTGTAAAAAAACATTTTCAGCAAGTGTTTGGATGTAAGTTACTTGCCTAAGAAAAATTTATTCTTTTCAATTAGTTCTCCATTTTCAAAGAGTTCAAACCAAAACCAACCCGATTTAAAGAAATTGGTTTTATCTAACATTAACGGAGAATCACTTACTTTTTCTATGGAAAAAAGTAAAGAGCCATCTTCTTCCATAAACACAATTCGGTAATTTTTTTGTCGGAACAAGGGCAATTGAATGGTCGGATAACCTTGACTGTTTGTAAAAACATAAACAGATGCTTTCCATACTGGCTTAGGTTGAAAAGGCTTCCAAACAAACTTATTTTGATCAACTCTAGTAAGCGTGTCTTTTGTTCTAGAAGAAAGTGAATCCCTGAATTTTTTAAAGTCTGCGAATACAAATTTTTTGTAAATGCTATCCCTTTTAAAAACAGTAACATCGGTATCTAAAGGCTCGGGTAATGTAGCTGGACCTTGCGGTAAAGTGTAAGATTGGTTACTTATGGTTTCAGAGAAAAAGTAGTTTCCACCACTTTGCATATAAAAAATTCGGTAATAATACTTTGTTCCCGGAGTTACTTGTTGATCAATAAATCCATTTGTTGGGAGCTCAGGTGAGCTTGCTGTATATATGGTTCTAAAATCCTTTGTACTATCGAATGATTTTTGAACATTTAACTGAATGAGACCTTTGTAAGGATTCACCCAACTGATTTGAACTTTGTTTTTGCCAAGAGGTTTTACAGTAAAGCGCGGAAGTGTATCCTGTGCAAAGACAGAATAGGTCACCAACAACAAGACAAACAGGAGAGCAGTTCTCAGCATGGGCGCAAATATAAAGGCTGAATTCTTATTAAAAAGGTAATGTGTCTTTAGAAAGTGAAAGGTTGCCCTGTAAGCCACCGCTATGAATAAGAAGAATTGTATTGTTGGGACTGAAAAAATTATTTTCTAAAAGATCTTGAAATCCTTTCCACAATTTAGCAGTATACACAAAATCAAATGGAATGCGATATGTATTCCAAGCTTCAATCATTGTTTGAATTAATTCGGGCGATTTTTTAGCAAAGCCACCTTCGTGGTAGTTGTCCAATAAAGAATAGCTCGCTTTAATTGAATGTTTTATTACAATTTCTTCTAAGAATAAATTTACTGGATGCACTTCGTTGTGAGCCACTATACCAATAATATGTTGATGAGGTTTTGCAATATTTAATAGTCCAGCCATCATTGTACCAGTACCCACTGCACAGATAATATGTGAATAGTTGTGAAGAGGATAAACATCAGCAATTATATCAAATCCCTTTATACCAAGGTTTCCTTGTCCCCCCATTGGAATCCAATAATCATCGTTTTGGAGAGACTTTGATTGTAGGAAATTGGGGGTATCAAAATCTTTTTTTGAAATAAATTCAAGTTCCATTCCATCTTGTTCGGCTTGCAAAAGCGTATGTGTTCTAGCAGCCCCTGCATAACCTCTTACATATCCTTTGGCTTTAATTCCTTTCAATTTACATAAATGGGCAGTAGCCACTAAATGATTCGAATAAGGTCCGCCAGCTGTTACAATACGGGAATACGGCTTTTGAAGGGCATCTTCAACATAATAGCGAAGCTTAAACCATTTATTACCACTTATTATGGGATGAATTAAGTCGAGGCGGAGTATATCCGTTGGAATATGAACTTTCTGTTGTATTTCAACAGATTGTAGAAAATGCATTTGTAAATTCGGATTCATTCCTTCAATTTTGCAGGCGCCCCCCGCGAAAGCAATGTAAAAATACAGGTATGAAACCAACCCTTGTGATTTTAGCAGCCGGAATGGCTAGCAGGTATGGAGGCAGTAAGCAAACCGAGCAGTTTGGTCCATCTGGAGAAATCATTATGGAGTACTCCATTTATGATGCAATTAGAGCTGGATTTGGTAAAGTGGTGTTTATCATAAGAGAGGATTTTGCTGAAAGTTTTAGAGAGCTTGTTGAACCTAAAATCAAAGGCAAAATTGACATTGCATATGTATATCAAAAATTAGAGTCCCACGTTGGTAATAGAAAAATTCCTGCTGATAGGGTAAAACCATGGGGAACCGCACATGCTGTTCTTTGTTGTGAAGATGTTGTAAAGGATCCATTTGTAGTAATAAATGCAGATGATTTTTATGGAAGAGACGCATTTGAAAAAGCTGCTAAATTTCTTACAACGGAGGTTCAGCCCAATCAATATTGTATTGTAGGATACAAATTATGCAATACACTCAGTGAAAACGGAACTGTTAGTAGGGGTGTGTGCGATGTTGATGGTTTGGGTAATTTGATGGGCATAACGGAGAGAATCAAAATTTATAGAGCACCTGGAAAAGAGACAATCGTTTATGAAGACGAAAAGGGATTGCACGAATTAACGGAGAATACTCCTGTAAGTATGAATTTCTTTGGTTTTCATCCAAGTATTTTCACATTATGTGAACAGCAGTTTTCAAAGTTTCTTGATAATAATATTGAAAATATTAAGTCGGAGTTTTACATGCCGAGTGTAGCTGATTACTTTATAAAGAAGGGTATGGGCACAATTAAAGTTTTACCTACAAGCTCTTCATGGTTTGGTGTTACTTACAAGGCAGATGCAGAAGGAGTGAGAACTAGTATTCAAGACTTGGTTGATAAAGGAGAATACCCATCAAACTTATGGGCTTAGATCTTGCCTAAATTATATGCAAAAGCCATTACTGAATTGTAATGGCTTTTTTATGCATGATGTATTTTAAGGGAAAACGCTTATTGGTTGTATGCTTTGATGCTGAAAACGTATGGTTCTATTTCTTTTACTTGATCGGTTCTGTTTTTCTGACGTATTTGAGAATTAGCATTTAGTTTAATTTTCTGTATAGCGGTGTCAGATTTTTTTTCCTCTTGAAGAAGATTATAAATGTTTTTTGATGTAATAGCGAAACTGATACCAACACCTTCAGTTTGACGTGAATTGATGATTCCTATCACTTCCCCTTTTCTATTAAATACTGGTCCGCCTGAGTTACCCGGATTAGCACTCATTTGGATTTGATAACTCAATGAATCGCCTTTATATCCAGTTTTTGCACTCAAATGACCAAAATTGTAAACGATTTCGTTTCTAGGGTAGCCAAGTGTATAGATTTCTTCACCAAGTGGAGCGGCATTCTTAGCAATTCCATAAGGTAAGTTCTTTACATTTTTGAAGTCGCTGTCTTTTATTTTAAGGATAGCTAGATCTTTTGCGTCATCCTTCAATAAAATTTCAGCTTTAAATGCTTCTCCTTTGCTATTTACAACAACAGTAGCAGTAGCGTTTTTAAGAACGTGGGCGTTGGTTAGAAGGTATCCTTTTCCATCGAGTAAAAATCCTGTACCACCACTAGTGAAAGTAGCGCCTTCAGGAACTTTTGTAGCACCTTTTTTGATTTCAGCATTCAATTTACCTTCTAAAATGGTTATTTTTTTGCTAAGTGCTTGAATTTGAGAAGGATTGATATTGGGTGCGAAATAAGTTGAAAGCGCACTAATAATTAAAGCTATTGTACCGCCAGCAGCAGCAGCTATGGCTGTTACTCGTTTATACTTTGACCAGAGTTGGACAACTTTACCAGAATCTTGGGCTGAGTTATCTTCAATTACACCAGTTAGGGTTAATTTTTCATGTACTTGATGGAGGGTATGTTTCAATTCAATTCTTTGAGCATACTGATCCATTAAGTGGAGATACATATTATGTTCTACCACCATTTGGTCAATTTCGGGATTGCTATTACGCAAATCCTCAAAATAGGCTTTTTCGGCGGCGTCCATTTGTCCACCCAGGTATCTTTCGATTGCTTCCAGTAATTGAATGTCCTCCATAACTTACTCCCCAATATTATACTGAGCGAAAAAGAGTTTCTTTAAGCGCATCAGGCATTTATACTTTTGGTTTTTAGCATTGTCAGCATTCGTGTAACCAAATTGGTTGGCTATTTCTTGCATTCCTTGCTTCTTTATATAATAGGCTTCTAATAAGCTTTTACACGGCTCACCCAAACTTCCTAGAGCGCGCTCCATGATCGAAAACTCAGCGTTTCTCTTTTCATGAATCTCAACATCCTCGTCGACTGGAATAGTTTCTTCCAAATTCTCAATCGGATACGAGTATCGCCCAAGCTGTTGAAGTCTTTTAAGCCAGAGCCGCCTGCATATGGAATATACATAGGTTTTAATTTGACAGGTTAATACAAATGATTTGTCTTGTGCTTTTTCATACAGCGCAATCATTGCCTCCTGAAAAATATCCCTGGCATCATCCAAAGAACCATTGTTACTAATAATGAATGCCTGAATAACTCCGAAGTTTTCTTTGTAAATAGTCTCAATAGCCCTCGAATCGTTGTTCGCTAGCCCCTTTAATAAAGATTGTTCGTTTGAATCAGCTTTCACTATTCCCAGTTTAATACGCTAATATCAACAAAAGTAACCCAAATGACCTGCTAAAAAATTTTTTTAGAAATCAGGGTTACCTTTTATTATCTACGGTATTAATCATCAAACATTAAAACTTTTTACAATGAAAAAATTACTTGCTCTTATCGCGATCGCTGGTTTTGTAGCTTGCAACAACGAAACAAAAGAAGAAGCTCCAGCTGTTGACACTCCTGCTGTTGAAGCTCCTGCAACTGTAGACACAACTGCTCCTGCAACTGTAGATACAACTGCACCTGCTGCTGCTCCAGCTGCTGAGCCTGCAAAATAATTTCAGGTTTGGGTAGATTGCGCCCCTGACCTTTGAAACTTTTTCATATGGCAAGCAATCGTTAGAGGCCGTCCCGTTTCCACGGGAGGGCTTTTTTTATAAAAATTTTGTTATTTCGATTTTGTTTTACATCTTTGGAATGTATGAGAAACGCACTCGGTAATAGCTGGTTTTATTTTTTCTACTATTATTTTCTCCCTGAGAACCGGGTAGTGCTTGTACGTATCTAATTACCAAAACAATCAACTTTCTAATCCCGGTTCTACCCAGAATCGGGATTTTTTTTATGAAAAGGACATACGCTATACAGGGTTATCAGGGCAGCTTCCACCAAGTTGCAGTACAAAGGTTTTTTGGTAAATCAGCTGAAATTCTTCCTTGTGCAACTTTTCGTGATTTAATTGATAAAGCTCAGCAAACTAAAGTCACCAACGGAGGTGTCATGGCCATAGAAAACTCACTCGCTGGTGCCATTCTTCCTAATTACAGGTTATTACAGAAAAGTTCTCTTCAAATTGTTGGTGAAGTATATCTAAAAATTAGTCAGCATTTATTGGTTAATTCAGGTGTTGCTTTAAGCGATATTAAAGAGGTCATGAGTCACCCTATGGCAATTTTACAATGTGTTGATTATCTAAATGCAAGGCCTTGGAAAATTATTGAAACAGAAGATACTGCTTTAAGTGCTCAGCATATTCATTTACATAAGAATAAGCATACTGCTGCCATTGCAAGCGGATTGGCTGCAGAAATGTATGAACTTGAAATCATAGCACCAGCTATTCAAACAGAAAAAAATAATATTACAAGGTTTCTTGTGCTTGAAAGAAAACATAAAGATATAGCACAGTTTGGTGATAAAGCATCTATATATTTTCAAACCAACCACACTCAAGGCGTATTAGCTAAGGTTTTACATATTATTGCCGAGCAAGGTGTAAACCTAAGTAAGTTGCAAAGTTTGCCAATTCCTGGCAGCAATTTCAAATATGGATTTTATGCGGATTTGGAATTTAATGACTTGAAACAGTTTGAGATGGTAATGAAAGATTTACCCAGTCAAACCAACTCACTACAAGTATTGGGTGTTTACAATAAAGGAAAAATACAAAAAGGATAAAGGCATGCAAGTAGCAAATAGATTGCAAGGAATTGGAGAATACTATTTTTCGAAAAAGCTGGCTGAGATTGAGCAGCTTCGTCAATCGGGCAAATCAATTATTAATTTAGGTATTGGGAGCCCAGATATGCCTCCACATACTTCTGTTGTTGATGAGTTACATAAATGGAGCCAAGAAAAAAACACCCATAGTTATCAAGGTTATAAAGGGCATCCAATTTTCAGAAAATCGATTGCAAATTTTTATAAGAAATTCTATCAAGTAGAACTTCAGCCCGATCAAGAAATTCTTCCGCTAATTGGTAGTAAAGAAGGTATCATGCATATATGTATGACTTACCTCAATCAGGGTGACGGTGTATTAATTCCTAACCCAGGATATCCTACTTACGCAAGTGCGGTGAAGTTGGCTGGTGGAACGCCTATTTTTTATTCTTTGCCTTATGCTCTAGAAGGTGCGCCTGATTTTAATGAGTTAGAACAACTGGTTGAAAATAATTCTTCAATCAAGCTTCTGTTTATTAGTTATCCGCATATGCCCACTGGATGGAAAGGATCTTTGGCCCTCATGTCGGATTGGGTCTCTTTTGCAAAGAAGCACCAGCTTTTATTGGTGCATGATAATCCGTATAGTTTCATATTAAATCCAGAACCTATAAGTGTATTATCTGTTCCAGGAGCTTTAGATTGTGCATTAGAACTGAATTCACTCAGTAAAAGTCATAACATGGCTGGTTGGCGTATAGGCATGTTATGTGGGAAATCTGATAGAATTGCTGAGGTGTTAACTTTTAAGAGTAATATGGATAGTGGGATGTTTTTACCAGCACAAATGGCTGCCGTAAAAGCTTTGGAGCTTGAACGTGATTGGTTTGAAAGTATTAACCAGGTTTATGCCGCCAGAAAATCAAAAGTTTTTCAATTATTAGATACCATTGGTTGCGAATATCACCCTCAACAGGTTGGCATGTTTGTTTGGGCCAAAGTGCCGGAGAAGTATACCGATGGATATCAATTGAGTGATGAATTGCTGCATAAGGCGGGTGTATTTATTACTCCAGGAGGCATATTTGGAACAGAAGGTAATCATTACGTAAGAATAAGTTTATGTAGTTCTGAATCGGTATTGCAAGAATCTATTTCTCTCATTCAATCAGTTTTACAATAGACATGGAAGATATCAAGCAAATTGGAATTATTGGTTTGGGATTGATTGGCGGATCTCTTTCTCTAACGCTACAAGCGAAAGGTTGGAAGGGGAAGATAGTTGGATTTGATGCCAGTGAAGAGCATTGTCAGCAAGCAATTTCACTTGGCATTGTACATGAAATTTCAGCTCCCCAGACATGGCAAAATTGTGATTGCATCATAGTAGCTATTCCAATTGATGCTGCCGAAAAGATAATGCCATCTATTTTAGATAGCATATCTGCTCATCAGGTTGTTATGGATATGGGTTCAACAAAAGCATCTCTGTGTAATACTGTTAAGGATCATCCCAAACGTTCAAGATTTGTTGCGAGTCACCCTATGTGGGGGACAGAATACAGTGGTCCATCTGCAGCTAGCAGTCGTGCTTTTGAAGGCAAAAGCGCTGTTATATGCGATCAAGAAGCATCAGATGCAGATGCTGTAAAACTCGTTGAAGATATTTACAAAGCACTTGGTATGCATATTTTATACATGCGTTCCGATGATCATGATGTACACGCTGCTTATATCAGTCATATTTCTCACATCACATCCTTTGCATTAGCTAATACAGTTCTTGAGAAGGAAAAAGAAGAAGATGCCATTTTTGAGCTTGCTAGTGGCGGTTTTGAAAGCACGGTTCGATTGGCAAAAAGTAACGCAGATATGTGGGTGCCTATTTTGATGCAGAATAGGGACAATGTATTAGACGTTTTGAATGAGCATATCAGTCAACTTAGAAAATTTAAAAGTTGCCTAGAAAAAGAGAACTACGAATATTTACGAGAACTCATTTATCAGGCAAATAGCATCAAAAAAATTATACATTAACATACAAACATTTCACAAAAGCAAAGGACTCGGCTTAATTGAGGTACCTTTGCAATCTTAAAACAAAAATCATGATTACATTTAGAGAGTTGGGATTATCGGCAGATTTGGTAAAGGCTACCGAATCATTAGGTTACATTAATCCAACTCCAATTCAAGAAAAAGCTATTCCGGTATTGTTGAGCGGTACCAAAGATTTTATTGGTTTAGCACAAACAGGTACAGGTAAAACAGCTGCTTTTGGATTACCATTATTACAATTAGTAGATGCACAAAAGAAATATCCGCAAGCTTTAATTATTTGTCCAACACGCGAACTCTGTTTACAAATTGTAAACGAAATGGATTTGTTTAGACAGCACCAAGAACATATGTCGGTTGTTGCCGTATATGGTGGTGCAAGTATTACACAGCAAATTCGAGATTTGAAAAAAGGAGCTCAAATAGTTGTGGCTACTCCAGGACGATTGATTGACCTTATTGAAAGAAAAGCTGTTCAATTGCAGCAGATTCGTTATGTAGTATTAGACGAGGCAGATGAAATGCTGAATATGGGATTTCAAGATGATATTGAATTCATCCTTGAAAACACCACTGCAAGAGAATCGACCTGGTTATTCAGTGCAACTATGCCACCAGAAATTAGAAAGGTGAGTAAGCGTTACATGAATCAACCATTTGAAGTTACTGTTGGTCAAGTTAATACCGCTAACAAAAACATCGATCACCAATTTTATTTAGTGAGTCATCATCACAGGTATGAGGCTTTAAAGCGACTGATTGATTTCCATCCTGGTATTTATGGAATCATTTTTACAAGAACGAAAATTGATGCTCAGCAAATTGCTGAAAAGTTAACTAGAGATGGTTATGATATTGATGCGTTGCACGGCGATTTAAGTCAGCCGCAACGCGATAAAGTAATGGGTGAGTTTCGTGAGCGATCCCTTCAACTATTGGTAGCAACAGATGTTGCTGCAAGGGGAATTGATGTGAAGGACATATCTCACGTTATTAACTATGAATTGCCAGATGATGTGGAAGTATATACACACAGAAGCGGTAGAACTGGTAGAGCAGGTAATACAGGTATCTGTATGAGTATTGTTACTGCAAAAGAAACATATAGAATTAGAACCATTGAGAAAATGGTAAAAGCACCTTTCTATAAATTAGAACTTCCATCAGGAAAGGATGTTTGTAGAAAGCAGTTTTATAGTTTCATGGATAGATTATTGAGTGCAGATATATCAAACGATAATTATGAAACTTATCTTCCTATGTTGCAAGAAAAGTTTGCGCAAGTTTCAAAAGAGGAAGTTTTGACTCGTTTAGCAGCACTAGAGTTCGACAGATTCTTGAAATATTATGAAAATGCTGAAGATTTGAATGTTCGTGATAATAAGAGAGATTCACAAAAGGGTAAAAGAGGAGAAGCGCGCGATAATCAAGGTGGTAGATCTAAAAGAAATTTTAGTGATGGAGATACGGTTCGACTATTTGTAAATCTTGGAACAAAAGATGGTTTTTATAAAGCTAGTTTCTTACAATTCATTTTGGACATGAGCGATTTGAAAAAAGATGTGTTGGGAAGAATTGATATGAAAGAAATGAATAGTTGGATTGAAATTGAAAAGTCATCTGCTAAGCAAATGATCCAATCAATTGATGGAAAAAATTACAGAGGGCGTCGTATTCGTATGAATGACGCTAACTCAAGATAAATTTTAAAAAGCAAACAATCATTGTATGATTTCGAATTCAGTAGCTGCTTCGGTCATAAATGCGAAGCAAACATTTCAAAAGCGTCCACTCATTATTAGTGGACCCTGTTCTGCAGAAACTGAGGAGCAGTTGGTTGAGACAGCTGTACAACTTGCCGCATTAGGAAAAGTTGATGTGTTGCGTGCTGGTATCTGGAAGCCAAGAACTCGTCCGGGTAGTTTTGAAGGGGTTGGCACAAAAGGACTGCCTTGGTTGCAAAAGGCAAAAGAAAAAACGGGTTTACCTGTTGCAGTAGAAGTAGCTACAGGAAAGCAAGTGGAAGATGCTTTGCATTTTGATGTAGATATTTTATGGATTGGTGCAAGAACTACGGTAAATCCATTTAGTGTGCAGGAAGTAGCCGATGCTTTAAAAGGTGTAGATGTACCAGTTCTTATAAAAAACCCTATTAATCCTGATTTGGAATTATGGCTAGGTGCTGTTGAAAGAGTAGCAAAAGCTGGTGTGCAAGATATTGGATTAATACACCGCGGATTTAGTTCTTATGGCAATACTGAATATCGCAATGCACCTATGTGGCATCTTGCTATTGAAATGAAAAGGAGAAATCCAGAGATGTTGCTAATCAATGATCCTTCTCATATTTGTGGCAGAAGAGATATTTTATTGGATGTAGCGCAGAAAGCAATCAACCTCGATTTTGATGGAATTATGGTTGAAAGCCATATCAATCCAGATGAAGCATGGAGTGATGCGAAACAACAAATTACTCCCGAGCAGTTTGGAGCAATGCTTAGCGCAATAGAATGGCGGAAAGAAGATATTAATTCAGACGATTTTCATGCAGCTCTTGAGAAATTCAGACAACAAATCAATCATATAGATGATGAGTTGATGCAATTAATTGGACAAAGAATGAAAATTGCAAAGCAAATTGGTCAATATAAGAAAGACAATAATATTACTATTCTTCAAACCAATCGCTGGAACGAAATATTAGAAAGGGCATATCAACGTGGTGAAGTGTTAGGACTAAGTCAAGAGTTTGTTTCAAGATATATGGATGCAATTCACTTAGAGAGTATTAACCTTCAGAATAAATTAATGAACAAATAAGTCTTAAGCTATGCGATCGATGAAGTTTGAAGTTGATGGTAAGCAAACGACTTGTTACTTTGGTCTGGCTAAATCATTTTTAAAAGAGCTTAGCCATAGTAAAAAAATTGTTCTTATAACTGATGAGCATGTGTATAAATCACATCCTCGTTTGTTTTATTCTTGGAAAACAATTGTTTTAAAGCCAGGAGAAAAGTATAAACAGCAATCAACTATAGATCAAATAATCTCTCAGCTGATTGAAATGAAAGCTGACCGACAAACCTTTCTAGTGGGAGTGGGTGGAGGTGTCATTACCGATATGACAGGCTATGCTGCTTCTATTTATATGAGAGGAGTGTCGGTTGGTTTTATTCCAACCTCTTTGTTAGCAATGGTAGATGCATCGTTGGGTGGCAAAAATGGAGTAGATGTTGGATTGTATAAAAATTTAGTTGGCACGATTCGTCAGCCTGAGTTTTTATTATACGATATAAGTTTATTAAAAACATTGCCACATGCTGAGTGGGAAAATGGATTTGCAGAAATTATAAAACATGCTTGTATTCAAGATGCAACCATGTTCAGACAATTAGAAGCAACACCAATGGCAACTTGGCAAAAAAAGTCATTGCTATTAACAGATTTAATTCGTAAAAATGTACGGATCAAAATGAAAATAGTGATGTCGGATCCTTATGAGAAAAATGAGCGTAAGTGGTTGAATTTTGGACATACACTTGGACATGCACTTGAGAACATGCATGAATTATCGCACGGAAAAGCAATTACAATAGGTATGACTTATGCAAGCTGTGTATCCATGATTTACACCGGATTTAAGTCGGTTGATCGGGTTGTGGATCTAATAGCCCAATACAACTTACCAAGCTTCGCAAGATTTGATTTAAAGCCAGTTATGGATATGCTCGCAATGGACAAGAAGATGCAGGATGCACATATCAATTATGTTTTGCTCAACAAAATTGGCAAAGCTGAAATTCAGCCCATAACTACAAGAGAATTAACACAAGTATTTGAGCGTATTCAGACTAATTTATGAGTTCTGTAGAGATACATCCACGACAATTAAAAGGGAATATTGTTGCACCAAGGTCAAAGAGTGTCATGCAAAGAGCATTGGCCTGTGCAATGTTATACCCTGGACAGACTGAAATATTATATCCTGGCAGATCGGAAGACGATTTAGCTGCCTTAGAAATTATAAGAGCATTAGGAGCTCAAGTAAAAGAAGAAGAAAAAAAATATTATGTAACTGGTGCACCAGTTCTATTAAGTCAATCTGAATCCATTTCAATTCATGCAGGCGAAAGTGGATTATCGATGCGCATGTTTACACCAATAGTTGCATTAAGAAGTGGCACAACTCATTTAACGGGTAAGGGTAGTTTACAAAAGCGACCAATGAATTTTTTTAATGAAGTGTTACCTCAACTAAATGTAATCGTTGAAAGCAATGATGGATTTTTGCCTCTTAGTGTAAGAGGACCACTATCACCTGAAAATATTCAGGTAGATGGCTCTCTTAGTTCACAGTTTTTAACTGGACTATTACTAGCCTATTCTGCCGCGGGAGCAAGCGATGTAAGAATTGATGTAAATAATCTTCAAAGTAAGCCTTATATAGATCTCACCCTAGATGTCATGCAAGCATTCAATATGCATTTGCCAATAGTTGACAACTATCAAAAATTTTACTTCCCAAGAATTACTTCGGAGCACAACTTTGAAAAGGTGATTCATTATCAGGTTGAAGGAGATTGGAGTGGTGCCGCGTTTTTATTAGTTGCTGGAGCTTTGTATGGTGATATTACCGTGGAGGGTATGAATATTCATTCAAAGCAAGCCGATAGAGCCATTATGAAAGCATTGCAATTAGCAGGTGTTTCTTTTGAAGAGGACCTGAATGAAATTAAGGTTAAGTCAGGTCTGTTGCAACCATTCGAGTTAGATGCAACTGAATGTCCCGATTTATTTCCTCCTTTAGTTGCTTTAGCTGCACATGCCAAAGGTGTAAGTCGTTTTACAGGAGTTAATAGATTAAAGCACAAAGAAAGCGACCGTGGATTGACCCTTCAACAAGAGTTTCAAAAGATGGGTATTCGAATTGATATCAATGGTGATAAGATGTTGGTGTATGGAGGAAATCCATCAATTGAAAAAGGCACAGTGTTTTCTTCTCACCACGATCATCGTATTGCTATGGCAGTTGCTGTTGCAGCGCTTCCTTTAGAACAACCTATCTTTATACAAGATGCATCAGCTGTTGGAAAATCATATCCTCATTTTTTCGAGGATTTGCAACAACTAGGTGTGTCTATTAAACAAGTGATATTAAGCTAGTTTATGAATTCATTTGGAACACATTTTAGAGTAAGCATATTTGGTGAGTCGCACGGACCGTCTGTGGGTGTGGTAATTGATAATTGTCCAGCAGGAGTGCCCATTACACCTGCTGATTTTGAAACCGATATTGAAAGAAGGAAAGGCGGGAAGCAAAAGGGAACCACACCTCGACAAGAAGCGGATGAACCACTCATTCAATCTGGCGTTTTTAAAGATAAAACTACGGGCAGTCCAATTGCAATTACATTCCTCAATCAGAATACCCGGAGCGGCGACTATGACAAGCAGCGCTCCTTTCCCAGACCTGGACATGCAGATTGGGTAGCCAATCAAAAGTTTGGTGGTTTTGAGGACTACAGAGGAGGTGGACATTTCAGTGGCAGGTTAACTGTTTGTTTGGTAGCTGCTGGGGTAGTTGCTAAGAAGGTATTGGGAAATGATATTCAAGTTGAAGCCACCATATTAGAAATAGGAGGAGAACAAGATGTAGAAAAAGGTCTCGAGAAAGCCATTGCAGCTAAAGATTCAATTGGAGGAATTGTAGAATGTAAAGTCAAGGGGTTACCGGTAGGAATAGGGGAGCCTTTTTGGGATTCATTGGAATCATGCTTAGCACATGCTGTTTTCTCCATTCCGGCAGTACGTGGCATTGAATTTGGAACAGGATTTCAAGCTGCAAAGATGTTTGGTTCTCAGCACAACGATGCTATTACGGATTCATCTGGAGCTACAGAGACCAATCATGCTGGCGGTATAGTAGGTGGAATAACCAATGGAAATGAGGTGGTTTTTAGAATTGCAATAAAACCGACTGCATCAACCCCGCAACAACAGTTTACTTTAAATTGGGAGTCGGGTGAGCAGGAAATGCTATCCGTTAAAGGTCGGCACGATTTATGCATTGCGTTACGCGTGCCTCCCGTGCTGGAAGCTGTGACCGCTATTGTTCTTGCCGATGCCATGCTTATAGCGCAAAAAAAAGGAAGGATTGCTTGATTATGACAGAACATATTTATCATATTACTACATTATCTGCTTGGGAAAAAGCTCAGGAATTGGGCGCGTATTCTGCGCCTTCTCTTGATAGTGAGGGATTTATACATTGCAGTAAAAAAGAGCAGGTTGAAGGAGTGTTACAACGATTTTATGCGGGACAAAACGGACTCATATTGTTAAATATAGACCCAGAGTTACTCAACGCACCCTTGATTTATGAAATGGCGACCGATTTACAGGAAATGTTTCCGCATGTTTACGGGAAAATTCCATTACAATCGGTTGTTGGCATTACGAGCCTTACATAGATGGGGATAAAAGTAGCCCGTTATTAAAATATGCACAAAGCCAGAATTTTAGTAAAAAATGCTAAAATATCGGCATTTTCATTAACTTTGCAGCCCTAAATAAGTGAAGAACAACATTTGGATGTTTTAAAAAGAAACTGAGATGCCTTTAACAAAAGAAAAAAAAGCAACTGTGATTGCTGCTTATGGTGGAAACGCCAACAACACCGGATCAATTGAAGCACAAATTGCGCTTCTTACTGAAAGAATTTCACACATTTCCGGTCATTTACAGAAGAACAAGAAAGACTTTTCTACCCACAGAGGTTTGATGCAGTTGGTTGGTCAGCGTAAGCGCTTACTAAGCTACATGCAGAAGCACAATTTGCAGGGATACAGAGCTCTGATTGAAAAATTAGGTCTGAGAAAATAATGGTATTGAATAACTGATAAGGCTATTCCCAACTGTAATACTGCGGTTGGGAATAGTCGTTTGTATTCAGTCAACTTTTTTGGTATTTTACACTTTGATATCTTCCGAATCAGAAAGATATCTCTCACAATTTGAATTTTTATGAATTTACAAGTAATTAGTACATCTTTTCAGCTGCCATCAGGAGCTGAAGTGACTATAGAAACAGGCAAATTAGCTAGACAAGCCGATGGGGCTGTTGTAGTTAAGCAAGGTAACTGCGTATTATTGGCTACAGTTGTAGCAAACAAAGAGCCTAAGGAAGGACAAAGTTTTTTCCCTTTAACAGTTGACTATCAAGAAAAATTTGCATCGGCTGGAAGAATCCCAGGATCATTTTTCAAGAGAGAAGGACGTTTGAGCGATTATGAAGTTTTAATCAGTCGTTTAATTGATAGAGCGCTGCGTCCACTTTTCCCAGAAGATTATTTATGTGATGTACAGGTATTGGTTACACTTATTTCAAGTGATAAGGAAGTAATGCCTGATGCACTTGCTTGTTTAGCAGCTTCTGCAGCATTAGCTGTTTCTGATATTCCTATTAAAGAAGTGATTTCTGAAGTTAGGGTAGCAAGAGTTGCTGGTCAGTATGTAGTTAACCCAACAAGAACCGAATTGGCAAAAGCTGATATGGATTATATTGTTGCTGCTACAGAAAAAAACCTCATGATGGTGGAAGGTGAAAGCAAAGAGTGCAGCGAAGAAGATTTGGTTCAAGTATTGCAAATAGCACACGATGCAATTCGTGTTCAAATTGCTGCACAGCATGCACTTCGTGAAAAGAAAGGTGTTACAGGAAAAAGAGATTATACTAAGCCTTATACCAACAGCGAATTAGAACAGCGCATTGTTGACTTGGCAAAAGCAAAAATGTATGCTATTGCAAGTTCAGCAAGTGCTAAGCACGATAGAAGCAGTGCTTTCAAGCAATTAGAAGCTGAAGTAAAAGAAGCATTGGGAGAATTAGAAGATAAAGATGCTAAGCTGGTTGGAAAATATTTAGGCGATTTACAATATGATGTTGTGCGTGATATGATTTTGGATGATCGCACTCGTTTAGATGGCCGAAAATTAGATCAGGTTCGTCCATTATACATGGAAATAGATGCTTTACCAACACCGCACGGATCTGCTTTGTTTACACGTGGTGAAACTCAATCACTTACAACCGTTACATTAGGTACTCCATTAGATGAGCTATTGAGTGAAAGTGCTGCTAGCAGTGACTATAGCAAGTTCATTCTACATTATAACTTCCCACCATTTTCAACTGGAGAAGTGAAGCCAATGCGCGGACCAGGTAGAAGGGAAGTTGGACATGGTAACTTGGCAATGAGAAGCTTAAAGCAAATGATGCCAGGTAATGAATATCCTTACACAGTTCGTGTGGTAAGTGATATTTTGGAAAGTAATGGTTCTTCATCTATGGCAACTGTTTGTGCGGGTTCACTTGCGTTAATGGATGCTGGTGTTCCAGTGCCTAAGCACGTGAGTGGTGTAGCAATGGGACTCATTACCCGTGCTAAAGACGGTAAGTATGCTATTTTAACTGATATTCTTGGTGATGAAGATCATCTAGGAGATATGGATTTCAAGGTTACAGGTACCAAAGATGGTATATGTGGTGTGCAAATGGATATTAAAATCGACGGTTTAAGCATGGATGTAATGCGTGAAGCATTGATGCAAGCTAAGCAAGGTCGTTTGCACATTTTGGATGCAATGTATGCTACTATGCCTGCCGCTCGTGAAGAAGTGAAGCCGCATGCACCAAGAATGGTGAAGTTGTTCATTGACAAAGAATTTATTGGTGCAGTCATTGGACCACAGGGTAAAGTGATTCAAGAAATACAACGTGAAACCGGTACTACCATTAATATCGAAGAAGTAGGTAATCAAGGTGAAGTGAGCATTTTCTCTCAAGCAAAAGAAGGTTTGGATAGAGCCGTAGCTTGGGTGAAAGGTTTGGTTGCTGTTCCTGAAGAAGGAGCAGTTTATGAAGCAACTGTGAAGGGTATTAAAGAGTTTGGTGCTTTTGTAGAGTTCCTACCTAAAAAGGAAGGATTATTGCATATCAGCGAAATCAGTTGGAAGCGCCTTGAATCAATGGAAGGTGTTTTCAAAGAAGGTGATAAAGTGAAGGTGAAATTGATTGGAATAGATCATAAGACTGGTAAATTCAAATTAAGTCGCAAAGCTTTAATTCCAAGACCTGAACGTCCAGAGGGACCCACACCACCAAGAGGAGAAAATACAAACCAACCTCAATCTTAATTATTTACCTCTCCTTCGGGAGAGGTTTTTTTTAATAAAATAGTATGATATACTGGAAGCTAACCCTTGCAATAGACAATGAAGCTGATAAGGAAGCAGCTATGGCCGCTTTATTACAAATGGATTGGGAATCGTTTGAAGAGGAAGAACGGGCTTTATTAGCTTATGTTCCAGAGGAAAGCTTTAATAGGTCAGAAGTTGAAGTGTTTTTGAATTCAAAAAGTTGGACCTATTCCTTAGAACAAATTGCACAACAAAATTGGAATGCATTATGGGAGTCGAATTTTGAACCAGTAATTGTAGACGATTTTGTGGGCATTAGAGCTCATTTTCATGAACCAATTGTTGGCGTTGAATATGAGTTACAGATTACCCCTAAAATGAGTTTTGGGACAGGTCATCATGCTACCACCCATATGATGATTCAGTTAATGCGTTCATTTAATTGGGTTGCGAAGAAAGTATTTGATTTTGGAACTGGTACTGGTGTTTTAGCCATCTTAGCTGAGAAATTAGGAGCTACTCTTGTGTTGGGTACAGATTGCGATACCTGGTGTATCGAAAATTCAGAAGAAAATGTAGCAACTAACGAATGTACACATGTTAAATTACAGTTATTGGATCATGCTGATGTTGAAGGAGAGTATGATTTTGTTTTGGCTAATATCAATAGACATATTTTATTAGACAATATGGAGGTTTTGGCTAAGAAGTTAAGAGGCGACGGCCGATTATTTATAAGCGGATTTTTGCCAGAAGATGTTGATGTTTTGGAAGAAGCATTTCATAAAGTTGGATTAGAGCAAGAACAATTGGTACAGCGCGATAAATGGGTTGCTATGGTTCTTCGTCATAAATAGGTTTACAGGGTTTCTTCGTACCTTTGCATTTCCAACTGGGGTCGTATTGGTTTTGACAGCATGGATTTCGGTAGGTGTAAGCATGCAGTGCGTTGGATAATTAGCACTTTAATCTGAATATTCAAACATTAAATGGCAATACACAGTATGCCATGGCTGCCTAATCAGTGATTAAGTAGTCATTAGGGCCGCCGAACAGGTTGATCTGTTACCATGTTCCGCCGCCGACTCAAAACAAATACAGGTTGCGATTAACTTAGGCTGTGCAGTTAATTTAAGTTCCATCCAGCTAAGGTTTACAGAGGTTGGTTCACTTCCATTGTAGTCCCGACAAATAATAGTGAAATAAGCATGTAGAAAGCTTACTGCAAACTTGTTTGGACAGGGGTTCGACTCCCCTCGGCTCCACAAATGGATACTCTGAAAAAGGGTATCCATTTTTAGTTAGGAAGTTGTAGACTTAGGAATTGATAGAATAGGCAATGCCTTTTAAGTAAGCTCTTAACTTTTTATGAAAGATGGTAACAACGCCAACAAAAACGAGTGCACTAAAAAAGTTAACTGCCATATCAAGCATGTTTTCCCGATGCATAGCAACAACTAAATTTCCTTCCAAACTATTTTGAAAAACCTCATTCAGCCAACCAATAAAATTGTACCCAGCAAAGTAGTAAAGCAATAATTCTCTTCTTCTAAAGCGCGATGCTTGTTCAACAGATGCCACTAAATAATAAGTCCAACCAACAATCCAGGCAAAAACCACATGCTCCATTCTATTTAGAGCAAGCTCAATATGCGGATTCAATAATTCGGTTCTGGTTCTATCCCAGGTTAATAACATTGCAATAGTTGCGAGCAGCAAAAAGAAGGTGACTGGTTTCCTGTCCTTAAATCGAGGATGATGGGTAAGTATTTCACCTAACAGCCATATTAAACCAACATAAACAAATGCTTGAATAGATTCCTTCCAGAATGAAAATAAGATAAGGACAAGAAAAAATAAGCGTAGCAGCCAATAATTCAACTTCATGTTGCGAAGTTCATACAATTAAATCATAGCGTTTTTATAAAATTCAGTTTCATACAAAGTACTTTCCTCTGCTATGAGTTGAAGATTGTATTTCTTTTGAACTAGATGTCGCAAGTTGATTTGCGTTTCAAATCCAGAAAATTTCCCCCTTCTTACTATAAACGAACTAGTATCCAAAATACGATACTCAATGGTTTCTGACATAAGTTTAGGGTCATTCACCTGAATATGCAACATTTCGTTGCTGCTAAGGGAAGCTTGGATACTTGATGGCATTCGGAGGAATTTTCCACAAGTTATAAACATTTTTTAACATAATTGCAAAAAAATCCCGGGATAACTCCCGGGATAAAATCAAGATTTGTGAAAACTAGTTCTTTAAAAGCTGGTAAATTCTTTGAGCTTCTGCTTGTAAATCACTTGTTACAGGTTGATCATTAATGAACAATTTGCCTTCAGTAAAAGAAACAACATCAGTCTCAGCAATCATACCATTCACTTTCATACTTTCTTCAATCAATTGAACATCCTCAGCAGAGGCATTTGCAAGATCTGCTTGAATTGGAGCTACAACTTCAGTTTGAGGAGCTGCATTTTCTGTGCTTGGTGTATGTCCATGTAATGAAGCCAATGTAGGTGCAATTACCAATGAAACAATACTCATTAACTTAATTAAAATGTTCATTGATGGACCAGAAGTATCTTTGAAAGGATCACCTACAGTGTCACCAGTTACAGCTGCTTTATGCGGTTCACTTTTCTTTTTATAAATTTCACCGTTGATTTCTACGCCTTTTTCAAAGCTCTTCTTTGCATTATCCCATGCACCACCAGCATTGTTTTGGAACATTCCAATCAATACACCGCTCACGGTTGCACCTGCTAAAAAGCCACCAAGAGCCTCTGGGCCAAATGCAAAACCAATGATTAAAGGGGAAACAATTGCTAATGCACCAGGTAGCATCATTTTCTTGATAGAAGCTTCGGTAGAAATTGCCACACACTTATCATATTCAGGCTTACCGGTTCCTTCCATAATACCAGGAATGGTTCTAAACTGGCGACGAACTTCTTCTACCATTGCCATAGCTGCCTCACCTACTGCACGGATAGCTAAAGATGAGAACAAGTAAGGAATCATACCACCTATAAATAAAGCAGCTAAAACATCGGCTTTATATATATCAATTTGTTGGTTATCAGGCATTGCAACACCTACGAATGCAGCAAACAATGCAAGCGCAGTTAAAGCAGCAGATGCAATTGCAAAACCTTTTCCAGTTGCAGCAGTTGTGTTACCCACTGCATCTAATACGTCGGTTTTCTCACGAACGTCAGGAGGCAATTCACTCATTTCAGCAATACCACCTGCATTATCAGCAATTGGACCGAAAGCGTCAATTGCCAATTGCATAGCTGTTGTAGCCATCATACCAGCTGCAGCAATTGCCACACCGTATAATCCAGCACAAAGGAAGGAACCATAGATACCAGCTGCCAATACTAATATTGGTAAGAAAGTTGATTCCATACCAACAGCAAGACCACCAATAACGTTGGTACCATGTCCGGTTGCAGACTGACGAATTATTGACAATACTGGACGCTTACCCATAGCTGTATAGTATTCAGTAATCATACTCATAAGAGCACCTACTGCAAGACCTACAAGGATAGCACCCATAACACCATTACGGGTAAATTCAGCCCCACGAAGACTCATGGTTTCTGGAAGAATATAATATACAAGTCCAACAGAAGCAATTGCAGTTAAGATCATTGAACCCCAGTTTCCTAAGTTGAGGGCTTTTTGAACATTGTCGGTGTTTATTCCAGCACTATCAGACACTTTTACAAACAAAGTACCAATGATAGAGAAAATGATACCAACACCTGCAATCAACATAGGTAGAAGGATAGGAGCATAGCCATTAAATGCATCTGTACTTTCTGTTTCTCTTCCTAAAACCATAGTTGCAAGCACTGTTGCTACATAAGAGCCAAACAAGTCAGCACCCATACCAGCAACGTCACCTACGTTATCACCTACGTTATCAGCAATAGTAGCTGGGTTACGCGGATCATCTTCAGGAATACCAGCTTCTACTTTACCTACTAAGTCAGCACCCACATCGGCAGCTTTGGTATAAATACCACCACCCACACGAGCAAAAAGAGCAATTGACTCAGCACCTAAAGAAAATCCGGTTAATACCTCAATAGTACGAATCATTTCTTCGGAGTTAGCAGCAGCTTCAGGAGCAAAAATTGCTTTTAAGATTAAGTACAAACCGCCTAATCCTAGTACAGCTAAGCCAGCTACACCCAATCCCATTACAGAACCGCCTGTAAAAGAAACATTCAATGCTCTGCTTAAGCTAGTACGTGCTGCTTGTGCAGTTCTAACGTTTGCTTTAGTAGCTATGCTCATACCAATGTATCCAGCAAAAGCACTGAATATAGCGCCAATAACAAAAGCTACTGCGATACTCCAGTGACCACCATGAGCTGCATTAGCCTGCGCCATAAATGCCAGAAGAATTCCAACAATAACTACAAAATAGCTCAGAATTTTCCATTCAGCACGAAGGAATGCCATAGCACCTTCTGCAATGTAAGTACTGATGTTTCTCATTTTTTCATCGCCTGCGTCCTGTTTGGATACCCAGTTGTATTTTACAACGGTGTATAATAATCCCAACAGAGCCATTGCAGGAACTGCGTAAAAAAGCATACTGTTCATAAGTCTAGAGGATTGATGATTGGTTTAGTTAAGGAAAACAAAAATAGGGGTTAAACAGCAAAATGAATCTTGCAGTTATAATTTAAGTTGTTTTTTAATGTGATTACGGCATTTCTTCCAATAAAGTGGTGTCAGATACGGAGAAAAAGGCATTGTTCATCCTTCTACCAAATCTATATATAGCCTCGTTATACCTATTACCAGTAATAATTATGGTGGCATTATCATCCACTAAACGAGTGAAAACAGCATTATTACCATGCCACCAACCGTTGTGGTATATTACTTTCTTTTCTGGATAGAGAATCATCCTCCAGCCTAAGCCATAATTATGAATTCCAGGTTTTTCAAAACTCTGTGGTTCATAAGCCATGGATAATGTTTCGGGGCTAATTATTTTATGTTGAGCTAAGCCTTGCTCCCAAAGTAATAAATCGCGAGCTGTAGTATACACGTTTTTGTCGCCGTACAAACAATCAAATTTGTCAATTGGGTAGGGGCGAAGATTAGCGAAATAAGAAGGCTGATAATTAGGAACTTGGCTTTTATCGAATATATAGCTGTCTTTCATGCCTAAAGGATCAAAAATTAAATCCTTCATGAGTTGAGGATAAGGCTTTCCGGAAAATTTTTCCAGCAACAAAGCCAGCAGGACGTAATTGCTATTGCAATATTGGAATCTGCTGTTAGGCCTAAAAACCAACCCAGGTTTTTTAACAGCAAAATATCTCAGCACATCTTTATTTTCAACATATCCTTCTACAAAAGGGGCTACTTTCTTTCTAGTAGTTACGGGGACCTTTTTGCCTCGTTTATTTTTCACATATCGAACGGTAGTAGTGTAATCGGTCATAAGGTTTGCATAATTTGGCAAACCCGAACGGTGGCTCAACAAGGAATGAATTGTAATGTCCTTGTAAGGAAATTCCGGGAAATATTTTTGTACAGGATCGTCTAGATGAAAAGCTTCATTTTCCCAAAAGTGGAGCATAGCTATTGCTGTAAATGTTTTACTAACCGAAGCAACATGAAGTGGGGTATTGCTTTCAATAGGAATCTTTTGTTTCCAGTCAAAATAGCCAGTATAGTCTTCTAGGATTATATCCCCCTTTTTGGCAACAATTATGCCCCCAGAAAATCCTGTCCTTTTTAGAGAGTCATAATAAGGCTGCAACAATTTTCTATATTTCTCTTTTTCTGATTCTTTTAAACCAACTGTTTTTGAAAACTTTTTAGGTACTTCTAGCTTTTCACCACTAGATGAGCAGGATAGGGTAGCGGCAAAAAATAAAGTTATATATAGAAACTTTTGTGTCATAGTGAAACGGATGTAGGCAAATATAAATGCTAGTGTTTAACGTCAAAGAATTAGTGCCTATTGTGCATAAATTCATTTGATACAATTATTTTCGCAACATATGAGCACGCAAACAACCAGCTATCCAAAAGAAAAAATCAAATGGCTACTTCTTGAAAATATCAGTGAAAAAGCTATTCAAGTAATTCATTCCAACGGATATCATCACATTAAAAAAATTTCTGGTGCGCTTTCAGAAGAAGAACTGATCCATGAAATAAAGGATGTTCATTTACTGGGAATTCGTTCTAAAACTCAGGTAACAGAAAAGGTTTTGAAAGCTGCTACAAAACTTCAAGTAATTGGTTGCTTTTGTATTGGTGTCAATCAAGTTGATTTAAAAGCAGCGTCTGAAGCGGGAATAGCTGTTTTTAATGCACCCTATAGTAATACGAGAAGTGTTGCTGAACTTGTAATTGGAGCTGCCATTATGCTTATTAGAAGAATACCCGATAAGAATAAAGCAGCCCACGATGGTATTTGGATGAAAGATGCAAAAGGGAGTTATGAATTAAGGGGTAAGACTCTGGGAATTATAGGTTACGGAAACATAGGGTCGCAGGTAAGTGTTTTGTCTGAAGCATTGGGTATGAAAGTACGCTTTTATGATATTGAAAATAAGCTTCCTCTTGGAAATGCAGTTGCTGCAAAAAATTTGAAAGATTTGTTACAGCATGCCGATATTGTTACATTACATGTGCCTGAAAATGCAACAACAAAAAATTTGATTAATAAAAACAGTCTTAAACATATGAAGACTGGTGCTATTCTAATTAATTACGCACGTGGTCAAGTTGTAGATTTAGAAGCTTTAAAAAAAGCAATCCTCGAAAAACATATTAGTGGTGCTGCCATTGATGTATTTCCAGTTGAACCCGAGAAAAATGGAGACCATTTTAGCACACCTATTCAAGACTTGCCCAACGTTTTGTTAACACCACATATTGGTGGTAGCACTGAGGAAGCTCAAGAGAATATTGGTGAAGATGTTGGTCTAAAATTGGTTCAATATCTTGAAAGGGGCATTTCTTATGGTTCTCATAGTATCCCAGCAATTGGATTGCCACCAGTAGACGGTGCACATAGAATTTTACATATTCATAAAAATGTTCCAGGTGTATTAGGGGCAATCAATACACAGCTTTCTAAGCATAAAATCAACATAGTAGGACAATACCTTAAAACAAATGATGAAATTGGTTATGTGGTATTAGATGTTGATAAAAAACTTTCGAAAAAAGCACTTGAATTATTGAAAGAAATCAAGCAAACCATTAAAGTAAGAATGCTTTATTAAGTATTACAGTAGGTGGCGTATCCTGGGTCTTCTTTTTCAGGAGGAAACATCCATGAACTGTGTTTTTCGTTTACTATAAATGGATTTTGTAATACCTGAAGAAGTTCTAAAAACATAGAGATATCATTTTGTTTAGATGCCTTTTCCAAAGCTTCTTCTACTAAATGATTTCTAGGTATAAATTTAGGGTTATGTTTCTCCATATTTTTTCTTGCTTCCTCTATACTTATACCTTCTTCTTTACATCTTTTTTCCCAAGCCGCTAACCAAATCTTCCATGAATCGGTTTGAAAATAAGATGCTTTAAAATTTTGAGGCTCTTGTATTGCTAAAAACGTTCGTGTATAATCGGCTTTCTCTGTTTCCATCCATGCCAGTAATTCATTTATTAAAATTTCATCTTGCTGCATCTCTTTTTTCCAACCAAGTTTTTGACGCATAATATGTTTCCAGGTTGATGAATACAAATCTGGAAATTTTTCTATGACTGCTTTAGCTTTTTCTAATGCAAGTTTTTGATCGCTATCAATTAAGGGTAGCAAAGTACCAGCTAGAACTGCTAAATTCCATTGCGCTACAGCAGGCTGATTAGCATATGCATACCTACCTTGATGATCAATTGAACTGAATACTGTTGCTGGATGGAATGTATTCATAAATGCACATGGACCATAATCAATAGTTTCGCCAGCAATACTCATATTGTCGGTATTCATAACACCATGAATAAATCCAACCGACATCCATTGGCTAATAAGTGATGCTTGTTTTTGTAAAACAGTTTCCAATAATGCAAGCGCTGGAATGGGTTGATTTTTACAAGTAGGATAATGTCTATCTATCACATAGTTTAAAAACTTATTGTAATCTTCAATTGAGAGATGACGCACTGCATATTCAAATGTTCCAACCCTAATATGACTGGATGCAATTCTGGTGAGGATTGCGCCTATGTGAAGCTCCTCTCTATACACCACTTCTCCAGTTCTTATAACAGCTAAGCTTCTACTACTTGGAATTCCTAATCCATGCATGGCTTCGCTGATTAGATATTCTCGAAGCATAGCACTTAATGTTGCGCGTCCATCTCCTCTTCTGGAATATGGGGTTGGACCAGAGCCTTTTAATTGGATATCTAATAATTGATTGTCGGGAGTTCGCCATTCACCTAATAAAATTGCACGTCCATCTCCCAATACATTATAATGTCCAAATTGATGTCCGCTATATGCTTGAGCGATAGGTTTACAAAATTCAGGCAATGTATTCCCAGATAAAATATTTACCCAGTTTTCATTTTCAGGCAAATTTATTTTCTCAGCAAGTCTATGATTGAAAATCTGAATGAAAGGGTTTTTAACTGGCGTTGGTCGTATGCTTGAGAATAAATTATGAGGGAGGTCTTGATATGTGTTTTCGAAAAATAATGACATGTAAATATTTAATCATGCAAATTGCAAAATTTATCATGATTAAAAATGGAATGCCGTTTCGAAGAAGGGAAAATGAGCTTTTGTTTAAGAATATTGAATTATACTTTTCACAAAAGACGCTCTTGATAAAGATTTAAAGCCGCCCATACAATTAATATGACTTTTGGTTTGTTAATTCTAGCTTTTTAGGTATTCCTTAACTATATTGCCCACCTATTATTTAACCAAAACAACATGCAATGAAAAAAATCATCTTGTTGATGATGGGAATGGTATTGTCGTTCAGTATGTGGGCGCAAAACCGAACCATCACAGGTCAAGTTTTTGACGAAAAAGCAAAAACTCCATTAGCGGGAGTATCTGTTACAGTTAAGGGCTCCAAAGTGGGTACAACAACTGGAAACGATGGATCTTTTAAAATTGAGGTTCCCTCTTCTGCTAAAATTTTAGTGTTCTCTTATGTGGGCTTCGATCTGAAGGAAGTAGTAATTGGTAGTTCTACTTCTTTTGCAGTTCAACTAGCTGAAGCTCAAGGTAACTTAGAAGAAGTGGTAGTAGTTGCTTAGGGTACAGTTAAAAAAGGGGAGTACACAGGATCAACAGCTCAAATTACAGCTAAGGAAATTGAAAATCGTCCTTTAACCAACGTAACAAATGCATTAGTTGGTTCTGCTCCTGGTATTCAAACAACTACCGCGAGTGGTCAGCCTGGTTCAAGTCCGGCTATTCGTTTGCGTGGTTTTGGTTCAATTAATGCATCAAGTGCCCCTTTAATTGTTGTTGATGGTGCGCCATATGTAGGTGGACTAGCTAATATTAATCCGGATGATGTAGAATCAATTTCAACTTTGAAAGATGCATCAGCTGCTGCATTATTTGGAAGCCGTGGTGGTAATGGTGTAATTATGATTACAACCAAGCGCGGTAAGAAAAATAGAAATAATCTTCAGTTTAAAGCATCACAAGGATTTACTTCACGGGCAATTCCTGAATATGATCAGGTAAATGCATTTGAATATTATCCATTAATGTGGGAGTCTTTCCGTAACGTCTTAAGATTTACAAATAATATTCCACAGGATGATGCTAATAGATTGGCTTCAGGTTTGTTTCCTCGTTATACAACTGGAGCAAATGCTGGTAGACAAATTTATGGTAACCTAGCTTTCGACGATGTATCTCAGTTGATGGGTGGATATAATCCTTTTGTTGGCGTAGCTAATAATCAGATTGTACTTCCAGATGGAACTTTAAATCCAGCAGCAACTCAATTACGTTATTCTGCAGACGACTTAGATTGGTTTAAAGCATTTTATAGAAATGGTGCTCGTGCTGATTATAGTTTAACTTATAGTGGTGGCAACGAAAAGTCAGATTACTTTGGTTCATTTGGTTACACTAATGAAAAAGGATTTGTTGAGCGCTCAGATTTGAATCGTTTTACAGGTCGTTTGAATGTAAATACCAATCCAGTAAAATGGTTCAAAACAGGTATGAACATTTCTGGTAGTGTTGTGAACAGTAATTTCCCTGCTGAATCTGGTATTGTGAATCCATTCTCTTTTGCGAGAGGAATGGGGCCAATCTTCCCTGTGTATGCTATTGATCCAACTACTGGACAATATGTATTTGACCAATTAGGAAATAAATTCGATTATGGTAATATTCCTGGGGTTGGTTTTCGTCCAGTGAACCAAGGTCGTCACGCTATCTATGAAAACAAATTAAATATTGCACGTTGGAGAAGAAATATTTTAAGTGGTCGTGGTTATGCTGATGTAATTTTCAATGAAAACTTCAAGTTTACGACTAACATTGTATATGATGTGCAAGATTATCAAGAAGAAGGCTTCCAAAACCGATTCATTGGTGATGGCGCTCCATCAGGAAGAGCTAGTCGTGAAATTACACGTAATCAATCTTATACTTTCAACCAATTGTTGAGCTACAATCAGAAATTTAAAAAGCATAATGTAGGTGCATTGGTTGGTCATGAAAATTATTGGTTCCAGTATAACTATTTCTACGGATTTAGAGTAGATCAGTTGTTTAATGATGGGAATACTGAATTTCCAAACTTTGCAACGATTCAAACTTTAGCATCTCAAACAGATAACCATACTATTGAAAGTTACTTATCGAAGTTCAACTATGATTATGATGGTAAATATTTCTTAACAGCTGCATTGAGAAGAGATGGAAACTCTCGTTTTCATAAAGATGTACGTTGGGCAAATTTCTGGAGCGTTGGTGCTGCATGGCGCTTAGATAAAGAGAATTTCTTTAAAGCAAACTGGGTTGACCAGTTAAAGCTTCGTGGTTCTTATGGAAGTACAGGTATTGAAGCCGGTATAGGTTATTATCCATATCAGGGTTTATATGGCTTAGGATTCAATAACAATACTGCTGGTGGTATTTTACAAACATCATTGCCAAACTTTAATTTAACATGGGAATCATCTTTATCGCTTGATTTAGGAGTTGATTTCACACTTTTCAAGAACAGAATTAATGGTAGCTTAGAGTATTTCAATAGAGAGTCTAAGAACTTAATTTTTAACGTGCCACAACCACTATCGAATGGTGGTGCAACTGGAGGAGTTTTCACTGTTGCACAAAACATTGGTAGTATGTACAACCGTGGTATTGAATTACAAGTTACTGGTGAAATTATTCGCAAGCGTGATTTCTCATGGAGTGCAACTTTGAATGCTACTCATTTCACTAACCAGATTACTAAAATGCCACCTACAGTTCCAGAAATTATCAGCGGAACTCAACAGTTGAAAGAAGGAAGATCTCGCTATGATTATTTCATGCGTGATTTTTATGGTGTTGATCCGAATGATGGTGCTGCATTGTATAGAAACGTAATTGCATTCAACCCAGCTAACTCAAGAATTATTCCTAAATCAGGTGGCGGAGCAGATACAGTTACTACTTTATTTTCAAATGCAAGACAGGTTTATCTTGATAAATCTTCTATCCCAGATGTGTATGGTAGTATAGGTAATACCTTTAGATATAAGAATCTTTCATTAACTATCATGTTCACTTATCAAATTGGCGGATGGGCTTATGACAATGGATATGCTGGTCTAATGGGCCCAGGTAGCCAATATGGTGGTGGATTGCACAGAGATATTCTACGTCGTTGGCAGAAGCCAGGCGATGTAACCAATGTTCCTCGTATGCAAAATGACCAGGGTACTAACTTTGCGGGTACTTCAAGCCGATTCTTAATTAGTGCTACACACTTGCAATTAAATAACGTAAACCTATCTTACGAATTACCTAAATCATTGTTGAACAGAATTGGTTCAAGCAATGCAAGAGTATGGGTAAGTGCAGAAAATGTGGCCTTATTTGCAAAGCGTAGAGGATTGTTGGTTAATCAAAACTTTGATGGAACTAACTCAAACACTTATCCTCCAGCACGATTGGTATCTATGGGATTAAGCTTTAACTTCTAAACGGAACACACTATGAAAAAAATACTATTTCTAATTACGCTTGGAGGATTCTTATTCTCCTCTTGTAACAAAGATTATTTAGAAACACGTCCAACAAATGCTGTATCAGAATCGGTTGTTTTTACAAATACTACTGATGCTTGGAAAGCAATTGAAGGGATGCACAGATTTCTTTACCGTCAAATGTATGGTTCACAAGCATTAGGTGGTATTAGTGGAAATATGATATTCATGGATGCCTTAGGTGATGATTTAGTTATGACCGGGCAGTCAAATGGTTGGTTTATTAATGAATATCGTTGGATAAATCACAGAATTGTAACAAGCAATATTTGCTTTTATAACTATTTGTATTTCTTCTCTTTTATTTCTAATGCTAACCAAATTATTGCTCAAATTGATGGTGCTGTTGGACCACAAGCAGATAAGAACGCCATTAAAGGTCAAGCTTTAGCTTACAGAGGCTGGGCTTACTTTATGATGATTCAATTGTTTGGTGAAAGATTTGATGCAACTGGACAAAATAGTGGTTTGGGCTTACCATTAAGAACTGCTCCAACAGTTGGTGCTACTCCTCGAGTTTCTGTTGCTGAAATCTATACCCAAATAAACAAAGATTTGGATGAAGCTATTACACTCTTAGGTACTGCTAGAAGAGATAAATCGCATATCAATATTCACGTTGCGAAAGGATTTAAAGCACGTGTAGCTTTAACTCAGCAAAATTGGGCAGTTGCTGCTCAAATGGCCGTTGAAGCGAGGGAAGGATATGCACTTATGAATAACACGCAGTACACCAGTGGCTTTAACAACTATACAACGCCCGAGTGGATTTGGGGTATTCGTCAGCAAGAAGATCAGGGTACTTTTTTCTTCTCTTTCTTTGCTTATATGTCGGCTAATTTTAATTCAACTAACATTAGAACGAATCCAAAAGCAATCAATCGTTTGTTGTATGAGCAAATTTCAACAACTGATATAAGAAGAACACTTTGGGACCCAACAGGTACTAATACTGCTTTTCCTATTCCTTTAAATCCTAATGGTTCTCGTTTTCCATTCATGAATAGGAAGTTTTTGGTAGCAAATACTGCATTAAGTATAGGTGATGTTCCTTTAATGAGAGCGTCTGAAATGTTCTTGATTGAAGCTGAAGCTCGTGCGCGTATAAGTGGACAAGAAGCACAAGCTCGTCAAGCATTGTTTACTCTTGCTCGTCAGCGTGATCCTAACTATCAGCTTTCAACCAATAGTGGTACAGCCTTAATTAATGAAATTCTTACTCAAAGAAGAATTGAATTATGGGGTGAGGGCTTCCGTTTTTATGATTTAAAGCGATTAAATCTACCACTTGATCGTAGAAACTCTAATCATAATGCTTCATTAGCTGGTGTGTTCCAAGTTCCTGCTGGAGATATTCAATGGCAGTTTTTGATTCCACAAGCTGAGATAAATAATACAAATGGTGTTGTAGTTCAGAACCCTATGTAATATTCTAAACTCTCTTTACAAAGAGGCCTCAAAAAAATTGAGGCCTCTTTTTTTTAGAAAGGTCTATTTTGTGCAACAGGCCATCCACCGTTAAATGGTATAATACTTCCAGTATGAAAAGAGCCTTTCATTTCAGCTAGATACAAAACCAGCTCTTCTAATTCTTCTTGATATCCTAATCGACCCACTGGTACAACAGCTTCTATATACTTTTTGCCAATTGCATTTTCAATGTATAAAGATTTTGGGAAATAGGTTTCGCTATATAAAAAGTTGGGGGCTATAGCGTTTACTGGTATTCCATAAGGTGCTAACTCTATACTAAGTGATTTTACAAAGGCGTTGTTTGCAGCCCTTGCCATATCTGGTATCGCTCCATTTTTCATGGGCAATTCTGTTCTACTTGAAGTGATAAAAATGAGATTTGATTTTACTTGCTGTTTTTTAAGTTTTGGTATTAATAGTTTCATAAAATGATAAGGTCTTACTAGAATTTCCTGTAGAGTCTTTTCCAAGCCAATAATATCCCCCTCTGAGATTGGCGTATGAATAGCTGGAAACGAATCGTTACTTATGAATACCTCTAAGGTGGAAAAATGTTCATTTAATTGATTAAAGAGCTTTTCTATATCGGTTTCTGAAGTAATAGATGTATTTGGATAACTAGATAAAAAACTATTTGCAATACTAGGATCTTGAAAAGAAGGGTCTTGTACTAAAAGTTGAAAATCTTTTGCATATAATGCACTCATAGATGCAGGGCCAGCATACTGTAGAACATTGTTAATGAAAGCAGTTTTTTTCATAATCCTAATATAAGATGAATCAATTGAGTCATATTAAGATATGAAAAATTAATTTCTGCGCATTAATTTGGGGCCATACCAAAGCCAAAAGCCGGTTATAGTAAAAAGTATTAATGATAATCCCATGATACTGGTATATACAACTTTAAATATTCCCTTGTTGTTAATCAAGTTTATATCTATGATCGATCCATCATGAATTCTTTCAATAAGATCAGAATTTCTTCTTCCTATATGAAGCAAGTGACCAGAAGTTGCATCTAATTGTATTTCCCAATAATGATCAACAAAAATGAATTTGACAGAGCCTTTATCTGGACGGAAATCAATTCTATCTAAATTGCTTGATAAACTCTCTCCGCATGAATCTTTAAGTAGTTTGACAGCCTTTTTTTGAAGACTATCAATCGATAGCCAATCATTCGGATTTTTGGAAATACCTGAATATGTTTTTGGAAGCAATAGATTGCCGCTGTGTTTTTTCCACCCTAATAATATTCCACTTAATCCAACAATAAAGAAAAAAAGGAAGAGCAGTACTCCTGTAACACGATGTATCTTTCTAACAACTCTTAGGGTTCTGGCCTGTTGTTTTCTAGCTTCTTTTTTTTGGGTTGGAGATGTAATCATGAAAAATTCCTTCTTTCAATTAATTCATATAATATCAAATATGGATGTTTTATCATGAAACCCATCACCGCATATATAAAAATCCTAGTTTTCTTGAATAGTCACTTCGATTTTGTCTTTATTTAGAATTAAGTAGTCGGTTAGTTCATAGTTCATCTCAACACTATTCTCTAGTGTATAGAGCTGCACCCCAACATTTTCAGTTTCATCATGGATGTGAAATCTTAGGTGCAAATTGCCGGGATATTTTTCAATATTCTGTTGAAAAAAATCAATCATTTTCTTATCAATTGCATCAGGCTTTATATGTAACTCAAGTTTCTTAGTGAAAACTGTTTTTATATTTTCCAACAAATTAATCTTGGATATTTTAAAAGCAATTTTACTTTTTTGAAATTGTCTGTGAAAGTATCCAGTAACAATCACACATAAGTCAACTTCAAAAAAATGCTTGAAGGATTGATAATCTGTGTCAAACAATAGAATCTCTGATTTCCCAGTGTAATCTTCAATCACTAGCTTACCAAATGAAGTTCCTCTTTTTGAAATTAAATGTTGTGCTTCAGTAACCAATCCAGCAAGTCTAAACTTTATACCTTTGTTATTAGCCTCCTCGATTTGCTGCTCGTTCAATTTTAATTCTTCGAAATCTTTCAAGGGAAAAATTCCAAAATGCCTTAATTCAAATTCATAGTTATCAAGTGGATGACCACTCATAAACATACCCGTAATATCCCGCTCTTTGTTAAGTGATTCCACCAGTGACCAAGGCTCACATTTTGCAATTTTGGGTTTATCAATTTCAAATGATGCGGCGAAGTCACCAAAAAGTGTATTCGAAGTTTTAAGACTTTGCGCATTGCAAGCGTTGGCGTATTGAATTAATTTTTCTAATCCTGATAATTTTTCTCCATCACCAATATGAAAATATTGTTTTCTATGGAAATCTTTAAAACCATCGAAACATCCGCCCATTATTAAACATTCAAGTGATTTTTTATTCACTTTTTGTAAGCTCACTCGTTTAAAAAAATCAAAGACATCTGTAAATGCCCCTTTTGTTCTTTCCTCAATAATATTTGAAATAGCAGCTTCACCAACTCCTTTTAATCCGCCTAAGCCAAATCTAATTTCTCCTTTTTTATTGGCAGCAAAACCTTTTTTGGATTCATTGATATCAGGACCAAGTACATGAATACCCATACGCTTACACTCCTCCATAAAGAAGGTAATTTTTTCAATACTTCCAGCATTATTTAATACTGCTGCCATGAATTCGGAAGGGTAGTGTGCTTTTAAGTAAGCAGTTTGATAGGCAACAAATGCATAACAAGTTGAATGTGATTTATTGAAAGCATATTGAGCAAATTTTTCCCAGTCTGTCCAAATTTTTTCAAGAGCTTTCTCAGGATGACCTAATTCTGTTGCACCTTTTATAAAGTCAGCTTTCATGTTGTCAAGGGTTTTTCGGTCTTTTTTACCCATTGCCTTTCTGAGACCATCTGCTTTACCCTTTGAAAATCCTGCTAGTTTTTGAGATAGCAACATTACCTGCTCCTGATAAACAGTAATTCCATAAGTCTCTTTTAAAAATTCTTCCATCTCTGGAAGATCATATGTTACTGCTTCTTGTCCATGTTTCCTTTTTATGTAATCGGGAATGTATTGCATGGGACCTGGACGATTCAAGGCATTCAATGCAATGAGGTCTTCAAAGTTTGAAGGCTTCATATTCCTTAATATGTCTGCTAAATGGGTTGCTTCGAATTGGAATATAGCTACGGCGTTACCCTTTTGAAAAAGCTGATATGTTTTCTCATCGTCAAGTGGAATTGCATCTATATCGATATCAACACCATGATTTTCTTTGATCATTTCCAAAGCATTTTTAATAATGCTAAGTGTTTTCAATCCAAGAAAGTCCATTTTAATAACGCCACTCTCTTCAATTACTTTTCCTTCAATTTGTGTAACCAGTAAGTTTGAGTCTTTAGATGTTGCAACAGGTATAAGTTCAGTCAAATCCTTTGGAGCAATAATGATTCCAGCAGCGTGAATGCCAGTATTTCTTACACTGCCCTCTAATTTTTCTGCAATATGTAGTATGGTTGCTTCTGCTTCATCTGATTCATAAATCTTCCGAAGCTGTTTGATGTTTTCAATATCTTCACCTGTGTAGTTCTCTTTTTCTTCTAACGATTTTTCACCGTCTTTTGCTGTTAAAGGTGCATGAAGTACTCTTTTTAATTCTGTTCCGGGTTTATCTGGTACAAGTTTAGCTAACTTATTTGATTCAGATAATGGTAAATCCATTACACGAGCCACATCCTTAATGCTACTCTTTGCAGCCATTGTACCATAAGTTATGATTTGCGCAACCTGATTCTTTCCATATTTTTCTACAACATAATCAATCACTTTTTGTCGTCCTTCATCATCAAAGTCTGTATCAATATCGGGCATTGACTTTCTTTCTGGATTTAGAAAACGCTCAAATAGTAAATTATACTTAATAGGATCAATATTTGTAATTCCAATACAATAAGCTACAGCAGAACCGGCAGCAGAACCTCTGCCTGGGCCAACAAATACGCCTAAGTCACGACCAGCTTTGATAAAGTCTCCTACAATTAAGAAGTATCCGGCAAATCCCATTGTCCTAATGGTGTGCAACTCAAAATCAATTCTTTCTTGCACATCAGGTGTTAAGCTGCCATATCTCTTCATAGCACCTTCATATGTTAGGTGCTTCAAATACTCCCATTGGTTCAGATTATCATCTAAATGTATTTTGAAACTTTCTGGAATAGGGAAGGCAGGAAGTAAAATATCTTTTTTCAAGTTCAACACTTCAATACGATCTACAATCATATTGGTATTATCAATTGCTTGTGGTAGATCATGAAACAATTGTTTCATTTCATCCGTGGTCTTGAAATAGAATTGGTTATTAGGAAACTTGAACCGTTTATTGGTTGATTGAATTTCATCATTAACAAAATCATCAAAACCAGGAGTGCTTTGCAAGCTTCCTGTGTTAACACAAAGAAGGATATCGTGTGCATCGTAGTCTTCTTCGTTCACATAGTGACTATCATTGCTAGCTATAATGGGTACATTGTATTTATTTGAAAACTTCACTAAGATTTCATTCACTAAATCTTGCTCTTTTATATTATGTCTTTGAATTTCAATAAAATAGTCTTCTCCAAACCGGTCTAACCACCATTTAAATTCTTTTTCACCCGCTTCCTCACCATTACGCAGAATAGTTTGTGGTACATAAGCACCTAAACAGCAGGTGGTTGCTATGAGTCCTTCCTTATATTGTTCAATTAATTCTTTATCAATACGGGGATATTTGCTGTACATACCCTCCATATAACCTAATGAAGTAAGCTTGATTAAGTTTTGGTAGCCAACAGCATTTTTCGCTAGAAGAAGCTGATGGAATCGGTCATCTTTTTTCTCTTTTGTAAAGATTTTTTGATGTCTGTTTTCAACAACATAAAATTCGCATCCTACAATTGGTTTTACAATGGGCTCTTCAATATCTTTTCCCTTTTCATCCTTACCAACAACCTTAGTTTTTTTCCAGGCTTTGCTTACAAAATCAAATACGCCAAACATATTTCCATGGTCTGTAATAGCAACTGCAGGCATGTTATCATTTGCAGCTTTTGAAAACAAACTTTCGGCCGACGCAAAACCATCGAGCAACGAATATTGAGTATGAACATGTAAATGGGAAAAACGACACATAGCACAAATCTTTAGCAAACCTCAAATATCGTATTAGTTCGCCTGTTTTTTCACCCGCTTTTTTCCACAATTCAATATGCTATTTGCTAAAATTTGGTTAGCATTGCGCAAATTTTGAATAAATAGAACTTTTATTCGTTAACAATTCAATGCATTTAAAAAACCTATCATATATCATAGCATTAATCCTGGTTTTTACTAGCTGTAAATCGGTTAGGAACTTAACTGCTAGAGATGGGTCAACACCAAATAGTCAAAGATCTACCAGTAAATCTGGAAAGAAACCAGTTTTTATAGACGATATTGAAGCAAAACCTGGTACTGTTATAACCGCTAAGAATAAGCCAGGGACTACTACAGGAAATAGTTCTAGTAAAAATAATACTTCCGCAACCAAAATAAAACCTACAGTTATTGAAGGGGAAGGTTTTGATATTGAATCTGCGAATTATTTACAAATAAAGTACGCTGTATTAACTGATGCAATTGTTGAGAAGTTAACCAATGTTCCTCTGCTTCAACTCATTGATAAATGGTGGGGAACTAGGTATTGTATGGGTGGTGTAACAGAAAACTGTATTGACTGTTCGGCCTTCACACAAATTATTATGCGAGATATATGGGGTTTAAGTCTGCCAAGAACCTCACAAGAACAATTTCAAGTGGTTGAAAGAATTGATACGGCTGATTTAAAGGAAGGCGATTTGGTGTTTTTCAACACTTCAGGAAGTCGAATTTCTCATGTTGGTGTGTATTTACTGAATAACAAGTTTGTACACGCAGCAACAAGTGGCGGCGTTATGATCAGCGACTTATATGAACGTTATTGGAGTCAAAGGTTCCGTGGTGCTGGTAGAGTTAGAAAGTCAGAATAAATTATTTACTTAAGAACTAAGTTCAAGTAATAAGTGCAATTTTTTCTTGTAGCACTTGATTAGGGGTTA
>CAZTTO010000015.1:0-83541 GCA_964616465.1 uncultured Hydrotalea sp. | reverse complement strand
ATAGGAGTCGAACCTACACGCCTCGCGGCGCCAGATCCTAAGTCTGGTGCGTCTGCCAATTTCGCCACATCCGCAAATGGACCGATGTCCTTTTTGGGGTTGCAAAGGTAGGGAATTAGATAATTGATTAAAATATTTCTATGAACTTACTTCATCTAATAATTGAACCAAGTGCTGAAATTCCTTTCCTGAGAAATGTGTAAGGTTCATTTCGCAGGTGCCAGCAGTACTATAATAGCCTTGACATTCGCCTAAGTGTTTGATTTCCATATGAGTAGCAGACTCGGTCATTTCAGGCACCCAAAATCCTCTGTCACCCGCCATGCCACAACAACCTGCATAAGCGGGTACCAAAACTTCTTTTGCGCAAGCGCTTGCAACCTGCTTCATAGCATTTGAAAGTCCCATTTTAGTGCTCGCGCAAGTTGGGTGGAGAGCAATGGTCTCTTTTTTTGAAGTAATGGGGAGATGTGGTATGATTTTGTCTTTGAAAAACTCAATGGAGTCAATCCAGGTAATTTTCTCCCATTTTTTTCGATACTCAGCCGACAAATGCGCCGATTGCTTGAGGAAGGTGTAGGTGCAAGATGTAAAATCGCATACAACCGGTAGCTCTCCGTTATTGGTCCAAGAAAGAATGGCATCAATTGTTTTTTCTTCTATAGCTACAGCCGCATCTAAATATCCTTTACTGCTGAAAGCTTGTCCGCAACAATGTCCTCTGATATCTTGTGGGAATAAAATACGAACACCTGCTTTATTACAAACTCTAATCATTTTTTCTTGCAACGATTCGCCCCCATCACCCAACATTCTATGAATACACGCACTGAAATATACGGCTGAGGGCTGAATAGGGTTGGACGTGGGAAGGGATTTTGCTGCTTTGATTTCATTCCACCATATGGGTGTGCCTGGAATGATTTTATTAAGTCCTTTGGTAATATTTGTAAGAATATTTATTCTACCTGCTCCATTTATAGCACTGGCAAATTGAATGGTTTTTCGTGCAAGCCTTTCAACCAGTTTGTAATTTCTGGCAATGGTTAGCGCCATCTTATTTCCAAACTTGCTATGGTTTTCTTGTCTTAGTCGTTTTACAAGATCGCCTGTGTTAATGGAGACTGGGCATTCAGACTGGCATAAGCCATCTGTTGCACAGGTGTCTAAACCTGCATATTGATATTCCACTAATAATTCTTTGTATGCAGCTTTTTGTCCTGTTTGTTCCAACTTTTTTAGATGTCTTCTAATCTGAATTCTTTGTCGGGGTGATAGGGTGATATCCTTACTTGGACAAAGCGGTTCGCAGTAGCCACATTCAATACATTTATCAACCTCTTCCTCTACAACAGGCATTTGTTTTAAGTTGCGAATATGTGCATCTGCATATTCATTAATGATAACACCTGGATTCAGCAAATTTTTAGGATCAACAACTTGTTTTATGGTTTTCATCATTGCGTATAACTCACCACCCCATTCAGCTTCAACAAAGGGAGCCATGTTTCTTCCGGTGCCATGTTCAGCTTTTAGTGTGCCATTGTATTTCTGTACAACAAGATCTACTAAAGATTGAATGAATCTATCATATCGATCAATCTCTTGAGGTGTATCTAACAATTGAGTAATTACAAAGTGTAGGTTACCATCTTTTGCATGCCCAAAAATGATAGCATTTTCATAATTGAAATCGCGAAAGAGTTGTTGAAGGTCAAGTACAGCATTTGCCAAATGTTCAAGAGGGAAAGCGATATCTTCTAAAATGACAGTTGTACCTCTTGCTCGAACAGCTCCCACACTGGGGAACATGCCTTTTCGAATTTTCCAATAAAATTGTCTTTGTTCGGAGTTGGTGGTAAAATCTGCTGGATGTAATAATTGCAATTCCGCAATATAATTTGCAGCTTTTTTTAGAAGTTCTTCTAATTCTAATTGCGATGGCGCAGCATATTCACAAAGTAGACAGGCAGCCGATTTAGGAAGGTCTTTAAAAAAGGGCGGGAGTCCTTTCAAATCTTCCACACTTCTTAAGGATGCTCTATCCATCAACTCCAACACATCTGCACCGCTTTCTTTAAGAGGAAGGATGGCATTACAAGCATCACTAATAGTATTAAAGTAAAGTAATGCAGTAGAAGTGTGTGGCTGAATGGGTATTGTTTGAAGCACTGCTTCAGCAATAAATGCAAGCGTTCCTTCTGCGCCAATAAGCAAATGAGAAAAAATATCAAGTGGGTGTTCATAATCAACCAAAGCATTCAGTCCATAACCAACTGTGTTTTTAGTTTGGTATTTGGTTCGAATTTTTTGGAGCAGGGTATTTGAATCAAAAATTTGCTGACGGAATTTCGAGAGTGTTATACAAATTTCTTTTTCTTGTTTTACAAAACGATGATAGTCTTCTTCTTGAGCTGTATTGTACACATGCCCATTGGGAAGTATAAATTGAATGCTCTTTAAAGTATGGTATGCATTATAAGCAACACCACAACACATACCCGAAGAATTATTACTGAGGATGCCACCCATCATTGCAGCATGAATAGAAGAAGGATCTGGTCCAATTTTAGTGCCATAGCTGAGCAGAAAATGGTTCACCATGCTTGCAATAATGCCTGGTTGAACTTTAACCAGCTTTCCATTATCTAAAGGTTCAATAGCTCTCCAGTGTTTACCTATATCGACTAATACGCCATCAGTAATACTTTGTCCAGATAAACTGGTTCCTCCGGCTCGAAAGCATAAAGGTGTACCTGTTGCATTACTCCACTGAAACAATTGGATGATTTCATCAATAGAATTTGGCTGTACAACAGCTTGTGGTATAAGTTCATAAAAACCTGCATCACCTGCATAGGCAAGTCGGTCAACAAGTGTTGTTTTTACCCGATTGGTTGAGAAAATTTCAATTAAATCATTCATGTACATCTAAAGTAGCAAATTGCATGTTATTGAGAAAAAATCGATTTTTATCAACCTTATATTACCTGATTGTGTTATTTTTTTATGGTTATACAGATAGTGATAGTTTTATTGGTTAAGCTTTTCTCCTTTAATCAGCATCCGCAGGAGATACTTGAAATGTGGATTGAAGGAAAAAGTTCATGGAATAAATGGCGATTAGAAGTTCAACAACCAAGTTTTACAACTATTCCTATTTGGAATAATGGGAGAATAGTATCATTTCAACAATTAGCATTCAATGTACCTGTAAAGAATATTGTAAGCACGCGGTACAAAGCTATGACTAAGCATGCCCATGATGCCTTAAAAGAAAGTAAATTCTCTTCAATAATTTGGAAGGCTGATGCCTCAAAATTAGAATCAAGTAAGTCAGATACCCTATTATTAGTATCCGATGGAGTAATGCTAATTGGGGGTGTTTTCAAAAACCATCGTTTAAGTGGTTCAATATGGCGCGATAAAAATGGTGCTCATATTTTAGAAGGTTCAACTAGTATCGATATGAGAAGTTTTAATATAGAACCTCCTAAAGCTGTTTTAGGATTTATACAGGTTAATTCTGTTGTTGAAGTTAAATGGAGATTCATAATTCATTAATTGTTTAGGCTTTAGATGCCTATACTTCTACATATTTATTTTTTCTTATATTTTTTTACTTACGCACTAGGGTTTATGATTCTAGTCATAAGTCTAACTTACGTGTGTTTGTAGTTTTGTGTCCTAAAAAACAATCAAATATGAAAAAAATATCAGTCTTGTTACTTGTTATTTCTAGTTCCATATGGATATTTTCTTGCGGTGGATCTTCTGAAAAAAGTGCTAGTGCTGGGGAAGCACCTAAGAGCATGGTGCCAGATGCTGAAGCTTATGATCCCAATAGGGGCGAAGGGAAGTTTAATGAATCAAATGTTCAGCTTGGTGCATTAGATGCAGCTATGGCCAAAAATGGCGAAGTAATTGCTAATACAAAATGCTTATCATGTCATAAATTAACTGACGAGCGACTTGTAGGCCCAGGCTGGAAAGGTGTTTCTGAAAGAAGAACACCTTATTGGTTAATGAACTTTATTACAAATCCTGATCCAATGATTGATAAAGACCCAGAAGTTCAGGCGCAATTAGAACTTTGCTTAGTAAGAATGCCAAATCAAAATTTAACGGATGATGATGCAAGGGCTATTCTAGAGTTTATGCGTAAAAATGATGGTGCTAAATAATTTTTTCATACTTAAGACATATCTCATGAAATATTCAAAAATCACAATGCAACTGGGCGCTTTGGCATTTATTGCTACGTGTGCACTTTTTACATCATGTAAACCTAAAAATTCATCTGGGGCAATAGATTCGGACGCTGCTCTCAAAGCCTATGTGCCACCTGGTAAACATGATGAGTTTTATAATTTTGTATCTGGTGGCTTTAGTGGGCAGATGAGCGTTTATGGTCTTCCTAGTGGAAGAATGTTAAAAGTCATTCCCGTTTTTTCAGTAGATCCTGAAAAGGGTTACGGATATAGTGAAGAAACAAAACCAATGTTGAATACTTCGCATGGATTTGTACCATGGGATGATCTACATCACACAGAAATGTCTCAAACTAAGGGTGAAATTAATGGTAAGTGGGTTTTCGCAAATGCTAACAATACACCACGTTTAGCGCGTATTGACTTAAAGACTTTTAGAACTGCTGAAATCATTGAATTACCAAATAGTGGAGGTAATCACAGTTCTCCATTTGGAACAGAAAATTCTGAATACATTTTTGCTGGTACTAGGTTTAGTGTACCCGCTGATGATGCAAATGGAGATGTCCCCATTAATAGCTACAAACAAAATTTTAAAGGCCACATTAGTTTTGTAAGTGTTAATCAGGAATCTGGAGAAATGAATATTGCATTTCAATTAAAAACTCCTGGAGTAAATTTCGACTTGGCAAGAGCAGGAAAGGATAAGTCTCATGGGTGGTTCTTCTTTAGCTGTTATAATACTGAACAAGCAAATACTTTACTTGAGGTAAATGCTTCCCAGAAGGATAAAGACTTTATAATGGCAGTGAATTGGAAAAAAGCAGAAGAATATTTGAAGGCAGGAAAAGGTAAAAAAGTGAAGGTTAAGTACGCTCATAATAAGTATAATGAAGAAACACATACAGCTACCTCTGAAATTAAAACTGAAGTAACTGTATTAGATGTTGCCGAGTTAAAAGATATATGTTACTTTATACCTTGTCCAAAATCACCGCACGGCTGTGATGTTGATCCAACAGGAGAGTATATTGTTGGGAGCGGAAAATTAGCAGCAGTTATTCCGGTATTTAGTTTTGATAAATTACAAAAAGCTATTGCAGAAAAGGCATTTGATGGTGACTATGAAGGTATTCCAGTAGTAAAATATGAAGCAGCTCTTTATGGCGAAGTTCAAAAGCCTGGTTTAGGACCTTTGCACACAGAATTTGATGGTCGTGGTAATGCGTATACTTCTTTCTTTGTTTCTTCTGAAGTTGTAAAGTGGAATATCAAAGATTTAAAGGTGTTGGATAGAGCTCCTACATACTATTCAGTTGGTCACCTTTGTATTCCTGGTGGTAACACTAGAAAGCCTAATGGAAAGTATTTAATTGCATACAATAAAATTACAAAAGACAGGTACTTACCAACAGGTCCTGAGCTTACTCAAAGTGCTCAGATTTATGATATTAGTGGTGATAAAATGCAGATGATTTTAGACTTCCCAACTATTGGTGAACCACACTATGCACAGGCTGCTCCTGCTGATCTCATAAAAAATAATGGGCAAATAAAAATTTATAAGATAGCAGATAATAAACATCCAAGAGTTGCTAAAGGCGAGGGAGAAGCTAAAGTTGTAAGAGAAGGTAATAAAGTACACGTTTATATGACTTCAATTCGTTCTCACTTTGCACCTGATAATATAGAAGGTATAAAGCTAGGAGATGAGGTGTTTTTCCATGTTACTAATTTGGAGCAGGACTGGGATGTTCCGCATGGTTTTGCAGTTAAGGGAGCGAATAATGCAGAGTTATTGATCATGCCAGGCGAAACAACCACCTTGAAGTGGGTTCCAGATCGTGTTGGTATTTTCCCAATGTATTGTACCGACTTCTGTAGTGCATTACACCAAGAAATGCAAGGTTATATTCGCGTTTCACCAGCAGGAAGTAATGTTCCTTTAACGTATAGTGTAGGAACGAATTTGCCCCCTAAGAAGTAATTTTTTTTCATTTTTTGGGGGAGTAAATTCTTGTCAGGGATTTACTCCCCTATTTTTTAAACTAATATCATGAAATCAGATAGACTACAGGCATACACTAAAATAATGGCATACATTGCAGGGGTAAGTTTGATTATTTCATTATTTGTTCCACTATGGCGGATTGAATTAGATGCACCTCAATATCCAGAAGGATTAGCATTACAAATTTATCCGCATAAATTAGGGGGGGATGTTGAAATTATTAATGGTCTGAACCATTATATTGGAATGCAAACATTGCATGCCGACAATTTTATTGAGTTTACCATTCTACCATACATCATAGGTGTATTCGCTTTACTAATGATTTTAGTTGGTTTTATTGGAAAAAAGAAATGGTTATATACAGTATTCGCTTTATTTGTAGTTTTTGGTATTGTTGCAATGATCGATTTTTGGAGATGGGAATACAATTATGGGCATAATCTAGATCCAAATGCTGCCATTATTGTTCCAGGTATGGCATATCAACCTCCACTAATTGGATTTAAACAATTACTCAATTTTGGCGCCTACTCAATTCCAGATTGGGGTGGATGGTTGTTTATTTTTGCAGGATTACTTTTATTGGTTGCTTCTTCAAAAGAAGGTAATTGGTTACAAAAATTTACGAAAAAATAGAAATATGAGCCGTTTTTTAGCGATAGTTATTGCTTTCATTCTAATGGGATGTGCTGAAAGAGGTCCATCTAAAATCGAATTAAATAAAGATGCCTGTGATCATTGTAAAATGAATATTTCTGATATTAGGTTTGCTGCACAGTTTGTTACCCCTAAAGGTCGTTATTACAAGTTTGATGATTTGTTGTGTTTACTTGAGTATACTAAATTGAACAATACGGAAACCAAATCAATTTGGGTAAGTTCTTATGTAAACAAAAATGAATTTATTGATGTGCAAGATGCTTATTTCTTTTCTTCAGATCAATTAAGAAGTCCAATGAGGGGCAATATGGCAGCAGTTCGTATTGTTGATTCTTCTTCAGTTCCATTTGACAAGAAAGATATTAATTCATATAGTTGGAAAGAATTAAATCCATGAAACTAGTTTTCTATTTCATAAATCTATTAATAACAATACAGGTTTCATTTGCAAGAGAAATTTGGGTTGGTAAAGGCATGACTTACACCTCAATTAAAGCTGCAATTGCTGCATCAAATGCATACGATACCATTCATATAAACAAGGGATTATACAAAGAGGGAAATATTCAAATAACTAAGCCTTTAACGCTAATAGGGCATGATTGGCCAGAAATTGATGGCGAAAAAAAGTATGAAATATTTACAATTAAGGCCGATGGAGTTTTGATTAAGGGACTAAGAATTCAACATTCAGGATATGCTAGCTTAGATGATCCAGGCGGGATTAAAATTCTTGAATCTAGGAATGTAGTCATTGAACAAAACTGGTTATATGATAATTTTTTTGGAGTTTATGTTCAGTATTCTCAGAAATGTATTATTCGACAAAACAAGATTGAAGCATTTGGAAAGCAAGAACAAGAGATTGGTAATGGCATACATGCTTGGAAAAGTGATAGCCTCTTGATTGATGGTAATTATATCAAAGGACATAGAGATGGCATCTATTTTGAATTTGTTAATTACTCGAACATCCAAAAAAACCATTCCTTCGGAAATATTAGATATGGGCTTCATTTTATGTTCTCTAATAATGATATTTATAGTGAGAATGAGTTCCAAAGTAATGGATCTGGTGTTGCTGTTATGTATTCTCGCTCGGTAAATATGATGAATAATGTTTTTAGGGAAAATTGGGGTGATGCAGCTTATGGGTTGTTATTAAAAGAAATTTCAGACGGATATATTACTGGTAACCAATTTCACAAAAATACAGTAGGTATTTTTATGGAGGGTACTAATCGGATGCAGGTTCATAAAAATCAGTTCCATTACAATGGATGGGGAATGAAGATCCAAGCCAACTGTATGGATAATGAAATTCAAAAAAATAATTTTGTTGCAAACACTTTTGACGTTAGTACAAATGGCTCAACGGTTTTAAATAAATTCAATGGAAACTATTGGGATAAATATTCTGGATACGATTTAAATAAAGATGGAATTGGTGATGTGCCTTTTAGGCCATTAACTATGTTTGGTGTTTTGGTAGAAAAAGTACCTGCAGCAATGCTTTTATTCAGAAGTTTTATGGTCCTTTTGTTAGACCAATCGGAGAAGGTGTTCCCAACATTAACTCCTGATCAATTTATTGATCCGAGTCCATCTATGAAATTGATTAAAGCATGATACAAATTGAACATATATATAAGCAATTTGGAAAGATGGAAGTTCTTCATGATGTTGAACTTCATTTTAGAAAGGGGGAAGCAATAGCACTTATTGGGCCTAATGGTTGTGGAAAGACAACTTTAATTAAGTCCATTTTGCGAATGGTATTACCTACTAAAGGAACAATCTTTTTTGAAGGAAAAGATATTTCAGTTTCAGGAGATCAGTATAGAAGGAATATTGGATATATGCCTCAAATAGGTAGGTATCCAGATAATATGCAAATTGGACAAGTAATTGAAACGATACAGTCTTTGCGAAGTGATATTTTGAATGTTGATGATGAATTAATTTATAGCTATCAACTTAAGCAGTTATATCATAAAAGAATGAGCACTCTAAGTGGAGGAACTAGGCAGAAGGTAAGTGCTGTAATAGCTTTTTTATTCAATCCAGATGTGCTCATTCTAGATGAACCAACTGCTGGACTTGATCCAATTGCTTCAGAAATACTTAAGGAGAAAATATTATCTGCAAGGAATAAAGGAAAGCTTATTGTCATTACCTCCCATTTATTAGCTGAGTTAGATGAGCTGATTTCTGAAGTTGTTTTTATGCAAGATGGTAGGGTGCAATTTCATAAAAAAGTCGACGATTTAAAGTCAGATGAAGGTACAATTAGTCTTTCAAAAGCTATTTCTAATTATCTAAAAAGAGGAGTAGCATGACACGGATTCTGCAACTTATATTGATGGATATCATCAGAAATCGGGTAGTTATAGCATATACAATATTTCTTGCTTTGGCCACATGGAGCATTTTCTTTTTAGAAGACTCTGGTAATAAAGCACTTATTACTATGCTAAATCTAGAGTTACTTGTTATTCCTTTAATATCAATTTTATTTTCTGCAATTTATATTTATAACAGTTCCGAATTTATAGAGTTGTTATTAAGTCAGCCAATTAAGCGATCGCAAATTTGGATTAATCTTTATTTGGGTTTAGCCATCTGTTTATTATTATCTTTTTTATTTGCTGTACTTCCACCTTTACTTCTATTTGGCTATTTGCAAAATTCAATATGGCTAATTGTTGGTGGACTTTTGGTGAGTATTATTTTTATATCCTTAGGATTTTTGATAAGTATTATTCAGCGTGATAAGGCAAAAGGAATTGGCAGTGCATTAATGATTTGGCTTTTTTTCGCACTACTTTTTGATGGGCTAGTCCTATTTATATTATTTCAATTTGGTGATTATCCAATTGAAAAGCCTATGGTATTTATGAGCATGATGAGTCCAATTGATCTATTACGTATTATGAACCTCATGCAGTTAGACGCATCTGCTATGATGGGCTATACTGGAGCCATATTCCAACAATATTTTGGTTCAACAATTGGTACTTGGCTTACTCTTTTTATTCTAGGTATTTGGGCATTATTACCCTTTTGGCTTTCATTGCAAAAATTTAAAAAGAAAGATTTATGACTATACATGAGCTTCGTGAGAAATCACTTTTGAGTAATAAACCCCAAGCAGCAGCTGTTTTTCATGGTAAACCTTGCAGAATAACATTAATTCATTTACCGAAAGGAGGAAGTTTACCATCACATGTGTCTAATAGCGAAGCTTTATTAATTGTAGTTCAAGGATCTCTCAATTATAATTGTAACGGAGACTCAACTTTATTATCCTCTTTAGGAGAGCAATATATACCTCCTAAAGTTGTACATGATTTAGAGGCTGTAGAGAATAGTGTTTGTATTCTTTTAAAGCAATTCGAATAGTTGATTTTTAACCCTTTAACACTTGATTATGAAAAATGATATTGAGAGTAGAGCAGATATAGAGCATCTTGTGAATACGTTTTATTCTAAAGTTAAAAGGGATGATTTGTTGGCACCTTTTTTTGGAAAAGTTGCTAAAATTAAATGGAAAGAGCACTTGCCTATAATGTACGATTTTTGGGAAAATGCTGTATTTCATACAGGTACTTACCATGGTAATCCCATGCAAATACATCGCCAATTAAGTGAAAAAAAACCACTTACATCTATTCATTTTAAAAGGTGGATTGACTTATTTGTTTTGACTGCTGATGATTTGTATGAGGGCAAGAATGTTGAAAGTATCAAACAGCGGGCAATAAGCATAGCTACCGTTATGCAAATAAAGCTAATTAGTTAGAAAATTAAAAAGCCCCAGATCTATTCAATGGGGCTTTTTTGCATTTGGGGATTAATCATTTTATTTTGAAGGAGGGAGTAATACTTCTTCAATTACATGTATTACGCCATTAGAAGTTTTAATACTAGCAACAACCGGTACGCCATTCACTTTTATAACATCGCCTTCTCTTGTAATTTTTACTTTGCCACTATGAACCATTTCATATTCAATTCCATCTTGAAGTAAAATTCCTTCTAAAACACCTACATAAGTGTGGTAACCAAGAATATTTGTTAGGTCATCTTTCTTTTCTGGCTTTAAGAGACCTTCTACAGTTCCCTTAGGAAGTTTATCAAATGCTGCATTGGTAGGTGCAAAAACAGTAAATGGTCCTGCATTGCTTAATGCATCAACTAATCCAGCGGCTTTTACTGCTGCAACCAGCGTACTGTGATCTTTGCTTCCTATAGCTGTTTGTACAATGTTAGGGTTTGATACGTCGTCTTGAACACCAGACTGTCCAATTTGTTCAGTGGCTGGACTTCTAGTTGAAATGCTGCTTTCTGTTTCTGAGTTGCATGACACCATTAATGTAAGAAGTCCAATAATGGTTAATTGAAAAATATGTTTCATTGCTAGTAGTTTTTCCAAAATTACTAACCAGTTTTTCCTGTGAATATGAGTAGAATCATATTCAAAATTTATTTTTTTGTAATTGACCAATATTAATTAAAAGTACTCCTGTAACCAATAATATTGATGCAATAAAAAGGATGGCTTCAATATGAGGAATGAGTATATAAAAAAATGAAGTAATGCCTTGTGATGCAAGTGTGACTTCGTTCAGTAAAAATCCAGATAAGAAGATGATAATTCCTGCAATTACTACTGATCCCTGTTTTATCCAGTTTTCTAGTGTAGCTTGGAAAATAATAAATAGACTTATAATGCCAAGTAACACAAGATGTAAATATGCAATTACAATTGGGCGTATGCCAAATGCAAGCTGGCTAACTGCCGGTATAACCGAAAGCGACTGTAAAGTAAATTTTAAAGAAACTGTACAAACTAAGGCTACTAATAATGTTTTCTGAATTTTAGAAAGTCTAATTAGAAAAGCCTTTACATGAATTTGTTTCAATAAATGAATCCAGCCTAATAACTGAAAAGTAGCAGCTATTGCAACTATCGTGTATAAATAAATTGGAAGGTTGAGCCATAATATTGATAAACCATATGCAGGAATACAAGTTAATGAAAGGATTAGCCAAGATTTTTTTAAAGAATGTTGTTCAACTAGAAGTTCATTTTTTTCAAGAAATTGAAGAAGTATTCCTGTGCAAGCAAAAAAGAACCAACCATTATATTGAAAATGCAGATAACCATAAATCGACGATAAATATGCATGTTGCGGAATATTTTTTTGGATCATCATTATTATAAGCCAAAATGTTCCGACAGTTGATACTATAAACCAAAGAAATGATGCTTTATACCATAGAGTTCCTGCTGTTTTTTGGCTCAAATTCGATTTATTATAAAGTTCGACAACCAAAAAAATACTAGTTATAATTGAGGCACTAGAGAAAATAATAGATATTACTCCATAGCCTTGAATGGTAAATGAAATTAGCATACCTATAGCTACCATAAAATGGCTCAATAGCAGAATTTGAATTTTCTTTGTACCTAAAAAGTTAGCTCCTCCAATATTATAAGCAATCCAAGCCCAAAGCACCTGAGATATCCAGCCTGAAAATGCAAAATGAGAATGAGCATGTTGAAGATATTTTTGGTTAAAGTATGGGAGCGAAAACCCTATTTTATACCTCATAATTGCACCCAAGATAGCCACAATTAAAAAAGAAATGATTCCTAATCTAATCCATTTTAATGGGGTATGCCATTTATTCATATTAGAAATAAAGCTTTCTGTCGACAATACTTACTTGCTTATTTTTTTGCAATTTTGTTAAAGTTCTAATTACTGTTTCTATTCTAAGGCCAGTATGTTCTGCAAGTTCTTTTCTCGTTAATGCAATCATTGTTTTCTCTTTTGGTAGAAGACCTTCATTTTTTTTATGCATTTCCAAATATTGGCAGATTCTGAGTTCAGGAGAGTCTTCGCTTAATATCTTTGTTGAAATTGTTTTACAATAAATTCTTCTCGCTAAGCATTTTAAAAACTGCTGTTGAATTCCTGGATACTCATTTAAAATGTCAAAGAATCTTTCTTTCGGTAATTTGAATACAATTGTTTCCTCCATCGCAAGCGCACAAGCTGGATAATCTTCTTCTATAATCAGCGGAGGTTCTCCGAAACATTGTCCTTCTTTAAATGTACCTTGAGTAAATTCTTTCCCTTTTTCATTTACATGGTACATTCTTACTTTTCCTTCAAGGATTTGATAATAATACAATGGGCGATCTCCTTCAAGAAAAATTAAACTGCCCTTTGCATACTTTTTGGCAGCAGCTCCCCAAGCTAGTAAGAGATTTGAATCAATCATGGCAAAGCAGTTTTATGGTCGATAATCGCTATTAATTAGTATTATAAATATATGATAAGATCGATATGTTACCTCTCCCAAATAATTTTCTTCCCAATTATAGGTGTATTATCAGTGTATTTTAGCTTCGTTAATTCTATATACCAGAGCTTTCCGCGAAATAGGGTGGCAATAGGAAATTTTGAAATGTATACGTCTTCTGCAATATGCTCGGTGCGTGAGTCGGTTTGTTTAAAAGTACCATTGAACTGTACGCCTTTAACCATGAGTTTGTCAAGTTTATCTGGCACAATAGTACCTGCAACCTTAGGATTTTTTAAAGCGTTTTCTATATGCTGTGTATCGAATTCAGATTTAAATACCAGCCAATGATGGGTAGGTTCGTAGGCATAATAGCAAGTGGCACAGTAAGGCTCATCATGTACTGTAGTTGCAAGATTCATTACACTTGTTTGTAGCATAAATTCTTGAACCAATAAATCTAACTGAGGTATTATTTCATGATGCGACATAATGCTATGATTGAGTTTCAAAAATGCGCTACTCAATAATAACAAAAAATGATGAAAATCAGTTATTTGTAGGGTGGTTACTTTTTAACTTTTAGCAGTTTCTTCTGCTCAGTTTGAAAGTATTTACAATAGGCTTGTAAGTTACAAGTGCTGCATTTTGGATTGCGTGCCACACAAGTATATCTGCCATATAAAATGAGCCAATGATGGGCTTTATGAACTTTTTCTTCAGGAATATATTTAATAAGTTCTTTTTCTACTGCTAAGGGAGTTGTTGCTCTATTTGAAACCAAACCAAGACGTTTGCTAACACGAAATACATGGGTATCGACTGCCATATTGGGCTGCTGGTCTATTACGCTGGTAACCACATTTGCAGTTTTTCGTCCAACACCTGGTAGCTGTATTAATTCATCTACTGTCATAGGCACTTCACCATTAAATTTTTCAAGCAATAGATTGGCCATCCCAATAAGGTGCTTGGTTTTATTATTTGGATATGAAATGCTTTTAATGAGCGGAAATAAGTCGTCAAAACTTGCTTTTGCCATTTTCTGAGGTGTTGGATATCGCCTGAAAATGGCTGGTGTGGTTGCATTTACGCGTACATCGGTACATTGTGCCGAAAGAATAACTGCAACAAGTAATTCAAATGGGTTATCGTATAGGAGTTCTGTTTCTGCTTCGGGCTGGGTGCTTTCGAAAAAAGCTAGCACCTGTTCATACCGTTCTTTCTTGGTCATGGTTTGGGCTTCTTGCGACTGTATTCAAGGATTTTTTGGACAACTGATTTGGAAGGCGATTGTGGTTTAAGGTGCTTGAGTTGGTCGGCTGTGTTGCGCAATAAATTAATTCTGCTCTGTAAATCAATATCACTCACCAAGGCTAATTCAATAGCTCTTTTCAAGCCTGGTTCAGCTTCTTGGTAAATGAATAAAATGATTTCCTCGTCGGTAAATGTGCGCATAGGCCTTATTTCAGTTGCTCACGTATTAACATACAAGAGCATGATTAGCTTGGGTCTTCTACTACAAAAATCTCTTCGCCTTGTTTCTTCATAAAATATCGCTCCCTTGCAAATTTTTCAATAGCATCAGGATTATTTTGAAGGTCGTTAAGTTCTTTTCTAGTTTGCTCTATAGCAGATTCATAATAGGCCTTTTTTTGGAGTAAAACGTTTAACTCTCTTTTACGTTCTCTTTGCTCGAAGAAATTTTTTTCATCGAAGAATAGCATCCAAGTTAAACAACCCAATAATGTAAGGGTGTATACGTTCATGAGCTTACTCCAGTTGATCTTCATAGGATAAAACTACAACAAACTAATTAAAAAAATCCCGGTGCTTATTCAGACCGGGATTTTGTTGATTATTTACCAAATTTAAGTTTTTTACCAGGATATACACCGGTATCCCCCAACATTTCTTCAATACGAATGAGTTGGTTATATTTTGCAATACGATCGGTTCTTGATGCAGATCCAGTTTTAATCTGACCACAATTCAATGCAACAGCCAAATCAGCAATGGTTACATCTTCTGTTTCGCCGCTGCGGTGACTCATAATGGTATTATAGCCATTGGTTTGTGCTAAAGAAACTGCATTGATGGTTTCAGTAACCGTACCAATTTGGTTCACTTTTACTAAAAGTCCATTTCCAATTCCTTTTTCAATGCCTGTGGTTAAGCGGGTTACATTGGTAACAAATAGGTCATCTCCTACCAACTGACATTTGTTGCCAATGGCTTGTGTAAGCGCTTTCCAACCATTCCAATCGTCTTCTGCCATACCGTCTTCAATGGAAACAATAGGATATTGCTTCACCCACTTTTCCCAATATTTTACCAACTCATCGCTGCTCATTACTTTACCAGAGCTCTTATGAAATACATATTTCTTCTTTTTAGCATCCCAGAGTTCACTATTGGCAGCATCCATAGCAATTACAATTTGAGAGCCAGTTTTGTAACCAGCAGCAGTAATTGCTTCTAAAACTGTTTCGATGGCTTCTTCATTGCTCTGAATATTAGGTGCAAATCCACCTTCATCGCCCACATTGGTGCTGTAACCTCTCTTCTTCAACACTGTTTTGAGTGCATGGAATATTTCAACACCCCAACGAAGCCCCTCACTAAATGTGGTAGCGCCAATTGGCATGATCATGAATTCTTGGAAATCAATTTTGTTATCGGCATGTGCACCTCCATTCAAAATATTCATCATAGGAACAGGCAATGTTCTAGCGTTGGTACCGCCAATGTATCTGTATAATGGAAGTCCCGCTTCTTCAGCAGCAGCTTTTGCTACAGCCATACTAACAGCGAGCATAGCATTAGCGCCTAATTTACCTTTATTAGCAGTGCCATCTAAATCAATCATAACCTGATCAATTGCAGCTTGCTGTGCAACATCATAACCAACAATAGCATCACTGATAATGTCGTTTACGTTTTTAACTGCTTTTAAAACTCCCTTTCCTAGATATTTCTTTTTATCCCCATCACGTAATTCTACAGCTTCGTGAATACCTGTACTAGCTCCACTTGGAACAGCGGCTCTTCCCATTTGACCATCGTCGGTTAATACATCAACTTCAACGGTAGGGTTACCGCGACTGTCTAAAATTTGGCGTGCATGTACTTCAATGATATAACTCATATAAAAACTTTTTTTGCTTAGCAAGGCTAAGTCGGTGAATGATATAACCCAATTGGGCTATGCGGTAGCAAAATAAGTAAATAATCAAACGAAAAAGGATGTTTTTTATCATGCTTTAGGAAGAATTTAGCAGGCTATTGCATCCACTTCAAAAAAGCAGTGAAGACTTTACAGCTGCTTTAAACGTTTGTTAAACGCTTAAACACATTTTCTAAAGATTCTTCTTTAGTAAGATCTTTCAAGGTAGCGTCTGCAACAATCTTACCCTTTTGAATTATAATCACTCGATTGCAAATGGCTTCAACTTCTTGTAAAATATGTGATGAAAATAAGACTGTTTTATTCGCAGCTTCCTGCTGTATGAGCTGACGTATTTCTACAATTTGATTGGGATCTAGCCCACTCGTAGGTTCATCTAATACCAATACTTTCGGTTGGTGAATTAAAGCTGCAGCTAACCCAACTCTTTGCTTATAACCCTTTGAAAGTTGTCCAATTTTTTTTCTTTGCTCTCGCTCTAATCCTGTTCGTTCGATGACTGATGTAATTGCAGAAGAAGCATTATTGATAGCGTACAAATCCGCTACAAATTTCAAATACTCTTTTACATACATTTCGTAATACAAAGCATTCGATTCAGGCAAATAGCCAATCAGTTTTTTTGCTGCCAAGGCATTCTTCTGTACGTCAAAGCCTCCTACAAACGTACCTCCCTCGTCGGGTTGCAAGTAGCCAGTAATCATTTTCAGAGTAGTACTCTTGCCAGCGCCATTTGGTCCAAGAAAACCCACAATTTCACCTGGCTGCAACTCAAATTCAACCTGAGATACTGCTGCTTGTGAACCGTACCATTTTGTAACACGATCGACCAAAATGCTCATGACTGCAATTTTTTCAAAGATAACCTGCCGAAACATCCAAATAAATCCATTTATACACGGTTTTAACAATTCGTTGCAGCTATTAGCACATTTTTTGCGTTTTAGTACCTTTATTTGACCAAAATATTAAGCTATGGAAGATAAGAAGCGTTATAAAGTGTTGTTGTGTGAAGATGATACCAACTTAGGTATGGTACTAAAAAACTATTTGGAGCTGTCTGAGTTTGATGTGGTTTTAGAGAGAGACGGAAGGTTGGGATTGGCTGCTTTTCAGCGAGAAAAATTTGATATCTGCTTATTGGATGTCATGATGCCGAATGTAGACGGGTTCACACTAGCCGAAGAAATCCGCGATATTGACCCAGAAATTCCTCTTTTCTTCTTGAGTGCAAAAACTATGAAAGAAGATATTTTAAATGGATACAGATTGGGAGCCGATGATTATATCACGAAACCTTTCGATAGTGAAGTGTTATTGATGAAGATCAGGGCAATTATTAAGCGTAATGAGGAGCAAATGACAACTCAAGAGAATAAGGAGTTTCAATTGGGTGAATACCATTTCAATCCAAAATTGCGTGTGCTCAGCATCAATGGAAAATCACAAACTCTTTCTCCAAAAGAGAATGAATTGCTTCGTTTATTGGCCGATCATAAAAATGACTTGTTACCAAGGGAGAGAGCCCTCAAAAAAATATGGGGTAGCGATACCTACTTCAATGGCAGAAGTATGGATGTTTACATTGCCAAATTGCGTAAATACCTCAAAGAGGACAGTCAAATTGAAATTGTGAATATCCACGGAAATGGTTTCCGTTTGGTAGCGCCTTAATATGATGGATATATCCTATGTATACGCCCCGAAATGACTGGTTCTTTCGGGGTTTTTTGTTGATTGTCTGAACAATCAAAGGTGGATAAATAGCTCATTTTTAAGGCGGAAAACCCCTTTAAAAACTGTATTTTCGCCCACCTCCCTAGATAGGGATCGTTTAAATTTTAGAAAGAACTATGAGCGAAGAAAATAAGCCCTTACAAGAAGCCCCCAAACAATACGGTGCAGATAGTATTCAGGTATTAGAAGGATTGGAAGCGGTAAGGAAAAGACCTGCCATGTACATTGGTGATATTGGTGAAAAAGGTTTGCATCACCTGGTGTATGAAGTGGTAGATAACTCCATTGACGAAGCATTGGCAGGTTATTGTAAAAACATTCAAGTTATCATTCACGAAGACAATAGTATAAGTGTACAAGATGATGGTAGAGGTATTCCTACCGCAATGCACACCAAGGAAAAAAGAAGTGCTTTAGAAGTAGTAATGACTGTTCTTCATGCCGGGGGTAAGTTCGATAAGAATACCTATAAGGTATCGGGCGGATTGCACGGTGTGGGTGTGAGTTGTGTGAATGCTTTGAGCAAGGATATGCATGTAACTGTGCATCGTGAAGGGAAAATATTTGAGCAAGAGTATAAAATTGGCGTACCTCAATATGCAGTACGTGAAATTGGTACTTCAGATAAAACTGGAACAACGGTTCGCTTTTGGCCAGACGATACTATTTTTCAAACCACTGTTTATAAGCGCAGTATTTTGGAAGGTAGACTGCGTGAATTAGCTTTCTTAAATAGAAAAATTGCTATCACTCTTACAGATTTGCGTGAACTTGATGAACAGGGAACACCTTATTCAAGTCATTTTTACAGTGAAGGTGGTATTGTTGAGTTTGTTGAAATGTTGGACAAGCATAGCAATAGAACTCCGTTGATTGCAAAAACGTTGTATTTCGAAGGTTATGATGAAAACAGTCATGTTGCTGTTGAAGTTGCCATGACCTACAACGATGATTTTAAAGAGCACATTTTTAGTTATGTAAATAACATCAATACCATAGAAGGTGGTACGCACGTAACTGGATTTAGAACGGCGCTTACTCGCGTTTTTAAAAGTTATGGCGATAGAGAAGGTTTATTTGAAAAAGCCAAAGTTGAAGTTGAAGGGGATGATTTTAGAGAGGGATTGAGTGCGATTGTTTCGGTAAAAGTTCCCGAACCACAATTTGAAGGTCAAACGAAGACAAAGCTTGGTAATAGTGATGTAGCTGGAACTGTGCAAACAACAGTTGCTCGTGCATTGGAATCATATTTGGAAGAAAATCCGAAAGAAGCTAAGAACGTTATTTCAAAAGTTATACTTGCTGCACAAGCCAGGGTTGCTGCTAAGAAAGCACGCGAACTTGTTCAGAGAAAGACTGTACTTAGTGGAGGGGGTCTTCCTGGTAAGTTGGCAGATTGTAGTGAACGTGATCCTGAAAAATGTGAGTTATACCTGGTGGAGGGAGATAGTGCTGGCGGAACTGCAAAACAGGGGCGTGATCGTTCTTTCCAAGCAATTATGCCTTTGCGTGGTAAAATCTTGAACGTGGAGAAAGCCATGGAGCACAAGATTTATGAGAACGAAGAAATTAGAAATATGTACACGGCTTTGGGTGTAACAGTAGGAACACCTGAAGATCCAAAAGCATTGAACTTATCAAAGCTTCGCTATCACAAGCTCATTATTATGACGGATGCTGATGTGGATGGTAGCCACATTGCTACACTTATTCTTACATTCATTTTTCGTTATCTAAAAGAAATGGTAGAGCAGGGGTATGTATACTTAGCACAACCACCATTGTATTTGGTGAAAAAAGGTAAGGAGCAAGCTTATGCTTATAATGAAGAGCAACGTAAAGCACTGATTGAGAAACTTGGCGATGGAAAGGAGAACAGTGTTACCACACAGCGTTATAAGGGTCTTGGTGAAATGAATGCTGAACAGCTTTGGGAAACTACTATGGATCCATCTAGAAGAACTTTAAAGCAAGTAACTATTGATAGTGCTGCAGAAGCAGATCGTATTTTCAGTATGTTGATGGGTGATGAAGTAGCGCCTCGTCGTGAGTTCATCGAAGCAAATGCGAAATACGCGAAGATTGATGTGTAGTAATTTGTAAATAATTTTTACTCAGCTAACTTCTCCTGTTTTTCAGGGGAAGTTTTTTTTGGTACAACAGCCACATGCATTCTATGAAGAAAACGTTCCATGTCGTCCATGTTTTTAACAGAATCAACAACTAATAGGAAGTTTTTACCAACTTGCTTGAGCCTTGCTTGGTTGGTGCTTGTTTGTAAATAGCTTAGAATTTTTTTGAATATGTCCGATTCAAAATAGGGCGAATCATTTTTGTTGATGAAATAGCAACGTAGGGTTTCTTGTTTTAAACTCATTTTTTCAAAACCTAGTTCAATGGCTTTCCACCTGCACCTAACCGTTCTGAAAAGGTCCTCTACTTGTTGTGGTACTGGACCAAAACGATCTAAAAGTTCGCGGTGAAAATCATCGAGCTCCTCATCTTTTTCACATTGATCTAAACGAGTGTATAGGCTTAATCTTTCTGAAATGCTTTCTACATATTCATCAGGGATCAAAATTTCAAGATCTGTATCAATGGTACAATCAGACACAAAGTCATCTTGGCGAGTGATTTCCTCTTTGAATAAATCTTTGAATGAAGTGCGTTTTAATTCGCGGATTGCTTCATCTAAAATTTTCTGATACATTTCAAATCCAATCTCTGCCATAAATCCGCTTTGCTCACCTCCAAGCATGTTACCTGCTCCTCTAATATCTAAATCGCGCATTGCAATTTGAAATCCACTTCCTAAATCGCTGAATTGTTCTAAAGTTTGAAGACGTTTTCTTGAATCGGTAGGCAATGTTTTCATAGGTGGCGCAAGTAAATAGCAAAATGCTTTTTTATTGCTTCTGCCTACTCGTCCTCTTAACTGGTGTAAGTCACTTAGTCCAAATTGGTGAGCATTATTAACGATAATTGTGTTCACATTGGGAATGTCTACGCCGCTCTCAACAATATTGGTACAAACCAGCACATCATATTTCTTCTCCACAAAATCAAGGATGCGTTCTTCTAATTCATGTCCCTCCATTTGACCATGTGCAAATGAAACACTTAAATCGGGGCACTGTGCTTGAATAAGGTTAGCCATTTCAGGCAATCCTTGCACACGATTATGAATAAAAAAGACTTGACCGCCTCTATTGGTTTCATAATAAATAGCATCGCGGATAAACTCATCATTGAAAACTTGAACTTCAGTTTGAATAGGCTGACGGTTAGGTGGAGGAGTATTCATAACACTCAAATCGCGCGCACCCATTAAACTGAATTGTAGTGTACGTGGGATAGGAGTGGCTGTTAACGTTAAGCAATCAACATTGGTTTTGAGCGTTTTCAACTTCTCTTTGTGTGCTACTCCAAACTTTTGCTCTTCATCAATTACCATCAAACCAAGGTTTTTGAATTGCACATCTTTACCTAATAAGCCATGTGTACCAACAATAATATCAATTTTTCCCTCTGCTAATTTTTGAAGGGTTTCTTTTTTCTCTTTCGAAGTTTTAAAGCGGTTGATATAATCGACTGTTACAGGAAAATCTTTTAAACGCTCTTTGAAGGTTTTATAATGTTGAAATGCAAGAATAGTTGTAGGTACTAATACAGCAGCCTGCTTGCCATCTACACAAGTTTTGAATGCGGCGCGTATAGCAACCTCTGTTTTTCCAAATCCAACATCACCACAAACAAGTCTATCCATTGGCGATGAGCTTTCCATATCTTTTTTTACATCTGCAGTAGCCTTACTTTGGTCTGGTGTGTCTTCGTAAATGAAACTTGCCTCTAATTCGGTTTGTAAATAGTTATCGGGTGAGTGAGCAAATCCTTCCTGAGCTTTTCTTTGAGCGTATAGTTTAATAAGGTCGAATGCAATTTCTTTAACCTTAGCCTTTGTTTTTTCTTTTAATCTATTCCAAACATCACTGCCTAACTTATTGATTTTTGGAACAGTACCTTCCTTGCCAGTGTATTTAGAAATTTTATGAAGTGAGTTGATGTTTACATACAAAATATCGCTGTCCTTATAAATGATTCTAACAGCTTCCTGCATCTTACCATTTACTTCAATTTTTTGTAAGCCACTATAAGTACCCACACCATGATCAATATGCGTTACAAAATCTCCGGGCTGTAAATCACGCAAAGTTTTTAATGTAAGGGCTTTGTTTTTATTATAAGCTTGCTTGACTTTATACTTATGGTATCGTTGAAATATTTGATGATCTGTATAACAAACAGCTTTTATATCGTGAAATAAGAACCCTTCATGAATAGATGCAGGTACAGGCGTAAAATTAATATTGGTTTGTAAGTCTTGGAAGATGCTGTACAGCCTCTCTAATTGTTTTACTTGATCTGCAAATAAATAAATGGTATATCCCGCGGCCTCTTTTTGCTTTAAGTCGTTTATGAGTAAGTCGAACTGTCGGTTGAAAGCAGGCTGGACTTGTGTAGAAAAACTAATTTCTTCTTTTGCTAAGTGTGGACGATAACCAAACTCTATGGTTTGTTGTGTTTGAATACCTCTGTTCAATGTAGCTGCTGGAACAAAATCTTCAGCACGCACTTCTTTTAATCTGGTTAAATGATCATCCTCTTCTTCTTCCGGCTCTTCATTCTTTGTTTTCCAAAATGACATGAAAGCGGCAAGATCGTCTTCTTGCTGTTCTAGTTTTTCTAGAACAATATCCCAATCCTTGATCCAGAAAATTGCTTTATTGGTCAAAAAGTCAATAAAAGAAACTTTCTCATTGCTCTCAAACTGGGTATCTATATTGGGGATAATGCTTACTTGGGTGAGTTTTCTCTCACTCAGTTGTGTTTCAGGATCAAATATGCGAATGGAGTCTACTTCATTTCCAAATAGTTCAATCCGATAAGGCTTATCGTTTCCAAACGAATAAATATCCAATATACCTCCACGCAACGCAAACTGTCCAGGTTCGTACACAAAATCGGTTCTGCTAAACCCATACATCACTAAGAGTTCCATGATACTATCAATTTGTACAGTATCATTCGACTTAATATAGATAATGTTATTGGTGAGCGTTTTAGGAAGAACAACTTTCTCAACCAAGGCTTCAGGGTAGGTAATAACAATGCCATTGCTGCCAGCTGCTAGATGCGTAAGTGCTTCTGTTCTTAGCATCACATGACTGCTATTGAGCAATGAAAAGTTTTTTCTATTCTTGAAAGAAGAAGGAAAGTAAAAAAGATTAAGAGCTTGCGTGAGACTTTCGAGTGTGTTGTGAAAATAAGCAGCTTCTTCAGCATCATTTAAAACTACAACCTGTAGCGGTGATTTTTCTTCTTGCTGTTTGAGCTGATGAAATAATGCACTCAAAACCAATGCAGAGCTACTTCCTTGTAACCCTTGTAAATAAAAGTGTTCTTGGGTTGGTTCAGGGAATAGAATAGCATTCACCAGTTGTTGTAACTGGGGTGTTTTATTCAAGGCATCCAAAAGTGCTCCCAAATTCGTCATCTCCAACCTTAGGGCTGCAAAAGTAAGGGTTTGATTAAGAATGTTGAATGAACACTTGAAACGGTTGAATCGTTTAAAAAAGTTACCTTGAATAAAATTTCGGACTATGTTGCAACCCTGGCAAAAGGCAAAAGTCACTCGAATTGAGCAAGCAACCGCTCAAACACGGAGGTTTTGGTTAGAATTAACTGAAGTAAATGATTTTCCTTTTGAGCCTGGACAGTTCGTAACGCTGGATTTGCCTATTCATGAAAAGAAAAATAAGCGTTGGCGGAGTTATTCAATTGCTTCATGTCCCGATGGGACCAATACCATTGAGTTGGTAATTGTTAGATTAGAAGGTGGATTAGGAACCCGGTATTTGTTTGAAGATGTTTCTGTGGAGGAGGGTTCGGAATTATTATTGCGCGGTCCACAAGGAAAGTTTGTGTTGCCTGCAAACATAGACAGGGATTTATATTTCATTTGTACAGGAACAGGAATTGCGCCTTTCCGCTCAATGGTTCATCATATTCATCGTATGAATATTCCACATAAAAAAATTCATTTGGTATTTGGCTGTAGAACCTTTGGCGATTGTTTGTATGGACCAGAGCTGAAGCAGTTGGAAAAAGAGATGTCAGATTTTTACCATCATCCCTGTTTTTCAAGGGAACAAGATGTGCCAAATGGCAGTCATGTTGGATATGTACACGGCGTGTATGAACAAATGGTAAAACAACACCCCGGATATCAAGAAGGAAAGCCTGCGCCTGCTTATTTTTATTTATGTGGATGGAAGGAAATGATTGATGAAGCCAAAGCACGTATTCTTGCAATGGGTTATACTAAAGAGGATGTGCATTTAGAGTTATACGGATAAGAAAATGTTTATGTCGAAATTACCTGTGTATACATTTAGGGATAAAAATTTTTCAGAGAGTTTTTTTGAATTGGTTTTTGCAGTAGTTCGCTTAGTGCCTTATGGTCGAGTGAGCACCTACGGTGCTATTGCAAAATATTTAGGAACAGGCAGCAGTGCACGTATGGTTGGATGGGCAATGAATGCCTCTCATGTGGTTGAACCACCTGTACCCGCACATAGAATAGTCAACCGTCAAGGATTACTAAGTGGTAAGATGCATTTTGAAACACCCACGCGTATGGAAGAACTGCTTCAGTCTGAAGGCATAGAAGTGAAAAACAACCAGGTTGTTCGCTTCAAAGAATTATTCTGGGATCCTCAAACAGAAATTGACAAATTGTTATAGCGCCTGTAGTACTATATTTTTCACATCTTCCAATTTCACTCTTTCTTGTTGCATACTATCGCGGTGACGAATAGTAACTGTATGATCTTCTTTTGTTTGATGATCAATAGTTACACAGAAAGGAGTTCCAATGGCATCTTGGCGTCGGTAGCGTTTTCCAATAGCGTCTTTTTCTTCGTAAAAACATTTGAAGTAAGGCTTACAAGTATCCATTAAGCCCCTTGCAATTTCTGGAAGACCATCTTTTTTCGTTAGTGGAAGGATTGCCAATTTAACAGGAGCAATTTTTGCAGGAATTTTTAAGACAACACGTTCATCGGTTGAGCCGTCTTCCTTCGTTAATTTTTCCTCTTGATAGGCATGGCTCAACACCAACAAAAACATACGATCCAAGCCAATTGATGTTTCAATTACATAAGGAATGTAGTTTCCATAGGGTTTTCCTTGCTCATCTGTATCAGCATCAAAATATTGCATTTTCTTTTTGCTGAATTCTTGGTGCCTGCGTAAATCGTAATCTGTTCTAGAGTGAATTCCTTCCACCTCTTTAAAACCGAATGGAAATTCAAATTCAATATCAAGAGCAGCATCTGCATAGTGTGCAAGCTTCACGTGATCGTGGAATCGATACTTTTCAGCAGGAATTCCTAAGCTAGCATGCCACTTCATTCGCTCTTCCTTCCAGTATTCGTACCATTGTTTTTGTGTACCGGGGCGAACAAAGAATTGCATTTCCATTTGTTCAAATTCGCGCATCCTAAAAATAAATTGGCGGGCTACGATTTCATTTCTAAAAGCCTTACCAACTTGTGCAATGCCAAAAGGAATTTTCATGCGTGCAGTTTTTTGCACATTCAAAAAGTTCACGAAAATACCTTGTGCTGTTTCTGGTCTTAGGTAAATGGTATCAGCATCATCAGAAACAGAACCCATTTTAGTATCAAACATGAGGTTAAACTGTCTGATTTCAGTCCAGTTACAAGTTCCACTTACACTACAAGCAATTTTATTATTTTGAATTAAATCCAGTAATCCTTGAAAGTTTTCTGCAGCCAACAAAGCCTCCATTTGATGCAAGATTTCCTTTGCTTGATCTTCTTTTCCAGCTTCAGTAAGCTTATCGGCGTATTGCTCAATTAAGTGGTCAACACGATAGCGCTTTTTGCTATCCTTATTATCAATCATTGGATCGCTGAAATTATCAACGTGCCCACTAGCCTTCCAAGTTGTTGGATGCATGAAAATTGCTGCATCAATACCCACAATGTTTTCATGCATTTGGGTCATGCTTTTCCACCAGTAATCGCGAATATTTTTTTTCAATTCTGAGCCATGCGGACCGTAATCGTACACCGCACTTAAGCCATCATAAATTTCACTACTAGGAAAAACAAAGCCATATTCTTTGGCGTGAGATATAATTTGCTGGAATTGATTGTCTGCCGTTGTACTCATAAGGCTGCAAATATAGTTAAACAGCCATGAAAGCCCATTTTTAGAACGCCTTATTGAAGTTTCGGGTTATTGATATGCCTATCAAAATCGCGTTGTGTTTTTTTAGCGAGATTAGCTTCCAGCGCTTGGTCTAATCGAATGCCAGTTTGGTTGGCCAAGCAAAGCAAAACCCAAAGAACATCAGCCATTTCATCGGCCAAAGCCCGTTTTCTTTCCTCTTGAGAAGCATTTGCAAGTGGATCAGATTTTTTAAAAGATTGCTCACCATACATTCTTGCCATGAGGCGACTCATTTCGCCTACTTCTTCCATTAGTATAGCTGTATTAGTAAGCTCATGAAAGTATTTCACGCCGAGGGTCTGAATCCATTGATCTACTCGCTCTTGGGCTTCTTGAATGGTCATTTTATTCTTTGTTTTGGGTATCTATAAAAATTGTAACCGGTCCATTATTCAACAAATTCACCTGCATATCGGCCCCAAAGCTGCCTGTTGCTATTGATTTTCCGAGGCATTTGTCCAATGCAGTTATCATGGCTTCATACAATGGAATTGCATGGTCGGGTTTAGATGCTTTTATGTAAGAAGGTCTGTTTCCTTTTTTGGTGCTGGCGTGCAAAGTGAATTGACTGATGAGCAAAATATTTCCACCTACATCCATTACGCTTTTATTCATCACCCCATTTTCGTCATCAAAAATTCTTAGTTGAGCAATTTTCTGGCTTAGCCAATCAACGTCGGATTGTTGGTCGGCATCTTCAATTCCAAGAAACACCAATAAGCCAGTTTCAATTGCGCCTTTAGTTTGTCCATCAATTTCAACGGAAGCATGGCGAACTCTTTGTACAACTGCACGCATAAGCTAAACTACTAGTACCTTTAAAGGGTGAAGATAGATATTCGATCTGAAATAGTTTTTCAAACTGCCAGAAGTGGTGGTAAGGGCGGGCAGCATGTGAACAAGGTAGAGACCATGGTGCAAGGTTCATGGCATGTGTCTGGTTCAAAGCTGTTAGATGAGGTTCAGAAAAAACGGGTGGAACAGTATTGGCAGCATAAATTAACAATACATGGTGAATTACAGGTTAAATCGCAAGAAGCTCGAACACAAAGAGAAAATAAATTGTTGGTTGGTAAGAAGTTGAATGCGATGCTACAAAAAGCTTTACAGCCAGTAAAAGAAAGAAAAGCCACGGCGCCTACTCCAGCTAGTATTCGTATGCGCATGGAGCAAAAGAAGAAGCGAGGTGAGCAAAAGCAAAATCGAAATTGGAAGTGGAAGGATGAATAAGATGAAAACGATATGGGTTATTGGTCTTTTGATATCAATTGCTGCATTTGGTGTGCTTGCATGCAGAAAGAGTGCTGATGTTCAACTGCCTGACTATCTCGTCTTTGAAGTGCCAAACGGTTGGCCCATGCCTACCTATCCTTTTCAGGAGAATCCACTTACTGAGCAAGGCTTTGAATTGGGGAAGAAATTGTTTCATGATAAACGGTTTAGTGTCGACAACAGTATCTCTTGCGGCGATTGCCATATGCAGCATGAGGGATTTACCCACAACGATCACGGATTGGCGCATGGTGTAAATAATCAAAGCTCTACTCGTAATCCACCTGGATTAATCAATTTAGCATGGAGAAACTCATTTAACTGGGATGGCAGATTTACTAAGTTAGATGATCAGCCTATTCACCCTATTACTGCGCCCAATGAAATGGGCGAAACCATGGGGAATATTTTAAAGAAGTTGAGAGATGATCCTGATTATCCGATTTTGTTTCTACAAGCATTTGGATCGAAAAATATTTCAGAAAAGCATATACTGCAAGCGTTAAGTCAGTATATGCTACAAATAGTTAGCTACAACAGCAAGTACGATCAAGTGAAAAGGGGTGAAGCCAGTTTTACTTTGTCTGAACAGTTGGGATACGAAATCTTTCAGCAGAAATGTGTTTCATGCCATAAAGAGCCATTCTTCACCGATTTCAGTTTTAGAAACATAGGCATGCCAATCGATCCAGGGCTGAAGGATATTGGAAGAATGTCTGTAACGGGAAATCGAGAAGATTCACTTCGTTTTATGGTTCCAAGCTTGAGAAATGTGCAACTCACATTTCCTTATGGACACGATGGTAGATTTCCTACACTCATCAATGTATTTGATCATTACTCAAATAGGGTGGTGCAGGCTCCAGGAACTGATGCATTGGTGCGAAATAGAATTTCTTTAACCCCTTTTGAAATGGGTCAGTTACAATCATTTTTATTTACCCTAACTGATAGTACAGTTTTACAAAATCCCAGACTTCGTCACCATTAAATGATTGTGTGTCTCCCACAAATACAAGATATATTTGTGCTATAATCTGAAAGCATTGGGAGGAATTCGAAAATTAGCAGGACAAACTTTGTGGTATGGTGTTCCCACCATTGCAAGTCGATTTTTAAGCTATGCATTAAGTATAGCATTATTCCACTTATATAAGCCACTAGATACTGCACCTGTTACTCAACTCTATGCTGTCATTCCCTTTCTAACAGTCTTATACACTTATGGAATGGAGACCAGCTATTTTCGTTTTGTAAAAGATTTTACACATAAGCATGTCTTCAATACTTTGATGAGTTCATTGCTCATCAGCACAATACTGCTCTCAATAGTGGTTGCAACACTGTCTGAATGGTTTGCTGTACAACTTTTGCTCCCAACCGAATTTATTTATTGGGCAATTGCAATATTGATTTTCGATACTTTGGCGGCTTTGCCTTTTGCTAAACTGCGACAAGAAAACAGGCCACGCAGATATGCATTTATTAAAGTGGTGAATGTAATTTCTACTGTATTGCTTGTATTTTACTATTTGGGTATTTGTCCAGCAATATATACTGAGAATCCAGAGAGCGGTTGGCTTATTTTGTATAATCCTGATATTGGAATTGGATATTATGTGATTGCAAATGTTGTTGCAAGCTGTTTAACATTTTTTCTATTATTCAAAGAGTGGCGTACCTATCGTTTTGATGTTGATTGGCAATTATGGAAGAGGGTCATTAACTATTCCTATCCACTTGTCATAGTCGGACTAGGGGGTATGATCAATGAAATGTTGAGTCGATTGGTTTATACCAATGTTGTTGATCTTCCGCCTGCCGAAGCTCAGTATCAGTTGGGAGTATTTGGTGCCAATTATAAAGTTGCTGTTCTCATCACGATTTTTATTCAGGTATTTAAAATGGCCGCTGAGCCATTCTTCTTTCAACAATCCAAGCAAGATGATGCAAAGAGAACCTATGCTAGGGTGATGAAGTTTTTTGTCATTATTGTTTGCACCATGTGGTTAATGATTGTAACTCATTTACCGTTGATTCAGTATTTAGCTTATGGTTCCAATGCTTCTGATTATGCGGAAGGCTTGGGTATTATTCCCATTTTAGCAATGGGTAGCGTTTTTTTGGGCATTTATTATAACCTCAGTATTTGGTACAAACTTACCGATCAAACTATGATGGGTGCTTGGATAACCATAGTAGGAGCTATTATAACTATAGCATTAAATATTTGGTGGATACCCATTTTTGGATACACAGGAAGTGCATGGGCCACCTTTGTTTGTTACTTGGTTATGATGATTGCAAGTTATGTGTTAGGGCAAAGAAATTATCCTGTTCCATATGCTTGGAAAAAATTGGTGGCATATATGGTCATCATTGCTGTTTTATATATCATTTTTTTACTAATAACCAATTTTGAAATTGCACTCCCGCTTCAACTTTTAGTTGGTTGGATATTCATTGGCGGGTGGCTCTATTTTATTTTCCGAATAGAAAAAAAGGAATTGAATTTGTTTTTTCCTCGGAAAAAGGTCAAGTAATGTGACTAAAATCATATTTGCTTAAATTTTTACATGTTTATTTTGTGATGATAAGTCATGCATTTTTCTTCAAAATACATATCAAGTGTTGGCTGGATTTTATTGACAGCTATTTCATTTCAAATGTTAAATCACCTATTTTGGATTGGAGATTATGTAACTAGGTATGAAACTTATCAGAAAAATTGTGTGAATAGGCAAAAACCTACTTCTTCTTGTAAGGGGAGTTGCCAGTTATTAAAAAATTTGCAGTCAACAAATCAGCAAGATGAGCAGGCAAACTTTCCGGAAAAAAATCATGTAGAACAAGTTTTATCCTCTAAGTCATTTTTTATCAATATTGTAAATCATAGCCATACTTCTTTGATGCATGAAATGAAGTATAAAGATCCTTTTGTACTCGTACTTATCCATAAGGAAATAGACCACCCTCCACAAGCTTAGTTGGTACATTTCGTGTGCTTGAAATATCAAGTACTTATTTTTCAATTTTTTACTTAAAGCAATCAACTATGCACAAGCTATTTGTAGCGTGCAGGGCTATATATATTATTCTCTGCACAATTATTTTATCAACCCCCATTTTAGCAAACATCAATTTTGATTCTACAGGCTTTTTATTTAAGCAAGGCGATAGTACTAATTACTTAGTCAACAAACAAGGTTTTGGGAGAGATCCAAATGAATTATTGCCAGTTACAGTTTATGGCATGAGAAGTTCTCTCAGGAGCAAACAAAAATTAATGCAACACATCGATTGGGTTCAGCATGATGCTGGTCAGGTATTACAGCAAATACCAGGTTTTTCAGCTATACGAAAAAGCGGTACCTACGGTTTGGATCCAGTTTTTCGTGGTTTTAAATATGATCAATTAAATATGGTAGCAAATGGTTCTATGACAGCCTCTGCAGCTTGTCCAAATAGAATGGATCCGCCAACAAGTCAAATGCTATTGAGTCAAGTTGAAAAGATTGAAGTATTCAAGGGACCACATAGTTTCAGGTATGGTCCATCTATGGGAGCCACCCTTAATTTTGTTCATGGATTACCCAAATGGAGCGACTCGCTAGTATGGGAAGGAAGGGTGAATAGTATGTTTGAAACCAATGGCCAAGTTTTTAGAAATGAGGCACAGATTAAAATGAGAGCAAAGCGTTGGATTATTATTGGCTCTGGTTCATATTCTAAAGGGCAAAACTATAGAGCTGGCAATGATAGCATTATTCCGGCTGGTTTTCAGCGTAGTTCTGTTGGTTTACAAGTAGCCTATCAAATTGCAAAAAATCAGTTTGTTTCACTTGCATGGAATCACAATAGAGCTAAGCGAAGCGACTTTCCAATTTTGAATATGGATTTACTTAAAGATGATACTAGGTTAGTAGAATTGCAGTACCAAATTTTACCAATACAAGTAAACTGGTATAAGAAGTTCACCGCTCAGGTTTTTCATAGTTATGTTGACCATGCTATGGGCAATGATTTTAGATCTAATTTTCCAAGTGTACATGCACTAGTTTTAGCTGAAACCTTCACATGGGGTGGTAGAGCCGAATGGACCTTACCTGTAACTAACGGAGAATTAATGTTTGGCTTTGATTTTAAATCAGAAATGGCACATGGTGTAAGGACAAGGACTATGAAAATGGGGCCAATGTCAGGCCGAGTTTTTAGAGATACACTATGGCAGGCTGGTATTCAACAAAGGAGTGGCGCTTTTCTAGAGGGGAATAAAAGAGTTGGCAACTATCAGTTAATTTACAGTGCAAGATTAGATCGAGTAGAAGCAAAAGCTCAACAGCCAACTGCAAAGTATTTGAAAGCATTTGGAAATAATACTCGAATTGATTGGAATACAAGTTTAAGTTTAGGTGTAAATAGAAAATGGAATCATGCGTGGCAAACTGCAATTTGGATTGGAAGAGGTGTTCGTTCTGCTAGTTTAGTTGAAAGGTTTATTCAGTATTTGCCAGTTGGTAAAGATCCTTATGAAATGGTTGGTAATCCAAATTTATTAGCAGAAGCAAATCATCAGCTAGATATTCAAATAACTTATCAAACTAAAAAGACTTTCTTACAATTCAGTCCTTTTGTTTCAATTGTTCAGAACTTTATTACTTCAGTTATAGACCCTAATTTAAAACCTCAATTTGGAGCACCCGGTGTTCGTAGCTTTATAAATATTTCTCAAGCAAAATTAGTAGGAGGAGAGTTCTTATGGAACCAGCAATTGCATCAACAATTAAAACAAGAATTATCAATAACGTATACTCACGGTTTACGAAAAAATGATTTTCAACCATTGCCAGAAATTGCACCTTTAGATATGAGATATAAATTGGATTGGCAATCTTTAAATGAAAAATTTAGAGCTTTTGCTCAGCTAAGGTATGTGGCTCCTCAAAACAGAATAGCTAAGGATTTTGGTGAAATCAAAACTGTTGACTTCACAGTTATGGATATTGGTGCCAGCTATCAATTAAAAGAGAAATTGAAACTAAACATTGCTGTAAATAATATTTGGGATCAGAAATATAGAGAGCATTTAAACCGTGTGATACCAAGTTTTACACTTTGGTCACCTGGCAGAAACTGTATGATACAGATGACTTATCAGTGGTAGTTTTAAGTATGAAAAAGGGGTGTTTTTACACCCCTTAATTTTATAAATAGCTTTTGATCGTTGAAAGCAATTCTGTTTTTGTAATGGGTACACCCATGATTTTATTATATCCTTTTGCATCCACTAAAAATTCATCGCGAATAATTTTGATGAGCTGACCATTATTAATTTCAGGAATTAAAACGGTTTCAAACTTCTTTAATAATTCACCTAAGTTTCGCGGGAATGGTCGCATGTAGCGTAAGTGGGCATGGCTTACTGCATGACCTTCAGCTTGTAGTTCTGCACAAGTACTTTTTATAACTCCGTAGGTACTTCCCCAACCCAATACCAAAATCTTACCTGATTCAGGACCACTATCAAGCGTTTGGAGTGGAATATAATTTGCAATCATGTCCACTTTAGCTTGTCTGGTTTTTACCATATGCTGATGGTTATCGGGGTCGTAACTAACATTACCTGTAATGTCTTGCTTTTCCAATCCGCCTATTCTGTGTTCTACACCTGCAGTACCTGGAATAGCCCATGGACGAACCAATTTCTCATCTCTTGCATAAGGCTTGAAAGTTGAGCCATCTTCAATAGGTTGTTGAAACGCCACTTGAATGTTAGGCAGGTCTTCAGACTGAGGGAACTTCCAAGGCTCAGCACCATTCGCTATATACCCATCGCTCAAGAAAATTACTGGAGTCATGTGTTCTATTGCAATGCGCACTGCTTCAAAAGCTGCATCAAAACAATCACTTGGTGTAGATGCAGAAATGACTGGCATTGGACATTCACCATTCCTTCCATAATACGCTTGCAACAAATCACTCTGTTCTGTCTTTGTAGGTAAACCTGTTGACGGTCCACCACGTTGTATATTACAAATCAGCAAGGGTATTTCAAGCATCACCGCTAAGCCCATGGCTTCAGTTTTTAAAGCCATACCTGGACCAGAAGTAGTAGTTACACCAATTTGTCCGCCATAACTTGCTCCAATTGCTGAAGTAATTCCAGCAATTTCATCTTCAGCCTGAAAAGTTTTTACGCCAAAGTTTTTATACTTACTCAACTCATGTAAAACGTCTGATGCTGGGGTAATAGGGTATGATCCTAGGAATAAGGGCAAACCACTTTTTTCACTTGCTGCAACCAATCCTAGTGCAAGGGCTTGGTTACCCATAATACTGCGATAAGTGCCTGGAGGAAGTTTGGCTTTTTCAACCTTGTATCTAGCTGAAAAAGTTTCGGTGGTATCGCCATAATGATATCCGGCTTGCAATACCTTGATGTTGCTTTCTAAGATATCTTTCTTTTTTCCGAACTTCTCAGTTAAGAAATCAATCGTATTCTCGAGAGATCTATTGTACATCCAATACAAGAATCCAAGAACAAACATGTTTTTAGCCCGATCCTTCTCTTTGGTGCTTAGGGTGTATTCCTTTAATGCTTCACGAGTCATTTTGGTAACATCCATTTTCACCAATTCGTATCCATCTAAAGACCCATCTTCCAAAGGGTTTATTCCATCTGCATAGTTGGCTAATCGAAGGTTTTTTGAGTCGAACCCATCTACATTTGCGATAATTTTTCCGCCTTTTTTCAAACTTTTCAGGTTCACTTTCAAAGCAGCAGCATTCATAGCTACCAAAACATCGCATAAATCACCAGGTGTGAAAACGCGGTCACTTGAAAAGCGCAACTGGAACCCACTCACACCCGGCAGTGTACCCTGTGGGGCACGAATTTCCGCAGGGAAGTCGGGGAAAGTTGCCAAATCAATACCTAATAGAGCAGTATTATTGGTAAACTGACTTCCAGTTAATTGCATTCCATCACCACTGTCACCTGCAAATTTGATGACTACATCCTGTAAAACTTGTTCTTGAAGGGCCATATAAATAGCTTGTTTAGCTAAAAATGCAAATGTAGGTCAAGTTGTTGGCGGAAAACCATGATTTTTCTCTGTTCGAAAGGGAAAACTATGGAATTACCTGTTTTTTCACATCTTGCTATTACATTCGTTGAATTATGAAGTTAGAAGATATTAAATGGTTGTATTTGGGGTTATTGGCAGTTTTGGGCTGCCACACCAATGGATCTACTGATACTAAATTGGTAAATGAGGGTTTGAAAGCTACAGATAGTTCGGTTATAAAAGTTCCAAACGTAGAAGCTGAAGTGGAAGATACCACCCGAACCTATTTCTATGTCACATTTGATGATGGTCCACAAAAGGGCACAAAGGAAGTGCTGGAGCTTTGTCAAGAGCTAGGCATTCCAGCCACTTTTTTCTTAGTGGGTGCTCATTTGGCGGATCCTTATCAAAAGGATTATTTAGCAAGACTGAAAGCTGACAAAACCATGGAATTGGCAAACCATAGTTATACGCATGCTTTTTATAATCATTTCAAGAAATTTTATGCTCAACCAGACGATGCCGTTACAGATTTTTTAAAGGCTCAAGATGCACTAGCGATTCAAACAAAAACTATTCGTTTTCCTGGAAACAATAGCTGGATGACTAAAGGAAAATTTCGTGGTCCTGGATCTACAAAAGCGGTTGCAATAAAGTTAGATAGCTTGGGATTTCAAGTATTTGGCTGGGATATTGAATGGCATTTTAGTCGTAAAGACGCCCGACCAGTGCAAAGCGCAGAAAAAATGTTAGCACAAATAGAGGGGCTTAAAGCAAAGGGAACCGTAACGAAGCGTCATATTGTTTGGTTGATGCACGACAGGATGTTCAAACGTCCAGAGGATTTGGATTCGCTTCGAAAAGTGTTGGTCAGCTTAAAATCTGATCCTTCAACTTCATTTAGAGTTGCAAGTCAGTATCCAGGAATGAAATGAAAATATGATAGGTTTGTTATAAATTGCAACATAATTGCAATTTATATGAATGCTATTTCTGTCAGAGGATTAAAGAAAAAATACGCTTCACACCCAGCTTTGCAGGGTGTTGATCTTTCTGTTCAAGCAGGAGAGATTTATGGTTTATTGGGACAAAATGGAGCTGGCAAAACGACAACTATACAAATTTTGCTTGGTTTTCAAAGTCCCGATGAAGGTTCTGTGTCACTATTAGGAAAAACACCAGGAAAAGATCATTCACTTTCTAAAGATGTTGCATATATACCTGAAAATGTGAGTTTGTATCCTTATCTCAATGGGATCGAGAATTTGCAATACTTTTCAAGGCTTGCGAATATAGCTATCACAAAAAATGAAGCGGCAAGCTTGTTAACAAAATGCGGATTAGATACTAATGCTCACACTCGTTTAACATCTACGTATTCAAAGGGGATGCGTCAAAAAGTAGGTATAGCTATTGCTGTAGCAAAGTCAGCCCAGATTTTATTATTAGATGAACCAGCAAGTGGATTAGATCCTTTGGCTAGTAATGAATTAACTCAATTGTTGAGGGAATTAGCTGCAAGTGGCAAATGTATTCTAATGGCATCTCACGATATTTTCAGAATTCGTGAAACCGCAGATAGAATAGGAATTTTACACCAGGGTAAAATTTTAAAGGAATTACATTCTGCCGATGTTTCAGCATCTGATATTGAATCAATTTATTTAGAATATATGAAAATGTAATTCTATGCAAGCTCTTTTACAAGTTTTTCAAAATGAATGGTTGGGCTTATATAGAAACAAGTTACTGATAGGCTCATTTTTACTACTGGTTTTCATTCTATCATTAACTGCATGGATGGGGGTTAAAAAGCAAGACCAACTTCAAGTTCAAACCAAAACTGCCAATGATTTTGCAAGAAATGAATGGGAATCAATTGGGCCAATGAATCCGCATAGTGCTGCACATGAAGGCACTTACGCTTATTATTCACCCGGCCTTATGTCGTCTTTAGATGAAGGTGTACTTTCTCAGGTTGGAAGAGTGCTTAGGTTAGAGGGCCATGTACAAAATGAAATGGCTTATAGTGCAAGATCGCAAGAATCCATTTACTCAAGATTTGGTGGCTTAATGCCATCTTTGTTATTACAGTGGGTGGTTCCACTGCTTTTAATTTTTCTGTCATTCAGATCAATTTATCAAGAAAAAGAACAAGGTAGAATTACGTTATTGCTATCGCAAGGACTAGGAATTAAGCAAATCTTAGTTGGTAAAGCTTTGGCATATTTTTCAATAGCCTGTATTGCTTTACTATCTACGGTTCTTGTACAATTTATTTTCTTAGAATTCAATCATTCGAATGATGTTTTTCGATTAATTGGATTTGTCATCAGCTATTTGCTTTTTTATTGGCTGATTGTTTCATTAACAATTGTTCTATCAACAGTCTTAAAAAATGCAACTGGTGCACTTTCATCTATGTTAGCAATATGGGTACTGTGGATGGTGTTGTTACCAAAATGGACAGCCTCTATTGCTTCGGAAAGATATCCTTTACCGAGTAGGTTTGAATTTAAACAAGCAATGAAGGATGATAGAAGTAAAGGAATCGATGGACATAATCCATCTAAAGATAGAGTCAATAAATTAAGGGATAGCGTATTGGCAAAATATGGAGTTTCATCTGATTCCGCATTGCCAATTAATTTAGATGGTATTGTTATGCAAGCAGATGAAGAGTACGGCAATTTAGTATGGGATAAACATATCGGCGGAGTTTTTCAATCATTCTCATCACAAAAAAAATTAAGTCAGTGGGCTTCAGTATTTAATCCAATGTATGCTTTAAAATCTGCTAGTATGTCCTTTGCTGGAACGGATATGCTACATCATATTCATTTTCAAAGAGAGGCAGAGGAATATAGACGTGGTTTCATAAAGAAACTAAATGATGAACATGCTTATGGCGGTAGTAAAACAGGCGATTGGAGCTGGAAAAGTTCTGAAGAATTCTTTAAAAATATTGAGACTTTTCAATACACTACTGTTGAAATTAGCAAGTACAAATCTTACTGGCAGGTAGATTTGCTGATTTTACTTGTTTGGTCAATTTCTATTTCAGTTTTGATGTGTTTGATTTCAAAAAAATATCTATTATGACCCTTTTTCAAACATTAAAAAATGAAACTTTACACATAGCAAAAAGTAAGTTTAAAGTAATTGCACTTATACTATTTTTTGCAGCAACCTTGTACAGTGTTTGGCAGGGATATGTTGTTTATCAATACAGGACAGATCAAATTTCATTGGTTCAAAAGAGTGCAACGGAGTCACAGCAAGAAGTATTGGGTTGGTTTAAAAACGGAAAGTCAGGTCCAGAGGAAAGACCTTGGATAGATATTAAGAATCCTTTTTGGGCAATGTGGTATGGAAATCACTATGTTATTTATGATAATCATCCTTTAATGGTTTTATCTCCTGGTCAGGTAAGCGATATAGGGATTTATAAAAAAGTCTCTGTATGGAGTACGCCATTTGATCAAGACCTTATTCCTGAACTTTCTAATGCAGAATTTCAAGTCAGTGGTTTTTTTGATTTCTCATTTGTATGGCTCTTTTTATTGCCCTTGTTGCTGATCATCTTAATGTACAATATTCAGTCATTTGAAAAAGATGCTGGACTATTACTTCTAATAAAGTCTCAAGCTGGTGAAACTAATTCTTGGTGGTTGAAGAGGGTGTTGGTTATTGGAATAACTCTAAGTCTATGGCTCATTATTGTAATGATTGTGCCTAGAATTTTTATGGGTAGCAGTTTTGTACTCGGTAATGAGTGGATAGAATTTTTGTTCTTCTCTATGGTTTATTTATGGGGTTGGTTGGGATTGTATGCACTCATTCTTTCAAGAAATTCAAGTCAAATTAGTCAAGCTATCCAAATGATTACAATTTGGATTTTACTGGTATTGGTTATTCCTGCTACCGTTCAACAATGGATTCAGATGCGCTATCCAGCCAGTTTAATGACGGAATGGCAAGAGGTTGAGGAAAAGCGAGATAGTATTTATGCAATTTCTCATGATAGTGTAAAAGCAAAACTACTTTCTGAAAATAAAGATTTAGGTACAACGAAAATTGGTATGCTTGATTCTATTTCGGATCCTATGAAGAAGGGAGCAGCATATAGAAGCCTTTATAAGATGTATATTGATAGTTCTTCAGAGGTTTTTCTACAATCAATGGAACAAAAGAATTCAGCGTTTCAGTCATATGCTTTTATAAATCCTGTTATGTGGTTTCAGAATAGACTTAATTATTTATCAAAAAGTGACCTATCTGCAATACTCGAATTCAGAAGGAAAATTCGTGTAAAATCAAATTCAATAACTACAAAGTTGATATTTGATGAATGGAATGAAGTGGTTGTAGATAGTGTACAGTTTAAAAAATACCTTGAACTTTAAGTATGCGTATTATTCAATGTGTAATTCGTTTTTCAATTTTATTTTGCTTAGTTGGACTTTTTTCTGCTTGTTATTCTCCAGGTAGATCCATTGTAAAGTCTTATAAATCTTTGTCAACTGAAGAGCGATCTCTAGCAGATACTTTTTTGTTAAGAGCATTAGACAGAGAGGCCTTGTATTCAATTATGTCCCCTATAAAGCCAATGAGCAGTGTACATTTTTTTAAGTTTATACCCGACTCTTTAATTGCAGGTAAGTACGAAAGAGAATTGATTTTATATCAACGATTTACACAGTTGTTTACAAATAGAAATATTCAATTTGTTTACAATCCGTTTGCAAGAATGGATAGTGCTAATAGAAACGCTGAAATTTATGTATTCAATAAAAAAAGATGGAAAGAATTAATGACTCAGCATCAATCATTTTTTAGTATGTGGGGCTTTAATGAGCATATAGATCCGGCTACTGTACTTGCTGTTACAGAATATGAAAAATCATATAACCGATGGAGATCATATGGATATCTATTTGGCTATCCATCTCATGCGGTTGATTTTTTTGTGGAAGCTGGTAAGCAACAAGACAGTACAGGTAAATTCGTAACAAGAGATTTCTTTCATATTCCCGTTTATATAAGAACAAGTGGTCATTTTACTTATGCCATACCTAAAGGTTATCAACCAAGCGTGGAAGACAGTTCATTGTATAAAAAGTCTTACGAGGTTTTACAACGTTATAAATCACTTCGAAATAAATACTCTACTAAAACAGGTGTAAAAGCTGTAAAGCTTTTCGCCCGACATGCTAATTTTTAAACTCAGTTTATGAAAAGAAGAGACTTTTTATCAAAAGGAACTGTTGGGGCTGTGGGTTTAAGTTGGTTAGGTCAGTTTACTGATGCATTTCAAACAAGTCAACTTTCTAGCAAGCATGTAGGAAAATTTAAGAATGTCATTTTTATGGTAAGCGATGGTATGAGTATTGGTACACTTGCCATGGCGCACTTGTTAAAGTCTAGAAAGTATGGCAAGTCAAGCAACTGGCTTTCTATTATTCAACAGGCGCACATTAGAAGATCGTTAATGGATACTTCATCTGCCAGTTCACTGGTGACTGATTCAGCTGCTGCTAGTTCTGCGTGGGGAGGAGGATTTAAAGTACTCAATGGATCTTTGAATGTTGGAGTAAATGGGGAACACTATAAGCCTATTCTTCAAAAGTGCAAATCAAAAGGACTGGCTGTAGGATGTGCTACAACGGTTCCAATTACGCACGCAACTCCAGCCGGTTTTTGCGTGAATCAATCTAAAAGAGGAAATCAAGATGATATTGCTTTACAATACCTCAACCTAAAATTTGATGTAATGTTAGGTGGTGGGGCCGATTATTTTTCTTCTGCAAAAAGAAGCGACAAACGAGATCTTTTTTTAGACTTTAAAAATGCGGGATTTCAGGTTGCAAGAAACAAGAAAGAACTCGATTCCTTTTCATTCGGGAAGCCTATTTTAGGTGTTTTTGATGATGGGGGATTGCCTTATGCTGTTGATCACACAAGTAACAAACAGCAATCTTTAGCTATTCCCTCTCTTTCAGAAATGACTCATAAAGCACTTGATGTATTAAGTAAACACAAAAGGGGTTTTGTTTTACAAATTGAAGGAGGTAAAGTAGATTGGGCTGCACATGCAAATGATGCACCAGCATTATTATATGATCAACTTGCTTTTGATGATGCTGTTGGAGTAGCATACGATTTTGCACAAAAAAATGGTGAAACTTTATTAGTTATTACTACGGATCATGGTAACGCAAATCCTGGTTTATTTTATGGCGACAAAGCAGATAAAAATTTTGAGAAGCTTTTTTCAATGAAGCAAACAAACGAGTGGATTTTAAAACAAGTTAAGTCAAGCGATTCTCCAGAAAAACTAAAAGAATTATTTGCTACTTATCAAGGAATACAATTAACCAAGGAAGAGTCTATTACCTTAATGAATCAATATTCAATTCAAACCGAACAAGGAATTTACAATAATTATAAATTGCCATTTAAGCAATTGGCGGATATACAAATGAAGCATACTTCTATTGGTTGGGGCTCTATGGATCACTCGGGGGATTTTGTTGAGCTTACATTGTTCGGGCCTGGCGACTGGAAATTTCCTGGGTACATTCCGAACACTTATTTACACAACTTCATTCTTGAGGGACTTGGTATTCTTGAAGTCTAACTATTTTATTTCAACTGCACCTTTTAGAACGTAGTAAAACTCTTTGATATCCGTACTATTTAACATTAGCCTGCCTCGGAAAGTGATATAATCGTCCGTATTGTATTTTTTATTAGGAGTTTTCAACTCTACAGTTAATACTGAAGCAGGACCTGCTTTTCCGCAAAAAAAACAGGAGGCGTAAGGATATGCAGAAAGAGCCACCTTGGTGCCTGATTTATCAAATGGAATTACAAATCCTTCTACAATTACTTCTTTACCATCAAACTTCAACATAGTGCTTGGAAACTTAGGAAACATTACTTCCATATCAGCTTCTTTCACAAACTTACTTTCGTAATCAATATCTTGTAATTGCTTCCACGTAAGTTTAGCTGGTGCTGTTTGTGACCATGTTGCAAAGAAGAAAAAGCTTAGTATACCGGTTAATATAAATTTATTTGCCATCCGCTAATGTTTTAGATATGGAAGTTCTGACACTGTACCAAGCAGGTATTATTGCAGATATAATTCCAGTGAGCAAAGTAATTAAAAAAATCAGGTATTCACCTTCCATCCATACTAAAGAAAAAACATTCAACCCATATTGTTGCGCAATACTACTTTCTAAAAGGAAAAGGATGATTCGGCTTAATATAAATCCAATGACATACCCAAAGATGGCTAATAAAAAGGCTTCGTAGATAAGGAGACTTCTAACATACCATTTGCTATAGCCAATAGATTGCAATAAGGCAATTTCATATTTCCTCCTTTGTAATTTTTGAAATAAAGAAAGAAAAACACTAATACCAGCTAACAGCATTACAATAATTCCTATAGCTTGGATAACTATAAATATGCCATCTAGCAGTTTGAGTAATCTTCTTATTTCGATGTTCGGAATAGCAGCCTGAAAATTTGTTTCTTCATTAATTTTTCGTGGCATTGTCATCATTGCCATAGGTGATCTAAATTGAAGAAGCATTGCAGTTATTTCTTCATGGGCATGCACATGTTCTTCAGCGTGATCGTGTTCATGCTCTTCATGAATTTCAATAACAGAGGATACATTCGTTACTATAAGTTGGTCTGCTACATTATAAGAAGGAGTAAGTATTCCAACCACTTTATATGGGTGGCCTTCATGTACTTCTCCCTGTTCAGCATTTCCATGTGTGCCTTCAAATGAGTCACCAATTTTTAGTCCAGTTTTTTGTGCAACCTGCCATCCTAGTACAACTTCCATATTTTCGGAAGGCATTTTGCCATCATATATTTTTGTTTCGTAGAGTTGATACCAATTGCTATCGGTACCTAAAATTCTAAATCCATTATAATTATCACCATAGGCTAATGGAATAGCAGTTTCAACCATTGGGTTACTAGCAATTTCCTTCGCATCTTCTAAGGAAATGTTTCCTGTTGGTGCATCTAAATGGTAAATGGAGGAAAGTATTAATTGAAGTGGACTTCCTTTTGCACCTATTACTAAGTCTATCTTTTTAAGATCTCCGTCTAGTTTTTTTTCGACTTGATACTTGATTCCTAATAGCAATGTTATGATTGATACGCCAACAGTGAGAAGTAATAAACTCAGCGTGGTAGAAAGCGGATCGTGCAACAAATTTTTCCAAACTAGTTTCCACCTCATGCTAGATAAATTGATTTTTTGAAGTAAGCTTTCATTCTATCGTCATGTGTTACGGTAATTAGGCAGCTACCTATATTTTTTGTTTGTTCAAGTAGTAGTTCAATAACACGATCTGCTCTTTCATTGTCTAATGCACTTGTAGGTTCATCAGCAAGTACTAAAGCTGGTTTAGCAACCAATGCTCTTGCAATAGTCATTCTTTGTTTTTCACCCTGACTAATTTCTGCGGGTTGTTTATGTATTAAATGATCTATTTCAAGTGCTTTTATGATTTTATTGAAATGAGTTTCATCAAATTTACCATGCGTACCTAATAATATGTTTTCGCGAACGTTCAAAGAAGCAACATGATGGGGAGTTTGAAAAATTATGCCAATTTGTTGTCTCCTTACTTTTTGAAGTTCTTTTGTATTTAAACCAAGAAGGTTGACACCGTTCAAATTTACTTCCCCAGTTCCTCCAGAGAGGATACCTCCAAGAATATGAAGCAAAGTTGTTTTACCTGTACCTGATTGTCCGTGTACCAACACTGGCTCTTCAGAGGTACAATTAATATTGGGGTAATGAATAGATTTAGCACCCTTGTACTGAAAGAGGAGGTCTTTTGTGGTTAATGCGTTCACAGGCGAAAGGTAATATTTATTGAAATATTAAATGCAACTAAGTTGCAAATAATATATATTTGCATACATTTTAACATCTAACTATGAAAGGAAAATCAATGTTTATTGGCGATTGGTTAAGTATGGGAGCTTCATTCCTTTGTGCCATTCATTGTGTATTTCTCCCCGTTTTCTTCTCTACTTTACCTCTTTGGGGAATTGAAATCATTGAAAATATGTGGTTAGAAGTTGCTACGATAATGGTTACCGCAATTATTGGTAGTTGGGCAATTTGGAGAGGGTATAAAAACTTTCATAGAAGTAAGCTTATTATAGCTTTATTTGGACTTGGTTTTCTTTTGATGCTTATTGCCAACATACACATTTTTCATTCTTTAGAACATGTATTAAAACTTGCAGGTGCAGTATTGATAACATTTGCACATATAAAAAACTGGAAAAAGTCGCACCATTGTATTGTAAACTAGAAGTTGTATGATTATTCCTAACGACTATATTTCTTGGAAACACTGTATTAGTGTTGATTGTGGAATTGAACTGAATAAGGAGTTTCTACAAAACAGGCTGCTAGTTTTGTCTGATTCGACTAATCAAGAAACTAAGAAAATGGTTCTATTATATGGGCAAATGCATATTCAGAATTTAATTAAGTGGATGCAACAAGCTTTGTATGAATTTAAATAGCAAAAAAATAGTTCTTTATGTAGTTGTTTTTTCAATAGCTGCATTCACCTTAAAGACATCTTGTGTCAGAATTGTTTCTGATCCAAGTACAGATTTTAGATTTAAAGAAGAAACAATAAAATTTCAGAAAAAAAAGTAAAATGAAAAAACTACCTGTAACAGTATTAAGTGGATTTTTAGGTGCTGGTAAAACTACTTTACTTAATCATGTATTGCAAAATAAGGAAGGATTGAAAGTAGCAGTTATTGTAAATGATATGAGTGAAGTAAACGTAGACGCTGCAATTGTTCAAAGGGAAGGAGGATTAAGTAGGACGGAAGAGAAACTCGTTGAAATGAGCAATGGTTGTATTTGTTGTACGCTTAGAGAAGATTTGCTCAGAGAGGTTGAAAAGCTTGCCCTTGAAAAAAAGTTTGATTATCTATTAATCGAAAGCACAGGAATCAGTGAGCCATTACCAGTTGCTCAAACATTTACTTATCAGGATGAATCGCAAGGAATTGACTTAAGTAAAATAAGCCAACTTGATACATTGGTTACTGTTGTTGATTGCTTCAATTTTGTAAAAGATTTTAGTACAATTGAAACTCTTAAGGATAGAAGTTTAACTGATATGCAAGATGATCATAGAACAATTGTGAACTTGCTAACAGATCAAATTGAGTTTGCAAATGTGATAATCTTGAATAAGACCGACCTAGTAACTGAAGGTCAAGTGGGCATGATAAAAGCTTTGATTAAAAAGTTAAATTCTGAAGCTCAAATCATTACTTCATCATTTGGTAAAGTTCCTCTCAATCTAATTCTAAATACTGGGTTATTTGATTTTGATAAAACCTCTCAGAGTGCTGGCTGGATAGAAGAATTAAATAAAGGTTATCATACACCCGAAACTGAAGAATATGGAATTACCTCTTTCGTTTATAGAAGTAGAAGACCATTTCATCCTGAAAGATTTTGGAATTACATAAATGAAAACTGGCATGCAAATATTATTAGAAGTAAAGGTCTATTCTGGCTTGCATCAAGAAAAAATGAGGCTTTAAATTGGAGCCAGGCAGGGGGAAGTTTAAAAGCAGATAAAGCGGGTGTTTGGTGGTGCAGCATGCCTTATAGTGAAAGAATTCAATATCCTGCATTTGTTGAAAACCAAGAGCTTATTGAAAAGAAATGGGATAAGCGATATGGCGACAGAGAAAATGAATTGGTCATTATTGGTCAGGATTTGGACAAGGCTGTCATTATACAAGAACTAGAATCTTGTTTATGTAATGCAAATGAAATTGAGTTAATGGAAAAAGGAGGCTCTTTTAAAGACCCGTTTCCTTGTTAATGGAATTAACCTTTTTCAAAAGTGGATTTTTGTACATTTGATGAAAATAAATACGTATGGCTTTGTTTAAATCAGGAAATCCAACTTTGTCAGAGAAAATATTTGATAAAGCGCAAACCTTGGGTGATCGCTCAGCAGGTGTTATGAGCGTTCGTGGTACTATGAATAAATTTGGTTTCTTATTAGCAATGGTAATTGCTTCTGCTTCTTATTCATGGCATTTATTTGAAGCAGGAAAAGCACCTACTATGACCATTTTAATGATAGCAGGCGCAATTGGAGGTTTGGTTGCTGCTTTAGTAGTAGTATTTAAGCCAAATTGGGCTCCCTTTGTAGCTCCAGCTTATGGAATTTTGCAAGGTTTTTTTGTTGGTGGCATTTCAGCTATTATTAATGATGCTATGTCAGAAAAGTATCCTGGTATTGTTATGCAAGCTGTTGGATTAACATTTGGTGTGGCTATTGCCATGTTTGCTATGTATAATGCACGAATTATTCAGCCTACACAGAAGTTCAAGTCAATTGTTATTGCGTCAACCATGGGTATTGCAATATTTTATTTCATTACCATTTTATTGAATTGGTTTGGCGTATCTGTGAGTTTTATGTACGACAGTAGTTGGTTGAGTATTGGAATTAGCCTATTTGTTGTGGTAATTGCCTCATTGAATTTGATCTTGGATTTTGATATGATTGAACAAGGCGCTGCTCAGGGAGCTCCAAAATTTATGGAGTGGTTTGGTGCATTTGGATTATTAGTTACTATTGTTTGGCTCTATATAGAAATGTTGAAATTGCTAAGTAAACTAGGAAGCCGCGATTAAAGATATAGCCGCCTTTGGGCGGCTTTTTTGTTCCTTGCATCTTGCTGTTTATCTTTAACTAAATTGAGGTTATGTTCTACAATAGGAAGAAACTATCAGACCAAGAATTATTGTCTATATATAAAGCATTGTTGCTTCCAAGAATGATTGAAGAAAAAATGCTGGTATTACTTCGACAAGGTAAAATTAGCAAGTGGTTTAGTGGAATTGGACAAGAAGCAATTTCGGTTGGTGCAACGCTTTCGCTTCGACCAGACGAGTGGATGATGCCATTGCATAGAAATCTGGGTGTGTTTACAACCCGTCAGATGCCTTTATCGAAGTTATTTCGTCAATGGCAGGGAAATCAAGATGGTTATTCAAAAGGGAGGGAAAGAAGTTTTCATTTTGGTTCTGCTGAACATCATATATGCGGCATGATTTCGCATTTGGGTCCTCAGCTTACTTTAGCAAATGGTGCTGCACTTGCGGCCCAATTAAAGGGTGAGAGCAAAGTTGCTTTGGCATTTACTGGCGACGGTGGGACAAGTGAAGGTGATTTTCATGAGGCATTGAATGTCGCTGCAGTGTGGGATTTACCTGTCATTTTTATTATTGAAAATAATGGATATGGATTAAGTACGCCTGTAAATGAGCAATACAGGTGTAAGTCATTAGTTGATCGCGCGAAGGGATATGGAATGGAAGGTGTTCAAATCGATGGTAACAATGTGTTGGAAGTGCTTGATACCATTAAAGGTGTGCGCGACTATTGTATTTCTCATCAAAAGCCTTATTTAATTGAGTGTATGACCTTCAGAATGCGTGGGCATGAAGAAGCTAGTGGCACCAAATATGTTCCTAAAGAGTTGTTTGAACAATGGGCAGAAAAAGATCCTGTTAAGAATTATGAACAGTTTATTATAGAAACGAAAGTCATTGATCAACAAGGAATCGAAGCAATTAAAGAGGAAATTAAAATGTACATTGAACAGGAGCTGGAAGATGCTATGAAGGCAGCTCCAACTGTTATTAATACCCATGATGAACTAAAAGATGTATATGCCCCACACACTCGTGAAGAGGGGTTTGTACCTGTTATTAAAAATGAATTGTCAACTGAGTCTGATAAGGGTGTACAAGAAAAGCGCTTTATCAATGCCATACAAGACGGATTGAAGCAAAGTATGGAAATGCATGGTAACCTCATTTTAATGGGGCAAGATATTGCTGAATATGGCGGTGCATTTAAAATTACTGAAGGTCTTCTTGAAAAATATGGCCGCAAACGGGTTAGAAATACGCCACTTTGTGAGAGTGCTATTTTAGGTGCAGCACTTGGATTGAGCTTGGAAGGATTTAAAAGTATGGTTGAAATGCAGTTTGCTGATTTTGTTTCTGTAGGCTTCAATCAAATTATCAATAACCTAGCTAAAATTCATTATAGATGGGGACAATCTGCTGATGTGGTTGTTCGCATGCCAACAGGAGGTGGAGTAGGTGCAGGTCCTTTTCACAGTCAAAGTAATGAAGCTTGGTTTGTGCATACACCCGGATTAAAAGTTGTGTATCCATCCACACCACACGATGCTAAAGGGTTGTTAATTGCAGCTATCGAAGATCCTAATCCTGTCATGTTTTTTGAGCATAAGGCTTTGTATAGAAGTATTTCTGGTTGGGTGCCTGATGCTTATTATGAAGTTGAAATTGGTAAAGCAAGAGTGGTACAAGAAGGTGATGATATAGCTATTCTAACTTATGGCTCTGGCGTTCATTGGGCAATGGAATACGCTTCTTCTCATCCAGATGTTTCCTGTTATATTTTAGACTTACGTTCTTTACTTCCGCTCGACTATGATGCTATTCGTGAAGCAGTTCAATCGACTGGTAAAGTACTCTTATTGCATGAGGACACTTTAATTGGCGGCATTGGTGGCGAACTTTCAGCCTGGATTTCTGAACATTGTTTTACTTATCTAGATGCACCTATAGTACGCTGTGCGAGTTTGGATACACCTGTACCATTTAGTATTGAGTTGGAACAGCATTTTTTAGCCAAACAACGCTTGCAGCATTCCGTTGAAAAATTAATGGCCTATTAGCTGTGTTAGTTCTTGAATAAATCGGTCGAAATGTGGATGAGCATGATTGGTTAGAACAATGATGGTATAACCTGCATCTAAGTAGCGAATAAACTGCGATTTAAACCCCGGATTGTCGCCATTATGCGATACAATTCTGCCAAGTTTTGGGTGGTTTTCAATGTCCCATCCAAATCCGTACATATACGATTTGCCACTATTTAGCTTTGCTGGTGTAAACGCTTTATCTTGACTTGCTTGGGTTAATACTTTGTTGGCTCTTAATGCTTGATCCCATTTCCATAAATCTAATAAACTGCCACTTACTCTTCCCGGTCCTTTCCGATTACCTAGCCAAATGGTATAATTAAATTGAATCATGGAATCTGCTGATTGGTACCTTTTTTCTGGTTGATTCCAAACGTAGCCTTTTGTAAAATTTGAAATAGTAGATCTTTCTGCTGGAGTTCTTAAGGCTGCAGTTTTCATTTTAGATGGAAGAAATATGCCACTATCTAGTAACGTTCTAAAATCTTTCCCTGAGGCTTTTTCAGCTATACTAGCAAGAAAAATATATCCGGTATTGCTATATTCATAAGTTGCTCCAGGTTGAAATAAAATGGGAGGTTGATATTTATTTAAATACTCAAGTATATCGTTATTATCTGCAATTTTTGACTTGTCCCAAAACATACTCATCACTTGCTGATAGTCGGGTAAGCCACTTGTATGTTGTAATAAGTGACGAATTGTGATGTTTTTATAGGGCGACTGAATGTACCAATGCACACTATCATCTACAGTTAGTTTCCCATTCTGTTCTAGCATTAGAATAACAGAAGCCGTGAATTGTTTGCTAACAGACGCATACTCAAATAAATCCTTCCTCTTGATTTTCTCATTTCTTGCTCTATTGCGCAAGCCCACTGTGCTGTGATAAATGATTTTCCCTTCATGTCCAACTAGTACAGCAATACCCATCTCTTTTTCACTATTCCATTTTTCAAGTAGTGTTTTGATATTTTTTTTAAGTTGATTGTGAGATGCTTGTTGGCCATTTGTTACTCCAACAAGTAAAAGGCAAATAATCAGCCATGCTATTGTAAACTTAAAGCTCTTTTTCATGAATTTTATTTTACAGATTATTTGCTTTTTTCAAGACTTGTCCATTTCTCAAGTTAGTATGCTTTCCATTTTCAAGAGTAACTTGTCCATTTACCAAAACCCATTGAATACCTATTGAATATTGGTGTGGTTCAGTAAAAGTCGATTTGTCTATAATAACATTTTCATCAAATATCACAAGGTCAGCTGCAAATCCTGGTAAGATGAAACCTCTATCTCGTAAGTTGAATTTTTGTGCAGGTAGTGAAGTCATTCTGCGAATGGCTTCTTCAATTGCTATCACTTTTTTCTCACGTACATAATGTCCTAATATCCTGGCATTCGTACCATAGCCTCTTGGATGTGGCACACCTTCACCAAATATTCTAATACTTGCATCACTAGCAAACATATTGAACGGATATTTCATAAAGTACTCAATATCCCCTTCACTCATTCCATGAAATACCATAGAAGGATTTCCTTGTTTCATAATATCAAGAATAGTCAAGGCTTCTTCTGATGCTTTATGCTTCCTGCCTAATAACAAATTTATTTCTTCAATACTTTTTCCTTGAAATCGTGCATCTGGTGTAAACTGTGCAACCACTGCATAACTCCAATGCTTTAATTTTCTTTTTTTCAACTTTGCCAGCATGTATTCAATGATATACTTACGTTTAACAGGATCGTCTAGGCGTTTTAGCAAAGAATCTCTTCCATCTGCTAAAACATCGTCGGGTAAAAGTGTACTTAGCGAAGTGCTACTTGCAGTGTATGGATATTGATCAATGGTTACATCTAACCCTTCCGTTCTTGCTTTCTCAACCATGGCCAAGGTTTCTTTGCTTCTCCCCCAATTTTGTTGTCCACTTACTTTAAAATGAGAAATTTGAACAGGAATGGATGCCGATCTTCCAATATGTAAAGCTTCATCAATGGCTTCGACCACCCGATCGCCCTCATCGCGCATATGTGTAGCATAAACGCCTCCATATTTTCCCGCAATTTTTGCAAGTCGAATAATTTCCTCAGTAGGAGTATAAGCACCAGGTATGTAAATCAGTCCAGTCGATAGTCCAACTGCTCCGTCTTTCATAGCTTGTTCCATGATTGACTCCATTTTTTTCATCTCTTCTTCTGTAGCTGGCCTATTGGCTGTTCCCATTACTGATTTTCTGATATCGTTTTGTCCAATAAGGCTGGCAATATTTACCGAAACACGCAGGCTATCAATCCATTTAAAATAAGCGCCCATATTTCTGTTCGAAGAACCGCAGTTACCAGCTATAACAGTTGTAACACCATCGTATATAAAGTTGGTAGCAAGTGGATTCCCAGCCTCATTTCCTTCAATATGAGTATGCACGTCAATGAATCCCGGTGCAATAATTAAGTTCTTAGCATCAATGATTTTTTCGGCCTTCCAGCTTTCTAATCGGCCTATAGCCGCAATTTTTCCGTTCTGAACTGCGAGATCTGCTCGATACCAAGAGTTCCCTGACCCGTCAATAATTCGCCCATTTTTGATAATTATATCGGCTTGCTGCGAAATGGACTGCAGAGCCAGTAAAACGCCAAGGGCAGTAGCTATAAATTGTTTCATGAGGTTGTTTCGAAAAAGTAAGTTACAACATCCAACGGGATTCTGAAGACTGAAAGCCGTATTTTTGCGCCCTTATGATGGATAAATTGGAGGCCATTCTGGCCAGATTTGAACAAGTTGGTATTGCTTTAACCAATCCTGAGATTATTGGTAACCCTAAGGAATTCAGCAAATACAGCAAGGAATACCGCTCTTTGGAGAAGGTGGTGCTTCCATATAAAGAGTATCAAAAAGTGCTCAGTGACTATCAGTTTGCGAAAGAGGGCTTGAATAGTCAGGATGAAGACATGCGTGAGCTCGCTAAAATGGAGCTCCCGGAATTAGAAGAGAATAAGGAAAGATTAGAAAAAGAATTGACTCAATTATTGATACCTAAAGATCCTCAAGACGATAAAAATGCGATTCTTGAAATTAGGGCAGGAACTGGCGGGGATGAAGCCAGCTTATTTGCGGGTGATTTATTAGGGATGTACTTGAAATATTGTGCAAAGCGAGGCTGGAAGGCGCAGGTGGTGAGTGAGAGTGAGGGAACTGTTGGCGGATATAAGGAGGTTGTGGTTGAAGTAACTGGAGAGGACGTATATGGCACTTTAAAATTTGAAAGCGGCGTACATCGTGTTCAGCGTGTGCCAGATACCGAGACACAAGGAAGGGTTCATACTTCGGCAGCTACGGTTGCGGTTATGCCAGAAGCAGAAGAAGTTGATTTTGAACTGAAGGAGAGCGATGTGAAAATGGAAACAGCACGAAGTGGGGGATCAGGTGGACAAAACGTAAATAAGGTAGAAACAAAAGTGTTTTTAACCCATATTCCTACTGGTACAGTTGTGGTTTGTCAAACTGAGAGAACTCAGTTAGGTAACAGAGAAAAAGCAATGGCAATGTTGCGTACCAAGTTATATGAAGAGCAGGTGAGAAAACAGGAGGAAGAGATAGCACGTCAAAGAAAAACATTGGTTAGTACTGGTGATAGAAGCGCAAAAATTAGAACCTATAACTGGCCACAGGGGCGGGTTACAGATCACAGAATTGGTCATACTTCTTATAATCTAGACGCAGTTGTCAACGGGGATTTGGACGATTTCATTGAAAAGCTTCAGTTGGCGGAAAACGCTGAGAAGATGGCAAATCAATAGAAATGTAAATCTGGCCAGATTTTTGGTATCTTAACAACATGAAGCCACTTTTATTTATTGCGTCTATCCTAATCGCGCAAGGTTCTTTTGGACAATTGAATTTTACCAATTCAAATTTTTTGCAAGATGGTATGGGACAACCTCTATTTGAGAAAGCTCACATTAATATTGAGGGCAGTCCTATGTACCCAAGAAAATGGTGTACAGCAACAATTGTAATGCCTGGGAATAAAGCATATCCCAATGTATCGTTGAGATATGATTGGGAGAGGCGTATTTGGTTTTTTCCAGGAAAAGAGGCAGATACTGAATTAGAAATTATTGGTGTTCCAGAAAAAGTTGAGTTCGATAAAAACTGCGATGGCTTTAAAGAGTTGAGTGGCCTTTTGAAATCGGGATATCCAGCAATCGATAAAAACGATAAGAATACATTTTATATAGTATTAGCTGAGGGAAAAATATCCTTATTGAAATCATACAAAATTAAAGCAACAGATTCTAAGCCTTATGGAAGCGCTTCTGTAATAAGAACCTATACCCGACAAGAGAGTTATTATATTTATAAAGAAGGGCAGATGTTTTCATTGCAAAAGAACAATGATGCATTTATTGAGCTACTAAAAGATCAACAGGAGCAACTAAAAAGCTACATGACTCAGAAAAAGAAAAATGTGAAGCAGGAAAAAGATATGCTCGAATTAGTCCAGTATTATAATCAGCTTTAGTTAGATCATTAGCTTTTAGGTAATGATTGCTGCCATTTCCAAGCAGTATCCATCATAGCTTCTATATCGTATTGAATTTTCCAGCCTAATTCATTTACCGCCTTTTCATTGTTGGCATAAATTGCAACAACATCGCCTGCTCTTCTTGGAGCAATTCGATAAGGTAGTTGAACTTTGCTCACTTTTTCGAAAGCTTGAATAGCTTCTAAAACTGTGATACCTAGTCCGGTTCCTAGATTAAAAATTTCACAGGGTACTTTGTTGCGCTGTTCCATTAATTGTTCAACAGCAAGTGTATGAGCGCGAGCAATATCACAAACGTGAATGAAATCTCTGATACAAGATCCATCTCTAGTTGGATAATCACTTCCAAAGACTTGCATTTCTGGCAGTATTCCAACAGCTGTTTGTGTAATTACTGGGACCAAATTCAAAGGCTTTCCTATGGGTAATTCTCCCAGTAAAATACTTGGGTGGGCACCAACAGGATTAAAATACCTTAGAAGTGTAGCTTGAATTTTTCCAGTTTGTACAAGGTCTTGAATAATTCTTTCTCCCATTTGTTTGGTTGCACCATAAGGAGATGCAGCCTCTTTCATAGGAAAGTTTTCAGTAACAGGAATTGAGTCGGGATTACCATAAACAGTGCAAGAAGAAGAGAATACAAAATTCTTTACATCAAATTCTACTGACAGTTGAAGTAAATTTATTAGTGATGTAAGGTTATTGTGGTAATATTCTAGAGGCTGATTTACAGATTCCCCAACTGCTTTAAAAGCAGCAAAATGTATGATGCCAGCAATATCAGGGTGCTTTTCAAATATTTTTTTTGTAGCGGAGAAGTCGGTAAGGTTAGTAGTAAAGTTTTCAATTCTTTTGCCGCTAATCTGTTCAATATCATCAAGGACAGAAGGGTATGAATTTGAGAAATCATCAACACTTACAACTTCAAATCCATGTTCTAGTAAATCAACAATCGTGTGTGAGCCAATATAGCCACATCCTCCAGTCACCAAAATTTTCTTCATGGTGCTAATATACAAATTAGAATGCCATGCGAATTAAATAGTAAACAACAGCAGCTATACCTGCAGAAATAGGGATAGTTAATATCCATGCCCAAAGTAAACTAATGGTTACACCCCAGCGAACGGCTGATAAACGTTTTGTAGCTCCAACACCAATGATTGATCCGGTGATGGTATGTGTTGTACTAACAGGAATACCAAAATGTTCAGAAACATATAAAGTTATAGCTCCAGCAGTCTCTGCACTTACACCTTCTAATGGAGTAACCTTGGTAATCTTTGTTCCCATGGTTTTTACAATCTTCCATCCGCCACTTAATGTACCAAGTGCAATGGCAAGAAAGCTACAAAATGGAACCCAAGCGTACTGATTCACAAACTCATTAAAGGTTAAATCAATACCAAGTTGCTTGTTATAAAAAATAAGCGCTGCCCCAATAATACCCATCACTTTTTGTGCATCATTTCCACCATGACCTAAACTAAATGCAGCAGATGAAACAAGCTGCAATCTTTTAAACCAAGTTTCTGCTTTATATGGATTACTGTTCTTACATATATGCACAATAAGTATGGTTATAACAAATGCTATAAACATACCTATAAGTGGTGCAAGAAAAATGAATGCAAAAATTGGCGCAACAACACTCATCTTAATGACATCGGTCCAATGAGTTGTAAATACACCTGCATGAGCAATAGCAGCACCCATAAAGCCCCCAATAAGTGTATGAGAAGATGAGGAAGGAATACCAAACCACCATGTTAAAAGGTTCCAGGTAATAGCAGCAATGAGACCAGAAAATATTACTTCTAAAGTTATAAAGTTCTCCTGCACCGATTTCGCAATTGTATTACCAATTTTGAATTCTCCTATTATGTATTTCGAAATGAAAAAGGCTGCAAAATTGAATACTGCTGCCCAAAGAACAGCTTGAAATGGAGTAAGAACTTTTGTACTTACAATAGTTGCAATGGAATTGGCAGCATCGTGGAATCCATTGATGTAATCAAATATAAAAGCCAGCGCTATAATGAGAACTAGGAGGGTAAACATAGTTGGGGTTGATTTTCACTAATACAACAAAGCAGCCTTTATAGGGCTGCTCATTTATTTTATGCGTATTTAATGATAATAGATTCAATTACGTTACCTGCATCTTCACATTTATCTGTTGCAAGTTCCATAACTTGATAAATTTCTCTTTTTTTAATGACTTCTTTGAAATCATGTTCTAATTCAAAAAGTCTTTCAATGGCCTGATCAAACACATCGTCAGCTTGATTCTCAATGCTATTTACACGGACCAAAGATTCAGTCATTTCTCTCAGGTTCTTCATGTTTCTTAAACCTAGAACCGACTTCTTGATTTCAATTGTGCCTGCTAGGATAAGCTCAGCCATTTTCTTAATGCACTCATCATTGGGGTTGACTCTATAGAAAGCAATTTTTTTTGATGTAGCAAATATATAATCTGCAATATCATCAAGTGCGGTTGCTAAGTAATGTATGTCTTCTCTATCGAATGGTGTGATAAAGTTTCGACCCAGTTCAGTAAATAATCTATGGGTACTATCATCATTCTTGTGTTCAAGATCTTCAATCAGTTTTATAAACTCTGTTCTTTTAGAAGGATCTTCTTCATTGACCATTTCTACTAACTTTTCGCCCATAATATGCACTCTCTCTGCTACATCCTCAAAAAGTTCGTAGAAAACTGTGTTTTTTGGCATGAATAATTTACCGAATGAATTTAGGCCCATGTTATTTGGTTTGAGCAAAAATAGTCAGTACAGATAATACAAAATAGATTTTAGTTATAAAAACATCCATTTTTCGTCATTATGATGTACTTTTTATTTACTAATTAATAAATATTTCTTGTAAAGGTTAAATATACGACCTAGTATTGCTGTCATATCTCTGCTTTGTAGCAATATAGTTGTTTCTAATAATGCAGTTTTTGTAGAAGGTTTTTTACTTTGGATCAGCTTCACTCTTTTGTTTAATAAAGTTCTTAATGTATTTTTTAGTTTATCTTTTTTTGATTTCAAAATGGAAACATCTTCAAACTTATTGGTATCTAATATTTGAATAAACAAATTAAAAAAATCAAACATATTTAATTCAATATCTTTTAAGCCAAACTTAAATTCATCATCAAGAGGTTCGTGTAAATTCTGCACATATAATGTACACGACTTTGTAACCCTATTTAAAACATCTACTAGATCGTCTAAAAAATCTGTAGATAATAGTATAAGCTGCACTGAATTTATTTCTGTTGTTTCAATGCTTTTAATTTGTTTGATAGATTCATTATGTAGCTTTCTTGTCATTTCTGAAAGTTCTTCTGCTCTATTTGCATCATTTTTTAAAATTATTTCATCATAATCATAAAGTGCATTTATCGTACTTCTATAAGTAAAGAGTATTTCTTTCAGTTGTACAATAACTGTTTCTTTATGTGCTTTAATGATATCAATATCTCTTTTATTTATTTTTTCTAAACGACTAGTAATAGACTTTTTAATTTTATTCCTATTTGAGAAATATTTTTGAGAGTAAATCAAATAAATTATTACCAATGTAAGTAGTACACTAATTCCCCATATTTCTCCTTTTATCAAAATAATAGTAAATAACGCGGCCATGCTACATGCAATAATTGCAGTTATTAACCATCCTCCAATCACACTAAGTACTCCAGCTACTCTGTATACAGCACTTGATCTTCCCCATGCTTTATCTGCTAGAGATGTACCCATGGCAACCATAAACGAAACATATGTTGTTGATAATGGTAGTTTTTTTGATGTTGCAAAGGCTATGATGCTACTTGCAAGTATTAGATTTATTGATGCTCTAAGTAAATCAAAGGCTGCTTGATCGTGTTTATTTAATTCTTTTTTTAATCTAGATTTTTCAAAGCTTATGTTATAAGCTTTTACCATATTCTCTGGTAAAAATACTTTTAAAGTTTTGGATATAAGAATAGAGGTTTTGACAATACTTCTAGATATCATATTTGCTCTAAACTTCTCATCGCCTTCATCATGACTACTTAAATTTACTTCTGTATCAGTAACACCTTTTGCTTTTGTGCTAAACCATAAAGTTAGGCCCATTATACAACCCGCTAAAAGGAGTAGATAGTTTGGTACAATTATATCTTCTTGGGTTAAAAATGTTTGATAATAAGTAGATGGATTTTCTCCAATTGAAATTGTATGCTGAAACGCTAAAAGCCCAGTTATAGGGACACCAATAAAATTCACTAAATCGTTTCCTGCAAATGCCATTGCTAGAGAAAATGTACCAAGTAATACAACTACTCTTAAGGGGTCAACACTAAACTTTTTTAATATAAAAAGTATCGTAATAGAAAATATTAAAACTAAAGCTAGTATCAAAAAAATATTATCGTCAATTAAGTTAGATATTTTCTCATTTAAAAAATTTGTTCCTTTAAGTCCCTTAATTAATAAAAAATATATGATAGATGTAACTCCAAAACCGCCAAAAATACTACCCCATTTTTTCATATTTTGTTCATATTCAAAACTAAATACTAGTCTACAGACATATTGAACTATTATTCCTAATGAGAAAGCAATTAGGATTGATAAAAATATTCCGGCTATTATCATTCCTACACTAGAAGTATTTACATAGGTAAAAATGCTGTTTGAAGATTCCTGTTTTTCCATTGAAAACATTACTCCTGCCATTAAAGATGCTCCTATTAGCTCAAATACTATAGAAACCGTAGTAGATGTTGGGAGGCCAAGGGTGTTAAAAATATCGAGAAGTACAATGTCTGTTAACATTACAGCAAGGAAAACGTATAATAACTTTTCTAAAGTAAATTTTTGCGGATAAAATATACCTGTTCTTGCTATTTCCATGATACCACTAGAAAACAAAGAACCAAGCATAACTCCAGCAATAGCAATCCAAAGAATTGTTTTAAACGATGCTACTTTACTTCCAATAGCAGAATTTAAAAAATTTACTGCATCATTGCTTACACCTACTACCAAATCAGTTATTGCTAGAATACCTAAAATGATTACAATAAATAAATAGAGATCCATTGTCGACAAAATAACTTTTGTTGTATTACCTAATTGTTACCTATTAACTCTTCTGTGAGATTATGTTTTACTTGTATTTTAAAAAAAAATATGTGTAATCAATTCTTCTTCCCTTATTCTGTTCTCATTAAAAACAATGCTTTGATAGGTAACATTTTGTTAATACTGCAATAACATTGTCGTAATTGAGTGCTGGTAATCTTGCACCATGAAAATCAAACTACTTACCTTAATTATTTTGCTAACTAGTGGTTTTGCTGCAATATCGCAAACTACTCAAATCACAGGAAAGGTCACCTCTCAAAGGTCCCTTGATGCTTTAGCAGGAACAAACGTTCAAATTATCGGAACCAACATTAAAGCTCAAACGGATAACAATGGAAACTACACACTTCGTGGAGTAACACCAGGGAAAAAGCAAATCGAATTCTCAAATATTTCTTTCCAAACTAAGACACTCACTGTAGAAGTTTCTATCAGTCAGGTGATTGTTTTGGATGTAAGCTTAGATGACAAAGCCTCAGAATTACAAGAGGTAAAAGTAACAGCAACAGGCAGGAAAAGTAAGCCGGCGTCTATAAGTTCTGTTATTAGTGAGCAAAAAATTACTCGTGCAGTTATATCCGGTATATCTAGACAACAAATTGCTGTTTCTCAAGATAATAATGCAGCTCAGGTTATGCAGCGTGTACCTGGTGTAACTATTACAGAAAACAGGTTTGTAATGATTCGTGGTTTGAGCGAACGTTATAATAATGTTATGATCAACGATGTGGTTGCACCTTCTACAGAGGTTGATAAAAGAACATTCTCTTTCGACTTAATACCAAGTAATGCATTAGATAGAATGTTGGTATTTAAAAGCGCTTCTCCTGATAACCCAGGTGATTTTGCTGGTGGTGTTATTAAGTTATATACTAATAATAGTGTTGAAAAGCCTTTTACAGAAATCTCATTTGGAATGGGTCTTCGCCAAAATACAACTTTCCAAGATTTTTATCAAAGTAATGGTGGCGGTACTGATTTATTGGGTTTTGATAACGGCTATCGTAATCTGCCTTCTAACTTTCCATCTACTAGAAGAATGCAGGAAGCCTCAAGATCTTCTCAATTGAGAGAGCGCGCTGGAAGAATGTTGGTCAACAATTGGGATGTAAATAGAACTACTGCTCTGCCTGATTTCAAGTTTGGATTTAGTATGGGACGCAGATTCAATATCGGACGTATCAAAACAACAAATATTACTGCTATTGAAATTTCCCAATCCTTTCAACAATATCAGCGCGACTTTTTCCGCTATTTTGAATTAGATCCAGCTCGTCCAACAGTAGTTGACCAACGATTTGCATATTTAGACGACGTATTCGAAAAGCAGAACAGAATTTCTGTGATGTCAAATTTTACCTTCACAATTAATAATAGAAATTCTATTCGTTTCAGCAACTTATTCAATCAAATTGGTGAAACAGAAACAAATCTTAGACAAGGTGAAGATTTTATTCAAACACTTGGATGGAGAAGACACTATTCATTAGGGTATCGTTCAAGAAGTATCTATTCTGGACAATTTGAAGGAACACATAATATAGGCAATGATAAACTACGTTGGGTCTTGGGAGGTAGTTTCTTGTATGAAAATGAGCCAGATCTTAGACGCTTTAGAACTTATGCACCAGGTGGACCCAATACACCTAAGGATAATTTCACAATGATTACGCCTCCTTCTTCAAATCTATTCGATGCTTCTCGTTATTATGGTAACTTATTAGAATTTTCTGTGAATCAGGGTTTAGATTTTACAAAGTCATTGGGTGGTTATGGTAAGTACAAGAAAGAATTAAAGTTAGGTTACTACATAGATTATAGGTTCCGTGACTTCTCTTCAAGATATATGTCATTCCTTATTCCAGGAAGCATTGGCGCGGCTCGTAAAAATGAATTAGAAAACCAACCTTTATCTAGAATTTTTTCAAGAGCAAATATTAGTGCTAACAATGGCTATGTTTTAGAAGAAGGTACCAGACCTCAAGACTCTTATGATGCATCCAACTTTTTAACTGCAGGATACATAAGTACCTCCTTACCATTTGAAAAGTTTACTATTTCTGGCGGTGTAAGAGCAGAATATAATATACAGACTTTGAACAGTTTTACCGGATTAACTTCTGTTAATGTTAATAATCCAGTATTAAGTATTCTTCCATCTGTAAATATGATTTATGAATTTTCAGAAAAGAAGCAATTAAGATTGGGCTATGGCAGAACAGTGAATCGTCCTGAGTTTAGAGAACTAGCACCGTTCTTGTTCTATGATTATAAATTAGACGCGGGAAGAGTGGGTAACCCCAATCTAGTTACTGCAACAATTGATAATATTGATTTGCGTTATGAAATTTATCCTCGTTTGGGAGAAACAGTAAGCTTAGGTGCATTTTTCAAATATTTTGATAATCCTATTGAGAACATCAATATCATCACTACCGAACAGCCTCAGTTTACTTACGCAAATGCTGATTATGCGTACAATTATGGAGCTGAGTTCGAATTCAGAAAAAGCTTAGATCAGTTTTTCAAGAAAGGATTTTTAAGCAAAGTAAGTGTGAACTTAAACGCAACTTATATTTTCTCCGAAGTGAATTTGGGAAGAACAGCCAGTGCTCAAACAAGAGTAAGACCACTACAGGGTCAGTCTCCATACATTGTAAATTTTGTTGCAAACTATAATGATGTAAAACGCAACACAATTGTTTCACTCGCATATAACATTTTTGGTTCAAGAATTTTTGCAGTGGGTGATTTAAATAATCCAGATATACATGAGTTGCCCCGTCATAGCCTTGACTTAACATTCAGCAAAACATTCAAAAGAATGGGCTTTAAAGCAGGAATTCAAGATTTATTGAACTACAGATATAGATTCTTCCAAGATACAGATAGAAACGCATCTCCTTTTGATAACATTGATAAACCAATCTTCACTTTTAGAAGAGGTACTTTATTAAATCTTTCTGTCACTTATCAACTTAACAAATAAACAATTAAAAACCACAATTTATGTTGACTAAAAAAATGTACTCATGGCTTTTAGGAACCTTGGTTCTGGGAGCAACGATGCAAAGTTGTACACGAACAGCTGACGATGGAGGAGACGATACAGGATCTCAGTTAGTTGAATTAACTGGAAACCTTACTACTCAAACCTTAACTGCAGACAAGCGCTATTTAATTAAAGGGCAGGTGTTTGTACGTTCAGGTCAAGTTTTAACTATTCAGCCTGGAACAGTTATTTACGGTGAGAAGCGTACCAAAGGAACATTAGTAATTGATCGTGGCGGAAGATTGGAAGCACGTGGTACTGCTAGTCAGCCAATTGTTTTCACATCTAATCAGTCAGTAGGTGATAGAGACCGTGGAGATTGGGGTGGTATAGTAATGTTGGGCAATGCGGGTTGTAACCAAGTTGATCCAGCTATTGAGGGTATTGATCCAGCTGTTTACTTTGGCGGTAATCCAGGTAATACACGTTCATCTACTACTGCTCAGGATAATGAAAGCTCAGGTACATTAGAATATGTAAGAATTGAGTTTGCTGGTATTGAATTAACACCCAATAACGAAACCAATTCATTGACCATGGGTGGTTTGGGTCGTGGTACTAAAATGGAGTACATCCAACTTTCTTATGGCGGTGATGATGGTTTTGAATGGTTTGGAGGTACTAATAATGGTCGTTATTTTATATCATTCAATATGTGGGATGATGATTTTGATGTTGATTTTGGATGGTCTGGTAACGTTCAATTTGGTGTTGCAGTAAGATATCCTTCTTATGCCGATCAATCAGGTTCAAATATTTTTGAGTGTGATAATGGTCCAAATGATAATGACGTTCAGCCTTACACAACTGGTACATTCAGTAATATCACTGGTATTGGTCCAATTAAAACAGGTACATCTATTTCTAATGGTAACTTCCAGCATGCTATTGATTTACGTCGTAGAACTGCAGTATCAATTTTGAATTCAGTTTTCACAGGTATGCCTTTGGGTGTTCGTATGAACCAAGCTAGTGTTGTAAATCAGTATTTAACAGCAGGTAGAGGTGTACTAGCAAATAATATCATTTTAACTCCTAATAATGCAAATGCTTTTATGGCTGGTTCTGGAGTTGTAGCTGATTCAGTAAGAAACTTCTGGAATAGGACTAACGCAAGGGTAGATGGTCCTGCGGCAGATGCAGCTCATACTGCCTTGGGTATTAATCCTGATTTAATTTTTGGTTCAAGAACAGATCAACAATATGGTTCTAATCCAAACTTCGCTGTAACATCTGGTACAATAGCTACTGGCGCTTCATTCACTCATCCAAAATTCAGCGAAACTAATAGAACAGGTATTTTCCAAACTGTTACTTATCGCGGTGCATTTGGTGCTGCAGATTGGACAGATACATGGGCGGAATTCAATCCAGTTAATAGAAGCTATTAATTCTTTTTTCTTTAACACCACGAAAGACTTGTACTTATAATACAAGTCTTTCTTTTATTTTGAATCATGAGAATCCTATTTTTTCTTTTTTTTACGTCCATCATATTGATCGCTTGTCAAGACACGGGTGTTTCTAAAAATTATGATCCCGATAAAGTCATGACGAAAGCGCAACAGGACTCTTTATCGTATGCGTTGATTCGTTATATGGGTAAGCTACCTCGTCATGCTAACCATACCAATAAGTTTGATCAGAAATTTGACAGTGCCTATAAGCAATTGGCAGAGAAGCATATTTTATTAGCACTCCATCAACAAGACAATATTTTGTTTTTTATGTATGCTAGAATTGCACCAAGCCTAGTAGAAAAATATGTAGCTGTTGCTGGTAAGGTTGAAATTGGTAACGGTGAGATGATTTCTTATGAAGAAGTCTTCCGTACTTGGAAAAAGCCAATGGAAGAACTAAAACCATTGAGTTTAAAGCTTTTTAATGAAATGATTCAGGGAAAAGATTTATCGCCTTATTATCCAGAAAACTCTGGTGACGATTACATTATCGAATTTCCTTCTAGAGAGGTATATTTTGATAAGACTTCCAAAACGTGGAAGAGGAAGGGTTCTGCCGATAGCACTACCACAGTTGAGGAAGAATAAAACTTCAAAAAACATTTAACCATTAGTTTCTTTTTATTGACGCTAAGGTTACATGAGAATCTCAAATTTGCACATCGAGTTTTCTCATGAAGCAGTCCGGCTCCGATTTCTATCGGAGCCTTTTTATTAACAATTACATTTTAATAAATTCATATACCATTAATATACTAAGTTGACTTTTGTAGGTATTGAATTTAAAACGTTCATAAGGTTAAGTAGATTTTCTCATGTCAGGTCCCGATTTATATTGGGACCTCTTTTTAATCCTTCTTTCCAGCAAGAGTAAAGCCGATAGTTGTGCCTATATCTAATTTGCTTCTTACATGCATACTTTGCTTATGTGCTTCTATGATATGTTTACATATAGCAAGTCCAAGTCCAGTTCCTCCTACATCCCTGCTTCGTCCACGGTCAGTTCTATAAAATCTTTCAAAAATTCTAGGTAAATGTTCTTCAGCAATCCCAATACCATCATCACTAAATTCTATTAAAACTCTTTTCCCATCTGTGTTATAAATACTTGCTGTAATTTGTCCTTCTGCTTTTCCATATTTAATAGCATTTTCAACCAAGTTATTAACTACCTGACGAATTTTTTCCTTGTCTGCAAATACTGTAATTGGACTCTCACAGCCTTTTTTAATACTGCAATGTATTCTTTTTTGTGAGGCATGAATACTTAAGGTTTCAAACACCTCTCGAATTAAATCTTGAATGATAAAGTTTTCTTTGTAAAGGGGCTGCTCACCACTCTCTAGTTTTGATATTTCATCTAAATCACTCACAAGGGTTACCATTCGATCTACATTTTTTGCTGTATTTTGTAGAAAGCGTTGCTGTGTTTCTGGGTTATGCATTGCACCGCTGAGTAGCGTGTCTACATAACCTTGTATTGCAAAAATGGGGGTCTTAAATTCATGAGCAAGATTTTGCAAAAACTCTCTTCTATATGCTTCATTTTGTTGTAGCACCTCCAGTTCTGCTTTTTGTTGTTTGGCCCAATTTTCTACATCTTCTCTTACTTCATCAATGCTCTTTTGAGGTAGAATATATTTGTAATACATTTCCTCTCTCTTAGTAGCTTTTGTTTGGTAGATAAATTTATAGATTAACTTAATCTTTCTATAAATAAACCATTCAAGTACAAAACGTATTAAAAAGTATGCACCAATAAAAGTGAGTGCTGTAGCCAATAAGCCTACCCACCACTTTTCTTTAATAAAGTAAAATGCTAGTCCTTCTGGTAAAGAAACTATTGCAGCAGTAAATGCCGACAGTTTTTGGGGAGATAAATTTTTGGTTGCGAACATGTATAGGTGGTTTCAAACCTACCTAAAGGTAATAAAGCTTAGACATCAAACTTGTAACCAACACCTTTTATTGTTGTGATACAATCAACTCCCATTTTTTGACGAATTTTTCTAATATGAACATCTATTGTTCTATCCCCAACAATAACGTCGGTACCCCAAACTTGTGATAAAATTTCATTTCTTAAAAAAACTCGTCCTGGTTTAGATGCTAATAATAAGAGTAGTTCAAACTCCTTCCTTGCAAGCGTTACTAAGTTGCCATTTACAGATACTTCAAATTTGGCAGGATCTATAGAAATGTCTCCGATCTGGATCGTTTTTCCCTCTTCTTTATTTGTCCTTCTAAATAATGCATTTACTCTGCTAGTCAAAACTTTAGGGCTAATAGGTTTGCTAACATAATCATCGCCTCCCATTTCTAAACCTTTAATATGAGAGGTTTCGTCGCTCATAGCTGTTAGGAAAATGATTAAAGTATTTTGGAATATGGTTTGAGCTCTTAAAATCTGGCAGACTTCCAATCCAGTTTTATGAGGCATCATTATGTCCAAAATGATTAGCTCTGGCAAGAGCTGCTTTGCTCTGTCAATTGCCTCTAATCCATCTTTTGCTGTATAAACTTCGTATCCTTCCTGTTGGAGGTTGTAACCTACAATCTCCAAAATATCTGGTTCGTCATCTGCAATTAAAATCCTTCTAGGTCGGCCTTCCATAAATAACTCCAATTTAGACAAAGTTAATTTTCCTAACAACAGGTTAGCAAACTTCTTTGCATTATGTTATTGTTAACAGATGATGCCTACATATCATGTATTTTTACATCCGATTTCTAATTATGCGACAATTTATTGCCTTAATTCTTCTTTCTGTATCAACTGTAGCAGTATATGGGCAGTTTTGGGATGAAATGCCATCTATTCCAACTATGCGTATCGTGCATCATGAATATATTATTCGTGCGGAAAAAGATATTTATGCTTTAGACGGTAAAAGTGACAATTTGTTTGAGTTTAGTAAAGATCAAAGTTTAAATGAGCAAGTAAGCTTCTTACTAAAATCATTTGTTTACCAACAGCGCTATCAAATAGAATCAGATTCCAGTATTAGTGAGAATGCTAAATATATCTGGTTAAGAAGTGTTTTGGAATTATTACAAGGTTATATTGGTGCTTATCAAGCAAAAAATGTTCAAGGTTTTCATTTGCAGGAACTACTGGAGTCGTATGAGTGGGCAAAAAGTCTTCAGTTATCGAATCAGTCCGTTTTACCTGTCATAAAAAAAAGCACCTGGGAAGTTTCTGCAATAGTAATGGCTAACCTAGCATTCAAGCAAAATCCAGGAATGCGTTTGGCTAAATACGAACTTTTGCTAAAAGATATCCAGCGGCATCCCGAAAATACTATGCGGATTATTCGAGATCAACTCGATAATCCATATGCTGATAGTATTATTACGGCATATGCATATAAGGATCCTGAAACTGTTTACAATTACGCAGCTTCAAGCGATGCCCTTGGTCAAAAAATAAGAGGCTTAAAAGATCCTTTGGTCAGTAATATTAGCAAATTGGCCACTATGCCAACTGGTAGATGGTTCTTTCCTTTCCTCGATTTATTGTATAGTAATCAGGTAACAATTGAAGAGTTACTGCCATTATTAGATACACAAGAAAAGTATTATAGTAAGCTTGTACAAACTCAACTCTTGTATGCTGAAAGAAAAAAACGAGGCGATACTGCATATGCTTTAACTTCTTTAAAAGAGCGATTAAGAGCAAAAGGAATTGAATTATATGTGGATGTAATAAATGCTTTGCATGAAGAAGGTAATCCTAGAATTCGGTTTAGAAAAATTGATTCTCTAAATGCACCTGAACTTTATTACTTAGCTGTTTTAGGTGAAAAAGAAATGTATACGTCAAGTTTTGTAAATGGAGTCTATCCTAGAATTTTGGAACGCCTGAAGTCGAAATATTCTGACAGTATTTTTTCTTTGGTTCATTACGACCAGTATAAAAAGTTCATTAAGATGTCGGCTGCATATAATACACTGGATGACTTCCTGCGTAAGATGAGACCAGGTAAAGCAGAGCAAACCATGCGAATGTTTGTTGATGATTTGGACCAGTCGAATAGTATGGAAGATGCTGTGGATGTGGCTGACTCTTATGCCAGTATTAATAGTCCTGCTATTAGAGAATTAATGCTAAATGAAATTGAATTAAACTTAGATCAAAGCAAAAAGAAAAATAACTTACGCGGAGAAACAATTTATTTCCTTCTCCAGCAGTTGTTTTTATCAATGGATCCTGCAAATAAAATTGATCTATCTGCAAGGCTGGGAATTGATCCTGTTTTCTTTATGCCAAATAAATTATTAAAAGATCCTTCTGGAAGAATTCACGTATTACAATTCTTCTATGGGGATAAAGATGGTCAAAATATTTTTCAGGCATTTTTGAATCATTTTAGGGACGGGAATTGGAAAATTACTGTTAATGAGCAATGGGCAGAGGTTACTTCATTAAGAGGTACACCAGTGACCATTTATTCGAATAGGCCACTTGACGAAACAAAGGACTTAGATGCAGAAGCCCAAACTGCTCTTTTAGCATATTTAGAATCCAAAAATATTAAGCCTACTGTAACCATACATCGTGGTCATAGCTATTATGTTCAAAGTACAATTGATCAATTACCAAACTCTTCTAAGGTTGTTTTATTAGGAAGCTGTGGAGGTTATCAGCGTTTGCAAGAAGTTATTGATATTGCACCTCAGGCGCATATTATTGCCTCAAAACAGGTTGGAACAGGTGTAGTTAATCAGGGTATGCTTAATGTAATTGCCGCTCAGTTAAGGAATGGAAAGGACTTAAACTGGCCAGAAATTTGGAAACAATTTTCCGTAATGTTTACGGGGGGACATAAAGAGAAGTTTGCTGATTATGTTCCACCCCATAAAAATCTCGGAGCTATTTTTATAATAGCATATCAAAAAGCTGTTGAGCGGGAAGCTGCACTAGAATTCAATTAAAACTCTACAATAAATCCGAGTGTAGGCAACACACTTACATCATTATTGGTGAGTATAAATGGAATAGCATTGCTTCCATTTTGTTGAATAGGCTGTCCATCTGTAGTTAGGAAGGCTGTATTTGCGTCATTTCTTCTAAATGTAAATTGAGGTAAGCCGGCATTCACTGCCGCATACCAGTTCTGCACATCTAAGAAAAGATTAAATGTGAATCTTCTAAAGTTCCACTTTTTATCAATTCTTACATCACTTGCATGAAATGCTTGTAATTGTTGCGTATTGGTTCGTGAAAAATCTAGAATACCATTACCAAGCGTTAAGAAGTTTCTTTGACTAGCTTCTAAATCAAATGGAGTAAATGGAGCAGGGCCTTGATATCTAAACTTAAGTCCAAGTTCCCAGTTCTTATTAAACTTATAACCCCAAGTTACGCTTAACAAATGCCTATTATCCCAACTCGCTCTAACATATTTGCCTGTTAAATCTGTAAATTCAGATTTATACCACGTGTAACTCAATATTCCGAAAAAGCGTTTGGTAAGTTTCTGTTGTGCAAAGAACTCAATACCATATGCTCGACCTTTTCCGTTTTGAACGATAGGTTCATTGCCTATGGCTCCAAACTCAGTTCCTTTATTTGCTAAACTTATTCCATCCAATATACTTACCGGATAGTTGTTGTACTGCTTAAAAAATCCTTCAAGCGTAAATCTTGTTTGGCTGCTTTTTAAAAACTCAACTCCTGCAACATAATGGTTGCTTTGTATGTATGCAGCAGGGTTAATGCGATTAGTGTTGCCTGTTTGTTGGATAAATGCCATTTGGGTGAAAGATGGTAATCGATAATAAGTACCGTAGCTGGCATTGATATTCCATTTTTCAGCAAGTGCATAAGATAGGCTGAACCTTGGACTCAATTGCTTAAGTGGATTTGCTTCGCTATTATCAAGGTTGTTCCCGTCAACTCTTATACCAGCATTAAATCCTAATCTGTTATTTAAAAATCTTTTTCCTGCTTGTATGAATGCACCGTATCTCAAAAAGTTGAGATCGGAGTTGCTATTGAAAGTAATTGCATTTTGAATGATATTACCTTGTCCATCTGTTAAAGCCGGTCTGAATCTCTGAAAAAAGCGATTGTCAAATTCAACAAGCTGAGCAGTAGCACCATAACTTATTTTCCAATCATTCACTTGCGTGTTCATGTCCCATCTTAACTTATTCTCAGTTTCTCGGCTGTTTATCCGGAGTGTACGCTGATTTTCTCTTGGGTTTTCATTATCTTCAAATCTATCTGCTTGATTATCTAAACTATTTCTACTTAATGATAGATTCCAAAATCCTTTAGAAGTTAATCTCTTCAAACTAATTCCAAAGGTATAATTCCACTGATTTATGATAGGGTTGCTATTTATAGCATATAACTTTTCAGGAGTTGCTTCTCTGGGTGCTGCAAATCTGAACTCATCAATAGCACCAATTCCTAAAATGGAGAGTGTTGTTTTATCATCAATTTTAGTGGTTGACTTAAACTGAAAGTCCCAATAGTTCGGACGTATTGGTAAGTCAATTGCTTGGAATAAAAGTTGTAAATAGCTTCTTCTTGCACTTGCTAAGAAAGTTGTCTTCTTGCTTAAAGGGCCATCAAATGTTGCAGCTAATTCGGTAGCGCTTAATCTAATATTTCCCTGTAAACGATTGGGATTTCCATTCTTCTGCTTGAATTGAAATACAGAGCTCAGCGCATTGTCGTATCTAGCCTCAAACGCTGAAGTTGTAACCTTAGCTTCCTCAATAAAACTTACGTTTAAAATTCCTTGTGGACCACCTCCACTTCCTTGTGTGCCAAAGTGATTAATAATTGGAATTTCAATTCCGTCTAAATAAAAAACATTTTCACTTGGAGCACCACCACGAATAATAATATCGTTTCTAAATCCACCACCACCAGCACCTCCGCCAACACCTGGTAATGATTGAATGACTTTACTGATATCAAAGTTTCCACCTGGATTGGCCTTGATATCTTCTGTTGTTAATTTTTGAACGCTCAAGGGGGTCTCCAGCGTAGCGGCCCTAGCAGTATTTCTTCGTCCGCTTACAACAACTCCCTCAAGCTGATTAATGGCTTGTTCTAATTCAATTTGTAGTTCAATATCATTTCCTGTTGTAACAACTAAATTGCTAAGAATAAATTTTTGATAACCAACGGCTGTCACTTCAAGGTTAACACTACCTGGGGTTATCTCTTTTACTTCGAATCTACCTTTTTCATCAGAGGTTGTAGAAAGGTTTCTATTTTGTATGCGAACAGTAGCACCTGCAATAATCTGCTGTGAACTTTTATCAATTGTAGTCCCAGTGATTCTTGCTTTAGGCTGAGCAAATAATGAAAGTTGAATAGAGCATAGTACAGCTAGCGTTGAATAACGAAAAATTTGTACCAGTTCCAATTTTTTAGACATTTTGTTGAGCATTTGATTCTTTTTTCGTTCAAAAACAACAACAAAGGAGCTTAAATGTTGACTTTGTTCAAATTTTTTTTAAAGCAAAGATTATTGATAATCAGCCCAATGTTAATAGGAGAACAATAGTATTGAAATGTGGCTTCTCAAGGAATCGAATGCTGACGCTAAAGGTCAGCATCCCGACCGCAGCGTCGGGACCTATAAATTATGTAATTGAAGGTGTAGCTAAAGTTGCGATTGGCATTAGCTATAGTAGCCCCGATAGGAGCCGATTCGAAAAAAATAGTTGAGGATTTAATTCGAATAATAAATTATTAGTCCACAAAATATTGATATAAAAATATTAAACCTTTTAATAAATCCATTCCTAGAATTGGAGGATTAACACAATAATAAAAATGTTGTGGCACTTGCTCAGAATTATACAAATTCCAGAATTTAAAAGCCACAACAGACAAATAGTTCGATTGTAATACCTAAATCTTGTATTAATCGAATTACTTCTTTCCCCTATTTTTTGCCTGAGTCAAAGCTGAAGCTGCCACACTCTTAACAACCTTTGAAGTCTTAGGGTTACTCAACAACTTAGATGCTTTAGAAGCAACTGACTTTGAGGTAGACTCATTTTTTGATTTTGCCATAATAAAATTTTAATTTAGCTAATTTAATGAGTAATAAAAATACTACAAATATTAGCATTATTTTGACTAATTATAAACAGTTTGTGGAAAATGTCAAATAAAATGACGGCTTAAGTAAAGGGCTTGGCGAAGTATGGGACATCTATATTCTTCCTGCCTAGCATACTAAAATTGATTAGTATCATATTGTTCAAGTTTTCTATTAAATTGAATCGGATCCACTGCTATAAGTTCTAAATTGGAAAACTAATGTTGAAGAAAAATTTCCATCAGCCCGCATTTTGCAAAACCCCTTATTGCCATTAGTTTTAGTCCTGTTGCACTCATACAGCCAATGGATAGTCTAGATATCTTTTGTCTTTTTTAAGGAGAATATGTAGATTGCTTGATTTAAAAATTAAATTTAAGATGCTTATATTGAAGATGAAATTTTTGCATAATTGCTCTTATCTATTGAATTCAGCAATCACAAAAACTAATACCACTTAATGTTTTAATAAAAGTAAACTGAAACAAATCTATTTTCTAAACTTATTTTTAAAACTCAAAATCTTGACCAAATATTCCTTTTTTTAAAGTTGATAGAACCAAACCAACTCTACTTTTTACATTAAGTTTTCTATATATACTGTCTCTATAGTTATCAATTGTTCTTGGGCTTACATTCATTACTGATGCAATTTCTTTATAGGATAAATCACTGGCATTTAAATGAATAAATTCCTTTTCTTTATTTGATAAGGTATTTAAATCTGTTTTTTTAACTAATTTAAAAGTTTCTGGTTCATGATTCTCAAAATAATTTTTTTGAACAAATTCATTGAAAACTTGATTTTCACTATTTACTTCTCTAATTGTTTTGACTATTTCTTCTGTATCAGCTGATTTACATAAGAATGATGAAGCGCCAGCTTTAATCATTTTCTTTATTACTGTTTCATTGTTATATAATGAAAGTCCAATGACTTTAACTTTTTTAAATTTTTCTTTAAGTACAGAGGTTAGCATAATTCCATCCATTCCTGGCATATTAATGTCTGTTAAGACAATATCAGTCTGAGGATATTCAGTCAGTTTGCTAATCAATTCTAAACCATCACTTGCTGTGAAATTGACAATTAAATCATCAAATTCATTAAATAATGACTTTAGCCCCTCTTTCACTACAGGATGATCATCAACAATTGCAATATGTATCATAAACAAATATTAGTAATTCCTCATACTAATGATGAATTGGTTAACTGGGGCAAGACTAATTTATAAAAAAAAATTCAAATTTTGCAACCGTAATAAAAAAATAATATCTGTGGAACGAAAGGGTTTTTTCACCCTATTAATTATCATTAGTTCTTGCTAAAATTGCTACAAGTTATTACGGTTTGAAATTTGCTTTTAACCAATTCTTAGTTTTCCTTTTAAAAAGTATCTGTGATAATTAATTTATGCAGTATTATTTATTTGAAAAAACTTTATGGTAGGAGCTGAAGCGAACAACAGCATTCTTATAATTAATTGAGATATGATTATATAGATGAATATGATTCTCATCTCTTACATTATTAATAATTGTTTTGCTTCAAATTTTAATGGTAATAATTACAATAAGTTTTAAGGATTTGATTTGAAAAATTTAGAAATGAAATTTAACTTATTTTAAAAAATTCCTTGAATTAAGCCTCCATAAATAGTAGTATCTATTTTTAATAACCCTTAATTTAATGATTCCAATGCGTACATATTTTTTTGTGTTTCTCTTATTCATACAAGCAATTTCATACTCTCAGAGATATTCTTGTTTAGATTATTATTACAATAACTCTGCAACACATGGGATAAAAATATTCACAAATTTACCTTTTCAAAATTCGAATCAAATGCCAACAATCCACTTTGAGGGATTTGCTTATGGTAGAGCCAATACAGTTGATATTAAGCTCAGTTGGTACATATATGGAGATAATTTTTATAATGCAAATGCATCAAGTGCTGGGGGATGGGCCCCTAAAATATTTCTTGCTAATGAGAATGGAAAAGTGGTAATATTCATTAACGATCAGGGTTATTATTCAAGATTACAAGTCAGTGCTTATGCTTATGGTATGGGTGAGTCAAGTTCTTGGTTTGCTGGATGGTACACCTCTGATCAACCAGTTGGTGGAAATAATATTGTAGAAGTTCCTTATAAAAATCATTTACCAGGCAATACGATCATAGGCAGATCTTCCACTCAAGCAGCTACACTTTTACATATGTTAGGTGAACACGGAACAACTCAGTTTCGTATGACTTTACCTGCTAGTTCCAATTATAATGGAAGTGGAGATATTAATCTTCAAACTTGGGTTTCAGAACCAGGAGTAACGTGGGATGCAGGTGGGATTGGCATGAATGTTAATAATGACAACGGTACTCCAGCACAGTTTGGAAGGTTAAATCAGCAAATTGGTCAATCCTACATTAGGTTTATTCCCAATGGCGGTGGAATGGAATTTAGTACAACAGATAATTCTGGCATTTCTTATAAATCATCAATGTATTTACAAGGTGGAAAACTTGGTATTGGTACAAGTAACCCTGGTACATATAAATTAGCAGTTGAAGGGACGATTGGTGCGAGAAAAATCAAAGTAACACAGTTGTCTTGGGCAGATGATGTATTTACTTCAGAGTATCCATTAATATCTATAAAAGGGTTGAAAAATTTTATAAAAAAAAATGGTCATTTGCCTCAAGTACCCAAAGCATCTGATATTATTGGTACCGACATTGATATTACTGAAACTCAGACTTTGCTTTTAAAGAAGATTGAAGAATTAACCTTATATGTTATTGAATTAAAAGAAGAAAACGAGTCAATTAAAAAAAGAATTAAAAAACTTGAAAAGATAAAGTAATAAAATTATGAAACGAGTATTATTTGTAGTAATTCTATTTTGTTCTACCAAATTATCATCCCAAGGTCTAGGAAACTTTAATGGGATATTAAATACAGAACACTATTTTGAAAAAGTTCTAATGATTCCATTTTTTAATAATGGCATATCCAACTTAAACGTTGATTTGAATTTAGGAAATAATGCATTTTGGGGCTACTTAGAATTAGAAATTACTGGTGGCTATAACTATCAAAATACTCCAGGTAGGCTAACTAAAGTTTTTTCTGTAGGTGTGAATCCTTCTGGAATCATATATGCAAATGAAAGTCGTGTTTCTGAAGCTATAGGTTTTATACCTGATAATATCTCAATTGGTGATTTTAAGTGGAATACACAAAGCAATAGTTATGTTATTCCTATCTCTCATATAGTTGCAACTGGAAATGGATTTGTTTTGAAAGTAAAAGCATTCTCAATAACTGCTGATATTTCAAATACTTTGAATTCTCTTTCATTTTCTCAACATTATGTCTCACCTTCTTTACCCAAGAACTATGTGAACTTTGGAAATAATGTGGGTTTTGGAACTAATAATCCGCAAAATTCTGTTCATGTTTTCAAAAATTCAGCAGATTTAGTTGAAGCTTCTATTCAACAAGCGGGTTCTGGAACTTGGTCACGTGCATCATTAGGGTTAATAACAAACGGTGTTAATGGGGCAATAACAACTTGGGCTCCTTCATCTGCAAGAGCCAATACAATGTGGGTACAAACACTTAATGCTAATGATTTAATTTTAGGTACCAATGATGAAGAAAGGATTAGGATAAAGGGTAATGATGGAAATATCGGTATTGGTACAAATAATCCTGGATTATATAAGCTAGCAGTTGAGGGAACTATAGGTGCTAGAAAAATAAAAGTAACTCAAACCACTTGGGCTGATGATGTTTTTGAGCCTAATTACAGGCTAAGAACAATTCGCGATTTAGAAAAATTTATAAAAAAGAACCGTCATCTTCCTGGTGTTCCAAAAGCTATTGAGGTTATAAATCAGGATATTGATATATCAGAAACTCAAGCAATTCTTTTGAGAAAAATTGAAGAACTGACCCTTCATATTATTTCTCTAGAAAAAAGAATTAAAAATCTTGAAAGAGTAAAATGAAAATATGAAACAAATAATGATGAACTGTAAATTGTTTTATGTATTAATCTCAATGCTGTTGGGTATTGGTTGTATTAATAGTGGCAAAGCACAATCTACAAATACTCAAATATTACTTGATAATAAAGTTATTAACCCAATTTTGCCAACACCTGAAATGGCATCTTTAGGAAAATATGGATCAATTCCAATTGAATATAATACTGGAGCAATGACTTTTAGTATTCCGTTATACTCAATTAAGAAGGATAATATTGAAATTCCTCTTGGAGTAAGTTTTGCATCACAGGGGCTCAAGCCAGAACATATTGGAAATACACTTGGTGTTAATTGGGTTTTAAGTGGTCTTGCTAATATCTCTAGAAATGTAAATGGTCTTCCAGATGAAACCAGTGGCGGGTATTTAAATAATCAAATTAGCGAGAATTATATAGATGGCGTGTCTCATCTATTCAATTATTCAGAAGGGCAAAACATGCTTATGAATGTATTCAATAAAAGTGAAGACTTGAATCCTGATGCCTTTACTATAAGTATGCCTGGTTTCCACAATCAATTTTTCTTAAATAAAAATAAGCAATTAGAATTCTCACTTAAAACAGACTATAAAATCAGCTTTTCAGGCTCTTTTGCTTCATTTATAGTTACAGATCCTTGGGGTAATAAGTACTTTTTTGAAGCTGTTGAAACGTCCTCATTAAGGTCGCAGGTATATTTCGAAAAGGCCCCCATTGTTTATTATGCTACAACTGGTTGGAAAATCTCAAAAATAGAAACTGTAAATGGGCGAGAGTTTTTTTTCATGTACGATGATTATCATTATTCATATAGCACTGCTGCTCAGGATGTAATTACTATTCCAAACGATCCTTATTCAGCACAACTGGCAAATAGTGCATCATATCTAATTGGAATTAATGCAAATTGTGGGTGTCAAGAAGAAGTATCGTATGTATTAGGAACAAATCTTTATGGACATTCTTCAAAAATTCTAAAAAGGATTTTAACTGATAGTGAATCTATTGATTTTGTATATAGCCCTTTAGATAATAGTTTAAATAATTTCAAAATATCATTAAAGGAAATAAATATTTTTAATGTTGTAAGTGGAGAACTTCATGAAAGAATACTTTTTGATTACTCTCATTTTAGTGGTGATAAAAGACTTAAGCTAACTAGTGTAAATTTTTTAGGAAAAAATATTTCTATAAATCAAAGTACACGATCTTATCAATTTACTTATTATGAAGAATATTCTATGCCTTCTGTTGATTCAAGAGCTATAGATGAGAATGGATATTATAATGGGGCTGGTAACTGGCATCTTGTATACCATTCGAATCCAATAAGTGGGTTCAATAGTTATGCGGATAGAATAATACGATTAGAGTATATGCAAACTGGAATGTTGAAACAAATTACATATCCAACTGGTGGTAAATCTGAATTTATTTATGAATTGAATAGTATAAATGGATCCCCTAGTAATTATTTTCCTGGTTTAAGAGTTAAACAGATTAAAACATCCACCATAGGGAGTCCAAATAACGTAACTGAATATAAGTACAAAAATCAGCCTAATATTAATTTTAATACTGAGTACCCCAAAAATATACAGCCAAAATATTTGCCTGCTTTAGTGAATGATTTTGATTGTTCAAAGTATGTACTTATGTCTGATAATCATGATTATGAAAATCCATTTTATTTGAGGACGCCGCGTTATATTTTTTATGATGAAGTAGAAGTTTGGCAATTAAATTCTAATGGACATAATCTTAAAACTGTCAAGAAATATGTTCAGTTTCCGACCATGTTGGGTGATTTTCAGTCTAGAATTACTGATGAACTTTTTTATAAAACTACAAGTAATGAAGTACTTGTGAAACATTTGAGTTACGAGTATACATTTAAAGGGCAATCAGAATATGTAAATTCAGTTCCTCTTTACGGGTTAAAGCCTTCAATACCTGTGTTTCTATTTAGCTTATACAGTTATTATACTGGAAGTGTTATCTCATTGGGTTGTGGTGAAGTATTTTGTACTGGATTAGCAAAAGGTCAGTGGAGATATCAATCTGTAATACGTGAAGTAAAACAAATAATTAAGGATTATGATGACAACGGTAATATATTGATATCAACTATTGATAAAACCTATCATCCTAATTATGAAAATTTGGCCAGCTCTATTTCTATCAATAGTAAACAGCAACAAACTCAAATTGTATATAGTTATCCATACGATTTTATTAATGTGCCCGTTTTCCAAGATATGGTGAGTAAAAATATTATAGGAACTGCAATTGAAGTTAAAAGCACAAATTTGGCAACTGGGGTAATTTCTGATTGGAATAAAAGTAATTTCAGGTATAATAATGTCTCACAGATTGTTCTTGATAAAATCGAAAGATTTAACTATCTTAAGTCTTCATTTGAAACTGAGGTGTCTTTTGATATTTATGATGCAAAAGCAAAACCCCTTCAAGTAACAAAACTTCGAGAAGGTGCTAAAGCTTTTTTATGGGATCATAATAAGAACTTACCAATTGCTCAAGCTGAGAATGCGTCTTTTTCTTCAATAGCATATACTTCATTCGAAGCAGATAGTAAAGGGAACTGGGATTTTGTTGGCTCACTAAACTTAAACGAAGGTATTACTGGAAGTAAAAGTTATTACTTAAATACTGGAAATATTTATAGATCAGGTTTAAATCCATCGTTAAATTATATTATTACTTATTGGTTAAAAAATGGAAGCGGTTCCGTGAATATCGGAGGTATTCCAAAAATTAGTAAAAATGGATGGACCATGTTTGAAACAACTATAACTGGTCAAACTACTCTCACTATAAGTGGCACCGCTATAATAGATGAGCTACGACTTTATCCAAAAGGTGCTCAAATGACTACATATACATATTCTCCACTTTTAGGTATCACCAGTCAATGTGATCTAAATAATCAAATTATTTATTATGAATACGACTTGATGAACAGATTGAAGTTTATTAAAGATATAGATAGGAATATTCTGAAATCGTTTGATTACACTTATCAGCAAATTCAATATTAACTATGAATTTAATAATATGCAACCAAATAGAGTAATCATACTACTGTTGTTCTTAGTCACTTTTGAGTTTTGTTTAAAGGCTCAGAACACGCCTACTGGGTCATTGTTGCCTAATGGTTCAGGTAACGGCATTCCTTCGGGATATGCATCTGGTGTAAAAGTGAACTATATACGTTCAAGAGAAGCGGTGGCCCCTATTACAGATCCCGGTGTTTTTCAGGCAGCGGGTATTCAGCAGGTAAAAGAGCAGACGCAGTATGTAGATGGATTGGGTCGCCCGATACAAACTGTTATCAAGCAGGCTAGTCCGCTTGGCAGAGATATTATACAAGCCAGTTTGTATGATGAGTTAGGCAGAGAGCAATTTAAATACCTGCCCTATACAGCTGCAGATGGCAGTGGCAATTTTCGATTAAACCCATTCAGCCAACAACAACAGTTTTTACAAAGTATACACCCGGGCGAAAATGTTTTTTATCAGCAGACAGTTTTTGAAAATAGTCCGCTAAACAGAGTGACGAAGACTATGGCTGCGGGCAACAGTTGGGCGGGTAGTAATAGGGGGGTAAGTACTGAATACCGTGTGAATGATGCTCAGGATGCAGTACGTATGTGGAATATAGGCGCAGGTGAAAGTGCTGTACCGGTGCAAGCGGGTGTTTATGGGACAGGACAGTTATATGAGACGCACAGTTTGGATGAACATGATAAGCGGGTAGTTGAGTATAAGGATAAAGAAGGTCGGGTGATCTTAAAAAAGGTACAGATTGATAACTTTCCTTCGGAAGAACATAGTGGATGGCTGTGCACCTATTATGTCTATGATGATTTTGGATTATTGCGCTTTGTATTGCAGCCAAAGGCCGTGAATCAACTCATCGGTAATGGCTGGCAGGTAAATACGGGTATTGCAGATGAACTCAGTTTTAGATATGTATATGATGGCCGCAACAGGATGATCGCCAAAAGAGTACCCGGAGCGGGATGGGTGTACATGGTATATGATAAGCGCGACAGGCTAACCTATACCCAGGATGCCAAAATGCGTACCAGTGGACAATGGATGGTGAACCTCTACGATGATTTAAACCGCGTAACTGCTACGGGTATGATAACTTATTACGGTAGCAGAGATGACCTGCAAAACCTGCTTAATGCACGTTTTGATGCAGCCACCACCACAGTTACCACTGTCAATTTTATGGCCCCACCCGAGTTGTATGTATCAGACAGAGAAACTGGTAAGCCGGTTTACAGGGCAACAACCACAATACAATTTACTGGAGAGTTTACGGCAGAGAACGGAGCTGAGTTTGAAACCATCTTAGGCGAGGCAGTAGAAAGCAGCCATAGTGTACTCACCAATTTTAACCCATTCCCTGATGGCAGCAATTTTGTTGCGCTCACCCTCAACTACTATGATAACTATGCTGCTACTAGCCGCCAGTACCAAACACAAGATATTGGCAAATTGGATGCAGGTACCAGCGCCTATCCTGAGAGCCTGCCGGGTGCTGCCAGCCAGCGCACCTTGGGTATGCCCACCGTTACCAAGGTAAGGGTATTGGAGAACCCTGCTAACCTGAACCTGGGACAATGGTTAGAGACAGTTATGTTTTATGATGAAGATGGCAGACAGATACAGGCACAGGCAAGTAATTATAAAGGTGGTATAGACATTGCCACCACGCGTTACGACTTCAGCGGCAAACCCATTACCACCTATCAGGTGCATAGCAATGCAGCAGCTGCTACACAGGTTCGTGTAAAGACAAATATGCATTACGATGAAGCAGGCAGACTATTGCGTATTGTAAAAACCCTGAACGACAATGGCGCAACTCAAAAAACCATTACTGAGCACGCATATGATGAAACAGGCCAGTTGGTGAATAAGCAACTTGGGCAGATGCCGGTTACGGGCCTGCCAGTGGAGCAATTACAATACAGTTACAATGTTAGGGGTTGGCTCAAGGGAATTAACCGAGATTACAACTATGGCAATACCCACAACCGCTGGTTTGGTATGGACCTCAGTTACGACTGGGGCTTCCAGCAAGCACAGTACAATGGTAATATAGCGGGTATGCGCTGGAGAAGCAAGGGCGATGGCGAACAGCGAGCCTATGGTTATGGCTACGATGCCGCCAACCGACTGCTGCGTGCTGACTTTACCCAGTTTACGGGTGGTGGATGGAACCAGTCTGCCGGACTAAACTTTAATGTACTGATGGGTGATGGCAGTAACCACCATACTGCTTATGACGCCAATGGTAATATTTTACAAATGCAGCAATGGGGTATAAGGCTCAATACAAGTGTACAGATAGATAATCTGCTATACGATTACCAAAACAGCGGCACCAGCAATAAACTCAAAAGTGTGTGGGATGCTGTGAATGATGCACAGACCAAGCTGGGCGATTTTAGAACATCTGCTACCAGTCCCAATGCAGGTGCGGGTAGTGCAGCTGCTAAAACAGACTATAACTACGATGCCAATGGCAATATGGTGTTGGATTATAACAAGGATATCAGCAGTATAGTCTACAACCACCTGAACCTGCCTTACCAGGTAAGCGTGACCGGCAAAGGCACCATCACCTATATCTACGATGCGGCGGGTAATAAGTTAGAGAAGCGTACCGCTGAAACCAGCCCAACCAATAAAACCACCCGCACGGCCTATATAGGCGGCTATGTATACCAAAACGACACCCTGCAGTTTATAGGGCATGAAGAAGGCCGTATCAGGCAAGTGAACAATAACTGGGTCTATGATTATTTTATCAAAGACCATTTGGGTAATGTGCGCATGGTATTAACCGAGGAGCAGCAAACCAATGCCTACCCGGTTGCGAGTATGGAAACGGGTAATGCAGCAACAGAGAACCTGTACTACAGCAATCTGGATGCAACACGGGCAGACAAGCCCATGGGCTACCCCAATGATAGCTATACCAGCCCTAATAATAAGGTAGCCAAGTTGGATGGTAATGGCAATAAGATAGGCCCGGGCATCTTAATTAAAGTAATGGCAGGCGATAGCTATCACCTGCGTGCCAACAGCTGGTACAGAACAAACGGTGCCAGCCCTGCCGGCCCGGCCAACCCTATAACCAGCATTATAGCAGCATTGGCCAATGGAGTAGCCGGAGCCAGTGGTGGTAAAGCCACCGCGGTACAGTTGCAACAAGGAGGTGTGTTAGACCCAGCTGTAACCAACTTTTTAAACAGCCAATCTTACAACAGCAGCAGACCCAAGGCTTTTGTAAACTGGCTGCTGCTGGATGAGCAACTGAAATATGCCGGTGGTGGTTTTGAGCAGGTGGGGGATAATGAAGTGTTTAGCACGCATATACGCAATAGTTTACCGGTAAGGAAAAACGGCTATCTTTATGTATATGTTAGCAACGAAACCCCTAACATAGATGTGTTCTTTGACAATCTCCAACTCACCCATGTAAGAGGCCCACTGGTAGAGGAGACGCATTATTATCCGTTTGGACTTACTATAACGGGGATCAGTTCGAAAGCGGCAAATACTCTCACTAATAAAATAAAGTACAACGGCAAAGAAGAACAGCGGCAAGAGTTCTCCGATGGTAGTGGGTTGGAATGGTTGGATTATGGGGCGAGGATGTATGATAATCAAGTAGGAAGGTGGCATGTGGTGGATCCTAAGGCTGATGGCCTCCAGTACGTAACACCCTACAATTATGCTTTAAATAATCCGTTGTTATTTATTGATCCGGATGGAAAATGGCCATATACATTTCATATCAGATCATTTGTCACAAATGAAACATTCGCAGGTGGATTCAACGGAAGAGGATCTGGTTATTCCACTGCCATCAATGCACATTCTAAGGTTCACCAATGGGTGACCTATGAAACAACTGGTGGATACATAAAGAAACAGGGTTTTTATGAAGGAGTAACCACCTGGCTGCCAGGTATTGGGATGGCTAGTGCTAGACCACCTCTCTTCTCGTATGACTTATCAATAGAAAGAACTCATTCTCGTGGTCATGCAACTGCTACAGAATCGGGATTCAGAGGCAGTTATTCTGGCGGTAACCCTGTAACTGGAAAATGGCTTTGGGGAAGATTAGGGCAAATTGAACCAGAAATCGATGTGAGATATAATTTTGGTATTAAGGAGGCAAAAGATGGAACTCTCTCAATCAGTATGAGTGCTGAAGGAGATGGGTTTCCTGACGCGGAATCTTTTGTGACCGATAGAGAAGGAAATAGTGTTTTCATAGGGGGCTATTCTAAAAATTGGTATGGATCACCGTTTTGGAGTATCGGAGGCGACGGTCATACCAAGATGCTTAATTCTAATTTCCAGATTACTACAAATGGCAAAGGAGTTTTTACAGGTGTAAAATACGAAGGTAAACAGTACGAACTTGCTGAATGGAATGGAGCAAGTAGTGGCAAAATGACTGTTGGTGAGTTTAAAGAAAAATACAGAGACCTATATAATATGTTATTTCAAAATCATAATTGAACAAAACAAAGATGAATAGAAAAATTGGGATAATTGCATTCATGACAAATCTTATTCCATCTTGGTTTAGTGGATTAGCACCAATATTTTTATTGATGGCACTAATATCACTTGTGGTTTTTATCCTTTCAAATAGAAGTGATAGAATCAACCGGAGTCCTATTTTAAAGAGTGCACTTTACGTATTCATTTTCCTAGGAACTGCTTTTTCAATTGGTTTGATATGCGAGTTGTTGAAGTAGAGGCTTCCGATGTTATTGGTGTTGTTCACCAACAACACTTTTCGCCTTGCCGTCCTTGCATGGTGTTTCTCCGCCGTTGTTGGTATTCTTCATCAGCAACATTTTTCGCCTTGCTGCCGTTGCGTGGTGTTTTCACCCGCAACTAAGGGCTTTTTCTTTAACCCTCAACTGGCGCAAGTATGCAGCTAGTTTAGTGTGTTGGGATATTGTGCCAATGTATTTCAAATATGCTAGATTCCTAGTCTTTATTAAGATGCTGTGGCTTTAAAGAAGATTGCTAAGCTAGGCATTCAATATTGCTGAGATCATATTTATGGCAAAGCTTTCTTAGGCTTTTTCTATAGTTGTCTAAAAACCTTCTTTTGTACACCAATCCATGATTATTACGCCAAATCCTTACAAGTATTTAGTCCAAGAATTAGGGGGTTAATACACTATCAGCTACATATCCAGCTGACCGAACACAGATGAGCAGCAGAATATATTTTCAACTTCAGTATCTTTAATCGGCTGCAGTTCCGGGCTGAACGTTTTTCAAATGCCCCGCCTTCGCAAAGCCGAAAAACGTTATCGCTCAGTGTAAAAAGACAGCCAACGCACATTCAAGCACATTAGGTTTTTGCCGACACACGAGCTAAAACAAAAAACCAAAAGAGCTTGAATTTTGCCAACGCACGACAAAGACTAAAAGAAAGAGAATAGACAATTAAACGAACAGGAATAAAAGGGTAAGCTCCCCCAAAAACAGTACGGTTTAAAAGTAGACAAAAGTCAATACATTT
>CAZTTO010000014.1:0-93692 GCA_964616465.1 uncultured Hydrotalea sp. | reverse complement strand
ACATTTATAATTGCAGCCATTTATTATCAAACCATTTTTGGGACTGTTCTTGCGACATAATTATGACAAAGTATTTTACAAGAATAATAAAAGTAGTAGGTTGGACAGCTTTGACAATTTGGGGCTTATTGTCACTTATTGTAATCGCCTTTTTAATTCATAGTTGGACAAACCCTGGATGGAAAAGCATTTCTAATCGTGACTTAATTGGCTGTGGAAATTTTTCTGGCTGGCTATTGATCATCTTTTTTTGACTACGAGAATCAACTTCTTTGTCAGAAAATGTACAAAGTAAAGCAGGTAACATTGCATTTATGTAATGTCGGTGGACTAATAACGCCGCCTTAACAGTGTACTACAATCAGCTTCTCTCCTAGACTAAATAATTAAATGGAGCGAATGAAGAAATAATGAATTTTTGTATTTTACATCATCATTTGTGCCGGCAGTTAGATTTCAAATTCATCTACAGCGCCAATATGTTAGCTACAATAATTTTATAAAAGTTAAATGTAAACTATATGACAAAAATTAAGAACCTACTTTTTACATTATTATGCTTTGGGGCATTTAATGCATTCGGACAAACTAAGTACTTAAAAACACCAGAAGATAAAATAATAGATAGTATCACATATATTGATATTAAAACGAAAAAAATTCAGCAAATGAAAGGTATCTTCCCCTCAAAGGAAGTTACAATCAAAGAAAGTTTTAAAGAAGTTAGGAGAACACCTGATAGTGTAATTTATTCTTATGAGTGGGTTGTTAATGTAAGTGACCTTAAAGAAGAAAAATTCTTTGACTCAAATAGTTATCTGAATAAAGAATTTAAGTTACCAACGTTCACAACATTCGATAATAAAAAAATAAACATTACAAATCTAAAGGGCAAGCCAACGTTAATAAACTTTTGGTTTACAACCTGTACACCTTGTATTGAAGAAATGCCAATTTTAAACCAGATAAAAGAGCAACTGAAAGACAGCGCGAACTTTATTGCTATTACTTATGAGTCAAGTGAAAAGGTCCGAAACTTCTTACAAAGACATAAATTTAACTTTACTCATATTACAAACGCCAAAAAGTATATCGAATCTATGGATATTGGTTCATTCCCACTAAACATTTTTTTAGATAAAAATGGCATTGTCAGGAAAATTGAAAATGGAATACCTTACAAAATTGAAGTGAATGATGATAAAGAGCTTAAAATAATGGATGGAAAAGATTTTCTAGAAACGCTAAGAAAATTAATGTAGCTAACAAGCTGTTTTAAAACAGTATAGTTGATAGTGATTTATTAACAATGAAATACATCTATCTTCATTACTAATCTAAAAGCTTTACTTTTATTAATGTGCTCTAAAAGCTGACGGAGGTTACAGCTAATGGCAAATCGATAAACCTACAAGGGAACCTAATTATAAATAGATTTTTCCATTTTATGATATCATCATCCTTTGCTCAACCACGCAACTTTCATTCTATTACAAATGATATTTTACTGAGAATAAGCACTTATGAAACAGATAGTTTAACAAAAATGTTTCTGAAAAGGTATGTTCCATTTATAACAGAAAAACCAAAAGAAAATGTTGATTGGACCGCATTTCCACCTGTAATAGACTCAAGTCCGGTTTATTCAGTAGGACACTCACTCACCTTTAAGAAACATCCTTACATTGAAATTGGGGCAAAAGAATGTAAGCTGGACATTCTAACAAATGAACAATCAAATACATTCACTGGATATAAAACTTATTACATAACTTTTTATTTTGACAACAAGCAATCAGCCGTTAAAGCATTTAAATATTTATGTAAAGAATATGATAAAGTAAGCATTACCAAAAAGTTGATAAAGAGAAAACGAAAACAATTTGCTTTCTATAAAAATAATCCTGATCTATTTGAACAAGCTGAATTTATTTTAACAGAGGACGACATTTTTGAAGACAGGTATAAAATTATATTTGGACAAATTATAGATCCATATTTAGCAGATATATAGAATAGTTGAGAAATCTGTTGCTCTAATATTAAATCAATAAAATCAGCTTTGGAGAATCATAATGAAGCGATAAACCCTAAATATAATCTTATTTAAAATTCTAAAATATTTGAACTGGATTTTCCACTCGCTTTCAGCACCATTTCACTCATAAACTAAAAGAGGCTATCAGAAATTTTGATAGCCTCTCTTTATTTAGATATTGAATGAATGTAAATACTTGAATCTAACGAATTTGTCCTCTCACTACACCAGATGGATGGTTCATGCTGTGTACGTTCACATATAATGCATCATTCAAAATTGCAGTACGAATGGCAGTTGAAAGTGTAAAAGATTTTGAAACTGAAAAATCTGCATTATTATCGGCTAGTCCTAGTAATACCGGACCATTTACACCAGCAGCTCCAACATGAATATGTGCTGCCATTAACATATCGCCGGCTTCCATCATAGAAAACGAAAATCCGCTGAACAATTTGCCAGAAGTTGTAATTCTTAAGAAACTTGTTCCTCGTGTTGTAGTGGTAACAGCCGGAATTTCATTCAAGCCAGAGAGCATTACATCTGCAGCCCATACCACATTGTCATTTAACTGACCCCTTACCAAGCCAGAAGCAACTTGTGTTGTATGCACATTTACATAGATTTGTGCCATACCATTTTTCAAAGAATCTGCCAGGGTGCTTCTTATAGCAATTTTTCCCATAGTTTTATTTTGATGCATCATTCCTCTGAGATCGGCAACCACACCTCCGTTAGTAACTGCATCGCCTACATGGAGGTGAGCGGCCTGAATCATATCGCCAGCAGCTAGATTAGGGACTGAAATATCAAATTCAAGTTCATTGTTTGAGAACAACTTTATTGCTGCTGTTCCTGTTTCAGCTCTATTAGGTACGGCAGGAATCTCATTTTTAGTACTGAGCGTTACAGACCAAGAAGCTGAAACTTCAACATTCATGTCATTTTTTTTAGAACAGCTAGTAAATGTAAAAGCTGCGAGGGCAACTGCCCAAAGGGATTGTGTTCTGATTTTCATAAAATATTGGTTTTAAAATTGTAGGCTTTGCCTTTAGTTGTAGTTTAAAAATTCTTAATAATTAGATTGTTTCAAGATATCTACGCAGAGAGATGCCCGCTCGGATCACTAGAAATAAAATATTTTTATTTATTGAATTTTAAGGCTGGAGTAAAGAAATACAGGTGCCCATATTTAAATAGAAGCAGAAATATTTATATTCACCTTACTATTACTCAACGATATCAAATACACAGGTGTATTTGATATGTAATTAGTTATTTGAGTTACTTGCATACAAATGCTAAAAAATGAACCCTGAACATAACTATATTGAAATAAACAGGAAGGCTTGGAACAATAGAACCGACACACACTTAAATTCTGAATTTTACAACCAGAAGGGATTTTTGAATGGGGATACATCGTTAAATGAAATTGAATTGAACTTACTTGGCAATATAAAAGGAAAGTCCATTTTACATTTACAATGTCATTTCGGCCAAGATACTATTTCATTGGAAAGACTTGGCGCAACCGTTACTGGAATTGATTTATCAGATAAAGCAATTGATAGTGCTAAGCAAATAGCAAAAGAGATCCATTCAAATGCAAACTTCATCTGTTGTGACATTTATGATTTACCGAATCATTTAGAGAAAACTTTTGATATGGTTTTCACAAGTTATGGAACAATCGGCTGGCTACCGGACTTGAACAAATGGGCAGGAATTGTTTCCAAATTTTTAAAGCCAAAAGGACAATTTATATTTGTAGAATTCCATCCAGTTGTTTGGATGTTTGACTACAATTTTGAAAAAATTGGTTACAGATATTTTAATTCGGGACCCATTGTAGAAACAAATAGCGGAACTTATGCAGATAAAGCTGCTGACTTAACAATTTCTGATATATCCTGGAATCACAGTATTGGCGAAGTGGTGAATAGCCTCATTTATAATGGACTTGAAATAGATTCTCTAGAAGAGTATGACTATTCACCCTATAATTGTTTTAACAAGACTGTAGAATTTGAGCCCAGAAAATTCAGAATAGCTCATTTAGATAACAAAATACCAATGGTATATTCAATAACAGCAGTCAAAAAGTGAAACTTGAGTAAAGACTCTAAAATGTAATAAATTCGTGCACTGTTTTACTTTAACTTTAGTGTTGTATGAAACAGATTTTTTGGAATAAGTCACAACTTACAGTCGATTTGTTACAATGAAGTTCATAGATTTTTTTACAACTCTAGTAAAACTAACAGACGAAGAGGCCAACTTCGCTTTAAAGTTATTTATCCCCGAAGAAGTTAAGAAGGGGGAATTTTATCTTAAAGAAGGACAAATTTCTAATAAGATATCTTTCATTGAAGAAGGTCTATTCAAACTATTTTATCAATTGAATGGGGAAGAAAGAATAATGCTGTTTTTTTCAGAATCTCAGCTTATGACAGATTATTACAGCTTTCTCACTAACACTGTTTCAATTAGACCCATACAAGCTTTAGAAAATTCACTGATATATAGTATTGAAAAAAAGAATCTGAATAAACTATTTGAGTACTCAAAGAATTGGGAACGTATTGGCAGGCAATTAGCTGAATCAGCCTATGTTACATCAGTTTTGAGAGCCAATAGATTATTACACGATGACTATAATACAAGATTTAAAACATTCATAGAAGAAAGTTCTTTTTTAATGCAAAGGGTTCCTCAATATATGATTGCATCATACCTTAATATGACGCCTGAAACATTAAGCCGTGTAAAAAAAAGAATGATGAAAATGGATGATGTAAAAAGTACTATCCATAAAATGAAGCAATAATATAATTGAAGTTGTTTCTTGATTTGAATCAACGAATTAGTTCTTAAGAGCCAAGATCTTTGTGCCATCAAATCAAAAACAATGAAAAAAATGATACTATTTTTTGGAATCTTTGCTTCAGCCTATAACAGCTTCTCTCAAATTATTAAGCCAATATCTAAAGTAGAAGAGATAGGTATTGAATATGAAGGAAAGAAAGTGAAGGCCAAACAATTAACAGTTAGCTCAGAAATTCCTATGGATTTAGATAATGCCTGGGCAAATGTGAAAACACCTGCATTATTACAATTTGTAGCAAAAGGGATGATAAGCTTCAAATCAATAGATAATGATCTGCCAAAACAATGGGAAATAGGTAAAGCTTATCAAGTAAAAATGAAGGTTTTCGGATTCATACCATTCGGCGGCATACATCATTTATTTATTGAAAAAATTGAGGATAGTAGCACTACTATTTCTACCAAAGAATGGGATAAGGCTGCAAAAATTTGGAATCATAATGTAATAATTAAAGATTTGGGAAATGGTAAAATTTATTACGAAGATGCTATAACCATTTATGGAGGAATACTAACAGGCTTCATTACTTCTTTCGCAAAAAGATTTTATATTCACAGACAGAAAAGATGGCAGATCGTGGCTAAGGAAAACCTTAAATTCTAGTTTGCAGTTTCAACATGTAGCAAGCATTTGCTGGTATTTATTCTCAAAATATTTTAATCCAATGAATAACAAAATTCAAAACCTGCTATATCTCTGTATTATATTGATCCTTTTATCATTTACTTCATGTTATTCTACCAAAGAGTTTCTAAGAGATGGGCAAATTCCATATGATTTTGCAAAAGATAATCAGCCTGTTTTTATCATATCTGCTTTTAGGCCTCGAATTAATAGAATCATCCAAGAATCATTTGAAAAATACTACAACGGGCCTTATTCATTTGTTTCCGACGACCTATCACTAGGGGATGTTGGTTTTAGTTTTTATGCCTTTGTAGAGCATTATAGGACTATTACATCTTCTGGGTATATTGGACGCGACAGAGATATCCAATTTCAATTGAGAAATTTAAATACAAATAAAACATATAAGACCTTTGGATTCGGAAATCTTAAACCAAAGGCAAAATACTATATCCAAGCACTTGAAATAGTAAGACAAAAAATCAACAACCACTAAAATAAAGTATTAAAATCCACCAAAGGCCGAAAATCAATTTGTCAATAATTATTTAAAGTAAATATGTACATTAGATTAAAGATGCTACTATGAATTCTAATGAACTATCTAACTATACTAATGAAGAATTGTTAGATGCATTAAAAAGTAATAAGCCCTCTCCGCTTATTGACGCATTTTTTATAGGATTCTTAATTGGTATAATCATTTATAGTGTTGCTAAAAACACATGGGGACTAATTACACTTATTCCTATATTCCTAATTTATAAGTTTCTAAAGAAACCTAAGTATTATGAATCTTTGAAAGAAGAGCTTAAAAAGAGAAACATTTAGAAGAGTTGTTGTATAAGATTAATAGCAGAAGGGGTAATTTATAATTACATTTATTCATAAAATAAAAAACATCAGGAAGTTTTGTGCAAAAAGGTAGTTTAGCAATAGCGAATGTATTAAGGTTGCTGGATTATCTTTCAAGAAGAAGCTTCACTGTGTTTATTTAAAATTAAACCAATAATTTATAAAATGATGACCAATCGATTTATTAAGATCACTCTTACACTTCAAGCTCTTGGACTGCTCATTTACACGTTTTTTGCAATCAAAAATGAAGGGATAGATTTAATAAGCATTTTTGTTAAGAACATTTTAGCTTTAAATTGGTCTGGTCAATTTAATCTCGATTTCCTTTGTTACCTTCTGTTATCTGGTTTTTGGATCATGTGGAGATATAACTTTAATTCTAAATCAATTATTACAGGATTTATTGCAATGGTTCTAGGAATTATATTTTTTGCACCCTACCTCCTTTGGCTAATTCATAAAGACAATGGAAACTTAAAACGGGTTTTAGTCGGTGATAGATAATCTCTTTAATAATGATTATTATCTTTTTCATTAATAGTACTATCTAAGATCCATGGAACAACAGTATAATCAAACATTTTCAACATGGAATAAACTAGCAGAACTCTACCAAGAGAAATTCATGCATCTTGACATCTATAATGATTCGTACGATTTTTTTTGTAATAATATCAATACAGCAAATCCATCTATTTTAGATATAGGCTGCGGCCCAGGTAATATTGCAAAGTATATTCTTTCAAAAAATTCGAATTGTAATTTACATGGTATTGACGTAGCGCCTAATATGATTACACTTGCTAGAATAAACAATCCTACTGCTTCATTTGAAGTAATGGACTGTAGGCGTATTCATCAACTTACTATCACATTTGATGGAATTATTTGTGGTTTTTGTTTACCCTATCTTTCACACGAAGACAGTATTTTTTTCTTTTCGAATATTAAGTTGCTGCTGAATCAAAACGGTATACTATACCTAAGTTTTGTGGATGGAGACCCTTCCAAATCTGGACTCCAACACTCAAGTACAGGGGATCAATCTTATTTTTATTACTATAAGCTAGAAGAAATCACTCAACAACTTATAAAAATAGGGTTAGAAGTCATTAAAATATTTCATATTGATTATACAAATAATAAAAACCAACAAGATACCCATACTGCTCTTATTGCTAAGAAACTTACTCCATAATCAGTAATTTAATTGAACTACTATTTTTATTAAATAAATGGTCTTAATAAAACTAAATAGAATGCCCGTATGAATATTCTTTTGATGTCTATTGGCACCCGTGGAGATATTGAACCATTCTTAGCAATAGGTGAACTTTTATCAAAAAAAGGTCATAAAGTTAATTATGCCCTTCCTGAACAGTATTTAGATCATATTCCAAATGAGGTGAAAAAATATACATTCACTTCATTATTTCTAGAATTGCTAGAAAGTGATGATGGCAGAATGGTAATGAATGGAAGTTTTGATATAAAAAAATTAAAAGCAATTTATAGGCTTTTTAAAGCTGGCATGAAAATCAACTCAATTTTAGTAAAAGAGCAATACGAAATCATAAAAAATACCAATCCAGATATTATCATTCACAATGGAAAATGTAACTATCCATTCATTTGGCACATTTTAACAGGCAAAAAGAATATTCTAATAAGCCCAATTCCCTATTTCATTCATTATGTTAAGGGAGTCCCTCATACTGGATTTAATTTTTATATAAGTGAATATATCAATCAATTCACCTACTCACTAGCAAACTTTGGGCTAATAAAAACAATTTATGATGCACAAAAACTCATTCATGGATCTAAAAAGATTGCTTCAAAAAAAGAAATAAAAGAAAATTTAAAGAAGCAAGAATTAATCTATACAATTTCCCCTGCATTATTTGAAAAACCATCGTATTGGGCTTCAAATGCTCATATATTAGGTTATCATCAAAAAGAAGAGAATCAAAATTGGAATCCAGATCATCGAATCATCGAGTTCATAGAGAAGCACCGAAAAGTAGTCTTTTTGACTTTCGGAAGTATGGTCCATAAAAGTCCTGAAAAAACTTCTAAACTTATTTGTAACGTGCTGAATGAATTAAAAATTCCAGCAGTTATCAATATAGCTGCAGGCGGACTCATAGAACTAGAGGAATATAGAGATCATGAATTATTTTATTTTACAAAGCAAATTCCTTACAGCTGGATTTTTAAAAAATGTTATGCAGTTATTCATCATGGAGGTTCAGGAACTACACATATTAGCGTTAAGTATGGATGTGCATCCTTGATTATACCGCATGTTTTTGATCAATTTTCTTGGAATAAATTAATCAGCAAAAAAGGCCTAGGGCCAAAAGGCTTACCAGTAAATAAACTTACAGAGAAAAAGCTCAGACCTCTAATTAAGGATTTGGTTGAAAACGAATCCTATAAATTAAAAGCGCTGGAGTTTTCTAAAAAAATGCAAGTAGAAAACTTAGAAGAAGTTCTCTATGAAAAAATTATATCACATTAAAAAAAGTCACTAATGCGAACGCTTTGCATATATATGCTTACAATATTTATTTCAAAAATATGTCTTGGGCAATCCAATGCTCCCAAAATATCTATTACTCCGTTAACGCATAACTTTTTCATATACACTACTTATAACTTATATGAGGGCAATTATTTACCTGCACATGGTATGTATGCACTTACTGAGAAGGGAGCTATTTTATTTGATACACCTTGGGATACCACACAATTTCAACCACTGTTAGACAGCATTCGAATAAAACACAATTCGCATGTTTCCATTTGCATTGCAACCCATTGGCATAGTGATAGAACCGAGGGACTGGAATACTATAAACAACAAGGAATAAAAACCTATACTACAATTTTAACCGACGAACTCAGTCGAAAAAATAATAAAAAAAGAGCTGAGTTTTTAATGACTCATGACACAACCTTCCAAATAGGAAATGTAAGTTTTGAAGTGTTTTATCCGGGTGAAGGTCATACCGCTGATAATATTACTATTTGGTTTAATGAGCAGAAAATATTGTATGGCGGATGCTTAATTAAAGGGGCTGAAGCAAAAGATCTTGGCTATTTAGGCGATGCTAATAAAAACAAATACTTAGAAACCTTACTCAACCTTAAAAAAAGATATCCGAAGCCAAAGTATATAATTGTATCGCACCACGACTGGAGGAATACGAATTCTTTAAAACATTCTATAAAGCTGGCTAGACAGCTTAATAAGAGAGGAAATTAATAAAATAGAAGAGTTATTTGATTTGTAAGATTATCTTTTTAATGAATTTTAGACACAATGAAAATCTATAAATAAACATTACTTCAATAAATTTTCTGCTGAATGTTCAAGAAAAGATCTACGTTAATTTTCCTTGCTATTGTGAGCTATGTGGGGCTCATTATTTCAATTGTTTTATTTATTAGTCCGGGTATTCCACAACGAGGCATAGATTGGTTTCTTGGCATTTTCAAAATACTTCTTTTTGCATACTTTTCATTTCTATACACCAATAGATTAAGGAATACACCTAAATAATTTTATTGCTGATCTCACTTCGTCTTACAAAAAAAAGCCGCTCTTATACAAGAGCGGCTTAGCATATTCACCCAACTAAGTTAGCTACAACCCATACTGTTACCACAGTTCAAACACTTATAACAAGTACCACTACGAATTGTAATATGACCACAAACATTACAAGCAGGAGCATCACTTTGCATGTTCTTTGCAGCTGCATTTACCGCATCTAAGCCAACTTCGGCCTTAATTCCAGCAGTTGCTCTTTGTAATTTTTGCGGAGCAGTAGCTGCACCTGAATTAGTAGCGGCTACACGCACACTACTCAACTCGGGCTTTCCCATGAGGGTAATTTCCTCGTCTCCTTCGCCGGTATTTTCTACTGTAGGCTGATCTACCACATGTACTAAATCGGTTCTGCCTAAGTATTCGTAAGCCAGTGCACGGAATACGAAGTCAACTAGTGAAGTAGTTGTTTTGATATTTGGATGGTCTACCATTCCTGATGGTTCAAACTTGGTAAACACAAACTTCTCAACAAACTCTTCTAATGGCACACCGTATTGTAGACCCACAGAAACAGCAATTGCAAAACAGTTCATCAAGCTTCGTACAGTAGAACCCTCTTTATAAAGATCTATGAAGATTTCACCTAGTGTACCATCACTGTATTCTCCAGAACGCAAGAAGATTACTTGTCCGCCCACTTTTGCTTTTTGTGTAAATCCTCTGCGTTTAGCAGGCAATGATTTACGCTCAACGATGCGCGATAATTGTCGCTTTAATTTAGTATCAGTAGAAGCTGTCATGCGACGGTTCACTTCTTCTAATAATTCTTCTACAGTAAGTTTTGTTAAGTCAACAATACCAGATTCAGTTGTTGCTTCTGCTGTTTGTTCTGCTGCTTCAGCAGTTGCAGTTGCATCTTCATCTTTCTTCTTTTTCTTATCGCTCTTATTGCTCAAAGGCTGACTTAACTTGGAGCCATCGCGGTACAATGCGCAAGCCTTCAAACCTAATTTCCAACTCAGCATATAAGAATCTGCTATTTCTTCAATAGAAGCTTCGTGAGGTAGGTTAATTGTTTTTGAAATAGCGCCACTCAAGAAAGGCTGACAAGCCGCCATCATGCGAATGTGTCCGTGTGCGTGGATATAACGCTCACCTTTTTTACCGCACTTGTTCGCACAATCAAACACTGGCAAATGCTCATCTTTCAAGAATGGAGCACCTTCAATAGTCATAGTACCACACACATAATCGTTCGCGGCTTCAATTTCATCATCGCTGAAACCTAAACCTTCTAACATGTTAAAGCTCCAATCGCTGTATTGCTCTTCGGTAAATCCTAGACGCTGTAAACATGCATCGCCTAAAGTGAAGCGGTTGAATACGAATCCAATTTCAAACGCAGACTTAGCTGCGTCATTCAACTTCTTAATTTCTTCGGCAGTAAATCCTTTTGCACTTAATGTAGCTGGATTAATGAATGGTGCGCCTTCGAAGCTTGCAGCACCTACTGCATATTTTTCAATTGCTGAAATTTGATCGTCTGTATAGCCAAGGCTCTTCAATGCATTTGGAACTGCTTGGTTAATGATTTTGAAATAACCACCACCGCTGAGCTTTTTGAATTTCACTAATGCAAAATCAGGTTCAACACCAGTAGTATCACAATCCATTACCAAACCAATGGTTCCTGTTGGCGCAATAACTGTTGTTTGAGCGTTTCTATAACCATACTGCTCACCTAACTGAACAGCATCATCCCATGCTTTTGTAGCGCGCTTTAACAAGTAATCTGGACAATACTTCGCATTGATACCAACTGGTAATACGCTCAATCCTTCGTATGCATCAGACGCATCATAAGCAGCTGCACGGTGGTTTCTCATTACACGCAACATATGCTGCTTATTCTCTTCATAACGAGGGAATGCACCCAAGAATGAAGCCATTTCAGCCGATGTCTTGTATGAAATACCAGTCATGATTGCAGTAATAGCACCTGCAATACCGCGTGCTTCTTCACTATCGTAAGGAATACCACTCAACATAAGAACGGTACCCAAGTTTGCAAAGCCTAATCCTAATGTTCTGTAATCGTAAGAAAGTTGTGCTACTTCTTTTGAAGGGAACTGTGCCATTAACACAGAAATTTCCAACACAACAGTCCACAAACGACATACATATTCAAATCCTTCTACATCAAAAGTATTGGTTTGCTCATCGAAGAACTTGCGGAGGTTAGCACTTGCCAAGTTACATGCTGTATTGTCTAAGAACATGTATTCAGAGCAAGGGTTAGAAGCATTGATACGACCACCTTCTGGACATGTATGCCATTCATTGATAGTAGTATCATATTGTGTACCTGGATCAGCACATCTCCAAGCGGCATAAGCAACTTGGTTCCATACTTCTCTAGCAGGTATCTTCTTCATTACTCGACCATCTGTACGAGCTTTCAATTCCCAATCGCCATCTTCTTCTAAAATGCGGAAGAAATCGTTTGGAATACGAATAGAGTTGTTAGAGTTTTGTCCAGCAACAGTCATGTAAGCTTCACCTTCATAAGAGCTATCATACCCTGCACTTACTAATGCGGCTACTTTCTTCTCTTCTTCTACCTTCCAGTTAATGAACTCCATCACCTCTGGGTGATCTAAGTCGAGACAAACCATTTTAGCGGCACGACGCGTAGTACCACCACTCTTGATAGCGCCAGCTGCGCGGTCACCAATTTTCAAGAAACTCATTAATCCGCTTGAGCTACCACCACCACTTAACTTTTCGCCAGAGCCACGAATTTGAGAGAAGTTGGTTCCCACCCCGGAACCATATTTGAAAATTCTCGCTTCACGAACCCACAAATCCATGATGCCACCATCATTCACCAGATCATCGCTCACACTCAAAATAAAACAAGCATGTGGCTGAGGACGCTCGTAAGCGTTTTGTGATTTTTTAAGTTGACCGTCCTTAGGATCAACATAATAGTGTCCCTGAGGCTTACCTGTAATACCATAGCTTTCATGCAAACCTGTATTGAACCATTGTGGGCTATTAGGTACACAAGATTGGTTTAGGATGCTGTACGCCAATTCATCATAAAAAATTTGCGCATCTTGAGGTGTTGCAAAATAACCATAGCGTTCTCCCCAAACCTTCCAACAATTAGCCATTCTATGAGCTACTTGCTTAACGCTGGTTTCACGACCTAGGCTTCCATCGGGTTGAGGAACCCCAGCTTTTCTAAAATATTTTTGGGCAAGGATATCGGTTGCAATTTGGCTCCACTGTTTAGGAACCTCTACATTGTTCATTTCGAACACCGTTTCACCTGTTGGGTTACGAATAACACTGGTTCGGTAATCGTACTCAAATTGGTCGAAAACGGATACATCGTCTTTTGTAAAGCGACGGCTGAAGGAAAGTGCCTTCTGTTGGTTCTTGGGGGTGCGCTGGGTGGGCATACTCGGAACTGTTTTTTTAATTTATTGAAAGCGGTTTATACATCCTGCCTTTTGACAAGCGGTCGACGAAAATAATTTCCTAGCCTATACTTCCAACGGTGGAAATATCAACAAATTGTGGAAAAGGGATGTTGATTTTTTCGATGCTTAGAACTGGTTTGGATTTGATGAAATGTCCACAACTTTTTGTGGAAAATGGAATATTTTTTTTATGTAGTTTGGAAAAAATTCCTTAACGATGTGTTAACATAGGAAAAACCCGCATGAAATTAGATTTCTTCAAGGTAAGATGCAATAAGTGGACAATTTTTCGCACTTTTGTGTCAAGTACCTTGTCGTTTACGCATGAAAGAAACTTTGTACCAAGATTTTACACATAAGAAAAAAAATGGCAAGAAGTCATTCGCTGTTTTAATTGACCCAGATAAGGTAGATGCAGCACAGATTTCAGATCTTACCAAATTAGCACAGGACGCTGCTGTTGACTATTTTTTCTTAGGTGGAAGTTTAGTTATTTCAAGTCATCTGGATGAATGTATCCAGCAAATTAAATCGCTCAGCAATATTCCAGTAATACTTTTTCCAGGCTCACCATCGCAGGTTAGCAAGCATGCAGATGCGTTGTTGTACTTATCCCTTATTTCTGGCAGAAACCCAGAATTGCTGATTGGTCAACATGTTATTAGTGCACCATTCGTAAGAAAAAGTGGCTTAGAAATTATGCCTACAGGGTATATGGTCATTGATGGTGGAGCACCTACCACAGTGTCTTATATCTCTAATGCAACTCCTATTCCGGCCGACAAAAATGAAATTGCTATGTGTACTGCCATGGCTGGAGAAATGTTGGGTATGAAGTTGATTTACATGGATGCAGGAAGTGGTGCTAAACGTCCTATTACAGAAAGCATGATTTCTTGTGTGAGTAAGCATATAGAAGTGCCACTTATTATAGGTGGAGGAATTACAGATCCAGAAAAAGCATATTTAAACTGTAAAGCCGGAGCCGACGTAATTGTTGTTGGCAATGCCATAGAAAAAAACAGCGCCCTGATAAAAGAAATCAGCAGCGCCGTACATAGTGTTCCGGTTTCGGTGGGGTAATTACAAACTCATCATTTCCTTAAACTTCACAGTTTGTCGGCGACTCACTTCTATTTTTTCACCTCCCTTCAGATCTACAATTAAACCTCCATTGAAGTAGGGTTCAATTTTTTCTATCCAGCGAAGGTTGATGATATGTTTTCTATTCGCCCTGAAAAACATTCTATGATCTAACCGTTCTTCAAGAGAATTAAGAGATTTTAAAATCAATGGTTTATTTGTGCTGAAATATACTTTAGCATAGTTACCAACGCTTTCGAATAAACGAATTTCAGAAAGCTTTACAAACCAGCAGCGCTCACCATCTTTTACAAACACTTGATCGTGTTCAGTTAATGGACCACGCGATAGGCCTTCGTTGGCTTTTTCTTTAGCTAGTTCTTGTTGCAACTTCTGAATTGCATCTGCCAAACGTTTTGGTTCTATTGGCTTCAGCAAATAGTCGAGTGCATTCACTTCAAACGCCTTTATAGCATATTCATCGTATGCAGTAGTAAAAATTACTTTCGGCGCTTTTTCTAATTCAGCCAACAAATCAAATCCTGTTTTGCCAGGCATTTGAATATCTAAGAAAATTAAATCAGGATTTAGGCTGTTGATTTTTTCTAGACCATCATCTACGTTCGCACCTTCTTCAATAATATTAATTTCTGGGTGTTGCTGTAGGAGCTTTTTTAACTCATTTCTCGCTAGTCGTTCATCGTCAATAATAATGGCTCTAATAGGCATGTTCACTGTGTTTATAGTTACAAGTTTAGGGGCATTGCTACTTTTGCTTCAACACGATGCTGATCGAGGTTGGTTAATACAAAACTTGCTTTCTCTCCATACATCAATTGAAGTCTTCTTATAGTACTTGTTACGCCAAAACCTTCTTCTTCATCTATTGGCTCATACTTTCCTGTATTCATTACTATCAGCTCGTGATGTGTATCGGTAAAGCGCGATGTAATGATAATTTCTCCTCCATTCACTTCCTTACTAATACCATGCTTAATGGCATTTTCTACTAAGGTTTGCAACATCATGGGCGGTACTTGCTGATCTAATGTGTCTTCATCAATTTTATAATCCACTCTAAGTCTGTCTTCAAACCTTATATATTCCAATGCCAAGTAATCCTTTACAATACTCAACTCTCTTTCTAATGAGGTAGTTTCTAATTTATCGGCCTGCATGCTACTTCTCAAGAGATTACTCAACTCGGTAATGGCGGTTCTGGCTCTTTCTGGATTTTCATCTACCAATGCACGAATGCTATTTAATGCATTGAAAATGAAATGAGGATTGATATGCGATTTGATTGTTTTGAGTTGTAAATCTTTTACAACAGCTTCCAATTTCACAGTATCCAACTCGGTGTTTCTAGCTAGTTCAATATAATGCCAAACAAAATAAATACTGGACCATACAAAAATGATGGGGCTATCATTCAAAAGGTTCATCATAAACCTTCTTTGAAGAGAAGCCTTTCTCTTAAGATCGTACCAGCCTAACCATTCAATGATGGCACTGTTCATTAAACTATAACCAGCACAAACTACCAAAATACCCAAAAGCACAAACCACCACCTCTGACGAGGGAAGGGGGGCTTAAGTTTAAAAGTGTGGAAATATTCTCTTAAAAGATGCGTAAATGCAAAACCTAATCCAATTCCCAAACCTAAGCGAGCATATGACCAAGGAAAAACTTCTTGTCTGAAAATGAATGAAAAGAACAAGATGGTTAGCCCATAAAAGAGCCATCCACCCAATTGGCAGTACCAATATAGTAATGTCTTGTTTCTCACAGTGCACCCAAAATAACTGCTATTTTAGCCTTTTGTGCAGGTTTAGAGGATAAGTGGTTAATTTGGTGGTTCAGTGGTTCATATTTAGTTTGAAAAAAGCCGAACTTTTGCCCTTGTTGTACGTTTTTGTTAAATCTGCTTTCAGAAACAAAACAGATACTTGTATTTTTGACGATAAATCGATACCGAATGGAAATCAAACCCGGTCCCTTATTGGCTCAGATTAATAATCCCGATGACCTTAAAACTATGTCGAGGGAGCAATTGCACCAGGTTTGCGATGAGCTCAGACAATATATTATTGATGTTGTTAGCGTGCATGGCGGGCATTTTGGTGCAAGCTTAGGTGTTGTTGAGTTATCGGTGGCATTGCACTATGTATACAATACCCCCTATGATCAATTAGTATGGGATGTTGGTCACCAGGCTTATGGTCATAAAATTCTAACTGAAAGAAGAGACCGTTTCCCCTCCAACAGAAAATATGGGGGTTTAAGTGGATTTCCTAAGAGAAGTGAAAGTCCATATGATACGTTTGGTGTGGGCCACTCTTCTACTTCTATTTCAGCGGCACTTGGCATGGCTATGGCTGCTAAGTACAAAAATGAACCAGATAGAAAGGTTGTAGCAGTAATAGGCGATGGTAGCATGACCGCGGGAATGGCTTTTGAAGGTATGAACCATGCTGGTGTTGCAGATAGTGATGTATTGATAATTTTGAACGACAATTGCATGAGCATCGATCCCAATGTTGGTGCTTTGAAGGAATACTTAACGGATATAAGCACTTCGCATACCTATAATAAGCTGCGCGATGAGATTTGGAATATGTTGGGTAAACTTCCAGTTGGAAGTCAGTTTAGCCGCGATTTAGCCTCTAAATTAGAACATGCTGTAAAAGGTGTGGTAAGCAAGAGTAGCAATCTTTTTGAAGCTTTAAATCTCCGTTATTTTGGTCCAATTGATGGACATAATATCACTAAGCTGGTTGATACATTAAAAGATTTAAAAGATATTCCAGGTCCTAAACTACTGCACGTTATTACAGTAAAAGGAAAAGGCTATGCATTAGCAGAAAAAGACCAAACCAAGTGGCATGCACCAGGTTTGTTTGATAAAGTAACTGGCGAAATTTTCAAGAAGAAAATTGAAACTCCTCAGCCACCGAAATACCAAGATGTATTTGGACATACCATGATTGAATTGGCTGAGCAAAACCCCAAAATTATGGGTATTACGCCGGCTATGCCTAGTGGCTCTTCTTTAAAGTTCATGATGGAGAAAATGCCGAATCGTGCATTTGATGTGGGCATTTGTGAACAACATGCAGTAACGGTGAGTGCTGGTATGGCAACACAAGGACTACGTGTTTTCTGTAATATCTACTCATCCTTCATGCAAAGAGCCTATGACCAAGTGGTACACGATGTAGCCATTCAAAAATTACCTGTTGTATTTTGTTTAGATCGTGCTGGTTTAGTTGGTGAGGATGGACCAACCCACCATGGTTGTTACGATATTCCATATATGCGCTGTATTCCGCATATGATTGTTTCAGCACCTATGAATGAAGCTGAATTACGCAACCTAATGTATACCGCACAGTTGGAGGAAACGCAGTATCCATTTGTTATAAGATACCCAAGAGGTGAAGGTGTGATGCCTGAATGGAGAACTCCATTTGAGCAAATCAAAATAGGCACAGGACGTAAGTTAAAAGACGGAAAAGATATTGCCTTGCTTACACTTGGACACCCAGGTAACTTTGCACAAGCCGCTATTAGAACTTTACGCAGTGAAGGCCTTGATCCTGCTCATTACGATATGCGCTTTGTAAAACCGTTGGATGAAGCCATGTTGCACGAAGTATTTAAAAACTACAATAAAGTCATTACTGTTGAAGATGGTACTGTTGTAGGCGGATTTGGCTCTGCAATTTTGGAATTCATGCACGAACACAACTATCAAGCTCAGGTAAAAATTATGGGCATTCCTGATAGGCTGGTTGAGCATGGAACACCAAAAGAATTGTATCGCGAGTGTGAATATGACGCACAAGCAATTGCAGATCAAGTTAGAAATATGCTAGGTGCGAATACGCCGGCAGAAACTACTGATGTAAAGCTTTCAGAAGTTCAAGCAAATTAATCTTGAATAGTATAAAATAAGAAAGGGACGGCTAATAAGCGCGTCCCTTTTTCTATGTCTTATGAAAAGCTTAATTATTCTCTTCATTTGTTTCAAGCAAATCATCGTCGCCACCTTCCTGTGCAATATCTTCCTCTCTATTTTCATTCCATTCCACAATAAAGTTATTCCTTCCCTCTCCTACCATAATTTTCATGAATTTCTGCTGAATTAATTCCAATAAAGACAGAAACATGAAAATGGCATGAATGCGATTCTCGCAGATCTCGAATACTTTTTCAAAAGAAACAGTCTTTTCTCTGAACACAAAATCCGACATATAATCGCGGCTGCCTTCCATGGTATAGTTGTAGCGCACCACAGTATGAACTGGCTTGTTTTGGCGCTGCTGCACACGCTCCATCACTTTCTCAAAGGCTTTCATCAATTTGAATAAAGTGATTTGCTGAATTTCTGTGCCCTCGCTATTTTCCTCTCCTATTTCAACCAATTCTTTCTGAAGATTACCACGCTTCACCATAAGCATTCTTAATGCTTCCATTTCTGCCATCTGTGCGGCTGCTTCCTTGAATTTTTTGTACTCAAGGATTTTGTCAACTAATTCCTGACGCGGATCAATTTCGTTGCCTTGTGCATCCAATTCCTTCCTAGGCAGTAACATCTTCGCCTTAATACGCATAAGCGTAGAAACAAATAAGATGAACTCACTACTAAGTTCAATATTGAGCTTCTCCTGCGAATGGATATAGGCAAGAAAGTCCTGAATGATTTTGGTGATAGGAATATTGTAAATATCCAATTCATCGCGCTCTATGAAAAAGAGCAACAGATCAAATGGACCTTCAAATTGGTCGAGTTTAATTTGATAGTTAACTGTATTCAAGTTCTAAGCTTTTAGCAAAGAAAAGGCATTCCCACAGAGGATGGGATCAGAAAATTCATTATTTATCCACCAAATGAATCTTTATTTCTTCAGGGCATCCCTAATTTCCATAAGCAATTGGTCGGTAGTAGATGGTGGAGCGGGAGCCGCTGGTGCTTCAGCCTCAGCCTTTTTCATTCGATTAATTCCCTTGATGAGCATAAATAAAATAAATGCCACAATCACAAAATTGATTACAGACGACAAAAACACGCCATACCTAACCGTTCCAAACATGGTTAATTCTTCTAGCTTTTGCAAGTTAGCCGCATTCAAAGCTGGTTTAAGTAAAAGAGGCGTTATAACATCATCAATAAATGAGCCTACTATTTTGCCAAAAGCACCGCCAATAATAACACCGACTGCTAGGTCAATCACGTTTCCTTTTACGGCAAAGTCTCTGAATTCTTGAATCATTCCCATAGTTTGTTGTTTTTGAGATTTTGAAAGTAAGGAAATTCAACGATTATTTTTTCAGTCCTGGATATTGCATGTTTAATTGAATGAGCGTGTCACGTAATTGAGTGGCAATAATGTACTCTTTATACCAGTTTTGATCTGAAGGGGTAATGGTCCATGGCGGCTGGTTACAAGTTTTAAAAACATCTTCATACATCTTCATGTATAGGTTCCACAATTTGGCTTCTTCAAAATCGCGCTCATTGTATTTCCATTGTTTATTTGGCAGGTGTATTCTTTCTTGCAATCTCTTTTGTTGTTCTTCAGGCGAAACATGTAAATAAAATTTTAAAATATGGGTGTTATTGTGCTCCATTAATAATCTTTCAAAATCTGCAATTGCTCTCATCCGCTTTTTTGCAAGTTCATCTGTACACAATCGGTGCACCCTTGTAATAAGTACATCTTCATAATGAGAGCGATTAAATATTTGTATCATGCCCTTTTGCGGAGCAACCGAATGAACGCGCCAAAGAAAGTCGTGCGATTGTTCTAAACTACTTGGCGCTTTAAATGAATGAACCCGTACCCCTTGTGGATTTAATTTGCCAAAAACATTCCGAATTGCACCGTCTTTTCCACTTGCATCCATTCCTTGAATAACAATAAGTATTGAGTGCTTATTCTCTGCATATAACAAGTTTTGTAATTCATCCAGCTCTTCAAGAATAGCAGCAGTTTTTGCTTTAGTTTTCTCTTTGTTTAAAGATTTAGGTGCTCTAGTACTGATAGAGGAAAGTTGAATTGCTTTCATAAACCATGGGGTTTTTTTGAAAGTTACTTCGTTTTCAGTTGGAATAGTTCACCTTTGCAGCATGAATTCAAAAAAGGGCAATTGGTTAGCATGGATACTGTTTTTTCTTCTTTCACTGATTTGGGGAAGTTCGTTCATGCTAATGAAAATTGGTCTAGAGTCTTTTTCTGCATACCAAGTAGCCTCTATTAGAATTTTGAGTGCGGGACTTGTTTTAAGTCCATTTTTATGGAAAGCTTGGAAAGCTATTCCAAAAGAAAAAAGAGGTACAGTTATTCTTTCGGGCTGGCTGGGCTCTTTTTTTCCAGCGTTTTTATTTTGTATTGCTGAAACACGTATTGATAGTTCTTTAGCTGCTATACTTAATTCTTTAACCCCACTAAGTACTATTTTGCTTGGAGTAGCCTTTTTCCAACTTACGGCAAGCAAGGAGAAATGGTTGGGGGTAGTTATTGGATTAATAGGATTAATGTTACTGATTCTTCCATCAGGATCTGGCATTAGCAATTCCTCATTGCCTTACGCATTCTTGGTATTACTAGCAACCGTTTTATATGCTTTGAATGTGAATATGGTTGGAAGAAAGTTACAGGGCATTGGATCTTTAGAAATAGCCAGTTTAGCTTTTGGCATGTTAACTCCTGCTGCTCTTATGGTATTAATTAGTTCCAACTTTTTTCATATGCCAACATCTGGTCTTGGTTATTGGAAATCATTTATAGCAGCTTCTACTTTAGGCATCATAGGAACAGCATTTGCATCAATTCTGTTTTACATGCTTTTAAAAAAATCTGGACCCTTATTTGCTTCAATGGTTACCTATGGAATTCCGTTTGTAGCTGTCATTTTAGGCTGGCTAGGAGGTGAATCAATTGGTCTGCTTCAGATGGGTGCTCTTTTCTTAATTCTTGGGGGTGTTTATCTTGCTAACAAAAAATAAGGTCATAAAAAAAGCCGCTTTTAAAAAGCAGCTTTTGAATTTCATCAAGCTTAAGAAATTAGATAGTCATCATTTCTTTTTCTTTTGCAGCTAAGTGCTTGTCAACCTGAGCAATAAACTTATCGGTCAAAGCTTGAATTTCTTCTTCAGCATCCTTTGCAGCATCTTCACTCAAACCATCTTTTTGTAATTTCTTAACTGCTTCTATGGCATCTCTGCGAACATTTCTAATACCCACTTTTGTGTGCTCCCCTTCACCACTTGCTTTCTTCACCAATTCTTTTCTTCTTTCTTCTGTTAAAGGAGGAAGGAATAGACGTATTTGAACACCATCATTTTGAGGAGTAATACCAATATTGGCTTGCATAATGGCTCTTTCTATTGCTGCAAGCATGTTCTTTTCCCAAGGTTGAATGCTGATGGTTTTAGCATCTAACACACTAATATTAGCAACTTGATTGATTGGAGTAGGTGCACCATAATAGTCAACGTTAATACCATCTAACATATTTGGATTTGCTTTACCTGCTCTAATTTTCACCAATTCTTGTTCAAGATGAAGGATAGCCTTCTTCATTGAATCTTCTGCATCTTCAATCACCAATGCTAAATCTTCTGCCATAGTTTAATTGATTTGTGCGCAAAACTATGAAAAGAGGATGAAAACTAAACCAGAGTTTACTCTTCGGTAAGAGTTGTTGCTTTTGAGCTACCAAAACCAGCTAATCGTCTTAGTCCAAATGATGATTCAGCCTGCTTAAAGTCCTTACCCTTAATAACTGTAAAGGCAGTGGGTCGTTTTTTATACCTCGATAAAACAACAATTGCTACAAGGAATGAAACAATTTGTCCAAGAATCACCCAGGTTGATCCTAAAGGAAGAGCTAAATAACTAACAACAATTACCACCACTTGAGCCAGTGCAAGGGTGATTGTAATGCGTGTATGTGAGAATCCCTGATCTAGTAGGATATGATGTATGTGGTTTCTATCGGGTGAGAAAGGAGATCTTCCATCAAATAATCTAATAGCAAAGACCCTGAGTGTATCCATTAAAGGAATTAATAACATACCAAATCCCATTGCGGCAGAAGAAAGTGAAGGCAAAAAAGGTGAACCTTCAGCTGTTTCTATGAAACGAATCACTAAAATAGAATTCACAGCACCTATGAGCATAGCACCTGTATCTCCCATAAATATTTTAGCTGGTGAAAAATTATAAATTAAAAAACCAGCTAAAGCCGATGCAAAAGTGAATGCCATGAGTGCAAAAAAGTGGTCTTTCATGAACAAGAAAAATGTACCAAATGCAAGAGAGGTTACCAATCCTAAAGAACCAGCCAAACCATCAATACCATCAATCAAATTAAATGCATTTAAAATCACCAATACTGTGAAAGCTGTTAAAAAGAAACTTGCAATTGGGTGAATTTTTAGAATGCCTAAAAAGCCATGCATGTGATCAATGTGTATGTCTGCTTTAACTATAATAATCATTGTTACCGCTAACTGTCCAAGAAACTTTTTTAATGGCGATATGATGAGCATATCATCTTTAATACCAAAAATGAATATTACAAGGAAGGCAGCAATATAAAATTGAAAAGTCTTGGCAGCATCTGTAATATCTGCCATAAACAACAAACCTAACATAAAGCCAATAAAAATTCCCATGCCGCCCAAAGAGGGAATGGGAACTGTATGCACTTTCCTTTCGTTAGGATGATCGTACAGCTTTCTCCATTTTGCAGCACGAATAATGACGGGTATGGTATACGCCGTAACCAATAAAGCAATTAATGCAGCAAGAAGCAAATCTTGAATTTCACTCATGTGGTTTCCCTTTGTTTTATAAAGGCAAGAATCCTTAAGATTACCTAGTGCTTGTCAAAGGGGGGATTGGGGGCAATTAACAGCAGTAGTCAGGAACTAAATTACTATAACTGATTCGAAGGAAGAAATTATCTTTGCAAAAATTTAAGAAATGGCCTCCATCCAAGAGTTACAAAGCATTGCTAGTCAAGTAAGAAGAGATATTGTTAGAATGGTTCATGCAGTACAAAGTGGGCACCCAGGAGGTTCTTTGGGATGTACCGATTTTCTTACTGCGCTGTATTTCAATAAGTTAAGATTTAAGCTGCCTTTTTCTATGGATGGCAAGGGAGAAGACTTGTTCTTTTTATCGAATGGCCATATTTCACCAGTTTACTACTCTGTTTTAGCTAGAGCTGGGTATTTTGAGGTAAGTGAGCTAGCTACTTTTCGTAAAATTAACTCTCGCCTTCAAGGACACCCTACCACACATGAGCACCTTCCTGGTGTACGCATTGCTAGTGGTTCATTGGGACAGGGATTGAGCGTTGCAATAGGTGCTGCTTTAGCCAAGAAATTAAATGGAGATGAGCATTTTGTATTTTCATTACATGGCGATGGTGAACTGCAGGAAGGGCAAATTTGGGAAGCTGTTATGCACGCAGCCCATCATAAAGTAGACAACTTAATTGCTACCATCGATTGGAATGGTCAGCAAATTGATGGGCCAACTGATGAGGTCATGTCTTTGGGAAATTTAGCTGAAAAGTTCGAGGCTTTCGGATGGTATGTAATGGAAATGGAAGGAAACGATATGGCGGCAGTTGTTGCTGGACTCGACGCTGCAACAAAGGCTGCTGGTCAGGGTAAACCCGTTTGTATATTAATGAAGACTGGCATGGGTAAAGGAGTGGACTTTATGGAAGGCAGTCATGAGTGGCATGGAATTGCACCAAACGATACTCAACTTGCATCTGCTTTAGCCCAATTAGAGGAAACACTAGGGGATTATTAATTATTAGATTAGTTGGACCTATTAGGAACTTGATTTTCAAGTGCTGCTTTTCGGGCAGGCACCCACGCGGCTATAAAGGCAATGGCAAACACGGTTGCCGCAACTAATAAATAGTCTTGGATCTGTAACTGAACTGGATAATAGTCAATTAAAAACGACGAACCCCCTAGTTTTATCCATTTAAACTGTATTTGCCCTAAACAAATACATGTAGCCAATATCATTCCTGCTCCAGCTCCAAAAGAAGCTAACAGCATCCCTTCTAATAAAAAGATGCGCTGAATTCGTCCTGCTGTTGCACCCAAGGTTTTCAACACAGCAATATCTTTTCTTTTCTCCAGCACTAACATGGTTAGTGCTCCAATCATGTTAAATGCAGCAACCACCAAAATCAATGAAAGAATTGCATAAATAACCCACTTTTCTGTTGCCATAACAGTATATAAACTCTGATTTTGTTGGAAACGTGTTTGCACAATTACATTTGAGCCAAATTTGTCTTGAATTAGCCCTATAATTTGCTTTTCTTTAGAAGAAGTTGTGAGTTTTATTTCAATTGCAGAAACCTCTGTTTCAGGAATATCGAACATGTAACGCAGAAAATTGATGTGTGTAAACACATACTTGTTATCGAACTCTTGCTGTACAAGAAAAGTCCCAGAGTTTCTTGCTTGAATACTTAAAAGCGAGCTCATATTAATATTGGGGGCATCTCGCTGTGGCACAGCAACCAGAATACCTTTAGCAAATGCGTCTACATCGGCCCCTAAAGCATTTTCAACTCCCCATCCCAACACCAATTGTGGCTCTTGTGCAGTTCCTAACTCAAAGTTGCCTTTAATAAGATGATTGCCAATTCCGCTAACATTTGTGTAATTAGGCAGCACCCCCTTTAACTGCACAATTGTTTGCCAATCGTCGCGTATGAGTACAGCTTTCTCTTCCAGTATTGGACTCCAATGTTGAATGTCTTTTTGTTGTCCCAACCAAGCTTGGTGACTATTGGTTAAAACAATTCTTTTGCCTTGTTTTGGAACAACTCGAATATCTGTGTAAAAATCGCCATACAAACCTTTCACTAAATTCTCAAAACCATTAAAAACACTTAAAACAATAATCAAAGCAGCTGTACCAACTGCCATTGCAATCATACTAATCCAGGCAATCCACTGGACAGTTTGTACAGATTTTTTTGCGATTAAATAACGCCAGGCTATAAGTACATTCAAGGTTCTTACAATTATTCGGGTTGTTGTTTCTCCTCTTCAATTTTTTTAAAAAGCTCTTCCATTTTGTACACATGGTCGAGTGTATCATCTAAGAAGTATTGTAAAACAGGTATTCGCCTAACTTGATGTTTGATTTTATCTGCAAGCTCCTTTTTAATTTCCCATGACTTATTTTCAACAACCTGCATAGCAGCCTGAGCATCTTTCACCTGAAACAGGCTAATATAAATTCTTGCTTCTAACAAGTCGGGTGTTACCTTAACAGACGAAATGGAGAGCATTCCTCCTTGTACCATATTCAGCCCCATACGTACAAAAATCTCATTCATGGCTTCTCTTATAACCGCTGCTACTTGTTTTTGACGTTTTCCTTCCTGCATATAATTACATTTGTATTTGTAAAAGTAATCATTCTGGGGAAGTTGTTAATTGTAACGGCTCCCCTAACATGCAACTCATGAAGAAATACCAACGCATTTTCGAATACTTAAGTGCATTTAAGCTCCAAATAGGTCTATATGTAGTTTTTACCCTTTGCTCTATTGCATTTTCATTGGTTTCATTTGGAGGACTGCCTTTTTTCATGAAACTTATTTTTAATGAGCCAACTGGTCTTCCTCCAGCGCCATCAAATCCCTACGATGTTCTTTCTGTTATTAATTATCGATTAGCGCTTTACATTCAAGAACAAGGCTCTGAAGGTCCAGTAAAAGCCCTTGCACTTATTTGCGGAATAATTATTGTTGCCGTTTTTTTCAGAAACTTTTTCCTTTACTTATCTTTTTATGTGATGGCACCCATCAAGAATTCGGTGGTGATGCATCTTCGAAAAGATATGTACAGCAAGTTGCTTCAAATGCCCATTGGCTATTTCACAGAACAGAGGAAAGGAGATATCATGAGCAGAATGACGCATGATTTGAATGAAATAGAAACATCAACCGTTGGAACACTTGAGGGAATCATCAAAGATCCAATCAATATTATCGTACTTCTTTTGGTATTGGTATACATTAGTCCACAGCTTTCATTATTCCTGTTGGTTTTGCTACCTATTACGGGCATCATTATTGGAAGAATTAGTCGTTCCCTAAAAAAGCAATCGGGCACGCTTGCTGAAAAGTCTGGACAAGCTTTATCTATTATTGATGAAACCTTAGGCGGATTAAGAGTTATCAAAGCTTTTAATGCGGAAAATATGCTTAAAGGCAAGTTTCTGAACCTGAACCACGAATTGTATGTCCTGAGAAATAAAATTCAGTTTCGACGCGATTTGGCATCTCCAATGAGTGAATTTTTAGGTGTACTAGTACTTTGTGCCATTTTATGGTTTGGAGGGAAACTAGTACTAGATGGCATGGCCGGAAATCTTACGCCAGAAGGGTTTACGCTATATATTGTTTTATTCACACAAATTATCAATCCATCTAAAACGCTGTCTACCTCTTTTTACAATATGCAAAAGGGTGCAGCTGCTTATAGTAGAGTAGAAGAAATTTTAAAAGCTCCCATTCAAGTTGATGCTAATGAAAAGGGCTTAATTATGGACTCTTTCAATCATTCAATTGAATTTAAAAATGTTCAATTCAAGTACCAAGAAAAGTTAATTTTAAAAGACATTAACTTAACAATCGAAAAAGGTAAGACAATTGCATTGGTTGGTTCGTCTGGCGCGGGCAAAAGTACACTAGCCGACTTAATTCCTCGTTTTCATGATGTAACTAGTGGGGAAATTTTGATTGATGGGAAAGATATTCGCTCTTATAACCTCAATTCAGTTCGCAAACATATTAGCATAGTAACGCAGGAGCCTATTTTATTTAATGATAGCATTGAAGCTAATATATGCCTAGGAATGGAAGCAGCTAAAACGGAGTCAATACAACAAGCTGCGAGCGTTGCAAATGCTTGGCATTTCATTGAAAAGAAAGAAGGTGGTCTGTCTTTCTCTATTGGAGATAGAGGAAGCAAATTAAGTGGAGGTGAACGCCAACGCTTAACCATTGCAAGAGCCATTTTAAAAAATCCACCGATACTTATTTTAGATGAAGCAACTTCATCGCTTGATACGGAAAGTGAACGTTTGGTTCAGGACGCTATTAATCATATGATGCAGAACAGAACTAGCATTGTAATTGCACATAGATTAAGTACCGTGCGACATGCTGATGAGATTGTGGTATTAGACAAGGGTTGTATTGCTGAAAGAGGCACACACGACGAACTTATGCAAGCAAATGGCATTTATAGAAAGTTGGTAGATATGCAAGAGGTGAAATAAAAATGCCATCCCTATTATAAGATGGCATTTGCTATTTGTAAATTAAAAAAACTATTGCTCTTGACTAGGTTTTACTAATCCAAGCTTAGCTTCTAAGCTCAAAGTTGCATGTGGCACAGCACGTAAACGAGCTTTGTCGATTAACTTCCCAGTAACGCGACAAACACCGTAAGTTTTGTTCTCGATACGCATCAATGCCTTTTCCAAATGATCGATATAGGTAATTTGACGACTAGCCATTTGAGAAAGTTGCTCACGCTCCATACTCAAGCTACCATCTTCCATAGTCATATAACGCGCATCATCATTATCGCCACCCATTTCATCTTTGCGAGTAATCAATCCCTGTAAATAAGCTAACTCCTTTTTGGCAGCTTCTAGTTTTCTATTGATAAGATCTCTAAATTCATTTAAATCATTATCGCTATAACGTGCAGTTGGAGTTACATCAATAACCTGTTCTGCTCTTTTTTCTAATGGAGTATATCCAGGCTGGTAAGGTACACTCGTCTTTACAGATGTTTTAGGAACTTTTACATCTTTCACTGGTGCAGTTACCTTTTTTTGAGGAAGAGGAGGAAGATTGGTTAATTTTTTTGTTCCCTCATCTTTTTTTACAGGAACTGGTTCAGGAACTGGTGCTGGCTTAGGCGCAGGCACTGATTTAACTGGGGCTTCCTTCTTGGCTGGTGCTGGCTTAGCTGGCACTGCCGCTTTTTTTACTGGTGCTGGAGCTGGTTTGGCAGGGGCAGCCTTTTTTGCTGGCACTGATTTAGCAGGGACCGCTTTTTTTGCAGGAGCTGCTGCTTTTGCAGGAACTGCCTTCTTTGCGGGAGTTGCTGCTTTCTTAGCAGGAGCAGCCTTTTTTGCCGGTGCCGCTGCTTTCTTAGCAGGAGCGGCTTTTTTTGCAGGAGCAGCTTTTTTTGCTGGCACTGCTGCTTTTTTAGCAGGAGCAGCCTTTTTTGCTGGTGCCGCTTTCTTTGCTGGTGCTTTAGTTGTCTTTTTTGTAGCCATGTTATCCCCTTTTTAAAACATTGATTTTCAGCATGTTACCATTTATGTCGAGTTCCTGTCCTTCATTTAAGGCAGTTTCCCAACTGAGGTCGTCAGCTAAAATTTCGGCGCAAATATAGTCTTTAAAACTATCAATGGAAGGTCGCAACCTTTCATTCTCAAGTAGTTTCACGAATATACGGTCTGTAAGTTCAAAACCGCTTTCTTTTCTAATATTTTGTATGCGGTTCACCAATTCCCTCGCATCTCCTTCCTGCTGTAATGCATCGGTTAATGTAATATCCAGTGCGACTGTGATTCTACCCTTAGACGCCACACTCCAACCAGGTATATCATCTGCTAAAATTTCCACATCTTCTAGAGTGAATATTTCTTTTTCTCCTTCTAATTCAACCTCAAACTGTCCGTTCTTTTCAAATAAAGCAATTGCATGCTGATCAAGAGCAGCTAAAACTCCAGATACCAACTTCATTTTTGCACCCAATCTTCCACCTAGTCTTTTAAATTGAGGTTTTACTTTTTTCTTTATTAATCCTTCTGTTTCAGTTAGGTATGCTATTTCTTTTACATTCACCTCAGACAAAATCAAAGCAGCTACTTTTTCAAGCTGATGGGTCATTGCACTATCCAAGACAGGAATCATAATCTTCTGCAATGGTTGTCTTACTTTGATATTTACTTTTTTGCGAATAGAAAGTACCAGAGAGCAAATATCTTGGGCCATTTGCATACGCTCTTCTAAGTCTTGGTCAATAGCTAAAGGATTAACCATTGGTGAAAGAGTATGATGTACACTTTCTTCTTCAAATCTTTGTGTAACTGCATTGAGATTGCGGAACAAGGCATCGCTAAAGAATGGAGCAATAGGAGCCATTAAACGAATGACAGTTTCTAAACACTCATACAAGGTCTGAAAAGCTGCAATTTTATCTTCACTATAAGATCCTTTCCAGAATCTTCTTCTACATAAGCGTACATACCAGTTACTGAGTTGCTCATCAACAAAGGTCTCAATAGCTCTTCCTGCTGTAGTAGGCTCATAGTCATCCATAGCAGATTTTACTTGAGCCACTAAGCTGTTTAAAGAAGATAAAATCCAACGATCAATTTCAGGTCTCTGTTCTAAAGGTATAGGTGCCTCTTTGAAATTAAACTGATCGAGGTTGGCATACATAGCAAAAAACTGATACGTATTATAAAGTGTTCCAAAAAACTTCCTTTGTACTTCTTGAATGCCCGCTAAATCAAACTTGAGGTTATCCCATGGACTGGCATTGGTTATGAGGTACCAACGAGTTGCGTCTGCGCCAAATTTATTGATGGTCTCAAATGGATTCACCACATTCCCCAAACGCTTGCTCATTTTATTACCATTCTTATCCAACACCAAACCATTGCTCACAACTGCTTTATATGCCCTGCCATCTACTTTAGAACTATCCAATCCCCACTTTTCTAACTCCTCTTTAATAACATCTTCAGCTAAACAAGCAATTGCATGTAAGGTATAAAACCAGCCACGCGTTTGGTCAACTCCTTCAGCAATAAAATCTGCGGGGTAGTTGCTTGCAAATTTTTCTCTGTTTTCGAATGGAAAATGCCATTGTGCATACGGCATAGCACCACTATCGAACCACACATCAACCAGATCTGGTACACGTTTCATGGGCTGTCCGCTTGGAGATACTAAAACGATATCGTCTACATAGGGCTTATGCAAATTCGCATTGGCAGCATCCCCATCAAACGGCATAGCGCTCATAAATCCTTTTGCTACCGACACTTTAGCGGCCTCCATTAATTCAGCAACAGACCCAATACATATTTCTTCAGAGCCATCTTCCGTTCTCCAAATAGGCAACGGCGTTCCCCAGTAACGACTTCTACTAAGGTTCCAGTCAACCATATTTTCAAGCCAGTTACCAAATCTTCCTTCTCCTGTGCTCTTAGGCTTCCATAAAATACGCTGATTGGCCTCCACCATTTTATCTTTCAAAGCAGTGGTTCTAATGAACCAAGCATCTAGAGGATAATAGAGAATAGGTTTATCGGTTCTCCAACAATGCGGATAGCTGTGTTCATACTTCTCAACTTTAAAGGCCCTATTTTCTTTTTTCAACTTCACGCAGATATCTACATTCACATCTACATAATTGGGATCGTCTTTATAATTCTTCACAAATCTTCCGCTGAACTCTCCCAAGCCATCTACAAACTTTCCTTCACGATCTACCAATGTTAAAATGCCAATTCCATACTCCTTACCTACTTTGTAATCATCTGCACCAAAAGCAGGTGCTGTATGTACAATACCGGTACCATCTTCTGTTGTTACAAAATCGCCTAATAAAATTCGGAAAGGATCTCCGCCCGAAAGCTGAGCAGCATTGGCTTCGAAAGGAAGTAACTGCTCATACCTGCAACCTTCTAACTGTTGACCAGTGAAAGTTGTAACCACTTGCCATGGCAATGATTTTGAAGCTGGATCATAACTATCTAACGATAAATCCTTGTCTTCATCTTTAAAATATTTATGCAGCAAGGCAGTTGCAAGTATTATCTGAATAGGAAGATGTGTATATGGGTTGAAGGTTTTAACCAAAGAATATTCAATGTTTGGACCAACTGTCAATCCAAGGTTAGAAGGCAGCGTCCACGGAGTAGTAGTCCAAGCTAAGAAAAACACTTCGGCACCCTGTACTGGTTCGTGTAGGAAATGATTGCGCTCATCTTGTACTGCACGAAACATAACCACTGCACTGGTGTCTTTTACATCTTTGTAAGTGCCAGGCTGATTGAGTTCATGAGATGACAATCCCGTTCCAGCGGCTGGACTATAAGGTTGGATGCTCACACTTTGATAAAGCAAGCCTTTCTTATAGAACTGCTGTAACAGCCACCAGAGGCTTTCAATATAAGAAGCTTCAAAAGTGATATAAGGCTGATGCAAATCGACCCAATAGCCCATTTGATTGGTGATTTGATCCCACTCTTTTTTATAACGTAGTACCGCCTCTTGACACTTCTTGTTATAGTCTTCAACAGAAATTTTAGTACCAATATCTTCTTTTGTAATACCTAATTCTTTTTCAACACCCAACTCAACAGGTAATCCGTGTGTATCCCAGCCTCCTTTTCTTTTTACCTGGAAGCCTTGCATGGTTTTGTATCGACAAACCATGTCCTTAAGTGTTCGAGAAATAACGTGGTGAATACCTGGCATACCATTGGCACTGGGTGGACCTTCATAAAAAACGAAAGGAACAGCACCTTCTCTCAACGACACACTTTTTTCAAAAGCAGATTCATTGGTCCACTTTTGAAGGATTTCCTCTTCTATGCCCGGCAAATTCAACCCGGAATATTCCCTGTAACTAGTATTCATAACTACCTCTTGAAAGTGTGCGAAGGTAAGGAAAACCGAGTGGCATCAAGGCTTTGGATATTGCTAAAAAAGAAAAAGCCCACATTTTTGTGGGCTTACCAAATTTGGGGGCTACTAGAAGTTTCTTCCGTTCGACTGAAATGCGAATCTTAATTGGTATTTGATTCTAGTTGGACGGGTTGGCGGAGTTACTAAATTACCGTTGTCATCTGCAGGCAAAGCAGTCAAAATCTCCATTTTAGCGAATTTATTGTTAGCTGTGCGGAAAATAAAAGTTCTTCCTGCAATTGGAGAGAAAGATCGAGTTGTAGCATTATATACATACCATTGCTCAGGCTTCACTGCTAATTGAGTAGCGCTGGTATCAAAAGCATAACCAGTTTCAGGTGCTACTGTAACTGCATCAAAAGGTTGGTTTACAACCTGCACTCCTGCATTTCCTCGGCCGCTAGCTCCACTGTTAACAATAATTCTTTCGAAACGCATACCAAAATCCCAACGATTGGTTACTGAATCGGTATTTGGCACTCTTCCACCAACCTCAAATCCAAATAAATCAAATGCGCCCACCGCTGAACCATTCACTAAAAAATCATTGCTTGCAACCGGTGCTGGCGTTGGTTGATCATCTTTTTGACAACTTGTAAATCCAATTACCACAGCCATCATCATGGCTCCAATTACAGGTACTCTTTTCATTGCTATTTGTTTTTATGTTTAAATGTATATGTTACCGTTGTGAACCAATTTGTGCCAGGCATATTGGGCATAAACATGGCATTGGTTTGATTGAGTAAATTGTTAATCCCAAATTGAATCATCCAATTTTCTTTTACTCTCTTCGATAGAGTCAAATTCACATGTATCATGCCTTCAGCAAATTCATCTGGACGATTTGCGAATCCATTTCCATCACGATCAATCACTCCCCAACGACTTCTGTAAATTGCTCTTAAAGACGCCATCCAGCCACTTGGAGTATGATCCCAAAATAACCTGGCATTGGCCATGTGTGCACTCCTATTTAGCAAACCCGAATAATCGCTCCTGCGCATCAATCTTGCCGGAGCTCCTTCTCTATCTCGACCAAAAACTTCTCCTGCTTTTACAGCCCCCAAAATTTGTTTATCGGCGGTTTGTAAAAATTGATACCCAGCAGAAAGATTCCAATACTTTGCAAATTTGATATCAAGGCTTCCTTCTATTCCTTGTGTAAAAGCTCTGTTTACATTGATATAACTAAAAACTGAACTGCCATTGTTATTGGTTGCTACTGGAATGAAATTGATAAGGTTATTGATATCATTCCTAAAAACATTCACCTCTGCTTTCCATCCTGGCTTAGGTCTGAATTGAACAGCGAAGTTGAAACCCTGAGAAATTTCTGGCTGCAATTCTTGAATGGCAAAAGCCGCAGGTAAAATTTGTGCAATGAGCCCAATTGATTGTTGTCGCTGTAATTCTGCAACAGAAAATTCTGATGCACCAAAAATGCTGTATCCATCAGCAGCATTGTTTACAAAGCTCAAATATAGTTGTCTGAAATCGGGTGCCTTAAAGCCCGCTCCAATGGAACTATTGATTGTCCATTGATCATTCAACTGCCAATGAAGGGCCAACTTGGGACTTAAGCGACTGGCAAAATCGGTATTATTATCATAACGCAATCCAGCAATCAATGATAAATTGTCTTTCACTTTCCACTCATCCTGCACAAATGCATGCCAAATATGTTGGAATTTTTGTTCACGATAACGCGTAGTAAGAACAGATTGTAAAGTATAACCGCCACCCACTGTAAGCATGTGATTACCTAATTGAAAATCGGTTTGGTTTTCTGCACGCCAAAAATTCTGGCGAAAACTATCGTAATAGTAATTGGCTTTGCTATTTAAACTGTCTAAATCCTGAACAAAATGAAAGCCACTAGCTACCAAACTCAGTCTGTTCTTTATTCGATCTGAAAACTGGTGATGCAAAACAGGGTTAATTGTAAAATCATTAGTTGTTCCATGTCCACCTACATTGATTTCACGACTATTTATGGCATAAAAACTTTCTTGCTTTCCATAGAAATAACGATTATTCCATGTTAGCTTGGTATTGCGATTGAACTTGTGCGTATACTTCAGTTGAGCAGTATAATTGAAAAAAGGGTCGAGCGTTCTTTCTGGTGTATTTGGATCTAACTCATAACCTGCACTGCTATTCCGATTGAAAAAATAATACAATTGGTTTTTTTCATTCGCAGAGGAGCCACTTACATGGTAATCTTGTGTAGCAAATGATCCATAACGTGCACCTATTTGCGTTTGCGTTCCAGATATAGGCTCTGTTATAATGTTAATGACACCCCCCATAGCTTCACTGCCGTATAAACTAGAAGCTGGCCCTTTAATAATTTCAATCTTCCGGATATTCCCAACAGCAAACCTCGAAAGATCCATGACGCCACCTTGTCTTCCAATTAATGGTTCTCCATCTAATAAAATCATGGTATAATCTGCGGATAACCCTTGCAGCTGAATGCCGTTTCCAAAAACGCCTCCTCCAACAGCGCCACTTCCTGTTCCAGATGTAACAAATAAACCTGTTTGTTCTTGTAAAATATCGTTCAATCGCAATGAACCCGATTGTAAAATTTGTTTTTGTCCAACCACAATAGCTGGGACCGCAATATTTGAAAGCTTTCTTTCTGTGCGAGTGGCAGTAATAACAACATCATCTGAACGGCCATCTAATGTATCTGATTTTGGTTTTTGCGCAAATGAGATATGGCTAACCAAACAAGCCAATAAGAAAAATACATACCGTTCTCTCGTTCTCTGCATCATCGGTGCAAAATTGCTTTACAAGCTGCAGAGGATTGTAATAGTTATGTCATAAGATTTGATTACAAACCGAAATGACATAAAAATGACAAATCAAGGTTTCTTGGTAACTATCACAAAATCACCTAATTGGCTATAAGACTCCCAATTAATTTGATCCAAACGTTCAACAGCAAACGAGCTAATATTAGCTATCGTAAGACCCTTATTTCTTCGCTTCAACTGTTCAAAAGTTCCTAACTGATAATCGGTGTGAAAACGTCCATTGAGGTGTAAGACTTTCCAACCTTTTTTTTGCTTCTTCATGAACTGATGAATGGTAAAACTCATACCTGCATCCCACACACTTTGCGCATAATAAATATTCCTATTTCTAAGCTGTGCATGTCCACCCATGATTTCAACAAACTTTTCAAAGTAAGCTGGCTGAATGGTATCAATTGGAAGTGGTGCAATGTATTGTTTTGCTTGCTTACTTAAGGAATCTAAAGAAGCAACTCCTCTTCTGCTTACTAAGTTAACATATCTGCGAGGCGGATTAGCTGCTAGAACTGGCATTTGTATAATCTTGGCTCTTTCAATCATTCTTCTATAATCTTTTGCATAATTGGGCCAAGCTCGAGCGTCTTTTGTAAAAACCGACTCAGTAATCATTCCCTGCAAATATTCATCCACTACATGCTGTACATCTCTTTCAAACATTTCCATTGAAAGAGCAACGCGACCATATTTCGACAACATTAAAGCATAAACAGAATCTTGTAAAACATGTGCAATACTATCGTTGTGCTCTTCCCCAAAAAATAAAACCTGTACTTGATCAATTGAACCCACCAATTCTTGTAAACTAATTTCCTTTTTGTGTTTGGTATCATACACTTTGAAAGCCAGGGGCTGTTGGGCAGTAGAAAGAAAAGAAATTGAAATACCAACAAGTAATAGAAGGATTATACGCATAAAAATAATATGAGGTATAAAGGTAAGCAGTATTCCCGCTCCACTTTATACCTCACACTTAGTTCGAAGAATTACAACTTCATGGTAAGTCCAATGAAAACAGTTCTTGGTCGCATTGGCCCATATACATATCCCGCATCTCGCAAAGGACCAGTATCGAAATCTCGCTGAAAACTCTGAAACAGGTTTTGAACGCCTGCCATTACATCTAAACGATAACCAGGTTGATTTAATAACTGATAGGTTGCTTTAAAACTTTTATCAAAGAATGCAGGGGTGTTTTTTAGTACAGTTTGCTCAGTATCTGGATCAATCACATGAGGTACAATCTTGGTTCCAGTGAATAAAGCTGAACTAGAAATCGACCATTTTTTTCCAGCTTGATAGGTAACTGTAAAGTATCCATACTGTCGTGGATTTCTCAAAATTTGAGTTGTAAAAACGGTTGGTGTTGGATCTGTAGGGTCTGAGGGCGACCAGATTTCTTCTTCCTCAACATACTTTGCCGATTGTAAAGTGGCACCTGTTTGAATGACCCAAGATTTGCCCAAAGCAAGATTAAACTCAAGGTTCATACCTTGTACAATTGCACCCTCTCCGTTTCTCTTTGTAATTACGGCTACCCCATTAGGCAATTCTTCTTGTCCTGATAAGATGAATGGATTATCTAACCTTGTATGAAAAGCTTCTACAACCCAACTCATCTGATTCTTCCCTTTAGATCTACTGTAGTTATACGACAAGGTGAAACTGTTGGAACGCTCAGGACTGAGAGATGGATCTAATTGAATGAAGCGAGCAGCACCTCCAACTGTTTCAATATGGAGATCTTCATCAAAAGCTTGTGGTGCACGATATCCTTGTGCAAAGGATGCTCTCAATTTCCCATAGGTGTGTAATTGATACATCGCTGATAAGCGAGGTACCCACATATTCATAGTACGATCATTTAAAAACTTAGCATCTTTTAAATCGTAATTACCAAGAATACTAATTCTATCCATTCTTCCACCTGCAAGAATAGTTAACTTTTCTATTGGCTTCCATTCAACCTGCATGTAAGAGCCAATGGTACCAACAGTTTGACGAATACTTCTGGAGTATCCAGGCATTTGGTCGTTGACTCTGTTCCATTGGTATTCTATCCCTGCTATTAGCATCCATCGTTCACCATTACTGTAGGTATATTGAAACCCTTTATTAAAAGAAGCATCATTTGAATTTCCATACGCATTAATTGCTAATAAATCAGCTGCAGTTAGGGTATCACCAGCAGGAATTACTCTGCCTCCTCCACCATAATAGCTTTGCCTTCTAATCCACTGTCCAGCTGCATAAATGGCATATTTATGTCTCAAATTCTTTGAATAAGATTCCCAGGAAAGGTTAGTGCCAATGATTTGATGAGCTACTTGTTCAGTAATATCTGTTTGATGCGGAGCCAAATGAAATCCATTTCCACCTCTTCTAAATTCATCCATCGCATACAAACCCACTTTCAATTTGCTTCTTTCAGAAGTATTCCAAAATGCATCCAAACCTAAAGTTTGGTTCCTCAATTTTGTAATCTCTGAAAAACCATCTCCATTTGCATCCCAAAAGTCTCGATTGCGGTTATAGGCATAGTATGAAATTCCCTTATTTGCAGAAGCATCTACAGCAGTTCCATGTAAGTGAACAGTTCTATCGGAAGCTTCCATGTTGGTGAAAGCTTGGTTAATACCAACCTCAAAACTATTCACCAAAGGATCTTTTGTTAGAATATTAACAGTACCTGCAATTGCGTTGCCACCATACAAAACGGATCCCCCTCCTCTAACAACCTCAATTCTATCAATCATATTAGCTGGAATCATATCTAACCCGTACACACCTGCCAAAGAAGAAAAGACTGGTCTGCTATTGATAAGAATCTGAGAATAGGGACCATTCAACCCGTTCATACGTAATTGAGTAAATCCGCAATTCTGACAATTATTTTCTACTCTTAATCCAGGTGAAAAACTCAAGCCTTCAGACAAACTCAATGATTGCGTTGCTTCGAAAGTTCTCTTATTAATGGTGTTCACAATAACGGGACTGTTATAAACAGGCACTTTACTTCGGGTACCTGTTACTACAACACCATCTAAGTTGAGTACATCGGGCTCCAAATTCGCTTCAATGTTTTCAAACGAACTTGCTATAGTTGCTTTCCAAATTCTATAACCCGTAAAAGAAATTTCAAGAACTATAGGCGATGTGTTATTACTTGGAAGTTTTAGTTCAAACCCACCATTTTGCATAGTTATGGTGCTAAGTTGAAGTGCAGGTATTCGAACTGTAGCGCCTTCAACAGGTTGATTTTGAATGAGTACCCTACCTTTTACAGCAATTGATTGCCCAAACAATCCAGAAGAATAGATCAGGAAAAAAGATAATATCAACAGAATGATTCTATTTTTGCAACAATGTTTCATAATTCAAAAATAAAGGAACTTTTCGACACGCGAATAAATTTATTTAGACTTGCCTAAATTTATATTTTGGCAAACTTAAAGCTAAAATTGTTTAAAAAAAAGCCCCGCTGTTTGGCGGGACTGTTTTCACAAATTTTTAGAATTTAATACCAAAGGTGATGTACCAATTTCTTGCGTCGGCAGGCATTAAACCTGGACCTGGATATCCGCCAGCTCTGCGAGTAAAGTAAGCAGCATTGGTAAAGTTATTTACTCCACCACGCACTTGATAATTAGGATTAATTTTCCATGTTAGTCCCAAATCACCAATGGTATAGGCTGGAATTAAACCGTTGGTTCCAATAGCATTTGCAACTATTGTATTATTTGCATCTGTAAATACTTCACTTACATGGCTTACTTGAGCTGTTAGAGTTAATGAACGATAAAAATAATTAACACCTGCACGAAGAATATGCTCTGGCGCGTTTTCTACCCTACGATTGCGCAAATCAGATTCTATTAAATTATTCGCTGAGCCCCTTGTAACAACCCTTAATTGTTCATACTTGGCATCATTGTATGCATAAGATACAAACACACTCACTTCTCCAAATCGCTTAGAGCCACTCAAAGCTTGAACAGGATTGACTTCCACTATCGCCTCCACTCCTCTTGCTCTACTTGCACCAACATTGGTTCTAAAATTAAAGCTAGTAAAATCGGGACGAAGTTGTGTAATGGTTCCAATTCTATTATTGTACTGTAAGTGATACAAACTCATATCGAAGAACAAAAAGTTTTTAACCTTTCCACGAATTCCAAGATCAATATTATATCCTCTTCCATCAGCAAGATTTGGATCAATAACATCTGTAGTTGGATTAGCTGCTAAATCTGCGAAATGAATGGGACGATAAGATTGGGTGTAGTTCGCATAGAATTCAACTTGCTGATTCAAATGATACTCTGCACCTATTCCTGCAAGTAGAAAACCACGGTTACGTACTTCTGTATTCATCATCTGTGGTGTTCCATTAGCCGCAAATGACAATCGACCTCCCACTTCTGCTCCAATATGCTCCCAACGTAGTCCAGGTATAATGATAAACTTCTTTGAGATGCGGAAAATATTTTCAACACTAGCAGCCACATTAGTAGTTATAAAGTCTAAATCGGTGGGTGAAGGTCCTTCTGTCCTTAAGTTAAATCCAGCACCTGTATCCCCTCTTCCATTTCTAAAGCGATGTGTATGTCCGTAGAAATAGCGTAGTCCAGCTGTAAAAGTGCTTGATAAGCCAGCTATCTCATAATGATTCAAATAGCGCAATTCTGCTCCCCAGTTTCTATACTGATCTATGTCAACCGAGCGATTGGCTTGTTGAAGTGTATTTGGACGAACAGTATCCAGCACATTTAGTGCAGGTGTAAATCCAATACTATTTCGGTCACCTGCCATTGCAAATAATTTGAAATCTAGCTTTTGATTTGCACTGAATTCATATGTGGATGTAAGTGCCAATGTATTCCAAGTAATATTCATCCAGTTCCTTCCCCTCAAACTCTTGCGATGATCAATACGAAACATAGAATCAGTTAATCCGCCAGGCTGCTGACTCAACATTGCATATGATGTATACTCAATACCAGCTTTCCACTTGTCATTAATTTGGTGAGAGAAAGTCACAAATCCGGTATTCACTTTATATCCACTGTTTTCTCGCCATCCATCTGCACTTCTATGATCGAAGTATGCATAATAATGAGACTTTTCTGTTTTACCACCAACAGCATTAAAACTGTTGAACAATCCAAAACTGCCAACAGTTTGCTGCGATTCAACTTCCATTTTATTCTGAATGTCGGAACCATTTTTGACCACATAGTTCACCATTCCACCAAACTGAGGGCCGAACTGCAAACTACCTGCTCCTTTCAACACCTGAATACGCTGTACAGCTTGCATGGGAGGATGATAATATGCTTCAGGATATCCATAAGGATCTGCAGCAATATCGTATCCATTTTGACGAACATTAAAATCCCAACTTCTGTTAGGACTTAATCCTCTTGCTGCAATACCAATTTGGATACCACTTCCATCACTTTCCCACACATGAATGCCGGGCACTTTAGCCATAACCTGACGCATATTATTCATGACCAAGTTTCCGTTTACATTACTTACCAACACCATTGAGTTTTTCTTACCAGCAAATATGTGTGTCCCAACTACTTCAGGCATCTGATGTATATCGTTTCTGCTATCTTTTCCAACAATTGTCACATCTGGTAAATATTCTTTTGCTGAAAGCGTATCAGCATTTATTTCAGTTTGTTTTTGAGCAAAAGCTGAACCGAAAATCATCCAACAGCCCATAATCAATAATCTATGCTTCATATTTCTTCTAATTTGGCCGCAAAGGTGCAGTCTACATAAAAGCAGTTGTATCAAAATCGGGAAACTGATTTACGCAATCGGTAAAAGCATTCATTTGGAATTTGGTAACTTTACGAAAAATTATCAGCTATGTTATCACAATCCATGCAAGAAGCACTCAACAATCAAGTTGCACTTGAAGCACAAAGCTCACAAGCATATTTGGCAATGGCCAGTTGGGCAGAAATACAACCAGGATTAGATGGTGTTACAGAATTCTTTTATAGCCAGAGTGAGGAAGAAAGGGTACACATGTTAAAACTCATTCGCTTTATTAACGAAAGAGGCGGCTTTGCAAAAGTTCCAGCATTGGAGCAACCTATTATTACATTTCCAGGTCTGAAACGCGTTTTTGAGGAGTTTTTGAAACATGAATTAACAGTTAGTGCAAGCATCAACGACTTAGTTCATCTTGCTTTAGCTGAAAAAGATTACGCCACCCATAACTTTCTTCAATGGTATGTAACAGAACAAATGGAAGAAGAACGTCAAGCGAGATTATTAAATGACAAATTAGAGCTAATAGGTGAAGACAAGAGCGGCTTATACCTATTCGACCGCGATATAATGCAAATGAGGGGTTCAGAAGAAGGCAAATAAAAAGAGCTCCTAAGATATCTAAACCCGATTACTTCCGTATTCGGGTTTTTTTGTGCTTCAAAACAAACAATATTCTTTATAAACATTGACAAAGGTCATTTTTTCTCTTCTTTATGGTGGATAGCTTTGCCATGCAGTTATAAACTACATGGTAGTATTTATCATGTATAACGCTATAAACAAACACTATGCAAGCAACTTATTCAAAAATCAAACCTTTCAAACAAGGTAAATGGAATAAAGAGATTGACGTACGCAATTTTATTGAACTGAATATAACACCATATGAAGGTGATGCTAGCTTTTTGTCCGGTCCAACAGAAGCGACTAAAGCGTTGTGGCAAATTTGTTTAAATGCCATGAAGCAAGAAAGAGAAAACAATGGTTGTTTAGCTATTGATACTGCAACTATTTCTTCTATTACCAGTCACGCACCTGGATATATCAATAAGGATCTTGAAAAAATTGTAGGACTTCAAACAAATCAACTTTTAAAAAGAGCCATTAAGCCGTTTGGAGGGATTAGAGTAGTGGAAGGTGCTGCACAGGAAAAGGGACAACAACTTGCACATCAAGTAAAAGAAATTTTTGAATACTCTAAGGATCATAATAGTGGAGTATTTTCTGCGTATGATCCTGAAATTTTACTCTTTAGAAGCAAAGGTGTTTTAACAGGCTTGCCTGACAATTATGCGCGTGGTAGAATTATAGGTGATTATAGAAGATTGGCTCTTTATGGAACAACCCGTTTAATTGAAGGAAAGAAGGCAGATAAATTAGCCATTGATGGTGAACTTAGTGAACATATGATTCGTTTGCGTGAAGAAGTAAACGAACAAATTAAAGCGCTAAAAGATATTGAAGTAATGTCGGCCATGTACGGATTAGATGTTACTCGACCTGCAAATAATGCACAAGAAGCCATTCAATGGGTGTACATGGCTTACTTGGCTGCTGTAAAAGAACAAGATGGTGCTGCTATGTCGCTAGGAAATGTTTCAGCATTCTTAGATATCTATATTCAAAGAGATATTGAGTTGGGCATTCTTACGGAAGAAGAAGCACAAGAGTTCATTGATCATTTTGTTATGAAACTGAGAATGGTGCGACATTTACGTCCTGGTGCTTATGACGACCTTTTTGCTGGTGACCCAACATGGGTGACAGAGGCAATGGGCGGACAGTTAGCAGATGGCCGCACAAAAGTTACAAAAACTGCATTTCGCTTTATTCAAACATTATATAACCTTGGACCTTCTCCCGAACCCAATATCACTATTTTATGGGCAAAAGATAGTCCAAAAGGATTTAAAGAATTTTGCGCTAAGGCCTCTATCGACACTTCTAGCTTGCAGTATGAAAACGATGATTTAATGCGTGCTTGTCGAGGCACGGACGATTATGGAATTGCCTGCTGTGTTTCTCACCAAGAAATTGGAAAACGGATACAATTCTTTGGAGCAAGAACTAATTTGGTGAAGACCTTTTTATTAGCCTTAAATGGAGGTAGAGAGGAAAATGATGGTACTCTGATTCTGAAGAATATTCCAGAATTAAATGAAGAAACACTTTCTTATGATGCTGTTATGGAAAGATTCCATTTAGCAATGGATGAAGTAGCCAGGGTGTATGCAAAGACAATGAACATCATCCATTACATGCATGACAGGTATTATTATGAAAAAGCACAAATGGCATTTATTGATACTGATCCAGGTATTGATATTGCATATGGTGCTGCAGGTATTTCTATTATCGCAGATTCATTATCAGCCATTAAATATGGTAAGGTAAAACCAGTTAGAAATGAACAAGGCATTATGACCGATTTCATTACTGAAGGCAATTACCCTATGTATGGAAATGACGATGACCGAGTAGACAGTATTGCACAGGAAGTAACAGCTTATTTTTTACAAGCCTTGCAGCGTCACAAAACATATAAGAATGCAAAGCATACTTTAAGTCTCTTAACCATTACCAGCAACGTGATGTATGGAAAGGTTACTGGAAATACACCTGATGGAAGAAAAGCCGGTGAACCATTTGCACCTGGAGCTAACCCAATGCATGGCAGAGATAGAAATGGTGCAATTGCATCTTTGAATTCAGTTACTAAAATCGATTATAACTTGGCACAGGATGGTATTTCAAATACAATGAGTGTTGTGCCAAAATCTTTGGGATCGCAATTAGATACGCAGGTTCGTAACTTAACACAACTGCTAGATGGTTATTTCAACATGGGCGGACACCATTTGAATGTAAATGTATTGAACAGAGAAACTTTGTTAGATGCATACGAACATCCAGAGAAGTATCCACAGCTCACCATTCGTGTTTCTGGTTATGCAGTTAATTTCATTCGTTTATCAAGAGCGCATCAACTGGAAGTCATTTCACGAACATTCCATGAAACCATGTAACTAAATTCCCAAATTTGAAGGGGGGCTAAACAGCCCCTTTTCTTATTTTAGCTTATGTCTTATTCTGCAAAACACATACGAATTCATTCCATTGAAAGCTTTGGCACTCATGATGGACCAGGCATACGTATGGTTGTATTTACACAAGGTTGTCAGTTTAGATGTTTGTATTGCGCAAATCCAGATACATGGGATACCGAGGGCGGTCACGATATGCCAATAGATGAAATTGTAGCAAAAGCTGTTCGTATGAAAAGCTATTTTGGAAAATACGGCGGAGTAACAGTTTCTGGTGGAGAACCAACTTTACAAAGAGTTGCGCTATTGGAGTTGTTTCGAAAACTTCATACAGAAGGCATCAATACTGCACTTGATAGCAATGGAAGAATTCTGAATGATGAAACCAAAGCACTCCTTGAAGAAACAGATTACTTACTACTCGATGTAAAACATATTGATGATACTATTCATCATCAACTAACTGGCGTATCGAACAAACCCACTTTAGATCTTGCAGCTTACAGAGAATCTACTGGAAAAACAATGTGGCTAAGGTATGTACTGGTTCCTGAATGGACCGATCAGGAAGAACATTTACACGCTTGGGGTAAATATTTTTCGAATTATACAACTGTTGAGAAAGTCGAGATTCAACCTTATCACAGATTAGGCACACATAAATGGAAAGCTTTAAACTTACCTTATGCATTAGCTGCTACACCCAACCCGGATAAGGTATTACTCGATAAAACTGCATCAATTTTTAGAACATACTTTCGAAAAGTAATTATCAATTGATACTTCTTATTTTACGTCTATTTTTTCAACTTGCAACTCTTGAATTACTTTTACTTGCTTAGCAATTTTATATACAAGAGGACGCTTTGACTTTAATGTATAAATCTCAATTACCAGGTTGCGCTCTTGCAATAAATCTTTTTCGATTAATAATTGCTTTTGCATTTTTTTCTCACGAAGGGTTTCAGAGAAATACTCGTTACCATCCTCATCTAAAACACTAATACGCACTAAGTTTTTTGAAGGGTTGTTAACTTCTGCAAGGAATACATATTGCGTGCTTGTAGAACCCGTATGACGAACATCTGCTTCTGTAGCTGGATTTTTATCATTTACGTTTCCTGCAATAACTGTTGAACCAACCATTGAGAACATCAATACCAATGCAATAACTAATGTGTTTTTCATCTTTTCGATTTTTTACGTTTTTTTAATAATTCATATCAGCAAACAGTTAGGGGCAGCAACCGAAAAGAAAGAACGATCGTTTAATTCTAATGCAAACATAAACCCCAACAAAACCATAAAAAAGTTAAGTTGGGGTTCAATATATGATGCCGAAATAAAATTACTTGAATACAACTAGCTGATAATCATAGATTAGTTTAAAGTTTTAACCACATAGCCATTCGCAAATTTTCTCTATAAAAAGCGACTGGCTTTAACATTATTTTAGTACGCCACTGTGCACAGGTTTACCAGCACTGTATGTGTAACGAACTTTTGTTGATAATAATTCTGAATCGCGTGATAGCATAATATCTCGGTCTAACACAATAAAGTCGGCCCATTTACCGGGCTCTAAACTTCCAATTTCATTCTCCATAAAATTGGCTTTAGCAGCCCAAATAGTCATACCACGTAAAGTGTTTTCTCTTGACATAGCATTCTCCATTTGAAAACCACCTTCAGGCCATCCCTTTGCATCTTTTCTTACTACAGCTGCATAAAATGTTTTGAATGGAGAAATATCTTCTACAGGAAAATCTGTACCTAAATTCAACCAGCCATTTTGTTCTAATAATTTTTGATACGCATACGCCGATTGTACCCTAGGCATGCCTAATCTATCAGGAGCCCAATACATATCACTTGTAGCATGTGTTGGTTGAACAGATGGAATTATATTAAAGTCACCAAACTTTTTTACATCAGATGGTTCTACCACTTGTGCGTGTTCAATGCGCCACCTTTTATCATTCTTACCTTGTAAATACTTAGCATAAATGTTCAACACTTCCCTATTTGCACTGTCACCTATTGCATGAGTACACATTTGAAACTCAGTCTTTATCAAAACTGATGCTAGAGAATCAAAATATGATTTGTCTTTCAACAAGAACCCAAGCCAACCTGGGCGATCAGCGTAATGTTTCAACAAACAAGCACCACGACTGCCCAAAGCTCCATCAGCATACACTTTAATTCCTTTGACAAACAATCGATCTGATTTAAAAGGTCCTTTTTGTAAAAAAAGACTGTAATTAGCAGTATCGTCACTCAGCATCACATACAATCGCATGTTCAATTGTTTAGAAGCATGTAATCGCTTGATCTCTTCTACATCATTATACATTAAACCGCAATCCGTAATAGTTGTTAGTCCTTGTTCAAAACATTTTTCTTGCGCAGCTATTAACCATTTTTCATAATCCTGAGAAGAAGGCTTAGGCATAGCATTGGTTATCAAATCAACTGCATTATCAATTAGAACACCCGAAAGTTTTCCTTTTTCAACCATAATATCACCACCTATCAAGGTTTGTCCAGGTTGAACATTCGCCAATGCAAGAGCTCGATCGTTTGCAATAGCAGCATGACCATCAACCCTAGTTAACAACACGGGCCTATCAGGAACAGCAGCATTCAATAATGCATTGGTTGGAAACTGTCTACCCGCCCAAAGGTTTTGATCCCATCCTCTTCCAACAATCCACGGTTCATTAGGATGTTCCTCAGCAAACTTCTTCACACGAGCAACTGCTTCCTCCCATGAAGGAACACCAAATAAATCTACTTGAAACAATCCCCTTCCATATCCCACAAAGTGGGCATGACCATCAATAAAACCAGGGTATGTAGCTCCACCCTCTAAATCCATTTTCTCCTTAGAACTATACTTTTTTAATATCTCATCGTTCGTTCCCAACTCTACAATTTTACCATCTTTAATTGCCATGGCTTCATAGACTGCAAACTGCGAATCAACCGCATAAATTTTACCATGATGTACAATTAAATCAACAGAACGATTGTTGCAAGCACTCATAAAAACAAGTGCAGCAAGCATGAGCAAGCTAAATCGCATAGATTAATTTTTTACGAAGATAAATGTGATACCAATAAAGATAGTAGTGAATTAGTTCAACAACTCACAAGGCTTTAATCCAGTGTGCTTTTTGAAAGCAGCAGAGAAATGTGATATAGATGAGTAGCCTAATAAAGCACTCACATCGGTTACACTTAATCCTTTTTCATACAACAGGTATTTAGCATGTTCCATACGTTGCTGCTGATAAAAATCGAAGATTGTGGTTCCGAAAATTTCTTTGAATCCTTTTTTAAGGTAACATTCGTTCATAGCTACCTTTCTGCTCAATTCCTTAATGGTGATAGGATCGCCGATATGTTGTAATAAAATGTCTCTTGCTTGATAGATACCTTCGCGGCTTCTTTCGTCTTCTAAAAACTTACAACTAAATCCTTCTGTTTTATCATCTACCAAACATTCTAAGCTATAAAGTAACAACTCATGAATCTTTGCGTTCACGAAAATGTTTTCCATAGCACCACTGTAGCTGTGGTTCAATAGACTATCGAGTATATTTCTCTTCTTGTTACAAACAGGAAAAATCTTTGTAAAAGCAGCAGGATGTTTAAACGCTAACACCTCATCCTTTCTATTACTCACCTTTACATTGTGTGTAAACTGATGTAAAAAAGTTGCGCTGAAATGAAAAGTCATTACATCAACAGTTATTTGTTGACCATTGCAATTGGTGGGTTGCTTTTCACAAAAACTACAACTCCTATCGTAACAATATTTGTTTCCTGTAGCACAGAACCTTAATTCTAAATAATTCTCCTGTGGTCTTTTCTCATTGTAGTGATAGACCAACATACCAGTGTCTTCTGCTACCCAAGGATGCTGGGCATAGTAACGGCTAATTTGATAGGCAATTGATCCTGGGATATCTTGTTCCTTCTGGACTAATAAGTCCATACTAGGTTCAATACCACCCCGATGGGCCACTTTTAATATGTCGAGCATTTGCTGCATGAGGTTGCAAAATTAATGTAAGTACACCTATAATACAAACCAAGCGGCATTTGGTTGGGTAGGTGAATAGGACAATTTTAACAAACCGTTGAATATCAGCAAAATAACTTAATCAACTAAACAAACTAGGCTGATTGCCTAAATGAGACGGAGGTTCTTTTTGTAGATGCACATATGCTTTTGCAGTAACCTCTCTTCCTCTTGGGGTTCGCTGTAAAAAACCTTCTTGAATCAAAAAAGGCTCATATACTTCTTCCAAAGTGCCAGATTCCTCTCCCACAGCAGTAGCAATAGTGGTAATACCTACTGGTCCACCCTTGAACTTCTCAATAATGGTAGCAAGAATTCTATTGTCCATTTCGTCTAAGCCATGCTCATCTACCTGTAATGCTTTCAAAGCGTGTTGTGTTATTCCTAAATCAATGGCCCCATTATTAAGCACCTGAGCAAAATCGCGTACACGACGCAGCAAACCGTTTGCAATACGTGGCGTACCCCTACTTCTTCTTGCGATTTCAAAGGATGCATCGGGTGTTATTGCCGTGCTTAAAATGGCAGCGCTTCGTTGTACAATTTTTTGCAAAGTGGTTGCTGGGTAATATTCTAACCTCGACTTAATTCCAAATCTTGAAAGTAGTGGAGCAGTAAGCAATCCGCTTCTTGTTGTAGCTCCCACCAAAGTAAAAGGATGTAAATTGATTTGCACAGTCCTAGCATTCGGTCCGCTATCAATCAAAATATCAATTCGAAAATCCTCCATAGCAGCATATAAATATTCCTCTACAACCGTGCTAAGTCTATGAATTTCATCAATAAACAACACATCATTTGGTTCTAAATTAGTGAGCAAGCCAGCCAAATCGCCAGGCTTTTCAATGACTGGGCCAGATGTTTCTCGAATATTTACTCCAAGTTCATGTGCAATAATGCGCGACAAAGTGGTCTTACCTAAGCCAGGTGGACCATGAAATAAAATATGATCCAATGCTTCACCTCGCAAGCGTGCAGCTTTAATAAAGATCAACAAGTTCTCTATTAGTTGTGGCTGTCCTGCAAAATCATCAATGGCTGCAGGACGAATTTGATTTTCAAACTCTTTGTCTGCTGCAACATTCATTTTTTTCGAAAAAGAAAAGGAAGCATCGTCCATGGCGTAAAGGTAATTGAAAAAGGTGCAAGTGTTGAAATGCGAAAAACATCTGTATGAAGATTGATTGTTCACTCAATCGAAGGAACTTTGCAAAAAATTAGGATATGCAATACCAACTTTTAGGACGAAGTGGATTGAAGGTTTCTCCGCTTTGTTTAGGAACCATGGGGTTTGGACAAGAATGGGGATGGGGTGCCGATGAAGCAAGTTCTTTTGCAATACTAGATGCCTTTGCAAATGCTGGTGGGAATTTTATTGATACAGCTAATCGCTATACAGAAGGAAGCAGTGAAGCCATTATAGGAAAGTACATGCAAGCGCACGACAGAGATTTCTTTGTGCTTGCTACTAAATACACGCTACACGATAATACTACCAATCCAAACGCTTCGGGCAATAACAGAAAAAATATGATGCGGAGTGTTGAAGCTAGTTTAAAGAGATTGCAAACTGATTACATAGATGTTTTGTATTTACACATTTGGGACGACCTCACACCAATGGATGAAGTATTACGTGGACTAGACGACTTGGTGAAACAAGGAAAAGTAAATTATATCGCTATCAGCGACACTCCAGCTTGGCAAATTAGTGCCGGGAATACCCTCGCCACTTTAATGGGTTGGAGCAGTTTTATTGCCCTACAAGTTGAATACTCTCTTTTACAACGCACGCCTGAGAGAGACTTAATTCCAATGGCTAAACATTATGGTATGACAGTCACTCCGTGGGCTCCTTTAGCAGGAGGTGCACTCACCGGAAAATATTTGAAAGGCGAAAAAGGAAGACTGCCTGAAAGCAGTAAGCGACTTAATGAAAGGGCTGAAAAAATTACTCGTGAAGTCATGGCAATTGCTGAAGAATTAGGCGTTGAGCCTGCTCATGTAGCATTGCAGTGGACTCGTCAACAAGGCTTTTCAAGTATTCCTATTGTTGGAGCCACAAAACTGAGTCAGCTTGAACAAAACTTAGCTTGCTTACATGTTCAGTTAGATGCTACTCACTTACAAAGATTAGATGAAGTAAGTGCCATTGATTTAGGCTTCCCAGGAGAGTTTTTCAAAGAAGCAGGAGTTAGAGCCGTTACTTATGGTGGATTTTATGATAGAATTGCTCATCGCAAATAAATAGTACAATGATAGATGTTAAGCAAATAATTCGCCCACTAACGTATGCGAATTATCGTCAACTTGTAGATGACTTATTACGTGAAGGAAAAGTAACAGGGGAGCAACAAAGAACCGATTTAACTGAGTATACAAAGTTGAATGTAGCAAGGATGAACAGGGTTGAAAAACAAGCTGTAATTGAAGAGAATTTAAGCCAAGCCATCCAACAAATTCAGGAACCTCAGCAATGGGTTGTAATTACTGAAGGGTGGTGTGGAGATGCTGCTCAACTGGTTCCTCTATTTCACAAGATGTCTGAACTAAACAACAATATTCAGCTAACCTTGGTACTGCGCGATGAAAATCTATGGCTGATGGATCAGTTCTTAACAAATGGCAAAAGCAGAAGTATTCCAAAACTCATAGCACTGAACACACAGGGTGAACTGCTTTGGCACTGGGGACCAAGGCCTGCAGCTGCGCAGGAATTAATCAATCAGCTTGTTGCAAATGGCGCCGACATGGAGCTACTCAAGGAAAAATTGCACGGATGGTACGCAAAAGATCGTACCAAATCGGCACAACAAGAATTATTGGGATTATTGAAGGCTTACAATTAGTGCTTATCGCCAGAGCTGTGCTCTTCGGTTGCGTGGCCGCCACCGTGGTGTGCACCCTTAGGCTCGAAAGGACCATGACAACCACGAACAAGTAGCGCAAGTGATGCAACTATTACAAATGCAAAAAACGCGGGTAACCACCACTGACTTCCTTTTTCTTCAGAATGAAATTCCTGTGCCATAGTTGAAATTTTGAGGCTCGAAAATAAGGCGCAAAATTGGAACAGCCAACCCTTAGCCTATTAGTTTTGGCGATTTTTTAACCAAGTGATAAATGGGGTTGGATTGGGACAATTGGCCAAATAAACCTCCCTATCTGTTAAAGTACAAACACCTGGATAGTCTCCCTCCTTGCCTTGCATGTTTAACATACATTGCAAATGAAGGTGAGGAGGCCAATGACCGTTCTCATGCGGCTCGCCCAAATGTGCAAATGCTTCGCCTTTCGCAATAGGCTTCCCAATGTATAAACCTTCTAAATCGCGGGCAGATAAATGTCCGTATAAAGTATAAAAAATACTTCCTCCAAGATTATGCTCTAGAATTATAGTAGCTCCGTAATCACCGAAAGCATTGTTCATAGCAAAGCTGTGTACCCTTGCATTAAGTGGCGATACAACTGGAGTACCCGCTTCGCCCCAAATATCTATGCCTAAATGTATTCTCCTTGGCTCTGCCCCAGAAAAAACCTCACTTCTTGCGTACAAAGCTCTATGCTCGTTATATCCACCTACCCCATACTTTGCATCTACTGCGCGCATTTTTTCTTGAATATACGCACCCATGCTTGTTGTATCTGTTACCCTCTCACCTTGTAACTCCTCATTTTCCACCGACAAATCAAGGGCTAACCAGGTCTCAGATTGATCCAGATGCATAACCGGACATATTTCTTCAGCCTGTTCTTTCAACCATTCTTCAAATTTTACATGCATCATAGTTGCAATGACTTATTTTAGAAGGCTCAAAACTACATGTATATGAAACAATACTGGCTCTTTTTATCAGCCTTAATCAGCAGCATCAGTCTGATAGCGCAAGAACCTGCGCTGTGGATGCGCTATCCTGCTATTTCCCCCGATGGCAAGGAGATTGTATTTAGCTACAAAGGGGATTTATACAAAGTAAGTGCCGAGGGTGGACAAGCACAGTTGCTTACCATGCATGAAGCGCACGATTTTATGCCTGTTTGGAGTAAAGATGGTAAGAAGATTGCTTTTTCAAGTGATAGATATGGCAACTTTGATGTTTTCGTCATGTCTTCAAATGGCGGAGAACCTACTAGAATTACACATCATTCAGCTCCCGACTATCCATACGATTTCACTCCAGATAACCAGCATATTATTTTTGGAAGCGGTCGACATACAGTTCACTCGAACGTTCGCTTTCCGAGTCCTCGTTTGTTTTTACAACTATACAAAGTTCCTGTAGGCGGTGGACGCAGTCAGTTAATTTCTGCAACTGGTATGGAGCATGCGCGCTTTGACAGCAAAGGAAAAATGTTGGTGTATCAAGATAGAAAAGGTACTGAAGACGCATGGAGAAAGAGACAAACATCTTCTGTTGCAAGAGATATTTGGACCTATGATATGACCAGTCAACAGTACAAGCGTATCAGCAGCTTTGAGGGAGAAGACAGAGATCCACTATTTAGCTCTGACGACCAATTTGTTTATTATTTAAGCGAAAAGAAAGGCGCTCAGAACTTATTTAAATTGTCATTGGATGGTAAAACTGAAAAGCAAATTACTCAGTTCAAAGATCATCCTGTTAGACACCTAAGCCGCGCGAATGATAATACACTTTGTTTTAGCTGGAATGGTGAAATTTATCTAGTTAAAAATGATGGAAGTCCTAAGAAAGTGAATATTAATGTTCAAGCCGATGCAAAACGAAATGCTGAAACAATTGTACCTGTTACTGCTACTGGTGGAGATGTTGCAGTATCTCCTAATGGAAAAGAAGTAGCCTTTATCTTTAGAGGTGAAGTATTTGTTACATCAGTTGAAGGAGGCATTACAAAACGAATTACCAATACGCCACAACAAGAACGTGATTTAGCTTTTAGCAAAGATGGTCGTACATTGTACTACTCAGCAGAAAGAGGTGAAAGCTGGGATATCTTCCGCACTTCAATTAGTAGAAAAGAAGAACCATATTTCTATGCAAGCACTTTGCTAAAAGAAGAGCCTGTATTAGTGAGCGATAAAGAAGAGTTTCAGCCAGTAATTTCGCCAGATGGAAAATTAATGGCGTATTTAGAAGAGAGAAATATTTTGAAGGTTTACAACCTTGAGAAAAAAACCAGCGTTACCATTATAGGTGCGGGAAAGAATTTTTCTTACCGCGATGGTGATCAAGAATATGCATGGAGTCCAGATAGCAAGTGGATTGTTGCAAGAAGTTCTAAGGGTCGTTATGGTGCCAGCGAAGGCGTATTATATAAAGCTGATGGTACTACTCCAGAAGGTTACGACTTAACAAAAAGCGGTTTCCAAGATGGTGGATTTCAATGGGCGCTTGATGGAAAAGCAATGTTATGGGTAAGCGACAAATGGGGAAGAAAATCATTGGCATATCAAGGCTCTAGAGAAGTTGATATTTATATGATGTTCTTTGATCAAGACACATATGATCGTTTTAGGCTGAGTAAAGAAGATTATGCATTGCTGAAAGAAAGAGAAGACAAGGTAAAAAAAGACAGTGCAAGTAAGTCAAGAGACTCCATCGCTAAAGCTAACTGGAAGCCTGATGTTGAAAGCATTGATCAGCGTAAAATTAGATTGACACCCACTTCGCTTAGTCTTGGTAGTTATGTAATGGCACCTTCTGGCGACAAGCTGTGGTATACTGCTAGCAACGAAAGAACAGTTGAGTTGTGGCAGTTAGATTTAAGAACACGTGAGAGTCGTGTAATCACTAAACTGTCTGGAAGCAATATTTCACTTTCACCAGATGGCAAATGGATTTTATTACAATCTGGTGGAGGCATTATGAAGCTTGAACCAGAATCTGGCAGAATGACGCCTATTAGTATTCGCAGCGAAATGGTATTAAATGGTGCAGGTGAAAGAGAATATATTTTACACCATGCTTGGCGTCAGGTGAAAAAGAAATTCTACGATCCGAAATTGCATGGCTTGGATTGGGATATGTATCGTAGAAACTATGCAAAGTTTTTGCCTCACATTAACAACAACCACGATTTTCAAGAATTGCTTTCTGAAATTCTAGGTGAATTGAATGCTTCGCATACAGGTGGAAGATACAGCCCACAAAATCCAGCTGGTGACCAAACTGCCTCGCTAGGTTTATTCTTCGATGAGTTTACAGTTAGTAAAGGTTTAAAAATTACAGAAGTTATTGCTGGTGGACCTGTTGATGTATCTGTTAGTAAAATTCGCGCTGGACATATTTTAGAAAAAATAGATGGTGAAGAAATTACAGCAGATGCAGACTGGGCTGGTTTATTGAATAGAAAGGCTGGTAAAAATGTATTACTAAGCTTATTAAATCCAACAAACAACGAACGCTACGAAGAAAGTATTAAACCTATTGGAAGTGATCAAGGTTTATTGTACCAGCGCTGGGTGAATACCATGCGTGAAATGGTTGATAAGCTAAGTGGAGGTAAATTGGGCTACGTACATGTACAGGGAATGAATGATGGCAGCTACAGAACTGTTTATGAAGAAGTAATGGGTCGCAACAGTGAAAAAGAAGGCCTTATTGTAGATACTCGTTTCAACGGTGGTGGCTGGTTACACGATGATTTAGTTACCTTCTTAAATGGTAAGCAATACCTGACTTTCCGTCCGTATGGATTTCAAGCTGGAGGTGGAGAGCCAATGAACAAGTGGACAAAGCCTAGCATTGTAGTAATGAGCGAAAGCAATTACAGTGATGCGTTTATTTTCCCATATGCTTACAAACAAATTGGTATTGGCAAATTAGTTGGTAAGCCAGTACCAGGAACAGGAACGGCTGTATGGTGGGAAACACAAATTGACCCTACTTTGGTATTTGGAATTCCAATGATTGCAACTGTGGGTAAAGAAGGAAGACCTACTGAGAACCTTCAACTATATCCCGATTTAGATGTAGATCTTCCTTATGAAGCATTCATCAATAAAAAGGATACACAAATAGAAGCAGCAGTCAAAGAGCTTCTCAAAGAAATAGGAAAGAAGTAATCTAAAGCTTCCTAAAAACAAAACGCCGCTGATAATATCAGTGGCGTTTTTTATTAAAGAACCTGTTGAGCTATAATAGATTTAACTTGCAGATTTTTTGAAAATCTGCCGGAATTAAATGAGATCAATCATGATGGTGCGACCCCGTCGGGGTCGACTATTTTTTTTAGATGTTTTCTATAAATTTTTGACCCCACTGGAGTCAGATATCTTATTACTGAGCGTGCTTCACACTCTTAAATGTTTTTTAAACTGACAATGACATTGACTAATGAAGCATGTACTACAAGATCAATTATTATTTAGCTCTTTTTTATAGATGCGGCAATCAGCCTGATAAGTATGAATAGCTTTATGATAGAGAAATGCATGCGAAACCAGGGGTTGCACATGTATTAAATTTCAATGCACAAAACACTAAAATTAAAGCCTATAGACTAAGAACCAACTACTTAAAATTCCCACAATAGGCTTCTTCAAAATCTTCCCCAATCAAACCAGAAGGAGTTGCTCCTTTATTTGATTTTTTCAACCCGAAAATCACTAAAACCAAAATCGGAAGATGAAGAAATAATTACTTAAAAATTGCACAAGACTTCTTCAAAATGTGCAACCCCTTCGGGGTTGCACATTTATAGAATCAAGAAACTAAAGGTCTCATCGACCCTGAAGGGGTCGAACATAAAAACTGAAACATACCATTACAGTATTTAGTTAAGAATAGCAAATGCAATAGACCCCACCATTTTTATAATCTTCAAGCTAAATCATTAGTCAAACTAATATCCGAAAATCAAACACCACTGACATTATCAGTGGTTTTTTTTATTTAAAGAAACTACAATGGTTACCAGAACCTAATATACAAAGCAAGTACAAGCACAAGAATCATCACAATCAAAATAAGATTTCTTGGCTCGACTTTAAACATCGCTGGATCAATTTCCATTGTGTTGCTGCGAGACGCAACATTTTTATCCAGCAAGCTAGCAACAATCATTACTAAACAAGTAAAGAAAAACACCCAACCCATTTGAACCAAAAATGGAATGGTATAAACACCTTTGTGATCTGGATAGGCTGTATAAAGCAACGTATCATACTGTCCATTTAATGGCAACACTTTGTCAAATACAATCGACAAAACTGTTCCAACTACAATACCTACCAACGCAGCTCGAGCAGTTGTTCTCTTCCAAAAAAATCCCAATAAGAAAACAGCAAATATTACAGGAGAAACGTATCCTGTATACTTCTGAATAAATTCAAATCCACCTCTATCCCCAATTCCTAGTAAGTCTTTCCAGTTAATGATGATAGCAAACAAAATAGAAACTACAATCACCACTCTCCCCATCCACACTTGCTTTTGCTCAGTAGCTTCTTTATTGAAATACTTTTTATAAATATCCAAGGTGTAAATGGTTGAAATACTATTGGCCTTGCTAGCCAAAGAAGCAACTATCGCGGCAGTAAGTGCGGCAAGTGTTAATCCTTTTAAACCCGTTGGTAAGAACCCAAGAATTGCTGCATAAGCATTATCCTCTCTAAATTCACCATTCGTCATCATTTGCTCTTGTAACTCACCGTTTTGATGCAACAAATAAGCAGCAATACCAGGAAGAACAACAATCACTGGCATTAACAGTTTCAAGAATGCTGAAAACAAAATACCTGTTCTTGCGGTTGGCAAATCGGCTCCCAGGGCACGTTGTGTGATATATTGATTACAACCCCAATAGTTTAAGTTGGCAATCCACTGTCCAGCAGCCAACATAGCCAATCCAGGTAAGCTTACATAGTTATCTACTTCTTTCTGACTAGATGCAGCAGTTGGCTTATCAAAGATCATATCAAAGTGTCCAGGTACTTTTTCCAGCAATAAGTTGAAACCAGCCAAAGCATCTTTCCCCAATCCAAAATGTTCACTTACCAATGTAAGCGCAACGTATGTTGTTACCATTCCACCCATTAATAAGACCAGTACTTGAATAACACTTGTATAACCTATTACTTTCATTCCACCTATGGTGATGATAAGTGAGAATAATGCAAGCGCAATCATGATTCCATGAAAATAAGAGCCCCCTACTAGGTTATTAATTGCAATGGTACCAAGGTATAAGATAGATGTAAGGTTAACAGTTACATACAAGAACAACCAAAATACAGCCATAATTAAAGCAACTGTTTCATTGTAGCGCGTACTCAGGAACTGTGGCATAGTAAAAATCCTATTCTTCAAATAAATAGGCATAAAAAATACAGCAACAATTATCAGCGAAATAGCTGCTAACCACTCGTACGATGCTATAGCTAATCCCAAACGAAAACCATTCCCACTCATACCAATGAATTGCTCAGCAGAAATATTCGAAGCTATAAGCGAGGCGCCAATTGCCCACCATGTTAATTGACCTTCTGCCAGAAAAAAGTCTTTCGTGTCTGCTTCTGCCTTTTTCTTCTGCTTAAAAATCCAATAACCATAAGCAGCCACAATAATGAAATAGACCAAAAAGATGATAATGTCAGGGGTTTGGAGATAACTCATATCAGTTGGTTAAGTTGTATGTTAAATGCGGGTATAGTTTTTAGAAGTAATGTAAGTCAACTGATGACTAAGTTATCATTTTTAAGCATTGATAGAGAAATGTTCATTTGAAAGTTCTCTGAGTTGAGCAGCCACTCTTTCTGGAGTTATATCTCTTTGTGGATTTGCAAGCATTTCATATCCAACCATAAACTTCTTTACAGTTGCACTTCTAAGCAAAGGAGGATAAAAATGCATATGCCAATGCCAAGCTTTGTGGTCTCCATCATTTACTGGAGCTTGATGCATACCTGCTGAATACGGAAATGACACCTTAAAAAGATTGTCGTATTTACTTGTTAAAACTTTAAGGGCATCGCTCAACGCAATCTTTTCTTCTTCATTAAACTCTGTAACATATTGTACATGTCGCTTGCTCACAATCATTGTTTCGTAAGGCCATACGGCCCAGAAAGGAACAAGTACAACAAAATGTTCATTTTGATAAACCAACCGATCGTTTAGACTTAGTTCTTTTTTAAGATATGCGCCTAATAAGCTTTTACCATTTTTCGCAAAGTATTCTTGCTGACGAATGATTTCTTTATGTATTTCAAGAGGAATATCCGATGATGCCCAAATTTGTCCATGTGGATGCGGATTACTACATCCCATAATTTCCCCTTTATTTTCAAATATTTGGATGTATCGAATATTTGGTTGTGAAGATAATTCTCTGAACTCCTTTTGCCACAATTCAACCACTTTAGCAATTTCTACCACTTCCATCTGCGGAAGAGTAAGGTCATGTCGCGGTGAAAAACAAATGACTTTACAAATACCACTCTCGCTACTAGCTATTAACAAATCATCATCATTGATTGAACCTGAAGGTGTATCTGCTAATAACGCAGAGAAATCATTTACAAAAGAATAAGGGGCTGTATAGTTAGGATTTACACTTCCATCTGCACGGGTATTGCCTGGGCACAAATAACACTTGGGATCATATTGAGGCCTATTATTGGCAGGGAGTGCCTCTACTTTTCCTTGCCAGGGGCGCTTCATTCTATGCGGGGAAACCAACACCCATTCGCCTGTTAAAATATTCAAACGTCTATGGGCATGTTCGTTTACATCAAATTTCATGGCTTTACAATTTCTGTTCCATTTTCAATAGTGGCTATATAGTATGTAAGCGGGAGTCCTGTCGCTGCTTCATAAGCAGGTTGAAGAGTTTCAATAAGTGGTTGAATAGCATCTTCATGAATCAAATTAATGGTACAGCCACCAAACCCACCACCCATCATTCTAGCGCCAAGAACTGCTTCATGGTTTCTAGCCTGATCTACCAACCAGTCCAACTCTTTACAGCTTACGTGATACATTTTACTTAATCCATGATGCGAACCAAACATCTTTTTACCAAGAGATTGAATGTCTCCTTTTTGCAAATCGAAGCACCCTTCTAAAAGTCTTGTGTTTTCTTCAATTACATATCTAGCTCGTTGATCAATACCTGCATCTCTTGGAGCAACATACTCGTTCAGCATGTCCAAGGTTACATCGCGTAAGGATTGAATACCTGGCTGATGAGCGCGCACCCATTCTACAGCCGTTTCACATTCACGCCTTCTTGTATTATATTCAGATGAGGCTAAAGAGTGCTTCACGTTTGTATTTAAAAGAAGAATTTTAATATTTCCTAGAGCGAAAGGCTCGTATTCATATGCCAATGAACGACAGTCGAGGCGAATAACATGGTCTTTTTTGCCCATCATAGAAGCAAACTGATCCATAATACCACACATAACTCCTGCAAATTCATGTTCAGCTTTTTGAGCCATATGCACCATAGTAAGTCTATCTAAACCAGTATCCAATAATTCATTTAAAGCAAAAACTGTTGCACATTCAACAGCTGCCGATGAGGATAAGCCGGCACCCATTGGTACATCACTGGTTAAAACTGCATTGAAACCTTTCATTTGAACGCCCCTTTTCACAAACTGGGCTACAGATCCAAGAATATAATTTGGCCAACTTACATCTCCTACTGGTTTTAAATCAGTCGTAGCTATAGTAAACGACTCATTCAAATCTTTAGCAACTAATTTTATTTGATTATCATCTCTTAGAGCGATTGCGAGGTAAGCTGCTTTATCAATTGCAGCGGGCAATACAAATCCTTCATTATAGTCGGTATGCTCCCCTATAATATTCACTCTGCCAGGAGAGCGAACAATAATAGGCTGTTGAGATTCTGAAAATTGCCGATTAAATTCAGCAAGTAACTCTTGTATAATCAAAGACATACTAGGTTGTTTTAAGTCGTATTTTCTATATCTGCTAAAGTTAACTGAATTGTTTTACTAGTGAAACATAATAAAAAGAAAACAACTATTGAATTCGAATCATCATAATGGAACTGATTATAGATTACTTCAACTCCAGATCATATAATAGCAATTGCTCCATTAATTTTTCTATTATGTTTTGCTTGATGATGTATTTAATGGAGTCTGTTCACCTTTAATTGTTCTCAAAAGCAATATCTACTAATATGCAATTCTTTAAAAATTGCATCCTTTCCTTATGAAACTTTAGTAATTTGAATCATTAAACCCTTAAAACATGAAAAGACTTGCTACGCGAATCTTTTTATTTTGCTGCCTAACTCTGGCTATTTCAACAGTCATTGCACAACAAAATTCTACAGAAAGCAGAGATATGCTTTTTCGCATTACAGCAATTAGTAAATTAAAACCCGATAGCATAGTAGCACTTATTAAAGGAGGAAAAAAACAAGGAATTTCACTTGGATCGACAGGGCCTATTAGCGCCAGTTTTACAGAAGGCCTTAACAGAACAAGTGATGAAATTGGTTTTGACTCTGTACTTCGTGTAGATAGTAATCAGAGTTTGGTTTTAATCCGCCCAAAAGATACCAGCACTACTAATGTTGCAAAGCAAATAAGAAAAGGGGACTATATTAAACTTCCTATCAAAATAAAAAAGCTTCCTTATCATAGTATATTCTTTGACTTGGCATTAATGGATATTGATTTCCAAAATATGGACAGAAAAGCCATTTATCAATTTGATGATTTGCTTTTTATGGATAGCAAAAGATTTGAAGATAGTTTACTTAAAGCTTGTGCAATAGATGTTGTTGATACTTACGAATACTTAAAAACAGATAGCAGTTTTAAAAGTCTTCTAATTAAAAATCTGATTGGAAGATATAATAATAAAAGCGTATTTGATGTGATGGCAACCTGCTCTGCACGGGATATTTATACCTTTCTTGCATTCGTTAAAAGCTATCCAGGGAAATACATTGGTAAAAGTTGGAAAATCAATGAAACATTTGCAACATGGGTTATAAACAACGCCCCATATAGCAAAGTCGAATTCCTAGACTCTATTCGTCTCTATAGAAAGACCCCATCACAATTAAAAGCATTTGTTGAAAAGAATAAAAGTTTAATGATAAAAGAAGAGTATGTGCGAGGATGGGTTAGTGATGCAATTAGTGCATATAATGTTGGGAATGAAAAAGAAGGTGAAGACTTAATGCAAGTCAGCCGACTAGTTTTGCCTCTTTTAAACGACAACTCAAGCAGCGGCTTCTACTATTATATTTCAGCACAAATTCAACAAGACAAATCTAATTTCAAACAAGCCATTTTATATTGCGACACAGCAAGTTCCTATTTTGAAAAAGATAAAAATTTTGAATTCTACACCGAATCCTACTTTAAAAAAGCATATTGTTTTAAAAGGCTCCTTAACTACGACGCAGCAATATTAGTATATAAAAATATTGAACCCTTTATCAAATCAAATAGTTGGCCAATAGACCCTAAAGAGAAAACAAATCAAATTGCTAAATACTATCGTGATTATGCAAATGCATTGGAAAACAAATCGGATTATTTACCTGCTATTGAATATTATCTAAAATCTACCGATTTATATCAATCAATTGCATCGTATAACTCTTTAACACTTGCTGCCAACAATCAACTGAGGTTAGCAAGTATTTATTCAAAACAAGGAGAATATGTAAAATCATCTCTTCTTTACAATCAACAACTACAAACATATCAGAAGTTAAATGATCAAAAAAATGAAGCCTCTGTTTTAGATAATATTGGTTTTATCGAATCTAAGCTAGGTAATTACAGAACAGCGATCACCAATTATCAAAAAGCGAAAAAACTACATCTTTTTTTCCAACAGTACTCAAGTGCAGGTCATTCTGAATCTTCTATTGCACAATGTTTATGGAGTCTAGGTCAGTTAGATTCTGCAATTGAGGGACATATTAGAGCACTATCCTTTAGAAAACAGGGTAACAGCCTAAATGGACAAGGATACTCGTGGAGCAAACTAGCAGCATTGTATAGTAAAGTCGGCAAAAAAGACGCTGCACTAAAAAGCTATGATAGTGCTTCGCACTTCTATACACTTGCAAAAGATAGCATAAAATTAGTTAGCAACTTATTAGATGTTGGACAAGTATATCAAGATGATCAACAGTACAAAAAGGCTTACGATTATTTTATACGAGCCCATGAAGTAAATAGCAAAAGAAACAATATTGAAGCCATGATTGAAAGTGGCATGAAAATAGCTAGTGCTACATTCCATTTTGATACTGCAAGTTCAAGAAAGTACTATGAACTCACATTAAGTAATTCCAAAAAAATTGGAAATAAAACTGATGAACTGTACAGTCTACTGAACTTAGGCCTGTTGAAGTACAAAAATTATGAGATAAGTTCAGGTAGAAAATATTTTGACCAAGCTCTAACAATAACAATAGAACAAAAAAATAAAAGCGAAGAGGCATATTGCTATGGTAGAATAGCCGTTGCTCTAAGTGATCAGATGGAGCTAGATGCAGCCTTACAAAACTTTGAAAAATCCTTGCATATTTATGATTCAATTGCTGAAAAATCTAGTATTCCAGCGATCCTAGGGCAGATGGCGAGTGTATATGTATCGAAAGGAGATTTTACTAAGGCCATGGAATACTACAAACGTCAACTAGGCATTTCAAGAGAAATTAAAAATGATGCCAATGTAGCTTCTGCTCTCGGAAATATGAGCTTCTTGTATGTAATTACAGGCGACTTAAAGCTATCAGCAGAAACTGCAGATAGTTCACTAGCAATTTATACCCGTTTAAAAAACAGCTGGCAAATGGCTAATGCTTATATAAGTATTGGAAATGTGAAAAATAAAATGAACGACTATATAAATTCAGTCCGATATTACCAATTAGCAGATAGTATTTATGTTTTGGAAAAAGATGATATATCAAGAAGTACAGCCAAGAATAATATTGGAAATGTGTATTTCTTTCAATCAGATTATGATAATGCACTTTTATACTTTGCAGAATCTGAAAAGCTGCTCGCAAAACTTCCCTACGTAAACGAATCTTTATTACTCGCAAAATTGAATATTGGTGAAACATATTACCACAAAAAAGATTATTTAAAAGCTGAAAAAATATTACTTGAAGGGTATCAATTAGCAAAACAGAAGAAAGTACAAAGAATGCTAAACAGCGCGAATGTTTTACTAGGTAAATTATACTTTGACTTAAAAGACTACAACAAAAGCCAATCATTTTTACTGGCAGCACTTGATGCGTCACAAAAAAATAATGAAATAGGGCAAACCATTGAAGCCGCACTTTTTTTGGCAAAAAACTTTTCAGTTCTAAAAAATGAATCTAAGTCACTTGAAATGCTGAGTATAGCAGTAAACACTTCAGAAAAATACAATAACAACGACTATTATTGGGAGGCACTTTATGAGCTGGGGCTGGTTTATTATAATAAACATGATTTTAGTGCTGCAATTCCTTATTTCAAAAAAGGAATTGAGATAATTGAAAACATATCAAAAAATTTGTTTGGCGGCGCAGAAGCTAAAAAGATCTACAACAAAGACTATAGGAGAGTTGACTTATACAATAAAGTTGTTGCCAGCTTAGTAAAATTAGGCAAGAGTGAAGATGCTCTCTATTATGCAGACAAGAGCAACCAGCAAGCAATAAAAGAACAAACAGAAAAAGCAGGGTTTGTAACAAGTGATAAGTCAAAATCGGAAGCTATTCAAAAAGGAAACGATCTTTTGAAAAAACAAACAGCAGTTGAGGAAGCCATTGCTAAAGAGAAAAGCAAGCCAGAACAGTTGCAGAGCAAAGAACTGATAGCTTCGCTAGAAAGTATTCAGCAAGTAGCACAAAAAGATTATATCAATTACATTAACGGACTAGTAAAAAAATATCCCGACTTACAAGCATATTTCAGCAAAACGAATCCAGCCGACTTTAAAAACAACATGCGCTACATACCAGATAGTACTTTAGCTGTGTTATATATTATCAATGAAGATCAGCTTTATATTTTTACAGCAACTAAGCAGGAGATAGGCATTAAGTCTATTGAACTTAAAACTGACTTAAACAAACAAGCAGATCGCTTTCTTGCTATTCTAAGAAATGCAGAAAACACTACTGGAGCCGGTGCACTTACTATTAGGTCTACCATAAAAAATAACAAAGGCGTTAAAGGCGATTTTAAACAGGAGGCTGCAATCTTGTATGATATTTTAATTACACCTATTAAAGATCAGCTTATTGGTAAAAAGAAAATTTGTATAATTCCTAATGGGAAATTGAGCAATATCCCATTCCAAGCTATAGGCAAAACTGAAAATAATTCTTTTAGATTCCTAGTTGAGGATTATGCAATATTCTATACCAATAAAATTGATATTTTCTCAAAGCCATATGAAGAGGCAGCTATTACAGAATCATTTATGGCTTTGGGTAATCCAGATAAAAGCTTACCATCGGCAGCCGATGAGGTACAAACTCTTTCTAAGGTTTTTAAAAACGCTTTGGTTTATACAGAAAATGATGCTACAGAAGCAAAAGCAACTGATGCATTAAGTAATTACAGATATGTGCACTTCGCAACGCATGGCGTTTTAGACTTTGCGGATTTTGAAAAGTCATACTTAATATTTGCACCAGAAAAAAACAAAGAGGGTGATGGCAAACTCACTATTGAAAAAATAAATGGATTAAACATTGAGAATTGCAGCATGGTTACTTTATCGGCTTGTGAAACGGCTGTTTCAAAAGAAACGGTTAAAGGCTGGTATATTTCTCCTGCAAACTCATTTTTACAAAATAATGTAAGAACAGTTGTTGCGTCTTTATGGCAAGTAGACGATAAAGCCACAAGTATTTTAATGGAGGCTTTCTATAAGAATCTTCTAACTATGAATAAATCTGAAGCGCTCAGACAAGCTCAAGCAACTTTAAGTAAAATTCCAGCATACGCCCATCCTTATTTTTGGAGTGCTTTTGTGCTGTATGGAGAGTGGAGGTAGAGTAAAGTTTAAGAACTTAAGTTCTTCAAAGTCCAACTTTTTATCATCAGTTAAAGCTTGATTTTACTTTTGATGTAATTAAAGAAGGATATACTCTTATACAAGAGCCTCATAAGTTTCATATCAACAACGATGCCTGATGAAATTCATCAGGCATCTAGTGGTGTGGGGCGGGATCGAACCGCCGACACAAGGATTTTCAGTTCTGCTTTAACTGGTTTTATCTGGTCTTATTTGTGGTCGTTTGATTGAAAAACAATCAGTTACGCAAACAATCATATCATAAAATATCAAAAGAAACCCCGAATTGTTGTACCTATGTTGTACCACTTTTTTTATAGCTTTATAGGAGAAACGAAAACATGGCATCTGTTCGCATCGTCCTTCGTGCTAAAAAACTGAAAGATGGCACTTACCCTCTGGCTATCCGTATCATCAAGGATCGGGTCACTTCTTTTATTCATGTCGGGTACAACATCAAAAAAGAACATTGGGATCAGAAGGCGCAGCGCGTAAAAAGCGGGCATCCTAACTCGGCGCGTCTCAACAACTTCCTTGCAACTAAACTTGCAGAAGTCACCAATACCGCCCTTGATCTTGAAACAAACAAAAAGCAAGTTTCTTCACAGCAGGTCAAAGAGAAAGTAAAGCCGACTGGCGGCGCGTCTTTCTTTTCACAGGTAGAGAATTATTTGAAAGAACTAAAAGCCTCCGGCAAGTACAACCAGTACACAGCTGATAAACCGCGCCTGAGACATTTCAAGAAGTTTCTCAAAGACAAGGATATTCTGTTTTCCGAGATCACGGAAACCCTGTTGCACAGGTTTACCCATGAACTGAGGGTCAATTCATCTATCAGGGAAACACGCAAGCTAAAGGATGGTGGAATTGTGCCACCTAAAGGATCCCTGTCCGAAAGATCGGTCATGAATCACTTGGTCACTATTCGATCCGTGTTCACTCATGCCGCACGAAACGGCATTATAGATAAAAAGAACAGTCCGTTTGGGTCTGACAAGGTATCTATCCGCTTTCCTCAATCCCTCAAGATTGGTTTGAGTGCCGAGGATGTGGCATTGGTTGAAACTGTTCAGCTCGAAGAGCCTTATCATCATGCGCGTAATCTGTGGTTATTTTCATTCTATCTCGCAGGCATGCGCGTATCGGACGTATTGCGCCTGAAATGGTCGGATATTCAAAATGGCAGATTGTACTATGCTATGGGTAAGAACGACAAAGCCGGATCATTGAAGATGCCAGAACAGGCTATGGCGACTATCTCACAATATGAGCGTGTGAAAGAAGGAAACGACGATTATATTTTTCCTGAGTTGAAAGGAACGAGCCTTTTAACCGTATCGGATAAATTCAATATGCAGCGCACAATTGCTTTTCAAACAAGCCGTATCAATAAATTCCTAAACGACGTTGTAAAGAAACGTGCGGGAATAGACGAGGGCAAGAAACTGACGATGCATATTGCACGGCATACCTTCGGCAATCTCTCCGGCGATAAAATTCCTATCCAAATGCTTCAAAAACTCTACCGACATTCATCGGTTACGACGACTATCGGTTATCAGTCGAACTTCATTCATAAGGATGCAGATGAAGCATTAGAAGCCGTATTATCAGGTAATGTTAAAAGATGACTTCATAAAGAAATGCACGTAAATTATGCAAGCAGCTTTAGTGTTTATTGTAATCCCAGTCTTGAAATTCTAATAGACATAGCACTTACGCTTACCCCAAACTTTTTCGCCAGTTGTTCTATCCAAGAAGTTTTTGAGTCATCTGCATAATCTATCTGTATCTTCTTCATTTCCTCTTTTACTAAATGTTCAGGCATTAGAAGACATGCCGCAAATTCATTTGCTTCCCACTCTTGCCACTCTGTTGATGGCGCATTACTAGAAGCGGGGCGATACATTGTTTTGAAATCTTTATCTATAAAAAGGTTTCCGCCTCTGTGTAGCATAAAATGCCCTAACTCATGCGCCTTAGTAAATCTCTGGCGTTGAGGAGACTCACCTCTGGCATAGCCGATTGTTGCGCTATTTTGCTCAATCATAAGAATACCACTAATGCCATCCTTATGATCATAAGGAACCAGTTTTAAACCTTGATTCTTTATTATTTTATCTATAGCTATCGGAAGCCTTGGGTTCTCTTCGATTAATGAATTGGCTAATTGTTGTATATACTTACGCGAAGCCATATTTAGATGTTTATTTTCTTTTCACTTTTGAAATCCATTTTATAACACTAAGCTCTGTTTCTTTGTTTATGCCCACTTTTTGGATTTCGCTTTTCCACTCTTCAACAGATTTGGTTTCGATCGAGGGCAAAATATCTTCAATCGAAATACCAAGTACTTTTGCAGTTAGCCATGCATGCTCAAGAGAGAGCCGTTGTCTCCCTTTCTCAATATTAATAATTGTTGTTCTACTAAGATTAACATGACGTGCCAGAGTTTCCTGATCCATGCGAGCCTTCTTTCTCTGAAATCGAACCTTTTCCCCAACATAAATATAGAATTCATCAATGTTTTGATCAGAAGTCATATATGCAGTATTCGATCAAAAATAGACAAAAAGTTGGTATTACAAACTGTTCGTTTAAAAAACATTTGTAACAAGATTATAACGCCTGATTTAACAAATTAGTATTTGACCGAAGAGTAACACCAAAAAATAATTCCATTTTGAAGGAAAAAGTGGCTTCTGCAATGAACTGATCTATAAATAGATGGGCTAAGAGTTGGGCTACCGTTTGGCGAGATAAATAATCGCCATCGTGGACGATCCCCATCTAAAACAAGCTCAATTAACTCCCCGCAGCCACAGGGACACAGCATACCTGCAAGCCATTCTTGATCAGGTTTTCCTAGTATATATAAAACATACGGTTTTAGCTCTTCGGGAAAGTCATTTACTCGAAGAGTTTTATAAAGTGGCATCTTTCGTTTGTGCCACTTTATAAAAGCAATTTTATCCCAGAATTTTAATGTTCTTAAAAAACCAAGTATTCGTATCATAGTTAGAGGTTCGATGCTTTGATAAGCATTGGAGCATCAAGCAATGGTTTTCGATGTCCAAGACCTACTTTTTCTTTTAGCTCATCATCAATATTTTTTTCGCGCTCTGGTATCAGTAAGAAGCCACTCACAGAAAATGTTATTGCAGCATAATTTTCATTACTGCTATCTCTAAAAGGATGAAGCCTTGCTAGAAACTCAGTAACCGCTTGACTTGAGAACATCATATTAATGCTTATGACTGCAGGGCTTTCTACATTTGCTGACTTTATATACCCCTCTTTTAGTTGTCGGCTATATTCTTCTGGATCAGTTCGTGCTAAGTCTGCTGCTTTTAGCTGATCTAGAGTATATCTATCTCTTGAAAGCAAAGAGGAAAGCCCCGGTTGGAGATAATCCACCCGACCTAATATTTCATTGATACCGCCTTTACCATCAGCATCTAAACGAACGCCGATATCGAGATAAGCCGAACAGAAATATGTTGCAATACGATTAAGTAAGTGTCGCCCATCAACCGTATCCATGCAACCAAAAACAACATCGCAAGGTGCAACAGCGTAATATGCATCAGATGAGTGCAGGGTAGCTGGGATAGAAGAAACAGAAACTCCTGTACCCATTTTTTCGATCGCCTCTTTGAGCATGTCCGTCTTGTATACGCTATGTTTTGCATGTTCTGTTGTCGAATTTAGAATCCGATTTACGTTCTTACTCTCAATGCGATCGTGATCTACTAAAACAAGTTCACCAACTCCTAATCTAGAAAGCAATTCAGCGACAATACTTCCAGTGCCAGAACAGCCAACAATCGCAACCTTCAGCTTTTTAAGTATTGCTGTCGTCCCTTCACCAAAAGCCTGTCTAGTACGAAGTTGAATTTCGTCATTATTTTGAGGGGGCGGTATAGCAGAGCCGCCTTTCTCAATACCGTGATAACATTTAATGTTATCAGAAATAACAACTATCGAGTAAAGTGAGGTGAACTTCTTTTCATGATTTATTCTGCGCCCCATTAGGCTTCCATCAGGTAACATGATAACACTGTACACATCATCGTTTTTACCAACCCATCCGGTAACTGTATCACTAAGGTCTTTGTCTGACCTATCGTCAACAGCAGAAAAATATGGCCAATATTCAGGGTGTGAGTGAATTTTTAGCAACCGGAGATCTCTTTTTTTACAAACCTCAAAAAGATTTACAATTTCCGCAGGAGACCATTCAACCCTGTCACCATTTCGTACTGTGCATTTTTCATGCGGATATAAGTAAACAGAGTTAATAGTCAAAATCTGTTCTTCATCTGTTTCAAAATATCCGCATAAAGCGAAAGCAATCGCCTCAAATCCGTCGCCGGGGAATAAATGTTTTTTTAAACTTTCATATTCTCTTCCCGTCATTCGTAGTTTTCTTCTTTTCATCTGGCTATCTTTTTTTCAATTCATCAATAAGCCATGATTGAACAGACAAAACATGGGTTTCAAGATTATCTATTCCCGATCTCCACTCGCCTGAATTTCGGTGCCTTGACCAACGCTGGAATATTTTTTCATCCAAAGCCTGTGATGACAAGGCGCCGATTTCCTTACCATCAGTTCTATGCAGAGCAGGATAGAAGTACATCATATCAAACTCAACTGTCGGATATGACGGTGGCATCATAAAGGCTACAGTTGTTTCTGGAACATTGTATCCTTCGGGTATTTTAAACCCGTGAATAAGAATCCAGCCTATATTGCCAACCTGTAAAGTTTCCCATCGAGGATGCGTTTTGTTTAAGTACACTTCATCGTCAGGTAGTAAATCAACCATTTTTCTAAGGATAGAAGAAGCTGCTTGCGCAGCTTCTTTACCTTCATTTGCATGTTTTGCAACGGATTTAAATCTCTCAATTCCACATTTTCGAAGGTCAACAATCTCATCCGGCGCTATTTCCTTGTGCCCTTCTCCTAACTGGAAAAGCCTGTATTTGTCTGGCGTTAGCTTAACCAAAGCTAGGAGCTCTCTACCCGTCCACTTATATTGCTTTCGTTCAAAGGTTTCTTTATCAACCTTAAAAACATAATATACAATAGTCCCAGGTTCATGGCACTCGTCATGCTTCTGTCTGCCGTGAAATACATCTTCTAGGTCAACTTTGATAACCTTATTATCATGACCATTTTTTTCTAATTCAAAATTCTCTTTCATTGTTAATATGATTGCGACACCGTTTATCTTTTTTAGTGTCAGATTTAAGAAATAAGTCCCCATTCACTATCGCTGTATGGATAGCTAAGCACACACTAACCTAATCTTGGTCAGTTGTGAGACTTTTTGCCATTTAGGCATCTGTATGAACTAACGGGGCTTAGGTTTCCGATTTCATTTAAAAAGTGATTTATCCCGGAAACTATGTGTAGGACTTGTTTGTTTGAGGAACTTTATCTAATTTTGCAGTCTCTACACTACGAACTAGATTGAACGAGGTTACCAGCCTTGTTTATCAAACTTACAAGCCGGGTACATAGTATCTGGCTTTTTTATTTATACCAAAGATAAGCAAAGGCAACCGTAAATGTTCAATTTCTATTTACTTTATTTTTTACACGTTTGCGACACAAACATTATTTATAGTTTGTGGATTTCAGTTATACATTTTTCATCCTTTCGATTTTTGAGATTGAGCTAGATAAATGTGCGGCTTCAAGCAAAGCCTGAACCTTTTCGAAAAGTATCAGTGTAAAATCTTTCTCTTTTGCATCCATGCGCGTGCTGAAATCTCCGCAGATTGTTGACTTCATCCACTCTCTCATTCCTTGATCTATATATTTATATTCGGCAAAGTCGAACAGGTCTTCTATCGCCTTAACGAGTGGCGTTTTTTGTGCGCGTTTACGCGATAATTTATCTTTCTTTTTCATCCGCCTAATTTCTGCATATCGGCAATACAAAACGTTGCGGGAAATACTCTATTTTCTGGTGGTAAACACTCTTTTTTGGGTGGCATTTACTCATATCGCCCTTCAATGTTGCCCTATGCACTCCGGATCAAACGGAGCGTCGCAACGATGCTCGATCAGGGGTAAAAACCCCTGTTTCAAAATCATCATGCTATGTTGTTTTATCTCCCACATTTTTGAGATGAAAAACGTATAACAAAAATTTGTTCAATTAGAACTTTTACTTATATTACTGTATGGAAGTAATCTGTTTGGAAGAAAAGGCTTTTTACAGCTTGGTCGAGGAAGTCGTATCAAGGCTGAAAGAGAAGCACAATCACCAAGAGGATAAATGGATTTCGGATGAACAGGCGATGGCTTTGTTGAACGTCAAATCAAAAACGACGATGCAAAAGCTGCGTGACGAAGGAAAGATCAGGTTTTCACAGCCTCAGAAAAAAATCATCCTCTATGACAGACAATCCATCGAAAGCTACCTTGAAGAAAACGCCAAAGAAACTTTTTAGTGAAACTTTTTAAACCATGCCGGAAGAAAAAGGTGAACATATAGATTATCAGAAAGGCTTTAACGAAGGCTATATCATAGCCAAACACATGCCCGAACTTTCAAACGAACTATCGAAAGTTAAAAGCGATAGCCCGCGTATGGAAGGGTTTAAGGATGGACGCGAGCAGTTTTCTTTGGAAAAGGAAAAGTTTCATATTCCCGCATGGCTTAAAGAAGATACGACCAAGAATACCCCCCATATTCCCCCCAAAGACCGCGATAGGGAACACGAGCGTTAGCCCGTTTTCTTTATCGCCACTTGATGAAATTTAATCTCGATACACCCTTGATTGATCTCAGTGATGAATCAAGACCGAACACTTATTGGACAGCCAGAAACGCCGTTGAGGGCGTTCAGATATTCGGCGGTATTGGCTCAGGCAAAACCTCCGGCTCTGGCCGCATGCTCGCGCTCAAATACCTCAAGGCAGGGTTTGGGGGTCTTGTGCTGACGGTCAAGCCTGATGAAAAGAAACTCTGGCAAGACTACTGCGAACTCGCGGGACGCACGGATGATTTGATTATCGTCGAGCCGTTAGGAGAGCATCGCTTTAACTTCTTTGACTATGAGGTTTCAAAAACAAAAGCAGGGATATCGCCAACCGATAATCTTGTTCAAGTTCTGAAAACCGTGATTAACGCGGAGCGAGAAAAAGCAACAGGCAAAGCGGATGATCCTTTTTGGGAAAACGCGCTTGATATGCTGATCTATAACACCATTGACCTGTGCTATATCGCACACGGGCAAGTTTCTGCCGAGGTCATGTATAATATCGTTCAGTCCATTCCGAAAGAAGGACAACCCGAGAGCCAGAAGCAAACGGATTATTCAGTGGCACTAAGAGACGCTAAACGAAAGGCAAATAAAGCAATAGAGGAGTGGCGTAACAGACAACCGAGCGAACGATTAACGTGGCTTAATACAAACCCTGCATTACTTGAACAGAAATACTCGGAAGAAATCCCGATAGTCCGTGAACTCAAGTTTATCACTCAATTCTTCACTGAAACTTTCAAAGATATTGCCGAGAAAACACGCTCCACAATCGAGCTTTCATTTACGGCATTTTTATTCCGGCTTCTGCGTGATCCTGTGTACTCTTTGTTCTGTTTTGACGAGTCCACTTTTTCACCAGATGACTGCGCCGACGGTAAAATAATATTACTCAATCTGCCCGTAAAGGAATACCACAAGACAGGGCGAGACGTGCAGATCATGTTTAAATATATCTGGCAACGAGCGATGGAGAAACGCGATTTAAGCAAGTCCGATAGACCCGTTTTTCTCTGGGCTGACGAGGCTCAAAACTTCCTCCATGAACATGACCCCGATTATCAGGCGACGGCACGAAGCAGCCGGATAGCGACGGTCTATATTTCACAAAACCTCCCGAACTATCACGCCAATATGGGCGGCGATAGATCAGCTTATAAGGTCAATAGTTTCCTTGGAACACTGGCGACTAAAATCTTTCATGCCAATGCGGATATAGATACCAATAAATACGCTTCCGAACTCATAGGCGACAGAGAGCAGATAGACACGTCAGAATCCGCGACGATGGCGGGTCAGTTTTCCAGTACAAAAACATCGAGGATTAATGTAAAGCGCGCTATCAGACCCGAGATTTTCTCGCTCCTAAAAACAGGCGGCGACGCGAATAACAGAATCGTTCAGGGCTATGTCCACCTCCAAGGCAACCTGTTAAATACCGAGAATCATATCAGGATCAATTTCAACCAAGATTTTAAACCATAACCAAAACCTACACTTATGAAGAAAAGCCTTTTTTACAGGACGAGCATTTCAAGAAAGTACCGTACTAGAGATGCTATTTTGAACTGGACTTTGAACTTCGCGGGTCTTGTTAGACCCCTCATCGAAGTCTTTACCCGAAGTAACTTTGGAGAACGCTATTTGCGGTTTTCGGTGTGCTTCTCAACTGCATTATTTTTCTGTTTTCTGCCCTTCTTCGCCGCCGCCCTGAAAGCATTTTTTGCGGCATATTTCAGGATGGAATCCCAGATGGGAATGGGCGAAAACCTCCAGCTTGTGGGGTCTTCGATGTGGGAAAATATCAGGGATCACTATTTAACCTGGTATCTGTTCTTTGCCGTGTTTTTATACTTTTCTTGGAAGCAAAGAAAGTACACAAGACGCAGCCGATCCCTGTTCGATTTCTCGAAATACAGCATCAGTAGCGGCGAGATTCACCCTGTCTTTTTCAGGGAGGATTTGCCCGTTATCGGCAAAGCCACCTTGCGAACCATTGAATGTTATTTAGAGCCGCTTCCCTTTTTTGTGGGCGGGTTTTTACTCATGCTTTTGGGGCAGCCTATCGGGGATCTTCTGGTCTTTGCGAGTGTCATGTATTGCCTCGGTTATATGGCGGCATATCGTAAAGGTGATAACTATATCCTCGATAAAATTGACGAGATTATCTGTAATGAGGAACTGGCAAATGACTTTATGAGTGACGAGTATAAATCCAATTCACGCGGCTTTAAGTTCACTGGAACGAAGCCCGATGATGTAGAATCCAGACGTAAACTTTTGCCCCTTCTTTTGGAAGAAGATAATTCAATAGATGCCAAATAACACCCCTCAAGCTGTGCTTAGGGAAGATGTCTGATGGCTTTTCATTAATGGCGGGGCTGTGCTTACAGCCTCGCTTGGTGGACACAGCCCTGCTGTGCCGACAAGGTTATTTCTCTTTAACGACAAACGAAACTTCCGGTACATCGAAAAATCCGATGTACGCTTGAAACATGATCCGCATGATACAAAGCCGCTCGGCTGGACACGCCAAGGCATACTTTGCCGATGCGCTTTCCAAGTCCGATTACTACACCTCCGATCAGGAGTTGGCAGGCTATTGGCAGGGGCGACTGGCGGCGCGGTTGGGGATAGACGGGTTGATCTCGAAGGAGAGTTTCTTTGCGCTGTGCGAGAACCTTCACCCCGTCTCGGGCGACCCCCTGACCCCTCGGACGAAGGACGAGAGAACGACAGGGTACGACATCAATTTCCACTGCCCGAAGTCCGTCTCGGTGCTTCATGTTTTTGCGGGTGACGATCACATTCTTGAAGCCTTCCGCGAGAGTGTCGCCGACACGATGAAGGCGATAGAACAGGATGCCAAAACAAGGGTTCGGCGTGGCGGCGTTTACGACGACCGCCAGACCGGAGAATTGATCTGGGGGAACTTCATTCACCAGACCGCCCGACCCGTCGAGGGGCTAACCCCCGACCCGCATCTGCATAGTCACTGTTTCGTGTTTAACGCGACATGGGATGCCGAGGAACAACGGATCAAGGCGGGGCAGTTCAAGGACATCAAACGGGATATGCCCTACTATCAGGCACGTTTTCATAAAACGCTTTCCGACCGCCTGATTGACCTCGGCTATCAGGTACGGCGTACCGAGAAGTCTTTCGAGGTCGTGGGCGTGCCTAAGAGCGTCACAGGGCTGTTCTCCAAGAGGACGGACGAGATCGGGCGTATAGCCAAAGAAAAGGGCATTACAGACGCCAAAGAACTGGACGGGTTGGGTGCGCGTACCCGCGCCAAGAAACAGAAGGGCAATAGCATGGCAGAGCTTAAAGACGCATGGCGTAAACAGGTCGCAGAACTCCCGAAAGAGTCGCAGGGCGACGGCTCGGCAACCGTACGCCATGCTCCGACCAAGGCTAAGGATATTACCCCCGAAGAGTGTATCGAACACGCGACACAGCATTGCTTCGAGCGGGCGTCGGTCATGGCTGACCGTCGCCTTCTGGAGAGTGCCTATCGGCACGGTATCGGCTCTACGGCTTCGACCGTTGAGACGATCACCCACGCGTTCAAAGCGGATAGCCGCTTTATTCATATCACCGAGAAGTCACGGTTTCTATGCACCACGAAGGAAGTCTTACGTGAAGAAAAGCGCATGGTTGATCTTGCCCGTGCGGGGCAAGGCAAGATGGCGCCCCTATACGATCAAGCACCCGAACTCAAAGTAACAGGGCAACAAGCCGAAGCGATCAAACATATCCTCACAACCCCTCACCGCGTCTCTATCGTGCGGGGGGCTGCCGGCACAGGTAAAACCACGCTCATGAAAGAAGCAGTTGACCACATTAAACGGGCGGGCAAGGACGTGACCGTTCTTGCGCCCACCGCGCAAGCCTCAAGAGGCGTATTGCGCGGTGAAGGGTTCGGCGATGCCGAAACCGTCGCCCGTTTCCTCGTCAGCCCAGCCATGCAAGAGAAGATCAAAGGACAAGTTCTCTGGATAGACGAAGCAGGGCTACTCGGCACAAAGGATATGACCTCCCTTCTTGAAGTGGCGACACAACAAAACGCAAGGCTCATTCTCGGCGGCGACACGCGGCAACATGCCTCGGTCGTGCGCGGCGATGCTTTGCGTATTATCAATACGGTTGCCGGAATCAAAACGGCAGAGGTGAGTAAAATCTACCGCCAGAAAAACGAGGACTATAAAAGCGCGGTCGAGGATCTCGCCAAGGGCAATGTTGCATCTGCTTTCACAAAACTGGATGACATGAAATTCATCCAAGAGCTGCAACAACAAAAACCCGAACAAGCCCTCGTTGAAAACTATATCGAAACCATCCGCAAGGGAAAGTCTGCGCTTATCATTTCTCCTACACATGCACAAGGCGAGGCGGTGACGAACGAAGTGCGTCGCCAGCTCCGAGAGGAAGGCATGATCGGCAAAAAAGAAATCGCCGCGATGCGCTATGTGAGCCTCAACATGACCGAAGCAGAGAAAGCCGATGCGCGAAGTTTTGAAGCGGGTCATGTTGTGCAGTTCACACAAAACACGACAGGATTTTTGCGTGGCAGTATGTGGCAAGTAGATGCGGTAGATGAAAAAGAAAAAACTGTGCAAGTCAAAAACGACAAAGCAGAAATCAAACATCTGCTTTTGCACAAAAGCGGTAACTATGAAGTTTATCGAGAGACAGAACTCTCGCTCTCGAAAGGAGATCGCATACGCATTACCAAGAACGGATTTGATGCCAACAAAAAGCGGCTTGATAACGGCGATATTCTTGAGGTGGTATCAGTCACCAAAAGCGGAACGATCAACCTTCGGAATGAAATCAGTCAAGCGACCTATACGCTCGACAAAAAATTCGGGCATATCGCACACGCGCATTGCATTACTTCTCATGCGTCACAGGGCAAGACTGTTGACGAAGTGTTTATCTGGCAACCTGCGGCGACGTTTCCGGCTGCGGATGCCAAACAGTTTTATGTGTCCGTGTCTCGCGGCAGGGAGAAAGCGCATATCTATACGGATAACAAAGAAGACTTGCTCGCCCACGTCAAAGACCTGGGCGACAGGCAATCAGCTATCGAAGCTGTGAAAGGCGATGCGAAACATATCGAAGCTGTACTCAATAGACAGCGAACCCGACAAGAGCCTGAGCCAGTGAAAACAAAACAACCATTACCCAACCCCATAAAATCAAGAGATCATGAGCCTGAAAGATAGATTTGCAAATCATTCAGATACTCCGGCTGAACAACCTCAGCCGGAAGAACAAAAATCAGTCGAGCTTTACGACACGCCCGGACATGCGCGGAATATTTGTTTTGTGCAAGAAAGCGGTGTAATGACTTTCTTAAACTATGCTTATCTAGTTTCAGGACAATACAATCCCGAAACAAGCGTCATTACTCTTGGATTTACTACACATACGGTTTCTTTGAATGGTCATGATCTTGGGGATTTGTATGTGAAGTTTCAAAATCAGGAGATAAGGCGTGTTTTAGCCTCGGGTAGCCGATACCCTCAAAAAGAGATTGAAAATCAACCATTTGTTAAGGAAATCATTGTTAATATTCAGTAAAATCATCCTTGCCCGAACAAAGTTTATAACATAATATATCCAAGTAAATCATTAATATTTGTAGATTTGGGGTGAATTAAATGTCTTTCGAAGTGGAAGGTAAAAACAGTAAATTAATGCTCGAAATCATGAAAGATGACTCTATGTTGTCTAAAGTGATGAATTACGTGTCAATGAAAAAAGATGAGCAAAAGTTTTTTAAGATCATTAGATATTCAACTGGTAAACTGGATATGATTGACACTAGGAAATATAAAATTCCCGAAGCTGCTAAAGTGAAAGCTTAATAATCACTAAAAGATGAATATTGCCTTTGGTACCTTTCTTTTATTCTTGCTAGTTATACCGGGCATTGCATTCAGAAATACATATCTCTTCGGACCCCTTAGTAGAAAAAATTCTCGCTCTTCTGCTTTTGATGATTTTGTATGGGCGATAATACCGGGCGTAATTATACAGCTCACCGGAGCATTTATAATAAATGTCAACTGTCCATTTGGCTATTATATAGACTTTGGTAGCCTCGGAAAAATCTTAGTTGGTGGTGAAAATGCTGTTACAGAATTTAATGCTGTTCAAGTTAACCTTGGGGCAATTCTTACTTACAATTTGATGTTAATTATAACCTCAGGAATTTTAGGTTTTTTACTTAGATCATCAATTAGACACTGGCATCTTGATCATCGCTGGGCATTTCTACGTTTCAGTAATGAATGGTATTATATTCTTAAAGGCGAAACGAAGTTTTTTTGGGAGAATTTCAAAGATGCTGAGGAAAGAAAACAAACAATTTTAGAACGTGAGAACTTTGATACATGTAAGGTTCACGCATTAGTAAAAGCAGAGTCATCGAAAAGCTATATATATTCAGGGTTTATTCATAAATTTTATCTTTCTAAAGACGGTTCTTTAGAGACAATTTTAATTTATGGTGCTGAAAGAAGGCTATTGGCTGACGATGAAACGGATATAACATATCGTATCCCAACAAAGACTGTGGCATTAAAAAATTCAGAAATTATCAATTTTGGTATTGATAATATTGATTTGCCCGAGGTCATTGAGTTTGCTGACTTGAATAGCTTAAGCGACCTTACCGTCGTTGAAGATTTATCGTCACTCACAGAAGAAGAAAGGACTTTGCATGAATTAGAAAAAAATTGGAAGGCTGCAGAATTAGAAAAAGAAAATGCGAGTAATGTAAAAGACGAAAAAGAAAGTGAAAAAGAAAATTTAGAAACTGGAATTGAAGAGACAAAAGGGAAAAGTGAAGAACTGAAAAAGTTGTTAATTCAAAAAGAAAATGAACTTAATAACGCTAAATTAGCTTTAGAAGCAGCAGCAGAAAAAGAGAAAATGCTGCATAAATCATATTTATTAGCTAAAGCCGAGATGTTGCGAAAAGAAGCAACCGCTTTATAGAAGCCCAATCATTTTATATTCTTTTATTCGTCTTTATACCAGCAACTACAAAAGATTGAAAGGCTCTTTCTTTTTGAGTTTAATTTGAATAAAAAATAATTTTATTCCCTCCAAATTTTTGGAAATATTATGATGAAGCCAGTTGATAAAAATATAGAGCTTGCGAGATGGTTTGATGAAAGCGGTTCTAAAAAATCACTTACCATCAAGCAATATCTTGAATTAGTAGCGGCTCAAGATAGAGAGCAAATCAGTGATTTTATTTTTCACAGACTTTATGGCAGATATTTAAAGCCTTTTTCTTTTGAAGATGAAACTTTCACTCAACAATTCAAAAATGGTTTCTCAATAATGGCAAACTGTTGCTTACTTATTGAGACACTACAATCCTTCAAAAATGGGTGGGGTGATAGTAATAGAAAATCAGAATTAGCATTTAAACAATTTCTTGCCTCTGAAAAAAGATTTAGCATATTCATAGGAAAGGAAAGAGAGTTTTATATAAATGTGCGATGTGGCATTTTGCACCAAGGGGAAACTACAGGGGGGATGGAAGATTAATCGAAATGGGGTGAACCTTTTTGATGCTAAATCTCTAACTGTTCATAGCGTAAAATTTGCGTATGAATTACAGAAATGCCTCAATGAGTATTCAAATAATTTAAAAAATGCTCAATGGGATAGTGACCTTTGGGATAATTTCAGGGTTAAAATGAGAAAAATAATCTCTAACTGTACAAAATGAATTTTAAAGAACGTACACTTTTCCAACTTGCTGATATGATTTGTGGCAATCAGCCGCACAATGACTATTTCGAGTATAGAAGTAGCAGCAAACTAACACGTTTCTTTAGAGATGCTGACACTGATTTTGTACATGATGGGTCAACAAGAAATTATTGGGTTGTTGATGTTCTAAAATCAATTCTTGCTACACCACAGACAATTCCAAATGTTCCTCCAGATGCTTTTTGCAGAGTCATACAAACTCTAATGGATCAGGCTGATGCAAGTAATGAATCGAAAGAAAGAATAAATGCATTAGAGGCATTAAATTCAGCACTAATTAGAGAGGGGTATGAAGCCTTCTATGGTGAAGATAAAAAATGCTACTTAAGGCATATAGGAACAGCAACGATAGCAACCTTTGCACCTAACCCACATCGAGCATTCACAGCCCTTGAAATAAAACGAAGGGAAACTCTTGTGGCATATTTGGATCGTTGCTCAGAAGATGAACTAATCAGTGAAATTTTATTACCTCTTTTTAGGCAACTTGGATTTCACCGTGTAACCTCTGCAGGTCATAAGGACAAGGCATTAGAATATGGTAAAGATATTTGGATGAAATATACTTTGCCAACACTCCATGTTCTTTATTTTGGAATACAGGTAAAAAAAGGCAAATTAGATTCGGCGGGTGTGACAAAAGCCGATCAAGCTAATGTCGCTGAAATATATAATCAGGTTTCAATGATGCTGGGTCATGAGATATTTGATCCAGAGATAAGCAAACGTGTTTTGGTCGATCATGCATTCATAGTAGCGGGCGGGGAGATCACAAAGGCTGCACAAAACTGGATAGGTAATAAGTTAGATGCTAATAAGAGAAGCCAAATAATGTTTATTGGTAGAGAAGATATTATCAACTTGTTTGTGGTAACAAACCTTCCTTTACCGAGCGGCGCACTCCCAGATGAAAGTACACCCATCACTGCCGACGATCTTCCTTTCTAATTTTTTGCGTAAGGGATAGAAGCGGAAAGCCCGCAGCATAGCGAGGACTTGTAGAGAATAGCCCGACCCAACTGGGGTACGCGATGACTCCAAAAGATTTTTACTTTTTCGCAACTGCGCTAAGTTTTCTGCGTGTCCATTAAACAAAGGAAATTAAAATCAATCACGGCAAATACACTAAAAGTGTAACCCCCGTGTAACCCCGAATCATTTTTTAAATATGGAAACGATGCTAAGCCATTGAAAAGATGGTGATCCCGGTGGGATTTGAACCCACGACCCTCTGATTAAAAGAAAACGATGCATGGAGTATATGGAAATTTATAAACTTTAATACTCGTTATATCTGATTGATAAGAAAACATTTTGCTTCTTTTCCTTATTAATGGCGTTATACTTAAATTATCAGAAAATGTAACCCCCGTGTAACCCCAGCCCACCTATTGAAAAAATCAGTCAGAGGGTCAAGATGAAAACAAGAGTAAATTTCACTATTGCACTTTTAACAACTGCAAGACCAAAAAGCAAATCGGAACGGCTCGTTTTAAACGATAGTAAAACGCCGGGGCTTCAATGTCGTATCTCTCACACCGGAGTTGTCGCGTTTAGCGTGTACAGGCGATTAAAGTCGGGGAGAATAGAACGCGTCACGATTGGACGCTTTCCAGACATGAGTATTGAAATGGCAAGAAAGCAAGCAACTAAGATTCTTGCGAGTATTGCCGATGGTAAAAATCCCGGAGAAGTAAAGAGAGCGCATAAGGCTGAACTTACTTTTAAAGAGTTGTACGAAGAATATTTGAATGGTTACGCAATGGTTCAGAAACGTTCATGGCGTTGCGATGAGGCTTTCTATCGTTTGTATATGGAAAGACCCTTAGGAAGCAAGAAGCTATCACAAATAACAAGAGAGGATGTTGAAGCACTTCATTATTCAATTTCAAGACAAGTCAATAAGCTGAACAAAAAAGAAAAGACCTATAAAACCACAACCGCCAACCGTGTGGTTGTTACAATTTCTGGCATCTTCTCGTGGGGAATAAAAAAAAGATTTTGTAAGGTCAATCCTGCGCAGGGCGTTGAAAAAAATCCTGAAAGAAGTCGTGATAGATTTCTTATGCCCGAAGAACTATCAAAGTTTTTTTCTGCTGTCGAAAAAGAAAAAAATAAAACCATTAGAGATTATGTGTTGCTTTCACTTTTTACAGGTGCAAGGCGTGGAAACATGGTTTCGATGCGATGGGCTGATATTTCATTTCAAGAAAAAATTTGGTGCATCCCTGATACAAAAAACAAAGAGCCACACGTTGTTCCTTTGATTGATGAGGCAATATCAATATTGAAGGATCGTCTCGCAGAACAAAAAAACAAGAAAAGTGATTTTGTATTTCCCGGCAACGGCAAAGATGGATACATGGTTGAGCCTCGTTTTGGTTGGAAACGAATTTTGAAAGAAGCAGGGATTAGTAATCTTCGTATTCATGACTTGCGCCGAACACTTGGAAGTTGGCAAGCTATCAAAGGAAGTAGCACATTAGTGATCGGTAAATCTTTGGGGCATAAAACTGTTCAAGCAACTGCTATATACGCACGGCTTAATCTTGATCCCGTTAGAAAGTCTATTGAACTGGCAACTAAGGGAATGCTAAATGCAGGTAAGAAAGAAAAAGCCCGTATGAGCATACGGGCTAAGTTTAACGCAGTTAACAAGCCTTCTTTTGTGGGCTTTATAATGCCTAAGCAGGTTCTATTGTAAGAGAAGGTTTTGCTTCTTTCCCTATTTCCACAGGCTGCAACTGCACCAGATATTCAACAGCCTTTTGAGCGTAAGAAGCGGCTTGGAAAATAAACCGCTTATCGTCTTTGAGGACTTTCAGCCAGCTTTGAATATATGCCGCGTGTTCTTCGCGGGTCACAGGTTCAAACCCGAGCGTCGCACCGAGGAAACAAGCCCCGAGTTCTGCAACGAGTTCTTCCTTGGCATAACCTTCATCGCCCCAACGCTTCTGATTAAACTCGCGGTTGAGGCGAGATTTATGGCGTGTCCAGTGGATCATTTCATGGGCGAATGTGGCGTAGTAGCTGATTGCATCTTCAAAGCACTCGAACGGCGGCATTTCGATACGATCATCACCGTTAAAGTAGGCGGCTCTTTTGCCTTGTCTGACGTTGGCTTGCGTATGCTCGAAAAACTTCTCGATTGTTTCTATGCGTTCTGACTGGTTGACCACCTCCGGTGTGATGGTTTTGTAAAAATCATTGGATAGCCCTTCGATCTGCGAGGCGTTGAATACAACGTATTGTTTAAGGAAAGGGATTTGCTGTTTCTCGACCGTACCGTCGGCTTTCTGTTCCTCCTTGGTGAACTTGTCGGCATAGACGACGATTGTTCCCTTTTCGCCTTTCTTGACATAGGCTTTCATGCTCTCGGCTTGTTTGTAGGTCATCCAGTAGGGCGAGGTAAAACCTTGTTCAACGGCTGTCGCCCAGAGAATGATCGTGTTGATACCTGAATAGGCAACATCGTTCCAGCGAAGCGGGAACATGACTTGACCTGCAAGGTCTGCGCTGCTCCAAGGCATACGCCAGGTTAATTCTCCTTTCTCAAGATCGGCGATGATTTTATCTGTTACGCGGGCGTAGATGTCGTTTGGCTGTGTCATGGAATTATTCCTTCCTTATATGTCTGTGGGCTGATGTGTTAAGCGCGGGAGTCTTACGCGCTCTCTCCTGTTTCGGGTTTTGCTTTGGGCGGGAAGACCGAGTATCGGGCGTTGCCAATGACAAGGTTCATACCGCACCCTTTCTTGTGCTTGAACGCTGCGCCGATGCGCTCGTTCTTGCCCTCTGCGTTCTTGGCGTAGATGTAGAAATCAGGTTTTTGTTTGGTGTCTTTAGATGCCGTCATGTTTAATCTCCTTTGTTTGAATGACCCTTTCGGGTATGCCCCTTTAAAGCCATGTGCGTTTGCAGCGTCACACATGAAAATTGGGGGAAACCTTCAGGGGGAGCCGATTATCTTGTTGACGCGAGAAGCGGGCGCAAATGGCAAAGGGTAATAAATACACGGATAGGTTCATGCTAACTCCTTTAAGAGATTGAACGTGCATTGTTGAAGACAGTAAAAACCGGAGATCAAATGCGCTGTGCAGGGGGCTTCGAGCGCACACGATTCATGTGCCATTCGTTCAGGTCTTTATAGCGGGTATAAAACCTGTTCATTGATTTGAAGACGATCAGGCAATCCGTCGCAAAAACTTTCAGGAGCTTCGCGGTCTTCTCTCCCGCCTCGTCGTTATCGAGCCACGAATAGAGATTTTTATAGGAATGATTCCTGATATAGGGCAGCACTTGTTCGATACAGGCGACAGAGTTCAGAATAATCACGTCGCCCTTGAAACGACCGCCCTTCTGGTAGATTGCCGCGGTCAGAAAATCCATCATGCCTTCAAAGACATGGATTTCGCCGGAGTCGTGTTCTGTGCCGCGAATAAAGGAGATCGCTTTGGGGGAGATAGAGCCTTTGAACAGCTTGTTACGAAGCTCATACCCGCCACCCTCATTCGCAAGACCAAGAGCATGAAAATATTTACCCGTCTTGAGGTTACGGACATAGATGTCCTTGAGATATTTCTTTGCAATCACAAAGGGAATACCACGCGAGGCGAGATAGTCGCGGAGTGTCTTATGTTGAAGTGCGGAAATCTTCTGCGCGGATAATGCAGTACCCGAATGATCGAAGTCCTCTTTAATGGCCGGTACGGTCTTGATCTCTCCGGTCATGTTACGCAGCCAACGCAAAGCATCGGCAGGGTTATGATCTTCGCCTTGGCTTTTGAGATAGGCGCAAACAAAGTCAACGACATTGCCACCCTTGGCATCACCGAAGTCATACCAGACATTCATACCTGTATGGATATGAAAGCTCGCGGTTCTGTCGCTCCGGAATGGCGAGTGATACCAGACATCAGAGCCGTTTTGCTTGACGCGTTTGGCGTTAATGGTTTCCAAGATAGAAGACAAAGAAAGGGCGTTGGCTTGTTCTATGTTCATAAAGCATCCTCATTGTAAAGCGTTGATATGATTGGGAATTTTAGATGTGAGGTCTAAGGGAAAGTCTTAGGGCTTAATCCACTGTTCAAGAAATTTATCTAGGTCGGATTTACGGTAGCGAACGGAACGCCCGATCTTGATGGGTTTCAGGTCATGGCGTTTAGTGCAATCCCATACGGCAAGCGTGCCGGGTGTGAAGTTGATATATCGAGCGGCTTCCTTACGGGTCAGGAGTGCGTCTTTGCTTTTGCCGTTCTCTTTTTCCCATTCTGTGATTTCAGGAAATTGAAGATCGGAACTTGCCATCATGTGAAGCGCAAGGTCTTTGTCGTTGAATGTCATGTTTTACCCCCTTTTCTTTTTGTTGTTCGTGCTGTGGCATTCGTGATGAATCACAATCGCCGTGCATCGCGTAAGATCAGAATAAATGCAGATTGATTAACGGAGGGTTACAATTTGAAGTTGTATATCACAAACAAACACCATTAATGACGGGAAATAATCAACGTAAAAAATGAGAGTCTGAAATGAAATTTTTTGAATCCGAATGACTCGACGAGCGCAAGAAAACAAAAAGACCCGACGGTAATCATCAGGTCTTTACTCTGGGAGAGGAGCGTTAGCAGGTTGCATAAAATGCCGCCTGATATGCGTATTCCTAAATTAAGAAAAATACTTAAAGTTGCAAACGGTGTTATTCCACAAGAGCAAACTGCCCTGTGGTTTCATTGAACACCCATCTTGCGGGTGTACCGTCAGAAAGCGGTAATAGAAGGGCAAGGGATGGGGTTGTAACGATGGTGATGGCTCGATGCGTCGTGACACTCAGGGCGTGTTTATAGCCCTTCCCACGGTCAAGATAGACCTCAACGGGTGAACCTTCTGTGCCGCGATACAAAGCCCCTTCAAGACGCGTGAAAACAAACTTGTTCTCTCCGAGCGTTGCCTTGGCGATATAGAGTTCCGTACCCATCGGATCAGGCAATGTAAGATCGCTGAGATCGTCTTTAAGAAAGGGATATTCTTTAACCAGTGAGGGTACGTTTTCGACTGGCTCGAATTGAATATCTATAACGGTCTTTACCGTGTCCTTTGTTTCTTGTGTGGTTGGTGTTTCCGGTGTGGTTGTTTTCTCGGACGCTGTTTGACATGCCGCGCATATCAGCATGAAAAATAAAATAGTGTTTCGCATAGCTGTGAATTTAAACACGCAAGCATTGGGGGTATGCTTGCGGTATGGGGGGAATGGTTAACGCGCCTCTACGCCGATTTGCGCTAAATACTTCTTGTAGGCGGCATCAATGGTCTTGTTCATTTTTTTGACGCGGCTATTAATAAAGAAACTGATCAGTATCATTGGTATTCCCATGACAGCTCCAAGAACTGTAATGGTAAGCAAAATACCGCCGCCTAAGAACGCCCAAAACATAAACTTACCGATCTTGGCTTGTGCGCCTATGCCTTTTACGGCAGTCGCTAAAACATCGGGGTCTTTGGAGTTAGTCATTTTAAGTGCGCCGATAACGGTCTGTTCGTCGATTGAAAAAAACATACGGATTTAATTTAGAGGTGAATAATAGAGTTTGAATGAATTGAATTACCAAACAGAGGTTTCCTTTTTTACGACAATTACAAACACACCTTCTCGGTTGATATAACCCTCGATATACTCTGCACGTCTGCTGGCACTGTAGCCCTTGTACATTTTGGCATAGGCAAGTTGTGAAACGGGATCAAAGACAAGGTGGTTTGCGCTAACTTCCGAGCTTTCTATACGTGCAAAAGGCGCGTCTATAACTTTTCCAGTATTAAGATCAATGTATGAGGACGTATGAGTTCTGATTGACTGGATATTCTCTTGCTTGTCGTACACCAGAATATTATTTACATGATTCTTGATCCAAGACAGATATGAGAATCCTGCGATTTCAACAATGTTCTTGTTCTTGATGGCATCCAGTTTCATGCCTTTGATATTCTCCTGAATACTGGTGAGATAACCCTTCGTTGTGAAAAGATGCTTGCCGTATGGTCGTGAGATACAAAGATTGCCATAGAAAGCATCAAAATACGCCCCCTCCAGTTTCTCTCTATATTCAGCTGTATGTTTATAAATAACCTCTCCGCTTTTATTGATAAAAGCGTATTGGAATTGATCCTGATTTTGTGGCAGTACCTTTGTTGCATTGCCGTAAAAATTATCCGGAAGGGTTGAAAACTGGAAAGGGATAACCAGTTCTCCTTTCGAGTTGATAAACCCATACTTTCTATTCCCGTAGGCGTCTTTCTTGGTTACACAGGCAAGCCCGTTTATAAAAGGCTGTCCATCTTCATATACTTCGCTGTTAAGAGGTTTATTTTCGAGAGTGATAAATTTCATCATACCATCTCCGGCATTAATAAGTCCTCGCCCCTCTGAAAAATTTCTCAATGGTTTAGTTACCTGAAAACTCTTACCAGTCCAGTCAATATAGAAAGTAGGCATTTGAGCATTGGAAGAGACAAGTTCGATATAGTTCGGATCATCTGATATGCGGAAGTCGTATCTGGAATACTTATCAGCGGTCTTGAAATTTGCTTCACAGATTTTCTTATCAATTAAGACCTTTCCCTTGCTGTTGATAAAAAGATCTTCGGTACCGTAGTCAGCCTTTTTCTTTTTCGCCTTGAAGATACCTGACTGAAAATCTCTCGCTCTTTTTTCGTCTCTATCTTGGACATACTCGAGGAGGTAAATACCATATGGAATAATGAAGTTTCCGGATGAATCTATGAGGGCTGTCAATTCACCTTTTTGAATGATCGCAGCTCCTTTGTTAAAGTAGCCGATCTTGTCTGCGTCAATAAATTTCGCCGTGGGTGAAACATCCCCCGCTTTTAGCTGTGCCTTTACTGCAAAAAATGAGAACAGTGAAAGACTGAAAATAATCGCTCGTTTCATAGTATGTATATTTTATCGTTTAGAGACTTGCGATGCGTTGCAGTAGCTTATGCACAGACTGTATATGCCACTTCGCACCTTTGCCTTGGTAAGTTGAAATCTTTCGCCTGTTCAATTCCTTCACCAAGGCGCGGGTTGTTGTAAATCCTTCGCTCTTGAGTTTCTCGATCTTGGGCTTCATCTTCACGGCAAAATCTATCGCCTGTTGTTTGTTCTTTTTCGATAGAACTTTTGCGCCATGCTCACCGAGTTTCACGCCGCGCTTCTTTGCTTCTGCAAGTGCCGCTTTTGTTCTCTGACTGATTTGATCTCTCTCGTACTCTGCAAACGCAGCCATGATATGAAGCATTAGTTTGTTGGCATCAGGATTGTCTACAGCGACGAACTCGACATCGGATTCCATCAGCGTTGCGATGAAAACGATGTTACGCCCCAGACGGTCAAGTTTTGCAATGAGAAGAATGGCTTTGCTCTGTTTGCATTGCTCAAGTGCCATGTTCAGAATAGGGCGTTTATTGAGCGTGCCCGATTCCACTTCGGTAAACTCGTCCGTCAATTCAAGATTGAAACGGTCGGCATACTCCTTCACAGCTAAACGCTGCGCGTCCAATCCAAGACCGCTTATACCTTGGCGGTCTGTCGAAACCCTGTAATACGGTATCGCAAGTTTCATGTGCAATTATTGAAGTGAAGCGCAAAGCCCAATCAATAAATACATCATACTGTATATGGGTAAACGAAGGATTACCTTTGAACAGAATTAAGCAAGAAGTTGCTTTGAGAAGAAAATTTGAAATCGCGGGAATAATTGAAATCAAAGGCTTTCACGAGGAAAGCCACCGGAGATAGCTCATTGAAATTGATCGGCTTTGTTCACGGGCAGACGTTGGTTTGCATATGAACAAAAAAATTTTGGATATTATCTTTCTTTTTCTTGGTCTTTGCCTTTCTCAGGAAGAGACGGTTCTTTTGATGGCGCGGGTTTATAGTCTCCGATGAACTTTGAATGTAGCGGCGACTTAGGAATACCATCAGGGGTTCTTTCGGGTGCGGCTTCTTTTTTAGGTTCTTCACTTATCCGTGAAGGATAACGGCGGCGGTCGTAATCCTCTATCTCTTTTATGTACCGAGCTTTTTCGGCATCTTGGCGCTCGTTAAATTTTTTATTTTGCTCTTGGGCGTATTTAATCAATTTATTTTCTTCTTTTGCAGGGATATTGCCTGTTCCATACGAAGCCTCTAAAGCTCTTCGCTCATCTGCATATTTAACCTGAAATTTTCCTATATCCTCCCTAAGCTCTTTCAGCCTCCGTTCATGCTCCTTAAGGATGCGTTTTTCTTCTTCCCGCATATAATCATTGATTTTGACTCCTGTTTTAGGTAAAATAGCCCTCATGAAGATAAAAAATACCATTGTAAATTACAACGACAACAACACGTATATCGCCGATACATACTTCGGCGTAGACGAGTTCGGCGATAAGGCGCGGAAACTGCAATATCGAGACTTAGCAATACGACTTATTGAGAAATACGGCTCAATAAATTTGCGAGGCTGTAACGATCTGAAACAAATAGCCGAACGCCATATCGTTGGCTGTCTCGATATGGCGTTTCAGTATCATAAAAAATATGGGGCTTGCTCTGCGATAGATGGAGAAATAAAGGCGATTGCTGTTTGGTTATGTGTAGATTTTATCTTGATCTATAATGATCCAGACTTGCCTGAGTTTGTCCGAGCAAATAAGCACAAGACATAAGCTATACATTTTTTATTCACTGCCTGTTCTTCTTATCTCGACAAGAGAAAGCAATGAATCATATATTTCAACGCGTGAGACATTTAGTGAAAATGCTTCAATAATTTTTTCGTCGAAGTTTATTCTGTCTGGTTGTTCTAACTCGTCGGCAACAGGTAAAATGTTTCTTTGTGTAAGTGGTACAAATGCCTCCTTGATAGCGAGTATATTTTCTTCGCTCAGCTTGGATGCGTCAAGCATGTGCATATAGCTTTCAATTCTATCCTTATTGAGATCGAGTGCGCCTTGTCCTCTGCCAAATCCCATACCTTCAATAATGAACATAGAGATTGCACTATTAAGAAGTGCATGGTGCAATTCAATGTCTATGGGGTTTATCGGTCGAAGTGGTACTAATCTTTGGTCAACAAAAGAAGGTGGAGATACGCGACCTACAAATAATCTTTCTCCGAAGTTGATAAACATTACCAACTCTGTAAGGGTATCAGCCGCCATCTCATACCACTGCATCCCCCTACGAGAAAGTTTGCGAATATTTTCTTGGGTTGCAAAGTTTCTAATCCATTCAAGTGCGCCCGTATGCCCTAAGGCTTCAAGCTCTTCCTCCGTCCGAGGGCAAGAGAACGCCTCTCTTGTCGGAGGTGTAATTAACCTGTCAAACTCGGTAGGACTTTTGGCAAGTGGCTTGATATATTCGGCTTCTATCCCATGCCCATCACGAGGGTAAAACATTTCGTTGTTACCGCGTCGCTCTCCGCGAGTTATTGTAAAGACATCACTGAGTGGAATGAGTGGCAAATCAAGAATCCAATCACAGTTAACAAATTGAGCATTACCTCCCAATCCCATAGCTCTAAATTCATTCATGCTATCCTGACTAACAGACCTGATAGTCATGGTATCGTTTTGAGTTTGTCCTATTTCAATTTGTGCGGCTGCTATTTGAATTGTCTCTTCATCAGATAGTTCTTCAAGGGGGCGGGTAAGGACAACAAACTTTATATCGCCGCTTCTTTGTGCGGGATTCGATTTCTTGTCCATGATAAGAATGTTCGTAACGACCTTACTGTTTCTGAACCATCTTCCTGCGCCGGAAGTGATTACACATTTCAGATCGTAGTAAAAGCTAAGGCGATTATAAAAATCATTACCCCAATCTGTTCCAAGCCAAGCGTTCGTAATGATAATACCAAGTCTGCCATTGTCTACGAGTAGGGAGTGCAACGCAAAAGGAAGATATGCCGCAACATCAGCTCTACCCGTAAAGTCGCCACCACCTTGCATATTTTGCACAACATTTTGTAAAGCGTTGCCGTATTGCTTTCTTCCTTCTTGTGCAACAAAAGGCAGATTGCTCGTAATAGCATTAAAAGTACCTAACTGCTCTGTAAACTCTGTTCCATCAGAAGGGTTACGAAACCTCACTTCTAAATCACTTGCCAACGTAAAAGCATCCTTTTGGAATATCCTTAAGGGCATGTGCATCAAGCTCGGTTTTGCAAGTGCAAAGGTGGCTATTTGAACTGCCTGAGGGTCTTGATCGGAAGCATAAATCGTACTTGATGATTTCACGGGTTGTATGCCCGAGCTTAGTTTCATTTCAAGGGCTGCGCGGGCTATCGTACCGCTACCGCAACAGGGGTCTAAAATTCTATCTGTTTCTATGTTTCTCACGCTTAGATGAACCAGTAGTCTTGCAAGTTCGATAGGTGTTGGATATTGACCCCTTAGTTTTCGAGTGGCAACAGCGACGGTCGCTTCTAAAACATTGGATAGTTGTGATTGGTCAACAGAACCAACGCGCAAATCTGTTAGAAGACTATTAAATTGTTTCAGTTGATCCCAAGCTCGTGCAGGGATTATTGATAGTCCAAGGCTATCAGAAAAGATTGTCCAAAAATTGCAGTCTTCTGATAGCTTTTTGAAAAGAGCTAGCCCTTCTTCGGGTGTTGTTTCTTCGCCAATTCCTGCGACCTGTTGCGCTCGGTGGTCTTGTTCTCTCAGTATGTGTGCAAATAAAATCTTTCCTATCCAGTTAGAGATATTTGCTTGCGCTAACACAGACTCCATAGTTCCCTGTGCATACTCAGCCCTATATCTATCCCACCACAATATCATTTCAGATCGAAGGCGTGCGTCGCCACGGGCGGCATTCTTTAAGGCTTCGGTAACTTCATCTGCATTCTCCATTATTAAAGCGGTAACGCCGCCGCTTCTGTAAGCATCAATAAACTGACGCCCTTCTAATGTGCCGCCATCAAATAAATCGTTTAAGTATCCGATTATTTCGGTAGCTAATCTTTCCCATCTCACACGATTACTTGCTACAGCTACGCGTGTAGTTATATCGGAAAGATCAGACCATTCTTTTCTTCGTGAATAACGACCAGTAGTATCATCTTTAATATAAAGGTGTGCATGTGAAACATTCCAAAGTAGGAAGCTATCTAAACCTAATGCCTGGGCTTTTTCTTCTGCATTGCTTATAAAGTCAGGATCGTTGATGCTTGTATCGGGCATCTTTAGTTCCCAGCCCTGTAATATTCTCGCCGTCGAGCGGTCGCCGAATAAAAGAACGTCTGGAAATAAACTGCCACCTTCGGCTCTTATAGTTTGCTCCCCGCCTGCATCCTTTATTGATCTGTTTGTATAAGCGGCGACCCCTTTAATGTGTCCTATTAAATCTATTGCCCACGATCTCTCGTTGTAGCTTGCGGAAACCCCCATTATATCGCGATTTTAGAAGTGGAAGAAATCAGGGTATCGACATCAACCATTCCTTTTCGGTTTGCTTGCCCCGTTCTAGCAGACGGTTGCAATTCAGAGAAAAGTGGGGGAGTGGGCTGATTGTTTTTGAAAGACTGTTCTACTTCGTGAAGCCTCTCTTTTGCGACTTTGATATAGTCAATGTGTTTTTCTTTGAATAAATGGACTTCCTCGTTTTTCTCAATGCCAATAAACTGACGTTGCTCTAATGCTGCCGAAACAAGAAAACTACCACTACCGAAGGCGTTGTCTAAAACAACATCGCCTTCTTTTGTAAACATGCGGATTAAGTATCTGCCTAATGCAACAGGCTTTTGTGTTGGATGCCACACTCTGCCACCGCTTTCGCTTTCGGCGGTTTTGCAATAGAGTGTGTCTGTCGGAAATCTTTCACCGTCGCTTTTAACCTGCACAGGCTTAAAGTCGCCGTAGCTCCCAGTATATTGTGCTTTACGAACACCCTTATTATAAGGTTCGCCGGGAGACATGACTGGATTATAATCAGGCTGGCTACCATAGAAGATACAAACATCTTCATGCTGTCTTAATGGCTGTCTTCGAGCGTTTAGAAAGTTTGTCGGTTTACTCTTAACCCAAACGAACTTATATCTAAACCACGATTCATTACTTAAAATCAGCTTGGCGGTAAATACGCCTTGTGATGTGAGAGCAATAACACCTTTGGGCTTAATTATTCTTTGATACTCTTCCCACAATTTATCTAAGGGAATAACACTATCCCATTTGTTTTGAGTAGTGCCGTAAGGTAAGTCGCATAGGATCATATCAACAGACTGATCGGCAATCTTCCTCATGACCTTTAAACAGTCACCCTGATATATTTTACCACCTAAATATTTCATGCAGCTTTAGGTGTAGTTTTTATATTCATCAGAAATGGGAGTTGGGTTGGCTCGACGAAGATAAAAATTAGTTTTGAAATGCTAAATAATTTAGCTTTTTATTTTTCTATTTTATTTTCTCGTCAATTAGCCCAAATATAAGCAAGTCTATGATACTCAGTTGAATTAAAACTATCTTTGAAAGAGCCTAAAGGCTTATCAAATTGGAAAAATATACCCTACAAAAAACCAGTGTTACGCTCAAAATGCTTGTTGAGGCTGGGTTTCTAAAGCTCGGTCAGGAACTTGTCTGCCCTAATGCAAAAGCGAGCTGCTTGATAAATAAAGACTGCTTTGTCTCATTAAAATATAACGGAGAAGAAAGAGTTTTCGAGCATCAGAGTGGGGCTGCCCGATATATCGAGAAGAAGAGCTTGAACGGTTGGCTATACTGGCAAGTGGAGATTGACGGTAAAAAAATTTTCCTAAGCACACTCAGAGATCAATACTTAAAGCCATCCACTTTATAAACCACAAAGTTTGAATTGTTGTACCTATGTTGTACCAAAGAAAAAGGCGACTATGATTTTTAGATCATAATCGCCTGATTTTCATTGTGGTGTGGGGCGGGATCGAACCGCCGACACAAGGATTTTCAGTCCTTTGCTCTACCGACTGAGCTACCGCACC
>CAZTTO010000013.1:0-93849 GCA_964616465.1 uncultured Hydrotalea sp. | reverse complement strand
CTTTTAAGTCCATAAAATGGTTGTTTTTTACTCAACCTATTTCAGGACTAGACAGTAGTTTCTAATTCTTCATTACTAGATTGCAACTCTTCGTTAGTGGATTGCATTTCTTCATTGAGCGACTGCAACTCTTCGTTTGTAGTTTCCAACTCCTCAATATAAGTTTGCAAATGCTCTTTTGTAGAGCTTAACTCCTGTTCAAGCTGAAGTACTATAGATGTTTCCACTTCTTTAGTCAGTAAACCGTCAAAAAGTGACAAACTTTTACTATCCAACTCAAACATTTCGAAAATCAATAATAACATTTGTGCAAATCCTACCTCCCCTTGAACAGATCGAACTGACATTCTCATTATAATTTCAGAGCCTGTCAATTTCATTTTTCTAATTGTACCTTTTTCTGTTTGTCGTGTTTTAACAACTTTATTGAGCATACTTCTGAGCTCTATCTGGTATTCTTCTTTAATTAATTTAAGAATACCTACATTCATGGTGCCCTGAGGTATTTGTACAAAATGCGATACGTCACCTCTCACTTCTACAACATCAAATGATTCCGAAAGAACAATATAGGGGTAATCAAATTGATCAAAAATGGCTTCTTTAACCACATCTTGAATAGTGGTTGGATTAGGACTAGGCAGATTTCGACTTTCTTGAGGAATCTCATGAATGCGTTGCGGCCTAAAAGCATTAAATTTTATTGCATGCAGTGCATTACCAATTTTTCTTTGGAATAGCTTCGCTTTATGATCCAAGGCAGCAAATAAATCAGAGAACTGACCAACCGATTCAGACTTTCCTAAAAACAAATATCCATCAGGCAATAAAGCATAATGAAACAAAGGCATAATTTGTTTCTGTAAATTATTACCAAAGTATATTAATAAATTTCTACAGCTTATCAAATCCAATTTCAAAAATGGTGGATTGGAGGTTACATCATGCCTTGAAAACAACACCATGGATCTAACAGACTTAATGAGCTCGTATTGGTCATTACGCTTAAGAAAATAACTCTCCTTTATTTCTTGAGGAACATGCTCAACTGAACTATAAGGATACACTCCTTTTCTGGCCTGCTGAATAGCCTGCTCATCAATATCTGTAGCAAAAATTTGAACATGAAATTTCCCACCCTTTTGCTTCATAATCTCTTGAACCAAAATTGCAATACTATAAGCCTCTTCACCAGTTGCGCAACCAGGCACCCAAATTCTTATAGGAGTTAAATTTTTCTTTGATAATAAAAGCTTCTCCAAATGTTGATTCAATACTTCAAATGCAGCTTCATCTCTAAAAAAAGTAGTCACCCCAATGAGTATGGAATTAAAAAGTATAGATGCTTCCGGATCATTTTGTTCCAAATAATTTACATATTCTTCTAAGCTATCTTTTTTTAACTCAACAATTCTCTTTTCTAATCTTCTACAAATAGTTGCAGGCTTATAATTAGAGAAATCAATACCAGCTCTTTTTGAAAGAACAGCAAAAATTCGCCCTAAGGGCGTTTGAACATTGCTTACTTCTTGAACAGGATGAATTCTAGGTAAATTAGGATCAGCAATATATTCTACTAACTCGGGGCCAATCAAATCGGGAGATAATATTACATCCACTATTCCAGATTCAATTGCTGCATTAGGCATACCGTTATACTTAGCTGTATCTGGATTTTGAACAATGGTTAATCCGCCAGCCTCTTTAATGGCAACAATCCCTTTAGCTCCATCAGATCCTGTTCCAGATAAAATAACCCCTATTGCTTTATCACCAATATTCTTTGCTAGGGATTGAAATAATATATCAACACTTGGTTTAGGACCAGATACAAAATAAGGTTTGTGCAATTCTATCAATTTACCTCTAACTACAATATCCTTATCTGGTGGAGTAATATAAATTGTGCCTTCAGAAATAGGCATGTTATGAATTGCTTCTTTTACCTGAATGCCTGTATTTCTGCTGAGTAATTGCACCAACATACTTTTATGGGTTGGACTCAAATGTTGAGCAATAATAATAGCACATCCGTCTAGTTTAGATGGTAACGAAGAAATAAGGTCTTGTAACGCTTCTAGTCCACCCGCTGAAGCACCAATTCCTATTATATAAAGATCTTTAGACTTTTCAGAAGAATCATTTTTAGCAAGAATAGCAACCTGCTCTGTACTTTTAGTTTTTCTCATGCTTTTTGTATAAAGGGCTTATAAATAGCAAGTTAAGTTGTATTATGCAATACTTACAATGATAAAAATCAGTTCGAAATTCATTACAAACCCCTTATCTTTAAATTGTTTATTTTTTTGAAGCATGCCCTTCCACAGAAACTTTATGTACTGGATTGACAAGAGAAAATGGAAGTATATCTTCTTGTTAACAAGCTTAGAAGCAAGTGTAGCCATATTTGCATAGTCAATCATTCATTTCATTAAATAATAAACTACTTAATATATGCCGCATTATATACAACTGGGATCTATTCCCCATAAAAGACATACCCAATTCAGAAAGCCTGACGGCGGATTATACTCTGAACAATTATTTTCTACTGAAGGATTCAGCAACGATTATTCCTTACTCTATCATATTCATCCCCCTACTCAAATTATTCATACTGATGAGCCAGTGAATGTATCACCTAAAGTGAGTGAAGAAAAAATGCTGAAGCATAGAAGCTTTGAAGGCTTTCACATTCAGCCCGAAGCTGATTACTTGAAAAGCAGAAAGGCTGTATTAGTCAATAACGACTGTCATATTAGCTTAGCAGCACCTCAGCAGAGTATGAAAGAATACTTTTTTAAAAATGCTGATGCTGATGAAGTGATTTTTGTACATGAAGGATCAGGTAAACTACTCACACAATATGGAGAAATTAAATTTGGCTATGGCGATTATTTGGTAATTCCGCGTGGAAGCATATATCAAATTCAATTTGATACCACAGAGAATCGACTCTTTATAGTTGAAAGCTTTAGCCCAATTAGATATCCCAAAAGATACCTCAGCAAATATGGGCAACTGATGGAACATGCTCCTTTTTGTGAAAGGGATATTAGAGCGCCGCAAAACTTACAGACCTTTGATATTAAAGGTGACTTCTTAATTCGCACAAAGAAGAAAGGAATGGAGTATGGCATTCATTATTTACACCACCCCTTTGATGTGGTTGGCTGGGATGGTTGTTGCTACCCTTATGCGTTTAGTATCCACGACTTTGAACCTATCACAGGTAGAGTACATCAACCCCCTCCAGTTCACCAAACTTTTGAAGCTCATAACTTTGTTATTTGTAGTTTTTGTCCACGTTTATACGATTATCACCCTCAAGCTATTCCCGCTCCATATAATCACAGCAATATAGACAGCGATGAAGTCTTGTATTATGTTGATGGTGATTTTATGAGTCGGAAAAATGTAACAAGAGGTATGATTACATTACACCCCGCTGGTATTCCACATGGACCACATCCTGGTGCAGTGGAAAAGAGCATAGGTAAAAAGGAAACAGGAGAATTGGCAGTAATGGTAGATACTTTCCATCCACTGCAGTTAACAGAATATGCGCTTCAAATTGAAAACAAAGACTATGTAATGAGTTGGGCTGAATAGCCACTCATTCGGTATAAAAATTGGAGAGTTCTAAAAAAGTAAATAACTTATGCACCTAAACTAAATGCCATATGATCAAATTCAATGAAATTAAAGTAGGCGACTACATGATGGCTGAGTATGAAGGTAAAATGTGGGAAGGAGAAGTAACTCGCCTTAATGGAGATGAAAAACAAGTTTGCTTGCAAACGGATGTACAGGAATTTTGGTTTGAAACAGACCAATTACATCCTATTCCCCTAACCGAGGAACAGTTATTTAAGCTACAATTTACAAAGCTTGAAAACGAAGATGGTTCTGCTAAGTATAGCAAAGGATCGTTTCGTATTCATGCCACCAAAAGTGGCGACCTATCTTCTTTAGATATGTGGTATAGAGAAGATAGAAGACACCACCCCGATGTGCATTTTGTACACCAATTACAGAATCATTATTTGTCGATGACAAAAGTGCACTTAACTAGAGACCCACTTTAACCAATTTTTTAATACCAAGCCCTGCTAAATTTAGTAGGGCTTTTTTATTTTTAAGCATGAGATATTGCTTACTCATTTTCATTATTTGGATCCAAATTCATTACGCCTCATCATTGAAAGCACAATTTTTTGGAGGCAACCCTGCGTCTGTCAAATGGAACAAAATTGAGACGGATACAGCAAGTATTATTTTCCCAGCTAAATTAGACAAACAAGCAAAAAGAGTATCTGCAATAATTCACCAACTGCAGACTGAAAAACAGAACAAAGCCGGCGAAACAATTAGAAAAATAGATATAGTACTTCAACCACATACTACTATTTCAAATGGTTATGTATCTCTTGCACCATACCGAAGTGAATTGTTTTTAACTCCTTTACAGAATCCGTTTCTATTGGGGGCGGGCAACTGGACAGATTTACTCGCAATACATGAATGGCGACATGTACAACAATTCAGCAATTATAGAACTGGTTTATCAAAATGGGCCTATTGGTTGCTAGGCGAACAGGGACAAGCATTAGCAAATTCAGCTGCAATTCCAGACTGGTTTTTTGAAGGTGATGCTGTTTGGAGTGAAACTTTTCATACGCAACAAGGAAGAGGAAGAACCGCTCTTTTTACAAATAGGCTACACGCTCTAGAAAAAGCTCAGAAAAATTACAGCTATATGAAGCTGAGAAATGGTTCTTTTAAGGATTATGTTCCAAATCACTATGAACTGGGTTATTTATTAAGTTTATATGGTGTTGAAAAATGGGGCACGAATTTTTGGTCGAAAGTTGCAAAAGATGCTGCCGCCTATAAGAAACCATTTTATCCATTTCAACAATCATTTAAACAGCACACTGGCATAAGTTTTAATTCATTTAGAATTGAAGCTTTACAACACTTTCGTTCCAAGTGGGAAGAAGAACCATCTAAAGATCCTACTTGGATAACTGCAACAGAGAAACGAAATGTGATAGACTATCAATATCCGCATGTTACCAATGATTCTAGTATTATTGCCCTCAAAAAAAGTTATAAATCAATTCCCCAATTTGTTACAATTAAAAACGGACAAGAGAGAGTTATAGCAACTGGCCCAATTACAGCCGATGATTATTTTTCCTATAGAAATGGAAAAATTATACTCGGATCATTTCTGCCAGATAGAAGATGGGGTTATCAAGACTATACAGAAATCAGGTTATACTCAATTAATGAAAATGCAGAAAAAATATTATCAACTAAATCAAAACTTTTCAGTCCAGATATTAGTCACTCTGGCAATTTGTGGACCGCTGTTAATATAGACGGATATAATATTGGAAGTGAGCTAGTCATAAAAAGTATAGACGGACTTGAAAATAAAAAATTTAGTCATCAAGAATTTGTTTTTTCGCACCCACAATTTTCCAAAAACGACGAAGCAATTATCGTTGCAGCTAGAACACTTGATGGTAAAATGGGAATCATACAATGGAAAATTGAAAGTGAAAAAATAGACACGCTTCTTCCATTTCAATTCACCCAAATTGGATTTTTAAAAACACAGGGCGACAGTCTTCATTTCACTGCATATCATCCAAAAGGCGAAAGAAGATATGCAATTGTGGGCGATCAATTGTTCGAATTGAATGGCTATGCTACAGGGCTTTTTCAAAGCTTTATTTTCAACAACCAATTATACAGCTCTTATTTTACTGCAAGTGGAATGAGGTTGGGCGTTGACAAAATAGAATGGAAACCCATTAGCAATTTACCAAGTCTATCGGCGCCACTTGCAAAACAGAACAGCTTTAATTCTTTACAACCCTTTCAAACTGCTGAAAGAAATGATAGTATTAACAGATATAGAAAGCTTTCACAACCGTTCAATTTTCACAGTTGGCGACCAATGTACAATGAGCCAGAATATAGTTTTTCAATATATGGTAATAATACACTCAATACAACTATCACAGAATTGAGTTACACTTTTAATAGAAACGAAAACAGTCATCGCGCACAATTCCAAGGTGTTTATGGTGGTTGGTATATACAGCCCAGTTTTGCTATCAGTCAAACATGGAATAGAAACCTTCGCGTTCCCTTACCCGATGGAAGTATCAGAGAGCTGCAATGGAATGAATCAGAGTTTGGAGTTGGAATAAGACTACCACTACAATTAACAAGAGGTAGACACTTTCAACAACTATCCAGTTCTATTCAAATGAACCGATTACAAAGAAACTGGTTAGGAAACAGCAGAGGTTTACTTAACAATGATCAAATAGATTACTTAGATGGACAAATCACTTATATTATACAGTCTCAAAAAGCCCGTCAGCATATTTATCCAAGATTTGCGCAAGTTTGGCAAGCAAGGTATAGACATACCACTTCACAAATACAAGCCAGTCAACTACTACTGCAAGGTTCATTCTTTTTGCCAGGCATTGGTATCAACCATAACATTGTACTCCAAGCTGCTTACTATAGAAGAGACACAACCGATGTTTTTTTCAGCAATATCATGCCCTTTTCAAGAGGACATGAAGCACTAGATTTTCCTAGAGCTGTTCGTTGGTCAGCCAACTATCATTTCCCATTGTTTTATCCCGATTGGGGGTTTGGAAACATTGTTTACATACAACGTGTAAGAGCAAATATTTTTTATGACTTTACTAGAGGAAAAAGTCTAAGAACTGGCAGAACATTCGACTTTACAAGTACCGGAATTGAATGCTTTTTTGATAGCAAATGGTGGAACCAACTTCCCGCAACAGTTGGTATAAGGTACAGTCGCTTACTCCAACAAGGCATTGGTGGTGGCGCTGGCACAAACAGATGGGAGATTATTCTACCACTAAGTTTACTGGATTAAATTTTTTTAGTTCCCCAGCCCCACTTTAAAAAATCTGGAAATGCTTTCGCCCAAGTTGGCACATCGTGCTTACCATCGGCTAATTGTACATATTGAATGTGTTGTGGCTCCGTATATCCTTTTGCTTTCAATTCAACAACTAAATCAAGCGCATCATCAATAGAGTCAATAATGCCATTTTGATTGCGATCTGCTTTTTCATCAAGCTCGCCTGTTTGAATATAGAATTGTAACCATGGGCTCATTTTCCCTTTACGTATTTGCAAATGCATGAGTCTATCTAACTCGTCATCATACCCATCATCATACCCCTTTCTCCTCCACCAAAAAGATCCACTGAATACACCCACTTTACTAAATTCACTACTGTGGTTCCATGCAATATCCATTGCGCTTAATCCGCCTAATGAAAAACCTGCATAACACTTCTCTTTAAAATGTGGCATATTAAAATGCTTCCTTACATAAGGCAATAGCTCGTCTAGAATAAACTTGCTGTATAAGCCAGCCTTATCGCCTCTTTGGTTAAAGTCAGAAGAATAAGAAACACCATATTCACGTTTACGTTCTTCACCACAATGAATACCTAAACACATTATAGGTTTTAATTCTTCTGTCTTATATAAGTGTTCAAGAATATCTTCAAACTTCATAGTTACCAAATCCTGTCCATCGTTTACCAACAACAAACTCATTTGCTCTGGCTTTTGCACCGATTTTGGCAAATAGGCATCAATTTGAACTTCTCTTTCTAAATAATCTGAATAAACAACAAAGCGCTCTACAGAAACGAGCGAATTGGCTAAGGTAGTAGTTAATGAATCCGACATTTTTCAAATTTAGGGCTTCAAACAAAATGAAGCGTACTTAAATCTCCACAATAGACCCACGAAATAAAATATTTTCATCAGAGAAATGCAACTACTTGAAGTAGATTTATTATATTGACGCAAATAAAACCTGAGTTATGAAAAAAATTGGCATTCTGCACGGGAAAGAAAGAACCTTCCCCGAAGCGTTTGTAGGGCGAATCAACAGTAAGCAGGTAGCTGGAGTTACCGCAGAACCCGTACGAATCGATAAAGTCATGCAAGGCGTAGCAACAGAATATGCTGTAATTGTTGACAGAATTAGTCAGGATGTACCGTTTTATAGAGCTTATCTTAAAAATGCTGCATTAATGGGAACAGCTGTTATTAACAACCCATTTTGGTGGAGTGCCGATGAGAAATTTTTCAACAATTGCTTAGCTACAAGAATAGATGTGCCTGTTCCAAAAACTGTTATTCTTCCTTCTCGCGATTTACCAGATGATACCAGCGAGCAATCATTTTCAAACTTGGCGTATCCGCTCGACTGGGAAGGCATTTTTAATTATGTTGGCTTTCCTGCATATATGAAACCCTTTGCTGGCGGTGGTTGGAAGAATGTATATCGACTAGATAGCATGGATGACTTTTTTGAAAAACATGCAGAAACTGGTCAACTTGTTATGCTGTTACAAGAAGAAATTCAGTTTGAAGAATATTATCGCTGCTATTGTATTGGCGGAAAATATGTTCGTATTATGCCTTATGAGCCGCGCAATCCCCATCATTTACGCTATGTGGCGAGCTTCACGCCAAGCCCTGAAAGACTAAAGCAGATGGAAGAAATAGTACTTCGCATCAATAAATACCTAGGCTACGATTTTAATACTGTTGAATTAGCTGTACGCGATGGAGTACCTTATGCTATTGACTTTTGTAATCCTGCTCCAGATGCCGACAGAAACAGCGTGGGTGAAGAAAATTTCAATTGGGTAGTAGAAACGGCTGCAACCTATGCTATTGAAAAAGCATTAGCACATCAACCAGGAGCCGATAACCTTACTTGGGGCGCTTATGTTCAAAAAAGTGCGAACCATGAAACCCTCTATTCGTCTAAATAAACTTTCTTATGGGAAGCATTAATTACAGGCATTTTACACTGGGTGTTGAGGAAGAGTACATGGTAATTGACCCAACTACCCGCGAGTTAAAAAGCCATGAACAGAAAATAGTACAGGAGGGCCACAAGCTTATTAAGGACAAGGTGAAAGCAGAAATGCACCAAGCTGTGGTAGAAGTAGGTACAGATATTTGCGCCAACATTGATGAAGCATTGAAAGATGTTTCAACACTCCGTGGTACCATTGCACAAATTGCAGGTGATTTAGGCTTGTGGATTGGGGCATCTGGTACGCACCCTTTCAGTCATTGGGAAAGTCAGCTCATCACCGATCACGTTCGCTATAGCCAAATTGTAAATGAATTGCAAGAAGCTGCTCGAAGCAACCTCATTTTTGGTTTACATGTGCATGTGGGGATGGAGGATCGCAAAATGGCCATTCATATAGCCAACAGCGCAAGATACTTTCTGCCACACGTGTATGCACTTAGTACCAATTCACCTTTCTGGGAAGGAAGAAGTACAGGCTATAAATCTTTTAGAACAAAGGTCTTTGATAAGTTTCCAAGAACGGGCATACCTGAATATTTTGAAAGCATTGAAGCATACGACAATTATGTTTCGCTGCTTATAAAAACGAACTGTATAGACAATGCTAAGAAAATTTGGTGGGATCTTAGGGTTCACCCATTTTTTAATACAGTTGAGTTTAGGATTTGCGATGTGCCTATGACCATCATGGAAACTATTGCCATTGCATCACTTTTCCAGGCCATTTGCGCCAAGTTGTACAAGTTGAGAAGCAAGAATATGAATTTCATCATGTATCAACGTGCTTTGATCAATGAAAACAAATGGCGTGCGAGTAGATATGGGGTTGATGGTTCTCTCATTGATTTTGGAAAAGAAAGTGAAGTAAATACTAGGTTGTTGATTTATGAACTGCTTGACTTTGTAGACGATGTTGTAGATGATTTAGGGAGCAGGCATATTATAACTCACATTTCTAAAATGCTAGAACAAGGCACTGGTGCCGACCGGCAATTAAAAGTGTATGAGCAAACTGGAAGCTTAGTTTCCGTAGTTGATTACATACACGATCAATTTCTCCGGATATAAAAAAATTAAAAGCTCCTTCGGGAGCTTTTTTTATAACTTATAATCAAAAATAGTTGCAGTAAATATAGAACGCTCTCGCTTCTTTAACACTACATCCCAATTCCCTTTATATCGAAGGACTGATGGAACAACTAAGTTGCCAACTCTTGTCATTTCTACCTCCATTGCAACATCAAAATCATACACACCTGCCTTATAGCTAAGCGAATAATTTCTAGCTAGCACTTCAAGTGTTTTTATATCGAACCAAGTAATCATTTCATCAATTACCACATCATCTCTCCTAAATAATCCAAGCTTATCTTTTGGCTGAATAGAAAATACATACACAGGCTTTCCTTTATACTCTTGCACATCTAATCGATAATCATATACTTTCCTTGCCGAAGCATCGTACAAATCAAGCTTATTCCCAATAAAAGGAATTCCTGGAATTTTTTTGCCTGGCAAAAAGAACAACATTTTCAACTGCTCTTTTTGTTTTTCTATGCCTTTTTTACCTTCAGTAGTTAGCTTCCTTCCCTTCACTATATTGTCCTCTCCACATTCTTTCCCTTTTGTAAAAAATAATGAAGCATATAATTCTGCAGTATTGTAGTTATATCCACCTTTACGATCATAAAAATCACCAGTGACTTGCTCCTGCAAAACTTCCATTGTCCTACAACCATCTTTTCTAGTCTGTTTTGTTTTGCTATTTAAAGAAGCCTGCACTTTTCCCTTTTTATCCAGCATCTGAATATTATTGAAAGAGGTATATCCAATAATGCGAAGATTTTTGAAAGCCTTGTAAAACGTAGTGTCTTCTTGTATGATTTTAAGTACTTTCCTGTAATCAAAATTGTTTCTAACTACAACTTCTCCAAGTGTAATTTTTTGATCATCAATTACTAAGGTAGTATCCTGTGTATGACCCAGAAAACTAATAAATAGCAAACAACTGAAAAGTAAGACAGATCGCATCATTTTGCTAACATCATTTTATAGTCCACTTTCCATTTACCCTTTGAAATATCATTCAGCTTTCCCTGTAATAATTTTTTCTTCAACGGCTTGAGATAGTCAATGAATAGTTTGCCTTCAATATGATCGTATTCATGTAAAATAACCCTAGCTGTAATACCTGTAAATGTTTTGGTATGCTCTTGAAAATTAGCATCAAAATAACGGAGGGTTACTTTTTCTGGTCGGTATACATCTTCACGAATTTTAGGAATACTTAAACAGCCTTCGTTATACGGCCATTCCTCCCCTTCTAGTTGTAAAATTTCAGCATTGATGAAAACTTCTTTCATTCCCTCATCACCTGGATAAGCATCCTTTTCATCTTCTTCTAAATGCTCCATAATTTGAACACTATCAATCACAAACAAACGAATAGACAAATTCACCTGTGGAGCAGCCAAACCCACCCCATTACTCGCATACATGGTTTCCCACATGCTCTCTATGAGTTCATCCAACTTGGGATAGTCAGGCTGAATTGGACTTGCAACTTTTCTCAACACACTGGCTCCATAAGCCACAATAGGATAAATCATTCCAATAATTTGGTGCAAAAATAACTGATTCAGCAAGAAATGCTGCTAAAACGACTGTGAACGGTTTTGTAAAAACTCCTGCAACATAAGCGCAGCGGCTATTTGATCCACATTTTCTTTTTTCTGTCGGTCCTTTTTCTTCATACCCATTTCTACCATTGCTCGACTAGCCATTTTAGAACTATAACGTTCGTCAACAGTTTGAATAGGGATTTGAGGTAGGTGCTTTTTTATCAATTGAATTACCGCTTTTACCAAGGGTGTTGCGTGGGTGGGAGTATCATCTAAATTCAATGGCTCTCCAATAAGTATGAGCTCCACTTGCTCATCTTTACAATATTGCTGTAAAAAACTGATTAAATCCTTACTGTGAATGGTTGTAAGCGGACTTGCAATAATTTGAAGTGGATCGGTCACCGCAATCCCCGTTCTCTTTCCACCATAATCTATACATATAATTCTTGCCATTAGAATAGGATATCAGAGATGACTAAAACTGCGAATATGACACTTGCAATTCCATTAGTAGTGAAAAATGCCAAATTCACTTTACTCAAATCATTGGGCTTCACTAGGCGATGTTGCAATAACAACATAATTACAAAGAATACCACACCAGCTAAATACCAATAACCTAATTCGCCATAAAAAAATACCCCTAACAACAAAACAACCACCATTGAATGGAGAACTCGACTAACCCGAAGCGCCCTGTGCCTTCCTAGCAGGGAGGGAATAGAATGCAATCCATGCGATTGGTCAAAATCAACATCTTGCAATGCGTAAATAATATCAAATCCACTTACCCAACACAAAACAATTGCAGAAAACATAATTGGCAACCAATGAAATTCACCAACAACTGCTAAGTATGCACCAATAGGTGCCAGTGATAGTCCTAAGCCCAGTACAAGGTGACAAAGCGCAGTGAATCTTTTAGTAAAACTATAACCTAAAATAACCAACAATGCTACAGGCGAAAGCCAACCACATAATGGATGCAATAAAAATGAAGCAGTGATAAAAACCAAACTATTCACAATAGTAAATCGGAGTGCTGCATCTGGGCTTATTATTCCTGCCGGGATTTCTCTAATAGCTGTACGCGGATTTTTTGCATCAAAACTTCTATCTAAATAGCGATTAAAAGCCATAGCGGCACTTCTTGCAGTGACCATACAAAGAACCACCAATAAAAACTGCTTAACAAGCCAATCAGTTTCCAACCCCAAAACACCCGTTCCTACATGTAAACCTTGGGCTTGGGTTGTACGAACACCCAGAAAAAAACCAATAAACGCAAAAGGCATCGCAAAAATGGTATGCGAAAACTTGACAAGCGACAAATAATTGCGAAACGTAGACATGGTTTACTAACGATTCGTTTGTAAATAGGGTTCAGTCAATTTCCAAAAAAGAATACCTGCCGCTACACTCACGTTCAATGAATGTTTCATACCTAATTGAGGGATTTCAATAGCTCCATTACAAATAGCTAAGGTTTCCTCAGATACACCTTCCACCTCATTTCCCAACACAACAGCCAGTTTGGGGTAATTAAGCGACAAAAAAGATTCCAGCGAAACTGCATTTTTAGCTTGTTCTAAAGCAAACACAGCATATCCATTTTCCTGCAAAATTTGAATTGCTTCAGTAGCTGTAGGAACATACTTCCAATCTACTGTTTCTGTAGCCCCTAACGCAGTTTTATGAATATCTCTATGGGGAGGCTGAGGTGTATATCCGGTAAGAATGATTTGTTCCAACAAAAATGCATCTGCCGTTCTAAAAACACTACCTACATTATGCATGCTCCGAACATTTTCTAGAATAACTGTAACAGGGGTTTTTGATGCCTGTTTATAGTCCTCCACCGTTTTACGGCCAAGCTCCTCCATGCTCCTTTTCAACATGGTGCAAAGATAACATATCCACATCATAGCAAAGTAGGCTATATAGACTTGCAAAAAGCACTTCTCCTCCTATATTTGCTGCTATGGCAAAAGGCGGCAATGATACTCCACTCATGCAACAGCACCGAAGCATCAAACAGAAATATCCGGATGCTATTTTGCTATTTCGAGTGGGTGACTTTTATGAAACTTTTGGTGAAGATGCCATTATTGCATCGCGCGTGCTTGGCATTACGCTTACTAAAAGAAACAACGGCGCCGCAAGCGAAAGTGAGTTAGCAGGATTTCCACACCATGCCCTCGACACGTACTTGCACAAACTGGTAAAAGCTGGTCATAGGGTAGCCATTTGCGACCAACTAGAAGACCCCAAACAAGCAAAAGGATTGGTAAAAAGAGGTGTTACTGAAATGGTTACTCCAGGTATTGCCACACACGATAAAATGCTGGAACACCACAGCAATCATTTTCTCGCAGGACTATTCCCAGGCGAGCAACAAGAAGGTATTGCATTCTTGGATGTTTCTACTGGTGAATTTTTCTTAGCTGAAGGCAATGCTGAATACATAGATAAATTGTTGCAAAGCTTTCAGCCTGCTGAAGTAATTTTTCCGAGAACCTATCAGAAGAAATTCAAAGAACAATACGGACAACGTTTCTACACATACACTCTAGACACGTGGATTTTTGAAAAAGAATTCGCCTATGAGCTTTTACTGAAACACTTTCAAACCCATTCACTGAAAGGTTTTGGAGTTGAAGAAATGAATCATGCAATTATTGCAGCAGGAGCAATAATGCACTACCTCAGAGAAACTGCACATCCAAACCTTCAGCATATTACTCAATTACAAAGATTAGAGAAAGACGATTTTTTATGGATGGACCGATTCACTATTCGCAACCTTGAATTGTTGGGTAATGGTCAGCATGAAAGCCATCATCTTCTACAGGTAATGGATCAAACTGTTTCACCAATGGGTGCAAGGTTGCTCAAAAGGTGGATGATTTTTCCACTGAAAGATTTAGATAAAATTAGAGAAAGACATCTTGCTGTAGAGTGGTTGCTCTTGCATACAGATACAAGAAAAAAAATCATACAAACAGTAAAAGCTGCAGGAGATATTGAAAGATTGGTGAGTAAAATTCCATTGAAGAAAATCAATCCGCGCGAGTTGTTGCAGGTTGCGAAAGGGTTGGAAATGGCTATGGAAATCAAACAGCTTTCAACACAAATTAGTGACCCCTATCTACAAAGAATAGGAGATGCCATTCATGAATGTCAACAAATTAAAGAAAGAATTTTTGCTGAGTTAGAGGATCTTCCTCCTGTTCAAGTTCAAAAGGGACAAGTTATTCGAGCAGGCGTACATGCCGAATTAGATGAACTCAGAAATATTGTTAGCGGCGGAAAAGATTACTTGGTAAAAATTCAACAAGAAGAAGCAGAGAAAACAGGGATTGGATCTTTAAAAATTAGTTACAACCAAGTATTTGGCTATTATTTGGAAGTAACCAACGCACATAAGTCAAAAGTACCCGACAGGTGGATTAGGAAACAAACACTAGCAAATGCTGAGCGATACATTACGCCAGAATTAAAAGTGTATGAAGAAAAAATTACTGGAGCAGAAGAAAAAATTTTGGCTCTTGAAACTGCTTTATACGAAAAACTTTTAACAGCATTACAAGACTACATTCAACCTATTCAAACAAATGCGCATGTGTTAGCCGTATTTGATTGCCTATGTTGTTTTGCTGAAACAGCGCTGGCAAACAAATATACTAAACCAATCATGCACGATGGGCTAGCATTGCAAATTGAAGCCGCCCGTCATCCAGTCATTGAAAAGCATTTGCCTTCAGGAGAAACTTATATTGATAATGATATTTTACTAGATCCTATTAGCCAACAAATTATTATTCTAACAGGACCTAATATGAGTGGTAAGAGTGCCATTCTTCGTCAAACAGCACTCATTACATTAATGGCACATATGGGTTCATTTGTTCCAGCAGCTAAAGCTAATATTCCATTAACTGATAAAATTTTTACAAGGGTTGGTGCAAGTGATAATTTAAGTGGAGGTGAAAGCACATTCATGGTTGAGATGAATGAAACTGCCAGCATTATCAATAATATTTCTCAAAGAAGCCTGATCTTATTGGATGAAATTGGAAGAGGCACTTCAACTTACGATGGAATTTCAATTGCCTGGAGTATAGTTGAATACTTACAATCTTCTCCACAGCAACCCAAAACCTTATTCGCGACACACTACCATGAATTAAACGAGTTAGAGCATCTCTATCCAAACATTCGCAATTATCATGTAACCAACAGAGAGGTTGGCAATAAGGTAATTTTCTTGCGAAAACTTGCAGCAGGTGGAAGTACACATAGTTTTGGTATTCATGTAGCAAGAATGGCTGGCATGCCACCATCACTCATAGAGAGAGCAAATAAAATTTTAGCACAGTTAGAATCTAGTCGTGAGCAATCACAAAATGTGGGATTGAGTGCATCAATAACACCTCAGAAATCACAGTTACAGCTCTCCATATTTGATGCACATAGCTTGGTCTTTGAAGAGATCAGAAAGACTTTGAGTGATATAGATATTAATCGTTTAACACCCGTTGAAGCATTATTGAAGTTGCAAGAAATTAAGCAGAAAATACAGTAGTAACTATAGTTTTTTAAATAGATCTGGATAATCGCTGATGATTCCGTCAACACCCATTGCCTTCATTTTTTTCATAGTAGGCAAATCATTTACAGTCCATGGTATTAGTTTAACTCCCATATCCTTACACCTGCGCACCATCAATGGCGTTACCATTGAAAAGTGAGGACTATACACATCTGGAAGAAAACCTAACAGTTTAAGTATTTGCGGAAATGGTTTATTATCTTCTGGTTCAACCAAAGCAGATATAGGAATACGAGGATGGTTTTTTCTAATGTACTGTAGGGTTCTAAAATCGAAGGACTGAATAGTTACTCGCGATTGAATTTTCTTTTCAAGAATCACTCCCATTAATAACTCCGCAAACTCATCGGGCTTTGGATGATACAAATTATCAAATGATGGCAAACACTTAGTTTCTATATTAAATCGAACCTTCGGAAGTTTTTTCCTTTTACAATAATTTTCTACACTATCAATTAAAACCGACAAAAGGGGCTTTGTTACGGCCATTTTTTGTTGCTTAGGAAATCGAGGATGTGTTCTTAAACCAATATCATATTCTTGCGTTTGGGCAAACGTCATTCTGTAAATGTTGTGCTCCTTTTCAGTTCCTTGCTCAATAGCTTTGCCCTCTGGAGTAGTTGAAAACTCATGACTAAAAAATGGCTCATGAGAAACAAGCACTTGATTATCTGAAGTTATTACAACATCCATTTCTAGGGTTGTAACACCCAAATCAATGGCCTTGAGCATAGCAGGAATTGTATTTTCAGGCATCAATCCCCTGCAACCTCTATGACCTTGATAATCGAACGTGAATGCAGCATTTTTTGATTTGTTCCCTTTCATGAAACATCCATGCATTAAAATGACCAAAAGCAATAAGCTTACAAAACGATATGGTATTTTTTTAATCATGCTTTGAATGATGCAACAGCATTTCAGCAGCAAGTTGTTGTTCTATGAAATTGCCCTTGTTTAAGGCATCAGTTATACGAGATACTGTAGCAGTGTCTTTATTTTGGCTCCACTTAAACACATGTTGCAAGTCATACACTTCCATTTCAAACCCTATTATAGCCTTCATATGTTGCTTAACATAAGCTGGATCCATGTGTTCCACAAGAGAAACGGAATTTTTAGGCTCAAATTGTTTAGTAAGTCGGTCTAATACATCTAAAAGGCCCTCATCATCCATCCATTTTACTTTAGCTCTAGCGTGAACAGCCGAATAATTCCAGGTACTAGCAGTATTTTGTGGCTCATACAACTGAGCGGATACATAAGCATGAGCACCCTGAAAAACAACCATCACATCATTGTTTATCTCCATAGCACGGGTATGCTCTTGCTGTCGCATAACATGTCCATATAGATTCACTGTTCCATCTTCGTGAACCGAGATGCACACAGGAATATGCGTAACAATAGGCTGATTGGCTGCGTTAACAGCAACAACAGTTACAAAGGGATGGGCTTGCATAAATGCATGCACCTCGCTGTTTGAGCGCGCTTTAAAATGAGGTATATGATACATGTAATATTAAGCCACCAAATTCGTTTTTGGCAGATTGGCATTGCGTATTGCAATTTGTCGTACTGCAGCAGACGCCATATCTGTCAAAGCCTGTTTGGCTATCGGGTCATCGCTCATCATAGCAGGCTTACCCTCATCTCCACCCTCTCTTATAGACATTACAATTGGAACTTGACCTAAGAAAGGCAACTCATATTCCTCAGCCAGCTTTTTACCACCTTCTTTACCAAACAGGTAGTACTTATTTTCGGGGAGTTCAGCAGGTGAAAAATACGCCATATTCTCCACTAATCCAATGATTGGCACATTAACCTGTGCCTGACCAAACATGGCAATACCCTTTTTGGCATCTGCAAGCGCCACTGGCTGAGGGGTGGTTACAATTACTACACCAGTTACGGGAACTGTTTGCATAAGGGTTAAATGAATATCTCCAGTTCCTGGTGGCATATCAATTACCAAGTAGTCTAGTTCACCCCAATCTACATCGGTCACAAACTGACGAACAGCAGAGCTAACCATAGGACCACGCCAAACCACCGCATTTTTCTCATCAACTAATAAACCAATGCTCATCAATTCAATTCCATATTTCTTTAACGGAACAATCATCCCCTTTCCATTCACATCCTTCATCATAGGTCTTTCTCCCCTCACGCCAAACATGATAGGTACACTTGGACCATAAATATCCGCATCCATCAATCCAACTTTAGCGCCGCCTTGGGCCAAAGCAAGGGCTAAATTGGCCGAAACGGTGCTTTTTCCAACTCCTCCCTTTCCACTTACAACGGCAATAATATTCTTAACAGACGATAAAACTTGTTGATTATCCTTTCTGTTGGAGGTGGTCTGAGAGGTAAAATTTACCTTAACCTGCGCCTCTTTATTGACCAACAAACGAATGGCATTTTCACTGGCCTTTTGCATCAAATCCTTCATTGGACAAGCAGGTGTTGTCAAAACTATGGTGAATGCCACTGCATTTCCATCGATTTGAATATCCTTCACCATGTTTAAGGTAACAAGGTCTTTTCCCAAATCTGGCTCCTGCACATTACTTAATGCTTTTAGAATATCCGCTTCAGTCATCTCGCAAGTTTTTGTTAAAATGAAAAATTTGGCGCAAAAATAACAGCAGTGCCAGTTACTTTGTTATGAAATGCGATGCTTTCTTTCATCCTTGAAAAAAGTATTGCATTTCTGAAACCTGTAATTTCGCCCGAATGATCAAAAAGCTACTCGGATTTTTCATAGTGTTCCTCACCTGCAGTCAAATGGGACTTTTTGCGCAAAGCTCGCGCGATTCCGTTGTGCAGCTATATGGTGTAGTAATGACATCCGACAGCTTAAGAGCCGTTCCTTCTGCCAGTATTGTTGTTAAAGGCAAGGGAAGAGGTACAATTACCAATCCAGATGGAGTTTTCTCAATTGTAGTGCTTAAAGGCGATTTAATTGAGTTCTCCAGCATAGGTTATCAGGCAAAATCGCTCATTATTCCAAAAAATAGTAATCGTGAAATGAGTGTTGTAGTTCTGCTAACCAACGATACGAACTATCTACCTGCTGTTATTGTTAGACCTAGACCAACCCGCGAGCAGTTTGAACGTGATTTTGTAAATAATCGCTATCCAGATGATGATTTTGAAATTGCTCGGAAAAACACCGATGAAGCAGCTCGTAGAGCACTCATGCAAGCACTTCCTTCTGACGGAAGAGAAGCCGTCAGCTTTCAAATGCGACAGCAAGCAGCCAGGTACTACTCTGCAGGTCAAATCCCTCCAATGAATATCATGAACCCTTTAGCTTGGGGTGAATTCATACGAAGCTGGAAGCGAGGCGATTACAAGAAAAAAAGATGATAGTCTGCTTACAATCAGAGCTACCATTACCTTTGCGGCTGTTATTAGATTCCTTGTCATTTAAATCAAACTCATGTCGTTTCAAAACATTACTGTAATTGGTGCAGGTACTATGGGAAATGGTATTGCACATGTCTTTGCTCAATATGGTTTTAAGGTGCAACTGGTTGATGTGCAACAACCTGCCTTAGACAAAGCCCTCCAAACTATTGGAAAAAATCTAGAACGCCAAGTTGCCAAAGCTGTCTTAACTGAAGCCGATCAGAAAGCAACACTTGAAAGAATTCAAACTACAACAAGCATTGCAAACGGTGTAGCAAAAGCAGATTTAGTAGTAGAAGCTGCAACAGAAAATAAAGAACTGAAACTGAAAATCTTCAAAGAAATTGACCAATCAGCTCCTGAACATTGTATATTAGCTAGCAACACTTCTTCTATTTCTATTACTGCAATAGCTTCTGCTACCAACCGACCAAATAAGGTAATTGGAATGCATTTCATGAATCCAGTACCAGTTATGAAGTTGGTTGAAATCATCAATGGCTATGCAACTGATCAAACAGTGACTGAACAAATTGTAGCGTTGAGTAAACAACTGAATAAAGTTCCTTGTGTTGTGAATGATTATCCTGGTTTCATTGCTAATAAAATTTTGATGCCAATGATCAATGAAGCTATTTATAGCTTGTATGAAGGCATTGCTGGTGTAGAGGAAATTGATACTATTATGAAACTTGGTATGGCTCACCCTATGGGACCATTACAGCTTGCTGACTTCATTGGTCTAGATGTTTGCTTGAGCATTTTACAAGTGCTATATGATGGTTATGGCAATACAAAATATGCGCCTTGTCCATTACTAGTAAATATGGTAACTGCCAAAAAATTGGGCGTAAAATCAGGTGAAGGCTTTTACAAGTATACCCCTGGCTCAAAAGATTTGGTAGTGAGTGATAGATTCAAATAACCATGTTTTTTATCCTTTCTAAAATTTTCCAACTTGTTTGGATTCCATTTACATGGATTCTAGTTCTAGTGGTGGCTTACTATCTAGCCACTACTAGAAAATGGAAGCGTAGGTGGAAGTGCTTAGCCTGGTGTGTTGCAATTATTTTTTCAAATCCTTGGTTGTATAATCAAGTGATGTTAGCATGGCACATTCCACCAACAGCACTAAAAGATTTACCAAATACCCAAGCGGTTATATTGCTGGGTGGCATGAGCGGATATGATTCTGATAAAAGAGGCTACTTCATTGGAAACAGCGACCGCTTCATTCAAACAGTTCAGATATACCACACGAAAAAGGCAAGTAAAATTTTAATAGCAGGTGGCACTTCTGATATTACAGGGAAAAATCCACCTGAATCTTGGTTTCTAGATACTGCATTTCAACAATCTGGAATCCCTGCAGCAGATATCATAATAGAAACCTCTTCAAGAAATACGGAGGAAAATATTCAGAACATTCAGAAGGTAGCCGATAGTTTAGAAATTAAGTCGCCTTTTTTATTGGTAACATCTTCTTGGCATATGCCTCGTGCTTTGGCACTTTGTAAAAAGAATCAGGTTGAAGTTATTCCAGTTCCATGCGACTATAAAGTATTTCCAAAAAAACAAACAGAGTGGCGCGACTTTATTCCTGATATTACTTTGCTTATTGAATGGCGAACCATCTTAAAAGAATGGCTGGGTCTAATTGTTTACAAAATGACGGGAAGGATTTAATTCAGTTCCTGCACTTCAACAAAAGGTAAATCTCGAAGTTGGTACATCAAATTTTCTTTGCGCTGAATAGAAACTTCTACAAGTAAATTAAAAAACAGCTGCGCGTCTTTTTTAATTATTTGCGCATCGTACTGTTTCATTAAATGCATTACTTGATCCATTTTTGTATAATCGAATTGTAGTTGTAACTGGGCTGTAACATCTTTTCTTATAATAGGTGTTGTTTGCAAAGCAAATGCGGCTGCCGACTTATACGCTTGTATTAAACCAGGCACTCCCAATAATGTTCCTCCAAAATAACGAACCACCACCACTAATATATTGGTAAGCTGCCTTGAATCAATTTGTCCGAGTATTGGTCTGCCTGCAGAACCAGAGGGTTCCCCGTCATCTGACTGCCTGAACTGAAGATTATCCAACCCTAATCGCCATGCAAAACAATGATGCACAGCTTTAGGATGCTCTTTTTTTAAATATGCAATATGCTGTTTGATTTCATCCAAAGACTTTACAGGATAGGCATATGCTATAAAGCGACTCCCTCGATCTTTATATTCGCTGATGCCTTCTTTAGCAATAGTAAAATAAAAAGTTGTTGGCTCCATGCTATCCGTATGCGATTGCAGCAATGGCCAAAAGTGAAAGTGCAATGCCCATCCAATTCAATTTAGATAAGCGCTCTTTAAAAATCCACCAAGCCATAACAGTACTAAATAAAACAATACCCATATTGTTAATTGGAATAATTGCCGAACTATTGCCACTATAATGCTTCAGCACATGCACCAAACACCAAATTGAAAAATAATTTGGTATACCAATAGCAATTCCAGCAATGATAGCTTTCTTATTAAGTTTGGCTTTTCCTGTTGCAAGTTGTGTGCCTAATACGAGCAAACCCCAAACAGCAGCAGTTCCAAAAGAGGTAATTAAATAAGCATCTTGATTGGTCTCATTCAAAAAACTGGTTTCGACATATTTAACCATTGTATCAATCAATCCACTTGCTAAAAATAAAATTGCAGGCATAAACCATACAAGCTGGCCAATAGATTTTTGTGATGAATCTTCTGATTTTGATGGCAAACAAGTTAAGTATACAGCCCCCAAGGCAATAGCTATACCTATAATTTTCCAAACTGTTGCAGCTTCATTGTACAAATAGATTGAAAACAAAAAAGGAATAACCAACGAAAGTTTATTTGACACCGAAGCAACTGAGACTCCAATTTTTTGCGCAGTAAATGCAATGATATTAAAAGTTGTAATGAAGAAAGTACCCAATACAATCGCCCACCAAAACCAAGGTTCAGCAGAGGTTGTAGCGTTTACAGGAAATTTACCCATAACCAAAGATCCTGTAATAACACAGGTAATATAATTAAATACAATGGCCTGAAATGCAGGAATACCTAGGCGCTCCAGCATTTTAAATGATAAAGTCAGGTAAGACGACAAAACAATGCTTCCAAATAAATAAATCATATCGCTTTATTATAAATCTTCACAAGATCACTTCCCAAATCCAATGTTTCTCTACAAATAAGATTCACTGGTAGTTCAGGTGCTTTTACTCCATTTTTAAGAGGTGCATTTTTTTTAGAAGTAATTACACGCAATTCATCAAACAAACCCATATTTAAACACGCTTTCAATAATATACTTCCTCCTTCAACCAAAACAGATCCTATACCTGCATGAAAACCCCAATCCATAACATCTTCTAGTACATTCGAGTTATCACCTATTTCAACCTGCTTTATGTGCGATGGCAAAGCACTATTTAACTTCGAAGTAAAAACAACAGTTTGAGCTTTTTTATCAAAAACTTGCAAAGTGGGTAGTAAACGATGATGCATATCTAACACCCATCGCTGAGGCTGCTTTTCTCCCCATGAACGATTGGTTAAAGAAGGATTATCCAACAAGGCTGTATTTGTACCTATAAAAATAGCGTCTTCCTCTGCCCTCCATTTATGAACCATTTGTTGTGCAATAACACTACTAATCATCCATCTCTCATTCGTTCCACTACCAATAAAACCATCAGCCGATTCCGCCCATTTTAAAATGATATAGGGACGATGCAGTTGCTGCCTAGTAATAAATCTTCTATTCAAAAAAGCAGCTTGTTCAGATAATACATTCACCTCTACCTTAATACCAGCATCTATTAGCTGAGCAATTCCAGCTCCATTAACAGCTGCAAAAGGATCTTGTATAGCCACAACTACATGTGGAATCTTTGCTTGTATAATAGCATTTGAGCAGGGAGGTGTTTTCCCCCAATGAGCGCAGGGCTCAAGGGAAACATACATTGTTGCTTGTGCAATTAAATGCCTGTCTTTTTCAGACACTGAAGCAAGGCAATTGATTTCTGCATGCGGACCTCCAAAAACAGCATGAAAACCTTCTCCAATGATTCTATCTTCTGCAACCAAAACAGCACCAACCAAAGGATTAGGAGCAACCCTCCCCAAACCTAAAGCCGCGAGCTGCAGACACCGAGCCATATAGAATTCTTTTGATAACATACAAGCTGGCAAAACTAATTGAAATTCGCTACCATTGCAGTATGACTGTCCAGAATGCTTATTCAAGCCTAATGTACCAACTGTTTGAGTTGTATAGCGACTCAGAGGCGGCAGCAATTGCAGACATGGTGGTTGAAGAAGTTATTGGCTTTAGAAAGATTGACAGAATAACACATCCCAGCTTAACGCTTTCTATAGAACAAAAGAAGGAATGGGAAAAAATCACCCTAGAATTGCTAAAAGGAAGACCCATTCAATACATATTGGGCTATGCATGGTTTGGAGAGTTGAAGTTGGAAGTAAATGAACATGTACTTATACCTCGACCAGAAACTGAGGAGTTAGTGCTACACATTAAGAGATGGATGAGAACTAAGAACTTTTCTTCACCCTCAATTATTGATATTGGAACAGGAAGTGGATGTATTGCAATTGCATTACAAACAGGATTACCCAAAAGCCAAGTGTTTGCATTAGATGCTTCAAAAGAAGCTTTAACTACAGCCCAGAAAAATTTTGATTTGTATGCCCCAGCAATTCAAGCGATACAAGTTGATTTTCTTGACAAAGAAAATTGGCAGCAGTTTGGCAAATTTGAATGTATCGTTAGTAATCCTCCGTATATAGCTGCTTCAGAAAAAGCAAGTATGGAACCGTTGGTTTGGGAAAATGAACCCAATTTAGCACTATTTGTGCCAGACAATGATCCACTCATTTTTTACAGGCAAATTGCAGCATTTGCAATGGATCATTTATCAGATGGAGGAAGTATTTGGGTAGAAATTAATCAGCAACTTGGACCAGAAACTTGTTCCGTATTTAAAGAGGCCGGATTTGAAACATCACTTATTCAAGACATGCATGGTAATAACCGAATAGTGCATGCTTATTGAAGACCTGAATTATCAACAGCCATTACAGTTGTAGCTCCCAATTTTTTAATTACCTGCATCACTCGAATTGCTGTACCAAGATGAGCTGTACTATCGCCATTAATAACAACAGATGGCTTTTCAGTTTCTTTCTGAAGGAAGGCTTGCAATTCAGTTTCTAGACTTTCAAATGCAATAGGCTTTTGCCCTAAATAAATCTGTTGGTTTTTATCAACTGTTATTACTACAGTTTGCTTAGCTTTTGTATCGCTCTTTGCTTTGGGGTTAGAAACCTTAATCACATTTGGATTAGCCAACGTAGAAACAATCAAAAAGAACAACAAAAGAATGAATAAAATATCATTCAATGCACCAGTGTGCATTTCAGGATGAGAGCGGAGCCTTTTGCGAATATTCATACTAAACTCAATGAGTAGGTTCTTGTAAAATATCTATGAATTCAGCACTGGCTGCCTCCATTTTGTTAGCAGTCTTATCGATTTGGGTTGTCAGATAATTGTGTCCAATATAAGCTATCAAACCAATGATAAGGCCCGCCGCAGAAGTAATCATTTTGGTATAGATACCACCAGCAATCGTATTCAGTGTATACTCACCTGTAGATGCAATACCATAAAACAATTGTACCATTCCAACAATAGTTCCTAAAAAACCAAACATAGGCGCAATACCAGCAATCAGCGAAAGAATATTCAAGTTTCTTTCCATGGTATACATTTCCAACTTACCTACATTCTCCATGCTTTTTTCAATGGCATCAATTGGCTTACCAATTCGCTGCAATCCCTTATCAATCATACGAGCAACTGGATTGGCAGTATTTTTTGACAGGCTCCTGGCAGCACTAATGTTACCCGATAGAATATGATCGCGAATGATACGCATAAAATTTGCATCAATCTTTGCTGCTCTTTGAATAGCTATCATTCTTTCAAAAAAAACAAAAACTGCTAAAGCAAATAATCCATACAATGGAAACATAATCCAGCCACCTTTTTGCAGCAACGACCACATAGAAACTTTTTCTGCCAGTGCTGGAACATTAGCGGCTGCTTGTTGGATTGTATCGACTTGAAGTAGGTACCACATGTTTATTCTGATTGAAGGTGTTTTAGATGAATTATACACCTAGGTTTCAGCTAAATTAAAATACACAGCTAAGGAACCCTATTGTTGTGAATAAAATTGTGTGCTTTATTGGTTTTAAGAAAGATTTTGCACATTTTAGCCCTCTCCAGAGTAAAAATCGATTAAAGATGCCATATAAACATCGTTCCAGCCTTCTACTAAATCATCATATGCATCGTCGGGTATATTGGTGTGCCTTAATTCTAATGAAGTTCCTTTCCCATGGGGATGAAGAATCATTGTAACGATAGACGGCTCATCTTGTTCTCCAAAATACCATTCTTGCTGGAGTTTTTTACCCGGTTCAAATGCAAGATTTTTTCCTATAATATCATCATCCCACAAAGAGAATTCTGTCCCAGGTTCTGCCTGCATAATTGCCTTCTCCCCTGTCCAAAGCTCAATAGTATCTTGTTGAGTAAGTGCTTGATAAACCAATGCAGGTTCTTCCGGAATGATAAAGTAGGCTTTATAATCTTTCATACTAAGTGGTTTTATTTTCCCAAATCTGCACCAAATGTACCAACACTTCTACAGCCTTTTCCATATCCCTCACTCCAATCCACTCCTGATGACTATGAATAGCCTGCATACCAGTAAATAAATTTGGACAGGGCAGTCCCATAAAACTCAAGCGACTACCATCAGTACCACCACGTATAGGTTCTTTTCTAGGAATTAAACCAGCCATCTTATAGGCTTCTTCTGCATATGCCAAAATATGCGGCTGCTTTCTAAGCACTTCAGCCATATTTCGATATTGCTCTTGTACTTTAAAAGTATAGGTTGCTCCTGGATAGAACGCTACAGCTTGTTTCACCAAAAGCTCCAATTTTTCTTCATATTGTTTTAATAAGTCCGTTTCAAAATCTCTTATGATAATTTCTATAGTAGCTTTTTCCGCATTACCTTCCATACGAACAGGATGGACAAAGCCTTCTCTTCCAGCAGTTGTTTCTGGACTCCATCTATCTTTCGGTAAACTGCTTATAAAGTCTGCAGCAATCTTCATAGCATTCACCATATGCCCTTTCGCATAACCTGGATGAGCACTGATACCATAAAAAGTAACAACAACACCATCGGCACTAAACGTTTCATCTTCCAATGTACCAATCTCTCCACCATCTAAGGTATAGCCCACTTCGGCTCCTAACCTTTGTATATTTACGTGATCTGCACCTCTTCCAACTTCTTCATCTGGAGTAAAAAGAATACGTATGGCACCGTGTGGAATGGATTTGTTCTTCATGAGCTCCTCAGCCAGTTGCATAATAATAGCAACACCAGCTTTATCGTCGGCACCTAACAATGTTGTACCACTCGCCGATATAATAGTTTGTCCAACATGCTGCAATATATAAGGATGTTTTTCAGGATCAATTTTCTGCGAAGGATCATCTGGCAAAACAATAACTTGTCCTTGATAGTTTTCATGAACAATAGGTTGAACACCTGTACCGCTGCAATCGGGAGCTGTATCAACATGACTACAAAAGCAAATAACGGGTACTGACTTGGAAGATGTAGCTGGAATAGTTGCGTACACATATCCATACTCGTCCATGAGTGCATCGGACACACCCATTTGATGAAGTTCTTCTACTAAAAGCTTCGATAAATTCTTTTGTTTTTCTGTAGATGGAATGGATGAACTTAAGGGATCACTTTGAGTGTCTATTTGTACATATCTGATAAGTTTTTCAGCAACTGGACTTAACATGTAAATTATTTTAATTGGCAAATTAATGGCTTCCTGCCATTTGTAGATTTTAATTGAATAGCTAATTAAGATTTTTTAATTTCAAATGCACCAAAACCACACAAACATGAAACAAACAATTATTGGCACCCTTGTTGGGGGATTGCTACTGTTTATTTGGCAGTTTCTATCCTGGGCAATTTTAGATTTACACAGGCCTGCTCAAGATTATACGCCTAAACAAGACAGTATTTTATCTTACTTAAACCAACACTTAGAAAAAGAAGGCGGCTATTTTTTACCAACAGTTCCAAAAGGAAGTAGCGCAGATGAAATGCAAGCCTTAGAAAAAGAAATGACTGGTAAGCCTTGGGCAACCATTCAGTACCACAGTTCTTATGATGCCAATATGACTTCTAATATGGTAAGAGCATTAGCAGTGAATATTGTTATTTTAATGCTTTTATTAAGAATTATTCAGAAACTTACCACGCAAACCTTTATGGAAATTTTTGCGTTATGTTTTCTAACAGGTATTATTGTTTTTCTCAACACAGCATATACAAGTCATATTTGGTATAAGCTCTTTGATATTAGAGCTTTTCTAATTGACTCATTGGTCATGTGGACCCTGGTTGGCCTTTGGTTAGGCTGGTGGATGGGAAGAAAAACTGCATAAAAAAAAGCGGCAATTGCCGCTTTTTTTATGTTCGATTAAGGCATGATAATGCGCGATGGGGTTTCAATTTCCACCATCTCAATATCAAAAATCAATTCTTTACCTGCTAAAGGATGGTTTGCATCTAACACAACCACTTCATCTTTTACTTCAGTAATAACAACAGGAAATTGTTGCCCCTGTCCATTGCTCATATTCAACTGCATACCTGCTTCTGGCACCATATCTTCAGGAAAACGATCTTTCGGAAATTCAATCACCATATTCGGATCTGATTCTCCGTAGGCATCTGCTGGAGCAATTTGAATTCTCTTTTTTTCACCAAGAGTCATTCCTACTACACCCTGATCAAAACCTGCAATCATCATTCCTGCACCAACTTCAAAAGCCAAGGGCTCTCTACCTGCTGAAGAATCGAATGTGGTTCCATCTGTTAATGTACCGTGATAATGTACTTTTACTTTGTCGCCTTTTTGTACTGTTTGCATATCTATTAAAATTTATAAAGGAACGGGCAATTGTAATTAGCCCGGCAAAGCGCGGTACAAGAACAAAAGCGAGTTCGGCTACAAAATTCACTATTTCCAGTCGTATAGACAATTAAATTTCTTTAACTTACCCGCTAAAATGAGAACCTATGCTTGTTGTATTGAAGCGTGCTGGAGCATTGCTAATGGCACTAACTAGTATTCTAATTGTAGAAATAAGCGCACAAAAAATTGAACCAGGAGCCCACCAAACTGAGCAATATATTCCTCAGTTACTGGGAAAACGTGTGGGCATTTTTGCCAACCATACAGCAACAATTGGTAATATGCATTTGGTTGATTCGCTTCAAAAGCTAGGTATTCGAATTACCAAAATATTTGGTCCAGAACATGGATTTAGAGGCACAGCAGATGCTGGTGAAAAAGTGGACACTTATACAGACGCAGCAACAGGAATTCCAGTTATTTCATTGTATGGTAAAAAGAGAAAACCATCTGCCGATGATCTTGCTGATGTAGATGTACTCATTTTTGATATTCAAGATGTAGGCGTTCGGTTTTACACTTTTATTTCTTCTCTGGAAGAATTTATGGAGAGCGCAGCTGAATTCAACAAACCTTTATTGGTATTAGATCGTCCCAACCCAAATGGCTTCTATGTAGATGGGCCTGTATTAGATACAACGTTTAGAAGTTTTGTTGGTATGCAACCAGTACCTGTTGTTTATGGCATGACAATGGGCGAATATGCACTTATGCTTTTAGGTGAAAAATGGTTGCGTATGCCGTTGGATCATTATAATACTTTACGAATGCAAGTGGTAAAGTGTAGTGGATACACCCATTCATCAAAATACCAATTACCCATTAAACCTTCTCCCAACCTCCCTACCCCCGGTTCTATCTATTGGTATCCATCAACTTGTTTTTTTGAGGGTACATCTTTGAGTGAAGGCAGGGGAACTGACTTTCCATTTCAAGTGTTCGGTCACCCAAGTTTACCCAACAACTTGTATAAATTCACACCCACTTCTAGAGACGGTGCTAAAAGTCCTAAACTCATGAATCAAACCTGCTATGGATGGTTGGTGATGGGCAGTGAAAATAAAAACTTCTCAAGAAACAAACACGCAGTTCAACTCAAATTTGTTTTAGAAGCTTACAAGTTATTTCCAAACAAAGACAGCTTTTTTTTACATCCCAGATCTAAAAAGCCAACAGATTATTTTTTCAACAAACTTGCTGGCTACGATATGATGTCTGAGATTGTAGCAGGCAAAACAGAAGACCAAATAAAAGCAGGCTGGCAACCAAAACTTACAGCCTTTAAGACTATTCGAAAGAAATACCTTTTATACCCCGACTTTGAATAACTCTATTTGAAGTCATACTTTTGGCAAATGCTAAAGAGATTTCAAGATTGGAGAATTGTTTTTATGGGTACGCCCGACTTTGCTGTGGCATCATTACAAGCCCTAGTCGAAGCTGGTGCAAATATTGTTGGCGTTGTAACTGCACCCGATAAACCAGCTGGCAGAGGCATGCAACTGCAACAAAGTGACGTTAAAAAGTTTGCACTTGAACATCATCTTTCCGTTCTTCAGCCAGCATCTCTTAAATCACCAGAATTTATTGAGCAGCTGAGAGAATTAAAAGCAGATATACAAATTGTGGTTGCATTTAGAATGTTACCAGAAATTGTATGGAACATGCCACCCTTAGGTACTATAAATGTTCACGGCTCTTTGCTTCCAAAATTTCGCGGAGCTGCCCCCATTCACTGGGCGGTCATTCGTGGTGAAAAAACGACTGGCGTAACCACTTTCCAATTAAAGCATGTGATAGATACAGGGGATATCTTATTACAAAAGTCGGTTCCCATTTTACCCAATGCTACTACGGGAGATTTGTACAATGAATTAAAAATTGTGGGTGCTGAATTGTTGATTGAAACGCTGGATCAACTTGCTAAAGGAAATTTACTGCCTACACCGCAACAGAATATCGAAGACGCTGCATACCATGCCCCTAAAATTTTTACCGAAACATGCGTCATTCATTGGAATGATACTTCAGAGAATATTCACAATTTAATTCGTGGCTTAGCGCCACACCCATCTGCCTTTACAACAGTTCAGGATAAAAAGTTGAAAATTCACAAAGCGACCTACAAAAAAGAAGCGCATAATAAAACTGTAGGTAGCGTTCATTCTGATGGAAAAACAATTCTTGAATTTGCTACAAGCGACGGATGGATTATAGTGCAAGAATTACAGCTGGAAGGGAAAAAGAAAATGGATACTGCTACTTTCTTGAGAGGCTATGCCCATCTTATTGAAAGTAAGTAACATTCACTGCAAATTTTTCTTCACCCATTCCTAAAGCAGCTGCAGCAGCATTACTCATTCTTAAGATTAAACCCTGACTTGACTTTCCTTCGGGTAGTGGACCTAAAACTTTTGCACAAACTGACTTATTATTCATGGATGTGATTCTAACTAAGGTTCCTTCTGCAACATCATTCATTAATACGTAGTACTTTTTATTTTCCCATCCACTAATGCTTTTAAAAACATGTGCATCACCTGTTTTAAACTGTTGTGTTGTTCCTGCTTCTGCTGCTGGATATAAGCGCGCAAAATATCCTTCGCCAGATGAAACTTTTGAATTGTTTACTTGAGTCGATTCTTTTTTAGGTGCAGGAGTAGGTGTTGGAGTTACACTTGTAGACTCAACTTTCTTGACTTCCGATTGAGTTGTGTTGGTAGTTGTTACTTCTGATTTAGTTTCCATGGGAGCATCCATTTGCAAGGATTGCTTACCTGCTTTTAAGTACCCAACTATAACTTGATCACCTGTTTTAATTTGAGGCTGAGTCATTTTATTCATTCTCAACAATTGATCTGTTTTAACACCTTGATATTTCTGTCCAATTGCGAACAAGCTTTCGCCTTTTTTCACTTCATGATACAAAGGGGTAAACCAACCTTGTTGTTCAGTACTATTCTGAATAAAATTTTCTTTATTCAAGGGTATTTTGATTTCATCACCCACCCTCAATCCAGCATTTTCTTTAATTTTATTAAATGATGCCAGCTCTTTAACAGGCACCTGAAATTTTTGAGAAAGTTGGTATAAACTCTCTTGAGGAGCAACAGTATGTGTTACATACCATTTCGACGGGGTTCCTTGAACAAGCACCCTCGATTGCGCACCTAATTCTAAGAAGCAAAATGTCAACATAATCAACATCCAAGTCTTCATATTCCACTTTTTCATACTCAAATATCTTTTAAAATTCTCCAAGAATTTGGATAATAATTATTGATTCTGTTTGGAAGCACCTTAGCCCAACCCAAACATAAGCCATCATGCCAAACACTGTTCCACCCCAGTTGTAATCCCTCTGCAAAAAAATCCTTTCTCATTAAATATTGCAAAGCATCATGGGTATTTAAATTCATACGTGGATAGTTATCCAATACCGCCCCACTCAATGCATATTCATGGTGCGGAATCCATGACTGTCCCTTCCACTCGCCCAAAGCTACACCTGCTTTTTTAATGTAAACATGAGCAGCTAAAATTTCCAATGCCTCTAAAAAAGAAGTAGGTATCATACGAATGATATTAGCTTCATTAAATAGATGCATTTCCTCTGTATTTGACACCATCTGATTTGTTAAAATTGCTTGCTTATTTGGAATTGGTTGAATTTTCCTTGTTGAAAGTGAAGAAGAGTAATCCATTTTATTGTTCCGCTTTTGAATCACTGCTAAGAAAAATCCTTCTCCTTGAACTTTGTGCGGCCAAAAGCGGTAACTACTTCCTTCCTTTTGTTTGGATGACGATACAGTAATACCCCAATCATCTGGAACAGGGATTGACAAACTAGTAGCATCCTCATGTTCTAGTAAAAAATCAACCATATCTTCATTTTCCTCCTGCGAATAGGAGCAAGTAGAATAAACCAAATAGCCACCAGGTTTAACTGAAGGCCAAATATCCTCTAGTATTCTTTTTTGTCGAGCTTGACAGTGAAAAACCTGCTCTTCTGTCCAATTAGCCAGCGCTTCCTGATCTTTTCTAAATAACCCACTTCCACTGCAGGGAGCATCCACAACTACACAATCAAAAAAATGCTGGAGCTTTCCAATTTGTGCGGGATCATTTTGCACTACTACAGTATTATACCCACCCCATTTTGTGAGATTTTCTACCAAAATAGCATTCCTGCTTTTGATAACCTCATTACTAACTAAAAGACTGTTGACAAAATAAGAAGCCAATAGGGTTGATTTGCCACCAGGAGCTGCACACAAATCAAGTACTTTCAATCCAACTTTTGGCAACTTCAATGTTTCAAGTACATGCCAAAGAAACATACTACTAGCTTCTTGCACATAAAAACCTCCTGCATGCCAAGCCGGATGATGCACAAAAGAGGGGCGTTCTGTTAGCTGAAACGCATTGTTGCACCAGGGTACTTTTGCCCCAATTAAATCTGGAAACAATTGCTTGACTTGCACATTTTTTTCTGCATTCACACGTATAGTAACAGGTGCAGCTTCTGCATGCGCTGATAGCCAAGCCTGTTTATCAAAACCTGGAGCATTTTGCCACGATTGTAAAGCAGATTCGAGACTTGCCATTAGTCCAAAGCTAAGGCTTAGCAAGTTTGTTTTTACATCGATTTAATTTCAGCAACTAAATCTTGTAATACTTTTTTTGCATCACCAAATAGCATAGAAGTTTTTGGTCTATAAAAAAGGTCATTTTCAATGCCTGCATATCCAGGTTTCATACTTCTTTTATTCACTATGACTTGCTTCGCCAATTCTACATCCAAAATTGGCATACCATATATGGGTGAAGATGGATCTGTTTTTGCGGCTGGATTCACTACATCGTTTGCACCCAAAACCAGCACCACATCTGTTTGAGGAAACAATTCATTTGCTGCTTCCATTTCAACCAATTGTTCATAAGCTACATCAGCTTCTGCAAGTAAAACATTCATATGGCCAGGCATTCTTCCTGCTACTGGATGAATAGCATAAGTAACATCTACTCCTTTATCTATTAATAACTTCTCTAATTCATGACAAGCATGTTGCGCTTGTGCAACCGCTAATCCATAACCAGGCACAACAACTACTCTTTGAGCATATGACATCATCATAGCAGCATCACTCAAACTAACTTCTTTATACGCACCCCCTGCACCTAAAGTACTTGCCGAAGTACTACTTGAAGTTTGTCCAAAAGATCCAATAAGCACATGTATCAAAGAACGATTCATGGCCTTACACATAAGAATTGTCAAAAGAGTACCAGCTGCTCCAACTAAAATTCCACCTGTTAACATGGCTTTATTGCCATATAAAAATCCTCCAAAGGCAGCTGCAACGCCCGTAAAAGAATTTAACAACGAAATTACCACTGGCATATCTGCTCCACCAATAGGTAAAACAAAGAAAATACCATAGAGCAAAGAGGCAACTAAAATGGTATACATCATCCATACTTCGCCATGCCAAGCTACTCTATACGTTGCTAGAGCAACAATAAAAAATAATAAGCCTAAGTTGAATATATGTTGCCCCTTGAAAACAAAATCTTTTACTCTACCATCTAATTTACCCCAGGCTATCATACTTCCAGAAAAAGAAACAGAACCAATAATTAATCCACCAAAAATAATTGCCAAAGTACTTGCTGAAGGTTCTTGTGCATGTAAAAGATGATTGTATTCAACAACAGAAATTAATGCAGCACAAGCACCTCCCATTCCATTAAATAGACTTACCATTTGCGGCATTGCAGTCATCTTAACTTTTTTAGCAGCAAGTGTACCTACTATTGTTCCAATGATCAAAGCTGCAAAAATCCAAGTAAGGTTACCAAGTTTCCTTCCATCAGATTCATATAAAAATATAGTTGCAAAAATGGCTATTGCCATACCAATTGCTGCAAGCCTATTTCCATTTCTTGCAGAAGCTGGATGTGACAACATTTTTAGTCCAAGAATAAATGTAATACTTGCGAATAAATACGAAATCGTCAACAAACTAATTTCCATATAAGTTGCTTAGGGTTTTATTTAGATTTTTTTGCTTTGAACATTTCCAACATTCTATCGGTCACAACAAATCCTCCAACTACATTTAATGTTCCTAAGAGTACTGCTAAAAAGCCAAGCACCAATGCCAACCAGTTATCTCCATCTGCTTGTCCCATTACTATAATAGCACCAATAATAACCACACCATGAATAGCATTGGCACCACTCATTAATGGAGTATGCAATACACTAGGAACTCGTCCAATGACTTCTATCCCTAAAAAAATCATAAGAATAACCACATAAATCATTTCTTGATACTCCTGTAACCAATTCATCATACTATCCATTTTGCTGTAATTTTTCGTGAACAATAGAACCATCTCTACATATGCATGAACCTTTCAATAATTCATCTTGTAAGTCAAATACTAATTCATTATTGTCAACCTTAAATAAGCTAAGGAAGTTGATTATATTTTTCCCATATAACTTACTTGCATCAAAAGGCATATCAGAAGGCAGCCAACTGTTTCCAACAATTGTGACACCCCCAAATACAATTTTTCCATTCTGTGGTGTATGAGGCGTATTACCTCCACTAATTGCGGCTAAATCTACCACGACCGACCCTAACTTCATTTGCTGTAAAGTTCTTTCTTCAATGAGTATGGGCGCTTTCCTACCAGGTATTTGGGCAGTCGTAATAATTATATCCGACTTAACAGCTGTTTCATGAATTTTCTCTCTTTGTCGTGATAGAAATTCTTCAGACTGTTCTACAGCATATCCACCTGCAGAACTGGCATCGGCGGCACCTTCTACTTCAACAAATTTTGCCCCTAGACTCATGACCTCCTCTTTTACAGCAGCTCTCGTATCAAATACTTCTACAACTGCGCCCAATCGCCTTGCCGTGGCAATAGCTTGTAATCCCGCAACACCTGCACCAAGAATAAGCACTTTAGCAGGACGAATACTGCCTGCCGCTGTCATAAACATTGGGAAATAATGAGGCAACAAGTTTGCAGCTAAAAGAACCGCTTTATATCCAGCAATGTTTGCTTGACTACTTAACACATCCATAGCTTGCGCTCTAGTAGTTCTAGGAAGCATATCTAAGCTAAAAACTGCTGTTTTGTTTGATGACAAGTTTTGTAACCAAGCGAGATGATTGAAAGGCTGAAACATTCCAATGATCACCTTGGTTTTGTTAGAGCTAACCTGCAAAAGATCATCAGAAGGATGTATACAACAAATGATATCCGATTCTGAAATTACTTGTGTACGAGTAACAATTTGAGCTCCCGCATCAACATATTGTTGATCACTTGCAAAACTTTTTTGTCCAGCTGAATTTTCAACCTGAACGGAAAATCCTCTTTTCTTCAAGTCAGCAATATGCTCTGGAAGAAATGCTACCCTATTTTCCCAAGAGGGCTCTTGTAAAACTCCAATCTGCATATAAATACCTTAATTCGTGGAAGTTACAAAAAAAACTACAAGTTTTCTAAAAGCGAATAGAGAAGTGAGAGGGAGTCAACTGTTCTTGTCTAAAAAATACCAGCCCTATATAAAATAAATCAATTGTAAGCGAAATAGTTTTATCGGCTTTAATGAACTCCCAAGCTTCTTCCATTTCTTTACTCCAATGAATATCATCAAAAACAATAACCGAATATTCGTGAATTTGCTCCTTCAATTGTTTAAAATAATTGATAGTGGGTTCATACCTATGATTGCCATCTACGTAAATGAAATCATATGATTTGTTGCTCTTCGCTAATATTTCAGGCAGCACTTCATCAAAATTACCTTGATGCAAATGAATATTTTCAAGACCTAATTCATCAAATAAGGCTGCAGCATAGTTAGCTATTGTATCTGCTCCTTCAATAGTATCTACCTGAACCTCATTATGACTAGTTGCTAGATAACTCGATGTAATTCCCAAACAGGTTCCTAACTCCAACACCTTTTTATACTTATAGTACTGAATCATCTTGCTAAAAAGCGCACCAAATTTTTTAGGCTTCAAAGAAGATGATGCAATTGATTGAATGGTTCTATTTGAGCCGAGTAATGAGCGAGAGCCTGCACCAAGATCTTTTACCCAAATGGATTGTTTATTGTTAAGTAACTTCTTCCGTTTTTCTTCTATTACGATGTTTTCTATATTTTTTGAAGGCAGTAGAACATTTCTAATAAAATCATATACAAATGGAGAATGCATACCGTGACCAGCACCATTATTGGCTAAAAGCCAATATTTGATATACCTTATGCCAAGTTCAAAAGTGCTATACATGCCGCGAAAATAGTGAATCACATATGCATAAAATGAATCATTTTTTGATAAGAGGAAAAACGAATTTTAACTCAAAGCCTTGATTGGGTGCACAAATGACTGTCATTCTACCCTGCTGCGCTTCTACGCGAGATTGCATATTCATCATACCTACTCCGCGTTGTAATTTGCGCAATTCAGCTCCAACTCCGTTATCTGATATAGACAATCCAATTTCATTTGGCTGTTGTATGAGTTTGAAATCAACCAAGTTTGCTTTTGAATACTTGATGATATTGCTAATTTGCTCTTGTGTTATACGATAAATGGCAATACGTAGTGATTCTCCGATCAAACTTTCATCAGTCAACTGAAATTCAGAATGAACTTCTACATCTTCACTAGTTTGAAATGGAAGAAACAGCTTTTCTAAAGATTCTTTCAAATTTGAGTTAAGAAACTTTGGCGGAATTAATTGATGTGACAGATTACGAATTTCATCTATTGCAGACTTAACAAGTTGATCTGTTTTGTCGACCACCTCATTTGGGGTCATTTTACCAGACCTGTAAAGCGATAAATACATTCTAGAACTTACTAAGAGTTGATTTACATTATCATGCAATTCCATACCTAGATATTCTCTTTCTTTTTCTTGTGATAAAAGAATGGCTTTTGTAATATCAACCTGCTTTTGCTTTCTTTCAAGCTCCAATCTTTTTTCGAGCTCCTTTTTTTCTGAAATCTCCTTAAATCCAACTGCCAATCCTGTAACAACTCCAGTTACACCCTCAATAGGCGTTGCATATAAATCCCACCAATAAGTAACTCCTTTATATATCAATCTATATTCACTATTTTGTGTGTGACCGTCTAAACAAGCTTTAAATAGTCTTTCCCAGAAAGTATCTTTTTTCAATGCAGCAAATTGAAATACAGAGGTATTCTTCTGTATTGTTAAGCCGAACAGTTGCATCAGCTTCTTTTCGAATACATCATTAAAGTCAATGACAGAAAAATCCACATCTAAAAAAAGAATGGCTTCAGAAGTATTTTTATAATATGCATTCAATTTTAGTTCCGTCATTTTAAGTCTATCCTCAGACAACTTTCTTTCAGTGATATCTTGAAATGTGCCATAAACCCTATGAATAATATTATTTTTTAAATCTACACGCCCCATTGAACGAACCCACCTGTGGTTTCCTTTTGCAGTTACAATTTCAAATTCATCATCGTAGGATACAAATTCATTGACCAATTTTTGAAATAGCTGGGAAATTTTATTCCTACTCTCACCTTCTTTATAAAATAAAATACCTTCGTCAACAGTAGGAATATAATCTTTGTCAACTTCATGTATAGCTTTTGTAACATCAGACCAAATAACTTCTTTTGTTACTGGATCATATTCCCAAGCCCCCATTCTATTCATTTGCCCAGCTTCAGTAAGCATACTCTTTGTACGCGATAACTCCTCCTCAACCTTTTGTCGAGAACGTATATTCATTAATATTTCTGAAAACAATGAAAGCAGGAGGAGTTCTTTTTGCTGAACTGAATAAAACTTACTCACAAAATCAAAACCCACAAAACCTATGCAAGATCCATTCTCCATTAATGGGAAAGTAACTAAACTCTTAATTTCTTGCGGCTCAATAACCAATCTAATAGGATCATTTTCATCCATTTCATACACATTCGCAACATAAACTGCCTCCCCTGTATTATGAATTTTTATCCAATCTACCATATCAGCGAGTGGAACTGCCTGTAAAGCATCAAACTGAGGTATAATCTCTGGAGCACACCATTCAAATGTATTAGTACATATTTGTTGATCATAGTTATATTCAAAAATATATACCCTATCGGCCTGAGTGTACTCACCCAACATTTTCAACGACTGCTGAATGGCTTCGTTAACTTTTGATAAGGGAATATTAATATAATTAGATGCAATTGTTACAAGTACTGCTTGCAGATTAATGTAATCTGATAAAGAAGCATTTACAATAGATAAATCATATTCTCGTTGCTTTAAAGCATTTTCTATTTCTAATCTTTGTGTTACATCAACATCTATTCCTCTATATCCAATAAAATCTCCATTCTCGCTGAATAGAGGAAATGCATTTGATTTTACCCAAACAATTGAACCATTCTTATGCTCTAATGGGTTTATGAAATCCGTTATTGTTGACCGATTATTTAGATAATGTAAGCCCTTTTCTTTAAAATGTGTCCTTTCATTAATGGGAAACAGATCATAGAAATATTTTTTAGCTTCTAATTCACTTGACATATAACCAAGTAAATGCTCTATAGATTCCCCAACATAAGTATATAAACCTTGTGAATTAGTTTCCCATACTACAGACCGACTAGCAATTGCAAGTTGTTCAAACCGGTTATTCCGGTTTTGCAATTCCAATTCCATTTTTTTCCTATCTGTAATATCTGTACTACTGCCTAGATAGCCAGTCAACTTACCAGCGTTATCGAGCTTAGGCAAGACTGTATTACTAATCCAAAATACCCCCTTTGGCGTATTTAATGGTAATTCGAAATTTTTTAAAATTTTATCTCGTCTCAGTAATTCGTATCCTTTTTCCTGCAAAAAGTGTTTGGAACTTTCAGGATATAATTCATGAAAATATTTGACACCTACTATTTCTGAAGCAATCAAAGAAGTAAGTTCCTCTACAGTATCATTTATAAACGTAAACTTACCATCTCGATCTAATTCCCAAACAACTGTTTTTGTAGACCGAGACAAAGAGGCAACCCTTTCTTGATGCTGCAATAATAGCTGTTCACTTTGTTTTTGAATAGAACAATCCTTATAAGTTACTAGGATAGCTTGAATGACTGGATCATGTAATAAATTAATACCAGTTCCTTCCAACCAAACATAGTGTCCTTCAATATGCCTGAATCGAAAACTTGAACTTAACTTTTCATATGGCTTAGATAAAATTTGTTGAAAAGCAGCTCTTAAAGCTTCTTCTTGATTAGGATCAACAAATTCAAAAATATTGGTTACACTTTTTTCTTCTACAGAGTGACCTACAATTTTTTCTACTGATTTACTTTGAAATAAAAATTTACCGTTCTCATCTAGTAAAATAATTGCTGCATCAGAATGATCTAGTAATGATGAATAGAAATCAATTGATTGGTAATTATGATGATTTAAGTGTGAAGATTTTGGAATTTCTTCTATGAATCCTATTATTTTTTTTGTAAAGTTTTCTTCTAATTTAATAGCCCCAGAAATTCTAAACCACTTAGCAATACTACTAACAGTATTTAAAGGAACTTCTAAATGAAAGGACTCTCCAGTAGTAAAACAATTTTCAAGTGCTTGTAAAAATATTTTTTGATACTCTTTGTGCAGAAGTAGTGTTGAATTGATATCGAGATAATTAGAAGCCTTATCTGGTATGTTTAACAGATCTCTTAGAAATGGTTCAAAATAAAATTTTTGCTTTAAACTATCATATTCCCAGTATCCAATTTGATTGAATTTTTCAGATAACTTGTGTTCTCTTACCTGACAAAGTAAGCTTTGTAAAAATGGAGTCATTGATGGTTCCTTATAATTGGTTTTTCATTTGTCGTAAAAGACCTTAGTATTGGACAATTTAAAGTTAACAAGCATTTTTGAAAAAACCACGAAATGTTCTATAACTTTACTACAACCAATTATCCAATACTATGAAATTTTTGTTAGCAGATGACCACGCAATTGTTCGTGATGGAGTAAAAAGAATCATTGAAGCTGAATTTCCCTTTGCACAGTTTACCGAGGTTGCTACTGCAACAGATATGTTAGCTATTCAATCCAAAGATGAGCACGATATTATTATTTCAGACATTAATATGCCTGGCTTAGATGGATTAGAGGGGGTTAAAAAAATTAAATCCTATAACAAGGGTAGTAAAGTAATTATTTTAAGTATGTACCCTGCATCTCAGTATGGGGTAAGAGCCATTAAATTAGGGGCGAATGGATATGTTTGTAAACAAAATGCTACCGATGAACTTATTACTGCAATTAAAGCTGTTTCTAATGGCAAAAGGTATATCAGTGCTGAGCTAGCCGACTTGTTAGCTGAATCAATTGATACAGATAGATCTAAGATTCCACATGAAAATCTTTCAGAAAGAGAACTCGCTGTTTTTAAACAAATAGCAGCAGGTAAAAAGATCTCTGATATTGCAGAACAATTATTTATATCACCTAACACTGTCAGTACTTTTCGAACTAGAATCTTGAAAAAACTACATTGCGAGTCGAATGCTGAGCTGGTGAAATATGCTTTAGAACATCAATTGATTTAATTTTTTTTAATTTTTCATCTTAGAAACACCTCTCAATGGGGTGTTTTTTTTGTCATTGATGGTGCATCTCCATCAATTAACCTCTACCATACTTAGTGAATTTATCTAACTGCAATTTTAATTAGAACTAATCACAAATAAATTTACCGTTACACATTTGTAGTTGTAACTACTACATTTTAACGCTATTTGAGGTTTTTAGATCTATAAAAGAAGTTTTTCTACAATTCAAGTAGTTGTTGTCATATACATCTGTGCATCGAATTATAACGACAGCACGACAATAATATTCGAATTAAAATTCGCTTAAAAGAGGATTTTCTATGCCTCTTCAATTGGGTTGTTTTACACCAGATTTCATCCGTTTTGAAATCCCAATATCCAAGCTCCAACCCAATATTTTATGAAAAACCAATTTTCAATTTTTACTAAAGGTCTCATTAGCTTACCTATTTTATTGGTTGCAGCTTTTCTTTTAAACCAATCTTTTATTAACGATGAGAGCCAGCTTCCAATGAGCGTTTCAGTTTGTGGAGCAGAGTTTGGACAACAGCAAATGCCAGGCATAATGAACAAGGATTATGTTTATCCAACTGCTGAGCAAATGAACTATTACGCTTCTAAAGGTATCAAGCAAATTGCACTCCCGTTTCGTTGGGAAAGAATTCAAAATGGCTTGTTCGGGAAATTAGATGAAGCTAATTTAAGAGAGATTGAAAATACACTTCGCTTTGCAGAAAGAAATAAAATGGGCGTCATTTTAGACATGCATAATTATGGTCACTATCGTATCCAAGATCAAGATTTACCAATTGGAAGCAATGAAGTGAGTATTGCAGCATATTGTGATGCTTGGAAAAAATTTGCTGCAAGAGTAAAGAAACATAATAATATTGTTGCTTATCAAATTATGGCAGAGCCACATGACATGGGTTCAGGTGTCTGGGCTAAAGCAGCTCAAGAAGTTATTCTTGCCATTCGCGAAGTTGATAATAAAACACCTATTCTAGTCGATGGTGATGGATGGGCTAGTGCTTATAACTGGAAAAAATTCAGCGACAATTTGAAGCATTTAAAAGACCCAGCAAATAAGTTGGTCTATAGCGCTCACTGCTATTTTGATGCCGACGGAAGTGGTACATATGTAAATGGTTATCAAGAAAAATACCACCATGAACAAATTGGCATTGAAAAAGTAAAACCTTTTATTGAATGGTTACAGGCAAACAACAAAAAAGGATTCATAGGTGAGTACGGTGTTCCTAATAATGATAGACGTTGGGTTTCAGTAATGGATCGTTTTTTAGCTTACTTACACCACCACAATATTGGAAGCAATTATTGGGCAGCTGGTGCTTGGTGGAAAAACTACCCGCTATCTATTGAGCCAGTACAAGGAAAAGAAAAGCCCCAAATGCAGGTGCTATCAGCCTATTTATCTGGAAAAACACCCATTTATGGCGACTACGCTATTAAATAAGAAGACATTAATAGCTATTAGTTAAGATTTTATTTCCTACTCCACTTTTCAAAACGCATTGCAAACTGGTTCTTCTCATCAGAAGGAAAAACTTGTTCTTCTAGCAACCACCATTCATCAGGATTAATAGTCGGATAAAACGTATCTGCCTCAATAGTTGTATCAACCCGTGTAAAAAAAATAGTATGACTTTCTTTAAAAGTTTGCTGATATATTTCGCCTCCTCCAGCTATAAAAAGTTGTCGGTATTTGTTTTCCCTACAATACTGAATGGCTTGTTCTAGCGATTGTACAACAATGATTCCGTCTCCCAATTTTAATCCTACTTGTCGGGTTAAAATGATGTTAACCCTTCCGGGCAATGGTTTACTACCCACAGATTCAAATGTTTTTCTACCCATTAACACGGGCATTGCCCATGTTTGTTGTTTGAAATATTGTAAATCTCTCGGCAAATGCCATAACAGCTGGTTATTCTTTCCAATGCCATTATTATTTGAAGCAGCAACAATTTGAATCAGCTCAACAGAATGCATCAAGAAATATTTAATTAATCAAGCCTAAATGCCATTACCTTATTGTTGTAAAATGTAGGCACATAGAGTGTTTTAGTTTTTGCATCAAAAGCGATATCGGCAGTATTAATTTTATCTTCTCTGTAGTCTAATAATTTTGTTACAGTACCATCCACTTTCACCAGATATATGATACCGGCCCAGCTACTTACAATAAACTCTTCATTACTAACTCTATCAATACCGTCTGTACCACCTTCCATACCTTCGGCTATTTTCTTCTTACTTTTTTTTGCATCTACTAACCACAATGTACCACTATCCAATATATAGAGGCCTTCGTCTTGAATCAACAAACCATTAGGACCAGCAAGTCCATCTAAAAAAAGTGTAACTTCTTCCTTTTCTATTTTATACACGCGCTTACCTCGGCTATCTGAAACATATATTACACCCTTTTTATCTACTGTTATATCATTTAAAAATTGTGTACCAGGTATTGGATAACGCTTACCAACAGCCGACTTATCCACTTCAATCATAACCACTTCATCTAAATCGGTTACATAAAGCTTATCTCTATAAATACCCATTCCCTTAGGTGCATTTAATCCCTTCACCCATTCAACTCTAAAAGCTTTTCCATTAGTTCCCATAATCCCAATAGAGCCTTTCCCATCCTTTTCTGCAGGATTCCCATCTATATTTGAAACAAATAAAAACTCCTTTTTAGGGTAAATGAGAACACTTTCAGGGGTTTTAAACAATGAGTCTGACTCCCAAAGCTTTGTTAGTTTCCTGTCTTGAGCAACTCCTACTTGAGCAAAAAGAAAAAGCGAAAGAGTTAATACAATTACTTGTTTCATGGTTTTTATGATTTTTTTAAACTGCAACCGGCGCTTTAATAGCTGGATGAGATTGGTAATTTTCAATTGTAAAGTCATCATATGTGAAATCAAAAATAGATTGCACATTCGTATTCATTCGTAATGTTGGAAGCGGGAATGGATCTCTTGATAATTGAAGTTTAGCTTGTTCAAAATGATTCGAATACAAGTGAACATCACCAAAAGTATGAATAAATTCTCCTACTTCTAAATTACAAACATGAGCAATCATATGCGTAAGCAATGCATATGAAGCAATATTAAACGGCACTCCTAAAAATACGTCTGCACTCCTCTGATAGAGTTGACAAGATAGGCGCGGTCTTTCATTTTTTTCGTCAGCAGGTGCTACATAAAATTGAAACAAAACATGACAAGGCATTAGAGCCATTTTAGGTAACTCAGCCACATTCCAAGCACTTATAATAAGCCTTCTGCTATCTGGATTGTTTTTAATTTGATTAATCAAATCAGTAATTTGGTCAACCACTTGTCCATCGGCACCCTGCCAAGAGCGCCATTGCTTGCCATAAACAGGGCCTAAATCACCTGCTTCATTTGCCCATTCGTCCCAAATACTTACCCCATTTTCTTTTAAATAGGCAATATTGGTCGAACCCTTCAAGAACCACAACAATTCATGAATAATACTTTTTAAATGCAATTTCTTTGTTGTAACCAAAGGAAACCCTTCCTGTAAATTGAAACGCATTTGATATCCAAAACAACTAATGGTACCGGTTCCAGTTCTGTCGGACTTTTCAATACCATTTTTTAAAATATGCTCTAATAATTGATGATACTGCTGCATGGATGCAAGTTAATAGCTTCAAACCTCAAAAAAATGTTTATTTAAGATTGGGGAATTTCTGTGGATTGTTTGTTTTTTAATGCTAAAGCCTTCAACAGAAAAACTTAGTCTAACAAATTAGGGCAAAATCGCTTATTTTGTAGCACCAATGCAATAAGAAACTGATGAAAATAATCCTTGTTGACGACCATACATACGTAAGGGAAGGAATCAAAAAAATTATTGTAGAAAACTTCCCCCTAGCCGAAGTCACCGACATTAGTGACGGAGAAACTCTTCTTAAAAAGCTAATTAAAGAAGATTTTGATTTGATTTTATTAGATATTACAATGGCCGGCATGTCTGGATTAGATGCATTAAAAAGACTCAAGGAGTTAAAACCAGGAATTCCTGTGCTAACCCTTACAATGCATCCACCTGAGCAATATGCCATAAGAGCCTTCCAAGCTGGTGCGTCTGGCTATCTAACAAAAGATAGTCCGCCAGATGAACTCGTTAAAGCCATCAATCAACTTAGGTCAGGTTACAAATACATTACTCCACAAGTTGCCGAGTTATTAGCCCAAAATATTGGTATTGATCATCAAAAAGCTCCCCATGAAAGTTTATCCAATCGGGAATTAGATATTTTAAGGCTCCTATCGGAAGGAAAGAGTATTTCAGAAATTGGTACTCAACTCAATATTAGTATCAATACTGTTAGCACATTCAAATCAAGGATTTTGGAGAAGATGAATATGCGCAATATTGCTGAACTTATTAAATACGTTATTGAACATAAAATATTTGGATAGAACCCGATATACTAGAATTAAAGAATTATACTAACCTATTCATTATAAATTACTTAGAACCACCCTTTGGGTGGTTTTTTTATGCTACAAGGATTATTGTACACCGAATTTGTAGTGATTTCACTACTCCTTATAGAACTTTTACAGTTTTTCTTGAAAAACAACTACATGAAATAGCGTGCAAACACTATTTAACAGTAGTGTGCGCTATATGAACTTTGTACATGAAAGCAGGAATTAAAGGAAGCCAATATCCAATCCGATTTAAGCCAATATCCTTCTTCCAAATCCTTTGAATAATCTAATTTCTTCTATCCTGTGAAAAACCAATAGCCTTGGTCCTGCTTTCATTTAAAACTTTCAATATGAAACGCTTGTATAAAATTTTGGTTGTAGATGATTCTCCCTTTATAATTCAAGAAATTAAGAAGGAAATTGAAAAAACAAATATGGAGCATATTGTCATGGTTGCAAATGGAACTGAGGATGCTAAAAGGAAGCTTCATTTAGTTCATCCCGATATTATGATTTCTGATATTCTACTTGAAGATGGCCAAGGACTAGATTTGATTCATCAGGCAGCCAATACAGATCTACCTACTAAATGTCTTGTCCTTACACATTGCACGCATGCTGCGTTTCAAAAACAAGCCAAAGAGAATGGAGCCAGTTTGGTTGTAGACAAAGGTTTTGAAATGATGCAGCTTGGAAAAATTGTACAACAAATGGTACACCCACCCTTGAATTAACCCTGTTTTAAAACTTAATCCTATAAAAACCTATCCCCCCGATTTTTTTAACGCACAATACGACCCATCCAATATCCTGCTTTTTCATCCAATGGTCGTTACAACAAGGCTGTCTTTCCAGACGGCCTTGTTTATAGTCTAGCATATAATTTTCTTATATTTATCAATTCAGGAACCAATGCATACGAACCAAACCAGTTACTTAATTATAGACAACAGCTTTATCATACAAAAAGCCGTTGGGCAGCTTAAAACTAAGTTTGGGTTTGGAAACAGAGATTTGATTGGCAAAAAGATATTTGAGGTATATGAACAAAATCGGGCAAGTAATTTAAGAAAGGTCTTTAAAGATTTATTTCAACAAAATAAATCTCAAACAGTTTTTTTTGAAACCAAGAACATACAATTAAAAAAGAAACATCAGCTGCTGCTACAAAATATTTCTAAAGAAAAAATTCAAATTACATTTCTTTCAGTTGTACAAAAAGAAACATCTATAAATTCAATTACAACTGTTGCAGAGAAACTACCTATTCCAGTTTTATGTTACAACCAAAATAAAGAAATCAAATTTACTAATACAGCTTTCGATTCTACTTTCATAAAAAAGGGAATACAACTTAATAACTTAGAAGATTTTTACAATTTAATTCGGCCCCCAAAAGGAATTTCATTAAAAAACGAAATCAAAGATTGGTTCAAGCTTGTAAGCGAGAAGAAAAAAAATAAAGTTATTTCTTCTTCAAAAAAAGCATGGCTTATTTGTAAAAATGGAAAAATCAGGCTATTTGATATCAGTTTCTCTACTGATGAAAAAATGGTTTATGCAATTTTTAATGACATAACTAACCCTCATCAAGAAAAGAAAGCACTAGTTAATAGTGAAGCAAGATTTAGAGTAATAGCAAACAATATACCTATCTCAATTGGTATTCACGACCTAAAAGGAAATATTATTTTTGTTAATAGGTTTTTCACGAGACAAATTGGCTATAAACTAGAAGAATTACCCACATTAAGTGATTGGTATAAAAAATCACAACCAGATCCAATCATTAGAAAACAACTTCAAAATCATTGGCTTGAAATCATCGATCAGATAAGAAAAAAGAAAATCAAAAAAGCCCCCAACACAGAAGCTTCTTTAGTGTGTAAAGATGGTATTACCAGAAATTTTTCTTTCGTATTTCAAGTACAAGATGAATATGTTTATGTAATACTTGTTGATATAACTAAAAGGGTAAAAGCAGAATATGAAGTTGGAGAATACAACCAACAATTACAACAATTAACATCACACCTATTTACTGTTAGAGAACAGGAAAGAAAGCATACTGCACAAGAAATACAAGAAGCACTTGGTCAGCATATTACTGGATTGAGGCTTGAAATAGCATGGATTAAAAAAAATATTGAAAAACTTGAAAAAACAGATTTTCAAAATAAAATGCAAAAGGCACTTTCCTCTATGTCAGAAGCAATGACTACAGTAAGGAAAATTGCATCTGGATTAAGACCTTCTATTCTAGACGACTTAGGATTAGTAGCTACAATTGACTGGTATATTGGTCAAGTTTCGAAACAAACTGGAATGTCAATTAAACTAAATGCAAATACCAATAATAAAGTTCTTGAACGTGATTTAAAAATTAGAATATTCAGAATCTTTCAGGAAATTATCACTCAAATAAGAAGTGCTGGAATAAGTAAAAATATTTTAGTAAAATTAGAATACAGTCCTTCAATGGTAATCCTTTCTATTACCGATGATGGAAATACCTTTTTAACCATTCAAAAAAAACCTACCTTAGGATGGCTTAGCATAAGAGAAACAATTCGTTCTTTGCATGGTAAGATGACTGCAAAATCAAGCAATTATCTTTTAATAAACATACCCATAAAATTGAGTCATGAAGATTCTTATCGCAGATGATCACAGCGTAGTTAGAAAAGGATTAATTACTATTTTACTCGATGAATTTTCATCTGCCGAAATTGACGAGTCGGCCGATGCCCATGAATTAATAGAGAAAGCACAAAATGGCACTTATGATGTCATTATTTCTGACATTAATATGCCAGGCCCATCTATTATAGATGCAATAAAAAGTATTAAAAATAGTCCTAATAAAGGCCCCATACTCATTCTCAGTGTTAATGCTCCAGAACAATATGCTGTTAGAGTAATTAAAGCAGGTGCTTCGGGGTATTTAACAAAAGAAAGTGCACCCGAAGAGCTTGTAGTGGCAATAAAGCATGTGTTAAGTGGAAGAAAATACATAACTGCTGAAGTTGCTGAACTTTTAGCAGATGCCCATGACAATGACTCGGAAGCACGCCACAATCAACTTTCCAATAGAGAGTTTGAAGTAATGAGGTGGATAGCCTCTGGTAAAACAGTATCTGAAATTGGCGAAATCATGCATTTAAGCACAAATACAATTAGTACCTATAGAACTAGAATTTTATTGAAAATGAACATGAACACCAATGCAGAACTAACAAGTTATGCAATCAAAAATAATTTGGTTTAAATCGTCATAAAATGCACTACAAACAGTAGTGCATTCCAACTACTTAAAATCATTGGAGGAACTACCTTTTATTCTTTTGTATATAGCTTACTTTGTATTGTTGAAAGCCCCTGTTTGAATCCAATATCTTAAGTATCCTCCTGTGAAATTCGGAACTAAAAAAAGCAGCTTAGAAGCTGCTTTTTTTAGTTATTTGTAAATTTCCTTCTCTGTAATTCCTGGTTAATTAATCCTAGTTCTCTACCCGTTTGACCAGCTACTGAACTATTTTCCTGGGCTCTTCTCATTAAATAAGGTATCACTTCACGAATAGGACCAAAAGGCAGATATTTACTTACTTGAAAGCCAGACTTGGCAAGATTAAAAGTAATTGTATCACTCATCCCATATAGTTGAGAAAAATGGATATGCGGATGCGTAGGTTGAATACCTAGCTTTTCCATTGCTTCCATTGCTAGTAAATGGCTTTCTTCATTATGAGATGCTACTATGAGTCCTATAGAATTAATATTTTCTAAGCAATAGGTAACACCAGCATTAAAATCATTGTCTACTGCTTCTTTATTTTTATGAATAGGAGAAGGATATCCCATCTTCTGCGCACGCTCCCTCTCTTTTTCCATATAAGCGCCACGCACCAACTTCAATCCAAGCTTAAAACCATTTTGTTGAGCAATTGCATGTGATAGTTTGAGGAAATTCAATCTATCATGTCTATATAATTGGATAGTATTATAGACTACTACATTGTCCTTATTAAAGATCTCCATCATTTCCATCGTTAGCCTATCAATTGGATCTTGCATCCAGCTTTCTTCAGCATCTACCAAAACGCCTACTCCTTTTTCTTTTGCCAACTCACAAATAGCATACATACGCTCACGAACCATATCCCATTCACTTTCCTCTTCCTCATGGTCATGAATTCCACTTCTTAATCTTGGCGCTCCATTTAAGGTCTCTAATAGCTTCTGCCGTGCCATGCCACTCACCTTAATGCTTATAAAAGGGATGTTACTTCTCGAAGATGCATATTCAACAACTTTTAAGAACTCCTCTGTAGTTTCATCAAAACCTTCTTCTGTTTGCTTGCCTTCTACTCCATAATCTAAAATGATTTGAACGCCAAACTTTGATAGTAAATCAGCAACAGGGGCAGTCTCTTGTAAACTCTCCCCTCCAACAAATTGTTTGAAAATAGTATTTCGAATGATTCCATGAACTGGTAAGCCAGTTTTCATGATAAAAGGTGTTAGTCGCGTCCCTAATTTTACAAACCAAGGAAAAGCCATTGTAGAAAACAGGAAGCGAGCTTTTTTAAGCTCTTTATCGCTCTTATATGCGAAGGCAACCTCAGTATTATCAAACGAAATTTTCATATCCAAGCACTAATGCTGCGAATATCGGTCGCAAGCCGCTAAGAAAAAAGGATTTTTGAAGATTTAGCAGAACCTTTTCTAACTAGATTGCCTGATGATTAAAGGGCTGGAGAACCATTTCGCTCACAACTCCGCTGGAAGGCTGCTGACATAAAAACCACACTGCTCTTGCAGCTTCTTCTGCAACAATCATCTTATCACGCTGTACGCGCAAGTCTATGGTATCCCAAAAAGCTGAATCTACCCCTCCTAAATAAAGGTTGGTAAACCTAATTTCAGTTCTCTTCACTTCCTCCCGAATACTTTGCAACATACCTGTAAGTCCATATTTGCTTGCACTATATGCTGCAGCTCCTGCCATAGGCACCTTTCCTAAAACACCCGGAATATGAATGAACAACCCTTTTTTCACTTCTTTCATTGCTGGTAAAAAAGCCTTGACCAGTAAGAACGGAGCCAATAAATTAACATGAATTGTCTTGAGAAACTCTTCTTCTGTAAGGGTTTCCATTGATTTAATAATGCCAATTCCAGATGCATTTACCAAAACATCAATCTGAGAAAACCTTGTAAAAAAAGATGCACAAAGTGCTTCCACATCTTCTGCTTTAGTCAAATCGGCTGCAAAAAACTGTCCCGCAGGCAAGCCAAGTTCAGTGGCTATTTGCACTAGTTTATCATGATTACGTCCAGTTATAAACACTTGAGCACCGCTGGCAATTAGCTGTTTTGCAATAGATTTACCAATGGTTCCTGTAGCACCTGCTACTAGTATATTTGACTGCTTTAGTTGCATAATGAAATCTTTGCCCATATAACATTGACCCACTAAAAAGGTTGAGGCTATTATAGAACCTTTTTTTTCGGACTTTGTTAGTCTTGCGTGAAAGCTACACTCATATTTCCCCACCAACTGCTTGAAAAGCACCCCTCCTTAGAGCAGGATACTCCAGTTTTTCTGATTGAAGAATGGCTGTTTTTCTCGCAATATCCATTTCACAAGCAAAAACTAATTTTTCATAGGGCTTCGATGCAGGCTTTTGCTAGAGTGCTTGGTGAAAGAAACTTCGAGGTTACTTACATAGATTCAACTGATAAGAGACATGATGTACGCCACCTTTTTAAATGGTTGAATGAAGAAGGATACACCAGTGTTAGAATGTGCGCCACGTACGATAATTGGCTGGAGAAAAGAATAAAAAGCTCTGCCCAAAAATGGAATCTTACACTTGAAGTTGACGAAAATCCATCTTTTCTTTTGAACACAAAAGAACATCAATCGATCAAAAAAACTAGAGGGAAATACTTTCAAACCGATTTCTATATAGCACAACGAAAAAAAATCAACATACTTTTAGAAAATTACGATCAGCCACTGGGAGGAAAGTGGAGTTATGATGCTGATAATAGAGCTAAAATACCAAAGGGTGAAAAAATTCCACGCCTAGCCGGAGTTGATTTAGACGAAACCATACAAGAAGCAATAGCTTTCGTTGAAAACAATTTTGAACAAAATCCAGGAAGTAATATCGGTGCTTTTGCAAATGGAAAAGGTTTCTATCCATATACCCACAAACAAGCAGAACAATGGCTTTCAAAGTTTTTTGCTGAAAGGTTTTTCAATTTTGGAGTTTATGAGGATGCAATGGTGACCAATGAATACTTCTTATTTCATAGTGTAATCAGTCCACTTTTAAACACTGGTCTGCTTACTCCACAACAAGTAGTTGAACAAGCTTTATTCTTCGGTCAAAAGAATAATATTCCTTTAAATTCTCTTGAAGGTTTTATTCGTCAAATCATTGGCTGGAGAGAATTTATCGCTGGTGTATATACAATTGAAGGAACAAAACAAAGAACGACCAACTACTGGAAATTCACCAGAAAAATTCCTGTAGCATTTTATAATGGTACAACAGGAATTGAGCCAATTGATGTTGTAATAAAGAAATTATTACAAACTGGATATAACCACCATATTGAACGCCTTATGGTGTTGGGAAATTTTATGTTACTCTGCGAGTTTGACCCAAACGATGTTTACCAATGGTTTATGGAAATGTACATAGATGCATACGATTGGGTAATGGTTCCTAACGTATACGGAATGACGCAATTTGCTGACGGAGGAATCATGACTACAAAACCGTACATAAGCGGCAGTAATTATTTGTTAAAAATGGGCGACTGGAAAAAGGGAACTTGGCAGGAAATATGGGATGGACTTTTTTGGAGATTCATGCATGTTCATCGTGATTTCTTTTTGAAAAATCCAAGATTAGGTATGCTGGTAAAAACATTCGACAAAATGCCAGATGAAAAGAGAAAAAAGCACTTACAAGTAGCTGATAATTTTTTACAACAATTAGATAGCCATGCCTAAAAGACCTTGGAATCAAGTTGATTTACCGGTATATGCTTTGACAACAACTGATGGGGCCGGACAATTCAACATGCATTTACTAACCTATGTGCAAGCTGTAAGTATGCAACCAAAATATTTTGTTTGTGCAATTTATGAAGGCACTAAAAGCCTAGAGCTTGCTTTACATCATCCTGAAGTTGTGCTACAAGTATTAGGACAGCAACATGTGAACCTTGTGAATTTACTTGGTAAGATGTCGGGACATAACATCAACAAAATACAAAGGCTGGAAAAGAGAAAAGTACTTACCCAGTGGGAAGGCTTTCCTGTAATAGCAGACGCTTGTGGATGGATACAACTACGACTAAATCCTTTAGTAACGAAATCTAAAGACTTGGTTGCACCAGATCATAGACTTTTCTTAGGAGATGTTTTAAAATATAAATCAGTCCTAACGCAACCCGAGCTTAGACTAAATCATTTGCGAGAAAAAAAACTCATTCGTATATGAAAGAGATTAAAACATTGAGTGCTGAAGATATTGATAGAATTATTGAAATGGCTTGGGAGGATAGAACTCCATTTGAAGCTATTGAATTTCAGTTCGGCATTCGCGAATCAGAGGTTATAGAACTGATGCGTTTGCATATGAAAAGTTCTAGCTTCAAAATGTGGCGAAAAAGAATGCAATCACGTTCTACCAAACATGCTGCACTAAGATCCAAGCTGGTTGAACGTTTTCATTGTAGTCGCCAACGTACCATTTCTATGAATAAAATCAGTAAAAGATGAATCTGAGAAATTTACACAAAGACAATCATCCCGATTTATTTCCACAAGATAAAATAAAACTAACATTTCCAACTAAGTATGCAGACATCGTTGAAAGAGTGTCATCTGTCAATGCAAATGCTTACGGTAAAACGAGAAACTTTTTGTGGGGCAAAGTGAGCTATTTATCTCCTTATATATCAAGAGGAGTCATCTCTCTTCCATTTGTGAAAGATGAAGTCTTAAAAAATTACAATTATAGAACAGCAGAAAAGTGGGTGAGCGAACTTGCATGGCGAGAATTTTTTCAGCGAATTTGGCAAGCCAAAGGAGATGCCATTCACAATGACTTAAGAAACACTCAGTTTCCAATAAAGCATAAAAATATCCCATCAGCAATACTAGAAGCAAATACCGGGATTCATGCTATTGATGAAGGTATCCAAAATTTAATTGATACAGGTTATATGCATAACCATATGCGTATGTATACTGCCATGCTCACAACCAATATGGGTCAAGCACATTGGTATAAACCTGCGCAATGGATGTACTATCATTTATTAGATCATGATGCTGCCAGTAATCATTTAAGTTGGCAATGGGTAGCAGGGGCTTTTAGCAGTAAAAAATATATCGCTAACCAAGAAAACATCAACAAGTATACGGGAAGCAATCAAACCAACACATTCTTAGATAGGGGTTATGAAGAATTAAGTGAATTGGAAGTACCAAACATCCTTTCTAACAACACTACATGGAATGGAGGAACTACTCTTCCTATGTCTGATGAATTATATATGATTGATCATAAGCCTATTTTTCTATACAACACTTATCAACTAGATCCTCTTTGGCACAATCAGGAGGTTGGGTACAGGATTTTATTACTTGAACCTTCTCATTTCAAACATTATCCTATTTCAGATAAAGTTCTTAGCTGGATTATTCAGCTTGCAAAGGATCTTATACCAGGAATTCAAATTGTTACTATGGAACAAAATGAATTCTATCAGCTATACCATCAGAACCACTCTATCTACTACAAAGAACATCCTACAACAATTCATTATAAAGGTGTTCAAGAAGAAAGGGAGTGGATGTTTCCAGAGGTAAAAGGTTATTTCAATAGTTTTATGGGCTATTGGAAAAAATGTGAAAGGTATTTGCATTAAGGACTAAGCTTGGTACATTCGCAATATGCTTATTACCAAAACTGAGATTTATAAGTTTTCAATTCCCATGGTTCCTTTTACCATTGCAACAGGAACCATGCACTTTGCACAAAATACACTTATAAAAGTGTATACTTCTGATGGAATCATAGGCGTAGGTGAATGCTCAGCATTCCCTATGATTGTTGGAGAAACGCAGAATACATGCTTTGAAATGGCGAAGGATTTTGCAGCCTTGTGGAAAGGGAAATTGGCTTTGGAAATAGATGATCGCTTACAGGAATTAGACCTTTTTACGGCAGGCAATACAACAATAAAAAGTGCGTTTGATATGGCACTCTACGACATTGCTGCAAAGCATGCAAATCTGCCGCTCTACAAGTTTCTGGGTGGTTCAAAAAAAGAAATTGAAAGCGATTTAACAATAGGAATTGGTAGTCCAGATGAAATGGCGCAACAAGCCATTGACTTTCTAAAAAGAAAAGTACGCATTATCAAAATCAAATTAGGTAAAGCACCTAAAGACGATATTGAAAGAATCAGAAGAATACGAGAAGCAGTAGGACCAGAAATTAGATTAAGAATTGATGCCAATCAAGGCTGGGCTTTTGACGATGCTGTATTTGCATTAACCGAACTAGGTAAATACAATATTGAATTTTGCGAACAGCCTATGCGCACTTTCTTAGATCACAAGCTACCTGAATTATGTGCTCTATCTCCAATTGCTATTATGGCCGATGAGAGCGCGTACAACCATCGACAAGCACAACGACTTATTGAAAACAAATCTTGCCATTCTATCAATATTAAATTAGCAAAGAGTGGTGGGATACGGGAAGCCATAAGAATAGCTGACCTCGCATCACAACATCATATTCCTTGCATGATGGGGGGCATGCTGGAAAGTCGTGTGGCTTTAACAGCGAAAGTTCACTTAGCTATGTCGCATAAAAATATCCACTATTACGACCTTGATACCTGCCTATTAGGTCATTTACAAGATCCGGTTCAGGGTGGTGTATTCTATTATGATGGCATGCACTTAGATTTTGAAGATCAGCCAGGTATTGGCGTAGATGTTGATCCAAACTATTTACAAAATCTGGAACAAATTGTAATATAACTGCATTTACTATGGTCTCTCCTAGTCTCCAACGTATCTTTGCAACAAATTGAAGATATGGACGCTAAAAAAGCTAGTGAGACCTTAGTGGTAATGAATGAATTAGTCCTTCCAAACGATACAAATACATTTGGAAATTTAATGGGGGGCAGATTGATGTATTGGATGGATATTGCGGCTGGTATTGCATCTGGAAAGCATTGCAATGCCCCTAGCATGACTGCCTCAGTTGATAATATCAGTTTTAAGAACCCAATCAAATTAGGTAACGTGGTGCGTATTGAAGCAAAAGTTTCAAGAGCATTCAATACATCTATGGAAATTCATTTGAAAGTATGGGGTGAAGATTTATTGCATCAATATAAATATGAAAGCAATGAAGCTTTCTACACATTTGTTGCATTAGATCCAAATGGAAAGCCAAGAAAAGTTCCTGAGTTAATTCCTGAAACAGAAGAAGAAACCAGACATTACCACGGTGCATTAAGGAGAAGACAGTTGCGATTAATCTTAGCTGGAAAAATGAAGCCGGATGATGCGAATGAGTTAAAAGCAATTTTCATTCCAGAAGAAAACAACCAATAAATTTTATTTATCGATACCTTCCATCAGGTGGTGTTTGCTACGAAGCATGAACTTTCTGCTTTGTTCAATAGCATCCATCACCTGATCTAAAATGGCATCTACTGGCTGAGTATAATCAATTATCATGGGTTCTTTAAATCGAACGGTAAGTTGAGAACCAGTCTTTTTAAATGATAGGCCTTTCTTATTAAATGCCCTCCAAAAGCCATTAATAACAACAGGAACAACAACAGGCTGATTATTTTTTATAATATGAGCTGTGCCTTTTTTACCTGGAGCAAAAGGCTTAGTGGTGCCCTGCGGGAAAGTAATAACCCAGCTTTTTCTCAAGGCCTCATCAATTTTTTGGGTATCGCTTTCATCCCTATTTCTTTTCACATCTACACCTTCAGCTCTCCAAGTACGCTTAACGGTTAAAGCCCCAGCCATTTTAAAAACTCGGCTGATCCAACTACCGTCCATTGTTTCTTTGGCAGCAACAAAATATACATTAGTAAAAGGGTTCAACAGGTAGTAAGGAATACCCAACTTGTTTTCCTTGCGCCATTTAACCGCACAGAAAATATGTAGGAATGTAATAACATCAGCAAAATAGGTCTGATGATTACTTACAAAAAGCACATTATTCTTAGGTAAGTCTTTTAAATGCTCTGTACCCTCAATCTTTATTTTGTTGAACATAGTTAATCCCGGATAGGATGCGAGACCAACCAGACCATAAATTATGGACCTGATGGGATTGGCAGTTTTAATTTGTTCTACTACTTGCATACAGCTGGGGGCAATTGTTCGGTTGCAAAATAGGAAATATTAAATAATTGTTAATCCATTTATCGTTAAATTTCAGTTTATGTAATTCTTAAGCATCATGCATCCTCTTATAAAAATGAAAAACTTAGCACTTTTTCTTCTTTTAGCATTGTATCAAACCATTTCATTTGGTCAACAAGCAAAAGAATCTAGAACGATCCAAGCATCAGGAATGTCCTTTAGGGAAATAACCCCGAATCAAATTTTCGTACAAATTGAACTAAGGGAATACGAAAAAAAGAACATAGGTAAAATAGACCTATCTAACATTCAACAACAATTTTTGAAAGCGTGTAAAGGGTTGGGTATTGCAGACAGCCTTATTTCCATTGTTTCGTATCAAGGTTATGATGGCTCTAATCCTTGGCTTCAAAAGAAAAAGAAAAAAGATCCAAGCTTAATGGCAGGAATACAGTACCAAGTTCAGCTCAATAAAACCAGCCAGATCGATCAATTGGTTCAACTGTTAGATGATGAAGCAACACAGCAGTTTTTTATTGCAAAAACTTCACATTCCGACATAGAAAAGATTAAACTGGAAGTACAGAAAGAAGCCCTTATTGACGCAAAAAAGAATGCAAGTTGGATGTGCGAAGCAATTGGAGAAAAGTTGGGTCATGCAATTACTATTTATAAGCCAGTTGAAGTTGGAGAAGGATATATAAGACCCATGGCTTCTAATATGATGCTAAGAGCAGATATGGCTGTATCTGAATCAACTCAAAATGCACAAGCCGACTATAAGAAAATTAAGATTCAATATGAAGTAAATATTGTTTTTGCATTGCAATAACAATGGTATTTGGCAAGCAATAGTTTGGTGACTTATCTTTAGCGCAAATAAGAAATTATGCGACTAAATACAGTCATTTTTGATATGGATGGCTTATTGATTGATAGTGAACCTTTGTGGGGTGAGGCTGCTGATGAAATTTTTCGCGAGTATGGTGTAAGTTTATCTGAAGAGCAATATAAAACCACCACAGGACTTAGAACAAGAGAGTTTGTACATTGGTGGTTTACTTATTTTCAAATTGGCGATCAAGAGCTGGCCAGAGCAGAAAAGAAAATAATTGATCTTGTTATTGAAAAAGTTCAAGTAAAAGGATCTGTGATGCCTGGCGTGCAATACATTTTTGATTTTTTCAAGCGAAAAGGATTAAAGATTGGATTAGCCACTTCATCTCCACACGAACTAATAGAAGTTGTTACAAGTATGTGTGGCATTGGAAATGATCTTCAAGCTATTTCATCGGCAGAAGATATGGAATACGGTAAACCACATCCTATGGTTTACTTAAATTGTGCACAGAAATTAGGTGCTCATCCTACTCAATGTGTTTGTTTTGAAGATTCATTTAACGGAATGATTGCTGCAAAAGCAGCAAGAATGAAATGTGTGGTTGTTCCTCATATTTCACAGTTAAAAGAAGATAGATGGGCTGCTGCCGACTTAAAACTATCGTCTCTTCAAAACTTTGGAGAACTTCATTTTGATTTGATTAACCAATAAAAAAATCCCTCGCATTTCTGCGAGGGATCAGCAAACTATACCTATGAAGGAAATTACTTTCCTTCGCCTTCCTCAAGTTTAGCGCGGATATCTGCCAAAGCACCTAAATCACCCAATGTTGCTTTTTCAACCTTGCTCTGAATATTCTTCACAGCTTTCTTAGTTTTATCAGCATCTGAGCGAGCTTCTTTCTTAGCAGCTTCCTTCTCTTCTACTTTTGCTTGTTCCCACAAACGTGCATGACTCAATACAATTCTCTTTTCATTACGATCAAATTCAATCACCATGAAAGAAGCAGTCTCATCAGCACCTACACTCTTACCATCTTCTTTTGCTAAGTGACGGTTAGGAGCAAAGCCTTCTAATCCATAAGGTAATTGTACTACAGCACCTTTGTCATCTTTGCGGATAACAGTACCCTCATGAATTGAGTTTAATGCAAAAGTTTCTTCAAGTGCATTCCAAGGATCTTCTTCTAGTTGCTTGTGTCCAAGTTGCAACTTTCTGTTTTCCTTATCAATACCCATGATAATGATATCGATCTTCTCGCCAACTTTTACATAGTCAGAAGGATGGTTAAATCTCTTCAACCAGCTTAAGTCGCTGATGTGGATCATACCACCAATACCAGCTTCTAATTCAACAAACACACCATAAGGAGTGATGTTCTTCACCAGACCTTCGTGCTTGCTGCTTTCTGGGAATTTGTTTTCAATTGTGCTCCATGGATCTTCTGTCATTTGCTTGATAGAAAGACTCATTTTGCGGCTATCTTTATCTAAGGTTACAACTTTAGCTTCATGCTCATCATTCAACTTGAAGAATTCCTTCGCGTTGATTGGAGTGTTTGCCCAAGTAATTTCAGATACGTGTACTAGACCTTCAACACCAGGACTAATCTCAAGGAAAGCACCGTAATCTTCAATATTTACAACCTTACCTTTAACAACTGCACCTTCAGCTAAACCTTCAGGCAGCACATCCCAAGGATGTGGAGTCAATTGCTTTAAACCAAGGCTGATACGCTTCTTGTCGTCGTCGAAATCTAATACAACCACTTGTAATTTCTGATCCAACTTCACCACTTCGCTTGGGTGAGAAATTCTTCCCCAAGAAATATCTGTGATGTACAACAAACCATCCAAACCACCTAAGTCCATGAAAGCACCGAAGTCTGTGATGTTCTTTACAGTACCTTCCAATACCTGTCCTTTTTCTAGTGTGCTGATGATTTGAGCACGTTGTGCTTCAATATCGCTTTCAATAAGAGCTTTGTGAGATACTACAGCATTCTTAATGTTCTCGTTGATCTTAACAACTTTGAACTCCATAGTCTTATTAACAAACTGATCGTAATCTGTAACAGGCTTCACATCAATTTGAGAACCTGGTAAGAATGTTTCCATTCCAAATACATCTACAATCAAACCACCCTTAGTCTTGCTAGTAACAGTACCAGTAACAACTTCACCAGTCTTGTGTACTTCAACAATTCTTTCCCAAGCACGCTGTGTACGAGCTTGCTTACGGCTTAAATAAAGATGACCATTTCTGTCTTCTTTCTCAACCACCAAAACTTCCACAACATCACCAAGTTTCAAACCTTGGTTATCGCGGAATTCGTTTAAGCTTACTAAACCATCGCTCTTGAAACCAATGTTTACAACAACGTCTGTTTTAGTTAAACCTACAACAGTACCATTCATGATAGTACCATCTTCAATAGAAACGAAAGTTGCTTCGTACACTTTGTCGTACTTAGCTTTATCTGCTTCGTTGTAATGACTCACATTGCGCTTGTCAATGCTCCAATCAAAATCATCGTGAGCTGTTTCTACCTCCACAGGTGCAGTTGTTGTCGCTGTAACCGGTGCTACTTCCTCAGAAGCTGCAGCCTGTTCCTGTGCATCAGCGTTTAATTGTTTGAAAAATAAATTCATAAAAATATCCCGATTGTTTTATTCGGGGCTGCAAAATTACTTGAAATCCGCGACTCTATTGCATTTCATTGAAACTTTTTGATTAATTTGTTATAATGAATGGAATCCCGTCGGCGGCTTTAAAGCATTGTCTTTCAAATAATTACAAACTAGGCCTTAAAAAAGTGGTCGTAAGAGGGCTTCTATGCTTGACTTTATACATGATTATGAGTACCAACCAAGCCCAAATAACACCTCATTTCCTGGAAAAATTATCTATCGATTTTCTTAAAAATACACGAAGAGGACTAGACTCTAAATCTTTTTTAACTGATTTATCGAGGGATGGTATTGACACAGCGCTAATGAATCTACAAGATGAAAATGCAAAAGCTACCATTTGGATAAATCTTTACAATGCTTATGTGATTGAGCTGTTGAATCATAATAAATCATTGTATGATCATAGATCCAAGTTTTTTAAAACCAAACAAATTAAAATTGGTAAACGAATACTTAGCTTAAATGATATTGAACATGGATTACTCAGAAAATCATCCATTTGGTGGAGCCAAGGATACCTAACGAAACCATTTCCTAGTTCTTGGGAAAAAAGTGCAAGAATCCGTCAACTTGATTGGAGAATACACTTTGCTTTAAACTGCGGAGCTATAAGCTGTCCTCCTATTGCGGCTTATAACAGTTTGTTATTAGATCAACAGTTACATCTTGCTACAAAAAATTACTTACAACTATGTTCTATTAATACCACTAAAGAAGAAATTTGGATACCAAAATTATTTTTTTGGTATAAAGGAGATTTTGGGGGCAAAAAAGGAATCATGAAAATTCTCCGTGAATATAAACTAATTGATGATTCACATAAGAACTACAAACTCCGCTATTTAGATTATGATTGGACACTTACATCTTTAAGGGAATGAGCTATTGACTTAGCTGCAATCCACCCGCTTGTCCACGCATGCTGAAAGTTAAATCCTCCCGTTACACCATCTACATTGAGTATCTCTCCTGCAAAATACAAGCCTTCTATTTTTTTACTTTGCATTGTATTTACGTCAACTTCAGAGAGTGATATACCTCCTGCTGTAACAAACTCCTCTTTGAAGGTGGTTTTGCCAGACACTTGTACTTCGTATGCCAATAGATACTTAGTCAATAATTTTTGTTGTTCACTTTGTAAAGTTGACCAATTCTGATGATCTTGAATACCTGCTGATGCAACTAAAAACTGCCATAAACGAATAGGCAAATTGAACATAGATTTAGCAGCAATTTTTTGAGTACTAAATTTTGATCTTTGATCATTCCATTGAGCACGTACATCCTGTTCGTTAAAATTAAAAGCATGCAACCAATTTATGGTAGCTGTAAATTGGTACTTCAAAGCTGCTAGTTCAGTTGCTCCCCATGCCGATGCTTTTAAAACAGCAGGTCCACTTAAACCCCAATGCGTAATTAGTATGGGACCTTCTTGCTTAATTGATGTTCCATTTACCTTAACCAATACATTGGGAACACTCACTCCCATTAGTGATGTAATAGGATGCTTAGGAAGATTGAATGTAAAAAGTGAGGGCACGGGCGGTACAATGGTATGTCCCAACGACTGCAACCAATCGAACTGCTGCAGCGAAGGGTAACCGCCTACGGCTATGCAAACATAATCTGCACTGAGTTGCTCAGCACTTTGTAAACTCAATTGAAAGTATTCATTCTTTTGAATGGATTGAACACCTGCATGATAACGAATTTCAATTTGAAGTCGATTTACCTCACGCATCAAACAATCTATAATTGTTTGTGATTGATTGGTGGAAGGAAACATTCTTCCATCGGCTTCTTCTACAATGGTAACTCCTCTATCTGCAAACCATTGTATAGTGTCTTTGGGAGAAAACCAATGAAGACTCTTTTTTAAAAAGTTTTCTCCTCTTGGATACTTTTTGGATAAAGTGGGAATTTCAAAACAGGCATGTGTTACATTGCATCTTCCGCCTCCACTAATTTTTACTTTTTGTAAAATTTTACCTGTCTTTTCTAGAATAATAACACGAAGATTTTCTTGAAGTGTAGCGGCTTGGATTGCACAAAAGAAACCTGCTGCACCACCGCCTACAACGCATAAAACTTTCTTTGTATTAGGCATTCTTAGTTGCAGAATAATAGGAAGTATTTAAATATGGATTCTTCTGTTCTGCGGCTTCAATGATGCTATAATCTGATAATATAATGGCTTTATCTTTTTTCACACATACATCATGCTCAAAATGAACCGATGGTTTTCCATCGATTGTTCTTACTGTCCAACCATCACTTTCTGTATATACCTCCTTTTTGCCCATGTTAATCATAGGTTCAATAGCCAATACTAAATTCTCTTTCAACTTCGGACCAGTACCACGTTTTCCATAGTTGGGAACTTGTGGATCTTCATGCAAGCTTCTTCCTAATCCATGTCCCACTAACTCTCTCACTACACCATATCCATGTTTCTTTTCTGTATGCGACTGTATAGCAAAAGAAATATCACCAACTCTATTGCCTGTTATTGCTTTTTCAATTCCCAAATACAAACTTTCTTTTGTAACACGAATGAGCTGTAAAGATGCCTCATCAACATTACCCATTGCAAAAGTATAAGCATGATCGCCGTGCCATCCTTTCCAAATAACTCCCATATCAATAGATACAATATCACCTTCTTTTATTGGAATATTATTCGGAAATCCGTGTACTACTACATCATTAACGGACGCACAAATATTATGTGGATAACCATGGTATTGATAGAAAGATGGAATTGCGCCTTTATCGCGCACGAATTGGTTGCACAATGCATCTAATTGCATGGTTGTCATGCCTGGTTTTAAAACAGCCGCTACTTCAGCCAATGTTTGACTAACCAGCATGGCAGCTTCTTTCATGAGCACCAATTCGTCTTGTGTTTTTGATATCATCATACCATTCGGTCTAAACATCTGTTTTTAAAAAAATGAAACCTGTCGGTTATAAGCCGACAGGTCAAAATTATATATTTATGAGCCATTATATAGGAGACGAACCAACTGTTTGTCTTCCTTGTACGCGACCACTCTTCATTAAGCCATCGTATTGGCGCATTAATAGATAGGTTTCAATTTGTTGCAAAGTATCTAATACAACACCAACCATAATTAGCAATGAAGTACCACCAAAGAATGTACTGAATCCTTGTGTTACATCTAATCTTTGTGCAAAACCAGGCAAAATACCAACGATAGCAAGTAGAATAGCACCAGGAAGAGTAATTCTATCCATTACTGAGCCAATATAGTCTGCTGTAGGCTGACCGGGCTTAACACCTGGAATAAATCCATTGTTACGCTTCAGGTCTTCAGAAATTTGCTTAGGATTAAAAATAAGAGCAGTATACAAGAAAGTAAATCCAATTACCATAAATGCGTATACTACCATGTACCATGTATTGCTGTGGTCATTGAATATTCTTACTATTCCTTGAGCACTTTCAATATTTGTGAAAGAGATTAATGTAGGTAAGAACATAATTGCCTGAGCAAAGATGATTGGCATTACACCAGCACTGTTTACTTTAACTGGTAAAAACTGGCGCGCTCCACCAAACTGACGGTTCCCTACAATTTGCTTAGCATAGTTTACAGGTATCTTTCTAACACCCTGAACTAATAGAATTAATCCAAGTATGATAGCAATTAAGACAGCTATTTCAATTAAGAAGATTAATAAACCACCACCAGCTCTCTCACTCTTAGCTGAAAATTCTTGGATCAAAGATTGTGGCAAACGGGCCAAGATACCAACCATGATGATGATAGAAGTTCCGTTACCTAAACCTTTATCCTGAATTTTTTCACCCAACCACATTACAAATAAAGTACCAGCAGTTAAGATTACAACTGTTGAAAACCAGAAATAAGGCTTATAAGAAGGCAAAATAGCTTCTGCATAACCAGGACTATTTAAGTACGCTACGTATGCACCAGCTTGAAAAGCAGTTACAATTACAGTAAGGTATCTTGTCCACTGGTTAATTTTTTTCCTACCGCTCTCACCTTCTTTTTGAATTTTTTGCAACTGAGGCACCAATATGGTCATCAACTGCATAAAGATAGAAGCAGAGATATAAGGCATAATACCCAAAGCAAGTATAGATGCTTGAGAAAAAGCGCCACCAGCAAATGCATCAAACAAACCGAGTAACCCTTGGGTACTTGCGGCTTTTTGAGCATCTTCTATCATATTAGGATCTATGCCTGGTAACACTATGTGTGTTCCAAGGCGATATGTTAAGACCAATGCAAGCGTAACTATAATTTTATCACGCAACTCATCAATGGTCCAAATATTCCTGAAAGTTTGCAATAATTTTTTCACGGATGATTTTTATTATGGGGTTAGTGTTTAAGCAAAAAAGACGCATCGTTGATGCGTCGGGCAAGATACAAGAAATTATTTTACAATTTCAACAGTTCCGCCTGCAGCTTCAATAGCTGCCTTCGCTTTTTCACTAACAGCATTCACCTTGAAAGTAAGCTTTGCTTTAATTTCACCGTTAGCCAATACTTTTACTAAATCAGTACGGTTAATTAAGCCGTTAATGTATAAGTTCTCAAGAGAAAATTCGGTAATACCATATTTCTCACTAATTGCTTCAATTTGTCCAAGGTTGAATACTTTATAAGATACTCTTCCTGGATTTTTGAAACCACGCTTAGGAATACGACGCTGAATTGGCATCTGACCACCTTCATGTGCATTCTTGCGCTGATAACCAGCACGGCTCTGACTACCTTTGTTACCTTTTGTTGAAGTACCACCTTTACCAGATGCTTCACCTCTACCTAAACGCTTTTCTTTCTTAACTGAGCCTTCAGCAGGTTTTAGATTGTGTAATTTCATATTCTTATGATTTTGAACTTACGGGGAAATCGCCCCTCGCGTGTGTTATGAAAAATGCTAACCAAGAGGTTAGCAATATTTTTATTAAGCTAGTTCTTCTACTTTAACCAAGTGAGTTACCTTGTTGACCATCCCCAAAATTTGAGGAGTTGCTTCAACTTCTTTAGAAGAATTGGTTTTGTTTAAACCAAGTGCCTTCAAAGTAAGCTTTTGACGCTCAGGACGATCAATTGGACTTTTCACAAGAGTGATGCGAATCTTTTTCATATCATTATCTTTTTATGGATATTCTTCAGAATCGAATGATTATCCGTTGAACACCTTAGTCAATTTTAGGTTTCTGTTTTTAGCTACTTCTACAGGCTCACGCAATAAGCTAAGCGCTTTGATAGTAGCCTTCACCACATTATGTGGGTTAGCCGATCCTAGGCTTTTTGCAAGAACGTCGGTAACACCTGCGCTTTCCAATACTGCACGCATGCTACCACCCGCAATTACACCCGCACCATGAGCAGCTGGCTTAATCAATACTTTTGCAGCACCGTCTTTAGCGAACTGATCGTGAGGAATAGTACCATGCATAATTGGAACTTTTACCAAATTCTTCTTAGCATCTTCAATTCCTTTTGTAATAGCTTCCTGCACTTCTTTTGCTTTTCCTAAACCTTGACCAACCACACCTTTTTCATTACCAACAACAACAAGAGCAGAAAAGCTGAAAGTACGTCCACCTTTAGTCGTTTTCACAACACGGTTAATGGCAACTACTTTTTCCTTTAATTCCATGTCGGGACCACCCTTCACTTTATTTACACTTACTTTAGACATTGTATATCAATTACGATTTGCTGAATCTTTTAAAATTGTAAACCACCTTCTCTAGCTCCGTCGGCTACTGCTTTCACACGGCCATGATATAAATTACCACCGCGATCAAACACAACTTGAGAAATTCCAAGTTCAGAAGCTTTTCTAGCAATAGCTTGACCAACCAATTTAGCTTTTTCAACTTTTACTGCTGGTTGAGCTGCAATATCCTTATCACGTGAAGATGCTGCTGCTAATGTAACTCCATTGTTATCGTCGATCAGCTGTGCGTAAATTTCCAAATTGCTGCGGAATACGCTAAGGCGAGGTTTTGCTGCAGTACCAGCCACCTTTTTACGGATGCGGTATCTGATTTTTTGCCTTTGAACTAATTTGCTATTCATACATTTTTATTTAATGCTTCCGATTCTGCCGGAAGCCGGTTTCAATCAATGTTTATTTACCTGCTGCCTTACCAGCTTTTCTTCTCAATACTTCACCAGCATACTTCACACCCTTACCCTTGTATGGTTCAGGTTTACGTAAGCTTCTCAATTTAGCTGCAACCTGGCCAATCAATTGTTTGTCGATTCCTTCTAAAAGAATCTTAGGGTTTTGACCTTTTTCAGTTACAGTTGCTACTTTTAATTCACTTGGAATTTCGAAAATGATATTGTGAGAATAACCAAGCGCTAAATCAAGCGTGTTACCAGTATTAGCGGCTTTAAAACCCACACCCACTAGTTCCATTTCTTTCTTGAAACCATCAGTTACACCAACCACCATGTTTGAAATTAAAGCACGGTATAATCCGTGTAATGCACGGTGTCTGATTTGATCAGTAGGGCGGCCAACAGTCAATTGACCATCCTTAATTTCAATCAAAATATCACGGTCAATGGTTTCACTAAGTTCACCTTTTGGACCTTTCACTTTAACCACGTTTGCAGCATCCACTGTAATTGTTACTCCAGCTGGAATTGCGATGGGTTTTTTACCTACACGAGACATAGTTTTTTATTTTTTTGCCAGCCGTGTTCAGCCATGTGTAGAAGGCTTAATAAACAGCTGAGGTTAATTTAACTGATATAACAAAGTACTTCTCCGCCTACATTCTGAGCTTTAGCTTGCTTGTCTGTCATAACTCCTTTAGAAGTACTCAAGATAGCAATACCCAAACCGTTGATGACACGCTTGAAATCAGCTGGCTTAGCATAATGACGAAGACCAGGACGGCTCACACGCTCCATAGAACGAATGGCTGGCTGACGAGTTGCAGCATCATATTTTAAGGCAATTTTGATAATACCTTGCTTGTTGTTGTCTTCAAATTTGTACTTCAGAATATATCCTTGATCGTAAAGGATTTCTGTCATACGCTTTTTGAGGTTAGACGCAGGAATTTCAACCATTCTGTGTCCCGCCATCTGGGCGTTACGAATACGAGTTAAAAAGTCTGCAATAGGATCAGTTACCATTGTATTGTGAATTATTCAGTTCTTAATGTTGTTTCTATTCATCCCGAAAGCGGGAAGTTATAGTTGGAATTACCAGCTGGCTTTCTTTACGCCCGGAATTTTACCATTCAATGCCATGTCGCGGAACACAACACGAGATACTCCGAAAAAGCGCATGTAGCCTTTTGGACGACCAGTCAGCTGACAGCGGTTTTTAAGACGAACGGGAGAACCATTCTTTGGTAATGCATCTAGAGCAGCATAGTCGCCTGCAGCTTTCAAAGCAGCACGCTTTTCAGCTTGCTTAGCTACCATTTTCTCACGCTTCTTTTGTCTGGCGATAATCGATTTCTTTGCCATGTGTTATTCTATTTCTTGGTTATATCAACTTTCCTTTTGTAGGAATTAGTTGTTATCTTTTTTTGTGTTTTTGAAAGGCATTCCTAACTCTTTCAATAGTTCGTAAGCTTCTTCGTTGGTTTGTGCGGTAGTTACGAAAGTGATATCAAGACCAGTAATCTTGTTTACTTTATCAATATCAATTTCAGGGAAAATGATTTGTTCTGTAACACCTAAGGTATAGTTACCGCGACCATCAAACGCTTTATCGCTGATTCCTTTGAAGTCACGTACACGAGGTAGTGCAACAGATACCAAACGATCTAGGAATTCATACATCTTTTCACCACGTAAAGTAACGCGTGCACCAATTGGCATACCCTTACGTAACTTAAAGTTTGAAATGTCCTTCTTAGACAAAGTTGGTACAGCTTTCTGACCAGTGATGTTTGTTAGTTCATCAATTGCAATGTCAACCAATTTCTTGTCGTTAACAGCACCATTCACACCACGGTTGATACAGATTTTGTCCAACTTAGGCGCTTGCATAATTGTCTTGTATGCAAACTTTTTCATCAATGCAGGTATAACTTCCTTTTGGTATTTATCCTGCAATCTCGGAGTATATTTTACTGTGCTCATGATTATATTGCCTCCCCGGATTTTTTAGATACACGAATCAGTTTACCGTTTTCACGAGTACGCTTTACTTTAGTAGCGCCACCTGTTTTTGCATCCCACAACATAACGTTGCTAATAGCTATAGGTGCTTCTACTTTCACGATACCACCCTTGGTGTTTTGTGCCGAAGGCTTGGTATGCTTTGTTACAATGTTTACACCCTCAACAATTACTTTAGCCTTGTCAACAATAACTTCAAGCACCTTACGGGGTTTCTTCAAATCCTTGTCATCACCAGCAATAACAACTACGTTGTCGCCTTTTTTGATGTTGAATTTGGGTTTAAATCTGTTGCTCATTTTTTTCGCTTTATGCTTTACGCCGATTCAGTCGGCTTAACTTATTTGATCCTTGAGAATTACAATACTTCAGGAGCTAATGAAATAATTTTCATGTAACCCTTATCACGCAATTCTCTGGCAACTGGTCCGAAAATACGCGTTCCACGAGGTTCGTCTGCGTTGTTTAGCAAAACCACTGCATTGTCATCGAAGCGGATATAAGATCCATCTTTACGACGAAGCTTATTGGTAGTACGTACGATAACTGCTTTTGAAACAGTACCTTTTTTTACACCACCAGAAGGAAGGGCATCCTTCACTGTTACGACAATCTTGTCGCCAATCTTGGCATAGTCCTGGCCACTGTTTCCGAGTACGCGGATACAAAGTACCTCTTTGGCACCACTGTTATCGGCAACATTCAGTCTGCTTTCTTGCTGTATCATTTTAGCCTCCCAATCCCCTTTTTACAGAGGGATTTAAAATTGGTTTTATAATCTTTATTCAACTTCCATCTAGGAAGTTCTATTACTTAGCTTTTTCTACAATCTCAACCAGTCTCCAACGCTTGGTCTTGCTGAGTGGACGAGTTTCCATGATTCTTACTACATCACCTACACCACACTCTTGCTTTTCATCGTGTGCATGGAACTTAGTAGTTTTCTTCACGAACTTTCCATAGATAGGGTGCTTTACTTTTCTTTCTACGGCTACGGTGATGGTTTTGGTCATCTTGTCGCTTGTAACCACCCCTATCCTTGTTTTACGCAAATTTCTTTCCGCCATTGTTTACTTTTTATGGATTAGATACCCAGTTCTTTTTTTCTCAGCTGTGTTTTCAACCTTGCGATTTCCCTGCGCAATCCACGAATGGATACAGGATTCTCCAAAGGTGAAATGGCATGTGCAAACTCCAGTTTCTTCAAACGAAGTTGGTCTTCCTGAATGCGAACTTTTAGGTCCTCTACGTTCAGGTCTTTAATGCTGTTATTATAATCTTGCTTCTTAGCCATTGCAAATTGGTTTTATCAATTTTGTAAGTCTCTCCTTACTACAAATTTTGTTTTGATTGGTAGTTTTTGTGCAGCCAAACTCATAGCGTGCTGAGCAACATCCATTGGAACACCGTCGGCCTCAAAAATGATTCTTCCGGGTTCAACAACAGCTGCCCAATATTCAGGGTTACCTTTACCCTTACCCATACGCACTTCAGCTGGCTTTTTAGTGATTGGCTTATCAGGAAATATTCTGATCCACACATTACCTTCCCTCTTCATAGCACGCGTCATTGCCTGACGTGCAGCTTCAATCTGACGGTTGGTCAGCCAGATAGGTTCCATAGCCTTCAATGCATAGCTTCCGAAGGAAATGGTTGTACCGCGCTTGGCCACTTCTCTAATGCGACCTTTCTGGGCTTTTCTATGTTTTGTTCTTTTTGGCTGTAACATCTTAGTTAGTTTGTCAATTCAACAATGAAAATTAGCTCCTGCTTACCCTCTTCTTTCTCTTCCACCACCACGTCTTTCACCACCACGAGGTTCACGCATTCCTTGTCCTTCTCTTCTATCTCCACCTCTTCTTTGATCACCTTCTTTTCCTGAAGTGAAGTTTGGATTTAAGTCGCGCTTTGTAAGAACTTCACCCTTACAAATCCATACCTTAATACCAATCTTACCGTAAACAGTTAGTGCATGTACGTTTGCGTAGTCAATATCCATACGGAAAGTATGCAAAGGAACACGACCTTGTTTTAATTCCTCACTACGTGCAATTTCAGCACCGCCTAAACGTCCGCTTATTTTTACTTTAATTCCTTCTGCACCCATTCTGAGAGCTGAAGCAATTGCCATTTTAATAGCACGCTTGTAGTTAATACGGTTTTCAATTTGACGAGCAATGGTATCACCAACAATCATGGCATCCAACTCAGGACGACGGATTTCCATGATGTTGATTTGAACATCATCTTTACCAGTTAGCTTCTTCAGCTCTTCTTTAATACGGTCTACTTCTCCACCACCTTTACCGATGATAATACCAGGCTTGCTAGTGTGAATGGTAACAATGAGTTTACCTAGTGTACGCTCAATAACAATTTTGGAAATTCCGCCTTTGTTAATACGAGCATTGAGGTAATTACGGATTTTGTCGTCTTCAATTAATTTAACGGCGAAATCTTTTTTACCTGCGTACCAGTTACTTTCCCAGCCGCGGATGATACCTAACCTGTTACCAATCGGATTTGCTTTCTGACCCATATGAAGGTTTTCAATTAGTTTTAGAATCTACAATTATTGTTACATGGTTGCTGCGCTTACGAATCTTGTAACCACGACCCTGAGGTGCTGGGCGCATTCTTTTCAAAATACGACCACCATCTACAAAAATGGTTTTAACAACCAAACCACTATCGGCTGCACTCATGCCTTCGTTTTTCTGCTCCCAGTTGTTGATGGCACTCTTTAATAGCTTTGCCAAAGGAGTTGCGTTGTGCTGAGGGTGATGCTCTAAAATAGCTAGAGCTTTTTCAACCTCCATACCACGAATCACGTCAGCCAACAAACGCATTTTGCGCGGGCCGGTGGGGTAATTTTTCAATTTAGCTACTGCTTCCATTGTATATTAAATTTCTTAAATCGTCCTAATTAGGTTTTCTTTATTTGCTTCCAGAATGTCCTTTAAAGTTGCGGGTTGGAGCAAATTCGCCCAATTTATGTCCCACCATAAATTCAGTTACATAAACTGGAATAAACTTATTTCCGTTGTGAACTGCAAAAGTGTGTCCAACAAAATCTGGAGTAATAGTTGATCTTCTGCTCCAAGTTTTAATTACACCCTTCTTTGCACTTCCATCGTTGATTGCTACAACTTTCTTTTCAAGTTTCGCATCTACGTAAGGTCCTTTTTTAATTGAACGAGCCATATTCTGTTTTTAGTTGTTGATTTTCCGAGATTGCTCCCGGACATTTTAACAATGCTGTTTACTTAGTTAATTTTTTACCGTCTCTTCTCTGTACAATCAACTTATCGCTTCCTTTTCCTCTTGTACGAGTCTTCTCACCTTTAGCATACTTACCAGTTCTGCTTCTTGGATGACCTCCAGATGCACGACCTTCACCACCACCCATTGGGTGATCAACTGGGTTCATTGCAACACCACGTACACGTGGACGGATACCTTTCCAACGAGTTCTACCAGCTTTACCCATAGTTTGCAAACTGTGATCGCTGTTTGAAACGATACCAACTGTTGCCATACACTGAATCAATACTTTTCTGATTTCACCAGAAGGCATCTTTAATACAGCATAAGATTCTTCTTTTGCAGTAAGCTGAGCAGAAGAACCAGCACTACGTACTAACTTACCACCCTGACCAGGTTGCATTTCAATATTGTGCACCATGGTACCTAAAGGCATATTCTTCAAAGGAAGAGCATTACCCAATTCAGGAGCTACAGTAGCACCGCTTTGGATAGTTGCACCAACTTGTAATCCTTGTGGAGCAATGATATATTTCTTTTCACCATCATTATATTGAACCAATGCAATAAATGCTGTACGGTTTGGATCGTATTCAATGGTTAATACAGTAGCTGGAACATCAAACTTGTTTCTCTTGAAATCTACAATACGATACTTCTGCTTGCTACCGCCACCAATATAACGCATAGATCTGCGACCTTGTGCGTTTCTACCACCAGTCTTAGACTTCTTCTCTAAAAGAGATTTCTCAGGAACGTTGGTAGTAACTTCTGCATAAGCATTCCCAATTCTCCAACGAGTTCCGGCTGTAATTGGTTTATATTTTCTTAGTGCCATAGTAATCTACTTTTTATGAACTGATTGTCGGCCAGTTCAAGCCATATTTAGTTATCAATTAAATGTTAGCGTACAAATCAATGCTTTCACCTTCAGCAACTGTTACCATTGCTTTTTTGTAAGCACCTTTCATACCAGTTAAGAAACCTGATTTAGTAAAGCGTGACTTCACTTTTCCTGGAACTACAGAAGTATTAACATCTACAACTGTTACACCATAAAATGATTCAACCGCTTTCTTGATTTCTAACTTGTTTGCTTTCCTGTCAACGCGGAATGCATATCTTCTCAACTTCTCCTGCTGGGCATTTGCCTTTTCAGTCAAAATCGGCTTGATTAAAATTTCATTTGGTCTCATGATTCAAAGAGTTTTGAAACGTTATTGATTAAGCTTCAGCAGTTTCTTGTTCTGTAAAAATTTTAGCCGCGCTTTCAGATAAAATCAAAACATCTGCATTAACTACATCGTATGTGTTGATGTCTGCAAGCAATGTACCTTGAACTCTTGGCAAATTGCGCAAGCTTAAATAGGCAGCCTGGTTGTATTCTGGTAAAACAAACAATGTTTTCTTACCGTTCACCTTTAAGCCTTCTAAAACTGAAACGAAAGATTTAGTCTTAGGAGCTTCCATTTGCAAATCTTCTACCACTACAATTGCATTTTCTTTTGCCTTGTAGCTTAAAGCAGAGATCTTAGCAAGATCTTTTACTTTACGGTTCAATTTGAAATCATAGCTGTGCGGTTTTGGTCCAAAGATGGTACCACCACCCTTATATAATGGGTTGCGAATGTTACCCTTACGGCTACCACCAGTTCCCTTTTGCTTGTGTAACTTACGGCTAGCACCCTTTACTTCCATACGGGTTTTTACCTTGTGTGTACCCTGATGACTAGCAGCGAGATACTGCTTTACAGCTAAGTAAATCACGTGATCATTAGGCTCCACTCCGAAGATCTCAGCAGGCAGTTCAACTGTTCTGCCGGTCTTTTCTCCTTTTATATTTAATACTTCTAGTTGCATCTGAATGAGATTAAAGTTTTACTTCTGAATGTATACGATGGATCCGTTATGACCAGGAATTGACCCGCTGATCAGGATGTAATTCTTTTCGGCGAAAATTTTCACAACTTTCAAACCCTTCATTTTTACTCGGTCGCCACCCATGCGTCCAGCCATACGCATTCCTTTGAAAACGCGAGAAGCGTCAGAAGAGTTACCAATAGAACCTGGTGCTCTTTGACGATCGTGCTGACCGTGAGATTGCTGACCCACACCACTGAAACCATGGCGTTTTACAACACCCTGGAAACCTTTACCCTTAGTTGTACCAACTACATCAACAGTTTCGCCTTCAGCAAAAATGTCAACCGTAATTGTTTCACCTAAGTTTTTAGTAAGTGAATAATCACGAAATTCTTTTACAAATTTTTTGGGAGCTGTTTGAGCTTTAGCGAAGTGATTTGCTTCAGCTTTGTTGGCATGCTTATCTTTCTTATCGCCAAACGCCAACTGTAATGCAGAATAACCGTCTTTTCCTGCCTCCTTAACCTGTGTTACTACACATGGACCAGCTTCAATGATGGTGCAGGGAGTCTGCTTTCCATCGGCAGCGAAAATGCTGGTCATTCCAATTTTTTTACCAATAATACCTTTCATCTTGTAGCGGTTTGTGCCCCGCTGAGGTGTGAAGGACATTCTGTGATGAAAACAGAATTCAATCCTTTGTTCGCTGCCGACCTTTTCTTTTTATCCAACTTGCATTGGATGCCAATGGCTTCAGAAGTACCGGCAGTAAACAAACCTCGAAGGGCTTGTTTATATGTCGTTGCTCAATCGAGCAAGATTTTACTTTTTTAATCAGCGCTCTTTTCATTCGCCTTATGCGAACTTGAGAGATGATATTGTATAAGAACTTTTTTGAAGCGCTAAACGCCTCTCTAACTCACTAGGCCTTGATCTCAACCTCTACACCTGAAGGCAAGTCTAACTTACTCAACGCATCTACTGTTTTAGAAGTAGAAGTGTAGATATCCAACAAACGCTTGTGCGTACATAGCTGAAACTGCTCACGGCTCTTTTTATTAACGTGCGGTGAACGCAATACAGTAAATATTCTCTTGTGTGTAGGCAAAGGAATAGGACCAGTTACTACAGCACCAGTACTACGAACTGTTTTCACAATTTTCTCAGCAGATTTGTCTACTAAGCTGTGATCGTAAGATTGTAATTTAATGCGAATTCTTTGTGACATAGTCGGAACCCAATTTTCTCATTGGGGTTGCAAAGGTAAGAGGTGTATGTGGAACAGACAAGAAAAAAGATATTTTTTTTAACATCTGTGCATGATTTGAACCGAAATAGCAACAAAAATACGAACAAATTAGACTCATACGGCTGATTATCAAACATTTAATACAAATTTCTGACTTGTATTTAAGGGGGAAATCCCGTTATTAAAATATCCTTTAAACACTCGCAGCATATTAAAAATGAAGAACTTTACGTTGGTTTTGTTTCAAGACGAATTAATAGACAGCCTAGATGAAGCCCCTAACTACCCTCCTACTATTCATTCTACTAGTTATTAATCCCTTTTTTGTTGAAGCCCAGTCATACCACGCTACCCACGGCTCTCCTTTTGGTGGCGCAGCCCTCAGTTTCCAAAACCCCGGTTCTATAGTCAACCATGCCTTCAAAAAGGATCTTATAATTGGTGGCTTTCAGGTTCAAGCGCAAACCAATGCGGTAGATTTCATTAAAAATCCACAAACAGGACAAAGAGAACTTTTTGCAAGAGAAGGCACTTTTTCTAGAATTGGTGATATGTCCATCGACTTCAACCTATTTAATATATTATATAAAATCAATAACCGTCATGCTCTCTCTGCTGGTTTCCGATTTAGAACACTTACCCATTTTCAAACATCACCATATACCCATATTGATACAATTTCAAACTTCAAAGAATTTTTAAGCGCAAATGAATCTAATGCTTACTTAGATGGTGACGTTTTACATAGCGGTTGGGCTGAGGTTAATTTTTCTTATGCGCATGTTATTCATCAATCTGAGCAAAGTAGGTGGAGTATTGGTGGAACCATGCATATTCAGGTTGGACTTTCAGCCGTTGCCGGAGGAGCGCAACAACTTAGCTACAATCGTCGGCTTACGTCTCAAGGGCGGTTGTACGAGTTACAACAGGGAGGTGCATACTTTGCTTACCATAGAGGCTACGACTGGCTAGATGAAAACACATTCTCGTCAACACTAGGCGCAGCAAATGGATATCGCAAGCAATCAAAAAATAATATCGGACTTTCATTTGGTACCGAATACCTCATTAAAAAAGATGCTGAGGAAGCTTGGGGACCACTGAACTACGACTGGAAGTTTGGTATTTCATTGCTTGATTTAGGTAGCAATATTTTTGAACCAAATAGACATGCCTCAACATTTAACAGACCAAGGCCTGGAATGAATGATGAAATTCTTAGTAGAAGATTTGAAGAACTAACAAGCTCACGCAGACTACGCGATAGTTTGGCAACCGTTTTTACCTCTACAACAAACCTTGATTCTACTATGCGCATCAGCCATCCAACAAGATTGGTTGTTCAAATTGATAAATCGCTGGGAAACAATTTTTATGTTAATGCAAATTGGGTTGCCCAGTTTAATCAAAGGCAATACTTTCCTTTTTTAAGAACACGTGAGCTGCATCATCTTACCATCACACCAAGATGGGAAACCATTCATTGGGGACTGTTCGCTCCAATTCAAATCACTACCCAACAACAAGTATGGGCAGGACTAGCATTCAAAGCTGGTCCACTTATTCTGGGTATTCACAACATTAAAAACCTGTTTAATTCAAAAGAAATACAGGGAGGCGGTTATTTATTGCTTCGTATTCAACCATTCAAATTTCCAAAAACTCGCACAGGTTTGGAATGTTGGGACGAGTAGAAGTATTTTTATGGTATGTTGATCAATGATTCTAGAAAATCTGCCATTCAAATCTATCGTCAGTTAAAGAATGCATGGCTCTTACACACTTCCACATTTATTGGCAATTTGATTCTTGCCATTATTGGAACCTATTTCTTTAGTAAGCTAGAATATGCCCCAGAAGTAAATTTTGTTTTTCTATTAAGTTTTCTATCGATAGGGTTATGGATTACAGAAGCTATCCCTCCATTTGCTGTTGGTATATTGATTGTATGCTTTTTATTAGCAGGGTTTGGAACCGATTACATATTTCCGCAAACCAAACCTGTTGACAAATACATACAAACCTGGACCAGTCATGTGATTTGGCTATTGATGGGTGGATTTTTCTTGGCTGAAGGAATGAAGCAGGTTGGACTGGACCGTGCACTATTTCAATGGACATTAAAAAGATTTGGAAATAAAACCAACAAATTGCTACTCGGATTGATGCTAGTTACTGCCATTGCGAGCATGGTTATGTCGAACACTGCAACAACTGCCATGATGTTATCATCCTTGATGCCTTTGATACATGTGTTAGGAAAAGAATCAAAGTTTAGTAAAGCCATCTTAGTTGGCATACCTGCAGCTGCAACGGTAGGTGGATTAGGAACAATTATAGGAAGTACCCCAAACGCAATTGCTGTGGGTGCGTTAGAGAGCAGTGACATAACAATAGGATTTTTAGAATGGATGGCATTTGGTGTGCCACTTGCATTTGTATTGGTATATGCTTTTTATAAAATTCTCTCAAAAGATCTTGCTAAGGAAGAAATTAAAATAGATAGCATTCCACCCGGATTTAACAATCCCGATCCAACCAAGAAAAGAGCAGTAATTGTTACACTTATAATTACCATTAGCTTGTGGATGACAGAGCCACTTCATGGCATTCCAATTGCAGCTACTGCTGGTGTTCCAATTTTACTTCTAACATTAACGCAAGTGATACAGGCTGAGCATGTTCGACAACTACCCTGGGATACACTCATGTTGGTTGCTGGAGGTTTAGCATTGGGCATAGCACTAGTAGATGTAGGATTAGCCCAATTGTTAATGAACGAAATTTTATTACTACCGCTCAATGGATTATGGCTCACATTATTATTTGCATTTTTAGCTGTTGGTATTTCCAATTTAATGAGTAATACAGCAGCTGCTGCAATCTTAATGCCATTAGCCATTAGCTTACCCGCTCCATTTCAAATAGCTGCACCTATTTTGGTTGCCATTAGTTGCTCATGTGCTTTGTTACTACCTGTTTCAACTCCTGCCAATGCAGTAGCCTATGCAACAGGCTACCTCAATCAAAAAGATTTCAGAAAAGGAGGTATATTTTTTATGGCTGCAGGACCCGTGCTTGGATTTATTGCGGTGTTGTTATGGGTATTTTTGAAAGGGGGATGATTTTTGAAATATCTTCAATTGTAGGTTGTTTAAACAGTCTAAGGAATAGTTATTACAGTTTCTGTAAAATTCAAGTTTAAAAAAAGCAAAAATTTGCAAAAAGTAGCGCATTTCACTACCTTATGCAAAGAATTACTCTCTTGGAAGATTCAAAGTAACATCAGCGTGCAGAAGAGTATCTCAACAAACACAACTGCATGCTGTTCACTTTAAATTATAAACGGCGTAGTGAATACTACGACGAGTGTAGGTTTTTATTGTGTTTACAAACTACGCCTAGTTAGGGGTTTGCAAACTTTCCAGCTTTTGCAAGTCCATAAACCTATAACCTCACTAAAGCCCTATTAAAGTCAGGCTAAATCCTTACATTTTTCTTTTTTTTGTCAGGTTATTTCCTTACATTTACTCTTCTTTAGTCAGGTCATAACCTTACAAATATGGGTAAAAAGTCATTACAGCTTCAACAGCTCAACAACAAAATGCTGGCGTATGCCAGTTTGCAAAAGGTAGCTCCTCCTCCAACAGGTTGGCTCAAAGCCGTCCGTACAGCCTTGGGTATGAGCCTTCAGCAGCTCAGCAAACGCCTTTCCATTACCAAACAGAGTATGCAGGAAATTGAGCAGCGGGAAAAAGACGGTTCCATCACCATCAAATCACTGCGTGAAGCGGCAAAAGCGCTGGATATGCAGTTGGTGTACGGGTTTGTGCCACTGGATGGCAGCCTGGAGGAGCTGATTAACCGTAAGGCAAGGGAACTGGCTATGCAAATAGTCTTGCGTACTTCCAACAGTATGAAACTGGAAGACCAAGAAAACAGCAAACAGCGTATTGAAAAAGCAATAGAAGAAAGGGCAGCCGTTATTAAAAATGAAATGCCGAAAGCGTTATGGGATTAGATTTGGAATACATAGACGGGCAAACACCCTTGGATGAAGACGAAAAGGAAGGCCTACTCATTCCCACAATTGCAACCCGAGGTGAGCTGGACGAATTTGAGCAACAGAATATTGAACAGGCGGTTCAATGGAGTATGAGTCGCAGTTTTAAACCGGAAATGGTGTTTACCGAAGAATTTGTACGTTCCTTACATAAACGCATGTATGGCAATGTTTGGGCATGGTCTGGGGAGTTCAGAAACAGCAACAAAAACATTGGTGTAGATAAATGGCAAATTCCAACAGAGTTAAGATATTTGTTAGATGATGTGAAGTATTGGTACACCAAAAACACCTTCAGCCCAGATGAATTAACCATGCGTCTAAAACACCGCTTAGTTAGCATTCATTGTTTTCCCAATGGCAATGGCAGGCACAGCCGGCTCTTGGCGGATATAGTGATCCAGAAAGTTTTTAAATTACCAGTTTACACATGGGGTGCTGCCAACTTGGTGAAGCAGGGCGATCAGCGGGCTGCTTATCTTAGGGCCATTAAAGCAGCAGACACAGGCGATATTCAACCATTAATGATTTTTGCAAGGTCATAAACAATCAATAAGTAATGATTAAAGAAATTATACAACAAAACGAAAACACCACACCCAACAGCAGGCAACTGGCAGTGCTAAAAGAACATTTTCCAAGCTGCTTTAAAGCAGATGGCAGTTTTGATGTGGAACGTTTTAAGGCCGAAATAGCCAACACAACCAATGTGGTACAAGAAGGGTATGAACTGAAGTTTTTGGGGAAGAGTTATGCCAAGTTGCTGGCCAGTACCGAAACCACGACTGTTATTCAGCCCAATGAAACACACAACAGCCTGCCCGAAAACGCTAATAGCGAAAACATTTACATCAGTGGCGATAACCTGGATGGGTTGAAGCATTTGTTGAAATCGTACAACGGGGCCATAAAATGCATTTATATAGACCCGCCTTACAATACAGGTAGCGATGGCTTTGTATATGCCGATAACTTTAACTACACCAAAGAAACCCTACAGGAAAAGCTGAGTGTGAGCGAAGATGAGGCCGAACGTATTTTAGACCTTACCAAACGGGGTTCTGCCTCTCACAGTGCCTGGCTCATGTTTATGTACAGCCGGCTGCTGCTGGCAAGAGATTTATTGAAAGATGATGGCGTAATATTTATTTCTATTGACGACAATGAGCAGGCAAACCTTAAACTGCTTTGTGATGATGTGTTTGGAGAGGAAAATTTTGTCGGAACTTTCCCTTGGAAAAAGCGTACGGCAAAGAGCGATGTGCCATTTGGTGTTTCCCAGGACTTTGAGTGGGTAATTGTTTTTGCTAAGCCGAAGTTTTTGGCAGGCTTTGAAATTGAAAGAAAGTACTTTCAAACAGATGATTTTCCAAATGACAAATGGAGATTAGCGGACTTAACAACGCAAAGAAGTGCTGAAGAGCGTCCTAATTCAGCATTTGTAATGATAAACCCCAAGAACGATGAGAAATTTGATTACAATCCGAAAAGGGTTTGGGGAGTTTCGACTGATACATTTCAAAGTTATTATGATAAAGGGAAAATTGTTTTTCCTAAGGACTACGATTTCTTGAAAATTTCTACACCTGCATTCCGTGTATTTGAAAGTGAGGACAAGGCAAAAGCCTTAAAGAAATATGGTTCTGAGGATCCGAAAAAATCTGCATCTACATTTTTGCCAAAAACTGTCGGAATGAGTGAGGATGGAAATAGTGATATAATTGAATTGTTTGGCAGCAAAATTTTTTCGTTTCCAAAGCCAGTAAATTTATTAAAGTATTTGCTTGAAACTACTAATGATGTTGATAGCATAATTGTTGACTTTTTTTCTGGTTCCGCATCAACTGCTCATGCTGTATTGAAGCTTAACTCAGAAGATGATGGAAATAGGAAATTTATTTCCATTCAATTGCCAGAGGTATTAAGTCCCGATGTGGATTCGCAAAAAATTGCTTATGAGTTTCTCAAAGAAAACAACCTCCCCACCACATTAGATTATATCGGCATTGAACGCATCAAACGGGCAGCCGCCAGGATAAAAGAAGAACACCCGGATAAGGAATTGGATTTGGGTTTCAAACATTACATCCTGCAAGAGCCTAACCAAAACACCTTAGACAAGCTGGATAGTTTTGATAAGGCAGGTTTGTTGGCAGATACTACCATCATGGAAGAATTTGGTAAGCCTACCATTTTGGCCACCTGGCTCAATGCAGATGGTTATGGCCTTACCACACAGGCAGAAGCCATTGATTTGGCTGGGTACCCGGCTTACTATTGTCAAAAGCATTTGTATTTAATTGACCCGGGTTTTACATTGGAAAGCATGAAAGCCCTGTTAAGCAAGTACGATGCAGAAGGTCATTTTAACCCTGAGAACATGGTTTTATTTGGTTATAGCTTCCCGGATTGGAGCATCAATGAAATGATAGAGAAAAACCTTCGCATCCTCAACGATGGAGAGAAGAATTTAAAAATCAACTTCACTGTAAGGTATTAATCATCATGCAAATCATTCAATCCATACAAAACCGTATTTATGAAATAAGGGGCGAACGAGTAATGCTAGATTTCGATTTGGCAGCCCTTTACGAGGTAGAAACCAAGGTATTTAACCAAGCGGTAAAGCGTAATAACAAGCGGTTTCCTGAAGACTTTATGTTTACCCTAACCGCGCAAGAATGGAACAGCCTTAAAGCCACCGCTGTTTCACAAAACAATCAAAATCAAGTTGTTACTAACAACCGGTCACAATTTGTGACCAGTTCACAAAAGCACCGCACCAAGGCTGCATTGCCCAAGGCCTTTACCGAACAAGGGGTAGCCATGTTGAGTGGCATACTCAATAGTGATAGGGCTATTCACATGAATATTGCCATTATGAGGGCATTTGTTGAAGTAAGAAAAGTGATATTACTGCAGACCGATATAAAAGAACAATTAAGAATAATACAAGAACGCATAACAGAACATGATGGATAGCTGAGCCAGATATATGACAGTATTGAAAACCTGCTGGATGAAAATGCTGCCAAACGAAAATGGGAAGAAAGGGAAAGAATAGGATTTAAAAAATAACAAGATGCAGGGAGTATGGAACTGATATTAAAAAATGATTTGCCCCACCAGGTAAAAGCATACACGGCCATAGCCAATGTGCTCAGTAACGATTTAATACAGAAGAACAGTCTGTATTATCAAAACCCTTCGTTGTTGTTAGACAGGCAGACATTGATGACCAATTTGGCCATAGTTCAAAAAGACAATAACATACCGGCAGAGTACAAAGCATTTAATGAAATAGGCAGCTACCTCAATCTGGATATTAAAATGGAAACCGGCACAGGTAAAACCTATGTGTACACGGCTGCCATGTTTGAGCTGCACAAACGCTATGGCTTCAATAAATTTATTGTAGTAGTTCCCACACTGGCCATTAAAGCAGGCGCTAAACAGTTTATGCAAGATGGCTATACGAAGCGGCATTTCAAAGACCAATGTGGCTACGGTACAGAATTAGATGTATTGGTGCTGGAAGCTACCAAAAAGAAAAAGGGTAAAAATTACTTTCCCGGAGTGGTGAGAGAGTTTGTTGCCGGTAGTAGCCAGAATACCAATAAAATATATGTATTGCTCACCAATATGAGTTTATTGGGCGGCACTTCCAAATTGTTGACAGATAGTTACGATTACGGTGTAGAAGGTTTTTATAAGCCCATTGAAGGTATTAAAGCCACCAAGCCATTTGTGATTATTGACGAACCACATCGTTTTAGTAAAACACAAAAGGCATACGAGTTTATTGAGAAAAATATTTGTCCGCAGACCATCATACGTTTCGGAGCAACCTTTCCTGAAATAGAAACTGGCAAGGGACGAAATAAAATTAAAAGGAAAGATTATCACAACCTGTTGTATGATTTGAACTCATTTCAGGCATTTAACCAAAATTTAATTAAGGGCATTGCCAAAGAGCACTTTGAGCCGGTAAGCCAAAGGCAGGATAAGGTTAAAATCATGAGTATTCAAAGCAAAACATCCGTAAAGTTTAATTTGATCCAACAAGGCGAAGCAACCAAATCATTTGAGTTAAAAAAGGGCGATTCTTTGGGCTTGATAGCTCTTGAATTAGAAGGAATTATTATTGAAGGTATAACTACCAGCACGGTCGAGTTGTCCAACGGCCAGGTAAAGTATACAGGCGAAGAATTTAGTACAGATATTTATTCAACCTCCTATCAGGAAAGCATGATTCGCCTAGCATTGGAACGCCATTTTGAAACCGAACGTATCAACTTTACTAGGAACAATAAAATAAAAACATTAGCCCTGTTTTTTATAGATGATATTTATTCATACAGGGTAAATGAAGGGCAGGAAAAGCAACCTTATTTAAAAGAAACCTTTGAACGTTTGCTGTTAGAGAAAATAAATTCCGTACTACCCACACTGAATGAGCAGGAACAGGAATATAAAGATTACTTGCAGGCTTCTAAAGCAGATTTGAATGCTACACATGCAGGATATTTTTCACAGGATAATAGCAGTTCTGATGAGGCAATAGCCCAGGAAGTTCAGGAAATATTATATGAGAAGAAGAAACTCCTTGCTATCAAAGATGAGCAAGGTAAGTTTAATACACGCAGGTTCCTTTTTTCTAAATGGACATTAAAAGAAGGTTGGGATAATCCAAATGTATTCACCATTGCCAAACTAAGAAGCAGCGGTAGCGAAAACAGCAAAATACAGGAAGTAGGAAGGGGGTTGCGTTTGCCGGTAGATGAGTATGGCAACCGTATTTCCAATGAAGAATTTAAGTTGAATTATGTCATTGATTTTACGGAAGCAGATTTTGCAGAGGAATTAGTAAAAGAAATTAATGGCGATTTACCACAGGGCTTTACCATCACTGATGAAAAATTAGCTGAGGTAGCTGCCAAACGAAATATGGATGTTGATGATTTGTTTGTTGAGTTACTCAGCAAAAAATACATTGACCGCAATAAGAACATTAAAGCTGAGAATATTGATTCATTCTTTGAAGAGTATTCTGAGTTTACTATAGGCTTGCAGCAAGGCAAGGTAGAAGACCGCAATAAAAAGAAGGAACGCAAAATAAAAATCAGAAAAGCAGTTTACGATGAATTAAAAACCTTGTGGGAAGAAATAAACAGCAAGTATATTTTGCACTACGAAAGCGTTGAACAGAATAACTTCCTCTTTAATGAGTTATTAGGGTTACTTAAAAACGGAGTATTCTCCGATACTTATATTACCAGCAGACGTGAAGAATTGAATACAACCGGCTCAAAGGCTTCAATCAATGAAGACTCAGGGGTCCAGTTTAAAATTAGTAAGCCACTGCCTTATAATGAGTTCTTAAAACGTATCAGCCGCCAAACAAATCTCTCTATTCAACTACTTCATGCTGTTTTAACAGAGTATGCAAAAGAAAACAACATTTTGCCCGATAGAATTAATGAGCAAAGTGCTGCCTTCTTTGTAAAACTGTTTCATGATTGGAAAGTGGAAAAATTGAGTGGCAGGTTCAGTTATTCAAAAGCAAACCTTCCAGTGAAAGCAACTGCACTCACTTTTTCTGATGGCACGGCCAGATCCGAAATTACACAAGGGGTAATAGGAACAAAATTTATTGAAGGCACTCCATCTGAGAAATATCTGTATGACGTATATGCTTTCGATTCTCCATTAGAAAAAGACAATTTGCTGGTAGATGGTATTCAGGAAATTATTGTGTACGGTAAAATTCCAAAAAGCAGCATTGCAATACCTACTATCACAGGTCAGTCATACAGCCCTGATTTTATGTATGTAATCAAAAAGGAGAATGGAGAAAAGATTCTTAATGTAATTATTGAAACAAAAGATGTAGAAAATCAAACCTCTCTCAGAGGTATTGAACAGGCGAAAATAGATTGTGCGAAGGTGTTCTTTACCCAATTAACTATTGATGGGTATAAGGTGGAGTTTCAAACCCAATTAAATAACAAAAAAATCAGGCAGATAATTGATGAAGTTCTTCAGTAATCATTTTTTGTAATAACCAAACATGACATAGCTATGGCTCTATACATAAATCAGACCGACAAACTGAAGGAGGTAAAAGAAAAGCCCTTCAAATTAGAAAAAGACATACAAAAAGTGTTTGAAGCCAATCTTTATGATATTACGGGCTTGGAATTGGTGAAAAGTGAGTTTACCATTAAAAACAAGCGTATAGATACCTTGGCTTATGATACGCAGGCTTCCGCCTTCATTATCATTGAATACAAGCGGGACAAGAATATCAGTGTGGTGGATCAGGGTTTTACCTACCTGAGCCTGATGTTGGAAAACAAAGCGGACTTTATTGTGGAGTACAACGAAAGCCTGAAACGTACCCTGAAAAGAGAGGATGTGGATTGGAGCCAAACAAGGGTGGCTTTTGTATCTACCAATTTTACCGACAACCAGGTGCAGGCAACAAACTTCAAAGACATTGCCATTGAATTATGGGAGGTGAAGCAGTTTGAGAATGATACCATCATGATCAATCCCATCAAGAAATCAAATGCGGCTGAAAGTATCAAGCCATTAACCCAGAATAAGGAAGCCCTGAAAAAAGTAACCGAAGAAATTAAGGTGTACACAGAAGAAGAACATTTGTCAAAAACCAGCGAAGCCACTGCCGAATTGTATGAGAAATTCAGGCAGGGAATATTGCAGTTGGCAGATGAAATTGAGATCAAGCCCAAGAAGATGGAAATTGGTTTCAGAAAAGACAGTAAAGTGTTTGCAGATATATGTATCCTGAAAAACTCGCTGAAAATATGGATTAACTTAAAGAAGGGAAAATTAGATGACCCCAAGAAGTTGGCAGAAGACGTTTCAGAGAAGGGGCATTGGGGCAATGGTGATTATCAAATTCAGGTGGATACAGATAAAGACCTGGAGTATATTATGAGCTTGATTAAACAATCTATAAAACAATAAAAAATAGATTTGGATTTAACTCTACAAAACCAGTATTCAAGGCTAGGTGCAGTTGAATGAATATGATAGTCTCAATATTTGTTTTTATAAAAGAGTATATATGTATTTCATCACAGAACAAGACCCTAATTACTCCATTAAAGGCTCCCGTGATCCATTGGGGTTTCAGGTAGTTTGGCAGGCGGCAGGTAGAAAACTGATACCATATCTTTCAACAGTATCTGGGAGCATTAAAGACTTTCAGATTTTGTGTTTGGCCTATGCTTTAAAAAAAGAGTTGAACATAGATGATAAACAGTTTGAACCTTTCTTTTTGCGTTTCGAGCAGATGATGGCATATACTCGCTTTAGAGCGTTTCCGAAAGAAGGTTTTAACGGTATAGATAAGGTGAGAAAGATAATGTCGGGTAATCCGGCTTCTGTGCGGATTTCATCCGCAATAGGAGACCAATTATTGTCAAATCAAAAAGCATACGGCATTTGGGGTAAATACAACAGCCCATTTACGGAGATGAGACTTACAGAAATGTCGGATTTCTCAAGCGTCTATATTCCTAAAGTTTTGAATAATAAAGCATTTCTTCGTCAAGTCACTTTACTATGCAAAAAAAGGGATACTCAGGCAGCCTACATTGAACCTGAAATAATGGCCGAATGGTCAGCGTTATTGCAAAAGCCATCCGGTATTGAGAAAAAACTGTTTATTGAAAAGCTATTAGATGATACTTGTGGCAAAGAATTATTGAATCAGATTGATAAAAACCCTGATTTCAGAGAGCTCAATTTTTTTGAACTGATTCAGGCATTAACTGATGCAAGTAGTAACTCAAACTTTAAAACTATACTGGCTTACATTGAGAATACTGAAAAAGTCATTTGCCCATTGAATAGAATATTTAGGTACTTACAAACCAAATCCTACTGGAAGAACGAAGAAATAGAAACTGACCCTTATATCAAAAATTGGAGGACCGCATTTGAACCCACAGGTTTTGATGAAACTACAAGGGCACTTTCCACACTTTTAACTCTCAATAACTATGAATTGGTAGTGGGGTTAGTTAAAAGAAATGAAGAAGTTGCAGCAAGACGTAATTCTGCCCCTTGGATGCAGTTGACAAACAAAGGTTTAGAAGTCAACCATTTTGAGGGTGCATTTTTCAGAGATGAATATGACCCTGAAACACAAAACGATTTCAATTATTTCTTTTCCACTTTTATCTCTTTACACAAACAGCTAAATTAAGATGGAAAGAATAATTCTAAGGGATCATATCAAAGAGGCTATCAAGAATAGAAAAGTAATTGCTGCTGTTTTTCATACGTTTAATTTCGACCCGTTATTTTTTGAGAATTTCGTAATGCCCTTATTCGTTCCGGGTAAGGATTTCAGGGATGAAGCAATTTATAATAAAATTTTATGGCGTTACTGTGCCAAAGAGAATCTGATTCCACCGGTAGCAGTATTCTGCGATTATTATGCCAAAGACAATACACAGGCTCCCACTTTAGGATATGACATCTATTGCCTGAAAGTTCCATCTGCTTCTGGTTCCATATGCAATTTTCATCCTAAGCATATTTTTATTTTGGTTGAAGATGAAAATAAAAGCCAATCACTTCTTTTTATTACCGGTTCTGGTAATTTAACCCCAACAGGGTGGTGCGATAATTTTGAATGTTTTTCCGTATTGGAATTAAAGCCAACTAAAAGCCATCCGAATAGGTCTACAACAAATGAGCTACAGGATTATATTTCAGAAGTTGGGAGAATTGCAGGGCTACAAAGACTCCTGCCTGCGGAGGAAGTTATCCATGAGTTTTTAAGATATGTTGATTTTAAGCGTGCTTATTACAATAGTCTTACTGCTCCATTCATGGAATTTTTAGAACATCAAGGATTATTCGCAGAAGAAATTATATCAGAGGTTGAAATTATCTCACCTTATTTTAGCAAGGATACCAGTTTAATTCAGCAGCTTCAATCTAAGGGTGTAAAGAGGATAAAATGCCTTATACCAACTCTTCGCAACAATGAGATTTTATTGGATAAGGAAAGTTTTATTGCTTTTCAAAATGCAGGATTAGAGTGGTGCTTCTGGTCTGACAATAAGGCCAATGCAGAAGTACGGAATCAGCACTCAAAGATTTATCGTTTCTACGGTAACAGGTATTGTTACACGTTTATTGGTTCAGTAAATTTTACTCATCCTGCCTGGGTTGGGTTTAGTAAGAGGAACAATAAAGGAAATATTGAATCAGGCATACTGTATGTTGAACAGCCTGGCACACCAAAACTTTTAAAGAAGGCGGCTAATCTTGATATTGAAACATTACTCTTCTTGGAAAAAGAGGATTTGGAAAATGCTGAAACAACCACCCGTTTCGATAGAAATGCACCGAATATCGAATTTACAATTGACTGGAAAAGCAAGACACTAAGAATAAATGCCAAAATAGATAAATTGAAATGTTCAATTCATAAATCATTTGATGATGCAGTAATTGCCAATGGCAAAAGTGAAATAACACTACTCGATTACCATGCAAGACAATTGGCAAAAAATACGCTAATTAAAGTTTTAGTGAAGCATGGTGAAACGGAAACAATTTACAGCTATTACCCAATACAGATTAATATAGAAACAAAGCCATTAGGCTTTAAGTTGGATGCAAGCACAGTGCTTAAATATTGGCAGTTTTTTAATGATGAAATTGAACGACAAAAATTAACCAGGGGCTTTGCTGAAAATGCGACAGACGAATCAGGAATAGTTGACGAGAAACGCATTGAAACGAAATTGCTGCTAAATGAGATGGCAGCACATTTCAGCGGATTATCCAAACTGGAAAAGTACCTATTCGATGAAAAACTGAGCAGTCAGGAGAAAGTGAATGCCCATTTTACAAATCTTCAATACTACCTCGTTTCAGAGAATATAGATACTATACCATTTTATTTGAATGATCTAAAACAGCAAAAGGAACAGGGTGCTATCCAGAACAGCTTCTATTGGATGGTTTTACAAATCATAAACCAAATCATCTATTACAAGGCTGAGAAATGGACTCATTCTTATGTGCTTGATAGAGCAACATGGAAACAGTTCAAAGCTGACATTAAAGAAAGAAGGACTTTATTATCCCATGAAGCTGACATTATTCAAAACGAAATACCCGGTCTGAATCAAAGAGCAAGGTGGGTTTTAGAACAATTGGTTACCGAATATGATTGAAAAGGTTTTAGACATAAAATCAATTCTCAATTTAAGGAGCAATGATTCGATTGGAGAGGAGCTTGCTAATCGCCAATTAGAGGCTATTACTAAATCGTATTTATACCTGTCAAAGCCCGGCAATAACATCATTTATATTGCCGATGAGGTTGGTTTAGGCAAGACATACATTGCTGCTGGAATTGCAATGCTATTTAGGCATTTTGCTGCTGATGCAAACAGCCATAAAGATTTAATCATTGTTCCAAAAAAGAATTTGCAAGAAAAATGGAAAAAAGAACTAAAGAATTTTGTAAGCAATAATTATTTGTGTGATGATGATTTAATCAAACAGCAATACAATTTTGTTACGGCAATCAAGGACCGGCTGATGCCAGTAAGAGGTGCTGATCCAATTAGTATCTTTCGTATGACCTCGTTCAGTAGTATTGCAGCAACGCAGAACCGTAAATCTGAATTATATGACTACTTGTTGAGCTACATTTTCAACAATGATGAATTTGCACGTACTGTTTTAGATGATGCCTGGTCTTTAGGTTTTTTCAACAAAGGGTTTGAAAGTAGTTTGCGGAAATTGGTTGCATATCTAATGAATGCCCTTAGTCCCCAAATTAATTGCCTCATAATTGACGAAGCTCACAATTATAAGTATGGAATTGGTAGCGATGATTACGATGAATCTATTCGTAATGAAACAACCGCAAGATTTTTAGGGGCAGTAAAAGACAATTTCATACTAAGCCAATTTCCTCAATTAAAGTCGAAAGTAAAGTTGCCGCTTGCTGAAAAAATCATTTGCCTATCTGCAACCCCAAAAGACAGAAGTTTACTTGAAATTAAAAATCAATTCAATTGCTTTACCAATAACCATATTTTAACTGACGCAAAAACTCCTGCTGAAATTGAGGCAAGGCTAAAGCGTTTTTTACTACGAGGTAATTTGGAGTATGTATTAGATTCTGAGGTTGTTTCGCGTAATCAATGTCGGGTGGAACATCGTAAGGGAAATGTTAATAAAGCCGAATCAGCTATTCCACTTACCATAGAAGATTCTTTTGATGCAGTCTTTTGGCAACTATTACAATACAAGTCCATAAAGCATTTAGATCAGAAGAACAATGCTTCATTTGAAATAGGTATGCTTGCTTCATTTGAAACATACATGGCTGATTCAGATAGAAGAAATTCAAAGAACATTGAAGTTTCTAATGAGCCAGAGGCGAAGGACAAGGACGATAAGGAATATGAACAGACAGCCCATCGGTCCATTCAGGAAAGTCAGGACATCAATATAATTAGAGGCATTATGGCTTCTTATTATGAAAACTTCAAAAAATTTCCACCCCATCCTAAACAAACAAAACTGGAAGATGAAATTATTGAACAATTAAAAAGGCAGGAAAAATCCTTAATTTTTGTTAGACGTGTAGCTTCCACTTATGAACTGGAAAAAAGAATAAAGGAACGCTTTGAGAATGAAATTGTACTCGGCCAATATCTGAAGTTTACTGGTAAATTCACAAAATTTAAAACACCTGAGTTAAATACACTCATAAGCAGCTTCAATAATCATTATAGTGAAATGATTGTTGCGGAACGCTTGGATGATACACTTCGTTTGCTTCTTGATAAATCCGAAATTAAGAATGTCCTTTTATCATACGCTGAGATTAATGATTTTAATTACCCTGTGGAAGGTTTAATATGGTTGAGAATAGCTTTTGAGAGTGATCAGGCATCTGCCTTCAAAGCATCTGTAAGTGATTACATCAAAAGGTCATTGGTAAATATATCTCAAGTACTTAAAGACGTTACTATCGCTGCTATCAATGAAACATATACCGAGTATAAAAGGCATTCGGAAAAGGATGAAGAAATTGATAGTAAATCAGAAGACACACAAAGTGGATACTTTTTCTTAGATTATTTTAAGAAGGGCAGAAAGGGATTTTATTACAGACAGAAAATGTATAGAGAGAACTGGTTTGAAATAAATCCTGTGATTTTGAATAACCACTTTAAACATATCGAATATCCAGTCCAAGGTTTAAACGCTGTATTGTCTAATATTAAATTCGATACCAAAAAGAAGAAAAACCAATCATTCAAACTTGCAACGGAAACAGCCTTAGAATATTTTCAGCAGAAAGGTAGTTTGAATACAAGTTCGGATTCTATTAATTTAAACATTCCTCCTCCGCTTAACGAAACTACTTTCATAACACGACTGCTTTGTGATTATTGTAATATAGAAATGAGGAATTGGTTACAAAAGCGACTAAAATCGGGTAATCATATACTTTACCTCCGTGACCTGAAATTATTAAATGCATTACTGAAAAATATACTGAGGAACGGATCTGGATTGTTGCCTGGTTTTGTTGCTGATTCCACCGGCCTTAATTTCGATGATGAACTTTTATACCTGATTACATCAAGTGAATCCCCATTTGCATTTGTATTACAGGAAATAAAGACAATCATCAATGATTTTGATTTAATAGTAGCCGTTAATTTTCAAGAAAGAGATGAGAACAAAATTAATGCTATCCTTAGGAATTTGATACCTATAGTTGGCACAAGCGGCCAGGATGATAGAGACAGAGGGATTCTGGCTGCACAATTTAGAATGCCGGGTTTCCCTTATGTAATGATAACGACTGATATTTTCAGGGAAGGCGAGGACCTGCATACATATTGCCAAAATGTTTATCATTATGGTATTGCATGGAATCCAAGTGATATGGAGCAAAGAACAGGGAGAATTGATAGAATTAACTCAGGTAGTTACCGTAAGCTGAATGATACAAAGGAGCTTTCATTTGAAAACAAGGTCCATGTTTTTTATCCTTATTTACGGCATTCTGTTGAAGTGAATCAGGTCGTGCAATTATTACGTAACCTCAATAAATTTGTTGAAACTTTCAATGATATTGTGGCAGATAACAAGTATGAAAGTGCCGTTAGCATAAATGATGAAATCATTGATGAGAGTATTCCTGCACCGATTACAAATCGTTTAAAGTCAAAATATGACATTCATACTTTTGAAGTAAGTTAGAATCAACAGAAGCTTACATTTGCTCTATGTTATGTATTGAATCCTCACGGTCAACGCTCAATCACGACTAACTAAGTTGCTAACCTAGCCCGAAAGCTTTCGTGACAAACACTTCTATAAGAGATTTAAAAATACTCTTCGACTTAGATGTAATTGATACAGAGGCCTTTTCTGCAAACGCTCTTATGCAAAAAATAGTGCTATAGAATCCAAAATAGATTACGAGCAACCGACAAAATCTAACCTCGAAGTAATGATTGATGATTCTCTAATGATTGCTTCACCACTCAATGTGGTATGGGATCGTAGCGATTTGGAGAATAAAAAAATCTTGAGTAGAAGCATATTTCCAGAAGGAGTAATCTATGATCCCATAAAACATAGTTATATAACCAAAAATGTGAACAGCTTTTTCCTTCTAATTGATTCATTTTCATAGAATTACAAGAGCAATAAAAAAGGGATAAACCAATCCAAAACTGATTTATCCCCTTCTGTAGCGAGGAGCAGATTTGAACTGCCGTCCGCCCCGTCAGGGGCGGATATGAATCCGATGTTTGCTAGATTATAATTCTATATATCCCTTTTCTGAAAATTCTTTCTGTATTAACCTGCGAATTGTTAGTCTTTGCCTATACTGCTTAAAATTCGTTTCTCTATCAAAAGCCTCTTCCTTTGTAGGAAAATACTCACAATAAACAACAACCCAAGGCCTAAATTTAGAAGTCCATCCTTTACCATAAGCCTGATGACTTTTGAATCTTTGAATGAGATTAGAGGTATATCCAATGTAAATCTTATCCCGAGTTGGGGAGTATAAAACATAAACAGTATAGAGCATAACGTATCATTTTTTTATTTAAACTGCCCTCCCCCTACCAAGAGCGGATATGAATCCGATCAACCCAAAACTTCTTGCTACAACACCCAAATAACAAACCCCCTAATCGGGGGTTTTGTAGCGAGGAGCAGATTTGAACTGCCGTCCGCCCCGTCAGGGGCGGATATGAATCCGATCAACCCAAAATCTCTTGCTACAATACCCCAAATAACAAACCCCCTAATCGGGGGTTTTGTAGCGAGGAGCAGATTTGAACT
>CAZTTO010000012.1:0-115342 GCA_964616465.1 uncultured Hydrotalea sp. | reverse complement strand
GAAGTTTTAAAAGATGCTCTGGCGATAAAAGTTTGAATAAAGCAATCAGCGAATTGTCGTCTGCCTTATCGGTATTGCGTAATGGTTTTTGAAAGTCCTGAATGTTGAAGTAAGTAAATTCAATTTCAGAAGTGATGCTGTCAATAAATGGCTCTGCAATTTGTTTGTAGAAAAAATCGGTTTTGGTGTCTGCCAATCGTCCGCCTTCAAAGTCGTTGAATTGTTTTACAAGATTTTTGTTTTGGGCAAATAGTCTTTCGAAAAGGGTAGCGTCAAAAATGAACCATTCATTGATATTGGTTATAACCAAATGTTTTACTTCAAGATTTTTATGAGTAATTCTCTCTCGTAAGTAATACAACACCAATTCCTGAAATGCTTTTACATTCAGTTTATTGGTGGTAATCATTTGCTCACCAGTTTGTTTATTTATTTTGGTGTTCGCGAATGCCTGCGGCATTTCGGCTTTGTTGGTGGGTTTCTTTGCTTCGAGAATTACGTCAACTGTAGAGTTTGCATTTTGTCCGTTATGAATAACAAGGTCGTTCCGACCTTTGGTATTTATAAAATGGTTTGGGTCGTAATAGGTTTTCTTTAGAAAGTCGGAAACCAAGTTTTTATGAAACTCTTCGCTTTCTGTGTCATTTGTCCTGTCGAGTAAAGTAATAAGATTGGTCTTGAAACCTTCAATTTCAGTTCTGTTCGGTTTTACTTTTAAAAAGGCTTTGTTCAGTGCCTTTCTCGGTTTCAATTCTTTTAAATTGTTCACTATCTTTTTTTATTTCTTAATTGGTGTTCACAAATCCGCAAGCGGATTTCTTCTGCAAACTTACATTCTTAAACTAATCCTCCCACAACACCACAGCTCCGCTACTCTCAGTCACATGTAACTGAAAAAATCAGACAATCAAATTAAGTAGGGGCGTGCAGTATATGCTTGTAATTCCGGATGTCTGCTAACCTTGTACACGAGTATTCTTTCTCTTACCAGGATTACAATACTACAAATTAAGACTTTCAAATGGATTTTGGAAAAATTGTACAGTTTAATCAAATGAAATATACAACAGTCACCTGTTGGCTTTTTTGGAAATCGGTATTGCTATGTGGCTAATACATGAATTCCAACCTTCAACGCCCCACTTCAGCCCTGCTTTTTATCACCTGCAAAATATTGTTCTGAATATCCTGCATAATCCACCTTGCCCACCAACTGGCATAAAAATTAAATGTGGTATTCAATTTAAAATGACTGTATAAATGCAATCGGTAGGTATTTCCTTGTAGATGTTGCAATTCATAGGTTCCATTCAATACATCAAAATATTCGCCTCCAATTACAACATGCTCGTCTAATGTAGTGGATGGAATTTCATGTGGATTGGCACGTATGTCAAATACCATTTTTTGATGATGCGCATAGGCGGTGACTGTTTCATGAAATACCAATCCGTTTGTAAATACCGCCTCTCTGTAAGCACCTATGCCTTCAAAGTTTAGTTCGGCGCGCAATGGACGAGGAAATCCCAGCGCTTTATTAAGCCAACCTTTATCTTGATGCTGATTAATTTCACTCACTCTGGTAACCAAACTCCAAATTTTTTCTTTCGATGCTTCTATGTCGGTATATGTGTAAGCTTTATATGTACCCGGAATGGCGCCTACCATCTGTTCAAGTGGTGAAGCGAAAATTGGTAAAAAAACTAATAAGGAAACATACATTGTATTCTTCTTTCGAAACTTGAAATATGCGCCAACAACGCCACCTATTGAGGAGGCGACTAAAAACAAGGGAAGTACCATCAGCCAACAGGCCCAACCTTCCCATGCAACTGCTAGGGTGAAAACAAAGAATAAGAATATAGGCAACCAAGGCATGAATATTTTATACACTGAACTACGAGCTAACTCTTCAGATGAAAAGTAAACAGTCAATGCACCTACAATGAATGGCAAACAAAATAAAAATGAAACCGACATCACAGTGTACATATCGCTCCAAGTATTCACACCAAAAAACAAGCGTAAAATAATGGCGTATAAGGTTGGTATTGCAATGGCAAGTCCAAGTCGAATAAAATGTTGACGATTCATTGAGGTTGTTTTAAAGGCAATGGGTAAAAGCAGTGCTCTATTCTGGATTTTTGATACACCGCACAGCATATCCATCCAATCCATAGGTATCAAAGGTGGAGAAAAAATGATTGTCCCTAGCACTCAAGCTAACTACCCAAAATTCTTTTGTGCGTTTATCTTTATGACTACTCCACCAATAAGACACAAAGCCCTTACTCATAAATCCTCGGTTGCTTATAATCATTGGAAAAGTTCTTAAGCCAGAAGGCTTTGCATTAAATCCACTTTCATTATTGCCATTACCCGATCTAGCCCATCCTTCTTCACTTTTCATTTTTTCTCCAGCCAATTTTCTTCCTCCTAAAAATTCTCGCAATATCAACCAGTCTTGCATACCAGGTATTCTCCAACCTTTGGGTGCCAATCCCCTCGGATCGGTAATGGCTATTTCATTGTATAATTTTCCAAACTCCTTTCCATTTGCTGGATCATTGTTGTAATAACACCACGCGGGTATTTTGTTTCTAAACGCTTGCTTCCATTCATCAACCGTTTTTGCTTCAATAATTGCATCGCCATTGCTAAACGTGTCCACATTCAAATTCTTTGTCATCCAAATTTGATTGCCAATTTTAACCTCTTCTATTTCCTGAGGGGGAATAATAGCTTCAGACTTTCTGGTAAAAGAAACAGAGACTCCAATAAAAAGCAATGCAACAATAGCTCCTACTAAAATCCTCATACTAGCTCATTTTGCTGGTTAAGTTACGCTGTTTTTATTTGCAGCATACGTTACATCCATGTAAAAGTTCCAAATAGTTGAGCTATGATTTGCCATCAACACAGGTAGTTACTTGATTGATTTGAAAACCTGCTGAATGTCATATTTTTTCATTACCCTCCATTTTATCTTGCTGACCTTAAAGCAACACACATGAATTTTCTTTCGAGAGAATCCACCATTGCGCCAGAAGGATTCAACAGGTGGAAGGTACCCATTGCAGCACTTTGTATGCACCTTTCAATTGGACAGATTTACGCATTCAGTGTTTTCAATCAACCACTCACCAAAATCATAGGCATCAACGAATCTGCAGCAAGCGATTGGTCGCTTACGCAGCTTGGATGGATTTTTAGTTTAGCGCTATTTTTTTTAGGCGCATCGGCAGCGGTGTTTGGAAAATGGATGGAAAGAGTTGGACCAAGAATGGCCATGTTTGTTGCAGCACTTTGCTTTAGTGGCGGATTTATTATTTCAGCAGTTGGCATTTACTTGCATCAATTGTGGATGCTCTATCTTGGCTCAGGTGTTCTAGGCGGAATTGGATTGGGCTTGGGTTATATCTCGCCTGTATCAACGCTTATAAAGTGGTTCCCCGACCGTCCGGGTATGGCTACTGGTATGGCTATTATGGGCTTTGGCGGCGGCGGCATGATTGCATCTCCTGTTTCGGTGTACTTGATGGATCTGTTCAGCAGCGAAACTTCGAATGGGGTGGGTGCTACATTTTTAGTGATGGGCATTATTTATTTGGTGTTTATGCTTACTGGATCTGTTTTAGTGAGGGTGCCTGCAGAAGGTTGGCTGCCGAAAGGATTCGATCCCACTAAAGTTGTACAAAAGAAAATGGTTACACAAAACCATATGTTGGTAGATGATGCGGTTAAAACAAAACAGTTCTATTTTTTATTTGGTGTGTTGATGCTGAATGTAACAGCTGGAATTGGCGTACTCGGACAAGCTTCTGTGATGATTCAAGAATTGTTTTCTGTTGATTCTGTAGGCGCAGCAAATGCAATTGATGCTCATGAAGCAGCTGGATTTGTAATGCTGCTGAGTTTGTTCAATATGGCAGGCAGATTTTTCTGGTCAACCTTATCTGATTATCTAGGTCGTAAAAATACCTATATCATTTTCTTTTCTCTAGGAATTGTATTGTATGCTTCTATTCCTTCAATTGGACATGCAGGTTCTATTGTTGCATTTATTGCAGCTTTTGCTGTCATCATAAGTATGTATGGCGGTGGATTTGCTACGATACCAGCATATTTGCGTGATTTGTTTGGTACAAAAAATGTAGGTGCCATTCATGGTAGGCTCTTATTAGCTTGGTCAGCCGCTGCTATTGCAGGACCTGTGCTCATTAATTATATGCGTCAATACCAATTGGAAGTAAAAGGATTGCCACCTGCTGAAGTGTATTCAATGACCATGTACATCATGGCAGGGGTGTTGTTCATTGGACTGATTTGTAATTTGATGGTAACAGCAGTGGAAAAGAATAAATCTGCAACAAAGCTAGTTCCGCAATAGTTGAGAACCACTGAAGAGAATTGAATTCCACAAGAAAGCTATATCTGTTGATGCCTTATTCCTATTCTCTACCTGTTGCGCATGGTAGCAGTTTACCATTTAATTAGTAGAAATCTTCTCTATTATGTTATGAAGCTTTTCTACTATCATTGAGAAGCGCTCTTCGCGATTTAAGTAAAACAAATTAGCTGCTATAGCTTCCTTCTTTACTTGATCGGATAAAATACTTTCAAATTCGCCTTTCAAAAACAGTGTAACATCATCATTCGATCTAACAATTTGATCAACTAGATCTGTACAATTATCTAATACATAAGTAATGTCTTCAAAATCATGACTAGTTCTTGGTTCATTTTTTCCTCTGCTGTTGTAAGCGGCAAATTTTGAAGCTAGAAAGTAAGGTAATGGCATAATAAAAATATGCTGTCCTTCAATTTCAATTTGCAATCTGTTCTTAAATCCAGATGCAAACCATGGATTAGCAGGAGCCCATCCTATGGCCTTCGTGTTCATCACGTCAACCTTTACCTCATTATAACGAAAGCGACATATTACGTTATCCTCAGAAGTTTGAATAAATCCCTTTTTATGTAATGATGCTCGAAGCTTTTCTAACTCATCAATCGATAAAATGGAAACACTGATATCTACATCCTGAGTTGGCCTTACATCTTCTGCAGCCAGATTGTTTATATATAAAGCAACAACAGCGCCACCTACATAAACGACTTCTTCATTCAGCTCGCCTAATGCAATTGCAATTTTTTTGATACCACCCAGGTTAATGATAGAATTCTTCATCCTATTCTTTTCTTTAACTCCTCAATAGATAATAATTTTTCTCTGACTTTACCAACTCGCAAAGCATCCGTTAAAGCAAGTAGCTCATATAGCTTTGCGTCTTTTAAAGCAGCTTCGGGCACAGATGGATATAGTGGAATGATTGCTTGTCCACGCTGATTACCTTTTGCATAAGGCCAAACAAAGCTTTCATTGCTTGAGATAGTCTCCTTGAGTGGAGATGCTGCATGAGCTGTTGCTATTCCTCTAACTAAAGCACCTGGTTGTTGAGGAAAAACATACGCTATACCATATTGTAAAAATTCAAGCAATGCCGATTTCATCACTTGTTTGCTTTTATTCAACAATAATCCAGCATATTGAGATCGAGATAAAGAATGGCTCACTTCCGACTGGCTCATACCCAATGCTTCTGCTAGGGGCTTTTGCTGCCAGTTTTCGTTACCGACTGCAATAATCTTCAGTAAAACAACAATATCCTGAGGCTTCATTTGATAATGAATTGGTTTCATTCTATAAAATTTATTGCATATTGCGATATGCAATATTATATAATTTTCAATTGATTATCAATTATTGTAAGCCATATATTTCATATTGCGATTTGCGATATTTTATATTGTTGCCAACTAGACTAGTACAGGAAGTTAAACCGTTGAACTTATCTGCAAACAAAAAGGGTGCCTCCGAAGAGAACACCCCCGCCCCCGAACATTCATCCATCCCTAGAAAAACTAAACGAGGCTTTAAATGATGATTGGATATTGGATATGAAATATGAATTGGATTAATTTGGCATCAATACAGTATCGGTTACATGTATGACCCCATTTTTTTGCATTACATCAGTTTGCAAGAGTTGTGCTTTGTTTTTCTTCGTATCAACTACTATTAGTCTCTCCCCTTCTAATTGAATCCATACTTTTTCACCGGCAACAGTAGTTAGGTATGACTGCTGACCCCCCTTTTTTGCCAAGGTATATAAGTCGTCATAACGCCATCTTCCTGCTACCACATGGTGGGTTAACACTTTCGTCAAGGTTGCTTTTGCAGAAGGTTCTAATAGTTTAGATACAGTTCCTTTTGGTAGTTTTTCAAATGCACTGTTCATGGGTGCAAATACTGTAAAGGGACCATCACCTGCTAAAACATCTACCAATCCCGCTGCTTTGACTGCTGCAACTAAAGTGGTGTGTTGCGCCGACTGAACTGCATTCTCAACAATATTTTTCATAGGGTACATGGGCGATCCTCCAACAAATGGAACAGGCTCATTTGAAGTAGATTGTGCTTGACTCATCCATACCAGACTGCTGAGTAAGCAAGTCATAAAAAATCGGTTTTTCATAGTTTATTGAATTTGTTTGAATAGATATACGGCGAATGAAAATTCTTGGATCACTCTTCCACAAATTTTTTTTTGAAATAGATTTAAGTCCATCTTTGTGCATCTTGTCGCAGCACCTACCTATAACAAATTGGTTGCAAGAAATTGCAATGGGCAAAGCAGATGCATTGAGTCATATATATGATAATTATGCGCCTGCATTGCTGGGCGTAATTATGAAAAATGTACCCGACCAAGCAACTGCTGAAGATTTGTTACAAGAGGTTTTTGTGAAGATTTGGCAAAATGCCGCTTCTTATCAAGCCGATAAAGCCAGCGCATATACCTGGATGCTGAATATTGCAAGAAATCATAGCATTGATTATTTACGTTCAAAAAGATTTACGCAGTCATCGAAAACCAAAGGGGTAGATGATTACGTACATTTGGAAGGAAGTGTCGGTAGCAACCAAACTTTGGTAGATACCATTGGAATAGAAAAGCCACTGCAAAAGCTTCCTGAAGAACAGAGAAAAATTGTTATGATGACTTACTATGGAGGTTATACGCAGGAAGAAATCAGTGAAGCCTTATCAGTTCCACTTGGAACGGTTAAATCGAGGCTGAGGCTGGCATTAAAAAAATTAAGAGAATTGATGATTTGGATATGTTGGATCTAAGTTGCATTATATCATCTGGTGATCTTGAGCTGTATGTGCTCGATCAGCTTCCGCCTAAAGAGCGGGAGCAGATTACTGCATTGGCCCAAATATTTCCAGAAGTAAAAGAAGAAATCCAACGTATTGAAGCTGGACTTGAACAGTTGGCTAGCGCAGAAGCGGTAACACCTAGCTCGCATGTGAAACAAGCCATTCTTTCAAAAATTGCTACTCTTCCTCAACATCCATCTTTGGAAAAGGAAAACAACCCAGCCAAGGTTGTTCGTATGAATGCGTATTGGAAATGGGCAGCGGCGGCCTCCATCATCATTCTTGTAAGTGGCTGGTTATGGCTGAATCAAAACTTCCAAAAGCTGGATGCAGATAACAGAGCCATGGCATATAAAGTAAAAGAATTACAATCTAACTTGAGTCGCTTTGAAGCATTAGAGCAAGCCATTGCAAAACAGAGCACACAAAACATTGCATTGGCTGCTGTTGAAGCCAATTCTTCGCTCGAAGCGAAGGTTATTTGGGATAAAGCAGCTGGAAAGGTTTGGCTATTTACAGGCAATTTACCACCTGCCCCTGCTGGAAAACAATACCAACTCTGGTGTATTCAAGGAAATCAACCAAATGATGCTGGACTTGTTCCGTTGGGTGAGATTCAAAATGGATTTGTGGCCATGAAAGCATGCGGACAGTCCGACGCTTTCGCTATTACTTTAGAAAATATTGGCGGAAGTGCAACCCCTAATCTTGATCAACTTAAAGTCTTAGGAAAGACTGGCAGTTAGTCCATTTATTTCTTTCCCCCTACTTTTGCGCCCCATGGGGCATAAAAAATTGGAACGATTTGAGGCTATCCGACATATGTCGAACGTGTTGGAGCACCCAAAAGACATGGCCGGTAACTGGTCGAGTTTTTTTGGAAACAACCACCCAATTGTGCTTGAATTGGCCTGCGGAAAAGGCGAATACACCGTTGGTTTAGCCGATATGCACCCCCAAATCAACACCTTAGGCGTTGATATTAAAGGAAATAGAATATGGAAGGGCGCCAGCATTGCCAATAGCAAAGGATTGAAGAATGCCGCTTTTCTTCGTACGCCCATCGACCACATACACACTTATTTTGCTCCAAGTGAGGTAGCTGAAATCTGGATTACCTTCCCCGATCCTCAGCTCAGGGGTTCTAAAGCCAAAAAAAGACTTACCCATCCGCTGTTTCTGCGTCGCTATCAGCAGTTTTTGCAGCCCAATGGACGAATTCACCTCAAAACCGATAGTCCGGCATTGTACGAGTTCACCAAAACAGTCATCAACTTATTTGAGCTAGAAACGTTAGTGGATTGGAATGACGCCTATGCACAGCCCAACATTCCACAAGAATTGGCCATTCGAACCTATTATGAGAGCTTAGATATTGCAAAAAGTAATCGCGTCCATTATCTTCAGTTTTCAATAAATAAACCACTGCCGGAAGAAAAAGACCCGATTTTAAAAGAATTGATCCGTGAGCAAACAATTGATTGAAGGAAAAGATTTTTATTATAATGAACAAGGCTATATGGTATTTACCGAAGCCTATCATTTGAGCAAAGGATTTTGCTGCGGAAATGGTTGCAAACATTGTCCTTTTGAATACGAAGCTGTTCCTGAACCTAGGAAATCGCTTTTGTTACAACACAAAACCAATACAGTAGAGCGCGACGATTGTTAAATGAAGATTTGAAAGTTTATTTCTTCAAATTTTTCAAATACTCACCATAGCCACTTTTAGCATAAAGATTAGCGAGTTCTAATAATTGCGCTTCATCAATGAATCCCATTCTGTACGCTACTTCTTCAATACATCCTATTTTTTGGCTCTGGCGTTTTTCAATAACTCGCACAAACTCACTTGCATCGCTTAAAGAATCAAACGTACCTGTATCTAACCAAGCAGTGCCTCTATTCATGATACCTACTTGTAGTTTTCCTTGCTCCAAATACACGCGATTTACATCGGTAATTTCATATTCACCTCTGGGTGATGGTTCAATTTCACTGGCAATTTTCACCACTTCGTTATCATAGAAATACAAGCCAGGCACAGCATAATTTGATTTAGGCTGCTTCGGCTTTTCTTCAATAGAAATTACTTTTCTATTCGCATCAAATTCAACTACGCCATAACGTTCTGGATCATTCACTTCGTAAGCAAACACAGCAGCACCTTGTACATCATTGAACGATTGTACCAGCTTGCTAAATCCAGCACCGTAAAAAATATTATCACCTAAAATCAAAGCCACTTTATCGTTGCCAATAAATTCCTTTCCAATAACAAAAGCTTGTGCTAAACCATTTGGTTTTTCTTGAATGGCATAAGTGAAAGAACATCCCAATGATTTTCCATCGCCTAATAAACGCTGAAATTGCGAATTGTCTTCGGGAGTGGTAATGATAAGTACTTCTTTGATACCCGCCAACATAAGCACCGACAATGGATAGTAAACCATGGGCTTATCGTAAATAGGCATTAACTGCTTACTAATTCCCTTGGTGATGGGATACAATCGGGTACCGGATCCACCGGCAAGAATAATTCCTTTCATATTTATACCTCTTGAGGTTCTATAGCTTGTAAGTAAGGTAATTGCTGATCTTTCTCTGACAACAAAAATTCAGCAGCATCCATTCCCCAGTCAATAGCAAGTTGTGGATCATTGTACATGATGCCTTGCTCACTAGCTTTATTATAATAGTTGTCAACTTTATAAAAGAATACAGCCGTTTCACTGGTCACTAAAAACCCATGCGCAAATCCGCGTGGTACAAAAAGTTGTTTGTGGTTGCTTTCAGTGAGCTCAATCGAAAAAGTTTGGCCGTAAGTAGCAGATCCTTTTCTGATATCAACTACCACATCTAGTACCGATCCCTGCAAAACACGCACCAGCTTAGCTTGCGCGTGCTCATGTTGTTGAAAATGTAACCCTCTCAACACGCCTCTTTTAGACATAGATTGGTTGTCTTGCACAAAATTTACAGATTGTCCTGTAGCCGCTTCAAAAGTTTTTTGGTTGAAGCTCTCAAAGAAATAGCCTCGCTCATCACCAAAAAATTGATCTTCAATTACAAAACAACCTGCTAATGGTGTAGGTACTAGTTTCATCTGTTTTGGTACATAGATTTATAATACGATTGGTAGGCGCCACTCGAAACATGTTCCAACCACTCTTGGTTAGCCAAGTACCAATCAATTGTTTCAACAATTCCTTCTTCAAAAGTAACTGAAGGCTTCCAACCCAACTCGCGGTTGATTTTGGTTGCATCAATCGCATATCTTCTATCGTGACCAGGTCTATCTTTCACAAAACGGATCAGCTGCTGACTAGTACCTTTTTCTCGTCCAAGTTTCTCATCCATGATGCCACAAACGAGATGAACAATATCAATGTTCTTCCATTCATTAAAGCCACCAATATTGTACGTTTCTCCTACTACTCCTTTATGAAACACGGTATCAATAGCTCTTGCATGATCTTTTACAAACAACCAATCGCGCGTGTACAATCCATCGCCGTACACAGGAAGTGGTTGTTGGTGAAGAATATTGCGAATCATTAAAGGGATAAGTTTCTCAGGAAAATGAAATGGTCCGTAATTATTCGAACAATTAGAAACCACCGTTCTCAAGTGATAAGTTTCGTGATAAGCACGCACAAAATGGTCAGAAGATGCCTTACTAGCTGAGTATGGTGAACGAGGATCGTATGGAGTTTGCTCTGTAAATAAACCTGTTTCACCTAAAGTACCATAGACTTCATCAGTAGAAACATGATAGAACAAATGATTCTCTAAATCGCTTGCCCAAAACTGCTTCGCCACATTCAGCAAATGAACCGTACCCACTACATTCGTCAATACAAAATCGACTGGCGAGTGAATACTTCTATCCACATGCGATTCTGCTGCCAAATGAATAACATCGGTAATACCAAATTGCTGGAAAGCCGCTTCAATTTCTTGTGGAACTGTGATATCACCTTTGAAAAAATGATAGTTTGGAGCACTTTCTATATCACGTAAATTCTCTAGGTTGCCTGCATAGGTGAGCGCATCAAAATTCACAATTTGATATTGCGGATACTGGTTCACAAATAAACGAACAACGTGAGAACCAATAAAACCCGCTCCACCTGTAATTAATATTTTCTTGCTCATAAATAAGAAATAACCAATTTTTTAGAGGAAAAGCCTCCTTTTTCGGGCGCAAAATACACTATTCAGCTAAGGGTAAAAAATGACTAGTTAACTCCAACGTTTTGAAAAGCCCTCATTCTGCGTTCTCCCCAAATAGTCAGTCCAACACAAAGCCAGAAAATTCCCCCTACTTTATCGGTTTCAATGAGGTCATTAATGATATTCAAGGTTAAAATCATTACAAAAACAGCCCCTGTTGTGAGCCAAATGAGCTTGTACTTTTTATCTTGTTCATGCTGAATGAAAAATTGCAATCGCAGCAGTACCATTACAACCAATGCAATCCATATAAGCCATCCCACTAATCCCTGCTCTACAGCAACGAGTAAATAGTAATTATGCACAGTTGATTTTTCTGGATTATCACTCACCCAGGTTCTGAAAAGTGGATTGGTATAGGTTTTATAATTCTCGTAAAAACTATTTGGACCAAAACCGACCAATGGACGGTCAGCAACCATTCTTACTCCTGCAATCCACCTATGTAAACGCTCTGCATTCGACACATCTTTCAATGCAAAAGTTGCTTGCATGTGCGCATCAAAATCGGTATGATAAATAGTTTGATCGTAAGCAGGACGTAAAAAATGCCAGCGCTGGTCTTGGGTAATCCATATACTTACAGAAGCTACTGCGATTGCTGCTACTACCATCACCCTCACCCACCATCGTTTTAAAAAAATGAATATGGAAGCCATTCCTAATAAGCCCGCCATCCATGCACCTCTTGAAAATGAGAAGTAAAGCGCAATCAAAAAAATCACTCCAATACCAAGGGATGCTTTGCGAATTGTTTTATTGTTAGTAATCCAATAATTCGCAAACAAGATGGCCATTACCATAATTAAGATAGCACTGTAAGTAACATGGTTGCGGTAAAAGGGATGAAAAATATTTTCTAAAGCATCGAACTCAAATCCATATGCAGCGTGTCGCACCAAAGTTTGCAAAACCCCCAGCAACATAGCTGCCACAGAAAAGGCCACCAATTTCTTCCAAAAGGAATGGTCGTCTAACCAAACTGGCAACATCAGCACAAAAGGAAAAATGTACCAGATTTTTGCGAGCAGATATTTTAAACTGAGTACTGGTGTTGATGAAAATAAAAGTTGTAGACCCAACCAACCAATATGCAGAACAAGCAGAGTGCCTACTCCACTTTGCATAAAATGATTGGGGAAAAGAGCCGGTTTATAGAGCCAACTTATTATTCCAATTCCAGTTAAAATGATGAGCAAAGGCTCCATGGGCATATCTAGTCCAAGCGATGGCGTTAGCTGCCACTCTCCGCTAATTGGCAAAAACAACCACATGAGCCACCAAATATGTCGGGCATCCAGCGAATAATTTTTAAAAAGAAAGTATACGAAGAACGCAGATGGAATTAAAAAAACATAGAAGGGTGAGCGCAACAAAAAGGCAATGAAGAACAATGCCAGTATTGCACTAAAAGGCAATATCCAATTTTTGAAAATTTGGATATTCACGCTTTACTTATTTCCTGTTTCGAATAATTACCCAAAGCACACCTGTTGCAAATCCGCCGAGTAAAAAAAGAAAAATGAACATCCACTCGTTGGGATAAACATGTTTTAAATTTGGCGCTGCCACTTGCTGCACTGCAACCAATTCAGGCATTGCTGCTAATCCAACTTCAAACTCTTCTTTTGCTTTTCTAATTTGCTGAGCTTGTTCTATAAAACGTTGTTGATCTTGTTGCAACCAGTTGATTTGTGAAAAACTCGTTGCCTGAGCCAGCTTCTCAGATACTTGTTGGTATTCTTTTTCTACTGATTCAATTTTTTTGTTAAGCACCGTAACAATTTTCTGATACCGCTTTCTATTCTCCTGCATAGCATGTTGTGCAATCCACTGCTGCATTGCATTTGCTATAGATGCAGCCATTTCTGGGTTTTTAAAAAGCACATTGATCTTCAACTGTTGCTGATCTGTTCTTTCTAGTAGAACATCTTTCCTCAGTTTTTTGGCTGCTAACTGTCGCAAGCGAAGTGTATCGGTTGCTTTCAGATTGTACTCTAGCTGAAGTTTAAATTGATCTACCATTGCCAAATACAAAGTATCCAACATACTCATGCCCACTATCCTGTCGAGGTCATCTGTACTACCATAACCAGAATAAAGGGATTGGATTTGTGCATTAAATAAAGCTGCTTTATCGGTTATTTGCGGATTATTTGCTGTTAGCACAACAGTCGATTGATATTTTTTAGGCACCAAAAAAATGGTACCCGCACCTAATAAGCCTACCACAATGGTAAAGACCAGTACCGAACGTATCTGCTTTTTTACAACTAAATATATCTCTTGTAAGTGAAATGATTGGTTACTCATATGGTGTGAAATTACAGGAATTCTATGGCACAGTTAACTGAGTTTATCTCGTATTGCCTTGCTTTGCATAACTTGCAGCCATGAAACTTTGGCAGAAAGACCAGAACATCTCTTCAGATCAAGTAGATGCATTTACAGTTGGAAATGATCGCTCTTTTGATGCGCTCATGGCCTGTCATGATGTATTGGGAAATATGGCGCATGCAAACATGCTGGAAAGTATTGGATTGCTGAGTGCTTCAGAGAATGAAGCTTTGCAGCAAGCGCTTAGAAAAATGTTCCCTTCGCTACAAGAAAAGGGATTTGTACTGCCTGCTGATGTTGAAGACATTCACAGTTATATAGAAAACAAGCTCACTGAAGAATTGGGTGAAGTGGGAAAGAAAATCCACGCCGCTCGAAGTCGGAATGACCAAGTGCTGGTTGATATTCGATTGTTCTTACGCGATGAAATTGAATTTTTGGTAAAGCATATGGTTGACTGCTTTCAGCTACTGCAAAAACTCAGTCAACAACACCAATATCATTTACTTCCGGGTTATACCCATCTTCAATTGGCCATGCCTTCTTCATTTGGACTATGGCTGGGGGCTTATGCTGAAAGTTTAGCTGACGATGTTTTAGTACTTCAAAACGCTTATCGAATTACAAATAAAAATCCGCTTGGAAGTGCCGCTGGATATGGCTCATCGTTTCCCATCAACAGAACAATGACGACTGAGTTATTGGGATTTGATACGCTGAACTACAATGTAGTATATGCACAAATGGGCAGAGGAAAAGTTGAACGCATCACGGCTCAAGCAATCACAAGCGTTGCGGAAACACTTGCTAAGATGAGTATGGACATGTGTTTGTACATGAGTCAGAATATGGGCTTTGTTTCTTTTCCAGATCATCTTACAACTGGAAGCAGCATTATGCCGCATAAGAAAAATCCAGATGTGTTTGAACTTATTCGTGGAAAATGTAATCGCATAAAAAGTATTCCGCAAGAAATCATGTTGCTCACAACCAACCTTCCTAGTGGCTATCACCGCGATCTGCAATTGTTAAAAGAAGCGCTTTTCCCTGCATTTGAAGAATTGCACCATTGTCTGAATATGATGATGTTGATGCTATCGAATATGCAAGTCCAAACTAATATTCTTGATGATCCTCGTTATACTTATTTGTACACAGTAGATGCAGTGAATAATTTGGTCATGCAAGGTATGCCCTTTAGAGATGCCTATAGAGAAGTTGGTCGACAAGTAAATGAAGGCAGTTTCCAAAAACCCACTCAACCACAACTCGGAACACATGAAGGCAGTATGGGTAATTTATGCAACGAAGAAATTGCCAGCCTCATGAAAACCTATTTGGAAGGATTTGGATTTGAGCAAAAACAGCAGGCCATTGCCCATTTGTTGAAGAATTAAGGTTGCTGGATGCATTTTGCCTAACAGGAACGGCCAATTTTAACCTTTCTCTCCCTAACAATTGTTAGTTTTTGAAGGGAAAACCCATACTTTTGGTGCCTAAATGCTGCAACATGAATTGGGAATCTTCAGAAGCACGCTTCCAAGAAAAGATTGATCAGGAAATTAAAATTGAGCCAAAGGATTGGATGCCGGAGAAATACCGCCAAACTTTAATTCGCCAAATCTCTCAACATGCACACAGCGAATGTGTGGGTATGTTACCCGAGGCTAATTGGATAACAAGAGCGCCAAGTCTTAGAAGAAAAGCAATTTTAATAGCCAAAGTGCAAGACGAAGCTGGACATGGTTTATACCTGTATTCAGCTGCTGAAACACTTGGTATTAGTCGTGATGAAATGTATGACCAGTTACACACTGGGAAGGCAAAATATTCTTCCATCTTCAATTACCCTACACTCACTTGGGCCGATATGGGTGCGATTGGATGGTTGGTAGATGGTGCAGCTATTATGAACCAGGTTCCACTGTGCAGAACCAGTTATGGTCCTTATGCAAGAGCTATGGTGCGCATTTGTAAGGAAGAAAGTTTTCATCAGCGTCAGGGTTTTGAATTGTTATTACACCTGAGTAAGGGAAATGAAGCGCAGCGAAGAATGTGTCAGGATGCAATTAACCGCTGGTGGTGGCCAAGTATTATGATGTTTGGTCCAACCGATGATGCTAGTCCAAATACCCAACAAAGTATGAAGTGGAAGATCAAACGCTTCACGAACGATGAACTACGTCAGAAGTTCATAGATGTTTGTGCCGAACAAGTGAAGTTCTTGGGTATGACTTTACCAGATCCAGACTTAAAATGGAACGAAGAAAGAGGTCATTATGATTTTGGAACTATAAACTGGGAAGAGTTTTGGCAGGTCATTGGTGGGAACGGACCATGTAACCAACAGCGCTTAGATACTAGAAGAAAAGCATGGGAAGAAGGTGCTTGGGTTAGAGAAGCTGCGGCTGCTTATGCTGAGAAAAAGAAGGCACGTACCCCTGTTCAACAAATTGCATAAACATTAACTTCTAGCAAGATGATTAGAAAATTCTATTACGGCGACTATGGTGAATCGAAGCATGGTGCTGCAGATATCAGCACTTCCAATCAAAATAAACATGAATGGCCTTTGTGGGAAGTGTTTATTAGAAGTAAGCAAGGTTTAGACCATAAACATGCTGGTAGCTTACATGCCGCTGATGCTGCAATGGCTATTGAAAATGCAAGGGATGTGTATACAAGACGACAAGAAGGGGTGAGTATTTGGGTGGTTGAAAGCAAACATATTCATGCTTCTAATCCAGATGAAGCGGGTGCATTTTATGATCCGGCATCTGATAAGGTGTACAGGCACCCAACGTTCTATGATTTACCCGATGAACTTCAATACATGTAATTGTAATCTTCCAACATGTCACAAACAATGATTCAATACGAGGGAAGGATTGCTCAAATAGTGCAAGAAGACCCCATGCTGCAATTTTTATTGTATGCTGGTGATAATGCATTAATTACTGGTCACCGCTGCAGTGAATGGTGTGGACACGGACCCATTCTTGAACAGGATATTGCTATATCTAATATTGCCCTCGATTATATAGGCGCTGCTCGCAACTTTTACCAATTGGCGTCAACTCGCATTCAGCAAAAAGATGCATCGCTAGAAGTTACAGAAGATACCTTAGCTTATTTAAGAGATGCCTGGGATTTTAAAAATTTATTGCTCGCAGAATTACCGAATGGCGATTGGGCACAAACAACACTCCGCGTTTATTTCATCAGCAGTTTCCAGTGGCTGTTCTATCAGGAATTAATCAAAAGCACCGATACTGATTTGGCTGCTATTGCAGAAAAAACACTGAAAGAAGTAAAATACCATTTGCGTTGGAGCAGAGAATGGGTGATACGTTTGGGTGATGGCACTGAAGAAAGTGCAAATCGCTTACGTCAAGCATTAACATTTTTATGGCCGTTCACTGGTGAGGCATTTAAAGAAGCGTCTTATGAAACCGCTACTTCTTCAACTACCAACATTCAGCTTGCTAATCTTCATGAATCTTGGAAACAGGAATTGCAAGAAGTATTTGCAGAAGCAGGACTAGAAGTTCCAACACAACAAGCCTTTCAAACGGGTGGTAAAACAGGAAAACATACAGAATACCTAGGATATATTTTAGCCGAAATGCAGTTTTTACAAAGGGCCTATCCGGGGGCTTCTTGGTAATCTTGCCAACTATGGAAGCAATCGTTCAACCTACTGCAGCAATCTGGAAAGTACTGGAAACAGTATGCGATCCCGAAGTGCCCGTTCTTACTATTGTTGATCTAGGTATAGTTAGGGATGTTCAAATTTCGGAGAAAGGCGCAGTAGTAACAATTACGCCAACTTATAGCGGTTGTCCTGCAATGGATGTAATTCGTATTCAAATTAAAATGGCTTTAGCAGAAGCGGGTATCAAAGATGTAGAAATCAAACAAGTTCTATCGCCTGCTTGGACTACTGATTGGATGAGCGAAGAGGGCAAGAAGAAATTGGAAGAATATGGCATTGCGCCACCTCAATACAAAGTAAAAGACGATGCAATGATTGAAGACACGCATCCACCTTGCCCGCAATGCAAGAGTGCGGATACGCGATTAGTTAGTGAATTTGGAAGTACTGCTTGTAAAGCTTTGTTTCAATGCAACGATTGTTTAGAGCCCTTCGATTATTTTAAGTGTCATTAACTAGAACCACTTTTCTAATAGCTGATTTGTTTTCATTAAAAGACGGAAAGGAGGAATTCTCGTACCAATATGAATTTCTGCTCCTGAAAAATTTCTGGTAGTACGTACATCTTGCAGTGTTGTAAAATATTGTTCGCTGAATGCACTAATTCCAGTGTACCATTTTTTCCCATTGTATCCTGCTCTAATTTTGGAGGTATATCCTAAAGCAAGATGAGAAGATCGTTGTACAGAAGGTCTAAGATTAGTATCATACAATTCTGTACTGAATAAACTAAGTCCAACAACTGGTCCACCCAACACTATTGCATACCATCCCGATTTAGTGGTCATTGCAAATGCCATAGGCAAGCGTAGATTAAAATCGCGGTGACGATCATTGTTGTATAGACCAGGTTGCATGGGTGCGTCATTGTGCATTTCAATCCAATAAAAACTAAAAGATGGGATAAATGACCATGTGTTCTTTAAAAGTCTGGTTCTCTCAGAATACAAAGCGCCAACAGGAAGGGTTGATCGGGTACTTAATCCAATTTGAAATGAGTAGAGGGTGGTATTTAAATTTGGAATCTGTAAGTAGGGCTGTCCTGGCAGCCAAGATGGAATATAATCTTTTGTGTTTCTAATATAATAGCCTCTGGCTTTTTGTCGACTTAAATCAATATCCAATCCTTTTAGTGTAAAACCCACTCCAATTTCAGTGCGCTTATTTTGTCCAGTAATAGCAGATTTATCTGGATTAGCCCAACCTGGTGTGTAACCTGCTTTCACATACAAAACACCATACTCCATTTTAATATATTGCTGCACAGCAGTTGCTGGAGTTAAAATTACTTTTTGTCGATTTGGATAACGAACCAAAAACTCGGCATTATTTGTTTGAAATCCTGTAGTAACATGCCACAAAGAATCTATCCGCTCGTAGTAAGAAGAGTTTTTTGAGTCTTGGCTCAGTAAGTTGCCCCAAAAAGCCCAACAAGCAATAATTGTAAAAAATAGTTTCATGTAGTGTAACACCAAATTACAATTATTTGAACTCTTTCAACCAACTCTTCCATTGAATGCTATCGCCACGAAAAACATTAACATCAACCTTCCCAGTAATAGCTGGAATTTCCGCTTTATCTGTGAACTGCCAAAAATGCCAGTCTCTTGAAATGCGAGGTTCATTAGGTTGAAAGTAATGAGCTACCCAAAGAGAATAATCTTTAAAAGAATCTCCTAAGTAAGCGTCATAAAAACTTGCGTAGGTATAAATGATTGGACGAACGCCTGTTTTTCTTTCAACATGCTGAAGAAAGCTCAACAAACGCTGACGAACAACTCGAGCTGACACTCCATCTAGATGTTCAACATCTACAACAGGAGGTAAATCGCCTTTTTGGTAGGGTCGAAGTCGTAGGAAATGATCGGCTTGTCGAATTGGATCCTCTCTGGTTCTAAAAAAGTGATAGGCTCCTCTTTTCAATCCTTCTTTTTTTGCAGCCTTCCAGTTTCGAAAAAAATAAGGATCTGTTATTGTAACACCTTCTGTGGCTTTAACGTAACAAAAACGCAGTTCTGCTCCAGGCGGAAATCCTTCTTTAATTTCTTTCCACCTAATCATGCCTTGGTACCTGCTTATGTCAATTCCAATTATACCATATTGTTGAGGATAGAGTTGCCACCAACCCTGCTCAAACCTAGATGAATCGGAGATGTTATCTGAGAACCTTGGCGCTAAAAAGCGTACCAAAATTAAAATAGTCACCAACATCAATGGCAGCAACCACCCAACTAATTTCGAATTTTTGCGACTCACAGCGTGAAGATAAGCGTAACCTTCGCTAAATTTAATATTCGTAAGTGCAATTAAAACAAACCCTCCTATTGTCCTCGATAAAATAAATATATGATTGATCCATTTGCAACAACTGCTTTTAATCTTGCCTTGAATTTTTGGAATGAAGAAAAAGCTACACCTGAAATTTCACAGTTTTATAAATCTGTAATAACATATTCATTCTACAAACAAAAGATTACGACTGATTGGGGATTTGGTAGTATCGTAATTCCTAATGAAGAAAAAAAGCTGTCTAGAAGGAGTTTTTCTTTAAAAAAACATCCCTATTACGACTTTAATTGGTCGTCCATTTCACTTGAATTAATAGTTAGTGAAGAGAGTGTTTTAAAACTGATGGATTTTGAAATTATCTTTTATTTTGACAATTCCGCAGATTGTTTAAATGCCTTAAACTGTTTTATCGACTTATTTATCCTTAACAATGGTTATGTATCTAAACACACATCTGATACAGTTGAAATTACTAATAGCCAGGCAGACAACTTATTAGGATTTGTGAAATTCGATTTAAAAATTTCTGATAAGAATGAACATACATTAGTATATAAACTCACTGATGTTTAAAAGTTAGACATATATAAATTCAAGTAATAAGTGCAGTTTTTTCTTGTAGCACTTGTTAGTGGTTAAGTAATTAAAGATTCGAACTGGTCTGTTGTCTAATGATTGTGTTATTTACTTTGTTTTGGTATACTCCTTTGAAATTGCGATACATTTTCAATAGACTTTCTAACTAAGCATCATAAGCGTAACTTTCATTACGAAAAATGGAAGAATTTGAATAGAAGCTTTTCAATGCTTCTATTTGGTGCATGAGTTTGTATTTTTACGGCTCATGCCTTATTTCAACTGGAACGATAGCATCAACTTACTGTCTAAGCTCACCATCAAAAAAGCCTTCAATGCTGCATTGGTATGGAGCAGTTATCAGTTAAGTAAATTCACCAAGAGGCCTATTCAATGGGGCTATCCTATTTCCATTTCCTTCGAACCTACTACTTCATGTAATCTTCGTTGTCCTGAATGTCCAAGCGGATTGCGTTCATTTACCCGTCCAACCGGCATGTTGGAAAAATCATTCTTCGAAAAAACCATTGATGATATTCACCAGGAATTGCTGTATTTGATTTTTTATTTCCAAGGGGAGCCCTACCTGAATCCGCAATTTTTGGATATGGTGAAATATGCAAACCAAAAAGGAATTTATACCGCTACCAGTACCAATGCGCATTATTTAACGGAAGAAAAAGCCCGCCAAACAGTTGAAAGTGGTTTAGACAGATTAATTATTTCAATAGATGGAACTACGCAAGATGTTTACCAACAATATAGAGTTGGTGGGAAATTGGATAAAGTGATACAAGGAGCGCGCAACATAGTGAAGTGGAAAAAAGAATTGAATAGTAAAACACCCTTTATTTTCTTTCAGTTCTTAGTTGTACAACCCAACGAACACCAAATAGAAGAAATTAAAGCGCTGGGTAAAGAAATTGGAGTTGACCAAGTTCGTTTCAAAACTGCTCAGGTGTATAATTATGAGGAAGACCCACATAACTTAATCCCTACTATTGACAAATACAGTCGTTATAGAACCAATAAAAAGGGCGAAAGAGAAGTAAAAAGTGGCTTACAAAATCATTGCTGGAAACTTTGGCACGCCAACGTTATCACTTGGGATGGCATAGTGGTGCCTTGTTGTTTCGATAAAGATGCGATGCATCATTTGGGAAATTTACAATCGCAATCATTCAGAGAAATCTGGAAAAACGACAATTACAGACAGTTCCGACAAGAGCTCATGAGTTCTAGGAAAAACATTGATATCTGCTCCAATTGCAGCGAAGGTTTGACGGTTTGGGAGGACTAAGCTGTTAAAATTCCTTTTATAGCTTATTTGAATAACTAAAGGCTTTGTGATTCAGGGCGATTTAACTACTTTCAACACCCCAAAGGACCCCTCTATGGAGCCCCAAAAAGACTATAGCCTTTGGCGCGTAGCACAAAAGCGCGCCAGATTTAAACGATCGCTTACCATTTATCTCTTAGTTAACCTATTTCTTTGGTTAATCTGGGCATTTAAAGGTGCGCGCATTATTCAGTCAACCCTACCCTGGCCCGCATGGGTTTCTATGAGCTGGGGTATTGCCATTGTATTTCAGTTTATCGAAGCTTATACAAAAGGTAAAGACTGGGTACAACACGAATATGAACAACTCACCAAGGAAAAATCAAATTCTTAATCACCCTAACCATTGCTTCAACCATTAATTGTTTATTATGGAAATTAAACGCTTATTCGATTGCCTAGACCATCAGCTGAGCAAGTTCCCCAAGGCCGATATGATGGTAGCTAAAGAGAAAGGAGTTTGGACCCCCTATTCCACAGAACAAGTTCGAGATATTGCCAACCGTTTTAGTGCTGGTTTGTTAAAATTGGGCGTAAGTGCAAATGACTTTTCTGCTGAAGGAAGTGATAAAATAGCGATCCTAAGTGCGAACAGACCAGAGTGGATTTTTACCGACTTTGCGGCCCAGCAGATTGGAGCCATTCTCACTCCTATTTATCCAACTACCAATCCAAGTGAATTAGAATTTATCTTGAATGATGCTCAAGTAAAATACATATTTGCAGGTAACCAAGAACTATACGAAAAAGCAAAAAGTGTTGCAGAAAGAGTACCATCGGTTCAAGGTGTATATAGTTTTGATGAAATAGAAGGTGCGCCTCATTGGAAAGAAGTGCTGGAATTAGCTGATGATGAAAGCTTAGCTAAAGTAGCTGCTATCAAAAAAGATATTCCAACTTCTCACCTTGCAACTATTATTTACACATCTGGTACAACCGGAACTCCAAAAGGTGTTATGCTCACCCACGCAAACATCTATATGAATATTATGTTCTCTAAAGAGGCGTTCCCCTTCCCTGATGCACCGCACTACAAAGTATTGAGTTTCCTTCCTTTGAACCACATTTTTGAAAAGCAAGTAACTTATATCTATTTCTATAGTGGTATTAGTGTCTATTATGCTGAAAGTTTAGAAACAATAGGCGATAACTTGAAAGAGGTGAAGCCAGATGGATTTACCACTGTTCCTCGCTTACTCGAAAAAGTATTTGAGAAAATTATGGCGAAAGGTAATGAGCTCACAGGCACAAAGAGAAAGCTCTTTTTCTGGGCAGTATCGCTCGCTGAAAAATATGACAACAATGTTAGCGGAGGCCTTTGGTATAACACACAGCTTTCAATTGCTAATAAACTCATCTTCAGCAAGTGGAGAGAAGCCTTAGGTGGAAATGTTCGTTTTATTATTACAGGTGGAGCTGCTTGTCAGGAAAAATTATTACGCATCTTCAATGGCGCACAAATTCCGGTATATGAAGGTTATGGACCAACTGAGAACAGTCCAGTTATTACTGTTAACCGCCAAACAAAAGGAGGAAGCAAGTACGGAACCGTTGGTTTGCCAATTCCAGGTATTGAAGTAAAAATTGCAGAAGATGGAGAGATTCTAGTAACTGGTCCCTGTGTGATGCAAGGTTATTATAAGCGTCCTGATATTACTGTTGAAACCATTATCAATGGCTGGCTACATACAGGTGATATTGGTGTGTGGGATGAAGGTAAATACCTTAAAATAACCGATCGTAAAAAGGAACTCTTCAAAACAAGTGGAGGAAAATATGTAGCCCCTCAGCCTATTGAAAACAGGTTGAAGGAAAGCATGTTTGTTGAACAAGTAATGATAGTTGGTCCTGAGAGAAAATTCGTAGGCGCCCTTATTGTTCCTTCCTTCCCAACACTAAAAGAATGGATGCGGGAAAAGAATATTCCATTTACAACACATGAAGCAGCCATCAATCACCCCCGCGTGTTGGAGTTGTACAGAGAATTAGTTGATAGCTTCAATAAATTCTTCAACCACGTTGAGCAAGTGAAGAAATTTGAACTGTTACCGCACGAATGGAATGTAGAAAATGGCGAACTAACTCCTACACTCAAATTAAAGCGTAGGGTCATTACAGAAAAGTATAAAGAAAGTATTGAAAGAATCTATGCAGAATAAATCATGTAACAGCTGTTGGAAATCCGACAGCTTTTTTTTGAAAATGAACAAAGGTTGGGCAACCCTGCTTTTGATTTGTAGTTTCAGCATCTTACAGAGCAATGTTTGGGGGCAAACTAAATGGGCACTTACTACAGGCAAACTACCTATGATTGATTATGGAATTGGTGAAGATCGATTAGGTGGTGCAAAAATGGGCTTTATTGATACAGCAGTATGGGTGCAAGTTGTAGATAGTAGTAAAGGCATGTATAAAATTCAGCTCTCTTCTCAAAGACAAGCATGGATAGGAAAAAGTTTCATTAAATGGAGTGAAAAAAATGGTCCCAATATACCTGTGCTTTCAGGATCTTGGACAGTAAAAGGAGGGACACAAGGAAGAGATAGCATGTGGATACGATTAGATGAAAGGGTGCCTTATAGAAGTTGGATGGAAATACAGCCAAGCAGAATTATAATTGAAGTATTTGGTGTTCAGAGTAATACTAATTGGATTACGCAGTTAAGCTCTAGTAAGGCCATTGAACATGTAGATTATGTACAAACAGCTACTGATGTACTTCAAATAACCATTCACTTAAAACATGCAGCACATTGGGGTTATAGCCTTGGCTATAGAGGTAAATCATTGTTGTTACTTGTAAATGAGCCTCCTGCTAGCAAAAAATTAAAGGGACTAAAAATTGCGGTTGATGCTGGTCATGGTGGATCCAACACAGGAGCAAGGGGCACACAGTCGGGCATTTTGGAAAAAGACTATACTCTGCTTTTTGCAAAAGCTTTAGAAAAAGAATTGAAGAGATATGGTGCAGAAGTGATTATGGTAAGAAGCACAGATACAGCCATCGACAATAAGGATCGTATTCTTTGGCTACAACAGCAAAGCCCACAAGTTTTAATCAGCTTACACCTCAATTCAGCCAGTCGACCACAAGTAAAAGGAGTAAGTACTTATTATAAGCACATAGGCTTCAGACCAATTTCACAAACCATACTTAAAGAAATGCTAACACTTGGATTAAATGAGTTTGGCAACATTGGTCATTTTAATTTTATGTTGAATGCGCCCACCGATTTTGTAAATACCCTAGTTGAAATTGCGTTTTTAAGCAATCCCGACGACGAAGCCAGGATTCAAGAAGCCAAGTTTCACAAAGAAACAGCCGTCAAAATTCGAAAAGGAATCGAACAGTTTTTGAAAAAACAGGTAACAACTAAGAAATAAGTGAACGCAACATTCATTTTGTTTACCCAGTTTACAGTTCTACTCTACAAGAAGCCCCTAAAAAGACAGGTTTTAGGGGCTTATGTTTGATTAAGCTGTTCATTTTCTTACACAAAAGATAAACAGTTCATAAAAAAGTGTCAATTTCAGAAAAATTTCACCCATGGGCCTCAGCACTTCAACCAATAAGCAACACAAGGGTCTCGATGGCTTTCATACAGACTGCGGCCATTGTCAACATAGAAACACATCCGTTATCTGTAGAGCCAAGCACGAGTTTCTTGAAGAAATCAACCTCCAGAAAGTTTGTAATTTTTATAAGAAAGGACAAGTCATTTTTAATGAAGGTTCCCATCCTTTTGGCGTTTATTGTATCAATGATGGGAAAATTAAGCTCTCACACTTGGGTGATGATGGCAAAGAACAAATTGTGCGCCTATTGAGAGGCGGGGACATTTTAGGCTATCGTGCTTTGTTAAGTGGAGATAGGTATAGCTCTTCTGCAGTAGCACTAGAGGACACCAAAGTGTGCTTTATTCCAAAAGAACTGTTCGTAACTGCATTGAAAAACGATGCAGGAATGGCTTTTGAAATGATGAAACTTTTGAGTGATGAGTTACACAAGGCCGAAACAAAAATTACACACCTTGCTCAAAAACCTGTTCGCGAAAGACTAGCTGAAACCTTACTTTTTATAAAAGAAACTTATGGTTTTGAAAGCGATAGCCAAACGCTCAATGTTCGTTTATCAAGGGAAGAAATTGCCAATCTTGTTGGAACAGCTACAGAATCAACCATTCGTTTATTATCTGAATTCAAGAAAGACGGCTTAATAGATCTAGACGGTAAAAAAATAAAGATTCTAAAGCCCCGCGACTTGTTGAGGGTTGCCAATATACAAGACTAAAGATCTCTTGTACAAATTATTTCAGTATTACAAGAATCGCGTAAGTTTATAAGCGAATAACAACTTATGAACTGGCGGGCATTAAAATACACAACTCCCTTATTGGTGTTTGGTCTGGCATGGATTGCCTTTCATGAAACAGGATGGAAAGCATTTCTTCCTATTTTCTGGAGCTATATGTTCATTCCATTTGTTGAGTTAATTGTGCCACCAAGTGCCTATAATCTTTCAGCGGCGGAAGAAGAAATGGAAAAGAATGATCGCACCTACGATTATATCTTATACGCTATTCTTCCCCTGCAATACATATTTCTTTTTGTTTTTCTCTTTTCATTACAACAACCCAATTTAGATTGGGTTACAATTGCTGGAAGGGTATTAAGCATGGGACTACTGTGTGGTGCATTTGGTATAAATGTGGCACATGAACTAGGGCACAGAAAAAATGTTTATGAACAGTGGATGGCCAAGTTTTTATTGCTGACCTCTCAGTACATGCACTTCTTTACAGAACACAACAAAGGACACCATAAAAGAGTAGCAACTAGAGAAGATCCGAGTTCGGCAAGATTACATGAAAGTTTATTTGAGTTTTATCCAAGAACCATCATCTTCTCCTACATAAGTGCATGACATATTGCCAGTGAAGAAATGAAAAAGAAAAACTTACCCATTTTCCATTGGAAAAATGAAATGGTACAAAATCTATTGATACAATTAGGTTTCTTGGTACTGATTTACTGGCTTTTTGGAACATTTATTTTTCTGGCTTATTTAGCTGCAGCAGCGCTTGGAATAGGATTGTTAGAAACTGTTAACTATATTGAACACTATGGCTTGCAAAGGACTAAAAAAGAAGGCGGGCAATATGAAAGAGCGATGCCCCACCACAGCTGGAACAGCAACCATGCTTTAGGAAGAATCATGCTGTTTGAACTCAGCCGACATAGCGATCATCATTATTTAGCAAGTCGAAAATATCAAATCCTGCGCCACCACGATGATGCGCCACAAATGCCTACTGGTTATCCCGGTATGATGATTCTAGCGCATATTCCTCCATTATTCTTCTATATCATGAAAAAGCAAATGAAGAAATATGCTGTACTTCAACCTACCAACACGTAGTCGATTCACTACCTAACAGCGTAAAACCCGCAATAAAATACCGTAAAATCCGCAGTTTTATACAACTCAATTCTTTATACTTTCACCACTGAGAAATTAAACTGTCAGCAGTTTCTCAATTTGGGGATTATACTTTACAACGACCATCTCTATGGTCGTTTTTTATAAGTTAGATAATATCTTGTATTCACGTTTTTTGATTTGTCCTAATTTCCAATTGTACCACTGATGAGGAAATTGCTTCTTCATTAAAGTATCAATTGTTCTCATACCAAATAAATTCCAAGCAGCTGCTAATTTACCAATAAAGCCCTCTTGTAATGCACGTAGACTCATTGCAAATCCACTTTCTAAATATTCCATATGATGCCAATAACCACCAGGCATAAATAATGTATCTCCATGTTCTAACACAACTTCGTATCCACTTGCATATTTTAAAGCAGGAAACTGTTTGTAATCAAGATCTCGCTCATAATATTTAGAAAAATCAACCAAGCTTAATACTTCAAAAGGCTTTCGGTATAACTTATGTTGTTCATCAAAAGGAAAAAGTAACACTCGCTTTCTTCCTATAAATTGTGTGTGAAAAATATGACTTGTATCAATATCGAAATGCATATGTGTTATTGAACCTTGTCCCCCAACAAAAAGCATGGGATACTTTTTAACAAAACCATTCATAAGGTGTTCGGGCCAAATAAAATCTTTCATTAACTCTGGTGCATGATCAAAAATATTGAATAAAAAAATTCTCCATTCCGCCGGGCCACTGCTTATCATATCAATGTAATTACCAAAAGTAGTGTAGTCATCGGCTGTATTTATTGGAGTATATGCATCACTTTTTATGTTATTATAAATACCAACACGTTGATCTCCTACCAAAAGTTTAAAATAATCCCAATTCCATTTTGTATAAGCAGGCCAATCCTTTGATAAGTTTCGAATCACCAAAGGCTTATTTAATTTAAAATAACTACTTTGAAACTCGGCTCTATTGATTGTTTCCACAATTTCAACTCTATTGAGGACCATAAAATTTTTTCACAAAATTAATTAGTTATCGAAAAATGGAATGCCACTCAACATACTCATTTGCCTTTCAGCAAACTGTCGTAAATTAGGCCATGTTCATTCGAGTTCACCCAGAGAATCCATCAACACGACATATTCGTATCATCACCGAATGTTTACAATCGGGCGGTGTTATTATTTATCCAACAGATACCATTTATGGTATAGGCTGCGATATTTTTCAACACAAAGCACTTGAAAAAATTGCACGCATTAAGCAAGTAGATCCTCAAAAAGCGCAGCTAAGTTTTGTTTGCGCCGATCTAAGCGACTTAAGTAAGTACACAAAAAGTATTGGCACACCACTTTATAGAACATTAAAAAGCTACCTACCCGGCCCCTACACATTTATTTTACCAGCAAGCAAAGAAGTTCCAAAACTTTTACAAAGCAAAAAAAGTACCATTGGTTTACGTATCCCAGATAATAAAATAACACAAGCCATTGTTGAACAATTAGGCAACCCCATTCTTTCAGCATCCTTACCCGGTGATATGGTGGAAGAGTACACAGACCCAGAACTCATCCATGAAAAATTTGAAAAACTGGTTGATATGGTGGTTGATGGCGGAATAGGTGGCATGATTCCATCTACCATTATAGATTGTACACTATCGCCATACGAACTCATTCGTCAAGGTGCTGGTCCTTGGGAAGAAAATGAATAGTTTTTTTCAAACATGACATAAAACATATTTTTTTTAAGGATTGGCATTTTATTTTGCCTAAAAGCCGTTTGATTATGTACACAAAGTTTCAATACCAACAACCATCAGAAGCATTACAGCTCATTCAAAGTGGTAACCGCGTATTTGTGCATGGAAGTGCGCAAACGCCCACATTTATGCTTGAGCATTTAGCGAAGCAAGCCGACAGATTAAGAGATGTAGAACTTGTTTTCATCAGCATCTTTGGACCCGTGCATGTTGACAAACCAGGCATGGAATCTTCTTTTAGAATCAATTCCTTATTTGTTTCAGAAAGCATTCGTAAAGATGTAGCAGAAGGAAAAGCCGATTATGTTCCTGTTTTTTTAAGTGAAATACCAGAACTTTTTAAAAGAAATGTTTTACCACTCGATGTAGCCATTATTCAAGTTTCTCCTCCCGATAAACACGGATACTGCTCTATGGGTATTTCTGTAGACGTTGCCAGATCTGCCGTTAATACAGCCAAAAAAGTAATTGCACAAGTTAATCCAAATGTGCCAAGAACACATGGTGATGGATTAATCCATACAACTCGATTTGATGCAATGGTATATTGTGAAGATCCATTGTATGAAGCAAGCTTTGGTAGTAGAGTGAGTGAAGATGAAATGAAGATTGGCCAACATGTGGCAGATTTGATTGAAGACCGAAGCACACTCCAAATGGGCATTGGTGCTATTCCAGATGCTGTATTAAAATGTTTACATCAACATAAAGATTTAGGTATTCATACAGAAATGCTATCGGATGGTGTGATTGATTTGTACGACAAAGATGTTATTACAAATAAATACAAAGCTATTCACCCTAATAAAATAGTATCTGGATTTGCACTAGGTAGTAGAAGACTGTACGACTATATTGACGATAACCCAGGTTTTGTTTTTTTAGACATTGATTATGTAAATGATCCACATGTTATTAGAAGAAACCCTAAAGTAGTTGCCATTAATAGTGCCATAGAGGTGGACCTAACAGGACAAATTTGCTCAGACTCAATAGGAACCATGCAATTTAGTGGTGTTGGGGGGCAGATGGACTTCTTACGTGGCGCTGCTTTAAGTGAAGGTGGAAAACCCATTATTGCACTACCATCAAGAACAAATAAAGGTATAGGTCGAATTGTTCCATTCTTAAAACCAGGTGCAGGCGTTGTTGCAACGAGAGCGCACGCACATTATATTGTTACTGAATATGGCGTAGCTTATCTGTATGGAAAAAATCTTCGTCAACGTGCAAAAGCACTTATTCAAATTGCACACCCAGACGATAGAGAGATGTTAGAGAAAGCTTGCTTTGAACGATTTAAAATATTCTAACCCATCTGAAAACAGAACCACCGCTTCTAAAGTCGGTGGTTTTTTTATTGTATCAAGATCTCTTTTTCTTTTTGCGAACTACCGCTATGGCTTCAATTTCTATTAACACATCTGGATGAAAAAGTGCTTGTACTCCAGCTAAGGTACTTGCAGGTAGCGCTTTTGTATCTAAATAATTAGAACGAACTTCTCTAATGAGTCCAACCTGACTTCTATCATAATTCACAACATAATAATTAAGCTTCACAACATCTTTGAATTCAGCACCAGCTGCAGCCAATGCAATCTTTAAGTTTTCAAAACACTGCTTTGTTTGTGCTTTCAGGTCGCCTTTACCTATAATTTCACCTTTCTCGTTATCTGAAACGATTCCAGAGGTAAACACCATTGTTCCTTTATTAACTCGAACAACCTGAGAATAAGTTGCCGGTTTATTAATGCCATCTGGATTCATACGATCCACTTGTTGAGAAGAAGCTACAAATAAGAACATTGTAAATACAAGAGAGCAAGCGATCTGTTTCATATACTTTAATTTATTCATGTACGAGGTTGCAAACAATAGTAATAAGCCATTTGTCCAATTGAAATACATTCACTTCCTGAACAAACCTGCTTATGGAAATATAGTTTACGCTTATGTTTTAGCTGTTCAATAATCATATCAGTAAGAAGGCTACTCTTAAAAACTGTTCCACTGAAAGCAATATGATCTATGTAATAATGGTTACTTAATTTCTCTACTACTTTAGCTAATGAGAAGAATACCTTCCATGCAATTACATTAATCTCCTCTTTTTGTTGCCAATCCTCCATTAATTCAATCAAGAAACTTTTCAAATTCAATTGTCCATTTTCCAAAGGCAATCTATAATAATCATAAACCGGATAAGTACAAGTATAAGCCAACTGCTCAAGCTGTAGCAATGCATGTCCTCTATGTGCATTTACTTGAGCCAAACCAAATAAAGAAGCAATCCCTTCCAGTAATTGCTGAATACTGGATGTTTCTATTAAATCTGCATTTTCTAATTGATGTAAATAAGCCTGCCATTCTGAATCTGAAAAATGCCTACGCTCCCAGTGCATTTTATTAGGCATGCTTTTCAAAATACCAAGTGCTGATAATCGAGGTTGGTACATGCCTCCATTTGTGAGCACTGGAAATCGACCTAAATGAGCAACCCTTTCCATTTCTTGTTGTTCGTAAATAAAAATATCACCGCCACCTAGCATACCATCGTCGCCCTGAAATGCATCATCCCAAATAATTCCCAATACTGGTTCTGGATGAAATAACAAATCATTCTCAGCAAGTACGCTATAAAAATGCGCTTGCTGGTGTGGCACCTCAACAACCTTTGCATTATCAAACAAGTTCAATACATGTGCTGGCTTATATCCCGTTGAGGTTAAGATAACTGATGGACTTGACTGAAGAATATTTAATTGAAGCTGAAGGTGATGTACAAGTTTTTTCTGAGAAGGAATAAGCTCTTGATTACCTTGCTTTTCATAAACGAAATAAGATTTTTCTTTTGCAATGCTGTAAGCACTTTCAGCAGATTCTCCAAGAGCTAGCCAAGTTTCATTTCCAAGATCAAAAGGACTGGGCTCGAATAGAGGTGCCATACCGCGAGCCCTTCTTAGAATAATTTTTTGCTCTCTTTCAGTAAATTGAACAATACTATCGTGCTGTCCAAATGCTACCTCTAAAGGATGAGTGATTACGTAATCGGCTAATTCAAATAACTCCTGAATACTTTCATTTTCGGAGTATAAAGCAGGGTATCCTTGTTTTTCGGCAGGAGTAATAACAAGAGGCCTTCCAAATTGCTCAGTAATAATATGCAACAATCCTGTATAAGGAAGTACTACCGCAGCCTTATGAACAACAGGTGTTATTAATTCGAAAGGAAGCGGTGTACTAGTATGTGGAGTACAAAGCACTGCAAAACCAGCCCTATTCTTAAGTGCGCTAATTTCAATGGGTCGTAATCGAATATCCGAATGTGCCATTTCTAAATCGCTGTACATTAAATGAAGTGGCTGAAGACTGCTTTTTTTTCTTTCTCTAAGCAGGCGTATGCTATCTTCTTGTGCTACATCGCAAATCAATACAAACCCACCTGTTGCTTTCACTGCAAGAATATTTCCTTGCGATAAGAGCATTTTAGAAATTGATAGAATATCATTGGTATTTTGACTAACAGTATATCCTTCTGAGTTAATTAATTTGAGGTGCAATGAGTCTGATAATGCCACAAAGAAAGAATCTTCAAATCTTCTATTTAATGAATCCCCAATAGCTTTTTTGGCATAAGTACCTGGTTCTATGTGAGTCCAGGTAGTATTATTTAATTGAAACGGCGCATATAACTGAATGGCATATCTATAACCACACTGTGAACATTGAATAAAAGGGGATTGATACAGCGGATGATTTGGTTGCGACATTTCCTGACGACAGTTATTACACAAAGAGAAATCAGGAGTAATTAGACCAGTACCATTATGCGCATAGTCTTTTGAATAATCTGTTACAAAGCCTTCATAATATACTTCTTCTTCTAGCTTTTCAAGTTCATAGGTACGTATAATGGCATGGGGAGGATGCTGTTTCACGATCTGCTGTGTAAAGACCTCAGCTACAGTATCATTAGCTGTAAAATATACTTGGTAACCCGATATTGCAATTTGTAAGATACCTGAAACTTTATGTACTTGTGCCAACCTATGCACATGAGCAGAAAAGCCCACACCATGAAGCATTCCATTAATATGAAAACGAAAAGTAGGCATGTTAGTTAGGTTGGAAAGTAAAATAATTAACCCTAACGGCTTAACCAAAACTTATTGGTAGATATTATTAAATTAACTACAACGGTTGAATGATAGAAATTTTTTTACCCGAAATAGCAGCATGTATTTTTTCAGATGCTGGATATGGATCTCCATCAATATGAAAAGGAGCGTGTTTTCTATTAATAATTGTAATGGAAGGTGTTTGAAAATAAAGAATTCCTTGATTAGAAAACTTTTCTACAAGTTCTGTTAAGTGATTATTGCCTCTAATTTGTTGAAGCATGGCAAATGGTAGCCTTATTTTATTCATTTTCTGCACAATCACCACATCTAAAAGTCCATCAATTAAACTTGCTTTCGGAGCAATTGTAAAATTGTTGCCAAATTGTGTGCTATTGGCAATACTTATTAGAAAGGCATCGGTAAAAAAATTCATTCCAAAAACCTGTATCTCAAACTGATAAGGGTGAGCTTTGAAAAATTGTACTAAACTCTGTTGCGTATACGTTAATAGCCCTCTTTTAATCCTCCCTGCAAAATCTTCAGCTATACTCGCATCAAAACCTAATCCACTTACATTGAGCGATAACTTATTATTAATCTCAATGGCATCAATGAACACCGACTTTCCATTTAAAATTAATTCCATTGCTTTTTGAAGAGACATAGGAATACCCAAAGTTCTAGCTAAGCCATTACCAGAGCCTAGAGGTAAAATTCCAAATTGAACGGGCAAATCAAATAATGCATTTACTACTCCATGTATGGTACCATCACCACCCCCAATGACTATATGAGTAACTCGTTCGGAAATTATTTTGTCATGTATCAAATCATAGTTGCCAGATGAGAGTGTTTCTAAAATTTCTGCATCAAGTGAATTATTATGAATAAACGTCTGTATGGTAGCTTTTACAGTAGTAAATTTCTGCGTTCCAGAATGAGGATTTATAAGGAATATGTACTTTCTTGATAACATGCCCTACAAAGAAACCATTTGTATTTGTTATTCTGAATATCTCTTTGTTAAATATTAATACAGGCACAGAAAGAAGAGCAGTTTGTGGAAAGCCGTAAGTTTGCATCATGAGGCAATCTGTTCTAATTCTTATTTCATGTATTTTTCTCTATTCATGTGCCAATATGGTTCCACCTGGAGGTGGACCTAAAGACAGCTTAGCACCAGTATTGGTTTCAGCTATACCCGCAACCAAAGCAACACAAGTTCAATCAAAGAAAATTGTACTCACATTCGATGAATTTATTACGCTTGAGAAAATACAGGAAAATCTAATCGTAACGCCTGTGCCAAAAAATAATCCCATTGTTGAAGGCCGGTTAAGAAATATTACCATTTTACTCAAGGATAGTCTTTTACCAAATACTACTTATGCCTTTCAATTTGGAAACGCAATTAAAGATGTGAATGAAGGGAATATTGCAACTAGATTTAGCTATGTATTTTCTACAGGTAATAGTATAGATACACTTGGACTTGAGGGTACAGTACTGCTTGCCGAATCGGGCAAAACAGATTCAACCTTATTAGCCGTTTTACATAAAAACTTAGATGATAGTGCAATAAAAAAATTAACTCCCCCCTACATTACTCGTGTTGATGGAAAAGGAAAATTCAGTTTTAAATATCTTCCATCGGGATTATATAAATTGTATGTTGTTCCAAATGATTTTACCAAAAAATATGATGATAGTACAAAGCGGTTTGCATTTTTAGATCAACCCATCATTATAAACGGAGTTGCGGAAAACTCCCCCGTCCTATATGCATTTGAAGCCTTTACAAAAACATCTCCTCCGCAAAGAGCTCCAGGTAGAAAAAAAGACGAAGCATTAAAAGCATTACCTATTTTGGAAAATGGAGCGCAAAACATTCTTCTCCCTTTGCGTTTTCGTTTTAATGATAAAGTCACTCAGGTAAATGAAAATTTATGGAAGCTAACCGATTCAACTGGTGCGAGTAAAAAAATTGAATCGTTTTTATTTGATACAATTCGACAAGAGTTGAGTATTCAACATAATTGGAATGCGGGTAATAAATACCAAATAGTAATAGAAAAGAATGCATTTACCGACTCTTTAGGAAAAACAATTCCTAAAAACGACACACTAAAATTCAGGACTTTAGATGAGAAAGAATACGGATTACTTCGATTAAAGTTCAGCAATTTAGATACTAGCCAACACCCTGTTTTACTATTTTACCAAGAGAATCAATTAGTAGAATCCATTGCACTTAAAGAACGCACATTCGTAAAAAATAGAATTCTGCCAGGTAGTTATGAGCTAAAGATTCTTTTTGACAACAACAAGAATTTAAAATGGGATACTGGAAACTTTGAGTTAAAAACACAACCGGAAATAGTATTGCCAATTGAAGGTAAGATTACAATTAGAGCAAATTGGGACAACGAGTTTGACAAAACAATTCCCAACAGACCTGGCATTTCAAAATAAGATTCAGGAGTTTCAGTGTACATTTGCGCATGCTAAAACAAACTCTAATAGAAGCTACTTGTGCAGGAGCTGAAGTCCTAAAGGCTTATTTCAATGGTACTTTTACAATTACAAATAAAGAAGGCGTAAATAACTTAGTAACCGAAGCAGATCATGCTTCAGAAAAAGCCATTATTCAAGTTATACAAGCTGCCTTCCCAGAACATTTTATTTTAAGCGAAGAATCAGGTGAAATTATTCAAGATTCAACTTATAAGTGGATTATTGATCCAATTGATGGCACTGTAAACTTTGCTAATGGCATTCCAATCTGTTGTGTTTCTATTGGAATTGAAAAGGACGGCAAAATGATTTTAGGTGCCGTTTATAATCCCTTTATTAATGAGTTCTACTTAGCAGAGAAAGGATGTGGTGCAACGCTGAACGACCAAAGAATTTATGTAAGTAAAAAAGCTGAGTTAATCCATAGTTGTTTGGTGACTGGCTTCCCGTATACTTATTTGGATATGCCGAATGGTCCATTGCAAGTTTTTGAAAAGTTTATTAGAAAGGGCATTCCTGTTAGAAGATTAGGTAGCGCAGCCATTGATTTGTGCTGGGTTGCAGCTGGAAGATTTGATGGCTTCTATGAACATAAGCTACAAGCATGGGACAGTGCAGCTGGATTCTTAATGGTAGAAGAAGCTGGCGGAAAAATTACAGACTTTGAAGGCAATTATTATTCACCTTATCAGCCGCACTTATTAGCTACGAATGGTTTAATTCATGATGATATGTTAGCAGTTGTACAAGGGGGTGAAATTCAAGGAAATTTAAAAGCATAATTCATGTCAACAAGAACAGAGGTAAGTAGTTTAGGTGAATTTGGTCTAATTGAACACCTCACTAAAAATGTAGAATTACAACAAGCGTCGACAATATTGGGTATTGGCGATGATGGCGCTGTAATTGATCATTTCGGGAAACAAACGGTGATAAGCTCAGATTTACTAGTTGAAGGCATTCATTTCGACTTAACTTATACCCCTTTGCGTCATTTAGGCTATAAATCGGTTGTGGTAAATTTAAGTGATATATATGCAATGAATGCGCAACCAACACATGTTACCGTAAATATTGCCTTTAGTAATAGATTCAGTGTAGAAGCATTACAAGAATTATATGAAGGAATACTAACGGCATGCAATAAATATGGTGTTGACTTAATTGGAGGTGATACATCTAGCTCAAATAAAGGATTACTAATTTCTGTGACTGCTGTTGGTGAAGTTGCACCCGATCAATTTGTTAAAAGAAGTACTGCACAAAAAGGAGATTTGATTTGTGTGTCTGGATATTTAGGGGGAGCATTTCTTGGACTAACTCTATTAGAAAGAGAAAAGAGAATTTATTTAGAGAATCCGCAGGTACAACCCGATCTAGAAGATGAAGCTTTTATTGTTGGGAGATTGCTAAAACCAGAAGCCAGAAAAGATATTATTCAGTATTTGGAGGAGCAACAAATTAGGCCAACTGCCATGATGGATATTAGTGATGGCTTAAGTAGTGAAGTATTACATATCTGTAAACAATGTCAACTTGGCTGTCGCATTTACGAAGAAAAACTACCTATTCACGAAGATGCCAGAAAAGCAGCATTTAAATTTGGTTTAGATCCAACAGTTTGCGCACTCAATGGAGGGGAAGATTATGAATTAATCTTTACAGTTCGTCAAGAAGATTATGAAAAGCTAACATTACAAGAAGAAATTAGTGTAGTTGGATATATGGCCGATTTAGAGGAAGGTCATAAAATCATATCAAAGGGAGGTAATACATTTGATATTACTGCCCAAGGTTGGAAAGCATTTTAACGAGACCTTACAAATATTTCAATGAGGTTTTAATTGAGTCATTGTATCTTACTTAAAAATCTAGATATGGAACAGCCGAATATTAAAACTGTTACAGAAGACGACGTAATCGAATACGTTATTCAGCAACTTTATCAGAATTTGGATAAGAATGAATTGCATTTAGAAAGAGATATTCTGGTGCCTGCTGGGCTAGAATTAGATGATAGACAAAGTGAACATTTAAGAGAACTATTATTAGCAACACAGCTCATAAAACCATCTATAGGATTTGGTAAAAATGGGTTTATTTACTTAACTGGTCAAGGTATCCAGATTATAAAAACATATGGGTCTTATAGAAACTTTATTCGTCAAACTCACAGGCTTGAACACACGCAGGTTATGGGTGAAATGAGGAATACAGATAAAAGAAGCAATAATCACCCTAATAATGATATTGCATTGGGGTATGATGACATGGCGCACTAGCCTTTTCGCCTTGCGAAATCTTTCATTAAACTACAAAATTCCTGAACGCTATTCAATGGCAATGCATTGTACATAGATACACGAATGCCGCCAACAGTTCTGTACCCTTTTACCCCAATCATTCCCAACTCTTTGCATTCATCTAAAAACTGCTGCTGTAATAATTCATCTTCAATAAAAAATACCGCATTCATTAGGCTCCTGGACGTAGGATTAACATGAGTTGAAAAAATTGGTAACGCATCTAAAGTACTATATAGCAATTGAGACTTTTCATTGTTCATTTTTTCCATAACAGCTAGTCCCCCTTGCTCTTTAATCCACCTTAAGGTCAGTAAGCTCACATAAACTGCAAAAACAGGCGGTGTATTTAACAAAGAATTAGCCTGAATATGCTTTCTATAATCCATGATAGGTGGAATATTCCTACTAACCTTTGGCAAGTCGTTCATTCGCAATGCCACCATAGTAACTCCAGCTGCACCCATGTTTTTTTGTGCTCCAGCATAAATGAGTGAGCAAGCAGAAAAAGGAAATGGTCGTGAAAATATATCACTACTCATATCTGCTACAATGGGCAAATTTGTTTCAGGCAAATGATGCACTTGAGTGCCTTCTACTGTATTGTTAGTAGTTATATGCAAATAGCTATGCTTAGTAGAATGGAATTGTAGCGCATCAATATGATCATACCTACTAAGAGCAGATGATTGAACCACATCTACACCACCCCAAACTTTTGCTTCTGTTATGGCCTTAGAACCCCATATTCCATGATCAGTATAAGCAGCTACAGCTTCACTATCCAAAAAGTTCATGGGCACTTGCATGAACTGAGTAGTTGCCCCACCATGAAGAAAAAGAACCTCATACTCATTTCCAACACCCATTAATTCTTTTACCAGAGCTTTTGCTTCTTCCATAATTTGAATAAACCAATTGGTTCGATGCCCAATTTCCAAAATGGATAAGCCAGTATTTTCAAACTCAATGATAGCACGAGCAGCTTGCTCATACACAGACTTAGGTAAAATAGAAGGACCTGAATTAAAATTATGTATAGACATACTTATTCTACATCACTCACACCACCACTAACAGCATACTTCATTGCATTGGCGGCTGAGATATTTTTTAAAGGTTTAATTCTATCGGCAGGCACAAAACAGGTCATGCCAGAAATGGCATAAGAAAATGGTATATAAACAGTTACATGTTCAGGAAGTCCAAAATCAGCCGCAGTTTGTTGGGTAATAAATCCCACTCTCCACATATTATTATTGTCAACATCTACTAAAACAGGCTGATTGAACTTTTTCTTATTGCCAGCAAAGGCTTCCAAAAAGTCTTTGACAGAAGTATAAATTAATTTAATACCGGGAGTGTTTTCTAAAACTTTATCAAAAACATCTACCAATCTTCCAACCATGAAAAGTGACGACAACCAGCCAACCACCCATACCAATACAAGCACTAAGACAAATCCTAATCCAGGTATCTTCTTTGGAGAGCCATCTTCATAAAGCCCAATCATAGATGGCGCGATGGCGTGTAAAAAGTTGGGTAAAATATCATCAACCCAATTAAATAAGAACCAAACAGCATAAACGGTTATACCTATTGGAGCAATAACAATAAGTCCCTGAAAAAAATGACGCAGGAACTTGGCAAGAAAGAATTGAAAGCCAAACTTATTTTTAGGATCTAACATATCGAACCAACTTTCAGCAAAACTACAAGAATTCAAACTCCTTTTATGGAGGATTTAATCCATTTGTCCGATTCCATTATGGCTGGATGAAAAATTAATAATAATTTCATTTGGAAACTTTTTGCGTATTGAAAGTTTTCTTAGTTTCGCACCTGCTATGGATACAATTAATAGAATTATAGAAAAGGCCCATACATTATTTTTCACCTACGGTGTCAAAAGTGTGACTATGGATGAAATTGCTGCGCATTTAGGGGTGAGTAAGAAAACAATTTATCAGCACTTTTCAGACAAAGACCAACTGGTAGAGGCAGTTTTGAAAAATGAAATAGAGAAAGACCACCAAGAATGCGCCAGACATAAAGCAGAAAGTGATAATGCCATTCATGAAGTTTTTATGGCAATTGAAATGCTTCGAGAAATGTTAGCAAACATGAACCCTGCTATCATTTTTGAGTTACGCAAATATCACCCGGCAGCATTTAAGATATTCCAAGAACACATGAACAAATTTATGCTCTCAGTAGTAAGCAACAATATTGAAAGAGGCATCAAAGAAGGGCTATATAGAGAAGATGTACCTGTAGATATAGCTGCCAGATTAAGAATTGATAGCATATTTATTCCATTCAATCAAGATTTGTTTCCGCCAACAAAATATACACTGTTTGACGTTGAGTATAAACTAATGGAGCTCTTTTTATTTGGTTTAGCAACAGCCAAAGGTCAAAAATTAATTTACAAATACAAACAAGCACAATCGATATGAATTCAAAAATGAAGCACTTATTTATTGGTTTCATTGCTTCTCTGTCTTTTTCATTAACTGTAGATGCACAACAGCTGCATACGTTAACGCTTGAGCAAAGCATAGAAATGGCTATAAAAAATGTGCAAGACTTAAAAAACCTAAAACTGGACATTGCGCTACAGCAAACCAAGAACAGAGAAATTGAAGGGTCTGCTTATCCACAAGTGAATGCAAATATTACTATGCAGAGATTATTTGCCATTCCAGTAACCGTAATTCCAGATTTTATTTCTCCAGCTGTCTACGGCGTTTTAACCAATGAAGGCGTACGCGACGGAAATGGCAATCCAATAAAAATGCCCGACAATTTCGGTAACGTACCTGCGCAATTTGGGGTGCCTTGGACTGCAAGTGCAGGATTTACATTGCAACAATTGCTCTTTCAAGCAGATGTTTTTATAGGATTAAAAGCAAGAAAAACTGCCATGGAGTATGCCGAAGCCAATTACAAAGTAGGAGAGGATAAAGTAAGAGAAAACGTAATGAATGCATATTATGCAGTACTCATTGCCCAGAAGCAATTGAACTTTTTGAATGAAAGTGAAATGAGGCTTTCTAAGTTGGTTCAGGATATGTCGCAGATGTACAAGAATGGATTTGCTGAAAAGCTAGATATTGACAAAGCGCAGGTAGGGTTAAACAATTTGCTAAATGCAAAAGCCCAATTATCTTCTATGCTTGATGGTGGTTATGCCAACTTTAAGTTTCAATTAGGTATCCCACAAACAGATTCAGTAGTGTTGATATCTGAGTTGTCTACCCAAGAAGTCAAGAATGGTATTCTTGATGAAGCAAATTTTCAATATGCCCAAAGAAATGAAATTCAAGCTTTAGAGAAAGTAAGAAAGTTGTTAGAAATGGATGTGCAACGTTATAAACTAAATAAACTTCCAACGCTAGCTGCTTTTTGGAATTTTAGCGAAAATGCTCAAAGACAACAATTCGATTTCTTTAAAAGAGGTCAGCAATATCCTTGGTTCCAAACTTCAATAGTAGGACTACAAGTGAATATGCCAATATTTAGCGGCTTTTCTAGAAACCAGAAAATTAAAGAAGCGAACTATAATTTACAAAAACATCAAAATACAATTAAGAATGTTGAACAAAGTATAGACCTACAAAAAACGGTTGCTAGAAAGACTTTGATCAATAACTTAAAAATTATGGATGCATCTGAAAAGAATATGCAACTAGCTCAAAATGTTTATAATACAACCAAGAAAAAATATGAACAAGGCCTTGGAAGTAGCTTTGAAGTATTAACTGCAGATACAGATTTGCAAAATGCACAAAGCAACTATTTTACAGCTCTCTATAATGCACTTATTGCTAAAGTAAATTATATGAAAGCTCTTGGTAAGCTATCAGAAAAATCGTCTAATTAAAAATCATTTGAATCTTTTTTATGAAAAATTATATCCAACTAACATTATCACTACTTATAGCAGTATTTGTTATAACGAGTTGTAATTCTGATGCATCAGATAAAAGTCTCGATTCTAAAAAGCAAGAACTTGAAAAATTGAAGGGTGATGCAGATGCGCTTAATCAAAAAATTAAAGCATTAGAAGAAGAAATTACTGCACAAGATAGTACTGCACTTTCTACAACTGCTCTTAAGTTAGTAGCTGTTGAAGAGTTACAAGTTAAAAATTTTACGCACTATATAGACTTGCAAGCTAGGATTGATGCAGAGGACATTTCCTACATCGCACCAAGAGGAATGGGTGGTGTAGTAAAAGCCTTGTTTGTAAAAAAAGGTGACTTTGTAAAGAAAGGTCAACTTGTTGCAATTTTAGACGATGCAGTTTTGAAGCAAAATGTAAATGCTGCTCAACAAAATTTAGAAACATTAAAAGTGCAACTTGATTTTGCTAAGAACATTTACCAGCGCCAAAAGAATTTATGGAATGAGGGAATTGGCACTGAAGTGCAGATGTTACAAGCAAAAAATAATGTTGAAACCCTTGAAAAGAATTTATTAGCAGCTCAAGAACAGGTGAAAGTTGCAGAAGAACAACTAAAAACTACCAAAGTATACAGCGATGTGCAGGGCGTTGCAGATGAAGTAAATATACGCGTAGGCGAAACTTTTACTGGTATTGGACCATTAGGTGCGCAAATTAAAATAGTAAATACATCTCAATTAAAAGTTGTTGCAGATGTGCCCGAAAATTATTTAAGTAAAGTAAAAGTAGGTGTACCTGTTGTAGTGAATTTGCCTGATTTAAATAAAGAAATCAAAAGTACAATTAGAATTGCTGGAAGATCTATTAATCCAAATACAAGAGCATTTTTAGCCGAGGCTTCAATTCCTTATGACGCTTCTATCCTTCCTAATCAAGTAGCTAATCTTAAAATTCAAGACTATGTAAACAATAATGCTATTACCATTCCAGTAAACGTTGTTCAGACCGATGAAAAAGGTAAATATGTATTCATAGCTGAGATTAAAAATGGTAAAACAATTGCAACTAAAAGAATGATAACAGTTGGTGAACTCTACAGCACTTACATTGAAGTGAAAAGTGGTTTAACATCTGGACAAAAAGTAATTACTGAAGGATTTCAAGATTTATACGATGGGCAACTTATTGACATCAAATAAAATTTTTGCACGCATAAACTATTTATATGGCAGTCTTAAAGGACTTATCACAAAAGTTTAAAGAGTTTAAACCCACTAGTTGGGCTGTGGACAATCGTACAGCAATGTACATTTTCACAATAATCATTACATTACTTGGTTTAAACACTTTTCAAACCTTACCTAAAGAGCAATTTCCTGATATTGTAGTACCCACTATAAGTGTAACTACGATTTACTTTGGTACATCACCCAAAGACATGGAAAACTTAGTAACCCGTCCTATTGAAAAACAAATCAAAGGGTTAACTGGTGCTAAAATAAAAAAGGTTAATTCTGTATCACAACAAGACTTTAGCTTAATTACTGTTGAATTTGAAACAGATGTCAAAATTGATATTGCTAAAGAAAAAGTAAAAAATGCAGTAGACAAAGCAAAAACAGATTTACCAACTGATTTAACACAGCAGCCAAACGTTCAAGAATTTGCATTCAGCGATTTGCCAATTATGTTTGTGAACGTAAGTGGTGATTATGATGCAGTTAAGTTGAAACAATATGCAGACAAGCTTCAAGATAGATTTGAAGAACTGCCTATGATTAGTAAAGCTGAAATAGTAGGCGCTCCAGAAAGGGAAATCCAAGTAAATGTTGATAAAGCCAAAATGGAGATTGCAAAAGTTTCTTTTAATGATATTGCACAGGCAATCTCTAACGAGAATAGAGACGTGAGTGGTGGTTTGGTTGAAGTAGGAAATATGAAGCGATCTTTAAGCGTAAAAGGGCAATTTGTTTCAGCATTTGATATGCAACAACTCATTGTAAAAAACATTTATGGTCAAAGTATTTACCTGAGAGATATTGCACAAATTATTGATACAGTAAAAGAGAAGGAAAGCTATAGCCGTTTAAATGGTAAAAATGTAATTACATTAAATATTGTAAAAAGAGCTGGTGAAAACCTAATTGAAACAGCAGATGCTGTAAAAGCAGCCGTAGCTGACATGTTTAAAAACAATCAAATCCCAAAAAATTTAAGTGTTGTTTTTACGGGAGATCAAAGCAAACAAACTAAAACTTCTTTCAATGAATTAGTAAATACAATTATCATTGGCTTTACATTAGTTCTATTGATTTTAATGTTTTTCATGGGTGTTACCAATGCCTTCTTTGTAGCACTCAGTGTACCTCTTTCAGTATTTGTTGCATTTTTATTTTTACCACTTGGAAACTATATTGTTGGAACTGAAATCACTTTAAATTTTATTGTACTATTTGCCTTGTTATTTGGGCTTGGAATAATTGTAGATGATGCCATTGTGGTCATCGAAAACACCCACAGAATTTATGGTAACGGAAGAGTTCCTGTTGTTAGAGCCGCCAAGGAAGCTGCAGGTGAAGTGTTTATACCAGTATTAGCAGGCACTGTAACAACACTTGCCCCTTTCTTCCCTCTATTAGCTTGGAAAGGCATCATTGGTAAATTCATGATTTACCTGCCAACCATGCTCATTTTAACTTTAGCAGCTTCGCTTATTGTTGCCTTTATCTTCAACCCAGTATTTGCGGTTAGCACCATGAAGCCTGAAGGAAGAGAACATGATGAACCTAAGAAAGCAATTTTCCAAAAATGGTATTGGTGGATGTTCATTATTTTGGGTGGTATTCTTCACATTTCTGGTTGGCACGGATTTGCGAATTTTCTATGGCTATTAGCTATATTAGGTGTGTTTAACAGATTTGTTCTGAGAGATGTTATTTATACTTTTCAAGAAGGATTTTTGCCTAAGCTCATGAATAAATATGAGCAGCTTTTGAGATGGGTTTTACATGGCACTCGTCCAGTTTGGTCACTTGTAGTTATGTTTTTAATCTTCCCTCTTGCGCTTGTATTTGTAGTGCTAAGAGAACCAAACATTCAGTTTTTTCCAAACGGAGATCCTAACATTATTTATGTGTATTTAAAAATGCCGGTTGGAACTAAAACTTCTTATACAGACAGTGTAACTGCTGAATTAGAAAAAAGGGTATTTGGCGTTCTTGGGGAAGATAATCCAATTGTAGAAAGCGTTATAAGCAACGTAGCTGTTGGAGCAACAGATCCTAATGATCCAAACAGAAGTACACAAAGTAATTTAGGTAGAATTCAAATTTCTTTTGTGGAATTTGAAAAGAGACATGGTCAAAAAACAACTCCTTACCTCGACTCATTTAGAAGTGTCATAAAAGGTATTCCTGGAGCTCTAATTACTGTTGACCAAGAACAAGGTGGACCACCTACTCAACCTCCAGTTAATATTGAAGTGATTGGTGAAGATTTTAAAGCAATCTCTCAAACTGCAATTGCGCTTAAAAATTATCTGGATACAATTAAAGTAGATGGCATAGAGAATTTAAAAATGGATATTGACTTAACAAATCCAGAAATCAGCATTAACATAGACCGAGAAAAAGCGTTGGCTGCTGGTTTAAGTACAGGCCAAATTGGATTTGAATTGAGAACGGCAATTTTTGGTAGAGAAGCTAGTAAGCTAAAGATTGATGAAGATGAGTATAAAATTCAAATTCGTTACAACGACCTTCAGCGAAATAATATCACTGATCTTATGAATATGAAAATCACTTTCCGTGATTTCTCTACTGGACAAATTAAACAAGTTCCTTTAGGCGCTGTGGCCAGTGTTGATTATACCAACACAGCAGGTGGAATTAGAAGGAAAAACTATAAGCGAGTAATTAGTTTATATAGTAATGTTGAAGTTGGATTTACACCATTTGATGTAAATGCTAGACTTACGCCTGTTTTGGAAAAATTCAAACTTCGTTACGCAGCAGAAGGCGTTCAAATTAAACAAACAGGTGAAGGTGAAGAACAAGCTGAAACTTCTTCTTTCCTAGGTTGGGCATTGATGATTGCACTTGGTTTAATTTTCATGACTTTGGTTCTTCAATTTAACTCCCTCAGCAAACCGTTCATTGTCCTTACTGAAATCTTCTTCAGTATTATTGGTGTTATGCTAGGAATTGGATTAACTAAAATGGATGTACCAACTATCATGGTAGGTGTAGGTATTGTTGGCTTATCGGGTATTGTAGTAAAAAATGCCATTCTGCTTATTGAATTTACTGACGAGTTAAGAGGAAGAGGCATGCGCATTAAAGAAGCAACAATACAAGCAGGAAAAATTAGAATTATACCTGTATTGTTGACAGCTATAGCTACTATTTTAGGCCTTCTTCCACTTGCGGTTGGATTTAATATTGACTTTGTATCCTTGTTTCAACACTTAGATCCCAAAATCTTCTTTGGAGGAGATAGTGTTATATTCTGGGGGCCGTTAAGTTGGACAATCATATATGGCTTGGTATTTGCATTTTTCCTTACGTTAACAATGGTACCAAGTATGTATTTAATAGCTGAGAGAATAAAGAGACCTATGGAAAGATTCTACGGCAATAAGTTTGTTGCGTTACTTGGATTTACAGGACCGCTGTTTTTTATCTTGGTAGGAATCATGTTCTTAGTAAAACCCATTCAAGGTAAAAAGGTGTGGATGGGACAACTTAAACCTGCTCCTTCTAAAGCCTAAGCTCTTCTAAACTAGCACTAAAAGCCCTCCCCTTGGAGGGCTTTTTAGTGTTGATTTACAATTTATATCTACATTTGCAGAACCATAGGCGGATTTGTTTATTGTTCAACCTATGGAATGGCATTACCGATTGAACTAATAAACGTCTACCAGCACCCCCGGGCTCTTCAGCGTTCCATCCTTCGGTTATGTCGTATTTAATTTTCGAAGTATGGATATTCAAAAAGAATTAGAAAACAGAATTTTAGTAATTGATGGTGCTATGGGTACCATGATACAAAGGCATAAGCTAGAAGAAGCCGACTACCGAGGAACACGCTTTGCTAATTGGCATTCCGACGTAAAAGGCAACAACGACCTACTTTGCATCACTCAGCCAGAAATTATAATAGGCATTCACTTACAATACTTAGAAGCAGGTGCTGATATTATTGAAACAAATACATTCAGCAGTACCACTATCGCACAGGCCGATTACGATATGCAGTCGTTGGCACACGAATTAAATGTAGCTGCTGCCAAATGTGCTAAGGAAGCTGTTAAAAGATACTATGATAAAACCGGGAACAAAGAACCTAAGTTTGTTGCAGGTGCAATAGGGCCATTGAATAAAACGCTTTCATTATCACCAGATGTAAATAACCCTGGCTTTCGTGCTGTTACATTTGATGAGGTTGTTGAAGCATATACAGAACAAATAGATGGTTTGGTTACTGGAGGAGTAGATATATTATTGATTGAAACCATATTTGATACACTTAATGCAAAGGCCGCTATTTTCGCAGCCAAGCAATATTTCAAAAAGAAAAAACAATCTCCACTACCTATCATGATCAGTGGCACTATTACAGATGCCAGTGGAAGAACCTTGAGTGGACAAACCTTAGAAGCTTTCTATATTTCGGTGATGCATGCACAACCTTTAAGTGTTGGGTTGAATTGTGCACTAGGAGCAAAAGAAATGCGCGGACATATTGAAGAACTTAGTCAAATTGCTACCTGCTTCACGTCGGCTTACCCCAATGCTGGATTACCAAATGCTATGGGGGAGTATGATGAACAGCCACATGAAACGGCCCATTTTTTAGAGGACTGGGCCAAAGAGGGTTTTGTAAACATTGTTGGAGGTTGTTGCGGAACAACACCAGACCATATTAAACACATAGCAGATCATGTGAAAAAAATTGCTCCTCGAAAGCGTCCGCAAGTGATCACAGAATTAGAAAAATCCAATTAAATCGTTTGTAAGCTTTATATATGGTACCAGTTATTCATCCTTTCATGCGCCTATCAGGTTTAGAACCATTGGTGGTAAGACCTGAAACTAACTTTATTAATGTTGGTGAAAGAACAAACGTTACAGGAAGTAAGAAGTTTGCTCGTCTCATTAAAGAAAATAAATATGAAGAAGCATTATCTGTTGCCAGACAACAGGTAGAAAATGGCGCTCAAGTACTAGATGTAAATATGGATGATGCACTTTTAGACGGAGTGCAAGCCATGGTTACCTTTTTAAACCTACTTCAAAGCGAACCAGATATTGCGCGAATCCCTATCATGATTGATAGTTCAAAGTTTGAAATCATTGAAGCTGGATTAAAATGTGTTCAAGGAAAATGCATTGTGAACTCAATATCAATGAAAGAGGGAGAAGAAAAATTCATTGAACAAGCTTCCATTTGTCAAGATTTCGGCGCAGCTGTTGTAGTAATGGCATTTGATGAAGTTGGACAAGCAGATACAAAAGAAAGAAAAGTAGAAATTTGTCACCGTGCTTATAAAATCTTAACCGAACAAGTTGGTTTTGCTCCGCAGGATATCATTTTTGACCCGAACATTTTTGCAGTTGCAACTGGACTAGAAGAGCACAATAATTACGGTGTTGATTTTATTGAAGCAACAAGAGAAATTAAACGTTTAATGCCACTTTGTAAAATTAGTGGCGGCGTAAGTAACTTATCCTTTTCGTTCAGAGGAAATGATCATGTTCGTGAAGCCATGCACTCTGTTTTTTTATTCCATGCTATTAAAGCAGGCATGGATATGGGCATTGTGAATGCCGGTCAGCTTGTAGTATATGATGAAATTGAACCTGCACTCAGAGATCTTTGTGAAGATGTTATACTGAATAGAAACAATGATAACAATGAAGCTACAGAGAAGCTAATTGCTTTTGCTGAAACTGTTAAAGCAAAGGGCAAAGAGGAGAAAAAGGACGAGGCTTGGAGAGGTGAACCAGTTGAAAAGCGACTAGCACATGCACTTATCAATGGTATTACCGATTATATTGATGGAGATACGGAAGAGGCCAGACAAAAATATCCTCGTCCGCTCGATGTAATTGAAGGACCATTGATGGATGGGATGAATATTGTAGGTGATTTGTTTGGAAGTGGTAAAATGTTTTTACCTCAAGTAGTAAAGAGCGCACGCGTTATGAAGAAAGCAGTTGCTGTTCTTACTCCTTATATTGAAAAAGAGAAAGAAGAAAACAGATTACTTGCCGAACAATCTGGTGATACCAGTCTCAACAACCAAGCTGGTGCAGCAAAAATTTTATTAGCAACCGTAAAAGGTGACGTACACGATATCGGAAAAAATATTGTTGGTGTTGTACTTGGTTGTAATGGATACGATATTATTGATATGGGAGTAATGGTTCCCGCTGATAAAATCTTAGATACTGCTGAAAAAGAACAAGTAGATATTATTGGGTTAAGCGGACTTATTACGCCCTCGCTCGATGAAATGGTACATATTGCAAAAGAAATGAAGCGTCGCAATATGCATCAACCTCTATTAATTGGTGGTGCAACCACTTCGCGCATGCATACTGCAGTTAAAATTGCTCCTGAATATGATAATGGTGTTATTCACGTATTAGATGCGTCTAGAAGTGTAACGGTTGCGGGTAGTCTACTGAGTGATGAACAAAAAACACCGTTTTTATCTGAAGTACAAAAAGAATACATTCAACTAAAGGCTGGTTTTGACAAGAAAAAAACAGCTAAAAACTATTTATCGTACCAAGCAGCGCTAGCAAATCCTTTCAAAATAAATTGGGATGAATTTGAGCCCGTTCAGCCAACATTTTTAGGCACACGCTCTGAAGAACTGGCTGATATTGCTGTATTAAGAAACTACATCGACTGGAAACCTTTCTTCATTGCTTGGGAAATGCATGGACCTTTTCCTCAAATTCTTTCTGATGAAATTGTAGGAAAACAGGCAACGCAATTATATGAAGATGCACAGCGTATGCTTGATAAAATTGAACAAGAAAAATGGCTTCAGCCAAAAGCTTGTTATGGATTCTTTTCAGCCTACTCAAATGGAGACTCAGTAGTGCTTCCTAATGCTAGTAACAACAATGAAGAGGTACACCTAGAATTCCTTCGTCAGCAAATTCAAAAAGCAGCTGGGCAACCTAATTTAAGTCTAGCCGATTTTATTCAGCCTAAAAAGGAAAACGCACAAGATTACTTAGGCGCTTTTGTTGTAACAATTCATGGAATTGAGGAGCATATCAAACGATTTGAAGCTGATCATGATGACTATGGAAAGATTATGCTACAAGCACTAGCAGATAGACTAGCCGAAGCTTATGCCGAATACTTGCACGAACGTGTTAGAAAGTCAGAATGGGGTTATGCTTCAGAAGAACATTTATCGAACGAAGAATTAATTCAAGAGAAATATTTAGGAATTCGTCCAGCACCTGGATATCCTGCTTGTCCAGACCATACCGAAAAGTATAAACTGTTTCAACTGTTAGATGCTACCAACACTATTGGTGTTGGGCTAACAGAGTCTTTGGCAATGTATCCAGCAAGCTCCGTAAGTGGTTGGTATTTTGCAAATCCACAAAGTCAATATTTTGGAGTTGGTAAAATTCAGCAAGATCAGCTAGAGCACTATGCAAAAAGAAAAGGCATGCCGATTGATCTTGCCGAAAAATGGCTTCGTCCGAACTTAGAGTAAGCAGTTGTTGTTACTAAGTTGATTCCAGAAATATTAGCTTTGCCGCATCATGCAATTACCCTCCTCCCTTTTAGAAAATGCTGTAGCTGAATTTTCAAAACTTCCCGGTGTAGGTAAAAAAACTGCCTTACGCTTGGTGCTGCATTTGTTGAAAAAGGAAGTGGGCGATGTAAACAAACTTGCAGAGGCACTTACTAAAATGAGGCAAGAAATACAGTTCTGCAAACGCTGTTTCAATATTAGTGATGGAGAAATTTGTTCCATCTGTGCAAATACCATGCGTCAGCAAAACACCATTTGTGTGGTAGAAAATATTCGTGATGTAATTGCCATTGAAAGTACTCAGCAATTCAACGGAGTTTACCATGTTTTAGGCGGCGTAATTTCTCCCCTCGATGGCATTGGGCCAGAACAATTGAATGTTGAATCGCTCATTTCAAGGATTGAGGAAGAACAAGTAGATGAAATCATTTTCGCGCTAAGCCCTAATATTCAAGGTGATACGACTATTTATTATATCCAAAAACGCCTTGGAGCTGGTAAATGTAAAGTAACAACCATTGCACGAGGGGTAGCTTTTGGTGGAGAATTAGAATACGCAGATGAAATGACTCTAGCTAGAAGTTTACAAAACCGACTTCCAGTTCAGCAATACGTTAAATAAAACTTGATTTTGCAACCTTTTTCAAAATTATATGTTGATACATGTAATTTTGTGTCATGAAAGCGAAAAAAGTGATTTTATACATTATGCTCCTGAGTTTTATAGGGGCAGTTGGGGCCTGGTACTATGGTTTTGTGTATAGCAAAAATAACCATAGAGATGTGCAAAAGGAAACAGCTATACAAGTATCTGCCAACGAATTGAACACTGCATTTGTAAATGATGAGAATGCAGCAAATACTACCTACTTGGATAAGGCAGTAGAAGTGCAGGGAACTGTAAGTGAGGTAACTACCAATCAAGATGGATTTCCAATAGTTAGCTTGAGCACAGATGATATGTTTGCTACTATTGATTGTACTTTAAAAGAACAGAAGACAGTGGAAGTTGGTTCTATTGTAACCATCAAAGGCATTTGTATTGGTTATACAAGCAATGTAAAAATTAAGGACGCATACTTAAAATAAGTGAACATGAAAAAATTACTAGCAGCACTTTTTGCAATTGCATTATTCGCATCTAATGATGTAAGTGCACAAAAAATATATAGTACAAAAACTGGTCAGATTAAGTTTTTCTCAAGTACACCAGCTGAAGACATTGAAGCAGTTAATAATGAGGTAGATAGTAAGCTATCCAGCACAGGGCAAATGCAGTTCACTGTTTTGATAAAAGGTTTTCGTTTCCCAAACAGCTTAATGCAAGAGCACTTTAACGACGATTATATGGAAAGTGCAAAATTTCCTAGAGGCGATTTTAAAGGAACGCTTTCAGGAATGAAAGAAGCTGATTTCAAAAAAGAAGGCACTTATAAAGTAACTGCAACAGGTAATTTAACCATGCGTGGCATTAGCAAAGCAGTTTCTGTTCCTGGAACCATTGAAGTAAAAAAGGGAACGATAATTGTCAAGGCAGTTTTTAAAGTAGCATTGAAAGATTTCAATATTACTGGAAGCGAGATAGGCAAAGCCATTGCCAAAGACATTGAAATTACTGTAAATTGTCAGTACCCATCCTAGCTTGGTTGTATACAAACAACCCTTGACTAAAGGTTTCACTGGTACACCCGCATCATAACCTGGCACATGGATTTCTAACAAAGCATAGGTTTACAATTGCGCCTAACAGTAATTAAAGAATTTCAAACTGAATGGGATACCAATATTATTCAGATGAAATACTATATGCCTGAGAAATCCAGTGCCGGGCTACAATTACACAATGTGATCAACCAACAACTCTTGAACTGTTTTATACAACCAAAGTCGTTTAGTTAAATCAAAAAGTGTAAGGATAAAACACTGCTAAAATTCAGGCAGCAATAACAAGCATTGACAGAGCAATACATCTGTGGGGGGGAGTTATAGAAATATGGCAAACAACGTTAAAGTAAAACCCACTGATTGTTGCATGAAGAAGCCTTTAACATCACTTCTTCACCTCAGCTCAACAGCAACGATTGTTACGCTGCCTAAAATGTTTAAGACTTTGCCATGGCAGGCTCCGACTTGATTTTACTTCCTACCACCAACATTTCATTCACCACCACTTCTGTGATGTATTTTTTTTGCCCATCGCGGTCGTCGTAGTTGCGCGTAATCAGCTTCCCTTCAATGGCTACTTCGGCGCCTTTTTGTAAATACTTTTCTGCAATATCCGCTAACTTACCCCAAGCAACTACATTGTGCCATTGGGTTTCTGTTACTTTTTCACCTTGACTGTTCTTATAGGTTTCAGTCGTAGCCATACTAAAACGTGCTAACTTTTTTCCCTGATCAAGTACTTTAACATCTGGATTTGCACCGAGGTTCCCAATTAACTGAACCTTGTTTCTAATATTGTTCATAAATCAACATTTGTGCCTTACGGCGATTTTTAAAATAGAGTATAAAACACGATTTTGATTGGCGCCATTTCAAAATCGTAACCAAATGTGAATGAGAATTTCCAGAATAGCCGTTTTTAAACGTTTAACTTCCGAAATAAACGTTTGCGTCGTTTATTAAACAGATTAACAATTTTTTAGAGATCATCATTTTTCAAATCCTTTATCTTGCCACTCTATTTAGTTTAAAATCAACCCGTTGTCATCCATGCATCAATCCTGTTTAACTTGTAATGCAAAAATTAGCGGCCGTTCAGATAAGAAGTTTTGTAGCCCAGATTGCAAAAACGAGTTCAATAATCTAAAAACCAAAAGCTGTCCTGCAAAAAGACGCATCAAAAAAGTAAACCAGGTTTTAATAAAGAACAGAAGTTTACTAGAAACTTACTTTAAACAAAAGAGCTCAAAAATTAAAGCTATCTGCCGTGAAAAGCTAGCTGAAAAAGGCTTTTGCTTCAGATTCTTCACGCATACCCAGCGGTACCCGGACGGAAAAACCTACTTCTTTTGCTACGAATATGGCTACCGCGTGACCCCTAAAAAGGAGGTTATTTTGGTTAAAAGGTACCCAGATGAGATTTAAGTGCGCGCAAGAAACTCATAACCCATTGACCCACTTTGTTTTATTTTTTAACATATTTTCTTAGACAGAAATTTGGTGTTTGTACATTTAATTGTTTAGTTTTACATCGTTAACAATTAAACAAGAAGTTATGTCAACCGCAGAATTCAACCAAATGCTCATTAACAACGCAGAGTTCTTGAAGCCATTTGCTGTTACACTTACCCGCGATCAAGAAGCTGCAAAAGACCTGTTTCAGGAAACCCTTTTCAGAGCCTTATCGAATCAGGATAAGTACCACGTTGGTACCAATATCAAAGCTTGGTTGTACACAATCATGCGTAACATCTTCATTAACAACTATCGCAGAAAAGCGAAAAGAAATACCATTTTCGACAATACACCCAACGAGTTCTTAATTGACTATAACCAAGGTGCTGTTAGCAACCAAGCCATTTCAGGCATTAACATCAAAGAAATTCAAGCAGCTATCCATAACCTGCCTGAAATCTTTAAAAATCCGTTTATGTTGTACTACGATGGATTTAAGTACCACGAGATTGCAGATATGCTGCAGGAGCCTCTAGGAACCATCAAAAGCCGCATACATTTCGCCAGAAAATTGCTGAAAGAACAAATTCAACGCGGATAGTGTTATATTGCTGTTGAATCTTTCCATTAAACAGTGAATAAATCATTAATCGTAATCGGCAGTGGATTTGCCGGACTGTCAGCCGCATCATTCATGGCTAAGGCAGGCTGGAAGGTAACTGTCCTAGAAAAACACAATCAGCCGGGTGGAAGAGCCCGCAGACTTAGTGCCAATGGCTTCCAATTCGATATGGGACCAAGTTGGTATTGGATGCCCGACATCTTTGAACGTTATTTCGAGCAATTCGGAAAACAAGTAACTGATTATTACAAGCTTACGAGATTAGATCCCTCCTACAGGGTTTATTACGAAAATGGACCAATTGATATTCCGGCCGATTACCAAGCCCTGCGCGGTGTTTTTGAAAAATTAGAGCCGGGCAGCGCACCTAAACTGGATAAGTTTTTGCACGAAGCGGCATACAAATACCAAGTGGGTATCCAAAAATTGGTGTTTAAACCCGGACAATCACTCACCGAATTTGCTGATATTGATTTGCTAAAGGGCATTTTTAAACTGGACGTTTTCAATTCTATGAAATCGCACGTGGCGAGCCACTTTAAAGATTCGCGCTTGCAGCAACTCATGGAATTTCCTGTTCTTTTCTTAGGCGCCCTGGCTGAAAAAACACCGGCCTTGTATAGTCTAATGAACTATGCCGATATTAAAGGTGGAACCTGGTATCCTGAAAAGGGAATGTACAGCATTGTAGAAGGTATGTACCAGCTGGCTCTTTCTTTAGGTGTTGAATTTAAGTTCAATGAAGAGGTGGAGCGATTGGAATTACAGAGGAATCAAATCAAATTTGTACACACCAAAGCTGGCTCTTATAAAGCCGATGCTATTGTAGGAAGCGCCGATTACCATCATATTGAAACAAAACTACTACCTGCTTCAGCAAGATCTTATTCAGAAACATATTGGGATACTAGGGTAATGGCTCCAAGCTGCTTATTATACTATGTGGGTATTAATAAAAAGGTAGCTAACATGGTGCACCATAGCTTGTTTTTTGACAGCTCTTTTGATGTTCATGGAAAAGAAATTTATGTAACCAAAACATGGCCTCAAAATCCATTGTTTTATGTAAGTGCATCTTCAATAACCGATCCATCATGTGCACCAGAAGGACATGAAAATTTATTCTTTTTAATTCCCGTTGCAGCTGGATTAGAAGGTGATACAGAAGAAATTCGACAACATTATTTTAACTTGGTTCTTGAAAGGATGGAACGAATTACCGGACAAAATATCCGTGACCATATTGTGTTTCAACAGTCATTTGCATACAGCGAATTCGTTAAGGATTATAACAGTTTTAAAGGAAATGCTTACGGACTGGCGAACACTTTACTGCAAACGGCTGTTTTAAAACCCGCCTGTAGAAGTAAGAAGGTGAAAAACCTGTTTTATGCTGGTCAACTCACGGTACCCGGACCCGGTGTGCCGCCCAGCTTAATTAGTGGAGAAGTAGTGGCAAACGAAGTGTTGAAACATTTTAGCTAACTTTAAAATCGGCTTATGATCCAGCTTTTCCGAGAAGTATCAGAACAATGCAGCAAAATCACAACTGAGAAGTACAGTACTAGCTTCTCATCTGCTATCCGCTTGTTGGATAAGGAGCTTCGTCAGCCCATCTTCAATATTTATGGCTTTGTGCGATTTGCTGATGAAATTGTAGATACATTTCATGAACATGATAAAGACTTGTTGTTGGCCGAATTTAAGCAAGCAACCTACGACGCTATTAACCGAAAAATTAGCCTCAATCCTATTCTTCATAGCTTTCAACTAACGGTTAATCAGTATAATATTGATCATGCACTCATAGATGCATTTTTATACAGCATGGAAATGGATCTTTCGAAGCGCCAATATGATAGAGCTGGTTATGAAGAGTACATTTATGGAAGTGCTGAGGTTGTTGGATTAATGTGTCTCTATGTTTTTTGTGAGGGGAATCAAGACATGTACGACTCACTCAAACCTGCTGCAAAATCATTAGGCTCTGCTTTCCAAAAAGTAAATTTCTTGCGAGATGTGAAAGCCGATTATCAGCAGTTGAATAGAATGTATTTCCCTGGCTGTGATTTTAAAAACTTCAGCTACCAAGATAAACTAGCAATTGAAGCCGACATTCAAAAAGATTTTGATGATGCTTTCGATGGTATTATTCGCTTGCCCATGAAAGCTAGGTTTGGTGTATATGTAGCATACAAATATTATTTGTCGCTTTTCAAAAAAATAAAACAAATACAGCCAGAAAGAATTTTAGAAGAACGCATTCGTATTCCAGATTATGGCAAAATGTTTATCCTTGCTAAAGCTGGTATTCGAAGTCAGTTTAATTTACTATAGTCAGATTATACCCCCGTTGCGATGAGAGATGAAGTTATTTTAGTAGATACCAATGACCATGAAATAGGCGTGATGGAAAAAATGGAAGCGCATGAAAAAGCTTTGCTTCACAGAGCTTTCAGCGTTTTTCTTTTTAATAGAAAAGGCGATATGCTATTACAGCAGAGGGCTTTTTCAAAGTACCACAGCGGTGGTCAATGGACGAATACCTGTTGCAGTCATCCTCGCCCTGGTGAAAGCACAATAGATGCTGCAAACAGAAGACTCCAAGAAGAAATGGGCATTCACACGCAATTAAATAAAGTATTCGATTTCACTTATCAAGCTCCATTCGACAATGGTTTGGTTGAACACGAGTACGACCATGTGTTTGTTGGTGAATACGAAGGAAGTATTGAACCGAATCCAGAAGAAGTAGCTGATTTTAAATTTGAATCGATTGTAAACATTGAAGAACAAATTCATATTGCTCCACAAGAATTTACACCTTGGTTCAAAATAGCTTTTCCTAAAGTGCAAGAGTGGTGGCACAAAAACTACACTACCCATGAGTCATAATGCCATAGTTATTGGAGCTGGCGTTGCGGGTTTAGCAAGTTCTATTCGTCTCGCAGCGAAAGGATTTTCTGTGACCGTCTTTGAAAAAAATAGTTATCCGGGTGGCAAGCTCAGTCATTTTGATCAGGATGGATATTCTTTCGATGCAGGTCCAAGTTTGTTTACTCAACCTCATTTATTAGAAGAATTATTTGCAGCTGCTGGTAAACAATTGAAGGACTATTTGAACTACGAATCGGTTCCCTTTGCCTGTCACTATTTCTATCCCAATGGCACCAAGTTTAAAGCACCTGCTAATCCGAATGAACTCGCAAAAACGCTTGAAGAACATTTAGGTGAATCTTCAGAAGTTGTATTAAATTATCTTCAAAAAGCCAATCAGCTTTATAACCAAACTGGACATATTTTTTTAGAGCACTCCCTGCACCGAAAAGAAACTTTGCGATACATAAACTGGAAGAAAGCCCTTGGACCAATTCAATTGGCGCATCTCTTTCAGTCGATGCATCAATTCAATACATCTACCTTCAAGAATCCGCAAACAGTTCAGCTGTTCAACAGATATGCTACTTACAATGGCAGTAATCCGTATCAAGCCCCGGCAATGCTTACCATGATTCCACATTTGGAAATCAATGAAGGCACTTTTTATCCAAAGGGAGGCATGATTTCTATTACAAATGCTCTGTATAAACTTGCATCAGAACTGGGTGTTGTTTTTGAATTTGAAACGCCTGTTGAGTCAATCATTCATAGTGAAGGAAAAGCAAAAGGCATCGTTGCAAATAAAAAAAATTACTTCGCAGATGTAGTTGTAAGTAACATGGATGCTTACTTTACTTATAAGAATCTGCTGAAACTAGATAGAAAAGCTGCTGGTATCTTGAAGCAAGAAAGAAGCAGCAGTGCTCTTATTTTTTATTGGGGCATTCGCCATTCATTTTCTGAACTTGGATTGCACAACATATTTTTTACAGAAAATTATCAGAAAGAATTCAATGCGCTTTTTGTTACCAAACAACTATACAACGACCCAACCATTTACATCAACATTACTTCCAAAATGGAAGAAGGGGTGCATGCACCTGCAAACCATGAAAACTGGTTTGTAATGATTAATGCTCCGGCTAATGTTGGACAAAACTGGGAGGAATTAAAGAGGCAGGCCAGAAACAATATTCTGGCAAAGTTGAAACAAATGCTGGGAACAGATATAGAGCCGCTGATAGCTACAGAAGCCATTTTAGATCCAGTAACTATTGAATCGAAAACAAGCTCTTACCAAGGTTCTTTATATGGAACCAGTTCCAACTCAAAGTGGGCTGCATTCTTAAGACATCCAAACGCCGCTCCAAAAATCAAAAAACTATACCTGGCTGGTGGGAGTGTTCACCCAGGGGGTGGCATACCTTTGTGTTTGCAAAGTGCAAAAATTACAGCCAACCTAATATCACAAGATTATCATTTGAAAGGATAGTAACTTCATTGTAAGGATTAAGATGTACAGCAGAAAAAACATATCAATAGCAATTGCTATTTTATTTCACATAAGTGGTGCCATTGGAATTCTTTTTTCTCCCTACAAAGAATGGTTTATTGCAAATACGCCGCTGAACCTATTGCTTATGTTTGGCTTGTTAATTTGGAATCAGAAAGATAAAAACATTCATTTCTGGCTGTTTACCCTCCTCGCCTTCCTAACTGGTATGGGAACTGAAATGATAGGCGTACATACAGGACGATTATTTGGCAACTATGCTTATGGAACATCTATGGGTCCTCACTTCAATGAAGTGCCTTTATTGATTGGAGTAAATTGGATGGTGGTGGTTTTTGGATGTGGGATTCTAATGACCACCATTAATGAATGGATCATGGATAAGTATAGAGAGAAAGATATTCGGATTAGAACAGGCCTACACAGCTTTTCTATTATTGTTGATGGTGCTTTGCTGGCTACATTTTTTGACTGGATCATGGAGCCGGGAGCTATTATGCTGGGCTTTTGGGAATGGAAGGGCACAGGCGAAGTTCCCTTTTTCAACTACCTTTGCTGGTTCTTAATTAGTGCTGCTTTGTTGGTGGCTTTTCATAAATTGAAATTTGAAAAAAACAACCAATTTGCAGTGCATTTGTTATTAATACAAACCTTTTTCTTCATCGCTTTAAGAGTTTTTGCATGATACTGTTATACATCTTCATTACACTGGCCACTTTTATAATTATGGAAGGAATTACATGGCTAACACATAAATACATCATGCACGGATTTCTATGGTACTTGCATGAAGACCATCATCAACCTACTGGTCATTTTTTTGAAAAGAACGATGCATTCTTTTTAATCTTTGCAATTCCAAGTTGGCTATGCATTATGCTTGGATTACAGAATGGCTATTATTGGGTAGCGGCTATTGGTTTTGGTATTGCACTCTATGGATTAGCTTACTTTCTTGTGCATGACGTAATTATTCACCAGCGATTCAAATGGTTTACTCGTTCTAACAACACTTATGTAAAAGCAATTCGTTGGGCGCATAAAATGCACCATAAGCATATTGGAAAAGAGCATGGTGAAAGTTTTGGGATGTTGATTGTAGCAAAAAAATATTGGGAAAAAGTTCAAAGAGATAAAGCACATCAAAAGTCAGTTGCACAAGCGCAATGATACCAGCCTATGATTATATCATTGCAGGAGCAGGCGCTGCGGGTCTTAGCCTAGCTGTAAGGTTGGTGCAAGAACCTCAACTCAAAGACAAAAGAGTTCTTCTTATAGACAAATCACGAAAAACTGAAAACGACAGAACTTGGTGCTTTTGGGAAAGTGGTAGAGGTTATTTTGAAGATGTGGTTCATCATCAATGGAAAAACATCCATTTTTATTCTCCAGATTTTTCTTCGCTATTAGATATTGCTCCTTATACTTATAAAGTCATACGCGGCAAAGATTTTTACGAGCATTGTTTTGCAATATTAAAATCGTTTCCAAATGTGCATATTCAATTTCGTTCGGTTGATTCTATTGGAACTGAAACAAATACTGCATTTGTAATAAGTGAAGGTGAGAAAATAGAAGCACAATATGTCTTTAACAGTATTCTGTTTGAGCCTATTCAGCCTAGTTTGGGAACCTTTTATTTACACCAACATTTCAAGGGATGGGAAATTGTAACTGAGAAGGATTATTTCAATCCAACTGTTGCAACGTTCATGGACTTTCGGGTGAGCCAGCATCATGGTGCAACTTTCATGTATATGCTGCCATTAGCCCCAAACAGAGCGCTTGTTGAGTATACGTTGTTCAATGAATCTTTATTGCCGCAAGAAACTTATGAAGAAGCACTGAGCGATTATATACACAATACGCTTCAAATTAATCAGTTTCAAATTCATACAACGGAATACGGTGTAATTCCAATGACGAATTATAAATTTCCCAAAAAACAAGGAAATATTATTTTCATTGGAACAGCGGGTGGACAAACCAAAGCGAGCAGTGGATATACTTTTCAATTTGTACAAAAGCATAGTGCTGCAATTGTAGAAAATTTAATTAGAGTGGGTCATCCATTTGTACATACTACAAGCTTCCAAGAAAGGTTTCAGTTATACGATGCAACCTTATTACGTGTATTAAGTGAAAGAAAAGTTCCGGGCTACAGTGTGTTTGCGGATTTGTTTAAGAAAAATCCGGCAACTCGAGTACTTCGCTTTTTAGACAATGAAACCAGTCTACAAGAGGAAATCAAAATTATGAGTAGCGTTCCAACAACTATTTTCTTCCCGGCTGCAATCAAGCAAATGCTTCGTGGTTAAACACTACATTTTTCATGGTAGTTGATGAGTTGAATGGGCATTCTTTCAAATTCATAACCTTCATATACCCTTGCAATTTCATCTAATACATCATCAATTGCAGCAACCTCTGTTAAGGTTACCAACTTATTTCTGTACTCTTTAATATTGGGTAAGCCTTTTAAATAATTGGCATAATGACGACGCATTTCATTAACACCCACAACTGGATTTTTCCAAGCAACACTTCTATGTAAATGCTTTTTGCAAACCTCAATTCTATCGGTCAATGTAGGTGGCGGTAATTTTTCGCCCGTTGCTAAGTAATGCTTGATTTCTCTAAAAATCCAGGGATAACCAATTGCAGCGCGACCAATCATAATACCATCCACGCCATATCTGTTTTTATATGCCAGGGCTTTTTCCGGACTATCTATATCGCCGTTTCCAAAAATGGGAATCTTAATTCTGGGATTTTCTTTTACCCGAGCAATCAACTCCCAATCGGCTTCACCCTTATACATTTGAGCACGGGTTCTTCCATGAATGGAAAGTGCCTGAATACCTACATCCTGTAATCTTTCAGCAACTTCTTCAATATTCTTACTTTGATCGTCCCAGCCTAACCTGGTTTTTACCGTTACGGGTAAAGTAGTGGACTTTACAACGGCTGATGTGAGTCGAACCATTAATGGCACATCTTTTAAAACGCCAGCACCTGCCCCCTTACAAACCACTTTTTTTACAGGACAGCCAAAATTAATATCTACCAAATCTGGCTCAACCGCAGCAACAATTTGAGCACTCAACGCCATTGCCTCTTCATCTCCCCCAAAAATTTGAATACCAATTGGGCGCTCTTCGTCGTAAATATCGAGTTTTTGTCGACTTTTAATGGCATTTCTAATCAGCCCTTCACTGCTAATAAATTCCGTGTACATCAAGTCTGCACCATTATCTTTACATACTGCACGAAAAGGCGGGTCGCTCACATCTTCCATAGGTGCGAGGAGTAAGGGGAAATCGGGTAATTGTATTTTGCCTATTTGAACCATTGTCGCTAAAAAGTGCGAAGTTACACGCATATTTTTGTATTATATGAAGGAAAGACCACTGATAGGATATTGGGGACAGTTTGGACTATTGCTTGCCCTGCTTGGAGCTGGCCTCATAGTAGGCGCTAGTTTAAGTTTTGGACTCATTGCACTTGTAATGGATGAACCCATTTCTGAAATTAGAACAGCCATGACCAAACCTGAATATGGTAAATTGACTGCCATTACAAATGTGTTGACCACAGGATTTGCGTTTTTATTACCAGCCTTCATATTTGCAAAAATTGTATCAAAAAGAGCGGTAAATTATGTTGGCTTTTTTAAGTTGATGAGCATCAAACAGTGGATTGTTGTAACCTTATTGGCAGCGGCTGGATTATTACTGAGTGCAAGCTTAGCCGATTTGAATAGAAGAATTCCTTTGCCCCCAGATTGGATGGCACAGATGAAGGCCTTAGAATTGGAATACAACAATGCTATTAAGTCTATCACACAAATGAAATCGGTGCCCGAGTATTTGTTTGTTTTATCTGTACTTGCTCTTGCTCCTGCTTTTATTGAAGAAATCTTTTTTAGAGGTTGCTTACAGCAGGTAATGATTGGATTGACAAACAATATGTGGATTGGCATCATTCTAACCTCACTTATTTTTAGTGCAGTCCATTTTTCATTTTTTGGATTTTTGCCAAGAGCGGGATTGGGACTAGTACTTGGATTTATATTCTTCGTCACCAAAAACATTTGGCTAAGTGTGTGGATGCATTTTCTGAATAATGGAATTGCAGTTACACAGATTTATATACTAAAATTAAAAGGGAAGCCTATTCCTTCTGCTGTAGATGAAGTGGTACCCTATGGTTGGACAATAGTTGCAGCTGTAGTGATTGCAGCTTTGTTTGTTCACTTGCATCAAGAGAGTCATCGTATTGGATCTCATAAACTCAAATCTACTTTGCGTACATTCGGCGACTTTGTCGCATAAATTTGTTACTGCATGTATTCATGGAAAATGTTGTTTGCTACAAAGAGCATTGCTGAGGCATCTATTGTACAAGGAAAGCTGGAAGAAAATGATGTTCCTGTGCAAATACTCAACAAACTAGATAGCAGCTACCTCAGTTTTGGTGAAATTGAAGTGTATGTTCCAGAACAGTTTTTAATTATTGCGAAAGGCTTATTAGAAAATCAACTGAGCGAGCAATAAATTACCAATTGGGATTAAGTTGACCTATTACTTCAATATAACCCATGATGCCTGATTCAACTTCTGAAAGTAAAATGTATTCGTTGGCAGAATGACTTCTGGCACTATCGCCCGGACCCATTTTTAAAGTTGGAAATGGCATTAAAGCTTTATCTGAACAAGTAGGCGATCCGTATGGTTTACCTCCCAATTGCGAGGCAGCAACAACTAAAGGATGTGAAGTGTCTATAGAAGTAGATCTTAATCGTATAGATCTCGGACGAATGGAACCCTGTAAATAATTCTGTAATACTTCTATGATTTGTTCATGGGTATAACAATCATTTACTCGAATATCAATGGTGTAAGTACAATTTTCAGGAACCATATTATGCGCTCGATTGTCGGTTTGAATCACAGTCACAGACATTTTCACTGGTCCTAACCAGTTCGAAATTTCGCTAAAACGATAGGCTTCAATCCAACTAATATCTTTCATTGCTTTATAAATAGCATTAATTCCCTCCTCCCTAGCTGCATGCCCCGCTTTACCTTCAACAACCACATCTACCACCAACAACCCCTTTTCTGCAACAGCTAAATTCATTTGAGTAGGCTCACCTACAATGCCACACCACCTTTTAAATGAAGGTTCTTTTAAATGAAGCGATGATAAAAATTCTTTGGAGGTGAGTAGTGCTTCTATTCCGCTTTTCCCGGAAATCTCTTCTTCAGCAGTTGCCGCCATAACTAAGTTGAAGGGAAGTTCAGCCTGAGAAGAAAAAAATACAAAGGCAGCTAATAAACTCACCAAACATCCTCCTGCATCATTACTACCCAACCCGTACAAGTATCCGTTTTCAATAGTTGGGGCAAAAGGATCACGCGTGTATTGGGTATTAGGCTTGACTGTATCGTGGTGAGAATTTAAAAGCAACGTTGGCTTTTGAACATCATAACTTGGATGTATGGCCCAAACATTATTCAAAAAACGATGAGTTGCAATTCCGTACTCTTGTAAATATGCTTGAATGATTGCGGCAGTTTGATCCTCCTCTTTAGAAAAGGAAGGCGTACGAATTAAATCCTCTAATAAAGCAATAGTCCTTCGCTGTAATTGATGTATAGCACTGTTTCTAATCATAAAGAAATTTCTGTTCCAGATTGACCATCTAATAATTCAGTTAATACATTGGCCTTACCTAAAACAACCGATTGAACACCTGCCTGCAAAGCAGCAAATGCATTGTCTAACTTAGGTAACATACCGCTATGTACTTGTCCTTTTAGTTTCATTTCATCAAATAAAGATGGAGTTAGGTGTCGCACGACCGAAGCTTCATTTTCAACATCTAACAAGACACCAGATTTTTCAAATGTATACACCAGCTTAACTTGAAAGTTAGGTGCTAGAGCAGTTGCAAGAGATTGAGCAATGGTATCGGCATTTGTATTGAGTAAACGACCTTGACCATCGTGTGTTATAGCTGAAAAAACAGGACAAATTCCTGCTGCTAACATCCATGAAATAGATTGTGTATTTACAGCTTCAACATCACCTACCCAACCATAGTCAACCCCATCTTTAGGCGCCCTCTTCTTAGATAAAATCAAATTACCACTCGCACCAGAGCAACCCCAGGCATTAAGTCCTCTGCTTTGTAAACCCGCTACCAATTGTTGGTTCACTAATCCGGCATATACCATAACAGCAATATCTAGCGTTGCATCATCTGTAATTCTTCTCCCTTCAATGATGGTTTGAGGAATACCCAATTTTTCTGCTAGCTGTGTTGCCAATTTGCCACCACCATGAACCAATATTTTATGTCCTTGAGTTTTTGACCAAGCATCAAGCACCTGATTAAGTAAAGCAGCATGATCCAGTACTTGTCCACCAATTTTTAAAATTGTCAGCGATTGCATGGTGGCAAGTTCGTAAAATTATAGACACTTAAATCTTCATATTTGAAATTCGCTGTTGAAATTCATCTTTACGGTCTTTAGCAATTGGAGATTGAAGTGATTTTTTTAAGAAAATTGTTCCGCCATCACTTTTTTGGTATTTAACGATATGCTGTAAATTAATTAAGTAACTGCGATGAGGTCTAAAGAAATCGGGGTGTAATTCTAAAGCCGATTCAACTTCTTTGATAGACTTAGAAATTAGCAATGGCTGATCGGAATAATCTAAAAAAATGCGCGTATATGCTCCCTCTGCTTCAACCATAATAACAGAGCGAACATCTACAAAAATGAGTCCATCATTCACCGGCAAAGCCAGTCGTTGAATGATAGCGCTTTTCATATTAGTTTTTAATGTTACAATAGATTCCTGCGAACTAGTTCCGTTCAACAAATTCTTTTTAGCTCGCTCAACGGCTTGTTGAAGTTTTTGAATTCGAATGGGCTTCAGCAAATAATCAACCGCAGCAACTTCAAAAGCCTGCAAGGCATAGTCGCTATGTGCTGTTGTAAAAATAACTTGATAGGTAGAATCGGGCAATAAATCTAACAACTGAAACCCTGTATATCCCGGCATTTCAATATCAAGAAATAATACATCGGGTTGGTTCTGGTGAATACTTTTCAAAGCATCGGGCACATTTCCAACAATATCCACTACTTCCACACCATTACAGTGTTCTGTTAAAATAGCTTGTAACACCCTTTGAGCTTTCAACTCATCGTCAATAATAATGGCGCGCATGTTTGTTAGTTTGATTGAATAGGAATAATTAAAGTAACTTTTGTTCCCGTTTCACCTTCCTTAGATGGATCAACATCTTCAAATGTTACACCAATTTTTTGATCTCTGCCATCATTTAATAATGCTAATCGTTTTTCAGTTGCACTCGAACTAAATGAAGTGTGTTTCTTAGGACGCAAAGAGGCAAAATAAGCTGCTTGTTTTCTACCTATACCATTATCGGTAATAATTACTTTCAAATGAGCATCTACTTGCTCAATACCAATTGTGAGGATTTTCTTTCCTTTTTTATGAAGCAAGCCATGCTTTATTGCATTTTCTACATAAGGTTGAATTAACATAGGAGGTACTGCAATATTTGCTACTTGAACATTTGAATCAACTTGAAAATGATATTCCATATCTTCTTCAAAGCGAAGTTGTTCGAGAGAAAGATAATCTTGCAAAATAGCTAATTCTTCTTCCAGTCTAATTTCCCTTTTACCCGATGAATCTAAAATAGCACGTGTTAAATCAGAAAACCTTGCAAGGTGTTCATTAGCCAGCATTTTATCGCCCAATAAAAACATTTCTTGAATAGAATTCAATGCATTAAAAATGAAATGAGGATTCATTTGTGCTTTCAGTGCGTTCAGTTCACTTTCATTTTTTTGCTGTTGTAAGACACGCTTTTCTTCAGCTTCTTGTAAAGCTTTTTGCAAAGAAGCTGCTTTGTAATTAGCTTCTTTTCGTTTCGATTGCATCCAAACCAACCCGGTAGCCAATAAAGCAGTCAAAAAGAGTCCACCAAAAAAGATAAGTCGTCTTTGAGATTTAGCTTCCTGCAAATCATTTGCCTGCTGTAGTTCCCTAAGCTTCGCTTCTTTTTGTTCCGTTTCAAATGCAATTTGCAAATCCTGCAATCGTTGATTTTGTTCGCGTGAATAAACAGAATCGTTGAGTGAAGTATATAATTTAAAATAGCGAAGCGCTTCTGAGGTATTCCCCAAAGCTTCATAACAAGTTGAAATTGATCCGTGGATATTAACAACAGATTTTGTGTAATTTATTTCCTTTGCAATAGATAACGCTGTTTGAAAAACCTGCAAAGCCTCTTTAAAAGATTTCATTTGTATTAAGGCAGCTGCTTTATTTTCTAATGCACCTACTTCAATTCTTGGAAAGTCTTTTTCTTTTGCAACTTGAATTGCTTTTTCTGCATGTTGCAAAGCAAGCGGGTAAAGCCCAGATTGGACAAACTCATCGGCTAAATTTTGATTGAGCAAACCAATGCCAAAATAAATATTGTGCTCTTCACAAATGCGTAAAGCTTCTTTATAAATTTGAATAGCCTTTCTTCTGTTCCCTGAACCAGCATACGCATGAGCAATATTGGTCAAATTTCTAGCCAACTCCATTGGACCAGCTTTCTGTTGTTGAAGCAATGCTTTTACCTTTTCATAATATTGAATGGCCGATTCAAACTGGTTTAATCGTTCATATACAATACCCAAAATTGTGTAGGTATCTACTAAAAAACTATCGGCTTTGGATTGCGAAATGAGTTTCTCTGCCTCTAATAATATTTCTAGCCCTTGTGCATTATTCTCAATTTGTAAATAAGTTGAAGCCAAATCGTTCATGGCTTGAATTTGTCCTGCTACTTGGATTTGTTGTCGAAAAAGTTGAAGTGAAGCGGTTAAATATTTTTGAGCTTCATAGGGCTTAGATTGAACCAATCCTGCACCCTTTTCATAAAGGAATACCGCTTTGTCTTTCTCTGAAAGACTTTTAATTTTTTCTTGAATTGAATCAGCTAAGTTGATGGGCTGTGTTATTCCTGAACTTATCGAAAAAAATAAAAAAATAAAAAAATATACATTGTGTTTCATGCAACGTAAATATAAGACTGCATACCCGAGAAAAGGAATAGAAACATATGTACTGCTGTTTTTACCTAACGAATACTTCAATCAACAGCATGAATACTAAAAATCCTCCTCCCTCTCAAGCATTAAAATAGCACTTTGAGGAACGATGTAATACTTCTCTCCTTCATACATAACTTCTGTTGCTCCGCTTAATAAAAAGATCGCCAAATCGCCCTCTTTGGCTTGAAGTGGTACATATTTAACTTGCTCATCTTCTCCCTTCCAAACCTCATCTTCAATTGGAACAGGAATAGCATAACCCGGACCAGTCCTAATAACATACCCTTGCTGTACTTTCTCCTTCTCCTGCACGCCAGGTGGCAAATACAATCCACTGGCTGTTTTTTCATTGGGTTGAGAAGGACGAATTAAAACACGATCACCAATAACTATTAATTTCTTGAGTTTATTATCTGGAGTAAGTAACATGACTTCAAATTTTAGCTTCTACACCCAAAAATCGTTCCAGCAATAAGAACAACCTATTGAAATGCCATCCCAATCTTTTTCTCTGACAATTTTTCCTCTATCTCTTCCAAAATGGCTGGATCATCGATGGTAGAAGGAATACTATATGGTTGTCCATCGGCCATCATACGAATGGTCTTCCTCAAAATTTTTCCACTCCTTGTTTTGGGTAGTCGCTTCACCAATACAGCCGTTCTAAAAAAAGCAACAGCACCAATTTGATCACGAACCAACTGAATTAAGGCCGATTCCATTTCATCTTCCCTCAGCGAAAATCCATCTTTCAATACAAAAAAACCAACTGGCCTTTGTCCTCTTAGCTCATCTGCAATTCCAACAACCGCACATTCAGCCACTGCCGGATGATGTGCAATAATTTCTTCCATTTCCCCAGTACTTAATCTGTGACCAGACACATTAATAACATCATCTACTCTGCCCATGATATAAAAATATCCGTCTTCATCTCTAAACCCACCGTCTCCGGTAACATAATAACCGGGAATTGCATTGAGGTATGCTTTGTGAAAGCCTGCATCATCTTTCCATAATCCTAATAAACAGCCTGGTGGTAAAGGCAATTTTACTGCTACTAAGCCTTCTTGTTTAGGAGGAAGAAGGGTTCCGTCTTCCCCTACTATACGCACATCAAATCCAGCAATTGGCTTTCCTGCTGAGCCTGCTTTAGGCATTGGCTTTTCTATACCAGTAAGTATGCCAAGCATAGGCCAACCGCTTTCTGTTTGCCACCAATGATCAATAATTGGAATACCTAATAATTGATGCACCCAATGATAGGTTGCAGGATCGCATCGTTCGCCTGCCAAAAAAACTTGTTTTAAATGTGGCAATGCATATGGTTTTTTTAATATGCCTTCTGGATCTTCTTTCTTAATTGCACGTATAGCTGTAGGTGCAGCAAATAATGTTTTTACTTGATGAGCCTCAGCTACTCTCCAAAACTCTCCAGCATCTGGAGTTCTTACGGGTTTACCTTCAAATAAAACTGTCGTAGCGCCGGTAATGAGGGGAGCATAAACAATATAACTGTGTCCAACTACCCAACCTACATCACTTGCCGCCCAAAAAACTTCTCCTTGTTGAAGTTGATATACATGCTGCATGCTGTACTTGAGTGCAACAGCATATCCACCTGTATCTCGTACAATTCCTTTGGGCTTTCCTGTTGTACCCGATGTGTATAAAACGTACAGCGGATCCGTACTTTGAACATGTACGGGAGCTGTTGGAGAACTATTTTGTACAAGTGAATTCCAGTCGAGGTCGCGCCCTTCATGTAAAGTAGCTTGTAATCCTTCTCGCTGGTACACAATTACATGTGCTGGTTGATGCGTTGCTTCTTGAAGTGCTGCATCTACAAGTGGCTTATAAGGAATTTTTTTGTCGAACTCTATGCCATAAGAAGCAGTTAACACAAGTTTTGGTTGTGCATCATTAATGCGGATAGCCAACTCATGTGGGGCAAATCCACCAAAGACCACCGAATGAATAGCACCCAATCGAGCACAAGCCAACATTGCCATCACCGCTTGTGGTATCATGGGCATATAAATAACAACGGTATCTCCTTTTTGAACGCCCGATTGTTGCAATGCGCCTGCTAGTAGTGCAACTTCATCTTTCAACTCTGCATAGCTGTACTTTCGGATGGTTTTAGTGACAGGTGAATCATAAATCAATGCAGTTTGCGCCCCTCTGCCTTGCTCTACGTGCACATCTAAACAAAGATGACACATATTGAGTACTCCATCTGAAAACCACCTGTATAAACCATCTTCATTTTTTGTTATGATTTGTTGAGGAAACGAATACCAACTGATTTGTGCGGCCTGGGCCGACCAAAACATAGACGATTCAAAAATACTTTGCTGATAGTGCGACTCATATTTGGATGGCGGTTCTTCGGCCGATTGCGCAAGAAGTTTTTCAATTTCTTGCATGAGGTTTCTTGTACTAAAAGGTTTCTTAATGAATAAAGAAGCACCGGCATCGTATCCTTTTTGAATGTCTGCTTCTTTATTCTTAGCCGATAAAAACACAACCTTGGTATGCGATAAAGAAGGGTCTGACGTAATTTGTTTACAAATGGCATATCCATCAACATCTGGCATCATGATATCTAAAATCACCAGGTCTGGTACTTCCAGTTGTATTGCTTGTAAAGCCTCCTTACCATTTCTGGCTATCATGACAGAATAGCCATTTTTTTTCATGAGGAATTCCAACGACATTAAAATATATGGATCATCATCTACCACTAAAATTTTGTACTGGGTTTTCATACAACTTCATTTATACGCATTGGCAGAATTACACGGAAAGTAGCCCCTTCGTTTGGAGCACTTTGAACGTTAATCTGTCCCTGGTGCAATTCAATAATTTTTTTACAAATAGCTAAGCCCAATCCACTTCCTTGAGGCTTTTGCAATGTTTGATTTTTTGCTTGAAAGAACTTATCAAAAATCAGTTCTTGTATATCAAGTGGAATTCCTTTGCCATCATCTGTTACTTCAATACAAAATTGTCCATCAGAAAATTGTGCAGATACATGGATAGTAGCTTTTGCATGCTTAATGGCATTACTAATTAAATTATAAAGCACTTGTGAAAGCAAATCTGGATCTGCATGAATGGTAGGAAGTAGAGAAGCAATGTGCACTTTCACCTCTAATTGTTCTTTGCTTATTAAAGCTTGAATAGAAGCAAGGTTATCGTGCAATAACTGAGCTAAATCAACTGGCCTAGCTTCAAGATGCTGCATGCCATTTTCATACTTCTCTAAACTTAGTACTTGGGTAATTAAATGACTTAATCTTTCTGTTTCTCGAATAACAGCTTCTAAATAACGTAACCTGTCTTCTTCTGGTAAATCTGGGTTGTCAAATACAATTTCTGAAAGCGCTCTTATAGATGTGAGTGGCGTTCTTAATTCGTGTGTTACCGTATATAAAAATTCATCTTTTAATTCATCTAGTTGTTTTAACTGCTGGTTGGCTTTAGTAAGCTGTTCTGTTGCCTTAGTTAATTCGAGCGATTTCTTACGAAGCTCTTTGTTCATTTCTTTTATCTGCTGGCTTTCTTGCAACACGCGCAATACTTCTTCAATAGAAGGCTCTTTTTCTTTAGCTACACTTCTAACCATAATTCTTGCAGCTGCCGATCCAATAGCACCCGCTAATAAGCGCTCTGTTAAACCTACTAAAGCTGGATCTGCTTTTCCGCTTAAAGATAAATTCCTTCGGGTGGCATAAGATTCAAACATAGAAGCAGTTCTTTCTGCTCCAATAAAAGTGGCAACCAATTGTTGTAATGCTTCTACTTGGGCTGTTTCCTTCCAAATAACCGACACCTCTTCACCTCTTATTTCCATTCGATCTATATCAACAAACAATTCAGCCTGATACAACTCGCGCGATTGTGGCGGGAAAATAAAAGACACTAAGAATAAAGAAAATGAGTTGAAAAAAATACTCCAGAAAAATCCATGTGCAATAATATCCCAACCTTCTAATCCAAACAATGCTTGCGGTCTTAAAATAGTCAGTCCAAATAAACCATCGGTCATTATTTGCTGATCAATCATTTCAACACCCACCATAGATGGTACTACCAAAGTGTAAAACCATATAACAAATCCAATTATAATAGAGGTGACTGCAGCATTTTTAGAAACCATTTTCCAATAGAGTCCTGCTAACATTGCCGGTGCAAATTGAGCTACAGCAGTAAATGATACTAATCCAATAGATACCAGTGAATATTTTTCTGCAACAAGCTTATCAAACAAGAGAGCAAGTAGCATAATGAATACAATACTGATACGCCTACTGTTCTGAATAAACACACGAATACTTTTGTCGATATTCTCTTGTACTTTCTCAATTGATAAAAAGGCGGGCAACACAATATGATTGCTGATCATTGTACTTAATGCAATAATTTCAACTATAATCATGCTACTAGCCGCAGAAAATCCGCCTATATACACCAGTAAGGCAAGCCAAGGTTGATTGGCATATAAGGGGAGAGAAATTACATAAGTATCTGGCGAAGAAACATCAGTCAGTAAAAGGTATCCCCCAAGTGCAATGGCTACAACAAAGAAATTGATCAAAAACAAATAAAGTGGAAATAACCAGGATGCTTTCTTAAGGTGTTTTTCATGCGTGTTTTCAACAACGGCTACTTGGAACTGCCGAGGTAGAAAAAGAATAGCCGACATAGAAAGTAATAACACACTTGTTATTTGCATGTAAGATCCCTCTCCTTCTAAAGTGAAAATTTTTTTTAGTTCAGGTACGTCTTTCGCTTGCTGAAAAATAGATGAGTACCCATCGAATAGTCCATATGTTACAAAAACACCTACGGCTAAAAATGCTGCGAGTTTTACGATAGATTCAAAAGCAACAGCTGCAACCAATCCTTCATGCTTTTCTGTAGCATCAACCGATCTTGTTCCGAATAAAATAACAAATATGGAAAGACCAATAGCAATATACAGTGTACTATCTGCCCACCAGTTCTCTGGCTGTAAAACATCTGCTTGATTGCCGGCTGATAACAATTCAAGACTGATATTTATTGCTTTGAGCTGAATAGAGATATATGGAATAATCCCAACTACACATAGAACAGTAACTATAATACCTAATGAAATATTTTTACCAAACCGTGTAGAAATAAAATCTGCAATGCTTGTGATTCTATAGGTTTTAGAAATGCGAATAATTTTTCGAAGCACTACCATAAATAATGGCGCCATAATAGTTGGACCAATATAAATGTACAAGAAGTCTAATCCATTAGAAATGGTTCTTCCTACACTGCCATAGAATGTCCACGCAGTGCAATAAACAGCTAATGACAGTGCATAAACATATGGATTAGCAACAATGCTTTTACCCGCTTTTTGTTTATGTTCAGCAAAGTAAGCTACGGCAAACAGCAGCAACAAATAGCCCAAAGAAGCCAGTATAACAAACCATTTACTCATTTCGCTTTTCTTTTACAACGCCTACATATTGCGAAATGATGAGAAATAAAATCAATATCAGCCAAGTAGAAAGAATATAAAAATATAACACGGGTACCCCAAAAATACTCAATGGTTTATTCGCCATATGAATAAAGGGATACCCCAGCAAGAAGAAAAAAACTACCGAAAAAAATATAAGTCTTCCTGAAATTTGAGCAGATCGCTTCTTCATATGAGCATCATTTCATTCAATATACAATATTCTCGGCGCATAAAAAATCATTACCACACTCTAACAAAAGAGTGTGGTAATGCATAGAAGATTATTTTAAACGCCGTCTTCTATTTCTTTTGAACTTTCTGGCAAATGATCATACTCACCTTGAAGGGCATATTTTCCAAAAATGACAAAACCAAATGCAATTGGAACAAACACTGCAATAATAATTGCCCATTGAAGAAAAGTATTGAGTGCAACACCTTTCGCCGCTTCTTTAGCTGCTTCGGTAAGTGCTTCAGCCACTTTTGCATTAGCAAGACCCACTTTTTCATAGGCCTGCCATATCAAAAATAAAATTGCCGCTGGTCCCATTATAATCCAAACAATTCCTAGTATTCGTTTTAGCTGATTCATAGCTTTAAATTTTTTTGTGAATTAATCCATGACGTCTTCGTCAATCTTATTGGTTAGATAGATAGATCCAATTACCAAACAAACTGCAGCTACCCCTATTGGATACCATAAGCCAGACAATGGTGTGGCTCCTTTGAAGGTGGTGATTAAAGTTGCAATGAATGGAACCAAACCTCCAAATACTCCATTACCAATATGATATGGTAAGCTCATAGAAGTATACCTGATTTTTGTTGGGAATAATTCAACCAAGAAAGCTGCAATAGGTCCGTACACCATGGTTACATAAAGAATCTGTACAAACACTAGTAAAATAAAATACCAGTAGGTTGATTGTGGAAGTCGCTTTTCTATAAAATTCTGACTAGCCCTCACTGGTGCAATACTTGCATCTGCAAATACTGTATCAACCGTTACTTCTTTATAGAAAAATCCATTTGCTAAACTAGTTGGAGTGGTAGTTGTTCTTACAATGTTTTCCGACTCTGGTATTGCTACTTCCTTCACGACTGGTGCTTCTGTAGATGCAACTTCAGTAGAAGTCAAAAGCGTTGTAACATTTGTTTCATCTAAAAAGCTTTGATAGATTGGTCTATAGGTTAATATACCTAACAACATCCCCAGCATCATAATCCATTTTCGTCCAACCTTATCACTCAGCCAACCAAAAAATACAAAGAATGGTGTAGCAAATGCAATTGCCCATAAGATAACAGTTCTGCTCTGTTCAAAATCTAACATCACTTTTGTTTCCAAAAAGCTTTGCGCATAAAACTGTCCAGTGTACCAAATAACCCCTTGTCCCATTACAGCACCAAACAAAGCAATCAATACCATCTTAAGGTTGCCCTTATGAACAAAACTTTCTTTTAATGGATTAGCAGATGTTTTTCCTTCTTTCTTCAATTTTGAAAACAAAGGTGATTCATGCATTTTCAATCTGATATAAATTGAAACGCCCACCAATAAAATCGACGCCCAGAATGGATAACGCCATCCGCCCCACTCCGACTTGAATGCTTCATCTGTCATGCTCGACTTAGTAATAAGAATTACACCAAGCGATAGGAAAAGTCCGAGGGTAGCTGTGGTTTGAATCCAACTAGTAAAAAAGCCTCTTCTTCCAACAGGTGCATGTTCTGCAACATAAGTAGCAGCACCACCATATTCTCCACCTAAAGCAAGACCTTGCACCAATCTAAGTACCAACACCAAAATGGGTGCCCATACTCCAATTGATTTGTACCCAGGTATCACACCTATTAAGAAGGTTGATCCACCCATTAATACGAGCGTAAGCAGAAAGGTGTACTTTCTTCCAATAAGGTCGCCGAGTCTTCCAAAAACCAATGCGCCAAATGGACGAACAATAAAACCTGCCGCAAAAATGGCGAGTGTAGATAACAAGGCTGCTGTGCCTTGCTCTTCTGGAAAAAACTGAGTGGAAATGATGGTAGCTAAACTTCCGAAAATGTAGAAGTCGTACCATTCAATCAGCGTTCCCAGCGATGAGGAAAAAATGACTTTTCCAATTCCTGATGAGGGTTGTTGTGACATAGTGTGCTGTGTTGAAGTTAAAAATGAAAGGGTTATAAATAAACTTGTAGTTGAAGAAGAAATTCACCTCTATTTCCATCTATTCGTCTGGTGTTTCCTTGTTGGAAATACAAGGGGCGCGTGCTATACTGGCCTGTGATTTTTGCATGATGACCATCTAAGAAAATGTTGGCGCCTACATCAAAATAATTTCCAGCTTGATCTAAATAATCAAACTTTTTATAAGTGTAAGCTCCAAAAGGTTGAAACCTAGTTTTTGTTTTTTCACCTTTAGGTAATAACCAACCCATTTGTGTATACCATATTTGTCCAGTGCCAACAAAAAATCGTCCAATACCCGGACCGTTCAGAGAACGCTGTGCGGCAGGAAAATTGGGGTCAAATCCTGAACTTGGATTCATAATTCCAATTGTTCTTATATAGTTAGGTCCGAAATTGTAATCGTAAAAAACACTATACGCTGTTAAAGCCATATTTTTCTTTTTCGGCCCAATTGGTAAATCAGCAAAAGCGTCAATACCTAACAGTGTGATATCGTGGTTCAACACATTGCTAGATGCATCTACACTCTTAGTACCCTTTTTACTATGATAGAATCCTGCACCAAGATTGAATACTTTTTTGGTACCCACATAGGTTCCTACTCTAAAAGGCAACAAATTCGATTCTTGGTCAAAAAACTGATAATCGAAATACCCCTGAACGGCTGCTCTGGCATCTCCATTATTATCTACTGCTTGTCGTTCTGATTTTAAAGCATCAAACGTTGGAGTTTGATTGGTTGCAAAAGGCTTATTAATACTTACACTATAGTTGAGCTTACCCAACTTTCCTTTGGCATACACCCCAAACTGACGAACAAATTGATCGCTGAATTCTACCAAAGGCCAGTTAACAATTGGCGCATCAATGGTTAGGAAGTTAAGTGTACTAGCAGAACTCATCCTACTAATGCCCCACCAGTAATGCAATCCACCACCAACAGAGATATTATACTTATTTGACTTTTTTGTGACAGGATCAATGGCAGGAACAACAGCGTACTCATTCCAAACATCATGAAAAAATATACCTGGCTTTTTTCCAGCACCATAGGGTCCAGTACCCGATGAACCTGAAGCTCCACCCGTTGCAAAGGTTTGGTTATTGATACCTATATGTGTTAAGATTAAGTAACGTGGCGTTATTTGTGCATATGCTAAAAAGCGCAAACGTCTGGCTCCTATATCCCATGTACTATTTCGAGCTTCACCATTTATGGCAGTACCTGGATTATTCTCCATGCTTCTAGCCCAAATTTGATTCCAGACTATAAATCGAATGTACTTACTACTGTCTTTTGACAAATAAGCTTTCAAGCCTTGGCCATAGGCTTCTGAACCTTGACCCAATAATGAGTTGTTTTGAAAAAGACACAGGCAGAAGAGTAGAACACCTACCTGTGCCGGGAAGATGATTTTTTTCATATGGAAGTTGCAAGGGTTAATTGCAAATCGAACCTATACATCTTTTTCAAAACCTAAAATTTTTAAGTATAGCTATGGTAACTGTATACAAAAAGTAAGTTGAATTACATTTTGAATTATATTCATGCTTAATAACCCTTCCAACCAAATAACATTGAATACTAAGAATTTAGCGAGTGATTTTTCGGCATCAATTGTTGTGTTTCTTGTTGCCCTACCTCTTTGCTTGGGCGTAGCTCAAGCCTCATCTGCATCAGCTTTAGCAGGATTAATTGCTGGAATTGTTGGCGGCATTATTATTGGATGGCTAAGCGGCTCTTCATTAAGTGTAAGTGGACCGGCTGCTGGACTTACTGCAATTGTTGCTGGAGCAATTGGTAATTTAGGGTTTGAGACTTTTTTAATGAGCGTTGTTATTGCAGGCGTTTTACAAATTACATTAGGCTATTTGAAAGCTGGATTTGTGGGCGACTTTATTCCCAATGCTGTTATTAAAGCTATGTTGGCAGCAATAGGTATTATTTTAATTCTAAAACAAATACCCCATTTTTTAGGATACGATTTTATTCCAGATGGCGTAATGGAATTTCAACAAGCAGATAAGAAAAATACGTTCACCGAAATTATTGCAGCAGTAAATGATATGCATGCATTTGCATTTATTATTGCTTTGTCCTGTATGCTCATCTTGATTATTTTCGAAACCAGTATCATTAAAAACAACAAATGGCTTCGACTTTTTCCTGCTCCTCTTTTAGTGGTAGTAGCTGGAATTAGTATGCACCTCAATGCTGAACAACTTGGCTTTACTCCCCTTCAACCCGAGCACTTAGTGCAAATGCCAGTTTTTGAAAATATTGCTGCGCTCTGGTCTGGTTTATCTGTTCCTAGTTGGTCAGGATTATTGGAGCCTTCCATGTATGTTTCTGCATTTACACTTGCAATAGTTGCAAGTTTAGAAAGTTTACTAAGTATTGAAGCAGTTGATAAACTAGATCCAGAAAAAAGAATCAGTCCAACTAATAGAGAATTAAAAGCACAAGGGGTTGGTAATATGGTAAGCGGATTATTGGGTGGATTACCAGTAACATCTGTTATTGTTCGCTCCTCAGCTAATGTAAATGCAGGCGGTAAATCAAAAGCATCTGCCATAATGCATGGCGTTTGGCTTTTGCTCAGTCTTCTTTTTTTAACGCAGTTCATAAATTTAATTCCAAAAGCATCGCTGGCGGCAATTCTTATTTATACAGGCTACAAACTGTCTAGTATAAAAATTATTCGCGAGTACTATGTAAAGGGATCTGATCAGTTTGTGCCCTTTTCTGTAACCATCATTTCAATTCTTTTTACCGATTTGTTAACAGGTATTGTAATTGGAATTCTTGTTGGACTCTTCTTTGTAGTGAAATCAAATTTCAGAAGCGCAATTTTAGTAATGAAAGATGATGTACGCTACCTCATTAGATTTAAGCGTGAAGTATCATTTTTGAATAAGTCATTCATCAGAAAAACATTTGAAAAAATTCCTGATAATACGGCTGTATTAATTGATCCAACTCGTGCTAATTTTATTGATAAAGATGTGATTGATATTGTGAATGACTTTATTGTAAACGCATCTACCAGAGGGATTCGAGTTTACATTAAAAGAAATCCTGGTGAGAAAGAAATTTTTATAGACCCAGAAAAACGTGAAATAATTTAATATGAAGAGCTACGAAAAAATTCTTTTAGAAAACAAGGCTTGGGCAAGAGAAAGCCTGCAAAACGATCCTGAATTTTTCTTGAAAATGTTGGACACGCAAAAGCCTGAGTTTTTATGGATTGGCTGTAGCGATAGTCGAGTGCCTGCTGAAACTATAACAGGTGTTCACCCTGGTGAAATATTTGTTCATAGAAATATAGCTAACCTTGTTGTGCACAACGATTTTAATTTATTGAGCGTACTAGATTATGCTGTTGAAGTATTGCATGTTAAACACATCATTGTATGTGGACATTATGGTTGTGGTGGTGTGAAAGCAGCATTGAATCACCATAACATGGGAATCATTAATAAATGGTTACGTCACATCAAAGATGTGTATCGAATTCATCAAGACGAGTTAGAACAAATTGCCGATGAAGAAACAAAGGTGAATCAGCTTGTTGAATTCAATGTGCGTGAACAAGTGATGAACTTAGCTAAAACATCTATTGTTCAAAAGGCATGGAAATACGAACAAAGACCCCATTTGCATGGTTGGGTGTATAGCTTAAGCAACGGCATCTTAAAATCAATTTTTGATATGCCACCAGGAACTGAAATTGATACCATTTACCAGTACGACGATCTTTAAACCTAAGCAGATCGTAATCGCTCCCATTTAATAACCATGTATTTGTCGCCTAACTCGGTGACCATCATGCCAGCATTTTTTAATTGCTGTGGATTGGACATGAACGTAATGAGCTCTAAATGGGTGTACACCTTATAAGTGGGCCTGTATTCATAGTTTTCAGGTGCTTTGATTCTGTATTTTTTTACCCAATTCATCACGCTAACATGACTCACACCCAAGATCCTTTCAATTTCTCTGTAAGTCACCCCTTCAATATGCAATTGCAGTGCCTTTACAACATAATAGGGGTCTATTGATTTGCCCTCTTTTTCAACTGAAAAGTAGTAGCGACAAGACTTACAAAGAAATCGCTGCCTGTCTTTTACAATACCACTCTTGGTAATTTGATCGCTCTTGCAGCGTGGACAATTGGCTATTTTCATGGTTGAAAAAAGTTAATATATACCAAATTAGCATTTATATACCAATTTAGCAAATTTAGAGTCCCGATTCTCTATTTGCTCCACTTTATGGCTTTATCTTAGTGCAGCCTTAAAACAACAAAAAAACAGATTGCTATGTCTTATCCTTATCAAATCAAGTCGATGGAGGAATATCAGGAAGCGTATCGACTTAGTATTGAACAGCCTGAACTATTCTGGGCAAATATTGCCAGCCATTTTAAATGGAAAAAAGCGCCCTACGGCAAAGTATTGAATTGGAATTTTGAAGAACCTAAGATTGAATGGTTCAAGAATGCTACACTCAATATTACAGAAAACTGCCTCGATCGCCATTTAGCAGAGCATGGCGATATGCCTGCAATTATTTGGGAACCGAACGACCCTGAAGACAACCACCGCATCTTAACCTACCGTAAACTGTATGATAAAGTATGCCAGTTTGCACATGTATTAAAAAATAATGGAGTAAAAAAGGGAGATCGTGTCTGCATCTACATGGGTATGATTCCCGAATTAGCGGTAGCAGTGTTGGCTTGCGCTCGTATTGGAGCTATACATTCTGTTATATTTGGTGGCTTCAGCGCTCAGGCGATTGCCGATCGTTTGTATGATGCGCAAGCAACCTTTATCATTACTTGCGATGGTGCTTACAGAGGACAAAAAGATATTCCGCTGAAATCTGTAATAGATGATGCACTTATTGGAAATCGTACCGTTCAAAAAGTAATTGTTTGTACTCGCACAAGAACGCCGGTATCTATGATCAAAGGCCGAGATTTGTGGTGGGACGATGAAATTCATAAAGTAGAAACCCTGGGTTTACACGATTTCCCCGCCGAAGAAATGTCTGCCGAAGATCCTTTATTCATTTTATATACTTCAGGATCTACTGGAAAACCGAAGGGCGTGGTGCATGCATGCGGAGGATACATGCTGTATACTAACTACAGCTTTGTAAATGTATTTCAATACCAAAGAGGCGATATTCATTTCTGTACGGCAGATATTGGCTGGATAACTGGACATAGCTATATTTTGTATGGTCCGCTTTCTGCTGGTGCAACCACATTAATTTTTGAAGGCGTACCTACATTTCCAGATGCAGGAAGATTTTGGAGCATTGTAGATAAATACAGAGTAAACATTCTTTATACTGCGCCTACTGCAATTCGTTCTTTAATGGGATTTGGATTAGGACCCATTCAAAACCACGACCTAAGCAGTTTAAAAGTGTTGGGAACTGTAGGCGAGCCCATCAATGAAGAAGCATGGCATTGGTACCACCAGCATATTGGAAAAGGTCGTTGTCCAATTGTAGATACTTGGTGGCAAACAGAAACAGGTGGCATACTTATATCGAATATGGCTGGTGTAACCCCAGAAAAAGCCTCTTGGGCAACTTTACCACTTCCTGGCGTTCAACCCATATTAGTAGATGAACAAGGAAAAGAAATTACAGAATCTGATGAAGATGGTATCCAAAAAGGAAACCTCTGTATTAAATTCCCTTGGCCATCTATCTTAAGAACAACCTATGGCGACCACGAAAGATGTCGCACTAATTATTTTGCCACCTACGATCATTTATATTTTACAGGCGATGGTGCGTTGAAAGATGCAAATGGAAACTTTAGAATAACTGGTCGGGTGGATGATGTGTTGAATGTAAGTGGACATAGAATAGGCACAGCTGAAGTAGAGAACGCTATTAATATGCACGCAGGTGTTGTAGAAAGTGCAGTAGTTGGTTATCCGCACGACATCAAAGGACAAGGAATTTATGCGTATATCATTTACCAAGGCAATCATGGCGATGAAAACTTAACAAGACAGGATATTTTACAAACTGTTACACGTATGATTGGACCTATTGCTAAACCCGATAAAATTCAATTTGTACAAGGTTTACCTAAAACTAGAAGTGGTAAAATTATGCGCAGAATCTTACGCAAGATTGCTGAAGGTGAAACAGAAAATTTAGGTGATATTACCACTCTACTAGACCCGCATGTGGTAGAAGAAATTAAAAATGGTCGCTTAGTATAGTACCCACACCCGGTTAATCCGGGTGTTTTTTTAACCACAATCTTGTAGCTTTAGTCCTTTGTACAAATGCTATACATTGTTGTTAAATGGATGGTACGATGGGGCTTTCGCCTGTTCTGCAAATCAATTGATTGGTCTGGCTGGAATGTGCAAAACGCAAATGGGCCAGCTTTATTAGCCGTTAATCATCCGAATAGTTTTTTGGATGCAGTTATACTAGCAGCATATATTGATCAGCCAGTTCATTTTTTTGCAAGAAGTGATGTTTTTAAACATGCATGGATCAGGTATTTTCTACATGCGCTTCACTTAATACCCATTTATCGCATACGAGATGGCGTACATCAACTCAAACACAACGAGCAATCTTTTGCAACTGGATTAGATGTATTAAAGAAAAATGGTTTGCTCCTCATTTTTGTAGAAGGACTGAGTGATCATCAAACTGATTTGCTTCCTCTAAAAAAAGGTGGTGCTAGAATCATTCAAAACGCATGGAGTGAAGGGATACCACTTCAAATTATTCCAATTTGGTTAAACTATAATTCTTTTTACAACTTTGGCAAGCGTGTTCGTATTGCAGTTCACCAACCAATTAATCAGCAGAACATTCCTACTTCAACATCTGATGCACGCTTTCTAAAAACAGTGAATGAATATATGTCGAAGGCATTGCTATCCATGCAAGCAGGTCTTCCTAGATCTGAAAATAAAAAATCAACTCTTGCAATTCTTGGATTACCGGGTAAAATAATTCACCTGCCTTTTTACTGGCTATGTGTTTTCATTTTTAAAAGAACAAGGGCTTCTGTCATTCATCGAGATAGCATTTTGTTTGCTGTAATGACATTTCTTTATCCCTTTTACTTGTTATTCATATTCATTGTAATCGCTTATTGTAGCAATGACTTCATCGCACTTTTTACTACAATGAGTGTGCCTATACTTGGCTGGATATTTACAAAAACTAAATAATTTCAACACTCAAAAAAAATGCGAACCACCATCTGTGATTCGCATCGTATGATAATATTTCAACTGTTTCTTACTTCACACCATGCATCATTTTCTGAAGCTTGAATGAAAGGAAGAACAAGATAATAGCTGCGACACCAGAGAATCCTACAAAGATCATAAAATAGGTATGCAAATCACTTATTTCAATTCCTAAGAAAACAGGCTTCTCTGTCTTCGCTGGATCTGGATATAATTCACTCATGGTTCCTGCAAGCTTATTCCCTGTTGCAATAGCCATGAACCAAATACCCATCATTAAACTGGTAAATCTTCCCGGTGCTAATTTATTCACCATCGACAATCCAATTGGACTCAAACATAGTTCACCCACCGTATGCAAGAAGTACAATCCAGATAACCAAAGAATACTCACTTTAATAGTTGGATCAGCATTGGTTCCGAAAGAAATGAATAAGAAACCAAGTGCTAAAAATCCTAAACCCATTGCTTGTTTCATAGGTGCAGAAGGCTCAATACCCTTACTAGCCAACTTACTCCATAACACAGCAAAAATAGGTGCTAATAAAACTATGTATCCTGCGTTAAAACTTTGGAAATAACTAGCTGGCATCTCCCATCCAAACACAGTCCGGTCTGTTTGCTCTTTAGCAAAGAAAGTGAGTGATGCACCAGCTTGTTCAAAGCACATCCAGAAGAATACCACAAAGATCATAATGATTACCACCACTACTAATCTTGCACGCTCAACTGAGGTTAAAGATCTATCTGTTAGAATCGACAAAGGCAAACATAATGTCATACCATAAATGGCAGATCCCCAAAAATCAACACCCAATACTTTATAAATAAATGCAATAGCTGCAACAATAGATAATACCAAAACTGCAATTTGAGTTTGACTAAATCCAGTTTGTCCATCGGCAGGAGCAGCATCTTTCAGTTTATTCGGTAAAACACCCAACTGTTCTCCCAAAGGAGACACCACATATTTATCTTTTGTAAAATAGAAAATTACTAAGCTGATCAACATTCCAACACCAGCAGCTAAAAAGCCCCATTTAAAATCAACATTCTCGCCTAAGTAGCCACACACCAACGGAGCAACAAAAGCACCCGCATTAATTCCCATATAGAAAATGGTATAGGCACTATCTTTCTTACTGTTATCAGACTCAACATACAGTTGACCTACCATAGTGGATATATTGGGTTTGAAGAAACCATTTCCAAAAATGATAAAAGCCAAACCAGTCCATAACAATATTTGCGACATTTCAGAAGCCGCGGGCAAGGATGCACACGCAAATAAAATAAACTGTCCAATTGCCATCATTAATCCGCCTGCAAAAATTGACTTTCTATTTCCCCAATATCTATCAGCCACATACCCACCAATTAAAGGTGTTAGGTAAACTAAGCCAGTGTAGCTTCCATAAATATTAGCTGCATAAGCCTTATCGAACAACAGTTTATCTGTCATGAACAACACAAAAATTGCACGCATTCCATAGTAACTGAAACGCTCCCAGAACTCTGTTGCGAATAAAACATAGAGTCCCGCTGGATGACTTTTAGTGGTTCCTGCTTGCGACATAATCAATCGTTTTTGAGTGGTTGATAGTTTTTGATGGCTAAAAATAAAGCTTGTCATGAACTTTTTTGAAAAAACAATTCAAATTAACCACCCTGTAGGACTCTTGCAATCTATTTGAATCATTTACTTTCGCAACAAGAAACAACAACCATGCGTATTCTTCTTTTAGGTAATGGCGGCCGTGAACATGCACTGGCATGGAAAATTTGCCAAAGTAAATTGCTCACTTCTTTATACATAGCGCCCGGCAATCCGGGTACAGCCAAACTCGGTACTAACTTATCTATTGCTGCAAGTGATATACCAGCAATTTGCAAAGCGTGTGCAGATTTACAAATTGATATGGTTATTGTAGGACCAGAAGATCCATTGGTAAAAGGTATTGCAGATGCAATTCAATCGGAACCAACGCTTCAACATATTAATGTAATTGGTCCGAATAAAACAGGCGCACAATTAGAAGGCTCTAAAGATTTCAGCAAAGCATTTATGCAAAGACATGCTATTCCAACTGCATCGTATGCAAGCTTTGAAGCGCACCAATGGGAAGAAGCGCGCGCTTATGTGCTGAATCATAGCCTGCCTGTAGTTTTAAAAGCAGATGGACTAGCAGCAGGTAAGGGTGTTATTATTTGCGAGTCGCACCAAGATGCGGAAAATACACTTCGACAAATGTTATTGGAAAAACAATTTGGTGAAGCATCAGCAAAAGTGGTGGTTGAATCTTTTTTAACAGGTATTGAATTAAGTGTATTTGCATTACTCGATGGGAGGCATTACCAAGTTATTGGACATGCAAAAGATTATAAAAGAATTGGTGAAGGTGACACGGGCCTAAATACTGGTGGCATGGGATGTGTGAGCCCGGTTCCTTTTGCAGACGCCGCTTTTATTAAAAAGGTTGAAGAAAGAGTGATTCAACCAACAGTAAAAGGATTACTGGAAGAAGGAATTGATTATAGAGGTTTCTTGTTTGTTGGACTCATGAATTGCAATGGTGAGCCTTATGTAATTGAATACAATTGTCGTATGGGTGATCCAGAAACAGAAGTGGTAATGCCACGACTTCAGAACGACCTGCTTGAACTCTGTCGACATGTTGGCGCACAAACCATCCATCAAACCAACATTTCCTATTACCCAGAACATTTTGCAACGGTCATGGCAGTGAGTGGTGGTTACCCAGGAAGCTTTGAAAAAGGTAAAAAAATTGCAGGCTTAGAGCAGTCATTCCCAAACCAGCATTTGTTTTTCGCTGGAATTCAAGCAAATGATGCTGGCGAATTAGTTACATCAGGAGGAAGGGTGCTAGCAGTTACTTCAAAAGGAAATAGTATGTCGGAAGCAGTTGCCGAGTCGCTGAGTGTACTCAACCAAATATGCTTTGAGGGTATCTTTTATAGAAAAGATATTGGTTACGAATTCAAGTGATTTAACAGGCGCATTGGCAACATTTAGCAGAAAGCCCTTATTTTGCAAGTCAATTAGTAAGTATATGTCTGAAAAAACAACTCTCTTTGGAAAAGCCAACTACCGTTGGATGTTAATTGGTGCTGTGGTCATTGCATTGGGCATGATACTCATGAGTGGTGGCAAGAACCCCGATCCCAATCAGTTCGACGAGAGTTTGGTATATGGATTTCGCAGAATTACATTAGCTCCCATTCTAATTTTAGCTGGATTGGTTATTGAGATTTACGCAATCTTCAAGAAGCCCGGTGCTTAACCAATTTTATACTACCATCTTTTATTATGAGTCTTTTTGAAGCGGTTATTATTGCTATTGTAGAAGGATTAACTGAGTTTCTTCCGGTTTCCTCTACTGGACACATGATTATTACTGAATACCTCTTAGGAATGGATCTTAGTGGCAATGATGGCGCATTCATTAAACTGTATACAGTGGCTATTCAATTAGGCGCCATTTTATCGGTTTTGGTTTTGTATAGAAAAAAGTTTTTCCCGCTCAATAGATGGAACTTTTATTTAAAGCTTGTTGTTGCAGTTGTTCCTGCTTTATTACTTGGGTTTCTTTTAGATGATTATATTGATACACTTCTAGAAAGTCCGCTCACTGTTGCAATCAGTTTGCTTATAGGCGGCATTATTCTTCTTTTCATAGATCGCTTATTTAAAAATCCTTCGATTCATGTTGAAGAGAATCTTCCAATGGCAAAAGGTTTTAAAATTGGTTTCTGGCAATGTTTAGCCATGATACCTGGTGTGAGTCGTTCTGCTGCCAGCATTATTGGAGGTATGCAACAAGGACTTACCAGAAATTTAGCTGCTGAATTTTCATTCTTTTTAGCAGTCCCAACCATGGCCGCTGCAACAGGTTATAAGCTTTTAAAAACCTGGAAAGAACATCCAGAAGTGTTACAGGACACTTCAAATCTGCAGGTTTTACTAATTGGAAATATAGTTGCTTTTGTTGTAGCTATGCTAGCCATCAAATTTTTTATTGGCTTCTTGCAAAAAAGAGGCTTTGCTTTATTCGGCTGGTATAGAATTATTGTAGGTGGTATTTTATTGTTACTACTCGCTACTGGTTATCAACCTGCCTTATAACAGTTCAAGGGTTTTCTCTTATCTTCAAGCACTAAACCCTCACAATGGTTACAGCATCCCCTAAAGTCATTCGCAGTTGGGCAATGTATGATTGGGCCAACAGCGTGTACAACCTTGTTATTACAACTACTTTCTTTCCGGTGTATTATGCAGCCATTACAAAATCGGCTTACGGAGAAGATACAGTTCCTTTTCTTGGAAGAATTTTTAAAAATTCGGCACTGTATAATTACACGGTCGGATTTTCTTATTTACTGATTGCAATTCTTCTTCCCATTTTGTCGGCCATTTCTGATAGCCGTGGTAACAAAAAAAAATTCATGCAGTTCTTCTGCTATTTAGGCGGATTGGGTTGTAGTGGATTATTTTTCTTTAGGGGTGAACAACCTAATATGTGGGTTGGATTGGGTTGTTTTATGCTAGCAGCCATTGGTTATATTGGAAGCTTGGTATTTTATAACTCCTACTTACCAGAAATTGCTGCTCCAGAAGATAGAGATCGTATTAGCGCCAGAGGTTATGCCATGGGTTATATAGGTAGCGTGATTATGCAAATGGTTGGATTTGGATTGGTCTTGTATTTTTCTGGAAAAGGTGATGACACCAGCGGACCATTGTACACTTTTTTGTTGGTTGGTATTTGGTGGATTGGCTTTGCGCAAATCACTTTTAGAAATTTGCCGCCTTCTACCCCTAGTGTAAAAAAGCAACACAATGTGTTTACAGATGGATTTAAAGAATTGAAAAAAGTATGGCACCAACTCAAAGAAATTCCTGTTTTGCGAAGTTTCTTAGGTAGCTTCTTTTTTTACAGCATGGGTGTTCAAACAGTGATGTTGGCAGCAACAATTTTTGGGGATCGTGTTTTAGGGTTGCCCGCTGATAAACTAATCATTACAGTGGTGCTCATTCAAATAGTTGCTATTGCAGGCGCCTTCTTAATGTCGAACCTCTCTGAAAAGTTTGGAAACATTCAAGTGCTTTTAGGCGTAGTGCTTTTTTGGATATTCCTTTGTATTAGTGCTTGGTATGTTGCTGGTGTTAAGGAAAGTGGTAAAAATGTAGAATTTCACTTTTATGGTCTTGCCTGTGCAGTTGGACTGGTAATGGGTGGAATTCAATCCTTGAGTAGAAGTACCTATAGTAAGCTCATGCCTGCTACCAAAGACACCGCTTCATTCTTTAGTTTTTATGATGTAACGGAGAAAATTGCCATCGTTATTGGGATGTTTACCTTTGCATACATCGATGAATTGCTCGATATGAAGCATTCAGTTTTATCACTGATTGTTTTCTTTGCAATAGGATTTTTTGGATTATTACTAACCTTACAGCGTCAAAGAATTAAAAAAAGACACGCTCATTAAAATGTGAATGTATGCAACTTCATACCATTGAAACAGGTTATTTTAAGCTCGACGGTGGTGCTATGTTTGGTGTTGTGCCAAAATCAATATGGAATAAATTAAATCCCGCAGATGAAAACAATCTCTGTACATGGGCCATGCGAAGCCTTCTTATTGAAGACGGAAACAAACTCATTCTAATTGATACAGGTATTGGCAATAAACAAGATGATAAATTCTTTAGTCATTACTACTTACACGGTAACGACAGTTTGGATCAATCACTCGAAAAACTAGGTTTCCATAAAAATGATATTACCGATGTTGTTTTAACACATCTTCACTTTGATCATTGTGGTGGCAGCATTATTCGAGAGAACGACTTGCTTAAACCAGCCTTTCCAAATGCTATTTTTTGGAGTAATGAAGCACATTGGAAATGGGCAACACAACCTAATGCAAGAGAAAAAGCCTCTTTCCTAAAAGAGAATATTTTACCTATGCAAGAAAGTGGTCAGCTTAAGTTGATAGATTTACCAAAAGAAAAAACTGACCATAAATTACCAAGCTCTGTTTTCAATGATTCCATTTCAGTGCGCTTTGTACAAGGCCATACCGATCAAATGATGTTGCCGCAAATCAAATACAAAGACAAGACCGTTGTTTTTATGGCAGATCTTCTTCCATCGGTTGCTCACCTGCCCTTACCCTATGTAATGGGTTATGACATGTTTCCGCTTACAACACTAAAAGAGAAGCAGGTCTTTTTAGAAGAAGCAGCCAACAACAACTACACATTATTCTTTCAACATGATCCTAAAATAGAATGTTGTTCCCTGCAAATGACCGAAAAAGGAGTAAGAGCTAAAGAAACATTTACACTAAAAGAATGGATATAAAAAAGCCGGAGATAAATACTCCGGCTTGATTTTTTAAACGTAAGAATTAGTTTTCAATACCTAATAATTCAATCTCAAAAACCAAGGTAGAACCTGGCGCAATTAAAGCACCCGCTTGTCCGTCTCCATATGCTAATTCAGATGGAATAACCACCCGCCACTTGCTTCCAACAGTCATCAATGGCAATACTTCCTGCCATCCGCGTATTACACCATTTACAGGAAAAGTAGCAGGCTCACCTCTATCAACTGAACTATCAAAAACTTGGCCGTTTACTAAAGTGCCTTTATAGTGACAGCGAACACGACTAGTTAAAGTTGGCTTGCTTGTATCAGTACCTTGCGTGATCACTTCATATAAAATTCCATTTGGCAAAGATTTTACACCTTGCTTCTTTGCTAATTCTTCGCGAAATGCTTTACCAGAAGCTTTGTTTCGATCTGCTACAGAAGCTTGATTACGACGCATCATTTCACTAATGGCAATATCAGCTTGCTCATCAGTTAATAAGCCCTTCTTTTTCTCAAAATAATCTTTCATACCTCGCTGAAACAAATCTAGGTTAAGCTGATCTAACTGTTGTGAGCTTAAATTTTCTGCTACTTTAAATCCCAATCCATAACTACCACTGTCTTTGAAAGACTTAAGCAATGGAGCAGAAGCCGGCGGCTGTACTTTTTGTGCAGTAGGTTTAGCAGCTGCTTTTGGAGCTGGTTTAGCAGGTGCTTTGGTTTGTGCAAAACCGATTGTTGCTAAACAGGTACAAGCAATAAAAAGAATTGATTTCATACAATTGATTTAGAAAATTCCGTAGTTGTTGTAAAAGAATATTTGGGAGCCAAAGGTAATAGGTTGAAGCTTACAGAATGATGTAGTAAGAGATTAGCTGACAAAAAATTCCTAATAGTAATCCAGCATATACTTCCCTTTCTTGATGCTCACCCAAAACCAGTCGCGCCGTAACAACTGCTCCAGCTAATAAAACGAGCAAAGCAATTGGAAGTCCGAGGTTAATTTGGTAATAAAAAGCAGTAAGTATAAGAGCTGTTGCCAAACCGCCTACACCCATGGCATGCATACTTATTTTGAAATAATTATTTAGAATAACTGCAATGGATACACAAATAAATATTCCAAAGAAGAAAAATTTAAGCACCAATGGTTGATCGGTGAAGTTGCGCGATAAATAATACATCCACCAATAAAAAAACATAGTTACAAAATAGGGGATGATGCGTTCTTTTTGAGTTCTAAGAAAGATGGAATCAATCATTTTAAGTCGCCATAACAGAAAAACGGCAAATGCAGGAAAAAAAGCTGTCATCCAGAACATCCCAAATATTTTGAGATTCATTTGCCAAGAATTGATACCACTGAATTCATATGGAAAATAATACCACAATATCAGCAAGAAATAAGTTGGCATGAATAGTGGATGGAATATATATGATATTGCCTTTGCTTTTACCCGTATAAAACTACTACTCCACATATGCTTACTTTAAATTTCTTTTCGCAATCTTGCTACCGGAATATTTAATTGCTCTCTATACTTGGCAACTGTTCTTCTGGCAATATTATAACCTTTCTCATTGAGCATATCGGTCAACATTTCATCACTTAGCGGCTTTCTTTTATCCTCAGCTTCAATTACATCACTAAGTATTTTTTTTACTTCTCTAGTACTTACTTCTTCACCGCTATCTGTAGTTAAACTTTCACTAAAGAAAAATTTGAGTCGATACGTGCCAAATTCAGTTTGGACAAACTTGCTATTTGCAACCCTACTTACCGTTGAAATATCTAAGCCAGTTTTCTCAGCTATATCTTTCAAAATCATGGGACGAAGATGTGTTTCATCGCCACTTAAAAAGAAATTTTCCTGATGCTCTAGTATAGCACCCATTGTATTAAGTAGTGTTTCTTGTCTCTGCTTAATCATATCTATGAACCACTTAGCAGAATCAATTTTTTGTTTGATGAAAATAACCGCCTCTTTTTGTCGCTTATCTTTTTTAGCAGCTACATCATAACTCTTCAACATTTCTTTGTAGCCTTCGCTAATCCGCAAGTCTGGGGCATTTCTTGCATTCAAAGTAAGTTCTAGTTTCCCATTGTTATTTATAACAAAGAAGTCTGGAACAATGTATTGATCTGCGCGAGTTCCTTCACCTACTTGTCCACCTGGCTTTGGATTTAATTTGATAATCTGCTGAATAATTTCTCTTAGCTGGTCATCGTCTATTTGTAAGCTACGCTGAATTTTTTCGTAATGCTTTTTGGTAAACTCATCAAAATACTTTTCAAGTACTTTAATGGCCAACATAACTGGCTCATCGGGCTCTTTCCTTTTTAGCTGAATCAACAAACACTCTTGCAAATTTCTTGCACAAATTCCGGGTGGATCAAATTGTTGAATAAGTTTAATTAAATCAGCTACTTCCTCATCGGTGGTATTAATGTTTTGTCTAAATGCTAAATCATCTGTAATACTTGCAACCTCTCTTCTTAAGTAACCATCATCATCTATACTCCCAACAATTTGTTCAGCTACTTTATATTGATGTTCAGTTAATTGAAGCATTCCTAATTGCTGTACCAATAACTCATGAAAACTAACTTCCATTCGAATGGGAACCGATTTATCTTCCCCCATTTCCGGATAGTTTTCATCACGAGTTTTATAATCAGCAATATCATCATCAGAATCGGTCACATACTCACTAATATCTACCTGATCATAATCGTCTTCACTCCCATCTCTTTCAAATTCATCCTGATCGTTCGATTCAAACTCATCTTTTAGTTCGTTGGCCGCACCATCGTGTTCGTCCGACATTTCTAAAGCAGGATTTTCCTCCAATTCCTCCTGTATTCTCTCTTCCAAATTAGCAGTAGGTATTTGCAGCAATTTCATCAGCTGAATTTGCTGCGGAGAGAGTTTTTGAAGTAGTTTCTGCTGTAATGATTGTCCTAGTGCCATGCTTCAACAAAAATGCTTATTCGTTCGTTTCGGCGTAAATTTACACAATAAGATGCTAGAGAAATGAAGTTAGTAGGATTGTTACTTTCATTATTAGCTGTTCAATATAGTACAGCACAGTGGACACCTCCAAAAACATTGCAGCCACAAGATTCTGCAAAGCATATTCCATTTAGGTTACCTGCAGATACGTATACCAGATCACTTGGGTTTTTTTGTAAAAAAGAGTTAAAAGTTGAAAAAGTAACAAAAGTGCCCCTTCGTTTTAGACTAGGGACACTTGAACAGACAAATAAGTTAGAGGGGAAAAAATTTTAAGCTATAACTGTTTTACTTTTCATAGAAACAATATCAGCAACGGCTCCATCCCACAAACGAATCCTAGATTGAAGAGCGGCTAAAGCTGCTTGAGTTGCTTCTTCCCATTTTTGTTCATCATTTCCACATAACTGCTCTGTCATTGCCAGCGCTAAATGACTATGATGATCGCCATCCACTTCAATATGACGCTCTAAATAATACCTAAAGGTATCAATGGTGCCTGGCATTTGTTGATCCATATCTTCAATAATGCTGTGGAACATACCTGGAATTAAATCCTCTCTTCCAAAAGTGAATACAGCAGCTAAAACATGCGACTTTCTTGATGCAATGGTAGAGAAAGTAAACTGAAGAAATGACTTGATAGCTGGAGAAAGTTGAACAGAATTAATAGCTTCTAATACACCTTTTCCAGAACGAATGGTATCTAAAAAATCGTGTAAATGGTTTGTTGCCGCACCAGCCTGCTGCATAGCTTGCAAATACAGTTCAAAATGACTCAGTCTATTTCCGTGCTGATCTACATCCGATTCCTCTCCAACAACAATTTCATTGATCAAGAATCGAGTATCTGCATTTCCTACTGGCATCCAAGGAATAGAAGTGCAGGTTAATTCATTTTGTAAAGATTTTAACAGCGACATAAAATCCCACACAGCAAATACATGGTATTGCATAAAAATGCGTAAGCTTTCTACATCGTTGATTTGTGCGTATAAAGGATGCGCAATAATTTGCTGGCGCAGCGGTTCTATCTCAGTTTTGAGTTGTTCAACATGCTTATTCATCTCAGAAAAACTTTATATAACAGAACGAATAATGGCCTTCATTTGTTCGCCCTTTGCGTGTATTTGTTCTTCAGTCCAAACCAAACTAATGGCTGTACTAACGCACCTCGACATAATTGCATCGCTTTTTGAAAAATCTTGCTGAGCTAAAGAAAGCAATGCATTCCTCTGTGTATCTCCAATTGGCTGAAGCGTAGTTGCGTTCTGCAAGTGCTGCCACTTACGGATATAATGCCAGTTGTTATCGTACCAATAAAAATTCCCGGCCAATACACCTTGAGCTTTCATTGCATCTACTACTGCTTTTGTTTGAGCTTCTGTAGGCAAAAACCAACTTAAGAAGCTGCCGCTATCGCCTACTGGATCTGGAACACGGCGAAAGCTAATTTCAGGAATCTGCTCAAGATGAGATCTAAGCAACTGGTTATTTTTTCTTTGTAAAACCAAGAACTGGTCCAACTTGCGAATTTGAGCTAAACCAACTGCAGCGTGTAATTCGCTGATTCTAAAATTGTATCCAATAAATGGATGCAAATCGGCTCCTCTGTCAACTCCTAAATGGTCATGACCATGATCGGTATACCCATCGCATTTGGTGTGTACGTCAATATCATTTGTCATTACAACACCTCCTTCACCACAGGTAATCATTTTAACAAAATCGAAACTAAAAGTACCCGCATGTCCAATGGTTCCCAAATGCTTTCCCTCATAGGTTCCACCAATACTCTGACAGGCATCCTCTAATAATATTAAGTTATGCTTATTACAAATATTCATCAACGCACCTAAGTCAGCCATACTTCCACACATGTGAACAGGCATTACGCATTTTGTTTTAGGTGAAATGGCTGCTTCAACCGCAGCAGGATCCAAGGTAAGCGTATCATCAATATCAACTAAAACTGGAATTGCACCAACACTCAACACAGCTTCAAAACTTGCTACAAAGGTGAAAGACGGCATAATTACTTCGTCGCCCACACCAATACCCAAAGCCGACATAGCAGTTGTAAGAGCTGCTGTTCCACTGCTGGTCAAATGAGCGTGTTTACAACCAAATCTTTCAGTAATAGCATGTTCCAATTCTTTGGCTTTCCAAATGCCTTTTCTTGGACCATCAAAACCATAACGCATGAGAATTCCTGTCTCCAGCACATCATTCACTTCCTTGCGCTCCTCAGCGCCAAACAATTCAAAACCGGGCATATCGTTGATTTTAGTGCGCAAAGGTAGCTATTTCGTTGGGGTGATAAAGTTTTGTGCACGTTAAATAAGGCTTGAATTACCTTTGAACCATGAAACCTACCCTCTACTACTGTTACGACGCATATTGCGGCTGGTGTTATGGATTTAGTGCAGTCATGAAGCAAGTAGCTGCTCGTTATCAGCCTGTAATGCATATTGAAGTATTAAGCGGGGGCATGGTATTACCTGAAAAGCCAACCCCTATTTCTGTGATGGCTACCTATATTAAGGAAGCATACCCAACGGTAGAAGAGTACACAGGTGTTAAATTTGGGAGGGACTACCTATGGCATATTGAAAATCCAGATCTGAGCGATTGGTTTCCTCATTCTGAAATGTCGGCTATAGCGCTTTCCATATTTAAAGAATACTACCCTGAGCAACAAGTAGCCTTTGCTTCCGATTTACAGTTTAGTTTGTATGGAGAGGGAAGAGATTTAACAGATCCCGAAGCCTATCGTCACCTGTTAGAAAAATATGAAATTGATGCAGCTACATTTTACGATCGCTTAAAACAAGAGACTTATCGCGATAAAGCTCATGAAGAGTTTGCATTGTGCAAACAATTACAAGCAACAGGATTTCCTTATCTGGTATTACAAACAGCAGAGTCTAAGTTTTTCTTGGTAGCTAGAGGATATACTGCTTATGCAGACGTACACGAAAGAATTCAAAAGATTTTAAAAGAAAGCGGACACTTACCAAACGCTTAGCGTCTTTTGGGATAATAACCTCCTCTACCGCCTTTGGTTCGTGGTGATGAACGTTTTTCACGAATAGGTTTATACTCAGGTGTTTCACCAAAGGTTTCAGGCACTTGCATTTTAACTACTTCCTTTTCTATTAGTCGCTCTATACTGCCAAACTTTTGTTGCTCTGTTTCACCAACGAGAGTAATTGCAATTCCATCCGATTCAGCACGCGCGGTTCTTCCAATTCTATGTACATAATCCTCTCCATCATGCGGCACATCATAGTTAATAACAAGATCAATGGTATCAATATCTATACCTCGTGACACAATATCAGTAGCCACCAATACTGGTATCCTTCCACTTGCAAAACCTTGTAAAACCTGTTCACGCTCTTGCTGCTCTAAGTCGCTGTGCATGGGTGCAACCTTTAATCCAACTTTTTGTAATGAGCGAAATAAATCTTTTACACTTTGCTTGCTACTACAAAATACAAGCGCACTCTGATACGTATGTATTTGCAATAAATGACGAACCAATTCTAATTTCTGTGACTGATAAACAATATAGGCTTGCTGTACTATTTTTTCTGGCGGTTTAGAAATTGCAATATTAATTTCTTGAGGTTCAAATAAAATTGCTCTTGCTAAACGTCTTATTTTTTCAGGCATAGTAGCCGAAAACAACAAACGCTGACACCTTTTAGGTGTATGTGCAATGATAAATTGAATGTCATCTTGAAAGCCCATATCCAACATTCTATCAGCTTCATCTAAAACTAAAAATTGTACGCCTGAAAAATCAACATACCCCATTTTTAAATGCGCCATCATTCGTCCTGGTGTACAAACAATAATGTCTGCCCCCATTTGTAAAGCCTTTTTTTCAGCTACAAAGTTCTGTCCATCATTGCCTCCATAAATAGCAATAGAACTTATTTCAATGAAATATGAGAGTCCTTCAATATGTTGCGCAATTTGAATGGCTAACTCACGTGTAGGCACAATAATGAGCGCGCCTACTTTGCCTTCATGTTTTTTTTCTAATAATTGATGAAGTAGTGGCAACAGAAATGCAGCTGTTTTACCCGTACCCGTTTGAGCCGAAGCAATAATATCTTTTCCTTGTAAAACAAGTGGAATAACTTGCTCCTGAACCGGAGTGGCATTTTCGTAGCCCGAAAAAGAAATACCTTCTAATAAAGAGTCGTGAAAACCAAAGTCAGAGAATCGCAAAACAGTATAAAAATTTTACCGAAATTAAGCAAATCAGGTCAGTTTCATGTTTTTACTTTCAGAATTCAGCGCATCCGCCTATCTTGCACGCCCAAATAAATAGGATAATATGGAATATAGCAAGTTGATTGCAGTTACTGGAATGCCGGGTTTGTTTGAATTAGTAAGCAGCAAACATGATGGTGCATTGGTTAAATCTTTAGAAGATGGTACTACTAAGTTTGCCAGTAATAGAAGTCATCAGTTTTCACACCTTGAAAGTATTGAAGTGTACACCATTCGTGAAAACGTAAATTTGGTTGAAGTATTTCAAGCAATGAAAGGAGCGGGTAAAGATTTGCCAAATGAAAAAAATGCAAATGAAGTAAGTGCTTACTTCCGAGAAGTATTTCCTAACCTCGATTTTGATCGCGTGTATGCAAGTGATATGAAAAAAATGGTGAAGTGGTTTAGAATTTTAATAGCCAATGAAGTGGAGTTGATGTTGACTCAAGACGAAGAAGAGGCAGAATAATTCACCAATAAATAACTTTTTTATCGAAACCGGTTCTAATAATGAACCGGTTTTATTTTTTACCTTAGTCGCTATGAAACAATTTCTTGCCTTCCTACTATGTGTGGGATTTATTTCTACTTCCTTTTCACAACAGTTTTTTGAAGAAACACCTGCAGCTCGTAAATGGGTGAAAAAGCAATATCGAAAGCTTTCAAAGGACCAGCGTATTGCACAACTTTTGGTAATACGTGCGCACAGTAACTTAGGACAAGACCATGTTACACAGGTTACAAAAATTATTCAGGAATACAATGTAGGCGGACTGTGTTTTTTTCAGGGTGGACCAGTACGACAAGCATTGCTTACAAATTACTATCAGCAAATTGCTAAAACCCCCATTATGATTGCCATAGATGGTGAGTGGGGACTAGGAATGCGCTTAGACTCTGTAATTAATTATCCTCGTCAACTTATGATGGGTGCCGTTCCTGATGCAACGCTTATTTATAGATTTGGCCGAGCCGTTGGTGAGCAATGCAAGCGATTAGGCATTCATGTGAATTATGCACCAGATATTGATGTGAATAATAATCCACTTAATCCAGTTATTAACGATAGAAGTTTTGGAGAGGATAAATATCGTGTTGCACTCTACGGTGCAAAATACATGAAAGGCATGCAAGATGTTGGTGTTATGGCATGCGCTAAGCATTTTCCCGGCCATGGAGATGTTGCAGTAGATTCACATTATGACTTACCAATTATTAATAAATCGAGAGCACAGCTAGATGAACTAGAATTATTTCCATTTAGAGAACTTATACAACAAGGCGTTGGTAGTATCATGAGTGCTCACTTGTATATTCCAGCAATTGATACTACAGCCAATCAAGCAACTACTTTATCTAGAAAGAATGTAACAGATCTATTGAAGAATGAATTAGGCTTTAAAGGTATTGCTGTAACAGATGCGCTTGAAATGAAAGGCGTGACCAAGTTTTATCCACAAGGAGAAGCAGCCGTTCAAGCAATCATTGCCGGAAATGATATGTTATGCTTACCGGGTGATGTAAAGGAAACTATAAATAAAGTAAGACAAGCAATTAAAGATGGGAAAATAAGCTGGAAAGAAATCAATAGTCGTGTTTATAAAATTCTACTTGCTAAATATCATTTGGGACTAAACAAATCACAAGTGATTGATACAACAAATTTAGTTGCCGATTTAAATCAATCAACAATAGAATTGAAGAAAGAATTAGCAAGTCAATCTATTACCTTGTTACGTCATGTTAATCAGCAATTATTTCCATTAAATAAAAAACAGAAGATTGCCTATGTGCAAGTAGGTGCGCCTACTGAAACTGCTATTGCAAAAAAATTAAGAGATCAATTTGGCGCTAAAATTTATTCTTTTGGCTCTAGAGCAGCAGTTGGGAAGGAGTTAATGGACGATTTAAATAGCTCAGTTGTTCGTTCAGAAAAAAATGATAGTGCAGGTGCGGCAACTTTTGCAAAAAATATTCAGCAAGAAAAATTTGATATAATTCTGATTGGCGTTCACAATTATAGTAGAAGACCTGCGAATAATTTTGGAATACCAGCTGGAAGTATTCAATTATTAAACTTATTACAAGACAATAATACTTCTACCATTTATTTCGGTAACCCTTATGCAATTAGTAATACATGTATTGCTGATAATTTATGGGCTGCATATGAAGACGATGAGAGTACTCAAACAGCTATGTTTAATATTTTAGTGGGCGAAAAATCTGCTGTAGGTAAACTTCCAGTCACTGTATGTGATGGTTTAAATTACGGAACAGGTATAGTATATTCTGGTAAACTTCCTTACAGTCAACCCGAAAGAGTGGGACTTAAAACTGATGTATTAGAAAAAATTGAAAAAGTTGCTTTATCAGCTATTGATCAAGGGGCTTTCCCTGGTTGCGTTGTTCTAGTTGCAAGAAATGGAAAAGTAGCTTATCACAGAGCGTTTGGATTTATGGACAGTGCTAAAACTGAACCCCTACAAGTAAATACTGTATTTGATGTTGCTTCTGTCACCAAAACCTCTGCTACAACCGTTGCAGTTATGAAAATGGTAGATGAAGGAAAAATTAGTCTAACAGCTACTTTAGGTGATTATTTGCCTTGGGTACGGGGAACAAATAAAGAGAAGTTAAGAATTGATGATATTCTGTTGCATCAAGCAGGACTTACACCGTTTATTCCGTTTTATAGAGAGCTTATTGATAAAACAAGCGGGAAAGTGCTTCCTCAGTTCTTTTCAACAACACGCAATAATACTTACTCTACACCAGTTGCAAAAAATCTCTTTCTAAGAAACGACTGGCAGGACAGTTTGCTGAATAGGATTTTAAAGAGTCCACTTTCAGAACATGGAAAATATGTTTACAGCGATAATGATTTTATTTTCTTAGGAAAGATTGTTGAGCAGTTAAGTGGATTAAGCTTAGATGAATATGTACAAAAAACTTTTTATAGTCCGCTTCAAATGTTGAGTACACAATACAATCCACTTAAGACCATGAGCGAAAGAGAAATTGCCCCAACTGAAATGGAGCCACATTTTAGAGGACAGTTAATAAGAGGTTATGTACATGATGAAGGAGCTTCTTTGTTTGGAGGAGTAGCTGGACATGCAGGCTTATTTAGCAACGCTTACGATCTTGCTAAATTGTATCAAATGCTTTTACAAGGCGGTAAATGGGGTAATGCACAAATTTTAAACCCTTCTACTGTTCAGCTTTTCACAAAATACGGAAGTGATGTTAGTAGAAGAGGATTAGGATTTGATAAGCCAGAGAAAGATAATGCACATAGAAACAATCCTTATCCAGCTAAAAATGTAAGTCTGCAAACATTCGGACATACAGGATTTACCGGAACATGTGTTTGGGTAGATCCGGCGTATGATTTGGTGTACGTTTTTCTTTCAAACCGTGTACACCCAACTCGTAATAACAATAAAATTTCTTCTTTACAAGTGCGTGGTAGAATTCAAGACTTGATTTATGAAGCCCTACTTATTGAGTAGTATTTACATGAAAGCAGCTGTTGACAAACTGTTCAAAAACCAGGCAAAACAGCTGTTTTTCCTAGTACAGACTGTAATTTTTGCCCTACAATTTTTGTAGTTCAAAGTATATATTTTTAAATATCAATTGTATTTAATTGATATTGAGCTATTTTTACTTTAATATTTTTTATATTTATGAGAAAAAACATATCCATATTTTAGTCCGTTTCGAAAAACCCCAACTACCTTTATGCTATCATTCATCCAAATAAAAAAACTATGAAAAAGGTAAGTACTCAACTCTCTGTTTTACTAGCTTTTTCGTTATTGGTATTCATCGCCTGCAGCAAAGAGGGCGTAAATAAAAATGACGATACCAGCGCAGTAACTCAGGTATCCGGTGGCGGACTAAGTGACAGCGATGGTCAATTTTCATCGGATGTTGCAATTGCAGGTCTAATTGGCGAAAACACAGCTGATAACATGAAAACTGCATATCGCAATCAGGTGGGAAACCGTCAAACACATTATGTAGCATTCTCAATAAATGATTTGAGAAACTTTATTAACAGATCTAGAGCTCAACATAAAGCTGATAGCATTTATGTGAATTTTGCAATGTATACTGTTAATACAGCAAGAAACAGAAACGATATTGGACGTTACACAATAGTTTTCACGCCTAATAAAATTAACAGGCGCGCTAAAAATGGTAATGGAATATCATTACAAAGCGAAGACGATTATTGGGACTTGAACCACGGTAACGCATATCCATAATTAATTTTTTCATTATTTTGAAAGGAAACACAATTAAATTATTTGTGTTTCCTTTTTTAATTTAAAAATATGTTCGGATATTCTACGTGGTTTGAAATAGCGGCATTAGTTATTTCAATTTTCTATATTAAGAAGTTACAGAAGCCAAAAACTTTTCTAACTCTACCTATATTTTTAGCAATAACAGTCATTGCAGAACTTATGGGTTATTACTTTGGCTTGCACTTCAAAGCCAATAGATTTATTTATAATTTCTACGATCCTATCTTTTTTGGATTTTTTCTTTTTATGATTTATAAAGATGTATATCATAAGAACCTTAAGAAAATATCCAAATTTATTCTTGTAGTTTTTTTACTGTTTGCTGCTGCTAATTTTGCTTATTACCAGGGGTTAGATCTATTTAATTTTAAATCATACCTGTCGTTTAAATTCAATAAGCATACATTCATTTTTGGTTCAGTCTTAGTCATTTTTACAAGTCTTCTATATTATTTTGATCTAATTCTGCTGATTTCTCTAAAAAAACGATTAGAGGACAATCTAACATTTTGGATAGCTACGGGTGGCTTATTTTATTGTGCTGGGTCAATTTTGAGTACTTCACTCCATGAATACATTGTTAGCAATAAAATAATGATGCACAATACTTTCATGTTCACAGCTATCAGTCGAATGATGAGTGTAATCTTATACGGCACTCTTATTCTAGGAATATATATGCACGCAACAAAAGACAAACGCAACCAAAAAAAGATTCGAAAAATGGAAGAGGAATCTGCAAAAGATGCCCGTGAAATTGAAGAATTGCGCAATGCCATTCTAAAGTAATCTTATCTTTATTGCCTGCCATGGCGGGTAAACATTTAATACTATTTTTTCTCACAAAACTATTACTCTTTAGCGGCCACCTTAACGCACAGGGTAACCAAATCGCAATTGGCCAATGGCAGGATCATCTTCCATACCAAAATGCAATTCAAATAGTAAAAGGAGATGAATTTGTTTGTGCTACACCATATGCTCTGTTTCGAATTGATCAAGACAAAGAAGTTGAGAGAATCAGTAAAACAAATCATCTAACAGATGTAGGTGTTTCAGCCATCGCATGGGACCCTACAACACAACAGTGGATTGTTGCTTTTGACAATAGCAACCTCAATATTCTATCTAATAATAGAACTAGATCCATCGGTGATATAAGAAGAAGTAACATACCGGGCGATAAAAGAATTAGACATATTTTCTGTAACAACGGCTTAGCTTACCTAAGTACAGGTATTGGAATCATTGTTGTGAATATACAACGAGTAGAAATTGCTGGGACTTGGATGGTAGGAAGAGGGGGACAACCCACTCAGTTTAATGAAGTCAAAGTTGTCAACGGGTTTATATATGCAGCATCTATACAAGGTTTACAGCGAATTCCCCTTCAAACAACTAATCCAGGCAACTTTCAACAGTGGGAATTTTTATCAGGACAAGCAGCACTTCCAAACGGTGAAGTCAATCAAATTCTATCCAACAATAACCAAATCATTATTCGCAAAAGCGATAGCCTTTTTATTCTTAGAAATAATCAATGGGAATTATTTTACTACGATGCAAATTGGCCTATTGTTAAAGCAAATGCTGAAGGTGGAAGAATTGTAGTTTGTCAGCGAACTAATACTGGTCAATCAAGAGTTATAATACTAAATAATGATGGATTAATATCACAAACAATTGCAGTACCAGAAGTCATTTCTTTTCCTAGAGATGCTTTATGGGACAATGGTAAAGTATGGGTGGCTGACTTTTTTGGAGGCTTGTCCTTGCATGATGGAACCGCAACTATTCAGCGTTTCAGACCAAGCGGACCGCTTGGCTTTGTTCAAGGAGACATGCTTTTCCGGAAAGACACTTTATGGGCAGCAGCTGGAACGGTAAATGATAATTGGAATTACCAGTTTAATCGCGATGGCATTTTTAAAAAAAACCAAAACAATTGGTCATTCATAGGTTCTTTCAATAATCCACAACTCGATACACTTTTCGACTTTATCACATTAACTGTCGACCCAACAGATCAATCACTTTGGGCGGGCAGCTACGGTGGTGGTCTCATAAAACTTTCTGGAAACAATATTCAAATTTTTAAACAAAACAGCAGCCTTCAAACTGCAATTGGGGATCCGGGTAGTTACCGTGTAAGTGGTTTAGCATTTGATCAACAAAGAAACTTATGGGTCAGCAACTATGGTGCGGCACAACCCTTGCATGTTCGAAAGCCAGATGGATCGTGGAGAGCATTTTCAATACCCTTCTTCCTGAATGAAAATGGTGTTGAGCAAATTGTTTGCGATCCGTTCGGAACAGTCTGGATTGTAGGAGCTAAGGGCAATGGACTAATTGCCTATCAGCCTAATCAAACTGATCTTACCAACGACGATAGATGGAGATGGTTTAGAGCTGGATCTGGACAAGGAAATCTTCCCTCCAATCAAATCAACCACATTGCAGTTGACAAAAATGGGCTTTTATGGATAGCTACAGCAAGAGGTCTTGCATTTATTCCTTGCCTATCTGAAATATTTCAGCCGCAAACATGTGAAGCGTTCTTACCTGTTGTGCAATCGGGCGGATTTGCAGGAAACTTGCTGGCCTCAGAAGATGTGCTTTGCTTAGCAATTGATGGCGCTAACAGAAAATGGGCCGGTACCAGAAGAGGTCTGTATTTAATTGCACCTGATGGGAATAGAATTGTAGAGCAATTCACCAATGAAAACAGTCCGCTTCTAGGAAATACAATTTATAGCATCACTATTCATCCTGTTTCAGGTGAAGTTTTTGTAGCTACAGATCAAGGCTTATGCAGTTTTCGTTCAACAGCCACCGATGCGAATGTTGTAACTCCTGTTTTGGTATTCCCCAATCCAGTACCAGCTAGTTTTTCCGGAAATATAGCCATCCGAGGACTTCCAGATCAATCTCTAATAAAAATTATTGAACCTAACGGAAGACTGGTATTTCAAACCAGATCACTAGGCGGACAAGCAATTTGGAATGGAAGAGATTACCAGCAAAGAAAAGTTGCTTCGGGTATTTACATTGTTTTAGCAAGATCTGATGATGGCCTCGAAAAGGAAGTTGCAAAAATTGCAATAACTACTGGTCAATAAGCTTCCTCGCTTTAGGAAGGAAACCTTATTTTTGCGCAATTCCGCAAACATGCAACCCTATCCAACACTTAACTCCAACGAGTCAATTCCAAGTAACAAACAGAAAGTCATTGTTTTAGGTAGTGGCCCCAACCGAATTGGTCAAGGTATTGAGTTTGATTACTGTTGTGTGCATGGACTATTAGCCATCAAAGAATGTGGTTTTGAAGCCATTATGGTGAATTGTAATCCCGAAACTGTGAGTACCGACTTTGATATGGCCGACAAACTTTACTTCGAACCGGTATTCTGGGAGCATCTTTGGGAAATTATTGAACATGAAAAACCATACGGCGTAATTGTACAGCTAGGTGGACAAACCGCGTTGAAGCTTGCCAAAAGATTACATCAGAAAGGAATCCGTATTATAGGCACAAGTTTCGATAATATGGATATTGCTGAAGACCGCGGAAGATTCAGCGATTTATTGAAAGAATTAAATATTCCTTACCCACAATATGGAACTGCTTTCACTGCCGATGAAGCTATTGAAGTAGCAAATCAAGTTGGCTATCCTGTTTTAGTTCGTCCAAGCTATGTTTTAGGCGGACAACGTATGCGTATTGTAATTAACGATGATGAAGTTGAGAAAGCGGTTGTAAGCTTACTCAAACATATACCAGGAAATAAAATTCTTATTGACCACTTTTTAGATAGATGCCAAGAAGCAGAAGTTGATGCCATTTTTGATGGAGAAAATTTTCATGTCATGGGCGTAATGGAACATATTGAACCTGCAGGTATCCATAGCGGCGATAGCAATGCTGTTCTTCCTGCTTTCAATCTTACTCCATTAGTTGTGGAGACAATGGAATATTACTCTGAGAAGATTGCACGAGCATTAGATATACGCGGTCTCATCAATATTCAATTTGCAATTAAAGATGGAAAGGTTTTTGTAATTGAAGCCAATCCAAGAGCAAGTAGAACTACTCCCTTTATTGCAAAAGCTTATGGTATTCCTTATTTGAATATTGCTACCAAGGTCATGTTGGGAACACATAAGCTAACTGAGTTTGTTCTTGAGAAAAACTTGGAAGGATATGCTATTAAAGAACCAGTATTTAGCTTCAATAAGTTTCCTGGAGTGAATAAAGAACTTGGACCAGAAATGAAAAGTACAGGGGAGGCAATTAGATTTATCAAAGATTTAAGAGACCCATACTTTAGGCAGTTGTACAAAGAGCGCAGTATGCACTTGAGTAAGTAATTTGAAAAAACTACTATAAGCCCTTTTTTCTCTCTTTCATTTCATTTAGTCGCCTAAACAACGCATAAGTTGTAAACATTGATCCAATTGCGGTTAATGCTAAACCCCAAACTCTCAGTGTCACTATATCATGTTGTGTAATGATGATTAGAATGGCTACTAAAACTACTAATACAGACAAAAACAATAGCAATTTAATAACCTGTATAGAGGTTTTCAACCAAGCTATTTAAATTTCAACCAATCCATTTTTAATTGCATAAACTGCCAGTCCAACCCTTGATGTAACCCCTGTTTTTTTGAAAAGGGCATTCCTGTAATCATCCAAAGTTCTAGGACTAATAAATAATTTAGCAGCAATTTCTTTGTTGCTTAAATCAGAACATAACAATTGTAAATATTCTAGTTCCTTTCCTGTGAAACTGGGTTTTTGTCTTTCTTCGTCTTCATGTTTTTGTAAACCAACAATTACCTTCCCATATGTTTCTTCAGAAAGATAAAAGTTACGCTTCATTACAGATTCTAATGCTACTAACAACTCTTCTGGTTCAGCACTCTTCATTAAGTATCCATTTGATCCATTTCTAATCATCTTAATAATGGTAGTTTCATCGCTCAACATAGAAAGTGCTAAAACACGAATTTCAGGATAAGCAGTGGTAATCCATTTAACTGTGGCATAACCATCCATATCTGGCATATTCACGTCTAAAAGAACTACATCTGGCTTACCAACATCTTGAAGCCGCTCTTTAAAAACCAAACCATTATCTGCCTCAAATAGTACTTCAAATTTTTCAAAAGAATTGACCAAATTAGCAAGAGCTCCTCGCAATAACTTGTGATCATCAACAATAGCAACTTTAGTTTTATGTGGGATATTAGACATATTATGCGTATTTCAACATTTGTCCTTTCAAAGGTAGTTTAATTGTTACAGAAGTACCTTCTTGGGCTCTACTATGTATTTCAATTTTTGCTCCTATTAACAAAGCTCTATCAATAATACTCCGAAGACCAATACCAGATTTTCCAGATAAACTCTGCTTATCTACCCAGCCATCTACTCCTTCAATGCCTTTACCATTGTCTTCAATTTTCATTAAAAAGTGCTCGTCAGTAAGTAAATCAAGGGTTACAAACAAATCTGTTGCCTGAGCATGTTTAATAACATTGTTTATAATCTCCTGAAACATTCTAAATAAGAAAATGGTGGTTTTGCTATCTAATTCATATCCATCATCTTCAATTCTATAGTGAACTCCAAATAACTTATTTTTTTTCAACACATCCAATTCATACCTAATTGAATCAACCAAACCAAGTTGTATAATCCTTTCACTATGAAGACTTTTTGTTAATTGACTCATATCATTAATAGCCTTAGATAAAACCTGCTTGGTATTTTGTAAAAGATTTAAGCCTTCTGTATCTGTAGGTGGCAACTTTAAAAATGATAAAGACATTTTTACTACCGTCAACATTTGTCCAATGTTATCGTGTAGCTCCTGCGATATAATTTTAAAAGTGCTTTCCTGAATCTCTAATTGTGATTTCAAAAGTTCTTTTTCAAAGCGAGTCTTCATTCTTTGAAAAGCCTGCTCTTGTCTATGTTGTTTTCTTTGATAAATGAATAAAACGGTTAAAATAAAAAGAACCATTAACACAACCAATAAGCTACCAATGACCGTAATGAGGGAAATTTCTTTTATATCGGTAGGCATGCCAGAGGGTATTTATGGAAAGGTAGAATTTTCCTATAAAACTTACATGAAAACGAACATTTTTCTGTAAAGTTATTGCACGAATGAATTAGTAATCAGCCATTTCTCTTATCTTAGATCTAAGGTTCAACCTTAAAAACGTTAGCTGTGATTACCCATATTTCTGTTGGACAAATTCCTGCTTTAAAAGCATTAATCCCATTCATATTTGGCATTATTTGTTATCCGATTTTTATTGAATACGGTTGGCCATTGACTATTATTTTAGTTTGCTGCTGGATAGGTATTTGTGTCATTCATTGTGTTCCATGGAAGTTAAGAAAACGATTAGCTCCTTCATTATTCCCCATACTTTTCTCTATACTATGGTTTATAGGCGGAATTGTATTAAGCTATCATACAGATCTCAGAAATCACACAAACCATCTTTCAAACTTTCTTGATAAATCAAGTCACTGGCAAGGAATTTTGAAAACAGAACCACAGAAAAAGAAAAATGGATGGACTGTTCAGGTTGAAGTAATTGGGTCTGTAAATAATCATACAGTTAGACAAGCGAAAGGATTGGTATCGGTTTGGTTGAAAGACAATGAAAAAGTGAATCAATTACAAACGGGTACATCAATTTTATTTAAAAATAAATTAGAAAAGATTGTAGATAACGCTTCACCTGGGAATTTTTCATTTGCAAAATGGCAGGCAAAAAAACAGGTATACCACCATGTTTTTTTGTACGAAAAAGATTGGAAAATACTAAAGCAACCCAGTCAATACAATTTACAAGTATATCTCAGTAAAATCAGGAATCACTGCGTTCATGTCTTAGAAAATTTTATTCCTATAAAGTCATCTTCAGCACTTGCGCAGGCCATGACTTTGGGCATACGCAGCGATATTGATCCGTCTTTAATGCAAGCATATAGTGCTACTGGTATCATTCACTTAATAGCTATAAGTGGTTTGCACGTGGGGCTTATTTACTTACTACTTAATCAAATCATAGGCTTATTTCGAATCAGGAATAAACTCTGCAACCTAATCTTATTACTTAGTGGGGTCTGGGCCTTTACACTTTTAACGGGTGCAGGACCATCTGTTTGTAGAGCTGCTACTATGTGTAGCTTTTTAGTAATTGGAAAAAGCTTCTCGAAGCGTCCGCAAACTTTAAACTCTGTTGCTGCATCTGCTCTCATGTTGCTGCTTATTGAACCTCGGTGGATCTATGAAATTGGATTTCAACTATCGTACTCTGCTGTTTTGGGTATTGGTACATTTCAACCCATTCTTCAAAAGCTGGTATATCTTGAAAATAGGCTGTTGCGTTTATTATGGGATACTACAACTGTTACTTGGTCAGCACAAGCGTTTACCTTTCCATTAGTCTTATATTATTTTCATCAATTCCCACTTGTTTTTTGGGCAAGCAACCTAGTGGTTGTACCTATGGCTGCATGCATTCTATATACATGTATTGCTATTTTATTGTTCAGTTGGCTTACTCCGGCTGCCGTATTTTTAGGAGCAATTCTAAGTGGCTGGTTACATTGGATAAATGAATGGATATTCCTATTGAGTCAACTTCCCTTCGCTGTAAAAAAGAATGTTTTCATTGAATTAGAGACCTGTGTTTTCATTGTTAGTTGTATGTTGCTTCTTGCATTTTGGTTGGTGAAGCCATCTAAATGGATAATCCGCTACACCTTTTTAATTTCTATAATATGGGCATGTTCTCAAACTCTACAATTCTCTCAATCGCTAAAAAGAAAAGAAGTATGGATTTTTCCAGAAGAAAAGGACTTTAGCGCTTGGCTGATAATCAAAAATGAATCGCGTGTCATTTTTCCATATAAGTCCATATCACCCACTAGTTCTAATGCTCTTTTATCGCTGAACACGCAACCCAATAGTATTGCTTTGAATACTGAAAAAGATATCACTTGGAGCGAAAGAAATTGTAGAATTTTAGTCATAGATGATGAGAAATCATTTAACAACGTTTTATTGGCGGAACCTTCAACCTACCTGATAGTCAATAAGATTCCTAAGAAAGTGAACTACAGTTGGCTCAAAATTAACAGGGCTGCTACACTTGTTTGGACACCCAATTTGTCCTCCAAGGAATTATGGAAATGGAAAAAAGCAGCAGACAGCCTACATTTGCGCCACCATGACTTAAAAAGGCATGGTCCACTTCAAATTAAACTATCAACAGATACCTCGTAAATCCTACCCCATGCAAAAAAAGATTCAATCGGCTTTACTTTCAGTTTTTTATAAAGATGGAATTGACCAAATTGCTAGAGCGCTTCACAACGCAGGTGTAACCATTTATTCTACTGGCGGTACACAACTTTTCTTAGAACAAAATAATATCCCTTGTGTACCTGTTGAATCTGTTACTGGTTATCCTTCCATTTTAGGCGGAAGAGTAAAAACATTGCATCCGCTTGTATTTGGTGGCATCTTAGGAAGAAGAGGATTGGATGAAGATGTTGCTGATATGACAGCATATAAAATTCCAGAGATTGATCTAGTGATTGTTGATTTATATCCTTTTGAAGAAACAGTTCGCAATACAACCGAGGAAAAAGCTATTATTGAAAAAATTGATATTGGCGGACCTAGTATGATTCGCGCAGCTGCAAAAAATCATGCTGATGTGTGGGTAGTTGCTAATAAAGCAGATTACGCAGAGGCATTGCAAATTATTGAATCACAAAACGCATCTACTACGCTAGAACAAAGAAGGGCTTTTGCAGCAAAAGCTTTTGAAATTGTAATGCATTATGACATTGCTATTCATCAATATTTTGCTGGAATTACAAAAACACCCCTTCGTTATGGTGAGAATCCACACCAATCAGCTTGGTTTGAAGGTTCATTAAAAAATATTTTCAACCAGCTTCATGGTAAAGAACTTTCCTACAACAACTTAGTAGATGTTGATGCAGCATGGCAACTAATTAATGAATTTACTGAAACAACCTTTGCAATTATTAAACATACCAATGTATGTGGAATTGCATCCAGAAGTTCTGTTTTAGAAAGTTGGAATGCAGCATTAGCAGGAGATCCTGAAAGTGCTTTTGGTGGAGTGCTTGTATGTAATGGCACCATAGATGCTACAACTGCATTGGCAATTCAAGAAATTTTCTTTGAAGTTTTACTAGCACCAGCATTTGAAGAAGAAGCACTCAAGATTTTGCAGTCAAAAAAGAATAGAATCCTTCTGCAACTAAAACCAACTGCTTCACTTCCAAAGCAACAATCAAAATCTATTTTACAAGGGACCCTGGTACAACAAACCGATGAATCAAATATTGGCGAATGGAAAGAAGCTGGAGGAAGAAATACTTCTGAAGCGGAAAAGCAAGACGCCCTTTTTGCAAACATTGTTTGTAAGCATTTAAAAAGTAATGCTATTGCTTTGGTAAAAGACAAGCAGCTAATTGGAAAAGGATGTGGGCAAACCAGTCGTATTGATGCACTTCGTCAGGCTATTGAAAAAGCACGTCAGTTTAAATTTGATCTACAAGGTGCAGTAATGGCTTCTGATGCATTCTTTCCATTCAATGATTGTGTAAGCATGGGACATGCAGCGGGAATTGAAGTGTTCATTCAGCCTGGAGGATCAATTCGAGATCAGGATAGTATTGAGTATTGCCAACAAAACAAGCTTGCATTGGTTATTACGGGTGTTCGTCATTTTAAACACGGCTAATTGAAAACCAATAATACTGCCTATTTAGCGCTTGCAACAACATCCTTAATTTGGGGTAGTACTTGGGTGGTGATGAAATGGGGTATTCAGGGAATGCCACCCTTGCAACTTGCCGCTATTCGTCAGCTTTTAGGCGGATTAATTCTTGTTGGTTTTTTCTTATATAAAGGCGAGGCATTTCCTTCGCAAAAACAACTATTCCAAATTTTCATCTTATCCATTTTCACTTTTGTATTGGCTAATGGTTTAAGTACTTGGAGCTTACAGTATTTACCAAGTGGATTAGCTGCATTGATTGGAGCATTATACCCTCTTTCGGTGGTAGTGATGGAGTACTTCATTTTCAAGAACAAGCAAATTAATACTGCTACAGTAGTTGGAGTTCTTTTGGGTATAGCAGGAATAGCAACTGTTTTATCTGAGCATGTTTTTATATCACACACACCCGGTTTTGCATGGGGAATATTATTGGCGAGCATTGCTATGTTATCTTGGAGCTATAGCACTATTATGATTGGTAGATCTAAGGTGAACATCAATCCTTATTTTGGAATGGGCTGGCAAATGCTGTTCAGTTCTGGGATGATTGTCATTCTTGCACTCGTAAAAGGAAATAACCTTGCTTTCAATGAAATCCCGACCAATTCTTGGATAGCTATTGCTTATCTGATTGTAATGGGCTCCTTGCTGGCTATGATGGCCTTTATTTATACCATGAAACACCTACCCGCCCCCATTGCTTCTCTCTATGCATATATCAATCCAATTGTTGCTATTATGATTGGCACCGTTGTATTAGATGAACATATTACTTGGCAGCTAATTGTTGGAACTGTTATTACGCTTCTAGGAGTTTATCTAGTTAATAAAAGCTTTAAAAAAAAAGGCATTTAATATTATAATTTTTTACTTTGCTTAAATAAAATTTTTCTTAAAATAAAAATTTTATTTTTTTTCAAAATCTTTACGCAATAAAATTTATTTGTAATTTTTCAAAATATTTTTTGCTTTTTTTTGTATGAATTTTGTTCTTTCAGACTCAACTTTTATTGGTTGCTTAACAATTAATTCAGAATAATATAGCACACCCTGTATATCACCTAAATGTAAAGCTATATTTAGTAGTTGATCTAATGGAATTATTCTATTTGGTATTAGCATATTAGCGTTTTTGTAATACTGAATAGATTTATTAAAGTTTTCTTTAAAAAAAGTAATATCTCCTAAAAATAAATACCACTGATATTGATTAAAATATTTTCTTTTTTTATGAAGCAAATTTAATGCTTCATCATACAATCCAGAAGAAACCAAAAATTGACAATAATCAGTTAAATAAAATTCATTATTTCCAAGTTCGCTATAAGATAAAAGATAATATTTCATTTTATCATCAATATAATGAATAGGAATTGATTGAGCATATTTCCAGTTTTTTTTAGCTTCTATATTCTGATTGATATAATGCAGAAAAAATATTATACCAGAAAATAGTATAATTAATATAAATTTTTTTCGAAATAAAAAATAAAAAATTATTAGATGATTAATTATAACTACACTTATAATTAATAAACTATGAAGCGAATAGTAAAAAAGTGAAAAAAAGAATATATTGATAAAGGAAACCGATGCAACACTTGGAAATTGAAATTTGTATTTATTTAAAAAAAAGATATTAACAAAAAATAAAATCAAAATAATTACAGGACCAATAATTCCAACTTCAATATAGTACGTTAGCAATTCATTATAACCTGAGAATGGTGAATCAGCAAGATAATGATAAGTTGACCACTCCTTATTACTACGGAAATATTCTATTTGCCATATTGAGTAATTTTGTTTGAAAGTATTTAAGCCAAAACCAAAAAGGGGTACTGAGATTATATTTGATAAAATTATTTTCCATATAAAAAATCTACCTTGAAATGACTCCCATTTTAAAAAGAGAAGAATGATACTAATAATAAAAATCCAAGTAAAATTAACCTTTTTAAACTTATTTGATAATAAACAAACCGAAATTAGGATACAAAAAAAAAGTGATCGACTTTCTAATAAAATAGCAAATAATATAGTAATAATTACAAATAAGTAAAATACAATCTTACTATTATTTCTTTTCATTAAAAAATAAAAGAAATATGGATAGATACTTGCAATAAAACAAGATTTTATACCCATTAGTTCAAAATCAATATCCAAAATAATTGATTTATTTTGATAAAGTTGAATTTACAGAAAAGAACAGCCTAAATTATTTATTTAGGTAATTAATAATGAAATTAATATTTGAAATCAAGAAGGGTTGATTTTTTTTTGCTGCTTCTAAATTTTTAATTAATACATTTTTTTTGTCATTGAAAAAAAATATTGAATTGTGCCTATTAAATTTTATTGATTTTGTCGTAAGTGTTAATTCAAATTCATCTTTGTAAAATAAAGGTTGCAAAAGGGGATTACTATTAAATGCCAAGTAAGTAGAAGCAGTAGTGATTGTTGGGATTTTGACATTTACCTCATGCTTATTTGTTGATTGATTGAGTGGAATACTTACTATCTCATAATCATTTATTTTTTTAATAATTGTAACCTCATACGGAATAATTTTTCGAGGACATGAAAAATAAAAATTTCCGTTTTTATCAGTAAGAATTGATAATTTATTGTTAATTATAACTGAGGCAAAATCTAAAGCTTTATTATCTAAGGATCTAATTTGTCCAAAAATGAATATTGAATCAAATGGTGCTATACTTTCTGTTTTATAGTCTAATTTAATATCTTGTAATACCGGTAATATTTTATCAACAAACTTAAATTTAAAGATACTATCTCTTGTAAACGTCCATTCCCCAAATCCAAAATGTTTTAAATTCTCTTTTTCAATATCAATAAATAAAAATGTAGAATCCGATTTAATATAAAAAAATGGAGATAAAGTATTTTCAATTATCCCTTGATAAACTCCTTGTTTTATAATAACTTGAGCTTCTAATTTGAAAGTAAATACTAGAATGAGTATTATTAACAATAAGCGAGTAAAAGTTTTCATAAAAAAGTATTATTGACATGGCCTACCTTTTGTAGTTTCATTTTGTGAATTAATATTTTTTTCTCCATATGGATCTTTTTCAGCATTGACTCTATCTATAATTCTATTTTTTTCATTAATTGTTAAATCACTAAATGCCTTACTATCAAATGTTCCTGCTAATGCAAGATCTCGACAATAATCTAAATTTACATTAATGCCTTTAGCTTGTGCAAACTCAAATAACGCATTTGCAATTAAATTTTTATATCTTAAAACAATATCATTATGATGTGTTGAATTTCCCCCATTTATAATAGATATAAAATCGTTATTTAAATCTATGATTTCTTTAGAAAATAAATATCCATATTGTGAAGCTAATTGTTGTTGTCTTGCTATATCATTATTCACCACTGCCTCTCTATACCAAGACATTAATTGACAATGAAAGGCTTCATGTATAATTGTAGTCACTAAAGATAAATCTGTTGCATTATTAAAATAACTATTAATTTCTACATCGAAATTACTCGTCAAAATGTTTGGTCTTACTTGAGCCCCTTTAGAAGCACCAAGATCCGTCATTTTTAAAGTCATACTAAAATTTGCATCAGAATTAAAGAAACCTCTAATTAGTTTTGGAAGCTTTTCGCTTATTTCAGACAAAGTGTTAAGTACTTCAGAAATACAAGGATTGTTTGTACTATCTTTAACACTTTGATCTAACCATTGCTTATCGATTAATTCTTGAGAAATTTGATTTATAGTTACAGGATCAAAATAGTCTACTGGATTTTCAGAAAAACTGCAGCCAGTATATTCACATGGATTTCCCCCTGTACCGCCATTCCATAAATAAGATGTTGAATACCCTAGATAATTCATTAAAGTTACCCAAAAAAATCCAAAGTTTGGTGCTGGAATAAATCCAACAACAGTTACTGGAGGTAAAGACGTTAAGGCAATGTTTGTTTCTGCCTGTTTTACTTTTAAAGTTTCAACTGGCTGTTCAAAATATTCTAGCAATATATTTTGTTGAGGTATTCCATTTATAAAATATGCGCCCCGACTAAATCCCTTTATTAGATCCCATGTACTTATTATTCCAGTATATCTTTCTAAATTAATATTGCCTTTATTAACATTTAAATGATTAACCTCTGGTAAAAATTCAAATACTGTTGAATAAAATCCTTTTCCATTTTTCCATGGATATAAGTAAAGAACCCTCCTCCCTCTATATAGTGGGTTTTGATTTGTATTAAGAATTGGTATAGTAATAGCTTTATATCCATTAATAAATGTGAAAACCTTTGCATTTTCCCAATGATATTTTATGTCTTTAAAAATTGGATTTATTTCATTTGATAATATGAATTTTTCTAACCATATTTTTCCTTTATAAATTTCATTTCTATCACTATCAATTATAATAGATTCTCTACTGCATGAATAATGGATTAAGGTGTAAATTATTAATATAACAATTTTAATATTTTTCATCTTATTGTTTTTTAGGTTTGTGTTTATTTTATTTTCACTTGAAAACGTAATTTGAAAACAGCAGAAATATCAACGCACAAAAAAATAGAATTATTTAAAATAAGCTGAGTTCAACAGATAAGTGCAATATTTAGAAACAAATGACAAAATGCTTTT
>CAZTTO010000011.1:0-124207 GCA_964616465.1 uncultured Hydrotalea sp. | reverse complement strand
ACCATATTGCCATCCACATCGTAGTCATAATCTTGCCAACCTGTATGCTTATCTGCTTTTAGCAAGTTATGTTTTACTACTTCTGCTATCGTTAGCGTACTTTTGATGTCTTTTATATCGATAAATTTTTTTTACTATTTTGATAAAAATAAATTACCAATTAGGAAGGTATAATTTTCCTTATTCATATTTTGATTACCTGAATTTTGCTATTTGACTATCTTTGCCTTGTTAATTCATAAAGCGTAGTAATATGGCAAGCATTGGCAAAAGCATAAAAAAAATTGGGGAACAAAAAGGCTTGATGCAGAAAGAAGTTGCTTTTACTGCTAATATGCAGGCTTCTAACTACTCTAAAATAGAAAGTGGTCAAAGGGATATTTCTATAGAAGCCTTAGATAAAATCGCCCCACTATTCGGAATGACGGTAGATGAGATTATACACTATGAAGACAGCAAAAAACCTACTCCCATAAAAGTGGAAGATAAAGCTGCTACCGAAAAAATTCAGTTGATTTCACAACTGGATGATGAAGATAAAAATGCAGTGTATCGCATTATTGACGGTATGCTTACTAAAAACTAGTTTCAGACTTTCTTTGAGCAAAACATCGCAGTAAAATAATTTAGATATGCTTACAGTACATCCGCAATACATCACCGACAGCGCAGGTAAAAAAATATCTGTGGTACTTCCTATGAAGGACTTTAGAGCCATTATGGAAGAACTGGAAGAGTTGGAAGATATAAAGCTTTATGATGAAGCTAAAAAATCTAATGAGCCTTCTATTCCTATTGATGACGCTTTTAAAATGATTGAAGCTAAACGCAAAGCGAAGTAATGGCTTATAAAGTAACCTTAAAGAAACGAGCCATTAAAGCTCTTGAGAAAATCAACGAGCCATATTATTCCAATATCAAAGAAGTCATTTACAGCCTTGCCGATAATCCAAGACCCAAAGGCTACAAAAAACTAAAAGGCAGAGACGGTTACCGTATTCGTGTGGCGGACTACCGCATTATCTACGATATTTTTGATGATGTGCTTTTGGTGGATGTTATTGAGCTTGGACACAGAAAAGATATTTACGAATAACAAAGGCCCGAGCAATTGCGCTTTGTTGGCTTATAAAATTTAAATTATTCTTATTCAATATTCCACATCTTGTATGTGGTAATATCTTCAACAAGTTTGTTTAGAAAATCAGATTTATATTTTTGAGTTTTGAAACATTCTATATCTGTAGTTATCTGATTATGATTTTTTTAGGTTTATTTTTATCAAATTCAAATCCAACCATATCACCATCTAATACCAAACCACATAGTGCCCTTAAAAAATACTAATTTCTTCTTCATTTCGAGTGATAGTTTAAACTGTTAGGTAGCATTTGTAAAAAAGGCAGAGCTTCATTGTAATTTAATTCTTCGTAATCTAATCCTAAACGCCTAATGTTATTGTAGTAAGTTTGATGATTTTCGTAATAATTTCTTTCTGATTGAATAAACCAAGCATTATTGCCTATTTTTTGAGCAAGAAACCATTTTTCAATCAGTCTTGCTGTTCTTCCGTTTCCATCATCAAAAGGATGGATTTTTATAAAGACCAAGTGAATCATTGAAGCATAAAAAAGTGATTCTTCGAAAGACAAATTTACGTTTAACAAAATTTCAAGATCATCGTACAGTCGTTGTAGTTCCGATTGAACCTTTTCAGGGGTGGCTGCTACGTACTCAATTCTGCCGTCTTTTGTAATAACAAACATATTGTTGCTTCTTACTTTACCCTGTTGTGTTTTTTTTAGAATGTTTTTGGTTATTTGGGAATGAGCCAATTCAATATTATGGGATGTCAATTTATTTTTTTGAGCAAATAAATAGGCATCATACAAATCATCAATTTTTCGTGTATAGTCTGGTTCATATTTAATCCCAAAACGTTTATGTTTAATATAAGAATCAAGTTCAATGTTTTCACCCTCAATTTTGGATGAGAAAACGGCTGAAACGGATGTATAAAAGCTGAAAGTATCTATGCTAATTTCACTGTCGTTTAAGTCGTTGAATATCCTGTTCAAGGATGGTTCAAGCATCTTTTTATAAGTCTCTAGTAAATCTGTTGGTATGATTTTTAAATTTAAGTTCATGATGCTATTTAATAGGATTCATTTTCTAATAATTTGATGATTTAATGAATATTATTGTTCATAGCTTATAAACGATTGTTTAGAGGAATAATAACTTGAATTTACCTGTTTTCGCGGTATCATTTTCAATCGTGCTTTCAGTGATACCGCGAACGATACCTTTTTAGTGCTGAAAAGAGGTTTTCTGAACTGATTAGAAACCAATAAAAAACTCCTTAAGTTGTTGATTATTAAGTGATTTTTGTTTGGTGCTCCAAAGGTGTAGCAGAGAGGAAGGGATTCGAACCCTCGATACGGTTGCCCGTATACACACTTTCCAGGCGTGCTCCTTCAACCACTCGGACACCTCTCTGTTTACTTGTAGGGGCGCAAAAATAAGGATTTCGCCTCCATTTAAGTCTTGTTACATGAACCCTCAGTACATTTAATCATTAATTGTAATTCAAGGAATGAAAAAGGTAATCGTAATAGGTGGGGGCATTGTTGGATTAAGCAGTGCTTTGTATTTAAAAAGTTCGGGTTTTCATGTAACTGTCATTGATAAAAATGATTTTTCGGATAACTGTTCTTATGGAAATGCTGGTTATGTATGTCCAAGTCACTTTGTCCCACTTGCCACACCAGGAATTGTTCAACAAGGGTTAAAATGGATGTGGAATTCAAGAAGTCCTTTTTATGTAGAACCCCGTTTAAGTTGGTCTTTGTTTCAATGGGGCTGGCGCTTTATGCGGGTTGCTACGCCTGAACACGTTGCTAACTCTGCTGTGCCTTTGCGTGATATTGCCCTTATTAGTCAACGCGCGTATGAATCTTGGCACAAAGAAATTCCTTTAGAAATGGCTTATATGCATAAAGGCCTTTTGGAATTATTTCAAACAGATGAAAAAGAAGCTTACGCAATAAACCTTGTAAAAAAATCGAAAGCACTAGGATTAGATGCTCAACTTTTGACAAAAGAAGAAGTCCTTCAGTTAGAGCCCGGGATTGAAATGGATGTGAGGGGTGGAGTTTTCTTTGGATGTGATGCTCATTTATATCCTCCCAAATTGATGCGCAATCTTTTGCAGCACCTTAAAAATATAGGTGTCGAGTTTCTCCCAAATGCTGAGGTCATTGGATTTAAAAAGGAGTACAATCAAATAAGAGCAGTTGAAACAACTAAAGGTATTATTGAAGCTGATGAAGTGATTCTTGCTGCTGGTGCATGGAGTGGTGAATTGTCGAAACAACTTGGATTGAAATTACCGATGGTTGGTGGAAGGGGATATTCTATTACCATTGAAGACTATCCGCATATGATGAATTACCCTGCAATTTTAATGGAATCAAGGGTTGCCCTTACACCAATGGATGGGAATAAAATGAGGTTTGGTGGTACTATGGAAATTACGAGAACAAATCGTCCCCCTCGCATGAAACGTGTTGAAGGAATCATTCGTGGTGTTCAAAGATTCTTTCCAAGCTTTGAAATTCCTATGCCGAAGCCTGAAGAAGTTTGGTATGGATTTAGACCTTGTTCTGCTGATGGATTACCTTACATAGGTAGAACAGCTGCATGTAAAAATTTGGTGGTAGCTACTGGTCATGCCATGATTGGATTAAGTTTAGGTGCTGGAACTGGACAGCTAGTTGCAGAAATTATTCAAGGTGAACCAAGCTCAATGGATATCTCATCTTTCTCCCCTGATCGCTATGCATGATATTAAATTATTTAGTGATACTCCTCAGCAGGTTCTGAATAACACTATGGTGGCTTCCATGGAAGCATTTAATATCTATAAGAATACTTCCCCTAGTATTCGTAAAAAATTAATGTACGCTATAGCCAAAGAGTTAGAAATAAAACAATCTCTACTTATTGAAGTTGCACATGCAGAATCTCATTTACCCATTGATCGTTTGGAGCAGGAAATAAAGCGGACTTGCATTCAGTTACAACAATATGCAGATGCTACAGAAGAGGGTGCATGGATGCAAGCGGCAATTGATCAACTTCCATATCCGCAGCCCGATTTGAGAAAGTGTCTAATTCCTCTTGGTCCAGTGGTGGTCTTTGGTTCAAGCAATTTTCCTTTTGCTTATTCAACTGCTGGGGGCGATACTGCCTCCGCATTGGCTGCTGGATGCTCTGTTGTTATTAAAGCGCATCCAGCTCATCCCAATACCTCTACGTTAGTTTGGGAATGTATGGTGGCTGCTTTAGAAAAGAATGAATTACCAAGGGAAATTGTACAACATGTTTATGGAGCTGGTCATGAGGTTGGTAAATATTTAGTTATGCATAACTGTACAGCAGCAGTTGGATTTACTGGGTCTTTTAGTGGTGGTACACAATTGCATCAATGGGCGCAAGAACGAACTAATCCCATTCCCGTTTATGCAGAAATGGGTTCCGTTAATCCGGTTATCCTTTCTCCGCATTCCCTTCAGTCTCATAAAAAAAATATTGCAGAACAAATAGCTCAATCACTTACACTGCATGCCGGACAGTATTGTACCAATCCGGGTTTGGTCCTTGCTATTCAAGATGCTGCACTAGATGAATGGAAAAAGATGTTAATAGAACATATTAGTTCTGTTACTCCGCAACGTATGTTGCATAAAGGAATTTGGGATCGATATCACGATCTTGTAAAAGAACGTTTGCGGCATCCACTTGTTAAGACAAATTATTTTTCTGATCAACTATTAGAAGGATGTGCTATGCCTGTTCTTGCTGAAATACAAGCCCAAGATTTTCTTAAGAATATATGGTTAGGGGATGAAGTATTTGGTCCTTTTCAATTGTTGATTAGTGCAAGAGATATTCAAGAGTTGATAGAAGTGTATAAGGCGTTACCAGGACAATTAACAACTACTTGTTGGATTGAAAAGGAAGAGCATAATGAATTTCAACCCATATTTGATTTGGCCATATTAAAAGCAGGAAGGTTAATTTGGAAAGGTGTTCCAACTGGAGTTTCTGTTACAACGGCTATGCATCATGGTGGCCCATTTCCAGCATCTACAGACGGCAGATGTACCTCTGTAGGAGCAGATGCTATTCAAAGATTTGCTCAGCCTGTTTCTTTTCAGAATTGGCCTGAAGAACTTCTGCCTGCACCATTACAAATGGATAATCCTTGGAGTATCTTAAGAAGAATAAATGGTAAGTGGAATTAAAAGGATTGAAACATGGCGATGATTCATTTTTTTCAAAATAACCCTATATCGCCTAACGCCATATTTCAACGGTCGCAAAAATAATTGTCAAGAAAATACTACTGATTGGCAGCAAAAAAACGCATTGCGCGTTTTACGGTATTCACGAAAATAATCGTAATTGCTTGGCTTGATTTTATTGATTTCTATCAATCAATTTTGTTCAGCACAAAAAATTCTTTTTCAATATTTTAACATTTAAGGGTGTTTGTAAAGAGTTGATTTGCATCTTTTTGCGGTTTTTTATATAGTCACTTGCAGGGTGTTTCTAGAATTTTCTAGGTACACCAATCTGCTTGCCTATTTTGTACCCCTAAATTGTACACAATGGCCACTATGTTCGATGTTTATCCGCTTGCTCCAGTCACTATTACAAGGGCACAAGGTTCTTATGTATGGGATGACAAGGGACAGCGCTACTTGGATATGTATGGTGGTCACGGAGTCATAAGTATTGAACATACACATCAATGTACATCGCTCGAAATAACCGAACAACTCTAGCCGTACTTTTAAAATGGAATATTGGCAGAAATGTATCAGAATCTATATCGCAAAGTTGGCGTTAAGCTTATCATTTCTAAGGTTGAAACAGATATTAAATAATTTATTCTAAACCGAAAACCTAAATCAAAATGATTATCAATTTTTCTTTCAATATGAAAGCCAGCGAAAACGCCGCCTTCAACGGATCGGCTGTTTTTAAAGTTAGATTCATTAAAGTAAATAATATTGTTCCAGTTTTCTATCATTATAGTCTGATTTGCTGAATACATCAAAACGGGTCCCAGCTCAAAAGAACTTTTAAATTTCTTTTCAGACAAGATTTTACTGTAGCCAATAAAAAAAATATTATTTATATCCCTAATCTTAAAATCGAGTATCAAAACATCTGCGTTGCCAATTTGATTAAAGTAATTCTTTGGCGAAGAGTTAATGCTTCTATTATAACCAAAGAATATTGATGATTTTTTACCAGTTTGATAATTGGTTTGAATTCCGCCAATTGTTCCAATAAAATTCTTTTTATAAAAATATGTTTTGTTGGTTGGGCCACTTACTTCGTCATAACTTCTTACAAAGAAATTTCCATTTAATCCATAATTTACTTCGACGGAAAATTTACTTTGTTGTGCAAGAATTTTAAAAGAAATAAAACACAGGTAGATAAAAATGATTACTCTCATGGTGTTATGATATTAAATGGGGGAGGCGTAATACCTCCCCCTGTGATTTTAGTAATAAGTACGGTCATTAAGCGTATAGCTTACTGAACCTGTTTTATCAATTACAGGGCACCCTTGGTACATTTCCCCCGTATGATTGGTTCTAGTCAAAGCAAAAAATTATTCTCTTTTCATTTCTTATGTATCTTAATATTAAAATGAAATATGGTGCTGAAAGCGTTAACAGTATTAGTAGTCAGCATATATAGACTTGTAACTTCTATCTTACATTTCTATCACCAAAATTTCTAATGATGTAAAAATAATTGTCAAGAAAATACTACTGATTGGCAGCAAAAAAACGCATTGCGCGTTTTACGGTATTCACGAAAATAATCGTAATTGCTTGGCTTGATTTTATTGATTTCTATCAATCAATTTTGTTCAGCACAAAAAATTCTTTTTCAATATTTTAACATTTAAGGGTGTTTGTAAAGAGTTGATTTGCATCTTTTTGCGGTTTTTTATATAGTCACTTGCAGGGTGTTTCTAGAATTTTCTAGGTACACCAATCTGCTTGCCTATTTTGTACCCCTAAATTGTACACAATGGCCACTATGTTCGATGTTTATCCGCTTGCTCCAGTCACTATTACAAGGGCACAAGGTTCTTATGTATGGGATGACAAGGGACAGCGCTACTTGGATATGTATGGTGGTCACGCAGTTATAAGTATTGGACATACACATCCACATTGGGTAGAACGTATTCAAGACCAATTAAAACAAATAGCATTTTATTCAAATTCTATTCGAATTCCTATTCAACAAGAAGTGGCCTCTATATTGGGAAAGCTAAGTGGGCACTCCAATTATCAGCTATTCATGTGTAATAGCGGCGCTGAAGCCAATGAAAATGCATTGAAACTTGCCTCTTTTCATACGAATCGAAAACTCGTTGTATCATTTACAAAATCTTTTCATGGTAGAACTTCTCTTGCTGTAGCTGCAACAGATCAGCCAGCCTATGTGGCGCCAGTCAATGAAACCCCCTTTGTACATTTTCTACCTTTTAATGATGTTGAAGCATTAGAAAACTTTTTTCAAAAATCGGGTAATGAAGTTGCTGGAGTTATTTTAGAAGGTATTCAAGGGGTAGGTGGAATTCACGAAGCAACAGATGTTTTTCTTCAATCAATAAGACGTTTGTGTGATGAGCATGGTGCTGTATATATTGCAGATAGTGTGCAATGTGGTTATGGAAGGACAGGTGATTTTTTTGCACATGATCATGCTGGTGTTGCAGCAGATATTTATACCATGGCTAAAGGCATGGGTAATGGTTTTCCTGTTGCAGGGATTTTTATAGCACCACATATTCAACCGCGTTATTTTATGCTTGGAACCACATTTGGTGGAAATCCACTTGCATGTGCGGCCGCTTTAGCTGTGTTGGAAGTGATGGATAGAGACCAATTAATGCAACATGCTACGGCAATGGGTTTATACTTGAAAGAGCAACTTAAAGCCATTCCTCAAATAAAAAGTATAAGAGGCAGGGGCTTGATGATTGGATTTGATGTGCCAAATGAATTCACAGGAATGAAGAAGCGATTATTTGAGCAACATAAAATTTTCACTGGTGAAGCTAAACCAGAAGTGATACGCCTATTGCCAGCACTTAATATTTCAAAAGAGGAGATTGATATGTTTGTTGCCGCAGTTAAAGCTGATATTGCATCTTTTAATTAGTGGCACCAATTAGCAAGCAGACTGCGTGTGCTACAACACCCTCTTCTCTACCCACAAAACCCATTTTTTCGGTTGTGGTTGCCTTAATAGAGACATCCGTAATTTCAATTTGAAGAATATCGGCAATCACTTTTTGCATAGCTGGAATATGAGGCTTTACCTTGGGTGCTTCTAGGCAAATACTGGCATCAATATTATTTACTTTATAGCCTGCATTAGTGATGAGGTGATAAGTTTTTTGTAGTAAAATCTTACTATCGATATCCTTAAAAGATGCATCTGTATCAGGAAAGTGGACACCAATATCCCCAAGACAAGCCGCTCCTAACATAGCATCACAGATTGCATGCAATAACACATCTGCATCGCTATGTCCTTTAGCTCCCTTATGATGAGGTAATAATACGCCTCCCATCCAAAAATCTCTTCCTTCCACCAATTGATGGAAGTCAATTCCATATCCTATTCTTAGTCGCATGTACTTCTTATTTCCTATATGAATGATTACTCACCTCCAAAATCAAACAATACGCCAAAACGCAATGTGTTAGAAAGTGGGTTTCTATTTACGCCACTTCCAGAAGGAACAATGTATGATAAATTAATACCTATGCCATTTGTTTTAAATCCAGCTCCAGCTGAGAAAAATTTTCTATTTCCTCGAGTTCTGTCTTCATAAAAATATCCCGCTCTAAAAAAGAATTGATCATTATAAGCATATTCAGCCCCTATGGAAAATGTAAGGTCTTTAAATTCTCCAGACCCATCACTAAATGATTTCATCCAGGAAGAAACCACACTGGTATTTCTGTATTCTGCTAAACGAGCAGAATCAACTGAGAAATTTCCAGTTCTAATAGGAGGCGCAGGCACTAATAGTTTATTCACATCAACTCCTAACGTTAGCAAATTGGCGCCATCTAAAACAAAATTGTAGCTCAATCCTAGACCAATATTCGCGGGTATAAAATCGCGGTTGGTTGCATCGTTGGTATATCCAATTTTAGTTCCGAGATTTGAAATGGTTAAACCTGCATTTAAGCCCTGCGCATTTCCTCCCTCAGTTCCATCATAGAATAAAGAAACATCGCCTGCAATGGCGTTTCCCGCTTTATAAATTACACCACCAACATCTCCAACAACCAATCTTGAGTTGATATAGCGCATCGCAACACCCACGCTAAATCGGTCATTTAGTTTTCTAGCATAACCTGCATCAATTGCAAATTCAGCTGGACGAACATTATTCAAGATATTTCCTGAAAAGTCTGTTAACTGAATATTTCCTAAGCTAAAAAACCTGAGCGATCCACCAATAGCTTGGTCTTCATCAATTTGATGATAAGCCGCTGCACTAGCTAAGTAAACATCTGTTAAACCTAAATCGCGCAGCCAAGGTGTGTAGTTAAAAGTAACCGCCGATCTTTTTTTTGCAAATGTGGTTTTTGCCAAATTCCAAAATGGTGCATTGGCATCTGGGGCAGATGATATACCCATATCGCCCATCGCTCCTGAACGAGCATCTGGTGATATACGAAGGAAAGGGACTGCAGTAGTTACTATATTAATGGATGAGTCGAACTGAGCTTTTGCCGATGGAATACCCAATAACGAGGCTGTTACTCCAAATAGGAATGCGAACTTTTTCATAAACTGTTTAATTAAATGTGCGTGCAATTTTGAGTAAAGATCAGATCATGCATACAGTTTAGTGAACAATGAGTTGGCCGCTGGCTTGTTGTTTTTGTGAGTTTTGTACTACAATAATACGAAAAAAATACGTGCCCGGAGGTAGTTTTCTTCCTTTTCCATCTTTACCATCCCATTGTATAGATGCTAGTCGGGTTCCTTTCGAAGATAGGATTCTGTTCGTTTTGTAAACAAGTTGACTATTTGCATGATAAATCTCTAGATTGGTCTCTAGTGGTAGGTTGGGTCTATTATGTTCAAAACTGAAAGTGGTGTTTTCTTTCATTGGATTGGGATAGTTCATAAACCTAGCAATTCTAAAACTATCCTGGTTCCCAACTACAAATTTTAGTTCCACTGTGCTGGAGTTGTTTGCAATGTCCCAAGCCCTTAACGTTAGGCTATGTTTACCTGGTGGTAAATTTGGAAGTAGAAATTGAAGACTTCCACTTTGATAACTATCAATATCTGCAATAAAAATGTCATTCAATACTATTGCATTTCTTTCATCGTTATTCAGCGTTAATAAAATGTCTTTACCAATACCCTTGCTTGTGGTTTGAATACCTGAAGTGTCAAACAGTTTTGCAATTAAAATAGGACGCTCATTGGTTAGTCCACCATTTCGAAATAACGTATCGTTGAGGAATAGGGAAATCTTCGGTCCAATATTATCTGCAAGTGTTGTTGATGAATTACCAGAAACCCAAATTGATTCTGAACCAACTGCATCTCTTAAACTGTCTTCAGCATATACCTGAATGGTTGCTCTTCCTGGTTCAATGTTCAGTTCAGCCGGCATCCTAAATGAGCATTCAAACTTTCCATTTAAAACAGTCACCTGCCCCCTAAAAAGTTGTGTTTGTTGTTGGGTAAAAGTAGCGACTGGAGAGGTAGGTTTGTTCCCAAGTGTTCTTTGTTGTGTAGGTCTATCAAATACTATTACTTCAGCTCTTCCATTAAAATCGTTGATTAGGTTACCTTGAACGTCTTTTATTTCGCCACCAATAGTATATTTCTGCAACGATTTGAGAGTGTCGTTATTTGAAAATGATTTTTGTTGAAAACTTGTAAGTTGAGCACGTAATGCAGGAAATGCCAATTGCATTGCAGGATCACCTAATAGTGTGAATTTTCTGTTGTTGATAATGTCTCCAAAATTTGAGTAGGTAATATTTTTAGCGGTACGCAAAGCTTCTCCAATACTGGGTAATTTTCCGGTTGAATTTATTTTTAATGCTGATGCAAGAAATTGATCGTTCATGATTCTGTTACTGAAAGCAAATACTGGTCGGGTAGTAGTCAATAATGCAATACCACCTCTGTTGCTTTGAACAAGCAATTGATTGCCCAACGATATTTTTGTAGGATCATCATGTGGAGCGAAATCGCATGTTGCTGTTATGAATAATGGCAGTCTACTTGTATTATTAAAACGATTGAGTTCAGTTTGGCTAAAAATGGCTTCTTCTGCTAGTCTTTCAAAACTTCCATGTCCACTATAGTTAACGAATAATGCTCCTTGATTCACCTGATTTACGATTTCTTCATTTACATCAGGAAAGCGGGGTAGGCCATTTGTGTTCTGCAATCGGAACGCATCTAAATAAATTTTCTGCTGTTGCAAAAGCGGATTTGTGTTATTGGCGTTAAACGAGACAAATTCTGCGTCGCGTAAATGGATGTTCAAATCTTCATCGTCTGCTACATACACCGACTTCAATCTCCATGAACCTTTTGCTGCAGATTGATGGTAAGCAATGATTTTGTCAATCATTGTTCTAGCCTCTGAAATATTTTTTGCAGGAATTCTTCCAATGGATACATCTAATAGTGGTGCAGGAACTACATTGTTAATGTTTTCGTTGTCGTCTAAAAATCCAAAAAAGTCATCTGTCGTGTGGGTAACCAACGGCTCTAGTGATGAGCGACTTTGATAAGTGGGTATCCATCTGGTATTTCCTTGAATACGATTTTTGTAATCAAAGGATCCTGCTCCAAGTAATAAAACATATTCCAGTTGTTGGTTAGGCTGACCTTTAAATCGGTCATGCTGCATCTTCAAAAAATCACGAATTGCAATTGGGTGTTGTTGCCCTCCGCCAAACTCATTAAAGATGTGTTCAACAGGAACTACTGCAACAGAATATCCATATTGATTTCTATGAAAGTTGGCTAAACGATTGGCTTCCGCAAACCAGCTAGATGGGCTAACTATTACATATTGGTGTGCTCCTATTCCATGAAGGTTTTGATTAGCGACTGTACCCAATGCAATAGGACTTGGACAAGCTGATGGAACAATCAACCTAAACTCCTGCCAATGCTGATCAGACTCTAACCAATTCAATGTATTCCCATTTCTATTGGTTGCTACCAAGCTAGGTTCAAGAGAATTGGTTATATCCCAAACCAATAGTTGTTCTGGCGCTTGGTTGGCCGAAAATCTGCGTGATTGTCCACGTGCAAATCCGCTTGCATGTCTAACTCCCCAAGATGCTTGTCCACTTGGATAAACAATAACACGTTCTGCTTCTACAATTATTTTCTGGACCCACACTTGGGCATTGTTGTTTCCAGGTATATGTCTGAGTTGAACTTGGATATCATTACCTTGAATGATTTGGGCTTGATTCATTTCAGCAACCCTTGCAAATTGATCAAGATAAAATCCTGAAACAGCCGGGATGCTTGTTTGCTGTGTTAGTTGTCCATTTAACCAAAGCTGCAGAGCCGTTGAATTGCCAACGCTTCTTCCTGCAAATCGTGTTTGTATTTTGGCAAGCGAATTTGATGGCATTCCATTTAAAGTCCAGCTAAATGTTCTATTAAGTGTATTTCCTCTTTGTGTGCTTAATTCTTCACCCCACCATTCTTGTCCGCTCGATAAAAAATTGAAAGAATCACGCTGATAATAGATTCTTTCTTCGGTAAGATTCCAATTAATGGTATTGGCTGAAGTTATTGAAGAAGAAGGTGCAATTCTTTTTCCATTTCCACCTATCCTCAAAAAATAAAATGCGGTATCGCTATAAATATTGTGAATAGGTTGATGCCTTTGTTGAATGGAGTCATATTTCCATTGGTGCGGACCGGGAGCATAAAATAGGAAGAAGTCCGTTCCCTGCAGCACACCATCTCCACCGTCAAACACCTGGATGGCGTTCTCAAATAAATCGTCTATTGGAATAATGCCATTATCCTCAGTTGGTAAGCCACCTCCATTTCCATATAACCTAATTTGAGCAGAGGATACTGGGCTTGTAACACCCAGATTTTGAAGAAAATTTCCATCAATTCTATATACGCCTTCTCGAACAACCCCAATTTTATACCAATTACCATCAGCTAGGACAGAGCGATTTGCATAATTCCGCTGGGCCAACAAAGGCAAATTGGCCAATAGCATCAACATTACAAAACATACAAAATGCCTTTTTCCCACACTGTAAATGTAGCAGAATGAACGGAATAGGCTCAATTTTGTGGAGTTTTACATAGAAAACTCCCTTCTTACGGTTGGTGCAAACGTTTTCGTGCTAAATATTTCAACAAAAGGCACACAAAGCGTTTTATAAACCTTGTCACAAACTCAATTTGCTGTAATTTCACGCCCAATTTAAGCCCGTAAGGGTATTATAACCATTAAAGACAGATAAGCAATGGCTGAAGTGATATTAATGCCCCGTTTGAGTGATACCATGACCGAAGGTGTGGTTGCTGTATGGCATAAGCAGGTTGGAGATAAGGTTCAAAAAGGGGAAATTCTTGCTGAAATTGAAACCGATAAGGCCACTATGGAGTTGGAAAGCTACCAGAATGGCGTTTTATTACATATTGGAACACCTAACGGTGGGAAGCTTCAGGTGAACGACTTGTTAGCTATATTGGGTGAGCCGGGCGAAGATGTGCAAGCTTTGGTTGCACAGCACCAAGGTGGATCTTCAGCACCTGCGCAAGCTCCAGTTGAGACAGCTCCTGCTCCTCAACCAACAACTTCGGTTGCAACTTCGGTTGATATCAGTCAAATGGAAGAAGTTGTTTTGATGCCCCGTTTGAGTGATACCATGACTGAAGGTGTTATTGCATCATGGCAGAAAAAAGTGGGTGATGCTGTTAAAAAGGGAGAAATTCTTGCTGAAATAGAGACCGATAAAGCTACCATGGAACTTGAGAGCTACAAAGATGGAATTCTCCTTCACCAAGGTGCAGCTGCAGGCGAAAAAATTCAAGTGAACGATTTGCTCTGTATTATTGGTCAACCTGATTTTGATGTGCAAGCAGTCATAGCAGCCGCTAAATCGGGTGGAGCTGCTGCTTCTACTCCAACTCCTGCTAGTCAACCTACACCTGCTCCAGTTCCAAGTGCACCTGCACCTTCTGCAGCTCCTGTGGTGGTGAATGATGGTAGAATTTTAGCATCTCCTTTGGCTAGAAAATTAGCTGCAGAAAAGGGGATTGATTTAAGATATGTACAAGGTAGTGGTGATCAGGGCAGAATTATAAAGAGTGATGTTGATCAATATAAAGCACCGCAAACTGCTGCTGCTCCAGCGCAAAGTGCATCTGTTCCTGTAATTGCAAGTCCTCAAGTAGCTGCTGCACCTCTTGGAACCGTTTCATTTGATGAAGTGCCAGTTTCACAAATGCGTAAAACCATTGCTCGCAGATTGAGTGAAAGCTTGTTTACAGCACCTCACTTCTACCTCACAATGAGCATTGATATGGATGCATGTGTTGCAGCAAGAGCTAAATTGAATGAACAGGCATCCGTGAAAATCAGTTTCAATGATATGATCATTAAAGCTGTTTCATTGGCTTTACGTCAGCATCCAAAAGTGAATAGTAGTTGGTTGGGCGATACCATTCGTTATAATCACCATGTTAATATTGGTGTTGCAGTAGCTGTGGATGAAGGCTTACTGGTACCAGTAGTTCGTCATGCTAACATGTTGAGCCTAACACAAATTGCTGCTCAGGTGAAGGAATTCGCGCAAAAAGCGAAGGATAAAAAATTGCAACCATCAGACTGGGAAGGAAGTACATTTACGATTTCTAATCTAGGTATGTTTGGTATTGACCAGTTTACCGCAATTATTAATCCGCCAGATGCTTGTATTCTTGCTGTGGGTGGTATTCAACAAGAGCCAGTTGTTAAAAACGGCGCTGTAGTACCAGGTAATGTTATGAAAGTTACACTTAGTTGCGACCACAGAGTGGTAGATGGTGCAACAGGTGCTGCTTTCTTACAAACTTTAAAACAACTCTTAGAAGAGCCTCTTCGAATGATGCTTTAAATAAAGAAGCCCACCGAAAGGTGGGTTTTTTGTGAAACCTATTTTTATGATGACGAAATTCTTTGTCTGGTGGTTTAAGTGGAAAGGGTGGAAGGTAAATAATGGTGTTCCAGCAGGCATTCAACAAGCGGTTGCGATAGCTGCCCCGCATACATCTAATTGGGATTTTATTTATACACTCGCTGCATGTAAAATAATGGGTGTGCCATTGCGATATTTAGCAAAAAAAGAATTGTTTTTCTGGCCGCTTCGCATTTTATTGTATGCAACAGGTGCTATTCCTGTACAAAGATCCAGTGCATCTAATTTAGTGACTGATATGGCTGCACTCTTCCAAAAAAATAAGCAACTCATCTTACTAATTCCAGCCGAGGGAACTAGGGGTAAAGTATCGTATTGGAAAAGTGGATTTTATCATACTGCAATACAGGCAAATGTTCCTGTGTTATTGGGTTATTTAGATTATGCGAAAAAAGAAGCAGGCTTTGGAGGCGGGGAAAAAATGACTGGAGATGTAGATGCAGATTTGAAAAAAATCAGCTCATTTTATGCTGATAAAACTGGGAAACACCCAGAGCTGTTTGATTTAGCTTCTATTCGCTTCAAGCAAAAATCTTAGTTCTTATTTTTTGCTGTGTATTTTTGATTGAACTGATTTAGGTAAACCTTTCACAACTTCTTTGTAAGAAACCTCTATCCATGAATGTAGTTCTTTCCATGTAAAACTTCCATCAATAGAAATGCTATTCCAATATTTCTTATTCAAATAACTAGGAGGTTGAATACCGGCAAATTGTTCTCGCAATTCCAGCACCATTTCTGCGGGTGCTTTTAAACTTAATCGCAGGGGTATTTCTGTAGCAGCAATGATGCAAAAAATTTTTCCGCCAACTTTGTACACCCAGTTTTCTTCACCAAAAGGGAAATCTTCTTCTGTGAACTGAAATGATAAACAAGTAGATCTGATGAGTTCAATATTCATACACCAATTTGTTTTCGTTTTTCGAGGCTAATTAAAACACCACTTCCTATAATACAAGCAATACCTGTCCATGCAATTATATTTGGAAAGGTGTCGCCCAGTAAGACGCCTAAAAAAACCGAGAAAATTATATTGCTATAGCTAAATACAGAAACAATACCAGCTTTATCTGATCCGTAGGCAAGTGTTACAAAGTATTGTCCAGCAAGTGCCGAAGTTCCCATGAGTAGTATAGGTAACCAAGTTGAAGAATTTGGTAGTATGAAATCAATAAAAAGAATTTCATCGGTAGGTAATTGGAATATCCATTTCAGTAACATTCCAAGCATTGGTATGATAGTTCCCATTACAACAAATGCTGCAACAATGATTCTGCTATCGTAATGTTTTGTCAAACGTCCTACTGTAAGATATGCAATTGCAGAGGTGAGCCCAGAAATTAGTCCTGCTACATGGTAATACCATGGAAAATTCATGTTAGGCTGATAAATGAGTCCCATACCCAGAAAGCCTAACAATACAGCGCCCCAAATAAGTTGCCCAAGTTTCTCTTTAAAAACAAGGAAAGAAAGAATTGCAATAAATAGAGTTGAGCTTAAGTTGTAGCTCATTGCAGTGCCGAGTGGTAAATATAAAATACAGTATAGCAAAGTATACAGTGCAGTCGTGCCCATGAGTCCTCTAAATATCAGCCAGCCAGTTTTATTTCCAATAATAGTAGGGGGCTTTATGATACAACTCATGCTTAGGAAGATAAGTCCTACTCCATTCCTATAAAAAGTTAATTGACCTGCGTTGAGTTCTCCTTTGAGCATTTTTGCAGCAGCACCCATGATAGAAAATCCAAGCGCGGCTAAGATCATAAAAAAGATTCCTCTGTATTTACCCAATAGCATATTGCAAAGCTATGCGTTACCAATTCAGTCGAACAACTTTTCCATCCATGGTAGATGCAAACAAGGTTTTTTTATTGGACACCTGAACGGTATGAACCATTGAGTTATCAATTTTATACGCCCATTTCATAGTGTTATCGTTTTGTGATACTGCATAAATAACACCATTTTTTGTGCCAGTGAGCATCAAGTCATTTGCAGCAATCAACATACTAGGTACATGGTCATATCCGTATTTGCAGTCAATGCGATAGATAGAATCTGGAGTGCTGCGTGCGGCAGAGAATTTTACAATTACATCGTTCATTGTTTTTGCATAAATCCATTGTTTATCTGTAGAAACTCCAATTGATTCACGGACAGTTGCTTTATTAGTTCTCCACAATGTTATACCCGATGTAAAATCAATAGCCGTAGCATATCTGTCTGGTGCTACTATAAATACGGTGTTATTTAGAACTATTGGCGTACAAGACGCAGGGGAGAAGTTGGCAACTGCTGACCCATTGTTCCAACTCCATTTTTGAGATCCTGTTCTTGCATCTACACAATAAAGTTTAGTATCCCAAGCCCCAATTAGCAAAAATCCATTGTGATAAACAGGAGCGCTAACGACTGGTCCGGAGAATAATTTTGTTTTCCATTCTAATTTTCCTGAAGCAGCTTCTAGTGCGTACATGTAACCATCACTAGCTCCAAAGTAAATGATATTATTATGTACTAGGGGAGTTCCAAGAATGGCTTGTTCTGCTTGGAAAATCCATTGAGTTTTTCCTTTCTTTTTGTCGAGTGCATACAATTCTCCAGTAGCGCAGGGGACAAATACCAAGGACTCGTTACTTACTGCGCTCGAAAAAATACCCGCTGGAATACGTTTTGTCCATATAGGTTTTCCTGTTTTAGCAGATAATGCAAAAATTTCACCAACCATATTTCCAACAAATACTTGCTTTCCCGAAATATGTGGTGAGGCAATAATATTTGCATCTGATGCGAATGTCCAACTTGCACGTACTTGTTTAAATTGATTATTTAATTCATAGCTTGGTCGAGGTAACAAGTTAGGCGTAGGTCGACTTTCGTTCTTCAAACCAATCTTTGCCCATGGTTTGGTGATTTCAGTCATGCTTTGTCTTTCGCTAATAGAAATTTGATTCTGTGCAACATCTATAATAGTATAACCTGCTGAATTTGTTTTTGCTCTTAAATTAGATCGGCCCATTATGGATGGAATTCCATCTGCTTGAAACTGTTTATTAGCATGTCCATGTCCGCACAGCGTCAGCCAAGTATTGCGATTCAATAGTCTGTTAGTTGCTTCATACCAATTGTCTAGAGAAGGATCTAGTGGATAATGGTTGATAAATATGAGTGGTTTTTCAGCGGGTGTTTTTTGGAAAATACTATCCATCCAAACAATGGCATCTCTTGGAATATGACCATCACTCATTCTTACATAAGGACCAGAAGCGCACCCCATGAATTGGATGCCACCAAATTCAAAAACGAATTTGTCGCTTCCGAAAATATCAATAAAGTCTTGTCCACCACTTTCACTCCATCCTGTATCATGATTGCCGGGTATGATATAGTAAGGAATTTGAAGTGAGTCAAGTAGCATTTTAGCTAGCAGAAGTTCAGACTTTTTACCTAGTTCTGTAATGTCTCCAGATACAATTACAAATGCTATTTCATTTCTTTGGTTATTAATATCTCTAACAGTTCGTCTAAGGTCTTCTTCTGCAGATCCATTTGGCGAACCAATATGTGTATCAGTGAGTAATACAAATCGGAATGCTGTGGTTTGTGTAAACGAAGCATTGTAAAAAGCTATAATAGCTACTAGGGTCAATATCTTTTTCATAAGGCAAAAAAAATCCTGCCTCTATTGAAGCAGGATTATGAAAAGAATCAAGCTTTTAAGCTTGTGTATTTTCTGAACTGCTATCAGTTGAAGGAGCTACTGGAGCTACCTCAGGCGCTGGGGCGGGAGCAGGTGCTGGAGCAGCAACTGGTGCAGCTACTTTTTTCTTAGTTACTTTTTTAGTAGCTTTCTTAGGGGCAGCTTTTTTTGCAGCCTTTTTAGGAGCGGCTTTTTTAGCTACTTTTTTGGCAGCTGCTTTTTTCTTAGGGGCAGCTTTTTTTCCAGCCTTTTTAGGAGCGGCTTTTTTAGCTACTTTTTTTGCAGCCTTTTTAGGAGCGGCTTTCTTTGCTACTTTTTTAGCAGCTACTTTTTTCTTAGGTGCAGCTTTTTTTGCAGCCTTTTTAGGAGCGGCTTTCTTTGCTACTTTTTTAGCGGCAGGTTTCTTTACAGCAGCTTTTTTCTTTGGAGCTGCTTTCTTTGCGGCAGCTTTCTTTTTTGCTTTAGCCATGGGTTATGCTTTGTTTTTTGGAGTGAATAAAATGCTGCATGGAAGTTAGAAAGATTCCTGAATCTTTTAACATGAATGAAAGATTTTTTTTTGATTGTGTATAACAGGTTAACAGCAAAGGGAAGTTCTTTTCAGAAACCAGTGTAGCACTTGTACCTTTAATCCATGAATTTGGTTGAAGCGAAGGAGCAGTTTATTAATAGTTGGGGTGCGCTGGCAACTCAATGGGGTATCAATAGGACCATGGCTCAAGTGCATGCTTTATTATTGGTAGCAGCAAGCCCAATGAGTACCGATAATATTATGTCTGAATTAAAAATTAGTCGTGGTAACGCCAATATGAATTTGCGCGAATTAATGGATTGGAAATTGGTAGAGAAGCAAGTAATTGCAGGTGAGCGAAGGGAGTTTTTTGTAGCTGAAAAAGATATGTGGAAGGTGCTTACCCGCATTATGTATCAACGGAAAAAGCGCGAGCTTGATCCAATGCTGGAGGTGCTGCAAAACTTGTCTGCTTCAACACCTTCCTCAAGTAATGATCCTGAATGGAAGGCTTTCTCTTCAACAATTAGCCGTATTCAATCATTAGCAGAACAAGCAGATCAAACATTTCAAACCATCATAAAAGCAGAAGAAAGTTGGTTCTGGAGTCATTTTGTACGCATGGTTCGACCTAAATAATTAAAAAAACTTTATGAAAAACACACTTGTTCTAGGGGCTTCAGATAAACCAGATCGGTATAGTTATATGGCTGTAGAGCGATTAAAAGCACATGGGCATTCAGTTTGGGCACTTGGTAGTAAAAAGGGTAATGTGCATGAAACACCTATTGAAACAGAAATAGATACAGTTCCTGATTTGGATACAATTACACTCTACCTAAATCCAAGTCGACAAGAAATGTATTATGACTACATCTTGAATTTAGCTCCCAAAAGAATCATTTTTAATCCGGGTACAGAAAACGATGCACTCGTTGAAATGGCTAAAGCGAAGGGTATTCAAACTATTGAAGCTTGCACCTTAGTTATGTTGGCAACAGGACAATATTAGTGGTTTTCCACCTCTGTTAATAATAAAATAACCGTTGACACTTCTTTTTATGTGTAACTTCAAAAAACCCATTACACATGCATTGGAGAAAATTCAACGGGGAACGCATTCAACTTCCCATCAAAGATGCAGTAGCCGATGCCCTGCAAAAAGAAAAAGAGAAAGGGACAAAATTGAAGGTATGTATTGGAACCGATAGCCAGGTAAAAGGAGCCGAAACAGAATTTGCAACGGTTATTGTTTTTCTGCGTGAACATTGCGGTGGATTTATGTATATCCACAACGAAAAGAGTTTGCAAAAGTACCACATCAAAGAAAGGATGCTGGTTGAAGTAGCCAAGAGTATTGAAATTGCGTATGAACTTTGTCCGCTTTTTATTGAGTATGAAGTGGATATGGAAGTGCATGCAGATATCAATACTAATCCGCACTTTAAAAGCAATGATGCTCTTAAAGAAGCAATGGGATACATACTTGGTATGGGCTTTGCTTTTAAAGCCAAGCCAGATGCATTTGCCAGCAGTTGCTGTGCCGATAAAATGTGTAATTAATTCTGTTATTTGAATAGAAAGGTTTTGCTCCTCTTACTGAGGGGTTAAACCTTTTATCTCATCATTGCATGCTGCAATGAAACCTAGCAATTCATCGCGACCAATTTTCTTTTCTGCACTGGTCACAAAATAACGTGGGAGAAACTGCCATGTCTCACGCATAGCTTTGAAAAAGGCTTCTACATTTCTTTCAACTACTTTAGGCTTCTCTTTATCACTTTTGGTAAAAACCAATACAAAAGGCACTTGCCAAGCACCAAGTTGATTAATAAAAGCTAAATCAATTTTTTGTGGTTCATGCCTGCTATCAATGAGTACCATAAGCTGCGTTAGTTGAGCTCTTTTTCTTAAGTATCCTTCAATCATCTGTTCCCAACGCCTTCTATCTTTTAATGAGCGTTTCGCATAGCCATATCCGGGTAAATCTACCAGCCACCAAGACTCTTTTGGGCCGTTTTTACTTTTTGTGCTGCTGATTTCAAAATAGTTGATCAATTGAGTTTTACCAGGTGTACCTGAGGTTTTGGCTAAATTTTTCTGGCCAGTTATCATATTGATCAACGACGATTTGCCCACATTACTTCTTCCAATAAAAGCATATTCGGGAAGATTTTTCTGCGGACATTTTTCGTGCGAAGGCGAAGAGATCAAATAAGCAGCTGACTTAATTTCCATAGCTGCAAAGGTATGAAAATATGCCTGCTGCAATATTTACCATTTTAAGCGTGCACTAATGATGATTTGTGAACCAGGAGCAACAATGCCCGATGAATAAGGTCTGTAACGTTGATTGGTTATATTCTCCCAACCTAATTGCATACTAAAAGTAGAACTCATTTGAAAGGAAGATTTTAAATGCATGGCATACCAACTTGGACAATAAGGTCTTCCTTGTGCATCGGTTGCATAAATGAATAGCTTTGCTCTTTCGCTGGGAGCTAATTGTTCAGCTCTTACTTCTCCGTGATGCTCTAATTGCCACAATATTTCCCATTTTTTATTTCGAAATGTTATAGAAGTGTTCCCATAAAAGGGTGGTGCATGCCTAAGCGGAACTTGCTCATTCCTTACATCATCTGTTTCTCTTCCTTGAATCCAATTCAATTGTGTTTTCCAAACTAGAGAAGGTAGCAAGTGAATTCCCCATCCAGCTTGTATTCCCCAAACTGTTGCAGATGCTACATTTTGAATAGCTTCAACTGAACTCATTCTTCCATCAAAAAATAAACTGTCGCTACCTAAGAACTGAAAGGGCCTTCTTGTAAGTGCATTGTTCATTCTTGTGCCAAAGAGTGTGAAATACATTTCCCAATTGTTTTCCTGTTTGTATTGAATTCCTAACTCACCATTCCAAACATACTCAGGACGAAGATTGGGGTTGGGTACAACTACCAATCCGGGAGCAGATTCAAAGACTTTACCAATGTCATCTATGTTGGGCATTCTAAATCCAGATGATACCAGTGCATTTAATTGCCAGCCTGTTGCAAACTGATAAGCCATTCCAAGATTCCCAGTGAAATTACCAGCTTGTATAGATGTATTGCTAAATGGAAAAGCAAAGAAGGTTCTATCAAATTCTGCACTCGATTTATTTTGGTTAAAGCGCAATCCACTGGTAATGGTCATACCTGCTTTTGGACGATACCTATAACTTGCATAAGCTCCCCACGAGTTCCAATCGGAACCATTGGGGTATCTTGTTTGAACTGGTCTTTGTTGATTGCTGATAATATTGCGTTCAAATGCTTTTGAGCCTATATCATTTTTAACCCACTCTGCCCCATAAAATATTTCCGATTTTTCATTGAAGCTTTTGTTGAAGTCGAGGTTGATTGACCATGCATTTACTGTTTCAATTTGACTTCTTTCCCAGTTATTGCCTCTTCTTCTATCAATTCTGCTTTCTTCATATTGTTGAAATGCGGCAACTAATTTCACGGCATCGTATAGCACTGAAGCCTTATTATTTTGCACTTGCACATGGTGCATTTGCCAAGCTTGTGGTCCGTAATCCCACCTGGCAAAACGAAGTCTGTTATTAGCATATTCAATTAGCCTATCATAGCGTGGTATATTGCTGGTATTTGAATAGTGAAATGCATATTGTATATCCCAATTGTCAGTAGGTTTCCATCGAAGTTTACTCATGATGTTTTTCTGTTCATAGCCAGTAAAACGTTGGACAAGCGGGTTAGCATTTTTTATGATTGAATCTACACTGCCTATTCTTTGAATGTACTCCTTTCTCAAATAGCTATCTGGTCCACCTCTATTGCCCATTCTTAAGTCGCCAAAGTGACTAAAAGTAAAACTGCCCAACCACGAAACTTTATTGTTAGCAATGTTTACATCGGCATGTACAGTTTGTTCTTGGTTAGCTGAAGCATATCGAGTTGTAAGGTTACCCTTTACCAACGTATTATTTTTTTTAGCAAATCGAGGTTGTAATGTATGGAAGTCCATAACACCACCAATAGCATCACTACCATAAATTAAGGATCCTGGTCCGAATATAACTTCGGCATTTTCTAAGGCAAGTGGATCAAGGGAGATAACATTCTGAATATTTCCACTTCTATAGATCGCATTATTCATTCGAACACCATCCACTACTAGTAAAACTCTATTTGTAGCAAATCCTCTAATCATTGGGCTTCCACCGCCTTGTTGGCTTTTTTGGATAAATACTTCTCCAGTTCCAGCAAGTACATCTGCCATGGTAGCTGGATTGCGTAAGCGTACATCACTTAATTTAACCTTACTAATTCTGTTAGGGATATCATTCAGTTTTTGCTCCCATTTTTTATAGAATACAGTTACTTCCTCCAACTCTCGGTCTAAGTTGGTAGTATCTTTTTTTGATTGTGCAAATAGAAGTATCGGTAGACAAAGTAGCCCACTTAAAGTCAATCCAAATCGCATGTCTTATAAACTTAACTTTTTGGTTTCACCAAGCTATCCATTGGATAACGTCCCTTCATTTCATTCATTACTGCTTCTGCCCAACTGATCAATAATGTTCTTTCTTCATCTTTTAAGCGTGCATTGCTATGAATGAGGCTATAGCTTTTGAGTGGCATTTCTTTTTCTTGCATTTGTTCAACTACTTCTTCCATTTTATGGTATTGCTTGCGCAATCTATAAGTGGTAAACTCATCAAAGTTAAGGTGCTTCTTTCCGTCTTCTACATGGTGATTGATCCAATATGCTAAGGGCTGTACTTGACTATACCAAGGATACACTGTATTGTTACTATGGCAATCATAACAGGCATTCACCAATACCTGCTCAACGTTAGCGGGTATTGTGTATTCTGTGGTTAAATGGTTTTTTGCTGGTGCTTCTTGCACATTTGGTTCGTGTCTATAGAACTGTATTAATACAAACACACCTACTAGTCCGGCTAAAATTTTTGATTTAGTTGTCATGTTTTTCAGTTTGAATACCTTAGAAAAATTTAATGTACAAGTACTTCACCAGTCATTTCCTTAGGTATAGGCAATTGCATAAGGTGCAAGATAGTTGGGGCAATATCACCTAATTTACCCGATCGGATATTTTTTTCTGCTCCTGCACCAATTAAGAAAACAGGAACTGGATTGAGTGAATGTTGGGTATTGGGTGATCCGTCTTCATTGATCATATAGTCAGCATTTCCGTGATCGGCAGTGAGTAAAACAATGTATCCTTTATCCAGCGCTTTCGTAACTGCTCTTTGAACACATTGGTCAACAGTTTCCACCGCTTTTACAACTGCTTCAAACACACCTGTGTGTCCTACCATATCTGCATTTGCATAATTGATACAGATAAAATCATTTTTGGCCTCATCTAAAGCTGCAACCAAATAATCAGTTAATTCAATAGCACTCATTTCGGGCTGTAAATCGTAGGTAGCAACCTTAGGTGAAGCCGCCATTTTTCTGTCTTCCCCTGGAAATAATGATTCTCTTCCCCCACTAAAGAAAAAAGTAACATGCGGGTACTTTTCAGTTTCTGCCATCCTCAGCTGCGTTTTTCCATGGCTCGATAAAACCTCACCTAATGTTTGTACAAGGTTATCGTTTTCAAAAATGACATGCACATTTTTGTAAGTTGCATCATATTCAGTCATGGTGGTATAATGCAATTCAAGAGGTTGCATATCCTGTTCAGGAATAGCACGCTGACTCAACACTTCTGTAATTTCACGACATCTGTCGGTTCTGAAATTAAAACAGATAACCGCATCACCATTTTTAATAAATGCATCAGGATTGTCCTTCAGGTTTGCTGAAATGATAGGATCTAAGAATTCATCGGTCACTCCTTTTTGGTAAGAGGCCTCAATGCTTTTAACCAAGTCTTCACTAATTTCTCCATTTGCATGAACCAGTGCGTCGTAAGCTTTTTTAACCCTTTCCCATCTTTTATCACGATCCATTGCGTAATATCTTCCAGTAACACTAGCAATATTGCCACAGGTCTTTTGAGTGGCTTCTTGTAGGGATTGTATGAAACTGGCGCCGCTTTTCGGATCACAATCACGTCCATCGGTAAATGCATGAATGAAAACTTTGTTCAGTCCTTCTTTTGCACATAATTCACAAATGGCTTTAACATGATTAATATGGCTGTGAACACCACCATCACTTACCAAACCAATAAGGTGTAGGGATGTGTTATTTTCTTTCGCATATCTAATGGAAGCTAGCAGTGATGGATTATCAAAAAAAGATCTATCACGAATAGCCACATGAATTCTCTGTAGCTCTTGGTACACAACTCGACCAGCTCCAAGGTTTAAGTGCCCAACCTCTGAGTTGCCCATTTGTCCATCTGGAAGCCCAACTGCTTCTCCACAAGTGGTTAATGTTGCGTTAGGATATTTTTCAAACAAGGAACTTACAAAAGGCACATTTGCCTGCTGAATGGCATCTGAGGAAGAAACCTGTCCTAGTCCCCAGCCATCCATGATCATTAACATAACTTTCTGACTCATGGCTCAAATCTACATTTTTGCAGGCAATATCTTGCGCTCGGAAACTGGTTCTTCGACCTTGGCAGGTTTTTTGCTATATTACATTTGAAAACTTTTAATAGATCATGAAGTATTTGATGGCTGGATGGGGCGCATTTGCTGTTGTTATGTCGGTATGGATGTTTAGGGCCGAAGTAGATGATATTGTAAAAGCTTTAAAATCAGGCAATGCGGAATCGGTTGCTGCACATTTCGATGAGTTTATTGACCTTAGATTTCCTGAGAAAGAGGAAATGAAAGCTGTTAGTAAAAATCAGGCAACACAGGCTTTGAAATCCTTTTATAAAGACAATGGTATTAAAGGGTTCGAGTTGTTATCACAACGTGAAATGAGTGGTACTTTATATATGGCGGGCAAAATGCTTTCTTCTGGGAAATCATTTAGCGTTACGCTCATTCTGCGCAATAAAGAAGGCCGCTTTCAGATTGTTGCTATGCGCATCAATTAACCAATCTTTTCAGCATATTCTTTTACTGTAGCTTTGCTGCTATGCACGATTTTAAAGTTCAACTGCACAAATTAGTAGATATGGCTATCCAAGAAGATGTGGGGGAGGGCGATCATTCCTCGCTTTCTTGTATTCCTCCAGATCAACCAGGGAAAGCTATATTATTTATCAAACAAGAAGGCATTTTAGCCGGAGTTGAAGTTGCAAAAGAAATTTTCACTTATTTACAACCTAATATTCAGTTTGTTGCTTTTAAAGCCGATGGCGATTCCATGCATGTTGGTGAAAAGGCTTTTGAAGTATTTGGAAATGTACATGTTTTATTGAAGGCAGAAAGGTTGGTATTGAATTGCATGCAAAGGATGAGTGGCATTGCTACTTTAACCAGGAAATATGTGGATGAACTCGCTGGAACGAAAACTGGTTTGTTAGACACAAGAAAAACCACTCCTAATTTTAGGTTATTGGAAAAAGAGGCAGTAAGAATTGGCGGAGGAATTAATCACAGATTTGGCTTGTATGATATGATTATGCTAAAGGATAATCATATTGATTACGCAGGTGGTATTAGTGCTGCTGTTGAAAGAGCATGGCAGTATATTCAAGATAAGCCACATCTTAAGATTGAAGTTGAAACGCGCAGTTTGGAAGAGGTGCATGAAGTTGCAGAGGTTGGTAAGGGAAAAGTGTTTCGTGTGATGTTGGATAATTTTAAGCCGGAGCAAATTGAGGAAGCTTTACAAATATTAGGAGCTGATTTTGAAACAGAAGCCAGTGGCGGTATTCATCTTAAAAATATTCGTTCATATGCCAATACTGGTGTTACTTATGTAAGTGTAGGTGGACTGATTCATCAAGCGCAAAGCCTCGATTTAAGTTTGAAGGCGGAGATTCTTTAATTAAAATAGGTCTTTTTTGTTAGGATGGTTTTACTACCATTCGTTAGCGCGGGTTTGCAACCCGTGCTATGTTATTAGGCACGAGTTACAAACTCGCGCCAACAGTAGAGGTTTAAGCACGAGTTGCAAACTCGCGCTAGCGCTTTTTAAGTGATGAACTTGATTTCCAAAAGTCCACGGTAGTTCTCATCAAAATAATTTCGAGCACTACTATACAGATAGTCTTCTGGATGCCGTACGATCCCTGCAACAACTGGATTATTATGTAAATAATTGAGTTTCTGTAGAATAACTTTTTCACTCCATATTTCAATAGGGTGATTATCCTGCTGCCAAAATTGGAAACTACAATTAGCATTGTTATTCTCGCCAGCCGTCCTAAATATTTCCAACATCCAAGCACGCCTACTTTCTTGTTGATTCTCTTTAATAGTTTTAATCAACAGTTTACTGGTATGTTTTTTGAAATCTCTCAAAATATTTGGAAGCAGAAATCCTTCTTGCGCTCTTGCAATTAAATGGACATGGTTGGTCATGATACACCATGCAAATAGTTCTAAGCCTTTGTTATTTTGGCAATATCGCAGATTTTCAACTAGTATGTCCTTATATACCACTCTTGTAAATACATCCACCCAAGAAACAGTAGAGAAGCAGATGAAATAAATGCCATCTTTATTCGTAAACTTGTACTTTCTGCTCATTCAACTAAAATAAAAATATTTTCAGCGGGTTGGGTTTCGGATAAGTTAATTTGCACCTATTGTAAATCTGAGCAACTTAGTGAAGTAAAAGAATCTTTAACTTTCAGATCTTATGGGAAAGAAACATAAAGGCGATTCAAGGGGATTTGTTTATAGTACCGACCCGTCTTTTTCCTTTGAGCCAGAGCATGCAGAGGAGCAAGAAACATTGCCCAATGCTAGTCAAGTTTTACGAATTCGATTAGAAACCAAACATCGAGGCGGTAAGACGGTTACATTGGTGCTCGGTTTTATTGGTACATTAGAAGATATGGAGTCATTAGGTAAGCAATTGAAAAATGCATGTGGCACTGGAGGATCTGTGAAAGATGGTGAAATAATAATTCAGGGTGACCACCGAGATAAAGTTTTGAACTGGCTTTTGCAGAAAGGGTATAGTAAAACAAAAAAAATCTAGTATGTGGCTATTAGATGCAGCAGGTGCAGTGTATTATCTCTACTCCATCATTTTTACAGGATGTTTATTAGTCACATTCTGGGGAATACGAATGCTCTATAGAGCCATTCAGAAAAAAGATGAATTGCTCTTTAGAAAAGCTAAACTCATCCTAGTAATGTCGGTCATCGGAATGGTAAGTGTTGTGATTGTTTCACTCGCGCTGATTAAGAAAATGCCTTTTTGAAATCCAGTTAATAATCGATTTGCAGTTTTAAAGCTTCTTTCAATTCATTCAACAAAGGATATTTTTTCGCCAGATGTGCAAATCGGTCTCGGCTATTGAAATTCGCAGGGGTTAACTCATTCATGATTGGCTCACTCAAGAGTAAAATTTGCATACGAATAGCTTTGTTATGAAATGCCTCTTGAACTCGCTCTAGAAAATTAATTTTTTCAGATTCTAAGAATTTTTGTGCTACTACTGCATGTACACCTGCACTAAAATTAACTTCATCAATCACATCAAATATGGCCGATTGAAAGGTATTGGCGGCAGTGAGCTTGTTTAACTCTGTAAGTGATTTGCAAAACTGATCTCTTACTTCCAAGAGCTTCTCTAAATTCAAAACCGCCGCTTCTTTTACTTCATCAATTCTATATTCGTCGCCATATTTATCACGTAAAGCTTGTAATAAATTCTTTTTTGTTAATCCAGGAAGTTTGCCGCTCAAAAGAGTGTCGGATGATTTTTTTGTAACAGGCTTTTCTTCTGGCAAAACTGGCGGTGGAGCTGATTGAGGAACAGATTTAACTTGCACTTTCAAAACAGCTTCTTTTGGTTGTTGTGAAAGTGTTGAAGCCGGTTTTGAAGATGTGCTTTCTGTTACAGTAGATTGAAATGGTTGAAGAGTTTTCGTTTTTAAAGCGACTGGCTGATCAATTCTCTTTTTTTTTACAACTTGTGCATTGCCATCTTTAGCAAGGTCAATGGCATTAGGCAAATAGTTGAGTTTGATGAGCGTAAATTCAACATGGAGTTTTCTGTTTTTAGCCATTTTGTAAGAGAACTCGGCTTCTTGCAAAATATTAAGCGCACTCACCAAGTAGGAGAATGAGCATGTAGCTGCCACTTTTTTATACTTCTCTTCCATCCCTTCAACTACATCTAAAAGGGTAATGGCTTTTTCATCTTTACACACTAAAAGATCACGCATAAATGCGGAGAATCCATTTAGAAACTGATCTCCTTCAAAACCTTTCTGATTTATTTCATCGAATAAAAGCAAAGCGTCACCAATATTTTGTTCCGTCAAATGATTGAGCATTTGAAAGAAATAATCGTAATCGAGAATATTAAGATGCTCTAATGTATTCTGATAGGTTACTGAACCATTTGTAAAGCTCACAATCTTGTCTAAAATACTTAGTGAGTCGCGCATGCAGCCTTCACTCTTTTGAGCTATAACCTGAAGAGCTGCTTTTTCTGCTGTGATATGCTCTTTTTCTGCAATCTCTTGTAAATGGCCAACCGTATCGTGGTGAGTGATTCTTTTGAAATCAAAAATTTGACAACGACTTAAAATGGTTGGAAGTATTTTATGTTTTTCGGTCGTAGCAAGAATAAAAATGGCGTAGGAAGGTGGTTCTTCTAAGGTTTTTAAGAATGCATTAAAAGCTGATGAGCTTAGCATGTGAACCTCGTCTACTATATACACTTTGTATTTGCCGGCTTGAGGAGCAAAGCGCACTTGTTCAACTAAGCTTCTTATATCATCCACCGAGTTGTTGCTGGCAGCATCTAATTCATGAATATTGAGTGAAGTGCCTGCTTCAAATGATACGCAGCTGTTGCATACGTTACAAGCTTCTCCTTCTTCAGTTCTGTTCTCACAATTAATTGTTTTCGCTAAAATTCTCGCACAAGTTGTTTTTCCAACACCTCTTGGTCCACAAAATAAAAAAGCATGGGCCAATTGGTTATGCTGAATGGCATTTTTAAGGGTTGTGGTAATATGCGATTGCCCCACAACAGTATTAAAATTTTGGGGCCTGTATTTTCTAGCAGAAACAATGAACTTATCCATATCTGCCGCAATATAATAAATGCAGTAGGAGAGAACTTGGTTTTTGAAGGATTTTAGGGTGCAAAGTTTTGCACATCCAAGTTACTTGCCTGTTTGACTGTATTCCATCACTGGATGTCTTTCAAAAGGGTGCTTGTTTTCATCGAAAATGAAACGATAGGTAACCATCCTTCTGTTTTGAGTACCACCTAAATTTTTATAGATGTTCAACATACGTGGATTCCAATCGCCTGCCCAGCCCATTTCATAATGGTTATACCACCCTTTGTTTTGGATGAAGTTTGCACAGGATTGAATTAAGTAGCTATCAATTCCAAGAGATTGGTATTTAGGAACTACACCAAATGCCAGTCCTGTGAGTTTTTTACAATAACCTGTTTTTTTCATCCAAAGCAAGCGCAGCTTTTCAAATAACCCAAGTTTTCCCTTGAAGTGCTTGAAATACTGGTTTACATCCGGAATATTTATGAACATGGCAATAGGATCTTCTTTGTAATAGGCAAACCAAACCATTCTTTCATCCATAATGGGTTTCATAGAATTAAAAATCTTCATCACCTGCTCGGGAGTAATTTCTTTTGCCTCTCCGTGTTGCGCCCATGCCGAATTATATACTGTTGCAAAATCTTGTGCATATTTTGAAAGGTCTTTCATTTTAACGTGACGAGCACTATAATCTGGTTTAGAAGCAAACTTTTGAAATCGTTCTTGAAATTTTGGAGCAAGGGGATCATCTACATTCATTCGATACCAATATTGGTTGTAGTAATTTTTGAATCCATATTGTTCAAAAAATGATTCGTAATAAGGTGGATTGTAAGGCATTCCAAAAACCGGCTCATCTTCAAATCCTTCCACCAATAGTCCCCACCATTTGTCGCGGTCGCCAAAATTTATTGGGCCATCCATAGCTTCCATACCCTGCTCTATCAGCCATTGTTTAGCAGTATCAAAAAGAGTCTGAGCAACTGTAAAGTCGTTGATGCAGTCAAAAAAGCCAACACCGCCTGTTTTGAAGTTGGTTCCTTTGTTTATGTATTTGCTAGTAGTAAACGCAGCAATTCTTCCCACTACCTCATTAGACTCACTTTTTACAATCCATCTTTTTGCAGTTCCGTATTTGAATGCTTTGTTCTTTGATGGATTAAATACTTCTTCAATATGCTCATCCAAAGGCTGAATATAAAATGGATTCCCTTTTTGAAGTCTTGGGTTCAAATCTAAGAAAGCTCTTATCTGTGAAGAGTTCACTACTTCTTCAATACGCATAGCCGAAAATTTGTGCAAATGTACAAATGTGTTTACTGGGGTTTGGTAAACAATTTTTGGGCCATTTTTTCATCGTGGCCATATAAATCGTTGCGAATATGCAGTAAGCCTTCAGAATCTACCCATGCAGTAAAGTAGGTAATGAGCACAGGGATTTTTCTTTTCAGCGTAACATATTGTTCCTTACCGCTTTTCATTGAAGTCCTAATGCTGTCTAAAGTAAAATTCGGCTGATCTTTTAATGCAAATACTGCAAGCTTTTCTGGGTCTGATACTCTAATACAGCCGTGACTCAAACTGCGTTTATCTTGCTTAAAAGCATTCTTATTATTTGTATCGTGTAAATAAATATTGTGGCTGTTGGGAAACATAAATTTTACTCCTCCTAATGGATTGTTTTTTCCTGGCACTTGTCGAACGGCTATGGGAGTATTTCCCTGGTACTTTTCAACCACCATATTATGCTTCGATAGATAGTTCGGATCTTTTTGTATGCCGGGTAATACTTCTTTTTTTAAGATTCCAGGAGGTACATGCCAAGACGGACTAAATACTAAATAAGAAATATTACCATTGAAAATAACTGTATTATCTGCTTGCTTTCCCACTACTACTGGCATATCATAAGCATGAGTTCCATCTTCATATACATGTAATTTAAACTCAGGAATATTTACCAAAATGAAGTCACCACTGAATTCTGCAGGCATCCATCTGGCTCTTTCCATGTTGATAAGAATTTTTTTGATCTTTTCTGTTATAGGCGTATTCAAATCATTCATTAGGCTGCTGTTCACTTTGCCAGATGCTGTCCAACCATGTCTTTTTTGAAATTGTTGAATTGCCTTATGTAAGCTGCTATCAAAAATCAAACTGCTATCCATTGCTGGTAAATCTCCTGTAGCAAAAAGTCTATTTTTAATTTGAAGGATTACTTCACTTGAATCTCCAAGTTGATAAGATTTTTGTCGAAAGGAAATACTATCCCACCTGCCATTCTTCTCAATTTCATTATAACGCACGAGCATTTTTTCGAGTCTTCTATAGTGCTTATTAAGTGGTTCGTATTGTTCTATTGCTCTTCCTTTGTTTTGAATTAATGAATCAAGGACATTCGTAAGAATAATTTTTTTTCTTGGAATAAACCATCCTAGTTGCGTTACATCCATATCGGCGCCCGCATATACTTTAGTTGCATATCTAAAAAATTGTCCCGTAAGTAATAATTCTGCTTCTGTAAATTTTTCAATTGTTACATCTTTAGTCCAGGGTGAGGGTATTAACTGAAGGCTATCATACAAAGGACGAAGTCTTTTTTCATAGATACTGCTGTCTCTTTGTTCTTCAAGAAGATTATCTAATAAATTCATGAAGTTAGCAGATTGTTCACCCATGCCATCTTCATCTAGCCAAGCATAGCTAAAATTTCGTTCTTTATAAAAATCAAAATAACTATCACGGAATGACGTGAAGCTGGGATTCATTTCTACATATGCTTCAATATCTGCACTATCTAGAAAAAGTTGATTGAATGCAAGGTCGAATGTGATAGATGTATCTGCCACAATCACTTTTTGGGACCCTCCATATTTGCATGAACTGAGCGTATAGCAAATGCATACCGCTATTATCCAATATCTCATATTTCTAAGATAATACAAATCAGTAGCTGTGCGAAAAAAATGCAGCAGCTTTTATGGCGGCCGTCTCTGTTCTTAGTCGGAGGTTGCCTAGCGATAATGGTTTGGCTCCTTTATCTTGGATGTAATGAATCTCATCTTCTGTAAAATCTCCTTCGGGACCAATAAAAATTATAGTGGATTGATCTGATTGTGTAGCAGCATTTAACTCAAATTTTTCTACTCCCAAACAATGTGCAATCCATGCATTTTTTGTATCCCAATTCAAGTCTTTCAATTGTTGGGGTACTTGCAAAATGGGTAAATAAGCTTGTTGGCTCTGCAACATGGCTGCTACTAAAATTTTTTCGAAACGTTCTGGTTTAAAAAATGTCTTTTCTGTTCGTTCGCAGATGATAGGTTGAATTTGAGAGATGCCCAATTCAGTTAGTTTTTCCAACATCCATTCAAAGCGACTAGGATTTTTTAATGGTGAAACGGCTAGGATAATTTGTTTAGGATGAGGCGGTAATGTTTTTTCTTCTTCAATTCTAACAATAGCATTTTTTTTATCAGCAATCTCTACTACTGCTGTTCCTAATAAACCTTTTCCGTTAGTAAGATGAATGCGTTCTCCTGTCTTAATTCGTAGAACCTGTACAGCATGTTTGTGGCTATCGGAGCGAAGTGTATGTCGCTCGGTTTGCTCTTTCCAGTCGGGTTCATAAAAAAAGGGTAGTGAAAAATTCATTAGTCAAATATAACAACCATCAGTCCATCACGACTGCTTCTGTTTGGAATGGCTAATTTTCTTGTATTGAAATAAACTTGAATAGGCTTGCTTGGCTTTGCCGGAAATGACTGATCCGATGCGGCTAAAAACGGGGTTGAGCCAAATGCTGCATGTGCTGCACCCGAAGTTTTTTGATCTCCATTATCATAAAGAAAATGTGCAATAGCTGTTTTTGAGGGTGGACTCAATTCTGCTGTTGTTAGCGTTCGATTATCAACTGTTACACTGTCTCTTCCGTGAATCATTGCCTTACTTCCACTAAAAATTGCAAGTACTGCTTGGTCCTCTTTTTTGGGAAGATTGCCTAAAAGCAAGGCTGGTAATCCTGATTTTGGAAGTGCTCTTAAATACACAAGTGGATTTTCGGCAATGAATATATCTCGGTAGTAATAAATTGTTCTCATGCTGGTATCTGATGGACGAAGTACTAGTTCATAACTAGTAAAAGGTTTTGCTTTAAAGGTTCCCCAGTTACCCTTTTCATCGCTCACAAATTTTGCATCGGCCTTTTTTGAAATTCGCTGTCCAGTGTTAGTTCGAATAGCATATATTTCTATTGTTGCTCCTACAAGGGGTTTGTTATCACCAAATGTTACCGCTTTTCCTGAGATATGTAAATTTTTGTGGTAAGGAATTGTTTCAATAGGCGGGAGTCTGCTTAAATCTGTTTCAGTATTTCGAAGAAACTCTACTACAGCTCTAGCAGTTTGGCTATGTGTGATAATTTCAAAATGATCCATTTTTTCAAACCCAAGATTAATGGCATCATCAATATCGCCGCCTGTTTTAACTACCATATCATCTTTCGAATAGATATTCAGCATCGGAATTTTACCCTGGCCAACTGTGTTCTTCATTTTGCTGCTTCCAATATGAACATAGCGTGCAATTTTAGCGGCGCGCGATTTATCACTGCAGTAAGCATAACTTAATCCGCCACCTGCAGAGTGACCAATTAAATGAACCTGTTTAACCTGGTGTTTTGCCAATACAGTTTGAATGAAACTGTCTAACAATGGAACTTGGGTAGTATTGTTTCCGCTAGTGCTGTTCCAATCAAACACATATACCTGTTCTCTGCAAAACCCATTTGAAATCAAATCTTGATAGAGTGAAGTCCAGTTGTCGCCACCACCTAAAAATCCATGCACCATTACAACCGGCAAGTATTGAGGTGTACAGGTGGTTTTTTGCGAAAAGGATGCATGTACTATCAATATAAATAGCATGCATGAAATGCAAATTTTCTTCATAATATGCTTATAAAATTCAAGAAGCATTACGCTATAGGGTTATCTGGTTCTAAACCCGAATCAAAATCTGTATTATCATTCATCTTACTACCAACTTGACGATATACTTGACCGCCTTCGCCTTCTCCAGATGGCTTTCCTCTATTTACAAAATTGCTGTAATCTTTTAATGGGGTGATATTTCCCATCCAGTCCTCAAACTTTTGAATTTCAAGTCTGGCTTTGAGGTTCACTGTATCGAGTGATCCATTTCTATGTTTAGCAATTTTAACTTGTGTAAGTCCTTCTATGTTTTCCCCTTTTTCATCCATTTTTTGGTCGTAATAGTCAGGTCTGTATAAGAACATAACCATATCGGCATCTTGTTCAATAGCGCCCGATTCTCTTAAGTCGCTTAGCTGAGGCATTTTTGATTCCTTTCTGCTTTCAACAGCACGACTCAACTGGCTCAATGCAATGATGGGAATATTCAATTCTTTTGCAAGAATTTTTAAGTTTCTAGATATACCACTGATTTCTTGTTCACGATTGGAGTTCCTGTCGCCACTTCCACTCATTAATTGGAGATAGTCGATAATGATGAGTTCAACCTTATGCTTGTTCACTAAGCGTCTTGCTTTAGCTCTGAATTCAAAAATATTCAACGCTGCTGTATCATCTATGTACAATGGAGCAGATTCAAGTGGACGAATACCTTTTGTTTGCATTTGAATGTATTCGTGGTCTTCTAGTTTGCCTCTTGAAATTTTTTCCATCGGTATTTCACTCTCGGCACTTAAAATTCTTTGCACTAATGAAGCTGCACTCATTTCTAAAGAAAACAATCCAACTGCTTTGGGATGGGTTGGGTGAAGCGCAGCATTTCTTGCAAGGTTAAGCGCAAAAGCTGTTTTACCCACGGCTGGACGAGCGGCTAATATGATTAAATCGCTTGGCTGCCATCCAAATGTGATTCTATCCAAATTTGCAAATCCACTTGGCACACCTGAAATATCATCTTTCTTATTTTTTAACTCATCTATTCTCTCCAATGCTTTTGTAAGTGCAGTGCCAATATCAACAAAATTCTTTTTAAGGTAATTGTTGGTGATATTGAACATTTTGGTTTCACTCACATCCAACAAGTCAAAAACATCTGTACTGTCCTCATAAGCATCGCCAATAATTTCACCGCTAATGCGAATCAATTCGCGTTGTATGAATTTTTGTAAAATGATTCTCGCATGCGCATCAATGTTTGCGCTTGAGACAACTGTATTGGTTAAACGAGTTACATAATAGGGCCCACCAATCAAATCAATTTTTTCCATTGTTTTCAACTCTTCCACAACGGTTAAAATATCAATTGGAAAGCTTTTCATTTGCAGATTCTGCATAGCCTGATAAATGTGCTGATGCGCCTCCACATAAAAACATTCAGGTTTCAAAATTTCTGCTACTGCATCAAAAGCACTTTTTTCTAGCATAATAGCACCCAACACTGCCTCTTCTAATTCTTTTGCTTGTGGGGGCACTTTTCCGTAAACCATTGTGCTTAGATCAACGCTTGGTTTTCTTCTTTTTCTGTCAATATTGAGTCCGCCTAAATCCATTTTTGCTTGCTTGTTGGTTATTCTGAAAGATTTGTTTCCTTTAGGTTAAGCCCTTGTGAAGCTTTTGTAAATTCTTGTCCTTTTTTCCAAAAGGGAAACGAATATAAGGGGTGAAAACGGCTTAATTCATCTTTCTTCCTACCGATTTTAATCCACCTGCTTTGCAACGTTTCTTCACCTTTTTAACCTGCTTTTCCACAGATTTGTTTGGGTTTATCCTCAAATTAAAAAAGTTTTCCGACATCTGCACAGTCTTTTGCACACCCTTTGTGCAGAAAAATTTTTATACACAAAACAATTTCGATACTCCATTTACCCATGTTGAAAGTGTCTACAGGTTGCAGCCTGAACTGTTGGTATTCTGTTATATTTGCGGCAGATTACAGAAACAAGCATGACAATTTCATATCAATGGCTATGCCGATACCTCGGTCAGGTGCAGGAAGAGTTACCTGAAGTGATGGAGCCTGAAAGAATCGGTAAGATATTAACATCAATAGGATTGGAAGTAGAGAGTATAACTCCATTTGAAACCATTCAAGGTGGGCTTTCAGGCGTTGTGATAGGGAAAGTATTGACTTGCGAACAGCATCCTAATGCAGATAAACTTCGATTGACAACAGTAGATATTGCAGCAGAGGCACCATTGCAAATTGTTTGCGGCGCTCCGAATGTAGCAGTTGGACAAACAGTTGCAGTTGCTACAGTTGGTACTACTATTTACCCTACTTCTGGCGATCCATTAACTATGAAAGTTGCTAAAATCAGAGGGGTTGAAAGTCATGGCATGATTTGCGCTGAAGATGAATTAGGCATAGGTTCTTCGCATGATGGCATTATGATTTTGCCAAATGACTTACAAGTTGGTATGCCTGCGGCTGAATATTTCAAGCCTTACCAAGATTTTGTATATGAAATTGGACTAACTCCAAATAGAATGGATGCAATGAGTCATTTGGGTGTTGCACGCGACCTTTGCGCCTATTTAAATCATCATTTCAAAAAAGATATTCGCCCAACTTCTCCATTAGTGCAGGTCAATTTGCCTGAATCAACATTGCCGGCTCCTTTTGAAGTAACTATTGAAGAAGCAACTGGGTGCAAACGCTACGCTGGCATTACTATACAAGGTGTAAAAGTGGCGCCTTCGCCCGATTGGTTAGCGAATGCTTTGCGAGCCATTGGACTACGACCCATTAATAACCTGGTTGATATTACCAACTATATTTTACATGAAACGGGACAGCCACTTCATGCTTTTGATGCAGCAGCTATTAAAGGCGGGAAAGTTCGTGTAGCATGTTTGAAAGAAGGAACCCCATTTATTACACTCGATGAGAAGGAAAGGAAATTAGATGCATCTGATGTAATGATTTGTGATGGAGAGGGGCCAATGTGCATTGCGGGAGTATTTGGTGGATTGCATAGTGGTGTTGCAGATGCAACTACTTCTATCTTTTTAGAAAGCGCATGTTTTGATTCAACATTTGTAAGAAGAACATCTTTGCGTCATGGATTAAGAACGGATGCTGCAACACATTTTGAAAAAGGAGTTGATATTAGTCAAACATTACAAGTATTGAAGCGCGCTGCACAAATGATTCTAGAAATTGCAGGCGGCGAAATTGTTGGGCCAGTCATTGATGTATATCCTTCCCCTCAACCCAAGAAAGAAATTGCTGTAAGGTATCATTATATTAAAAAGCTCAGCGGTAAAAATTATCATCCAGATGCCATTCGCAAAATCCTTACAAGTTTGGGATTTGACTTTATTAAAGAGGGTATGGATGAAATGTGGGTTGCCGTGCCTTTCAGCAAAACAGATATTAGTCACCCAGCCGATATTGTTGAAGAAATTCTTCGTATTGATGGCTTGGATCAAATACCTATTCCTGAAAAGATTTTATTAAGTCCAGCAGTTGATCGTTATGCCGACAAAGAAAAATTCAGAGAAAAAATTGCACAATATTTAGCAGGAAGAGGATTTCATGAAATTGTGACCAATAGTATTACCAATAGTAAGTACTACAGCGAAGAGGTATTGTCGACTTCGGTGAAGATGTTGAATAGCTTGAGTGCCGATTTAGATATTATGCGTCCATCCTTATTGGAAACTGGGTTAGAATCTATTTCATACAACCTCAATAGGAAAATGCAGCAGTTGCGGTTCTTTGAAATTGGTAAAACATACAGCACTTCAGAGGCAGGTAAGTATGAAGAAAAAGAGCAATTAGGTATTTGGATGACTGGTCAATGGCAGGATGCTACATGGAAAGGGCAAGGTATTGCCAGTGATTTGTATGTATTAAAAGGACTAATAGATGCTTTAGGATTATCACTAGGCATATCCAACTTACAATGGAAGCAAAATGAGCACACAGCTAGTCTTCAACTATTTTCCGGCAAGCAACAACTAGGTGAATTGTCTGAAATATCTCCAAAGCAAATGAGTACTTGGGATATAAAGCAACCAGTTTACTTCGCGCAGATAGAAGTGGCTGCTTTATTAAAAGCAGTTCGTAAAAGTCCTGTAGTGTACCAAGAAATACCCAAATTCCCATCTGTTCAGCGCGATGTGGCAATGATTATTGACCGAAAAATTACATATAGTAGGGTAGAGGAAGTGATTCAACAGACCAATTTGAGAAAATTAAAGTCGACTCGCTTGTTTGATGTGTTTGAAAGTGATAAATTGGGACAGGGTAAGAAGTCAATTGCTATTAGTTGCACTTTCCAAGATGTTGAAAAGACATTAACCGATAAAGAAATTGATAGCATGATGAATAAGCTGATGCAGCAGTTGGAGCAGCAACTTCAAGCTGAAATCAGAAAAGCCTAAAAGATTATCATGGAAGCCATTCACCAACAACTGGAACAAATTCAGCAGCAGGTCACCAAGTTGATTCGTTTGCAACAGCAATTGCAAAAGGAGAATCAGCGATTGCGCAAGCAGTTGTCGGATGCAGAATTGGCCAAAGAAAATCAAGAAAAAGGGCTTCAGTTGTTAAGACAACAATTAGAACAAGCTCAATTAGCAAAAGCGGGCTGGAGCGAAGATGAAAAGAAGCAGCTGGAAAAAAAGATTAATCAATACCTCAAAGAAATAGATGCCTGTTTGGCCATCTTGCATACTAACTAATGGAAGAGTTGATACCTATACAAATTGTAATTGGCGACAGGTCGTATAGAATTAAGATTGAGCCAAATGATGAGGAGGCAGTTAGAGGTACTGTTAAACTCATTAACGATAAAATTCTTGAGTTTAAGGGACAGTTTGCCGGTAAGGATATGCAAGATTACATTGCCATGGTACTTATTTGGTTGGCTACAGAAACCAAAGAAGAAACCGAACTTAAACGCGATGTAGCCAACGTACAAGCACGGTTACAACAAATTTCTACTGCATTGCAAGATGCCCTTAAGTCGGATCGCGAATAGTGAGTGGCTGTTTCGTGGAATTCTTAGACGATTGCAACATTGCAAGGGTTAATTTTTTATCTTCGCCAACATACAAAGTGCAGAAAGCATGAGAATTGTGTGCTGCCATATTCAGAATATTCAAAAAACACATGTCATTCATGGATCCTATTATCATAACTATACTCACAGGAATTGCCGGTTTAGCGGTAGGTGTGGTGTCGGGTAAATTCATTTTTGCTAAAAACACACAAAAAGCAGTTGAAGAAGCGGAATTACAAGCCCAAACAATCTTAAAAGAGGCCGAAATAAGAGCCGAAACCATCAAAAAAGAGAAGATGTTGGAGGCTAAGGAGAAATTCGTGCAGTTAAAAGCTGAGCACGATAGAGAGGTATTGGACAAAAACAGAAAGATTGGTGAACAAGAAAACCGCATTAAGCAAAAAGAAATCAGCATTAATCAAAAGGAAACTGCTTTAGAAAAGCAGATTCGCGAGAATGATGCCATTAAAGAAAACCTCAACCGTCAAATTGAGGTGGTTAATTTGAAACGCACCGAACTTGAAAAACACCAGGAAGAGCATATTCGCAGATTAGAAAAAATTGCTGGTTTAAGCGCAGAGGATGCAAAAGCTCAGTTAGTAGAATCTCTCAAGCAAGAAGCTCAGACTAGGGCATTGGTGCTTCAGCAGGAAATCATTGAAGACGCTAAGCAAAAAGCAAATAAGGAAGCTAGAAAAATTGTCATTCAAACCATCCAGCGTACTGCTGCAGAACAGGCTATCGAAAACGCTGTAACTGTTTTCCATTTAGATACAGATGAGATTAAAGGTCAGATTATTGGTCGTGAGGGACGAAATATCCGCGCCATTGAAGCGGCGACAGGAGTTGATTTAATTGTAGATGATACACCCGAGGCAATTATTCTATCATCTTTCGATCCGTTGAGAAGAGAGATTGCTCGTTTGAGTCTACAGCGTTTGGTGGCTGATGGACGTATTCACCCGGCTCGTATTGAGGAAGTGGTTGAAAAAACCCGCCGTCAGATTGAAGATCAGGTGATAGAAATTGGCGAAAGAACAGCAATGGAGTTGGGTATTCATGGTTTGCATAAAGAGCTAATAAGAATGGTGGGAAGAATGCGTTTCCGCAGTTCATATGGACAAAACCTACTCATGCATAGTCGTGAAACTGCCAATTTATGCGGTATTATGGCTGCTGAATTAGGTTTGAACCCCAAATTGGCTAAGCGTGCCGGCTTATTACACGATATTGGTAAAGTGCCCGATGAGGAAACTGAATTAAGCCACGCTTTGTTGGGAGCTAAGCTTGCTGAGAAATATGGTGAAAACCCTGCTGTTGTAAACGCAATAGGTGCCCACCACGATGAAATGGAGATGTTGTATGTAATTTCTCCAATTATACAAGCCTGCGACGCCATTAGCGGTGCTCGTCCGGGTGCTCGTCGTGAGATCATGCAGCAATATATTCAGCGTATCAAGGATCTAGAAAACTTAGCCCTTGGTTATCAGGGTGTTGAGAAGGCATACGCTATCCAGGCAGGTCGTGAACTCAGGGTGATTGTAGAGGCTGAAAAGGTAAGCGATAGCGATAGCGATCGTTTGTCATTCGAGATTGCTCAGAAGATTCAAACAGAGATGACCTATCCTGGTCAAATTAAAGTTACAGTTATACGTGAAAAGCGTGCTGTAAACGTGGCGAGATAATTTTTTAGAAAATCCTTTTGTTTTTCGGGCCAAGTCATTACCTTTGCCCTCCGAAAAAATCGGAGATAAAAACTTTTAGTTATGAACGCAGCAGTTCAATTTGTACACGAGCAGCTTACAGCAAAGAGAAATCACCCTAAGTTTAAGGCAGGTGATAATGTAACTGTTAACTATAAAATCATTGAAGGTGGTAAAGAGCGTATCCAGGGTTTTCGTGGAGACGTTATTAAGATTCAGGGTGTTGGAGCTACTATGAGCTTTACAGTTCGTAAAATCTCCGATGGCGTGGGTGTTGAGCGTTTATTCCCTATCAATTCTCCCAACATCGAGTCTATTATTTTGAACAAAGTAGGTAAGGTTCGTCGTGCTAAATTGTTCTACTTGCGTGAGCGCAGTGGTAAGAGCGCACGTATCAAGGAAAAGCGTATGTAATTTTTACAACAGCATATTTTCAGAAGCGGAAGGTTATCCTTCCGCTTTTTTGTTATACGGTCATGGGGTTGGCGATATTTACCTTACATTTGCGTTTCTAAAATTTTGAATATGGGTAGCTTAGGCACAACCGAAATTATTATCATCGTATTGGCCATCCTGGTGCTGTTTGGCGGCAGGAAAATACCTGAGTTCATGCGCGGAATTGGTAAAGGTATCCGTGAATTCAACGACGCAAAAAACAACGTAAAGCGTGAGATTGAAGAAGGCATGAAGGATAAAGAAAGCCAGTCTTAAATTTATTTGGGGTGGAGCCGTTTCAAAGTATCGCTGCCTATCATGAGGCGTTGGCACAAGGTGCAACCACCATTCTCCAGACTACAGAGGCGTATCTTAATCGGATTCAGCAATATCGGGCAATGAATGCCTATATTGAGGTATTCGCTCAAGAAGCATTGGCACAAGCAGCTCAGCAGGATCAATTGATTCAAAATGGCGCTTCACTTTTGCCTCTTCAAGGGGTTATTGTAGGTATTAAAGATGTATTGCATTACAAAGGACATGCAGTTACTGCCGCTTCTAAAATGCTTGCCGGTTATAAGGCAAACTATCATGCAACAGCGGTAGAACGATTACTAGCTGCAGGTGCTATCATAATAGGCCGACAAAACTGCGATGAGTTTGCGATGGGCAGCAGCAATGAACATTCAGCTTATGGTCCAGCTCAGCATCCCCAATATTCAGATCGAGTGCCCGGGGGTTCATCGGGAGGAAGTGCAGCAGCAGTAGCGGCGAATCTTTGCATGGTGAGCCTAGGATCTGATACAGGTGGTTCTGTAAGACAACCAGCAGATTTTTGCGGAATTGTTGGATTAAAGCCCAGTTATGGAAGAGTTTCTCGTCATGGTTTAATTGCTTATGCATCTTCTTTTGATCAGATTGGAGTTTTCAGTAAAACTGTTGAAGATGCTGCGCTTGTATTACAATGTATAGCAGGTGAAGATGAATGGGATAGTACAGTTGCAAGCTGGCCAGTACCAAATTATGTGCAAGATTTACAACAATTCGATCTATATCAAAAAAGAAAGATCGCTTATATTGGTTCAGCAGTTCATCATCCTTCCTTAGACCCAGAAATTAAAGTCTCTTTTTTGGGTGCATGTTCAGCTTTTCAGGCGTTGGGAAATATTGTAGAAGAAGTGAATCTTCCTCTGCTCGACTACATAGTGCCAACCTATTATATTCTCACAACTGCAGAAGCCTCCAGTAATTTGAGTAGGTACGATGGTGTTCGTTATGGACATAGAAGTCAAGCGCCTATGTATGAACTCAGCGATTTATACATAAAAAGCAGATCAGAGGGCTTTGGTAAGGAAGTTCAACGCCGAATTTTACTCGGGACCTACGTACTCAGTTCTGGATACTATGACGCATATTTCAGTAAGGCGCAACAGGTTAGGCGTTTGCTATTAGATCAGGTGACAGATATTTTAAAGAAGTACGATGCCATTTGGATGCCTACGGTTCCATCACCCGCTTGGAAAATGGGCGAGAAATCGGAGAACCCGACCGATATGTATTTAGCTGATATTTTTACGGTGCTTGCCAATTTAACCGGTATGCCGGCTATTTCATTGCCCCTCTTTCAGCATAGCAGTGGCTTACCATTTGGTTTGCAAGTTATGACCAATCGAGGCGAGGAGTTATCTTTGCTAAGTATTAGTCGCCAGTTAATGGCGAATGTGCAGAAGTAAAGAGCCATGCTTAAGCCAGCAATCAAGCATATTAAATCGTTGCATGCGGTCATTTCTCAGGAATCCATTCGTTTGAGATGGGCTATCATATTGCTGTTACTATTTGCTATTCAGCAAATACGTGCTGAGCAGTATCACGTAGACACTACCGTTGATCGATATGGGTTTAAGAGTCTATTTTCTGCTAATGTATACGATAAGAGTCAGCCTTATGTTGCTCAGTTAAATCCACGTGCAGTGGGCTTTGTACAGGAGTATGTGAGAAAGAATACAAAGAGTTTAGAGAAAATGAAAGATTGGGGAAGGCCTTATTTTGACTTATACGATCAAATTTTAACGTCCTATGGCTTACCCCGCGAGTTGAAATATTTAAGTGTTATTGAAAGTCATTTACGCAGTGGCTTAGTAAGTTGGGCAGGAGCGGTTGGTCCATGGCAGATTATGGATTTTGAAGCAAAGCGTTTAGGTTTGAAGTTGTATCCGTATGATGAGCGGACAGATTACTACAAAAGCACCCATGCTGCGGCTAAACTGTTAAGAGAATTGTACAGCCAATTTGGCGACTGGTTATTAGTGATTGCTGCCTATAATGCGGGGGCGGGGCGAGTAAATCAGGCTATAAAGCGATCGGGGAGTAGGGATTTTTGGGATTTGCAGTACTTTTTGCCCGAAGAGACTAGGAACCATGTGAAAAAGTTCATAGGAACTCATTATGTGTTTGAGGGGGGAGGGGGATTCACCACTATGACCAAGGAAGAAACCGTTCAATTTAAATCCAACCAAATTTCAGCTAATGATCGGGGCTTAAGTGCCGAAGAGCTGGCACAAACCGTTGAAATTGAAGTAAGTGGAAGGTATTTGTCGGTTGTAGTGAGTAATCAGTTGTTACTAGATATCAATCATTTTAACCGATTAAATCCGGGGTTCGATTTGGTACTTTCCGAAGGTAAAAAATATGCCATGCGAATACCGACTGATCGTGAGAAAGTATTTATTGGAAGGAAGCAGGCTATATTATTAGAGAGTTTGCGTGTGCTTTTGGAAGGCGGTGAGAGTAAAAAGTAGGGTTTATAGAAGGGTCGCCTCCAACTGACATATCACATTTTAATTTCATATTGTAGAGGTTTTTAAAGTCCCAAAATCTAATTGTTAAACATTTTCAAAAAAGTTTAGTTTTTCCTGAACAAGTGTAAGTCGAGTCGGTTTGTTTAAGAGTAATCACCCAGTTGTTAAACAATAGCTGGATTCTTAAACTCAAAAACCAAAGATTATGCATTTCCTTCTCGACGTCACTCCGCTCGCGAACGACAATTACGTAGCGTTTACGTTTTTTGTCGGCACAATGGCCATGATGGCTGCTTCTGTTTTCTTCTTTTTTGAATTAAGCAACACCGATCCTAAATGGCGTACATCCGTATTGGTATCGGGGCTTATCACGTTTATTGCAGCTGTGCATTATTATTACATGCGCGGTTACAATTTAGAAACGGGACAATCACCTACCTTTTTCCGTTATGTAGATTGGTTATTAACTGTACCACTTATGTGCGTTGAATTTTACTTAATCACCAAAAAATCTGGTGCAACTCAAGGCTTGCTATGGAAACTAATTGCTGCATCAGTAGGTATGTTGGTGACAGGTTATGTTGGAGAAGCAATTTATCCAACTGAAACCGTAAGTTGGGTTTGGGGTGCTATTAGTGGAGCATTCTACTTCTACATTGTTTACCTAGTATGGTTTGGAGAAGTTGCAAAACTTGCTACAAATGCAGGACCAGCAGTTGCTGCTGCCAATAAAACATTAGCTTGGTTTGTACTTGTAGGCTGGGCAATTTATCCACTTGGTTACATTTTAGGTACAAAAGGTGGTCTATTTGGAATGCAGTTAGTAGCAGATCCTGCTGCTGCATCTGCGGCCATGGATATTGTTTACAACGTCGGCGATGCTGTCAACAAAATTGGTTTTGGATTAGTGATTTACGCATTATCAAGAAAAGCTTCTGCTGCTTAATAATGTTTTATAAAGGGGCTTGTTGGTAACAGCAAGCCCTTTTTTTATGTAATCATGCAAAATGCTTCATACGATATTATTATAGGTGGAGGTGGCGCAGCTGGAAGAATCTTATTATTTTTTTTATCCAACTACCGTACATTCTCTTCCAAAAAAATTCTCTTCATTGAAGAGGAAAATAAGTTAGCCGAAAAGACCTGGTGTTTATGGGAACAAGGTGATCATCCTTTCCAACATTTAATTTCTACCAAATGGAATTCACTCATATTTGAAGCAGAAGGCTTTCAAACCAATCAGCCAATTTTCCCGTACATATATTCTTGCATCCGAGGCGAGGACTTTGATACATTTTTTAATGAGACTTTTTTTCCTCAGTGGGAAAATATAACCTATACAAAAGGATCAGTTCAACGTTCGTTATTTGAAAATCATCAATGGCTAATTCAAACAAATACTTCCACTTTTTTCTGCGATGAATATATTTCTAATCTGCCTGCAGAGAAAAACAGCAGTTATTTGCAACAACAATTCTATGGTGAATACATCAGTTTTCCTAACCAAACATTTGATTTACGTGCTGCCACATTGATGGATTTCTCAGAGGGCTGCCAAGATAAGTTTCAATTCTTTTATGTTTTACCTATTGATGAACATACCGCACTAGTAGAATGTACGTACTATCATGACCAATTGATATCAAAAGATATTTTTAAGTCGCAACTAGATACATACATAACAAAGCGATTCGGAATAGATTATCAAATTAAAGCTGAAGAATATGGGGTTATTCCATTGTTAGAAAAAACACAAGGAAATCGTACTCAACAGAAAGTCCCAATTATGATTGGTCAATCGGCAGGCATGATAAAACCAAGTACTGGCTACGCATTTCAAAGAATGGTTGAGGATGCGCAGCTTTTGGCAGGATGGATAGAGGGAAAGATGTCAAGGAGGACAAGACCAAGAAGATTTCATATGTATGATCGTTTATTATTATCGATCATTCGTGAAGATGCGCCTATGGCGACTTACATTTTTAAAAAGCTTTTCTCGAAAAAGAAAATCTCAGACATATTACTTTTTTTGGATGAGAATACTACATTCGTTCAAGAACTCGCTCTATTCTTACACCTACCTTGGTGGCCTTTTTTAAAGCGAATTAAAAATCTAACATGAATGGAGTAGCGCTTCATAGTTTTGCAGCTCTTTTGGTAACATGTGGAGCTTTTTTAACAAAGAGCTGGTGGGAAGGATCCTCTACTGAATTTACAGTTGCAGTTGTCGCAATTTTAATTGCAGGTGTGCCTCATGGTTCACTTGATCATGAAGTGGAAGGAAGGACAAGGAAGAAATTTCAGCTTCTTCGTTTTCTTGTGATGTATATCATCGTTGCATTCATCTATTTGGGTGTTTGGATGATTTGGCCTGGTATTGCTTTTATTATTTTTTTATTGATAACAGCCTGGCATTTTGGTGAAACAGATTTCCATTCCTTTCAATTAAAAAATCATAATCCTGGTTTGCTTTTTTTATATGGCATTTCCATCACTTTTTGGTTATTGGTGCAAGAAAAAGAGACACTTCTTCATTGGACAAACATCATTACCCAAGGAAACTCATTAGCAACAGTAACAGTAGAAAAAATCACCTCAATTTCACCTAATTGGTGGTACATTACGCTTGCAATAATTTTGGTACTCAATAATGAAGGATCTAAAAAGTCCTACATAGCCTCATTTTTTTTCTTACTCTTTGTTTTTTTACTTAGCTACACAACCCTCCTCATTGGTTTTGTAATTTACTTCACAGGCTGGCATAGTCTTCATGCCTTGCAACATATTCGAATGAGTGCTTTTAAAACCGAACATTTTAAAGTTTTAGTCAAAAAGGCCTTGTTTCCAACAGTAGGTGCTTTGGTTTTTCTTGGGGCCATTGTTTGGTTAGGGAACAAAGAGTGGATGCAGATTGGCTTTTTACCCGCAATTTTTATATTACTGTCCATTTTAACCCTTCCTCATATGTTAGTCATGCATAGAATGTATGAGGCAAAAAAGGTGGAAGTTGAGTAAAAGATGATGGTTTTCGATCCAAACTATTGATAATCAAATCTAAATTCCAATTTTAGAGATATAGTTTTTATGTCATGCTTCTTAATTCTGTTTACGTGCGTCAAAATTTGCAACAATGCATCAGAAACATATACAAAGTAGTTGACGCACTACACTAGCTGTAGTTTTTAATGTCAATTTAATGTGGTACATTCATAGAGTTTTCCACAATTAACACGATATTTGTACGTTATTCCGAATGAATACATTCGAAAAAATTTCACAGGAACACTTAAAAACAACCTATGCATAAAAAATTTACGCTGGTTTTCTCCATATTTTTTGCTGCAATTTCCTTTGTTTTCGGACAAGGTGCTACCAATCAGTGGTCGGCAAGTTTGCAGTCTGTGGTAGATAACTGTAACTCAATCACCTTTTCAATAAGGGTAACGAGTCCAAGCACCTCCAGAGACCTTAGCCATGTGACATTTGGGTTCCCTGTAAACACCAGTTCAAGAAATAAGAATCCAGGAAGTACTGCTTGGAGTTACGGTCAAGATGGTTCATATAATCAAGGTGACTTACCTGGAATTAATGCTCCATTTATAGGTATTAAAGACGACGCTGGTGGAAATAAGGGTACAACGTACACTTATACTTTCACTTTTTCTGGTGCTGATTATACAACCGTTAAGAATTGGGTGAATTCATCTAGTAATTTGGTTGTTTTAATGAAAGCTGGTTCGTCTCCAAATGGTGGATTTACAAGTTTGGTAGTTGATCCTGTCATTACTACTCCATGTGTTCCTCCATGCGTTCCTCCAGCTGTAGCTGCACTAACTGGAAACAATTCTGTTTGTGTGGGTACTGGAACAACCTTTTCAACGTCTACAGCAGGTGGTACATTTGAATCATCTAATCCTTTTGTAGCAACTGTTCATCCAACTACAGGTGTTATTACTACTTTAAACGCTGGTTCTTCTGAAATTCGTTACACAGTAACATCAGCTCCAGGTTGTGCTACTACAGTGACTAGATTATTGACAGTGAATGCAATTCCTGCTAAACCAACAATAACTGCGAGTGTTCCAAATATTTGTAATGGAAATCCAACGATCTTAACAGCTACTTCGGCTGCTTCAGGTTCAACTTATCGTTGGTACTTGAATAATACATTAATTAACGGACAGAGTGCTGCTACATTAAGTGTAACTACTCCTGGATCTTATTCAGTTGAAATTGTTTCTCCAGCAACATGTGCTAGTGAAAGAAGCGATGTAACTGTATTAACTGCTTTAAGCACACCAACTTTAAATGGCGCAATCACAGGAAACAACACTGTCTGCGAAGGTGCTTCTACTACTTTATCACATGCTACAGCCGGTGGTACTTGGTCAAGCTCTGATCCAACTATTGCATCTGTATCAAGTGCAGGTGTGGTAACAGGTGTTGCAGGTGGAGCAGTAACCATTACTTATACAGTTTCAAATGCTTGTGGAAGTAATTCTGTTACGTTCCCAATGACTGTTAATCCACTTCCTGCCCAACCGGCGGTAATTACTGGAAATACTCAAATCTGTATCAACGGAACTACAACATTAGCTTCAGCAACTGCGGGTGGTGTTTGGAGTTCAACCAACACTTATTTGGCAACTGTTAATCCAACTACTGGTGTTGTAACTGGTCATGTTGGTGGCACATTAAATATTGTTTATACTGTAACGAATTCTTGTGGGTCATCTACTCGTCAAGTAAGTGTTACAATAAGCGCAGCTCCTCCTACTCCTGATGCAATTCAGGGTGTGGCTACAGTATGTGCTGGAAGTACAACTACTTATACAAGCGCAACTGCAGGTGCTACATGGAGCTCTTCTAACAATGCTGTTGCAACAGTCAATGCAGCAACAGGTGTTGTAACTGGAGTATCTAATGGAACTGCAATTATCACTTATACGGTTAATGGAACTTGTGGAAGTTCTCAGGTAACTAAATTAATTTCTGTTACAAACTGCGGTGGCGGTGGTGGTAATCAAAACGAGTGGTCTGCTACTTTAGATTCAGTAGTTGATTTATGCGATAGCATTCGTTTTGTATTAACTGTGAAGAGTCCTTCAACTTCAAAAGATTTAAGTCATGTAACATTTGGCTTCCCTGTAAATACAAATAATAAGACACGTGGTGCAGGAACTGCTACTTGGTCTTTTGGCCAGGATGGTTCTTATAATACAGGTGATATTTCAGGTGTAAATGCTCCATTTATTGGTATCAAAGATGATACCGGTGGGGATGCAGGTGTTACTTTAACTTATACTTTCACATTCAGCGGTGCTGATTATAGCAGAATGTTGAACTGGGTATTAAGTGATACCAATTTGGTCGTACTTATGAAAGCTGGAGCAACACCAAACGGTGGATTCACTGCTCTCATTCTTGATCCTTCAGTAACACAAGGTTGTGGTGTAAGCGGTGGTTCTGGTGGTGGTATCGAAAGCTATAGCTTAGGTGAAGTAATTGGTAAGCGCAATATGGCTAAGGCAAAAGCTGGTCAATTAGGTGAAACCAATTATGGCGCTACGCCTAAGTGGGATGGTCCAGTATCCAACGATCGTGGTGGTATTCAAATGCAAGGAACAAATATGCGTTTGCGCGATTTGATTCCTTCTCAGGTACCAGGATTACAAGCTTTTGTTACTTCACCTACCGACTTAACTCAGTTTACCAATGCGGTGGAAGTAATGAGTGTTGACTTCACCAGATCGAATATAGCAAGAGCGGTTACGTTTGCTACAAAGACAATGGATGAAGTGTATAACCACACCAAGCCAATTTGTGATCGCTTGCGTGGTGCACAATTGTTGGATGTACAAAAAGTGACTTTAGCGAACAATGTAGACATGTTAAGCTACACCATTCGTCAAGCCAATGGCAAAGTAGAATATGCGGTAAGCTTCTCTGCAGGTGCTAAAAATGGTCGCAATAACTTGAATATTGAAAGCAAGTGGTTCACTAAAGATTATGTGAACGATGAAGTAATGTATAACTTCCAGGTATGGGCAGAAACGCCTGCTTTGATGCGTAGCTTAACCGAAGATATTCTTAGTCGTTTAAGCAGCAACGGTGTATTGGTACAAGCTCGTAACAATGCTGTTGTTCCAGAAGTATATGTAGTGAGTGGTGTTAGAACAGGTGGTAAATTAATCCTTACTATTGAGAACAGAACTCCTAATAGCAATGGCTACTTTGAGTTGGACGAAAAATTAAATGAGCAAGCAAGCGTTACTAAGCGCCGTGTGCCATTTACGATTAATCAACAAGGAAGAAGCACTTTGGAGATAGAAATGCGCGACGGATTTGAAAGTGATGTTCGTATGTTCATCAATGGAGAAATTACTGATTTGGTGTACATGAGTGATGGTATTTGGGGATTAGACTATAACAGAAACCAAACTACTATCCGTAGCTTCCGTGTGACGAATGATCCTGCTCGTGTGTATAAAGACGAGTATCCTTTATTCAGAGACATTCAAATTGAAGGAACCACCAGCGATTATATCACCGCTTATAAATTCCTACGTGGTGCTGCTCTTCCAACTAATATCAGTGCGTATAAGTCACTCCGTTTTGAAGCGAGTGGTGGTCATAAGTTGAAAATTACTTTGGTAAAAGAAGGTATTGCTCAGTGGAATGATCAGTATACTTATACTTTACAGTTAGACCCTCAGAAGAAAGAATACCAAATCAGTTTAGCTGACTTCGCTTCAAAAGGTGTTGCTGGTAAGATTCGTGCAAATGATGTAACTACTGTAGTATTCAGCATTGAAGCAACAGAAGCAAACACAGCTGTAAATGCAAGAATTGGAAAAGTAGGATTCACAAAAACTGATGTTGATTACTTACGTAGCTTAGAAGCTAAAGATGTACAGTTATTCCCTAACCCATCTGAAGGTCGCTTTACTATTCAGTTCCGCAGTCCGGTAGAAATGCCATTGACTGTGAAGTTGACTGATGCAGCAACCGGAAGACCTGTAATGAGCAGAGCAATTCAAGCTATTCAAGGTGAAAACCAAGTAACCATGGAAATGAATGCTCAGAAGCGTAGTCAGGGAGTGTACATTGTTCACCTAGAAGGTGCTAATGGTGTTCGCTACAAACCAGCAAAGCTTTCTGTTACAAGTAAGAATAGATAATATTAATGAACTTAATCTTTCAAAGGGAGTCCAAACGGGCTCCCTTTTTTAATGCCTTTTTAAGTTTTTAAGCCTTCTTTTAAGGGCTAATTAATTGAAGCAGAATAGGCCTTCATCTAACTTGCATCATGGAAATGCCCTATTTCCACGATTGTATACCAATATCTTATTTGAAAAAACTAAACAATATTCTATGTTTCTGAATTTTACGCGTGCTCTTCTGTCGGCATTACTTGTAATTTCTACATTAGTAGGTTTTGCCCAAGGAGGTAATACCAATCAGTGGACAGTAAGAACCAATAGCATTGTTGATAACTGTAATTCCATTACTTTTAGTTTTACTGCAAGTAGTCCATCTACATCTAAAGAGCTAAGTCACATAACATTTGCATTTCCTGTAAATGCAAATTCTAGAGTTCGAACTCCAGGAAGTGCTGACTGGTCATTTGGGAATGACGGTTCTTATTCTGGACAAATTTCAGGTATTTCAAGTTTATCAGGAATTAAAGATGATGAAGGTGCTGATGAAGGAACATCAATTACCTATACTTTTACATTTAGTGGATCTAACTATAATACCATAAAGACTTGGTTAGCCAGCAATCCAAATTTAGTTATCATGACTAAAGCTGGTACACAGTTTAATGCATTTACCACAAGACCTAGCATTACTTCTCCATGTAGTACTGAGTGTTTTAATCCACTAGCTCCCACACAGGAGTTCAACGTTTTTTTAGAGAATGGAGCTACTTTAATTACAAATGAGACAGAAGGTCCAATTGCAATGGGTGGTAATTTAACTTTTGGTAACAACAATAACTATCAGGTAGCAATTCATTCTGCAGGAAGTTTTAGAGTCAATAATATTCCTGTTGGTTTATTAATAAACGGTCGTGTATTTTATAACAGTGGCAATCAGATCCAAGTTAACAATGGTAATGTAAAAATTGGCAATGGAACAGGATCAACTGTTTGGTATAGAGATAATAATAATGCTGCTACGAATATTCAAATTACATCAGGAAATTTCAATGCAAATCCAAGGATACATTTAAACAACAATGCAAACACATTAGCTACAAGTGCTAGTGCAAATCCAATTATACAGGGTGGTTTGGTGAATTTTTCAGATGCATTCAGTGCCTTGAGAGCGAATGCTACAACATTATCAAATTGTGCAAATAATGCAACGCTTACCAATCCAAATGGAGGTGCAATTGGCAATACAAATTTACCGAATCAGGTAAAGATTAATTTAAACAATGGAGTAAACGTCTTGAATGTGAGTGGAACAGATTTGAACAATGTATCTGTATTCACATTCAACAATAAGCCGAATGCGAATAGGATATTGGTAGTGAATGTAAATGCCCCAGGTACATTTAATTGGAATGTTTGGAATCAGGCAGGTATAGGAGGAAGTGATGCGAGTTATGTGATATATAATTTCTACAATACAACCACGCTGAACATTAATGGAAACAACAATATATGGGGTACAGTATTTGCTCCGAGTGCAGATATTGTAAAGACAGTGAATCAATCAAACATTGATGGTCAGGTTGTAGGTAAATCATTTATGCAATCAGGAGGAGAGGTTCATTATTATCGTTTCTTAGGCTGTATCACTCCATGTAGTGTTGCTCCTCCTCCATGTGTTCCTCCTACAGTAGCTGCTCTAACTGGCACACAACAAGTTTGTGTGGGTGGTACAACAAATTTTGCTAGCACAACTGCTGGTGGTGTTTGGACAACATCTAATGGTGCTGTTGCTACTGTGAATTCAAACGGAGTAGTTTCTGGTCTGTCAACAGGAACTGCAACAATAACATATACTGTTACTTCAGCTCCTGGCTGTTCAACCGCTGTTTCAAGAAGTGTTACTGTGAACGCCGCTCCAGCTCAGCCAGCTGTTATTACAGGTACAGCACAAGTATGTGTTGGAAGTACAACACAATTATCTTCAGCAACAGCAGGTGGAACATGGAGCAGTTCAAACGCTTCGGTTGCTACTGTTAGTGCATCAGGTGTTGTAACTGGTGTAGCTGCAGGTACAACTACAATAACATATACAGTAAGCAATGATTGTGGAACTGCAACAAGAACACAAGTTGTTACAGTAAATGATTGTACACCACCGCCACCACCACCTCCTCCTGCACCAGCTCCTTGTTATCCAAAAGGTATTGTGGATCTAGGAAGTTCAGCATCAGCTGCAGAAGCCTTATTTAGTAGGTTGGATTTTTCGGCTGAAGCAAGAATTGGTGGTGCAAGTACGTACGAGTTAGATATTCATAGAATACAACCTTTTACAGTATTTAATCCAACACAAGAGTTTAACTGGCAAAATGGTGTAGCAGTTCCTTTTACTGTTACTTATAATCCTTCTGCTGTTGGAAACAATAAATTTATTTTCACAGTTGGCTCAGGTGCATCTACCAGAACCTTACAATTTGATCCTACAAATCCTCCGTCTGGTTCAGCATTCCCAACCGATTTCAATGGTATTTGGTTCTTCACTCGTGGAAGCAGTGCAGGGAATTCCTTAATAAGTAATTTAACATTAAACGGAGAAAACCTTTCAAATATTGATGTAACAAATACCTCAAGTAATTTGGTACTACGTGGTTATAATGTGAGTCAAGGATTTACGCTAACAGGTAATATCACCTACAGTTGGACTGGAAACATGCCAACTCAATCGAATTTGAATTTTAATGTCAAGTTGGGTAAATTAAATGGAAATCCAGCTCCTATTTGTGGCTTTGCTGTTAATAATGAGTCACAAGATATTACGGGAAATAGTTTTGTATTTACTGCTCAACCTCCTACTGTTGGAAATACTTACTCTTGGAATTTTGGAGATGGTTCACCAGTAAAAACTGGTACTCAAGTATCACATACTTTCACTCAAGTAGGTAATTATGTTGTTACAGTTACTGTTACTGGTCCTGGTGGATGTACTTCAGTTTGCTCAAAAACAGTCTTTGTTACAAACGGAGTAAGTGGTGGAGCTACTGGCGGTATAGAAAGTTATAGTTTAGGTGAAGTGATTGGTAAACGTAATATTGCAAAAGCAAAAGCGGGTCAATTAGGTGAAACCAATTATGGTGCAACTCCAAAATGGAATGGTCCAGTTTCAAATGATCGTGGTGGTGTTGCTACCATGAGTACAGGCTCAGTTCGCCTAGCTGATTTAATTCCATCTCAAGTAAGCGGATTGCAAGCATATGTTACTTCTCCAACCGATCTAACACAATTTACCAATGCAGTTGAAGTCATGAGTGTTGACTTTACAAGGGGTAATGTACCACGTGCTGTTGCATTTGCTACTAAAACTTTAGATGAGGTTTACAATCACACTAAGCCAATTTGCGATCGCTTACGTGGAGCACAATTACTAGACGTTCAAAAAATTGAAATTGCCACTATTGACATGTTGAGCTACACAGTTCGACAGCCTAATGGTAAGATTGAGTATGCAGTAAGTTTTTCAGCAGGTGCAAAAAATGGAGCAACACAGTTCCAAATGCAAAGCAATTGGTTTACTAGAGATTATGCTAGTAATGATGTGATGTTCAACTTCCAGGTATGGGCTGAGACACCAGTATTGATGCAACAGTTAACTGAACAAATAGTAGGTCGTCTTTCTGCTAATGGATCTTTAGTGCAACAAACAGGTCGTACTGTTATACCAGCTGCGTATGTGGTGAGTGGTCAGCGCGTAGGAAGTAAGTTGGTATTAAGTGTTGAGAACGGAACAGCCAATAGTAGTGGATACTTTGAGTTGGAAGAGAAATTAAACGAGAAGTCAACTGTTAGCAAGCGTACAGTACCATTTACTATACAGCAGCGCGGCCGTTCTACATTGGAGTTAGATATGCGAGATGGTTTTGAGAGTGATGTGCGCATGTTCATCAACGGTGAGTTAATGGACCTAGTCTATATGAGTGATGGTATATGGGGATTAGACTTTGATAGAGCTAGAACAACTATTAAAAACTTCACAGTAAGCAATGATGCTGCTCGTGTTTATCAAGATGAGTACCCATTGTTCCGCGATGTGAAGATAGAAGGAACAACTAGCAACTATATTACAGCTTATAAGTTTTTAAGAGGCGGTGGTGTTGCAGCGGATTTAAGCGCATATAAAACATTACGTTTTGAGGCTTCAGGTGGTCACAGGTTAAAAATCACTTTGGTAAAAGAAGGTGTAACCAACTGGAATGATCAGTATACGTATAGCATTAATCTAGATCAAGCGAAGCGTGAGTATCAAATCAGTTTAAATGATTTTGTAAGCTCAGGCATCAGTGGAAAGATTAAAGCAAACGATGTAACAAGTGTGGTGTTTAGCATTGAAGTAAATGGTTCAAATACGGCTGTAAATACTACTTTGGGTAAGGTTGGCTTTACAAAGGTTGATGTAGACTACTTACGCAGCTTAGAAGCTAAGGAAGTTCAGTTGTATCCTAACCCAAGTAACGGTAGGTTCACGATACAGTTCCGCAGTGCAGTAGAAGCCCCATTAACCATGCGTATGACAGATGCTGCAACTGGTAGAGTAGTGATGAGCAGAGCCATCCAAGCAGTACAAGGTGAGAACCAAGTAACAGTAGAGTTGGGCAGACAAGAGAACATGTCAAGTCAAGGCTTGTACATAGTAAACTTGGATGGAGCAAATGGTCTTCGTTATAAGCCAGCTAAGATCAGCATCAAGCGATAGAAGCAAATCAAACACAGAAAATATAAGGTGGGTCAAAATGGCTCACCTTTTTTTATTGCATAAAACGTTCGTAATCAAAACTAGAAAGATGTAGTAGTATTACTAACCATAATTCAAGTTTACATGATAGGTGTAACAATGTTGACTAGGTAATTTGCGTTAACTATTACAATCTGCTGTTGCATGAGTAAAAATAATCATATGTAGTGCAGATTGTTACACTATTAAGGTGAATTTAATTGAAAACCAATGACTTTACATCTAACTTGCATAAATATTGACTTTAAAACCCCGATTATGAACCAGAATCCTCTGAAAAAGCAGATGGGACTAATATTAGGTGCGTTATTATTTGCTATTTTAATATCGCTCGTTGTACCACAAAGCGCTTATTCTCAACAAATAATCCCTGATGAGTTCAAGGAAATGAGCAAATTTTTCAAAGAGAATAAGCAAGTTAATCGGGTTAGTACATTCAAAGCGCTTCAGCAACTAATTAAAGAAAAGTTGACAGATGTAGTTGAGAGTGATAAAGAAGAGGGGGCTGTTATGGGAACATATACTACAACAAGCAAGGAGTTGGTTTCTCTTTTAGGAGAGCCAGATCGCAAGGTTGCAAATACTATATGGGAATATCAGTTGAATGGGTCCCAAAAAGCCTGCAAAGTAGTAATAGGAATTAATAAGCATGGCGAGGTCACATTTGTGACAATAAAAGATTGCCAATAATCCTTAAGACTTATACAATGAAAAAATATTTACTCCAATCAATAAGATCACTTGCATTTGTTTTTCTAATTGCATTGTCAATTAAATCTGAAGCACAGGTTCAATTTACCGTTCAAGGAAGTGCTAATGTAAATAGTATAGAAACTGGGGCACAGTTTATTTATACATTAAACTATCAATTGAGTAGTTTAAACCAGAATGGTCAAAATGTAGTTGCTACTATTAATCTTCCAGAGCATTTAGAGCCTTGGGATATCAATAATTTTAGCAACTCAATTAATTTTAATAATACCCAGGTTGTAAGTGCAGCCTATAATGCAGGTAATAATCGCGTAACCATCACTTATGTAAATCCTTTACCAGCTGGAAGCACAGGACAGTTGCAAATTCGTTTTAGGTATAAAAATGGAGTTACACCAAATGGATATGGTCCTGCAATTATTACTTCAATAGATGCTGATAATAATGTAAATGCAGATAATTCCACTGGCCCGGTTTTAAGTAATTCAACTATTGTTACTGCAGTTGCAAGTAATAGATTTAATATTACTAAAACTCGTCACGCAGGTGGTGCGCCAAATGATATTACCATTTATCGATTAGCATTGAGTGTTCCGTCTGCTTCTACAACAGGTAGTTTAAACTTGACAGATATAGTTTTAATTGATACTCTTCCAGTTGGAGCTGTATTTGTTGCAGCTACTGCGTTTCCTGGTTCTAATCAGCCAGTTTATAATGCAAGTAACAGGACAATTACATGGTTGTGGACTGGTACTGTTAACGGAGGGAATGCACATATTAGTGTTAGATACAATTCACCAACGTTTCAAGTAGGTACCAATGTATGTAATGTTGCAAATTTGTCTGGATTCGTTCCTTCACTTCCAATTGGAACTACAGAAAAAAGTGTTCGAAGAAGTGAAGCTTGCTTTGCTTTACAGTCTACAAATGCAAGTTTAATATGTACAGGTGCCGGAATCACAGCAGCTACTGCTAGTTGGTTAAGTAGGCACGTTCTTCCTGCAACTACAGGAAATACTTTCCGTCAGGGTTGGGCCAATAATGGAAATACTGAGTTAGATTCTGTTCAAATTAACTATACTGTAGATCGTGCTGTTGATATGAATGTAATTCGTGTGAATCCAGTCTTAGACGGTTTTGATAGCCTTGCACCAAATCCAGTTATTGTTGTTCAGTACAAAACAAACACACAAGTTAACTTCATTACTGCTGGTACATTTACATCTCAATTCCTTCAAAATAATAGTGGAGCAAGAAATGTTACTGTTAACCTGCCAGCTGGACAATACATTACCGATGTTCGAATAACTGTAAGAGGCCCGTTACCTATTGGAAGTAGACAAGATTTATCTTATACCGGAAGGGTTAGATCAGCAGCTGAAGGGAAAAAAGATGGAACTCCCATAGTTGAAGGTATCACCTATTTAACAAACAACCCTGGTGATGATGGTACCTTAGTAACAAATGCTTCTCAAGGAACATTCTTTTATAATGGTGTTGCAACTAATTTTTCAGCATGTACTAGTACATCAGAAATTTTAAAACCATATCCATCTTTCAATACTGCTTCAAAAAGTAGAAATCCAAGTAGCCCATCAGATTTTCGTGCAAGTGATACTGTAGGATACAGATTTAGTGTGCAATTAGGAGGAACAGTCAATGCTGAAAATGTTGTTGTTATTGATACCCTAGATAATAGACTTGAGTATGTGCCTGGATCTGCTACATTTTATAGTGTAAGTCCAAATGGGCCCATAACTTCTATTGAGCCTACCATTCAGGGAAATATTCTAAGATTTTCACTTGGCACTTTGGTTCCAGGAAGAACTTTTAGAATTGACTTCAGAACGGTTATTAAACCTGGTACACCAGCTGGAACAATCAATAATAGAATGAGATTGGAAAGCAGTAATGGTATACAACAAAATATACTAACATCAAATACTCCAGTTACTGTTATCAGTTCTGTTGCTTTAAGAGCAAGAAAAGGACAGTCTGGTTGTGATTCTAATTTTGTTTATTTCCCTGATTTTGCAGTGGCGCAAGAAGGGGGGCCTGTGAACTATAAAGTAACTGTTTCCAATTTAGGAAATGTTGCATCTAAGGATTTGGTATTGGTAGATGTTTTCCCATTCATTGGTGATAATAGAGGATCACAATGGTTTGCTAATTTAGTTGGACCTGTTTCAATTTCAGATCCTCATACAAGTGTATTTTATACTGTTACAAATAATCCTTGTATCAATGATGTAAGTCCTGCAGTAAATCCTGCTGGTTGTTCAACTCCTGTTTGGACAGCAATTCCTCCAGTTGATATAACAACAGTAAAGGCAATAAAATTAACACGTACAGTACCATTAGGTATTTTAGATAGTATAGAGTTTACTTGGCCTATGCGTGCACCATTAGGTACACCTGTTGGATTAAGAATGAATAACTCAATAACTTATCAAGTTAGTCGCGCTGATAATAACAGCCAGCTTTTACCAGCTACTCCTAATATGGTAGGTATGTTTACTAACTGTAATCCAGTACTTGGATCTTTAGGAAACTACGTTTGGATTGATGTAAATAAGAACGGTTTACAAGATGAAGCTCCAACATTTGGATTAAATGGTGTAAAAGTTTATTTATATGGAGCTGGTCCTGATAATGTAATTGGTGGCGGTGATGATGTATTATTAGATTCTACAGTTACAGCAAATGATTTTTCTGGAAGACCTGGGTACTACAAATTTGTTGAACTTCCTTCTGGAAAGTATTATGTTCAGTTTCCTACTTCTTATGCTCATTATTTACCAACTCCAGTTGTTAACCAAGCCCCACAGGTAGATGAAAATTCAGATATGAATATATCTACTGGAAGAAGTGGCTTAGTAACAATTAATGCAGCTGGAACTGGTCAAGATAAACACAATACAACAATTGATGCAGGTTATTATCCAATTGGATCATTAGGAAACTATGTTTGGAGAGATGATAATGCAGATGGTATTCAGAATGAACCTGCTTCTAATGGTATTAACCAGGTTAAAGTTGTTTTATTCAGGCAAGATGGATCTAATCAATTTGTAGCAGTAGATTCCTTGTTTACTGCAAATGATAATCAAGGTAGACCTGGTTACTATCAGTTTACAATTACTGAAAGTGGAAATTATCAAGTAAGATTCCCGGCTACAGTTGATGGAAGAGTTATTACAAAAAGAACTCCTACAGCTGGTACAGATAATAATAGTGATGCAGATTCACTAACTGGTTTTTCACCAACCATAGTTATGAATTTGTTACAAAATGGAATTGCACGTGTTAATCCAACTATTGATGCTGGTTACATTTGTAATGTAGCAGTACCAACAATTCTTGGAGATACAACTATATGTGCAGGTAAGAATACTACGCTTTCTGCTCCATCAGGATTTAGTCAATACCAGTGGTACAAAAACGGAGTTTTATTACAAGATTCTACCAGAAGATTTTTAGTTGTAGATACAACTGGATCATTTACTGTTAAAGTAACTGCAGATAATGGATGTAACAGAACATCTCTGTCTCCATTTGTAGTTACTCAATTACCTAATCCAACTTGCGGTTTCACAAGTAATGCTGATACACTTGAATTCCCAGGTCATAGATTTGTATTTAAACCAATTGCTCCTCAAGCAGGATTTATATATTCATGGAAGGCAAGTGATACAAGTAATGCAGTTATCGCCTTTGATTCTTTAGTTGTTGTATATGGTGCACCTGGACCTTACAATGTGAGTTTGACAATTACTTCTCCTGCAGGTTGTGTAACAGTTTGTGAAAGGGAAGTGTTTGTAACCCAAGGTGTAAGTGGTGGTTCTGGTGGCGGTATAGAAAGTTATAGTTTGGGTGAAGTAATTGGAAGACGTAATATGGCTCGAGCAAAAGCGGGTCAATTAGGTGAAACTAATTACGGTGCAACACCGAAGTGGAATGGTCCGATCGCAGAAACTACAAGAGGAGCAATTGCTACTGAAAATACAACTCAAATTAGACTTCGTGATGTTATGCCAGGTGGATTACAAGGCTATCAAGCCTTTGTTACTTCTCCAACAGACTTAACACAATTTACCAATGCGGTTGAAGTAATGAGTGTTGACTTTACAAGGGGTAATGTGCCACGTGCTGTTGCATTTGCTACTAAAACTTTAGATGAAGTATATAATCATACTAAACCAATTTGTGATCGTTTGCGAGGCGCTCAATTAATTGGGATTGAAAAAGTTCAGTTAAATGGAATTGAGGTTCTTTCGTATAGAATTCGTCAAGAAAATGGAAGCGTAGAATTTGCAATGAGTTTTTCTGCAGGCGCTTCTTCTAGAAGAAGTGAAATTCAAATTGAAAGCAAGTGGTTTACTAAAGATATACAGCATGACGATGCGATGTTCAATTTCCAAGTTTGGGGAGAAACACCTGGATTAGCAAGTCGACTTGCTTCTGAAATTTTGTCTAAACTTAGCACATATGGCAGATTAACTCAAGGAAATAATAATGCTGTTATACCAGCTGCGTATGTGGTGAGTGGTCAGCGCGTAGGAAGTAAGTTGGTATTAAGTGTTGAGAACGGAACAGCCAATAGTAGTGGATACTTTGAGTTGGAAGAGAAATTAAACGAGAAGTCAACTGTTAGCAAGCGTACAGTACCATTTACTATACAGCAGCGCGGCCGTTCTACATTGGAGTTAGATATGCGAGATGGTTTTGAGAGTGATGTGCGCATGTTCATCAACGGTGAGTTAATGGACCTAGTCTATATGAGTGATGGTATATGGGGATTAGACTTTGATAGAGCTAGAACAACTATTAAAAACTTCACAGTAAGCAATGATGCTGCTCGTGTTTATCAAGATGAGTACCCATTGTTCCGCGATGTGAAGATAGAAGGAACAACTAGCAACTATATTACAGCTTATAAGTTTTTAAGAGGCGGTGGTGTTGCAGCGGATTTAAGCGCATATAAAACATTACGTTTTGAGGCTTCAGGTGGTCACAGGTTAAAAATCACTTTGGTAAAAGAAGGTGTAACCAACTGGAATGATCAGTATACGTATAGCATTAATCTAGATCAAGCGAAGCGTGAGTATCAAATCAGTTTAAATGATTTTGTAAGCTCAGGCATCAGTGGAAAGATTAAAGCAAACGATGTAACAAGTGTGGTGTTTAGCATTGAAGTAAATGGTTCAAATACGGCTGTAAATACTACTTTGGGTAAGGTTGGCTTTACAAAGGTTGATGTAGACTACTTACGCAGCTTAGAAGCTAAGGAAGTTCAGTTGTATCCTAACCCAAGTAACGGTAGGTTCACGATACAGTTCCGCAGTGCAGTAGAAGCCCCATTAACCATGCGTATGACAGATGCTGCAACTGGTAGAGTAGTGATGAGCAGAGCCATCCAAGCAGTACAAGGTGAGAACCAAGTAACAGTAGAGTTGGGCAGACAAGAGAACATGTCAAGTCAAGGCTTGTACATAGTAAACTTGGATGGAGCAAATGGTCTTCGTTATAAGCCAGCTAAGATCAGCATCAAGCGATAGAAGCAAATCAAACACAGAAAATATAAGGTGGGTCAAAATGGCTCACCTTTTTTTATTGCATAAAACGTTCGTAATCAAAACTAGAAAGATGTAGTAGTATTACTAACCATAATTCAAGTTTGCTTGATAGGTGGTCGAATGGGCCTTAGGTAATTTGCATATGCAGGTGTATTGGAATAGTTGCCTTGAACGGTGCTGTTATTTACCTGTAAGAATTACACTTCAAACAAACGTCATGAAAACGATTTTTACACATCTATTTCGTTGGATACTTCCGCTTTTTGTGTCACTCGCTGCAGTTGCACAGGGTAGTAATACCAACCAGTGGACAGCCGTACTGAATTCAGTGGTAGATGATTGTAACAGCATTACATTCACCATAACAATAACTAGTCCTAGTACATCTAAAGACTTGAGCCATGCTACTTTTGGCTTCCCAGTAAACGCCAATACTAGAACACGAACCCCAGGTAATGCTGCTTGGTCATTTGGTAATGATGGATCTTATAAAAATGATATTCCTGGAATAAGCTCTCCTTTTAATGGTATTAAAGATGATGCTGGCACAAACAGTGCTGGTTTCAATATTGTGTATACGTTTACGTATACAGGTGCCAATTATACCACCATCAAAAACTGGGTGAATGGTAATAGTCCACTTATAGTCTTAACTAAGGCTGGCGCATCTCCAAATGGAGGTTTTGTGAGCTATATGGTAGACCCAGTTATAACAACACCTTGTGTGCCTCCTTGTACACCTCCAGTTGTAGCAGCCATCACAGGCTTTCAGGAAGTATGTAGAGGCACCAATGTTCAATTCAATAATGCTACACCAAATGGTGTATGGACAAGCTTGAATACAGCCGTTGCTACAGTTAATAATAATGGTCAGGTTACAGGCGTTGCAGCGGGTACTACAACCATCAGATATACTGTAACTGCATCTGAAGCTTGTTCTACTGTTGTTACAAGAACTATTACTGTTAAAGATCCTCCTGCTACTCCAGCTGCTATTGCTGGTGCAAACGAGGTTTGTGTTGGAGCTAATACAACATTTACCAACGCAACTCCAAATGGTATGTGGTTAAGTAATCAAACCGATATTGCAACAGTAAACGTAACTACAGGTGTTGTAACAGGTGTTGCAGAAGGTACTGCTACTATCCGATATATTATTGAGGAGCAGTGTGGTGTTGCAGAAGTAACAAAAACCATTCAAGTGAATGGTCCTCCTACAAGACCTGCTGTCTTTAATGGAGCAACACAAGTATGTGCAGGTAGTCAAGTCACTTGGGCATCTGCTACTACAGGTGGTGTGTGGAGTTCTGCTCAAACTGCAATAGCAACTGTTCATCCAAACACTGGATTAATTACGGGTGTTGCAGCTGGTACTGCTCAGATTACATATACTGTTACAAATAATTGTGGAACTAATCAAAGAACTGTTGCTCTTACAGTTACAAATTGTGGTAACCAATCTGGTAATCAGAATGAATGGACTGCACGTGTAGATAGTATTGTAGACGATTGTGAAAGTATGCGATGGGTGATTACTATTACTAGTCCAAGTACATCTAAGGATTTAAGTCATGTTACTTTTGGTTTCCCTGTAAATACCACCGCTCGAACTAGAACTCCTGGTAATCCGGTATGGTCTTTTGGTCAAGATGGTTCTTATCAAAACTTCTTTACTGGAATAAATAGTCCGTTTGTAGGTATCAAAGATGATGCAGGTACCAATACAGCAGGAATCAGTATTGTTTACACATTTATATTCAGTGGTGCTAACTATGATAGGATGAAAGCTTGGGTCATTAGTGATAGCAATATGGTTGTATTAATGAAAGCGGGAGCATCTCCTAATGGTGGATTTACTAGATTAGTAGTAGACCCTGAATTCACAGTAAGCTGTGGTGTAAGTGGTGGTGCAACTGGTGGTGTAGAAAGCTATAGTTTAGGTGAAGTAATTGGTAAACGCAATATGGCAATGGCTAAAGCAGGTGTAGTAGGTGAAACTAACTATGGTGCAACACCTAAGTGGAATGGTCCTGTAAGTAATGATAGAAATGGAATTAGCACAATGAATACAGGTGCAGTTCGCCTTGCAGATATTATGCCGGCTGGATTACCAGGTTATCAGGCCTTTGTTACTTCTCCAACCGATTTAACACAGTTTACCAACGCAGTTGAAGTAATGAGTGTTGACTTTACAAGATCTAATATTGCAAGAGGTGTTGCCTTTGCTACCAAAACTTTAGATCAGGTTTATAACCACACCAAACCTATTTGTGATCGTTTGCGTGGTGCTCAAATGTTGGGTATAGAAAAAGTAAGTATAGGTGCAGTGAATGTTTTGGCCTACAAAATTCGACAAGAGAGTGGTAAAGTAGAATATGCTATGAGCTTCTCTGCTGGTGCGAAAGCTGGTCGTGATAATTTCAATATTGAAAGCAAATGGTTCACCAAAGATTATGTGAACGATGATGTGATGTATAACTTCCAAGTATGGGCTGAAACTCCAGAAATGATGCGTCAGCTTGCAACAGATATTTTAAACAGATTACAAGTAGCCGGAAGAGTTACTCAAGGTGCAAAAAATGCAGATTTACCAGGTGCTTATGTAGTTGCTGGTCGTCGTGCGGGAAGTAAACTAATTCTTACTCTTGAAAACACAACAGAAAGAACAACGGGATACTTTGAATTAGATGAGAAATTAAGTGAACAAGCACAAATTACAAAACGTAAAGTACCATTCACACTACAAGGTGAAGGTCGTTCTACTATTGAGCTAGATATGCGCGATGGATTTGAAAGTGATGTTCGTATGTTTATTAATGGTGAACTAATGGACCTAGTATATATGAGTGATGGTATTTGGGGATTGGATTATGATCGTGCAAGAACAACTATCAAGAACTTTACAGTAAGTAATGATGCTGCTCGTGTTTACCAAGATGAATATCCTCTTTTCCGTGATGTAAAAATTGAAGGCACAACCAGCAATTATATTACTGCCTATAAGTACTTGAGAGGTGGTGCAGCAGCGGCTGATCTTAGAGCTTACAAGACTTTGCGCTTTGAGGCTACGGGTGGACAAAAATTAAAAATTATACTTGTAAAAGAAGGTGTGAAAGAATGGAATAACCAATATACTTATACTGTCAACCTTGATCAGAATAAGCGTGAATATCAAATTAGCTTAAATGATTTTACGAGTGCTGGTATTGCTGGTAAGTTGAATCCAAACGATATTACCAGTGTAATATTTAGTATTGAAGTAAATGCTGCTAATACTGCTGTTAATACAACTCTTGGAAAAGTTGGATTTACAAAAGTAGATGTTGATTATTTACGCAGTTTAGAAGCCAAAGAAGTGCAAGCATTTCCAAACCCTAACAATGGAAGATTTACAGTGCAATTCCGCAGTGCAGTTGAAACTCCATTAACAATGCGCATGACAGATGCTGCAACAGGTAGGGTAGTGATGAGTAGAGCTATTCAAGCTATACAAGGCGAAAACCAAGTAACTGTTGAATTAGGTCGTCAAGATGCATATAATGGCGGACAAAGAATTTTGATTCTGCATTTGACTGGTGCCAATGGTGTTACCTATAAACCAGTAAAAGTGATGATGAAGTAAATAGATGCGTAGAGAAGTGGTGATGGCTGGGCGTAGTAAGAAATTACTGCGCCCTTTTTTATCCAGCCCATCCTTCTCTGTCTAAACTTCTATATTGTATGGCTTCTGCGACATGATGCGTTAGTATTTCATCTGTTTTCTCTAAGTCGGCAATCGTTCTGCTTACTTTTAAAATCCTATCATAGGCTCTTGCACTTAAGTTAAGTTTTTCCATTGCTGTTTTCAAAAGACTTTCTCCAGCAGGTTGTAATCTGCAGATCTCCCTTAATAGTTTAGAATTCATTTGTGCATTTGCAAAAATTCCTTCTTGCTCTTTGAAGCGTTCGCTTTGTATTTGTCTTGCATGCATCACACGTTCACGAATCGCTGCCGAGTTTTCTCCCTTAGGCTGACTGCTTAATTCTTGAAAACTTACAGGTGTTACTTCCACATGCAAATCAATCCTATCTAGTAATGGTCCAGATACTTTATTAAGATATTTCTGGACAGTACCCGGTGCGCAAGTACATTCTTTTTCAGGGTGGTTGTAAAAGCCACAGGGACAAGGATTCATAGATGCTATGAGCATAAAGCTTGCAGGAAAATCAACGGCAATTCTAGCTCTTGAAATAGTCACTTTTCTTTCTTCCATTGGCTGTCTCATGACTTCTAACACAGTTCTTTTGAACTCTGGCAGTTCATCTAGAAACAAAACGCCATTATGTGCCAATGAAATTTCTCCGGGTTGAGGAATGCCACCACCACCTACAAGCGCAACATCTGAAACTGTATGGTGTGGTGAACGGAAAGGTCTTTTGGCAACCAGTGTGGCGTTTTCAGGTAGTTTTCCTGCGACACTGTGAATTTTGGTCGTTTCTAATGCCTCATGTAAAGTTAATGGCGGGAGTATGGTAGGCAATCTTTTTGCTAGCATGGTTTTTCCGGCTCCAGGTGGTCCAATTAAAATTGCATTATGTCCACCCGCAGCCGCAATTTCCAACGCCCTCTTTATATTTTCTTGACCTTTTACTTCTTGAAAATCAATGTCGAAAAACTGCTGTGCATTAAAAAAATCTTCACGCGTATTTACCCTCAAAGGTTCTTGTCTGTTATTGGATGAAAAAAGTGCAATAACCTCATTAATGTGTGATACTCCGTATACATCTAGTTGCTGTACCATAGCAGCCTCTCTTGCATTTGCAAGTGGAACAATCATACCTTTGAATCCTTCTTTTCTGGCTTGAATGGCAATGGGCAAAGCACCTCTTATTGGTTGAATACTGCCATCTAATCCAAGTTCACCCATAATGATGAAGTCTTGTAAATGGTCAATGCATTTTATTTGTCCAGTTGCAGCAAGAATTCCCGTAGCAATAGGAAGATCAAAAGCAGCTCCTGTTTTTTTGATATCGGCAGGAGCCATATTCACAACATATTTTGTTCTAGGCCATTGTAGTTTATTCGATTTTAAAGCACTCTCAATACGCATAGTGCTTTCTTTAACTGCATTGTCGGGAAGACCAACTATAAAGTATTTCAATTCACCAGGCGCTAAATGCCCTTCAATAGTAATGGTAATGGCTTCCACGCCGTATACGGCGCTGCCAAAGGTTTTGACTAACATAGCAATAACGATTTATGTAAAAGTAGGAAAAAAATTATTTTGTCCCAATCTCATTCAACATGTCTATCACACCTTCTCTTCTTAAAATGAGATAGCCCAATCTGTCGCTGCTCACACCATCTTTTAGCTGGTAGCTGAACATGAGCTGATCTTTAACTACAGATGTTTCGAAATAGCGGAAAATCATATTATCGTGTTGTTGTAAAGAACCGCCTATCTCATACAAATGTGTCGACAAAACAAAGAGTGCATTCCTGCTTTTATTCAATCCTTCTATCACAGTCTTACTGCATTTCATGGCATCTTCCATATTAGTCCCCTTAAATAACTCATCAATTAAAATCAGCCATTTTTTTCCATCACTAATTTTTTCAATGGTGTTTTTGATGCGTTGTACTTCATTGAAGAAATAGCTTTCTCCCTTCACAATATTATCCATGACATGAATATTGCTAAGGATACCATCAAAGAAGCTAAGCCTAAATGATTTTGCTGGAACGCCAATACCTAAGTGTGCTAAATAAACTGCAACACCCAAAGCTTTTATGAAAGTGCTTTTTCCAGCCATGTTTGCACCAGTTAAGAAAAGAAAATTTTTGTGGTGAGAAAGGTCAACACTGTAGGGAACAGGTTTTTCAAGTAGTATGTGAAATAAATTTTCTGCCGTTACAAATGGTTCGTCGGCAGCTTCAAATTCAGGAAAAAGTAAATTGAATTTTTTACATGCAATAGCTAAGCTTAAGTAAGCATCAATTTTTGCAAATAACTCTATTAATTCTTGTGTTGCAATTTTAAAATGATGCCTCAAAAATCTACCATATATAATTACTTCTCTCGCACTTAGTTTTTCTGCTTTGCACTGCGCTATTTCATGAATCATATCTTTATCGAGCAGTTGGCGAATTCTTTGTAACCAGGCTGACAGTTTTTTTGAATAAGTATCTTCATCAATACATGCTAAAATTTGTTGCAATCCGGTAAAGAAGTCGGCGAAATGTTGAATAGAATAGCGTGTTAAAGAGAAATCGTGACTATTGAAAATTTTGTAAAAAAGTGCACTTAAAACTGTTGGTTGATGTGGGTAGGAATTGATAGCCGTATCAAAAAACTTTTCCATCATCATGATAGTTCCGTTGGTAATGGTGGGTGGCCAATGATCTGCAACGGCACTCAATGCACGAATGGTTTGTTGGGTGTCATGAATTGCAGCAATAGAGTCTAAAGGGTGACTTAATACAAATTGTAAATAGTTTCTTCCATCATTGGTATGCGTAAAGTCGAGCATGGAGCATATAGCTTGCTCTTGCTCATGGTGAAAGATGGAGAGATCTTGTATGGTAGTTTTATCAATTTGCATATTACACAACTCTTATGATCTGTTAAAGCGAAGGCGCATGCCTTTTTGTGTCTCATTAAATTGCCCTTTGTTATATACCAAATGCCCGTTGACAAACGTATGTTCAATGCTAGCAGGAAATTCAAAGCCTTCTAAAGGACTCCATCCACATTTGTACAAAATATTTTCTTTACTAACAGTAACTGGACGATTCATATTTACCATAACCAAATCTGCATAATATCCTTCACGAACATAGCCTCTATCCTGAATCTGAAAACAATCGGCTACTGCATGACTCATTTTTCGTACCAATGTTTCAATATCCATTTTTCCCTGTTGTACGTAATACAGCATCAACAATAATGAATGTTGGACTAGTGGAAGTCCTGCATGTGCATGTTCATAGGGTTCATTCTTCTCTTGCCAGGTATGCGGTGCGTGGTCTGTAGCAATTACATCAATTCGATCATCTAAAACTGCTTTCCATATTGCATCTTTATGATGCGGATCTTTGATTGCCGGATTACATTTGATAAGATTACCCAATCTTTCATAATCGTTGCTTGTAAAATGCAAATGATGCACACAAGCTTCTGCAGTAATTCTTTTTTCTTTTAGAGGCACCATATTGGTGAAGAGTTGGAGTTCTTTCTCTGTAGAAATATGTAGCACATGTAATCTGGATCCATGTTTTTTTGCATACTGAATAGCTAGAAAAGAAGATTCAAAACAGGCTTCTTCATTTTTAATTCTTGGGTGATCAGCCGCGGTTAATTCTTCCTTCTCCTGCTTAATACGCTTGTAATTTTCATTCATGACTGCTTCGCTTTCGCAATGTGTTGCTATAAGCACTTCTACACCACTGAAGACTTTTTCAAGTTGAAGCGGATTGTCCACTAAAATGTTTCCTGTAGAAGAGCCCATGAAAATTTTTACGCCACAGATATCATTCTTTTTATCGTTTGTTTTTAGCACTTCTTCAATATTGCTATTTGAAGTCCCCATAAAAAAGGAATAATTCGCAAGCGAAGTATTTGCACCTATTTTGTATTTCTCTTCTAAGAGTTCTTGTGTAAAAGCTGGTGGAAATGTATTGGGCATTTCCATGAATGTAGTTACACCACCTGCAACAGCGGCTTTTGACTCTGAATAAATATTCGCTTTATGGGTAAGTCCAGGCTCTCTAAAGTGAACCTGATCGTCAATCACCCCAGGCAAAGTTAAAAGGCCGCTTCCATCTATTTCATGTACACTGCCAGAAACGCTAATATTAGGAGCAATTTTTTCAATCCTGCCATTACGAATTAAAATATCGGTAGGTGTTTGTTTGCCTTCATTCACCAAAACTGTATTTTTAATGAGGTGCTGTTCCATTCGGTTCATTACTTAATTTAGTGTATGCAATTTATTAAAACAACCATCAAGCTTCTCTTTTTCTTTTTGCCCATTTTTATGTATGCCCAATCCGATTACGTGCCTATGTGGTCGAAGCAGGGTGCTATTATGGACAGACTGGAAATACAAATGCAAACCGATTCTGTTCTCAATTTCTCGGCAATGCCTTATAGGAATAGGAAGTGGAATACAGAGCGGGTCGAGCATGCACTTGATTTGATGAAGCAGCGCGATTGGCGTTTTTCGCGGGTGGATCAATATAATTTTCAGCAAGTTTTGATGGAAAATTTAGAGTGGAAGCGCGATCAAGCAGATACTGCTCTGCAGCCTATGTTGTTCTTTAAAAAGAATATGTTCAGCAAGCCATTTTTTGCTGGGGTTCATAATAAAAATTTCACCATCCTGGCTGCACCTGTCCTCGGGTTTCAAACCGGTGGCGATAATAATGTTTCAGCCAATTTGTTTCAAAATACTAGGGGTATTGTAATGCGAGGTATGCTTGGAGAAAAGCTTGGATTTTATACGTATTTCACCGAAAATCAGGAGCGAAATCCTTTGTATGTGCAGCAATGGGTCAATAGATTTAATGCAGTGCCCGGAGCTGGCTTATTCAAGCGCTTTAGAAATGATGCATACGATTATTTAGATGCAAGAGGCGGCATTCAGTTTAGGGCAATGAAAGGCATTGATATGCAATTCGCGTATGACCGATTGTTTATTGGGCATGGATTTAGAAGTTTGATTCTAAGCGATTTTGCGCAGAATTACCTGTTCTTTAAAATCAATACTCGTTTCTGGAAATTCAACTATACCAACGTTTTCGCGCAGCTTACAGGATCTTTTAGGAACAGTCAGCAAGATGGAAGGTTAAGGCCTCAAAAGTATATGGCTATGCACCACCTCGACTGGCAGATTAATAAGCGATTACAAATTGGATTATTTGAACATGTCATTTTTGGAAGAGATAATGGATACGATTGGCATTACTTGAATCCCATGATTTTTTTCTTGTCGGCACAACAACAAGTAGGTAGTCCGGATAAGCTGACCCTTGGTATGAATGTGAAGTACAATGCGTTTGGTCAAACACAGTTTTATGGACAGTTGGTGATTAATGAATTTATTGCTAATGAAGTACTGAACTATAAACGTGGATGGTGGGGCAATAAGCACGCTGCTCAGTTAGGCGTTAAAACCATCAACCTCTTTGGCATTGATAATTTAGATGCTCAGGTTGAATTCAATTGGGTGCGACCTTTCACTTTTACCCACCGCGATTCTATTGGAGATTTTTCGAATTACAATCAGCCACTCGCACATCCGCTTGGAGCTAATTTTAGGGAATGGCTTGCTGTTCTAAAGTACCAACCTTTGCCTAAATGGCATTTGCAGGCTAAGGCAATGTTAGTAGAGCAGGGCTTAGATTCGGCGGGAAGAAACTTTGGGTCGAATATTTTGGTCACTTATTTCCAGCGGCCAAGAGAGTACGGATTTAGAACGGGCAGTGGTATCCTTGGTAAAACGGTCATGGCTAATCTGTCGGTTTCTTACGAGCTATTCCCAAATACATTTTTAGATGCACAATATACCTACAGGCGTTTTTCAAGACCTGGATTAACAACGCCATTCACTACTAACTGGTTTAGTTTTGGCATGAGAATGAATTTGCGAAGAAGAGAATTTGACTTCTAAAAATGCATTAATCTTCAATATGAATAGAGAAGAAAATCATGCGCGATTGAATACGATCTAATACATTCGAGAATTTGAGCGCAGGATCTCGCTGGTGAATATTAGAAATGCCCTGAGAGAATTTTATTTCAGGTGAAATTGTAACAAATGGCAAAAAGAAATTAAATCCAACCCCAGCTTCTAAGCCCCAATCGGATGCACGAAGTTTGACTAGGTCTTCAGCATTTCTTGCAGTAGCATTGCTCGACATATCATAGTGATACCTCACACCTCCCAATAGATACGCTCTAAAATTTCCAATTCTATCAGAATTGAATTTAAAATGCATAGGCAAGGCTAAAATGGTGGTTGGAAGCACTTGTTTTTGTACCAAAGGCTCTCCGGGTCGGGCTGTACCTAATTCATAAGCTATACTTTGAGCGCCGCCAAGCATAAGCTGTGGATTAATTCTAAACTGCCAGTAATCGCTGATACGCAAAGTTGCATGCAAGCCAAGGTTGATCCCGCCGCCACTGAGTGGATTTGCACTTAAGATACTATCCGATTGTAAAAACCTTGGGTGCTTGGTAGCATGTAGGTGAGAATTATTATAGCCTAGGGTAATACCAAAATAATACGACCAATCATCATGGTCGGGACGGTGCATTTGCGACTGTCCGAACAAAGCAGTGCTGCTGATCAGAAAACTACAAAACAGGATTACTTGCTTCCGCAATAAATCGTACATATGCCAAAACTCAAGGTTCTTAAATAGGTTTGCGTAAATCCTGTTTCATGCATGATTTGTATAAATCGGTTTCCTTCAGGAAAAGCTTGTACGCTTTCGTTAAGATATTGATAGGCTTCTTTATTGCTGTTAAATGCCTTCGCAATATTAGGAGCTACCAGTTTCATATAAAGCTGATAAAACTTTTCTGCCAGCCAAAACCGTGGTTTTGAAAACTCTAAGATAACGGCTTTTCCGCCAGGGCGAAGCACCCTTAACATTTCTTTCAGACCTAACTCTAAGTTTTCAAAGTTACGCACCCCAAATGCCACAGTTATAGCATCAAAACGATTGTCTTCAAATGGAATGGCCTCACTGTCTCCTTCTAGTAATTCAATATGCGACTGATAGGGCGGAATAGCAACTTTTTTTCGGCCAATATCCAACATACCTGTAGAAATGTCAATTCCAATAATTTTTTTAGGGCGAAGCATTTTATAAGTCATCATAGCAACATCACCTGTGCCGGTTGCTATATCCAATACTTCCTGCGGTTGTAAGGCTTTTAGTTGTTGAATGGCTTTTTTCCGCCAGGCAACATCAATGCCAACGCTCAAAAAGCGATTAATGAAATCATATCGAAATGCTATTTTGTTAAACATTTCAGCTACCTGTTCTTTCTTCGATCCTTTTCCGTGCTCAAAAGGAACAATCTGATCGTGTGCGTATTTGGCCATAAGCTGCAAAGATATTCATTCGGCTGCCAAAGCAGTCAGAACTATTACAATTCAAACGGTCTGAATGTTTTACTTTGCAGCCATGAAGCAAATGCAGGCCGTTGTATATAAATCCACCGGAAGTTGGTACTTAGTACGAACTGAGGATGGAAAAATGCATCCTGCACGTATTCGTGGGCACTTTAAAATGGAAGGCATCAGTTCTACCAATCCAATTGCTGTAGGCGATGAAGTGTTGGTGGAAATTGAAGATTTGCCAGAAACAACGGTGACGATTAGCGATATTCTTCCAAGAAAAAATTACGTCATTCGCCAGTCGCCACATAGCAAGCGACAGCACCATATCATTGCCGCCAACCTCGATCAGAGTATGGTTTTTATTACATTGAGAGAGCCACGAACATCGCAGGGATTTGTAGATCGATTTTTGGTTTCCTGTGAAGCCTTTCATGTGCCAGCTATTTTGGTATTCAACAAGGTGGATGTCTATAGGGCAAAAGAAATGCAGCAGTTGGAAGATTGGAAAGCAATGTATACAGAAATTGGTTATCAAGTACTAGTTACCAGTACTGTAACAGAGGAAGGGTTAGACGATTTAAAAGCTGCACTTGTACATAAGAAAACTTTACTGAGTGGACACAGTGGGGTGGGGAAGTCAAGTTTGATGAATGTGCTCTTTCCGGAACTAGAATTAAGAACAGCTGCTGTGAGTGAATGGAGCGGAAAAGGAATGCATACTACAACTTTTGCTGAAATGCACGATCTGCCTAATGGGGGTTGCGTGATAGATACTCCTGGGGTGCGAGAGTTTGGAATTGTGGGAATAGAGCCTGAAGAATTATCGCATTATTTCCCTGAAATGAGAGACCGAATCAATGATTGTCAGTTTAACAATTGCCAACATTTACATGAGCCTGGATGCGCTATAAAGGCAGCAATTGAATCTGGAGAAATTGCTATGCAGCGATTTGAAAGCTATTTGAATATCCATGCTTCCATGGAAAAACCTGGCTATTAGTACATCGTATCGTACTTGAATTTTCCGGCTTTTTTGGCTTGTTTTTCAGCTTTTGGATCTCCAGAAGCTAATTTTTCTGCACCCACAGCTTTACCTGAAGGCTGACAACCAACTGCTTTTTCTTTGGGTTGGAACATGCGTTTAATAGCCTGACAAGAGCCAAGGCTGAAAAGCAGAAAAAGGACTAAAACTCCAGTTGTTAGTTTTCTCATATTATTTGTTTTGAGGTGCTTCATTGTAGGGTGAGAGCCATGAAGCATAGTGTGTATAGTTGTTGGCAATTCTATCAATTTCACCATGAATCAACTCTTGAGAAATGTCCTTTACTTTTTTGGCGGGCACGCCAGCATAAATAGAACCCGCTTCAACTACTGTCCCTTCAAGTAATACAGCACCTGCAGCTATAATGGAATTGCTGTGCACAACACAACGATCCATAACAATGGCACCCATACCAATTAATACATTATCGTGTAAGGTACATCCATGAACCAACGCATTATGTCCAATAGAAACATGGTTCCCAATTTCAGTTGGATGTTTTTGATAGGTACAATGAATAACTGCACCATCTTGCACATTCACCTTATTACCCATTTTGATGTAGTGAACATCGCCTCTCACAACAGCGTTGAACCAGATACTACATTCGTTTCCCATTACCACATCTCCAACGATGGTGGCATTGGGCGCAACAAAGCAGTCGGCACCAAATTGTGGATACTTATCTTTTATTGGAAGAATTGTGGCCATAAACAACGAATTTCGTGCTCTAATTTCATCATTTATTCTCAGAACAGATCAGAAGATGGATTTATTTTCCAATAGGCAACTTTTTTTTAAACATTTGGCACAAACTTCACCTGAGCCAATAGCGCTTGAAATGGTTAAAGCCGCGGGTTGCTATTTGTACGATGCTTCGGGTAAAGCTTATATAGATGCCATATCAGGGTTCAGTGTTGCCAATATTGGTCATAGTCAGCCTGAAGTGGTAAAAGCTATTCAAGAGCAAGCGGCTGCTTACACTCATTTGATTGTTTATGGTGAGTTCATTCAACAACCACAAGTAGCTTATGCGCAGTTGTTGGCTTCTATTCTACCCAATTCATTGTCTACCGTTTATTTCACCAATAGTGGAGCTGAAGCAACAGAAGGTGCCATGAAATTAGCTAAGCGCATAACGGGCAGAACAGAAATGATTGCATGTAAAAATGCATATCATGGAAGCACACAGGGTGCCTTGAGTGTGATGGGAGATGAATATTGGCGACAAGCCTATCGTCCACTGCTACCCGATATTCGTCACGAGGATTATCATAGTGCTTCTTTAATAGCATCTATAACAGAGAAAACAGCTTGTGTTATCATTGAACCAGTACAAGCTGAAAGTGGAGTTCGGCCTGCAGCTGCTTCTTGGCTTACCGCAGTACGTACACGTTGCAATGAGGTTGGTGCCTTGCTTATTTTTGATGAAATACAAAGCGGTTTTGGTAGAACGGGTCAACTGTTTGCTTTTGAGCACAGTGGTGTTGTGCCAGATATTTTGTTGTTAGGAAAGGCGCTGGGTGGTGGCATGCCATTGGGTGCTTTTATAGCAAGTTATGACGCTATGCAATCTTTGACAGATCAGCCTGTACTTGGACATATCACCACTTTTGGAGGCCATCCGGTTAGTTGTGCTGCAGGAAAAGCAGCATTGGAGTTGTTATTACAAAAGCAATGGTGGAAGGATGCTGAAGAAAAGGGACAGCTTTTGTTTTCACTTATTAAGCATCCTGCTATACAATGTCATTCACAAATCGGATTGTGGGGATCATTGATTTTACCTTCATCAGAATTTTGTAAGCAAGTAGCAAAAGCTTGTATCCAAAGAGGAGTTATTACCGATTGGTTTTTGTTTGCTCCAGAATCTATTCGACTTGCGCCACCATTATGTATTGACGAACCAACTTTACGAACCTTAGCATTTGTAGTTCAAGATGCCATTGCTGAGGTAGCATCTAAGCATTAAGCGTTGTTGCACACGTCCATCCTGCAATAGCGACTATACAACTCTTCGTATTTAGGAAGGATGTGGTGAATATCAAATTTCTGTGCCTGTTCAAAGGCTGCTTGTTTCATTTGCAGCAGCTTTTTGTCGTCTTGTAATACTTCTAGCGCAGCCACTTTAATAGCTTCTACATCACCCACAGGTGTTAAATAGCCCGTCTTTCCATGAATGTTAATCTCTGGTAAACCACCAGCATTGCTGCTGATGACAATATTATGTGCTGCCATAGCTTCAAGTGCAGCTAATCCAAAACTTTCATATTCTGATGGCAATAAGAAAATGTCACTTACAGCTAGGATTTCTTCAATTTGTTCTTGCTTTCCTACAAAGCGAACATCTTCATCAATATTCAACTCTCTAACCAAATCTTCCATAACCGGCCTTTCAGGACCATCGCCTACCATTAATAGTTTAACAGGTACATGCTGACGAATTTCAGCAAATGCCTTTACAACATCTTGCACTCGTTTTACTTTTCTAAAGTTGGAGGCGTGCACCAATATTTTTTCACCTTTTGGTGCAATCACTTTTCTAAACGCATCAATAGCTTGGATATTAAATCTTTCAAGGTCAACAAAGTTGGTTATGACTTCTATTTCCTTTGTAATGGTAAAAGACTTCAGCGTTTCATCTTTTAGGTTTTGCGAAACGGCAGTAATTACATCGCTTTGGTTGATTGAAAAGGTAACAACTGGCGCATAAGTTTTATCTCTGCCTACCAGCGTTATATCAGTACCATGTAGGGTAGTAATTACAGGAATATTTCTGCCTGTTTGTTGCAAAACAATTTGTTTAGCCATATACGCAGCGGATGCATGTGGAATGGCATAATGCACATGCATGATATCTAAATCATGGTTTACGATGACATCTACCATTGTGCTTGCCAAGGCAATTTCATACGGCGGATAATCGAATAAGGGATAAGTCGGCACGCGTACCTCATGATAAAAAATATTGGCATTGAATACGTTAAGTCGAACAGGCTGCTGGTATGTAATAAAGTGTACTTGGTGACCTTCATCTGCTAGAGCTTTTCCTAGTTCGGTTGCTAATACGCCACTTCCGCCATATGTAGGGTAACAGGAGATGCCAATTTTCATGTATGTTGTTTTGTTACACGAAGTAACAATGAAAAAGGCAAACTGTTGAGCCATTCATCCACATAGATGGATTCAAGATGTAACAATTCACTTTATCTTTAAGCCATGAAGAAAATTTTACTTGGCCTTTGTTTAACACCACTATTGGTATTAGCGACTGAAACTGATTCGCTGTTTATTCGTCAATTGTCGGAAGAAATCATGCGTAGAGGCAAAGCCTATGACCACTTGCGCGATCTCACTAAAAAGATTGGACATCGTATATCTGGGTCAGAAGCCTATAACAAAGCATCTGCTTGGGGTGCAAAAGTGATGAAAGAGTCTGGTGCAGACGCAGTAGAGTTACAAGAGTGTATGGTTCCCAACTGGAAAAGAGGGGGGAAAGATGAAGCTTATTTATTGCAGAAGGATGGAAAAACTGTTCTTCGTCCTATACAAGCTGTGGCTTTAGGCAATTCTATGGGTTCTGGTGCTAAAGGAGTTGCTGGGGAAGTGATTGCTTTTTCGAATTTTGGTGAGTTAGAAGCTGCTCGTGATAAAGTAAAAGGGAAGATTGTTTTCTTTAACCATGCTTTTGATCCGGCAGAAGTGCTTACGTTTAGATCGTACGGTGCTGTTGGTGCATATAGAAGAAGTAGTCCTGGTATTGTTGCAAAGTATGGTGCAGTGGGATTAATGATTCGTTCGCTTTCAGATGCAACCGATAACTTTCCGCATACAGGTTCAACAGCTTACAACGATTCTTTTCCAAAAATTCCTGCGATGGCATTGGGGTTGAGAGATGCAGATGCTATTTGGGAAGCATATCAGCAAGGTGAAAAAATGCATGCTAAATTAGTTACCAATGGTAGGTTTGCTCCCGACACTATTGCACACAATGTTATTGGTGAAATAAAAGGCACTGAATTTCCTGATGAAATTATAACTGTGGGTGGTCACCTCGATAGTTGGGATATTGGTGAAGGTGCGCATGATGATGGAGCAGGCTGTGTACAAACCATAGAAATTTTACGGTCTTTTCGTGCTTTAGGATATCAGCCAAAGCGTACCATTCGTTTCGTTTTATTTGCCAATGAAGAAAATGGGTTGCGTGGTGCTACAGCTTATGCAGATCGCGCTAAACAAAGAGGCGAAAAGCATGTGTTTGCATTGGAAAGCGATGCTGGTGGTTTCACACCGCGCGCTTTTGGGGTAACCGCAAAAGGAGAACAATTTCAAAAAATTAGATCTTGGTTGCCACTTTTAAAACCATACGGAATTGATAATATTAATCCAGGGGGCGGGGGTGCAGATATTGGTCCTTTGAACCGTGCATTTGGAACTCCCGTTGCGGGGTTGTCACCCGATAGTCAGCGTTATTTCGATTATCACCACGCACAAAGCGATGTGTTTGAAGCAGTGAATAAAAGAGAACTTCATTTAGGTGCTGTAACAATGGCAGCTTTGATTTATCTTGTAGACAAATATGGACTATAAAAGTATGGGAAAAAAAATAATGGGCTATGGACTACTCTTTTTGTTAGTAGTTGTAGCTGTAGTAATCTGGTGGAGATTTTATTTTGTATATTCAGAAGGTACCAAAGCGGGTGTGCTCAATACTTTTCAGCATAAGGGTGTGGTCTTTAAAACTTATGAAGGTAAAATTATCCAAAGTGGATTTAGAGCCAATGTGCAAAGCAATGAGTTTGATTTTAGTGTAGAAGATGAAAGAATCGCTCAAAAGTTGATGGAGAATGCTGGAAAGGAAATGGAATTACATTACAAGCGTTACTTCGGCACTTTGCCTTGGCGAGGCAGCAGTGTTTATGTTGTTGATAGTATTTATAAAATTTTTGGGAAAGCTCCGGAAGAATCAACTATTCGCGCTAAGTAAGTTGAACACCCATTAAAAATATAGCCGGTTTCTTATGGAAATCGGCTTTTTCTTTTTTCCAATCCTTCGCCGATTTTGTTAAGATGATTTCTTCTGTTGGGTGTGTTAAATTCACAGCAACACATATACGCGTGTTGGGTGAAAGTTGTTGTACCAAATCTTGCAAGAGTTGGTTATTTCGATAAGGCGTTTCAATAAAAATTTGTGTAGTGTTCTGCTGAATGCTTTCTTGTTCTAATTGCTTGATCTTATTTTTTCTTTCAAACTGATCTATGGGTAAGTAACCATGAAACCTAAATTGTTGTCCGTTGAGACCACTCGCCATTAATGCCAATAAAATTGAATTCGGTCCAACCAATGGATTTACTTTGGCACCAATATCTTGCGCAGCGGCAACTAATATTTGTCCTGGATCCGCTACGCCCGGACAGCCAGCTTCACTAATGATACCCACATGTTTGCCTTGCTTCAGCGCATCCTGAAAACTTTTTATAACCGTAGGTTCTGTTTTGTGAATGGTATGCCATTCAAAATTGTCGATGACAATTTCTCTAGAAAGCTTCTTTAAAAACCTTCGGGCTGTTCTTTCATTTTCAACAAACAACACTTGACATTGCAAGACTCTTGGGAGAATGTAGGCAGGAATACATTCAGTAGCATCTTCTGCTAGTAAAGAGGGAATCAACCAAACCTCACCTGTTGACATAAGTAGGTTGTTGTTTTTGATTAAGTGGGTATAAGCTAAGCGTGGCTGCAACAACTGCATAAGCTGGTGCAAATACCCATCCAATAAATGGAATCAGATGCATGAAATAGAAAATAATACCGTTGCCTATTGCTAATCCCTTGTGTGCACTTACATAAGCAATACTTTCTCCAGCAGATTTTTTATGTCGCTCCATGCTGTAGTCGAGCATGGAAAAACCATAATAATAACATTCAATTAAGACTACCAATGCTGGCGTTAGCCAACCAACTATCGGTATTAGGCTAACAATCAAAAGTGAGATTAAATAAACAGTTTGCCACAATGCATTTCTTGCAGCCAGGCGAATGCCTCGAATCATGTCTTTTAGTAATTGTGTTAAGCTAAAAGGATAATCTCGGCCTTCCATAATGGAAGCAGTTTTTTCACTCAAATAAGCGAATACAGGGGAACCAATAATGAGCCATAAATATTTAAACAAAGAAAAATAGAGCATCATTTGTACCAACCAAAGAAAGAGGCCACCCAGCGTGAATAAAAAGCCAATCCACCCTGTATTGGTTGTATCCAGCCAAGCTTTCAATCCGGTTTTTAGGCTCAGCCACTCATTAAAAGCGTTGGCTGTTTTACCAAAATAATACATGCTCACCATAAACATAGTCATATAAAGTATACCCGGAATAATAATCCATTTCCATAGTTTGTTGGCCCTTATAAATTCATGGGCTTTAATGTATGCTTGTATGGCAAGTATGATTTCTTTGAGCACTTATAAGCTGTTTAGGGTTGCTAAAATAACTGATTCTATGCTTTTAGGCGCATCTCTTTCAAAACCAACAACCTGTAAACTTGATCAAGTTCGAATAGACTAGAATTTTGGACAGATAATTCCACGCTCAGGTTCAGGTCTGAAAATATAAATTAGACTGAGTTCTAATCCGCCTCGTGCTAAGCTAGCCGGCCTAAGAGAAGATGTATTTACATCATAAGAAATGCCAATTCTCATGTTATTAATTTCAAAGGCTGCATAAGGGATAACAGCGTCTTTGAGCCTAAGCCAAGCTCCTGCGTACAAGCTGGCTGCTCTGTCATCGTTTGGATTCGATTTCAGCTGAAATGCACCACCCAGCATGGTTTGAACGGCATTGGCATGATAAGTTTGTAAAGCACTAAGGTATAAAGTTGAATTCCAGCCCACATCTATATAGCCACCCCCATGTAAAGTAAATCGAGGTTGCAATCTAAAATCATTTCCTAAAAAGGACTGTTGAGGTCGATTTACATGGTATAAACTAAATCCTAAATAGTATTGATGTTGGTCGTTACTGCTGCCGCTGTACAAGAGCCCCGCATTCACATCCCAGTAGCGCCCCTGTAAGTTGCCTGTATTAAAAAGTTCGCTGGTGTTTCCTGTAAAACCTAATGAAGTCAATTGGTCTTCAAACCTAAGCAAGCTTGTATTGATCATCATATTGGCATATCCGGCTTGAAAACCAGCACTCAGTTGGTGTCTCCCGTCTTCATCCATTTGGATATGATATGCTGTTGCTAAAGACCCATAACTAAATCGAACCGCTCCAGCTGCACTTTGGTCATTCATGCCAGCAACGCCAACACCCCAAGAGTTTTCTTTCCTAGATAAATAATCTTGCATGAGCTTCCAATCTAAAGAAGCAGTTACAGTTGTAAAAGCCTGATTAATGGTTGGCCATTGGTTTCTATAGTTGGCTGCAAATCGGTATTTGCCATCAAATTTTCCTGTGAAAGCAGGGTTAAGGGTAAGTGGAGAAGCAAAAAATTGAGAAAAATTAGGATCCTGCGCAGTAACCGCTGTCCCACAAACTAATATGCTTAGTATGAATAAAATGCGCTTCATCCGAATCCTAAAAGTATCGGAAAGAAATGACAATAAAACGTGAAAAAGGTTGAATGAAGTTATGCTTGAGATTTACTTCCGAACGCTAAATCACCTGCATCGCCCAGTCCTGGTACAATGTAACCCTTTGCAGTTAGCTCATCATCTATATCTCCACACCAAATTTGTACTTTACCATGTGTATGTCGCTCTACATATTCTATTCCAACAGTACATCCAATAGCGCAAACAATATGGATAGCAGATGCTTTTCCCTCTTCTTGCATAGCATCTATGGTTTTTACCAAAGAAGCACCAGTAGCAATCATAGGGTCTGACAATATAATGATTCTGTTTTCAAGAGGCGGACAGCTTAAATATTCTAAACTAATTTCAAAGCTGCCATCGCGGTGGTGCTTTCTATAAGCCGAAACAAAAGCATTATCGGCTTTATCAAAATAATTTAAAAGTCCTTGGTGCATGGGAAGTCCTGCCCTAAGAATGGTTGCTAAAACAGGCTGTTCTTTCAGCATTTTGGCATTGTGAATACCAAGTGGGGTTTGCACTTCCTTTTCTTCCCAAGGGAGTTGTTTACTTATTTCAAATGCTGCTACTTCTGCAATGCGCTCAAGGTTTCTACGAAACCGCATCCGGTCGTTTTGTACTTGCACATCCCGTAATTCTGCTACCCAATTGCTCACGAGGCTGTGTTGTTCGCTCAAATTTACTACCATAAAAACTGCGGTTTACATTAGATTTGGCCCCAAAACTAAACCCTTCACCCCAAATATTTTCAATATTCTTTTATGATTTATCGTGCAATTGGTTTGATGAGTGGAAGTAGTCTGGATGGACTGGATATTGCTTTCGTAGAATTCAATGAAATAGCAGGTCAATGGACTTATGAGGTAAAAGCAGCCGAATGTATGTCGTATTCACAAGATTGGACCCAATCATTGAAGCATGCTACTGAATTGAATGCCCGTGATTATCAATACCTACACGCTCATTATGGGCGTTTATTGGGAGAAATGGTGAATACATTTATTGAAAAATATGGTATAGAACATCAGGTTCAATTGATTGCTTCACATGGACATACCACTTTTCATGAACCAGCGAATGGTTTTACCTCGCAATTTGGCTGTGGAGCAAGTATTGCAGCAGTTACAGGTATCAATGTGGTGAATGAACTGCGACAATTAGATGTGGCTTTAGGCGGACAAGGTGCGCCTATTGTACCAGTTGGAGAAAAAAGCTTATTCCCTCAAACTCCTTATTTTTTAAATATTGGTGGTATAGCAAACATCAGTATTCAGCAGTCCAATACGTATGTAGCCTTCGATGTTTGTCCCGCAAATCGTGTGTTGAATGCCTTGGTTGAACCTCTTGGTAAATTAATGGATGACGGTGGTATGATGGCTTCAAGTGGACAAGTCCATCTGCCTTTGTTGAATAGGTTGAATGAACTACCCTACTATCAACAACCGCCACCTAAGTCATTGGCGAATCAAATGGGGACGGATGTTGTTCTTCCAATTTTGAGAGAGTATAATTTGTCAGTAGAGGACCAGCTCAGGACTTATGTTGAGCATATTGCAAAGCAGGTGTTTTTGTCGTTACAACCTTTTGTAAACAATGAGTCTTCTCAATTGCTTGTAACTGGTGGTGGAGCGCATAATACTTTTTTAATACAGAGAATGCAGGACTTATTGAATGAATTGCATGTAACTGTTCAAGTGCCTGATGCAGAACTCATCAATTACAAAGAGGCAATAGTTATGGCTTTGCTTGGGGTGTTGCGATGGAGGGAAGAAAATACAACTTTATCCTCTGTAACAGGCGCGCAAAGAAGTGCTATTGGTGGTGCTGTTTGGATTGGACAGGATGCTTAAATTGTTTATACAAAACAAAAATTGTCTCCATCAAATAATCCTTTATCACTCAACTTTAAATGAGGGATAACCAGTAATGCCATAAAGCTCAAGGTCATAAATGGAGCGGCTAAAGAACTTCCTAAGAGCTTGGCAGCTTCATCAATATTGGTATATGCTTCTGCAACTTTGTATCCATCTTTTGCACTCATCAAGCCAGCTACTGGTAAAGGCAAAATATGCTCATGCTGTCCGCCTACACAACTTACACCACCTTCCGCTGCAATCACCAAGTTAATGGCACGCATTAAACTGTGATCGTCAGTTCCAACAGCTACAATATTATGACTGTCGTGTGCAACGGATGATGCAATGGCTCCCTCTTTTAATCCAAATCCTTTTACAAAAGCTTTTGCAACGGGTGCGCTGTTGTATCTATTCACCACAACTATTTTTAGAATATCGTGTTCCACATCACTCACCCATTCAATGTGGTGGAGTTTACCTGTAACAAGTAGTTTATTGGTAATGAGTTGACCATCTAATGCTTCAATTACGGGAATAAAGGAGTCTTCAGATGGATAAGAATCTAGTTCAACTTTTAAGTCGGCTTCTGTGATTTCGTTGCAAGAAAAACGATTGATTAGAGTACTGCTAACAGATTCTATAAAACTCTTTCCATCAGCTGCAACAAGCTCACCATTGATATACGTTTTACTTACCTCAAAGGACTCGAGATTCTTCACCAAAATAAAATCAGCAGCATCTCCGGGCTGTAGGAGCCCTACTTCGGTTTTGTAATGAACCACTGGATTTATACAAGCAGCTTGCAGCACATGAAAGAGTGGAATGCCTTTTGCAACAGCTCTCGCACAGAGTTGGTTGATATGTCCTTCTACCAAACTATCTGGGTGTTTGTCATCGCTGCAAAACATCATGTGGTTGGGGTAATCATGCATCAAATCAATCAGCGCTTCAAAATTTTTGGCTGCACTTCCTTCTCTGATCAAAATTTTCATACCATGCTGCAACTTTTCCAGAGCTTCTTCTTTTGTAAAACATTCGTGGTCGGTGCTAATACCCGCAGCAATATATTTTACAACATCATCGCCTCTTAGTCCTGGTGCATGCCCATCAATTGGCTTACCCAAAGCTTTGGCAGCAGCTATTTTGTTCATGACTTCTGAGTCATTAAATAGCACACCTGGAAAGTTCATCATTTCACTGAGGTATCGAATGTCTGGCCTAGCCAAAAGTTCGGCAACTTCTTCCACATTTACTTCTGCCCCTGCTGTTTCAAAACTAGTTGCAGGTACGCAACTAGGAGCACCAAAGTTGAATTTGAAAGGAACTTTCTGTCCATTTTCGATCATGAACAATACACCTTCAACGCCACAGACATTGGCTATTTCATGTGGGTCACTAATAGTGGAAACAGTTCCATGCACTGCAGCTAATCGAGCGAATTCACTTGGGATTAACATGCTGCTTTCAATATGCACATGACTATCTGTGAATCCGGGCATTAAAAATTCTAAATCTTCATTAGGTGAATTGCCAAGCACTTCAATTCGATCAATTTTTTTGTTAGCAACAAATAACTTAGCTTCTACAATTCTTTTTTCTTGAATATCAACCCAATTCGCATGTATTGTAAAACTCGTGGTGTTGGTTTCTGGGTGCATGGTGTATCTTTAAAGTATAAACATAAGACGAATTTATGAACAGAAGTCGTTTGGCTCAATTGGTATTAGGTATTTGCAGTTATTTATTGCCATACACCTTATGGGCACAGCATGCGCGCACACTAATTGTACCTGGAACGCAAGCTTGGTTTGCGGAATGGTATTCGCCACAAATTGTAAAGTTGGTGTATCAGCCTAATGGATATGTTACCAATGAGCTTATTAGTAATGCAGTGTTGAAAAATCCTCGTCCTGTTATATGGAGTAGAAAAGAAGGTGGTTGGTTTGTAGAAGGTATACATATCCGTCCTTTGAATGAAGGTGTGGAAGTGAATAGTCGAGTGAGAATTACTGGAGAAGCCAACGCTTTTGCAGGAGCTGGATTTGAAATAGATTTGAAAGAAGGTGAAAAAATATATGGAGGAGGTGAGCGTGCGCTACCTCTTAACAGGAGAGGCCATTCATTCAATTTATACAATGCACCCAATTATGCTTACGGTGATGGGGCTGAGAATTTAAATTATGGGGTGCCATTTTTTATTTCATCGGAGGGCTATGGCATTTTCTTCGATAATCCTTCGAAAGGATGGGTAGATATTGGAAAGTCGCAGCACAATAAAATGAAAGTGTATTTCGCATCGGGAGAATTGAATGTGGTTTTTATTTTCGGAAAATCACAGCAGGATATTCTTCGTCAATACCACGAGCTGACTGGTTTTCAGAATTTGCCGCCGCGTTGGGCTTTTGGAAATTTAATGAGTCGATTTGGTTATAGAAGTGAAGCGCAAGTGAAGGAAGTGTACGCTAAAATGAAGTCAGAAAATTATGGTGTTGATGGAGTGATTTTTGATTTGTTTTGGTTTGGTGATAGTGTACAAAGAACAATGGGCAACTTAGATTGGGTCAATAAAGAGAAGTGGCCTGATCCAACTGCTATGATGCAGTACTTTAATAAAGAAAAGGTAAAGCCCATTTTGATTTTAGAGCCATTCTTAGTTAGAGGAACGAAGGAGTATGAATCGTCTTTGCCCTTTCAAGCTGTTAATGCAGAGGGCAAGCCATTTTTATTAGAGGATTTTTATTTTGGGAAAGGAGGGCTGATTGATATTTTCAGAAAAGATGCGCAGAGTTGGATGTTGAATTTTTATAGCAGGGAAAAGCAGAGAGGGGTACGCGGATGGTGGACCGATTTAGGAGAACCAGAAAATCATCCTGCAAATGTGATGCACAACTTAAAAGACCTAGGCTTTAATCGCCTATTCAAAGCCGATGAAGTGCATAATATTTATGGGCATTATTGGAATAAAATGCTGTTCGACTTTTATCGAAAGCATTATCCCAAAGAGCGCTTATTTCATTTAAATAGGTCTGGTTATGCAGGCTCTGCTCGATATGGTATCTTTCCTTGGACGGGCGATGTTGGCCGCGATTGGAGTGGATTGGCAGCTCAAACAAAAGTGTTATTGGGTATGAGCATGAGTGGTGTGCCTTATGTACATGCAGATGCAGGCGGTTTTGCTATGACCAATCAGAAAAATGGTGAATTGTATACCAGATGGGTACAGATGTCGGTTTTCACACCCATTTTTCGTCCGCATGGCTCTGCTTTAGAAGAGCTTACTCCAGAAGGAACCATGAGTGTAGAAAGTGAGCCAGTATTTTTTGATCAAGCTTATCAACCCATGCTTAAAGAAGCATTTTCTCTTCGTTATAAAATGCTTCCATACAATTATCATTTAGCCTATGAGCATAGTCAATTGGGTAAACCTTTGATGCGTCCTATGCATTATGCCTTTGCAGGAAGTCCTGAATTGAACGACCAATACATGTGGGGTGAGGCATTGTTGGTAGCCCCTGTTTTAAAGCCGTCGCAAACTTTACAAAGGTTGTGGTTGCCAAAAGGCAAGTGGTATCATTTTGCAACAGAAAAATTGATAGATGGAAGCAATGAATGGGCAGAGATTCCAGCAGCCCTGGATCAAATTCCCTATCTCTTAAAAGAAGGAAGCTTTTTTACAACAACAACAAGCATAAAGAACACGGATGATTATAAGGGAGATGAACTCACTATTTGGCACTTACCTTCTGCTCAAAAATCAAACTTTAGTTTATATGAGGATGATGGTCAGAATTATTCATCCATTGCAACGGGTGCTTTTTGCATTTTAAAAGGAGAAGGACAACAACAAGGTGATTTGTATAAAGTGAGGTTTTATCAAAGTGGAAAGCGTTACGCTGGAATGCCAGCCAAAAGGGAGATTATTTGGAAATTTCCACTTGAAAAAGCACCTCGACAAGTATTTCTTGGGGCTAATGAGTTGAAGCCAGGTAACTCGCTGGGTAATGGAGATTATATATGGAATTCCAAATCAGGTGTTTTAGAGGTGAAGATGCAGTACAATGGACAAACACAAGAAATTCGTTGGCGATAAATAATCATTCATCCAAAAATTTAAAATAAGCACCAGCATTTAGTATCTTGTTGCACTCAAACAACAGGATATGAAACAATGGATACTAGGCATAGCCTCACTGCTATGTGCTTTCACAACTATTAATGCGCAGAAAAAAAGTGCACCTGCGCCACAGCCTTTACCAACAGCTTTGACCCAGGCTGAGAAGTCAATTATTGGCGATTTGCAATATCGTTTGATTGGTCCTTTCAGAGGTGGAAGAAGTGCAGCAGTTGCAGCTAGTTATCAAAATAAGAATACTTACTTTTTTGGTGCAACAGGTGGCGGTGTTTGGAAAACAACTGATGGTGGTGCAAACTGGAAAAATATTTCAGATGGCTTTTTTGGTAGTTCAATTGGAGCTGTTGCAGTCGCTCCCAGTGATGAACAAATTATGTATGTAGGTGAAGGTGAGCACACGGTTCGCGGAAATGTGAGCGAAGGATTAGGAGGTATGTGGAAGAGTGAGGATGGGGGTAAAACCTGGAAGAACATAGGTTTAAAAGATGGTCGTCATATAGTTCGTATTCATGTACACCCAAGAAATGCAGATGTGGTTTGGGCGGCAGTTCAGGGACATTTATTTGGACCAAACGAAGAACGTGGTGTTTACAAAACAACCGATGGTGGTAAAACTTGGAAGCGCGTTTTGTATATCAATAATCAAACTGGTGCAGCTGAATTAAGCTTAGATCCTAATCAGCCTAATGTATTGTATGCGGGTATGTGGAGAATACTCAGAACACCGTATAGCTTGGAAAGCGGTGGAGAAGGAAGTGGTTTATGGAAGAGTACAGATGGTGGTGAAACTTGGACTAATATTTCGAATAACAAAGGCTTTCCAAAAGGAACATGGGGTATAGTTGGAGTAGCTGTTGCACCGTCTAATTCTGATAAAGTGTATGCTTTAATTGAGCATGCTCAGGGTGGATTATACGTAAGTAATAATGCTGGAGAAAGTTGGACATTGGTGAACAGCGATAATAATATTCGTCAGCGTGCATGGTATTACACAAAAGTTTTTGTTGATACTAAAAATGAAAATGTGGTGTATTGTCCGAATGTGGGATTTATGCGCAGTCGCGATGGTGGCCGTAGTTTTCAATCTATTCCAACACCACACAGCGATCACCACGATTTGTGGATTGATCCAAAAGATCCGAATAGAATGATTGTTGCAGATGATGGGGGTGCACAGGTTTCTACCGATGGTGGACAATCTTGGAGCACTATGATGAATCAGCCTACTGCACAAGTGTATCGCGTTAGTACCGACAATGCATTTCCTTATCGCATTTTAGGTGGACAGCAAGATAACAGTGCATTTCGAATTAAAAGTCGCACTTATGGAGCTGGTATTACTAACAACGATTTAGAAGTGGCGGCAGGAAGTGAAAGTGGTTATGTAGTAGCAGACCCATTAAATCCAGATATAACCTACGGAGGAAACTATATGGGTATGTTGCAGCGCCTCGATCACAAAACTGGAGAAAGCAGACTCATTAATGTGTATCCGATTGATAACATGGGTGCAGGAGCAGAAGCAGCGAAATATCGTTTCCAGTGGAACTATCCAATTTTCTTCTCTCCACATAATCCAAAACGATTGTATGCAGCAGGTAATCATTTATTTGTTACGGAAAATGAAGGGAGAAGCTGGCAAAAAATTAGTCCTGACCTTACCACCGATGATAAGTCGCGCCAAAAATCGAGCGGCGGACCCATTACACAAGACAATACAAGTGTTGAATATTACTGTACCATTTTTACTGCAACAGAAAGTTCAGTGGAAAAAGATTTGTTGTGGGTTGGAAGTGATGATGGCCTTATACACGTGAGTAGAGATGGAGGAAAGAATTGGGAAAATGTTACTCCAAAAAATATTCCTCAATGGATGATGTGGAATACAGTTGAAGTAGACCCGCACAAAAAAGGTGCTGCTTATTTTGTAGGTACACGCTACAAACTGAACGACTATACACCTTACATCTACAAGACCGAAGACTATGGTAAAACATGGAAGCTCATTACAACAGGAATAGATCCTATGCATTTTACAAGGGTTGTTAGAGCCGATCCTGTTCGCGCTGGTTTGTTATTTGCAGGTACAGAATTTGGTATGTATATGAGTTGGAACGATGGTGCTACTTGGAAGCCCTTCCAATTAAATTTACCAGTTGTACCAATTACAGACATGACTATTAAAGACAATGACCTCATTGTTGCAACACAAGGAAGAAGTATTTATAGTTTTGATCATTTACATATTCTACAACAGTTTCAAGAAAACACCACTTCAAAAGCGTTGCATGTGTATCAACCAGAACCAGCCTATAGAATGCCAATGGCAGGAAGAAGGTTCCGCGGTCCTGGTATGCCTATACCCAATGCTGGAGTTAATCCATCAAATGGCGCTTTATTCCATTACTGGCTAAGCAAGTGGAACGATAGCAGTAGTATGACAATCACTGTTCGTGATGCTCAAAAGAAAACGATTAAGAGCTTTGGTACGAAAGGAAGAGATGCTATTGAGCCCAAGAACGGATTAAATACATTTGAATGGGATATGTTGTATCCTGAATCAGAAAGGGTAGAAGGATTGATTCTTTGGAATGGCTATGTAGGAACGCCTAAAGCTGCACCGGGTAAATACTATGCAACATTTAAAATGGGAAGCGACTCTGTAGAAATGCCTTTCACCATTGTAAGAGATCCTAATTTTTCTGCAACCGATGCCGACTATCAAGAGCAGGTGAGCTTCTTACTCACCATTCGTGAAAAGTTCACCGATGTTATGAAGACAATCAGACAAATTCGTGAAGTACGCACCCAGCTAACCGATTTAACAACTCGAGTTGGGAAGGATATGCCAAAGGATTTGAAAGAACAGATAGATGCGGTACAGAAAGAAATGACATCTATTGAAGAAGCATTGCATCAAACCAAAGCTAAGAGCGGACAAGATGTGTTGAATTATCCAATTCGGTTAGATGATAAAATTGCAAGTGTGTATAATGTAGTAGCAACAGGAAATACAGCGCCTACGCAGCAATCAAAAGAGGCTTTTGCTGAACTTGCTGGATTAACGGATAAAGAATTGAGTAGATGGAATAATGTTGTTAAAGAGAAGCTCCCGCAACTCAATCAAATGATTCGTGAAAAAGCTGTTCCTGTAATTGGAATTAAATAATGAATTATTCAACTAAATCATAGACCGCATTCATTTCGATGCGGTCTTTTTTATTACACTATCCGTTTTCATGTTTGTCCAGCAAATCAGGTCTTCTTTCTGCCGTTCTTTTTAGTGCTTGTTCATAGCGCCAGTCTTCCACTTTTTTGGGGTCGCCTTGGAGTAAAACTTCTGGTACTTCCATTCCATTAAAATTGGCTGGTCTGGTATATACAGGTGGCGCCAATAAGTTGTCTTGGAATGAGTCGAATAAAGCAGAAGTTTCATCATTCAGCACACCAGGAATTAATCGGCCAATAGCATCAACAACCATAGCAGCTGGTAGTTCTCCACCACTCAAAACAAAATCACCAATAGAAATTTCCATGGTTACATATTTCTGGCGGATTCTTTCGTCCATGCCTTTGTAGTGCCCACAAATAATGAGTAGTCGACTTTTTAAAGAAAGTTGGTTGGCTGTTTTCTGTTCAAACCTTTTTCCATCTGGAGTCATATAAATGATTTCATCAAAAGGTTGATTAGCCTGCAATTCATCAATTGCATTTGCTAAAGGCTCACACATCATTACCATGCCAGCTCCACCGCCATACTGATAATCATCGACCTGTCCATGTTTATTAATGGCCCATTTTCTAAGTTGATGAATATGAATTGAAAGCAGTCCCCTTTGCTGCGCACGTTGCATAATGCTATGCGAAAGAGGGCTAGTTAATAATTCAGGAACGATGCTGATGATATGTATTTCCATGACTTTGCAAAAGTACATGCTTGCAACAGCAATGCCACAACAACCTTTCCTATCTTTAGGCCATGCATATACCAATTGTTAACCAATCACATCACCCCCTTCCTTCCTATGCTACAGCAGGTGCTTCCGGGATGGATGTACGGGCTTTTCTAAAAGAACCAGTTACCCTTCAACCAATGCAAAGGGCACTAATTCCAACCGGATTATTTATGGCCATTCCACAGGGATGGGAAGTGCAGGTTCGTCCGAGAAGTGGCTGGGCTATTCAGAGGGGCATTACCTGTTTAAATTCACCGGGAACCATTGATGCCGATTATAGGGGTGAGATTAAAGTGATACTTATTAACCTATCTCAGGAGCCCCAGGTAATTGAAGATGGGGATAGAATTGCCCAACTGGTGGTGCAGCCCGTAACAAGGGTTCAATGGGATCAGGTGACCGATTTGGAATCAACCGAACGAGGATCAGGGGGCTTTGGTAGTACCGGTTTTGTAGGTTAAACTGAGGAAATAGGGGGTAAAAAACTGTTATCTTCGAGCCATGAAATGGACGAGTTGGAAGATTTTAGGGTTTGTTTTTCAATGGACGGCTGTAGTAATGTTTCTTTTTGCTGCCTGTAAGCCCGTAAAAAAAGTACAGAAAATTGAGGAGGCTATTCGGAAAAAAGATACCGCAACTACAGTTGTTGTAGTGGTTCCAGAGAAGCCTGAAATTGATTCTAATGCTATTGTGCAGGAGTTGTTGGATAAGGTTGTTCACAATACCATCCATTTTCAAACTTTTAGCGCTAAAACAAAAGTTAGTTTCAATAGTAAAGACGGTAGCGATCAGGCTCGAGCTGATTTGCGTATAAAAAAGGATAGTTTGATTTGGATTTCTCTTACTGGAGCGTTAGGTGTAGAGGGTTATAGGGTAATTATTACGAGAGATAGTGTAGTGTTAATGAATAAATTGGATAAAACTGTAGAGTTTAGAAGAATTGATTATTTGAGTGAACTTACACAAATTCCCTTTGATTTTTATACCATACAAGACTTGATTATTGGCAATCCTATTTTTGTAGACAGTAATGTTGTTTCATATAAAGCAGGGGCAAAAGAATTGAATATTTTAACGGTTGGTCAACTTTTTAAACATCTGCTTACCATTGAAAACGGCACTAATAGAATTACGCATAGCAAATTAGATGATGTAGACCCAATTAGAAATAGGACATGTGATGTTACCTACAATAATTTCGAAAAAAATGCATTAGGGTTCGACTTTTCAACCTTCAGAAAAGTATCAGTTTCAGAAAAGGCAAAGCTTGATGTTGAGGTTGAATTCAAGCAATATAATTTTAACCAGCCCTTAACTTTTCCCTTTACAATTCCTAAAAATTTCAAAAGAAGGTAATATCTCAGCAAAAAAGCCGTTAAGTTTGAGGCAGACCTGTGTAATAAACGCCTATGCTGCATCTATACTTAAGAAATTTTACGGAAAAGGCTTACTATGAAGAAAATCATTTGCATCATACTATTAGCAGTTGGCTGTTTAGTTCAGTCGGAGGCACAGAATAAGGAGGAGCTTCAAAAGCGTCAACAGGAAATTCAAAAGGAAATTGATGCCCTCAATAAGGAATTATCCAAAATAGGTGGTGATAAAAAGAAGTCTTTGCAGCAACTCGCTTTAATTCAACAAAAGCTAAAGGCTCGGGAATCTTTAATCAATGGTATTAATCGCGAGATTCGTCAAATTGAAGATGTTATTTATAATAACGAAATTGAGATATATCGCATGCGCAAAGAGTTAGATACCTTGCGCCAACAGTATGCAAAAAGTATAGAGTTTGCTTATAGAAATAGAAGTAGTTATGCTTATCTCAATTTTCTCTTTTCTGCATCAAGTTTTAATGATGCTGTTAAGCGTGTAGAATATTTAAAAAGTTATAGACGTTTAAGAGAAACTCAAGTTGAAGCAATTGAGAAAACTCAGGAATTGTTAAAGGAAAGAATTGGTCAGCTTAGTCAGAATAAACAAGTCAAAACGCAAACCCTTACGGAGCAAAGCAAGCAGTTGAAAGTATTGGAAGAAGACAAGCGAGAGCAATCGAAAGTTGTGAAACAAATAAAAGACCAGGAAAAAGATATTGTAGCACAAATAAAAAGAAGAGAACAACAACGCGTAGAAATTAGAAGAGCTATTGATGCGGCAATAAGACGCGAAATAGCTGAGGCAGAAAGGAGGGCAAAGCAAAAGGCAGCAGAAGATGCGAAGAAGGCAGCTGCTGCAAATAATACCAATACTGCTTCTTCAGGAAATACTTCTGGTGGTACAACAACAGCACCGCGACTCAACAATGAGCCTGTAACAGGAATGGGCGGTGGCTCTGCTGGTAGGGTTTATAGCCCATTGGAGTCAACTGAGGAAACGAAAAATCAATCTATACAATTCGAGAACAATCGTGGTCGACTTCCTTGGCCACTTGACCAAGGATTGGTAACAATTCCATTTGGAAAGTATGTGATCCCAGAAACCAAATTAGTACAAGAAAATCCAGGTATTACTATCACTACAAAAATTGGTTCTTCAGTAAAAGCAATTGCAGATGGGGAAGTAGTGGCAGTTATGAATCTAGATGAATACCAAGCTGTCATTATAAAGCATGGTAAATATTTCACTACCTATAACAAATTAGCTTCGGCTAATGTGTCTCGCGGTCAAAATGTAAAAGCAGGGGCAATTTTAGGAAAAGTAGCGGCTAATTTTGAAGGTGACGGAGAAATTGATTTGATTATCATGAATGATAAAAAGAACTATCTCGATCCAGAATCATGGTTACGACCACGCAGATAAAATTTCTATTAAGTTATTTTCATGAAAATGGGTAATTTACCCCCATGGAATCTTACATCTTAGCATTAGATCAAGGTACAACAAGTAGTAGGGCTATCATTTTTAATCATGAGGGTCAGCCAATAGCCACAGCACAGAAGGAATTTACACAATACTTTCCGCAACCTGGTTGGGTAGAGCACGATCCTATGGAAATTTGGAGTACGCAATTGGGGGTAGCTGCTGAGGCAATCACACAAACTGGTTTAACCATTCAGCATATTGCTGCCATTGGAATTACCAATCAGAGAGAAACTACAGTTGTATGGAATAAGCATACTGGTCAGCCAGTGTATAAAGCCATTGTTTGGCAAGATCGAAGAACAGGTGATTATTGCGATTCGCTGCATACCAATGGTTGGGCTAATCGTATTCAAGAAAAGATAGGATTAATTCCTGATGCATATTTTTCAGCTACCAAACTAAGATGGATATTAAAAAATGTAGCTGGCGCAATGGAGCAGGCAAAAGCAGGTGATTTATGTTTTGGTACCGTTGATTCTTGGTTGTTGTGGAATCTAACAAGAGGCAAAGTACATGCAACCGATGTGAGTAATGCATCACGTACCATGCTATTTAATATACATTCTCTAGAATGGGATGATGAATTATTGGAGCTGTTTGAAATTCCCAAAGAGGTATTGCCTAAAGTGTGCAGTAGTAGTGAAGTGTATGGTTTTACAGAGCATATTCTAACAGCAAAGCCAGTTCCTATTGCAGGAATTGCAGGTGATCAGCAAGCAGCATTATTTGGACAGTTGTGTACTCGTCCGGGTATGGTTAAAAATACTTACGGAACAGGTTGTTTCATGTTGATGAATACCGGACAAAAACCAGTATTGTCTAAGCATAAATTGCTTACAACAGTAGCATGGCAAATCAAAGGTGAAACCCATTATGCTTTAGAAGGAAGTGTATTTATGGGTGGTGCAGTAGTACAATGGCTGCGAGATGGATTAGGTTTAATAAGAACAGCAGCCGAAATAGAAGAATTGGCTTTGCAAGTTGAAGACCATGGTGATGTTTATTTGGTACCTGCATTTGCGGGACTTGGAGCGCCGTATTGGAATCCACATGCAAGAGGAACACTAGTGGGTATGAGTAGAGGTACGAAGGCAGCTCATATAGCAAGAGCTGCATTGGAAAGTATTTGCTATCAAACTACAGATGTATTAAAAGCAATGGAAGCGGATGCTGGATTTCCAATAGCAGAATTACGGGTAGATGGTGGTGCTACGGTTAATAATCTATTAATGCAAATGCAAAGTAATATTTTAAGAACAACTGTTATTCGTCCAACCATAACTGAAACTACAGCGCTTGGTGCAGCATTCTTGGCTGGATTAGCAGTAGGCTTTTGGTCGAACCCTTCTTCAATTCAAGATCTATGGAAGTCGGATAAAGTTTTTGAACCACATGAAAATGAAAATCGCTTTCAAGACATGTATGCAGGTTGGCAAAAAGCCGTTTCCACAACATTGTTTCAAGCTGGATCTGGACATACATGAGTTGGGTAACTATTAGAAAAGATCAAATACTAAGAGCTACATCAATTGAGTATGATATACTTATAGTTGGTGGTGGTGCAACTGGATTGGGGATTGCTGTTGATGCAGCATCACGCGGTCTGAAAGTATTGTTACTAGAATCAAATGATTATGCTAAGGGCACATCAAGCAGGTCTACCAAACTGTTGCATGGTGGCGTAAGATATTTGGCACAGGGAAATATTAAGTTGGTTCGTGAAGCATTAAAAGAACGCTCTATACTTTTACAAAATGCGCCTCATGTAACTAAAACGCAATCTTTTATTGTTCCCGTATATTCTCTTTGGCAAAAGTTTTTTTATGGAACGGGATTGAAGATTTACGACTGGATGTCGGGCCAGTGGCGGATCGGGACAACCAAGTTATTGTCTTGTAATGAAACCATAGAAGCACTTCCATGGATTAATACAAAAGGTTTGGTTGGAGGTATAGAATATTTTGATGGTCAGTTTGATGATAGTCGATTGTGCATCGATTTAATGAAAACAGCTGAAATACATGGAGCTGTTTTACTCAATTATGCAAGGGTTGAAAGGCTTATCAAAAAAGAGCAAAAAGTTGTAGGGGTTGAAGTGTATGATGTTCAGTTGAAAGAAACGTTTTGTTGTTCAGCAAAAGTTGTTGTTAATGCCACGGGAGTTTTTGTAGATCATTTGCTGCAACAAGATACTGTTGATCAAGCTCCGTTGGTTGCACCATCGCAAGGCATACATATTGTGGTTGATAAAAAGTATTTTCCTGGTAATCATGCACTCATGATTCCTAAAACAGATGATGGTCGCGTTTTATTTGTCGTACCTTGGTTAGATAAAGCAGTTATAGGAACAACAGATACGCCGGTTCAATCGGCTCAAGCCGAACCCATCGCATTTCAACAAGAAATTGATTTCGTCCTTCAACATGTGAGTAGATATAGTAAGTCGCCTATTAGTAAGGCTGAAGTTTTAAGTGTTTTCGCTGGTCTAAGACCATTGGTGAAATCTTCCAATTCAGGTGGGCCAACCTCATTGTTGAGTAGAGATCATACTATAATGGTGAATTCATCTGGTTTAATTACAATTACTGGCGGTAAGTGGACTACTTACCGAAAGATGGCAAAAGATGCTGTAGAGAATGCTTTGTTTGTTGCAAAATTGGGAAAGAAACCTTGCGTGACAGAACATCTTAAAATTCATAATAAACAACAAGATCAATTGTATCATGCATTATTACAGACAGAAAAAGGATCTGAAAAATTGCATGACGATTATCCTTATGTTTGGGCTGATGTAGATTATGCTGTATTACATGAGCAAGCTACTACAATTGAAGATGTTTTGGCAAGAAGAACCAGGTACTTATTTTTAGATGCTAGAGTTACTTGGCAACTCATAGAGCCAACTGCGCAAAGGATGCAGTTGATATTAGATTGGTCAGAAGAAAAGCTACAAGAAGAGATCAACCATATGAAAGAATTGGTATCTTGTTACACAATACAATAAACGATTATGATGCATCCAATGCTTGCAGAATGGCTGGGAACAGCCTTACTCATTATTCTTGGTAATGGCGTAGTAGCGAATGTTGTTTTACCACATTCGAAAGGGCAGGGAGGTGGATGGATTGTTATTGCATTTGGCTGGGCCATGGCAGTATTTGTTGGAGTTTATGTAAGTGCTCCGCATAGTGGTGCACATTTAAATCCTGCTGTTAGTATTGCTTTAGCAACGCTGGGCCAATTTGCTTGGTCGGATGTACCTATGTATATAGGTGCGCAGCTATTAGGGGCATTTACTGGCGCAGCTGTGGTTGCTATGGTATATAAACATCATTTTGATGCTTGTAAAGAAGCTGCATTACAATTAGCAGTTTTTTCTACAACACCAGCCATTGAAGGAAAGATGCAAAATTTATTTACAGAAGCAATCGCAACTGTTGTGTTGATCTTGGGTGTTTTATTTATTAAATCACCGCAAGATTCTTTAGGTGCTTTAGATGCACTTCCAGTTTCATTGTTAGTATTGGCAATAGGATTAAGTTTAGGGGGTCCAACGGGTTATGCAATCAATCCTGCGAGGGATTTAGGTCCGCGCTTGTTGTATACATTTTTTCCTTTTAAACATAAAGGAACAGCACGTTGGGATTATGCATGGGTGCCGGTATTAGGTCCAATTATTGGTGCGCTATTAGCCGCACTTCTATATTTACAGTTTACCTCCTAATTAATGTATTTCAAGTTCAATGATGTCCTTGAGTTACATAAATTTTAATCAAGTGATCGAATAAGATCAAAGATTTCTTTTTCGATAAATTCTGAAGCAGAGTGCAAACATTCTTCAATTGACCTCTCTTCGTTTTTTATTTGAATTACATCCGCGATACCAAGATGGGAAAACTCTTTTTTAGAAAACTCAGATATGCCACAGCATACATACACAGGAATATTATGTTTGGAACCAAGTTGTGCAATACTTCCAACTACTTTTCCCTGTAAACTTTGATCATCAAATTTCCCTTCTCCTGTAATCAGAACACTCTCTCTTGAAATCGATTTTTCAAGCGCACTCATTTCAAGAAGTATCTCAATGCCAGAAATGATGGTAGCCTGATATAAAGCAACCAATGCAGCGGGAGTTCCGCCCGCAGCACCTATTCCGGGTTCATTTGGTTTAAAGGAAGGCTGAATACTTTGTAACAGTTTACCTAAATGAGAAAGGCCTTTATCAAGTATTTCTATGGTTGCAGGCTCTGCTCCTTTTTGTGCTCCATAAACATGTGCTGCGCCGTTTAAGCCTGTAAGTGGATTGCTAACATCGCATGCCAATACAAGCTGGAAGTTGATTTTATTTTCTGGCGGCAATAATTTAGAAAGATGCTGTAGGGACTTACCAACTGGATTTAGTATTGATTGTTCTTCATTTAGTAAAGTCCAACCTAAAGCACTTAAAATACCTATGCCGCCATCATTGGTTGCACTTCCGCCTAAGCCCAATACAATTTTAGTAGCTCCCTTTTCCAGTGCATCTTGAATCATCAAACCCGTACCGTAGGTGCTTGTATAAAGTGGATTTCTTTCTTCTTCTCTAAGTAGTACTAATCCTGATGCAGCAGCTAATTCTATGTAAGCAGTTTTTGACGGTAAGTCCATTTCATAGGAAGCTTGTATTGGGCGCATTAAGGGATCTACAGTTTTTACTATTAAGGTTTTGGTATTACAGTAATGTTGTATTACAGTGCTAAAACCATCGCCCCCGTCTGCAAGTGGAAATAATTTGATAGCTGCATTTGAGTCAAACTTGCGAATACCTGCTTGTATAGCTTGAGCAACTTCAAGACTGCTCAAGCTTCCTTTGAATTTATCTGGACAGATGAGGTATTGCAAAGAATATTTTTTATATATTTTTCATCTCAATCTGGTTGCGGTGCAAGATGAGTAATTCTCTTTGTTCCATTTTTTTTAATAGCCTCGAAATTACTTCTCTAGATGAGTTGAGGTCGGTTGCAATTTCTTGGTGTGACAGTGGAATGATATGGGTTTTGTTCACTTGCATATATCTTTCCAAATAAAATTGCAAACGTTCATCCATATTTCGAAATGCAACCTGATCAACCAGATTCAACAATTCATCAAAGCGATTACGATAGGTTTCCAACACAAAATAATACCAGCTCTTGTATTTGGTCATCCATTCATCTAGAAAATGAAGAGGTAGCATTAAAATAGTAGTGTCTTCCATTGCTTGTGCCATAATTCTGCTGGCTTCCATTTTGGCAGCACAAATTATAGATAGCGCACAGGCCTCGCCGGGTTTAAGATAATACATCAAAAACTCAGTACCGTCATCTTCGCTTTCGCGATATACCTTAATGGTGCCATCTAACACCAACATGGTATTCCTAACATATTGTCCAGTGCGCATTAGCACTTCTCCAGCTGGAATAGTTTTAATGGTTCCAAACTCTTCTAGTGCCTCAAGTAAGGTTGCATCAAACTGAGGGAATATTTTACCTAATCTTTCCATGTGTCTAATATTTTTTCCATTCGCATGCTGCGTGACCCCTTGATTAATATGGTACTTTTTTTAAACTGCTGTTGTTTCATCCAAGCTACTGCTTGTTCTGCAGTTTCAAAAAAATGATAATTATGTGGAACTTTATTGAAATCACCACCTACTAAAATCACTTCTGACCATTTGTGTTGTTCTAAATTTTTTATAAGGAACTCATGTTCCTCAAGTGAAGCATCGCCCATTTCCATCATACCTCCAAGACAAACTATTTTATTTTCTTCGGGTAGTGCTGCAAAATTTGAAATAGCAGCTTGCATGCTGGTTGGATTAGCATTATAGGCATCTAAGATAATTTTATGTCCGCCTAACTCCATCCATTGCGATCTGTTATTAGTAGGATTATATGATTCTATTGCAGAAAGTATTTTCTCATCTGGAACGTTAAAATATTTTCCTATAGCAACTGCACATAGCACATTAGGTAAATTATAGTCGCCAACTAAATGAGTATGAATTTTATTAAATTGAATACCTTTTGAAATGCCAACGGTTAAGAATGGATTACTGGTTATGCTTTGTCCAATGATAGCTCCCTCCTTTGTTCCATAGCCTACTATTTCATGCACTCCTGACGACATGCTGTGCAGATAATCATAATCGTTGTACATGAAAATGGTGCCTTTGTTCTTTCTAAGAAAATCGTATAGCTCCCCTTTTCCTTTTCGAACGCCTTCAATTCCACCAAATCCTTCTAAGTGTGCTTTACCACAGTTCGTAATAATACCATGAGTTGGTTGTACGTAGGTGCAATAACTTTCAATCTCTTTTTGGTGATTGGCGCCCATTTCAATCACAGCAATTTCAGTGTCTTTTGGAATGCGCAGCAGTGTAAGAGGAATACCAATGTGATTATTCAAATTACCCACAGTTGTAGAAGTACGAAAATGACTCGATAAAACTGCTGCTACTAATTCTTTGGTAGTTGTTTTTCCATTGCTACCAGTAATAGCCACAAAAGGAATATTGAATTGTTGACGATGGTGTTTTGCAAGTGCTTGAAGACTGGTTAGGACATCATCAACCAACAAAAGTTTTTCTGGATTTTTTGACGCTATTGTAGCGTCATCTACTACCGCATAGGCCGCTCCTTTTTCAAGTGCTTCTTGCGCGTATTGATTTCCATCAAAGCTTGGTCCCTTTAATGCAAAAAAAATAGAGTCAGGTACTGCCTGTCTTGTATCGGTATATACCTTAGGATATTGAAGAAAAATATGATAAAGTGAGGTTGTATCCATGTTGTAAGCGAATTAGTAAAGATAGGCGTGAATGGCGAATTATGCAATGGGTAATGATTAGCCTGAGATTGGCCCCCTTCGAGAGCCTCAATTCATTGTCTTTAGTCTTTGGCTGTTGGTCTTTAGTTGGAAATTTCACATCATTAAAAGATTGACACTATATCTTGCTTTAAGTCGGGCCTTCGACGTGATTAGGGTGAACCCTTCGAGAGGCTCATTTCATTGTCTTTAGTCTTTGGCTGTTGGTCTTTAGTTGGAAATTTCACATCATTAAAAGATTGACACTATATCTTGCTTTAAGTCGGGCCTTCGACGTGATTAGGGTGAACCCTTCGAGAGGCTCATTTCATTGTCTTTAGTCTTTGGCTATTGGTCTTTAGTTGGAAATTTCATGCCTTGGTTCGTGTCTTCACGAACCATAGTCTTTAGTCCTTGGAGGGTTTCCGTTAAAGACTAATAGTTGCATTAAGATTCAAACAGCACAATGTTTAGCCCGGGAATACTGGCCATTTGTTTGTCTGAAGTTACCAATGGGATGTTTAATGATAGTGATGTTGCTCCAATAATACTGTCAGGTAATTTCAAATTTGATTTTTTTCGAAGATGAATCGTCGCACTTTTAATTTCATCTGTTATGTTGACGATGTTGACTTCAGCAAGAAAATTGGCTATTACTCGGATTTCTTTTGAAGTGATTTTCTTATATGATAGCAATTCAAGTTCAGTTATTACCGAAACATAGAGTTCTTTCTCGTTTAGAAATGTAGCGAGTGTTTCATTGCCGTTTAACACGTATAGAATGGTATTTGTATCGAGTAATAGTCTATTTCCATTCATTTCGCATTGCTTTTTGAATAGTCAGTGGATCTTCTTTTAGTTTAATCTTGCCACAGTATTTCAACACATCAATACCCTTTGAGGTTTGTAGTTTTTTCTCAATGGTTTTGATTTGCTTTTTTGAGGCCCCACTTTTAAGTTTTAAAACCATAATAGATGATTTGGTCCAAATTTACCGCAATTGCCTCAAAGTTTACTAACACATGTTAATTGTATGTCCTCAAGGCGCTGTAATCATCTTTCAGGTATTAGCGATGGGCGGCCTCGGCAAGCCTTAGGTTAATATAAAGTGATCTCTGCGTTTTCCGAAGTTCTATCCAGAGGTTCTAATAGTCTTTAGCTATTGGTCTTTAGTCTTTAGCAGAGACTGGTTTTAGTATTAACCTATGAACAACCAAAGACCAAAGACTTCAATAAATCTGTCTTTAGCTATTGGTCTTTAGTCTTTATCAGAGCCTGGTTTTAGTATTAACCTATGAACAACCAAAGACCAAAGACTTCAATAAATCTGTCTTTAGCTATTGGTCTTTAGTCTTTAGCAGATCCTGATTTTAGTATTAACCTAGAAACAACCAAAGACAAGAAAAAAGCCTACACCATATGGTTTGTGAAGACACGAACCAAGGCATTAATAGCCAAAGACTAAAGACCAAAGACCAAAGACTAAGGCCCCACCTCCTTACCCCTCCATCTTCCAAATGGTTCCCCACAACAAGGCAATTCCAAATCCAATCAAGATAAGCCCCGATAACTGATTAATTCGGTGAATGGCTAGTGGAGTGAGTTTTTTTCTGATGACAGCAGCTCCCCAAACCTTTAAAAGATCCATTATTAAGACAACTGCAAGCGCGGCCGTAAACATAGAAACCCTGTAAGAAAAATCATAGCTCACAACAGAAGTAGCAATAATGAGCCAAAAGGCAAACACAGCTGGATTTAAAATATTCATAAAAAATCCAGATGCAAAAATCTTAGCATAATCACGCTTCCTCATTGAAACAACACTTAGTTGACCCTCTTCGTTTGCTGTTGATTTTTTAAAGAAAAGCACATAAATACCCATAATAATGAGCATGACGCTGCCACCTACACCTATTGGCGTTCTATATGTTAAAATTTGTCTAAAAAGTTCGGTAAATAATTGACTTACGACCACCAAAGAAATGTCACTTACACTCACTCCCAAGATAAAAGCAATTCCTCCTTTGTAACCATTGGAGATGCTTTGTTTAATAATCGAGAATATAACTGGGCCTACTGAAATACTCAGCATAAATCCAAGTGCAATCCCTTTAATCAGTGCCTCCAACATGGTTGCAATATACATGAATTCATTACGAGAACTACTTCAGCCAATAACTCAAAACTGAAGCCATTAAACAACCTGTCATTTTTCAGGTCTAAGTCAAATATATTTGGCATAGATTTCGCTCAATATCTATGTAAAATCGTGTACATCTCTATTAAAATAAATAAACGTTTATGACCAAATTGAACACTTATTTTTCATTCGCAGTTTCCTTCTTAGTCATTTTCATTTCTCAAATTCATGCGCAAACAATTTTGAAAGAACCACTTCAAAATTATATGGCATCTTTTCAGCCAGAAAAAGCACACGTTCATACCAATCAATACCAATATTCACCTGGCGAAAGACTCTTTTACAAAATTTATTTGATGAGTAAGGATGGCCCTAGTCCATTTACCAAGAATGTTTATGTAGAATGGTATGATCAGGAGGGAAAATATATTTCACGACAAGTCATTCCAACCCTAATGGGTTTATCTGCTGGCGATTTTTTGATTCCTGAAAAGTATGCTGGACAATGGATTTATATGAAGTTATACACCAATTGGATGCAAGAGCAAAATCCAACTCCGTTCCTAGTTAGCTCTTTTAGGGTTTTGCAAGCAAATCAACCCATACTCTCACCCGATAATAGTCCTGCTGGTTTGCAAATACAAGCGCTGCCAGAAGGAGGCTCTTGGGTGAAAGGAGTTCCTTCTATACTCACAATTAGTACGCGCAATGGGAATAATTTGCCCATTCCTATGAACTGTAGGATTGTAGATGCCAATGGACAAGTAGTGAGTTTGGTTTCAACTGCACCGTACGGTTATGGACAAGTAGAAGTTACTCCAGAAACTTCCGATAATTATTATATCCAAGCTGAATTGCCAAATGGAACATGGGCTCAGCAAGCATTGCCTAAAGTATTGGACAGAGGAGTGACGTTGAAATTTGATCCAGTTGATCAATCTTTTATTGTGCAAAGAACCGCAGACGCTAGACTTGCAGAGCAAAATATTCTTGTTGCATTAATGCATAAAGATGATTTGTTTGTTGAAACAATTGTGTCCTTGCAACAAAGATTGAGGGTGCGCGGAAGAATACGAACCGATAGTTTTCCAAATGGCTTTCATAGGTTGATTTGGTTCGATGACGAGAAAAATGTGTTAGGACAAAGAGTTTTCTTTTTGCATAAACCACAGCCCGTTACTCTTACACTAGATGTTGATACGCTTAACGTTGATAAGAAAGGTGAAAATGTGTTTACATTGGTTTCTTTAGATACATTACTGACGAGTTTATCGGTGTCGGTGACTGATGCTGATTTTGATGAATCACACCCTAACAATACTATCTATCAGCTTATGGGAGCAGATGTGTTTAAGTCAACGCCTTCTTATAGTCATCTTGCCGCTAAATGGGCCGATCAACAAAACTATCGGGCAATCGACCAATGGTTGCAAGCGCAAGATATCTGGTACCCCAATGTGGGTGATGCTTTGGCTGGTAATCTTCTTCCTATTAAAGCTGAGCGCGAACAATCATTTATCAGTATAAGTGGACAAATTACCAATCTAGGTGAAAGAAGAACAAAAAAGGCTGAAACTATGAACCTCATTTTGAGTACACGTGATGAGGAAAAACAAATGATGATGTTAGAATTGGCGAATGATGGAAGTTTTAAACAAGATGATTTGTTTTATTATGATAGCGTAACTGTTTACTTACAACCTAATAAGGTTGTTATTACTGATAAGAATGCCGTTACTATGCAAACCAACTTACTAGCTGCTAATCCTAATAGAATGATGCGTGTGCCAACACTTCAGTTGGATCCTTCTAGCGATTCTTTGTTAGAGTTACAAAGAAAGTATGCTGCTGAAAAAAGATTTTTAGATTCTTTAGCTGCCACCAGAACATTGGAAGATGTTGTTGTGACAACTCGTGTCAAGTCAAGGATTGAAGAGATGGATGAAAAATATACAACGGGTATGTTTACATCTGATGGGATTAAATTTGATATTGCTGGCGATAATTTTGCAATGATGATGCCTTCTGTATTTGCATATCTTCAAGGCAGAGTTGCTGGTTTACAAATTCGTTTAAATGAGTTTGGAGCTCCTGTTATTACATGGCGAGGTGATAATACAGCAGTCTTCTTAAATGAAGTACAATTACAAGATGCTAGTGTCTTAAATAATATTCCAATGGCTGATGTAGCTTATGTAAAAGTTTTTAGACCGCCTTTTTATGGTGCATACTTAGGGGGCTCGGGTGGCGCTATTGCAGTATATACAAGAAGAGGAGATGAGCCTAGGAAGTATGACTTTGGCAATTTGCGAAGGGTTACACTAGAAGGCTATACTAAGCCAACAAGTTGGGAAAGTACTTTAAATCCATCTGACGATAGAAAGAAGCCGAATAGGGATATTCGAAAAACACTTTATTGGAATCCATCTGTACAATTGGATGGTGAAGTAGGTGCATATAGGTTTAGATTCAATAACAACGATGTAACTACTCGATTTAGAGTGATTGCTGAAGGTTTTAATAAAGAGGGTAAACTGGTTCGATTCGAAAAAATTATAGCAAAATGATAGAGAGTAAATTGCCTGGAGTAGGTACTACTATTTTCACAACTATGAGTCAGTTGGCAAATGAGTATGGTGCCATTAATCTAGGTCAGGGATTTCCAGATTTTGCTATGGATGAAGCTTTGGTTGAGGGTGTCTCAAAAGCTATGCGTGATGGTATGAACCAATATACGCACATGTTTGGTCACCCTTTGCTAAGGAAAAATATTGCTGAGAAACTTCACAATCTTTATAGTTGTGAATTGCATCCAGATGAGCATATTACAATTACACCAGGAGCTACGTATGGAATTTACACAGCGTTGACAACCATTCTTCAGCCGGGCGATGAGGTAATTGTGTTGGAGCCAGCTTATGATAGCTATATTCCAAATATTGTCATAAATGGAGCAACTCCTGTTTGTATTCGAATGGAGCCGCCTAATTATGCAACTCCTATTCAGGATATTCAAGCGGCTTTAAATTCAAAAACAAAAGCCATCATTATTAATTCGCCGCATAATCCAACAGGGAGTATTGTGCATGAAGCAGATTGGCTTGCACTTCAAGAAATTTTAGAACCATTTCCTCAAGTACACATTATTAGTGATGAAGTATATGAGCATTTAATTTTTGATGGATATGCACATCAATCTGTGCTCAAATTTCCTGAGCTTGCTAAAAAAGCATTTGTAGTTTTTTCGTTTGGAAAAACATATCACTGCACTGGTTGGAAATTGGGATATTGTATTGCACCCACACATCTCATGAAGGAATTTAAGAAAGTGCACCAATTCAACGCTTTTTGCTGTGATACACCTAAGCAAGTGGCCCTAGCTGACTATATTCTACATACCGAGGCTTATACAGAGTTGGGTAAAGACATGCAAAGGAGAAGAGATCACCTCGCTAAAGGCTTGGAACTGTTACCGTGGAAACCGATTGCTTCTCATGGCAGCTACTTTCAATGTTTTGCAATTGGTAATTCTGTTTCTGACAAAGTATTCGCTGAACAATTAGTAAAAGAAGCTGGTGTAGCTGCTATTCCTGTTTCAGCATTTTACAATAAAGGTGATGACTTCGGAATTATTCGGTTATGCTTTGCTAAAAAAATAGAAACGCTCGATGCAGCCATCGAGCGTTTGGTTCGTTGGAATCAAAAAAAATATTAGCGCCATCCATCACCGTCTAGCATATTACCCAGACCACCCAAAACACTGCCTTCTTCCTTACGCTGGTAGGTGCCATATGCTAAAATCCTACCTGCTAAACGGCTAATTGGTAAGGTTTGTATCCAAACTGTACCTGGTCCTCGTAGTGTAGCAAAAAACAAACCTTCTCCTCCAAATAACGTGTTTTTAATACCTCCTACAAATTGTATATCGTATTGTACACCAGCCGTAAAACCAACAATGCAGCCTGTATCTATTTTCAACAATTCACCTGCTTGTAAAACACGCTCTGTAACATGTCCGCCCGCATGCAAGAAGGCCATGCCATCGCCTTCTAACTTTTCCATTATAAACCCTTCTCCACCAAATAAGCCAGTTCCTAGTTTTCGTTGAAATTCAATGCCAATACTTACACCTTTTGCTGCACATAGGAAGGCATCTTTTTGACAAATAACTCTTCCGCCTTGGTGCAATAAATCGATGGGAATAATTTTACCTGGATAGGGAGATGCAAAACTCACCCTTCGTTTACCCGGATAAGTATTGGTGAATGCTGTCATGAATAAATTTTCACCAACCAGCAATCGTTTACCTGCATTGAAAAGTTTTCCTAATAAACCCCCTTGCTGTTGACTTCCATCTCCAAATACCGTTTGCATTTGAATACCATCGTCCATCATCATAAATGCTCCAGGTTCAGCCATAGCTGTTTCTTGAGGGTCGAGTTCTATTTCCACGTATTGCATTTCTTCGCCAAAAATGCGATAATCAATTTCATGATTACTCCTATTCATTGTTGCAAATTTTGTATCGCAAGTAAATGCAATAGAAATCAAAAAATGGTTAAAAATGGGAGTAACGGAAAATAAAACGGATTAGCGTGGGTTGTAAAACTGACCTGTTGGATATTTAGTAACCCTGCTTTGTTGAAAAGCATTGAAAGCTGCTACTTTTTCTGGATTGGCTGCGGTCCATTGTTGGTATTGTCCGGCATTCATAACCATGCCAAACAACCATTGGTGATAAGCCTCAAACAATCCCTCTCTAATTAAATAGCGCTGGTATTCAAATAAGTAAAAGGGGAAAAGGGTGCTGTTTTGTTGAAACCACTCTAAAACAAATCGCGTTCTTAAAGCCATTAAAGTTTCTGGGGTTAGTCCAAGAGGAGAAGTTACATAACCGCTAAATTGTGAAAATAGTTGAAGGGTTGCTTCTGTAAATCCATTTGGCTTTTTAATACCTGCTGCTGCGGGTACAGAACCTCTTAAAAACATTCTTTTATACGCTTCTAATAAAACCGATTTGACTTCAGCAGAGCGCGATGTAAAACTTTCTAACGAAAGAAAAATTTCGCTGTACATCAACACCCAAAACACATTGTTTTCTCTTGTATAAAAACGAATAGCTTGATAATAATTACCCGGATAATTAGGGTCTTTTTCAATGCCTTGCTCCCAATATACAATTGCTTCCTGTAATTTTTTTTCTGCTAAGAGCAGTTCACCCATATCGTAGTGTAATAAACCGCTTTGAGGAAACTTTGCCAATGCTCTTCTATACAATGCTTTTCCGGCTTCCCATTGTTCTAGAGCACGATAGGTGAGGCCCAATAGTTGAAAACTTCTTATATCAGCATCAGGTCTATCAGTTAAAGCAATTCCTCTGCTAAGACTTCGAGCATAATCGCGACGTAAATAATGCACCCAAACATATTCTTGTTGCATTTCAATATTATCAGGTGCTAGTCGAAGTGCACGCTCCAAAGCGGCCGCTGCATTGTCATAATCGCCTTCGCGCATAAGGGTTTTGGCTGTTTGAAAAAACTCTTTGGCAGCCTCTGTTTGGGCCAACAAAGATTCTGTTCCCAACATCGCTAAAAGTATTATGATCCAATGCTTCATACTTAATCTATCAAGTGCGTTAAAACACCATCTCTTAATTTTGGTTCAAACCAAGTACTTTTTGGAGGCATCACTTGACCGCTATCAGCAATATCAAATAATTGATCCATTGTTACAGGGTAGAGGCTGAATGCAATTTTTACATCGCCACTATCTACACGCTGTTCCAACTCGCCCAATCCTCGTATACCTCCTACAAAATCAACTCGCTGATCTGTTCTTGGATCTTGAATGCCTAAAATTTGATCCAGTACTAAATTTTGCAGTATGGTTACATCTAATACACCAATAGGATCATTTGTATAAGAGCCATCTTTCGCATGCAAACGATACCAGTTGCCATCTAAATACATACCAAACTCATGCGGTTGAGAAGGTTTTACTTGCGATTTACCTACTAATGTGCAATCAAAATTTTTTGAAATTCTCTCCAAGAAAGCTTCATTAGATAAGCCATTTAAATCTACAGCAACCCTATTGTAATCAATAATGCTGAGCTGATTTGAAGGGAATAAAGTTGTTAAGAAAATATCTGCACTAGCACCCGCTTCATTTCCTAAGGCAGCTCTCACTTTGGCAGCCGATGCAGCACGGTGGTGACCATCAGCGATGTAAGTACATGGAATTTTTTCTTCAAAAATTTGAGTGATTTGGGTTTGTACTGCATCATCATCCACACACCAAATAGCATGTCGAATGCCATCTTCGGCGGTAAAGTCGTATAGAGCCGCATATTTATTTTTCCAGCCTTCAATTAGTTCATCTAATTCAGTCACCGCTCTGTAGGCTAAAAAAACATTACCTGTTTGTGCTTTGGTAGTGGCAATATGATTAATGCGGTCCTGCTCTTTTTGTGGACGAGTAAATTCATGTTTTTTAATCACATCATTGTTATAATCGTCCACACTACTTCCTGCAACCAATCCTGTTTGTGTACGGCCATCCATGGTAAGTGCATAGATATAATAACAAGGTTTTGATTCACGAATCAAAATTCCTTGTTCGATCATGGCATTTAAATTTTTCTTGGCTTGCTCATAAACAAGATCGCTATGAATATCAATATCTGGCGATAAACTCACTTCACTTTTAGTTACTTGCAAAAATGAAAGTGGATTGTTCGCAACTACTTCTCTTGCTTCATTGCTATTTAAAACATCATATGGTCTACTGGCAACAGCTGCTGCTTGGGCAGGTTGCGGACGAAGAGCGGCAAAAGGTCGAATTTGGGCCATGCAATTGTTTTGAGGTCTGCAAAATAGTTCATTTAGCGGAATTGGTAGGGCGAGTGCTCCATAAGGTTATGCAAACTCCCTTGAAGGCTACTATTTCTTCCTTATCTTGCTGTTCTTCTAAATAATTTTTTATGCGATTGATACTTGTAGTAATTCTTGCAATCTCTTCTTGCTTTTCAACCTATGCGCAATCACTGCGCTTACATCCTGATACTGCGGTGGTGACAAGCGGACAAGTCACTATACAAGGTCAGCCTGTTACTTATTCTGTAAAAACTGGAACACAGCCAGTATGGAACGAACAGGGCGAAATGATTGCCTATTTGTTTTATACCTATTATGAAAGAACACAGGTGAAGGATCGTGCAGCGCGACCATTGGTGTTTTCGTTCAACGGTGGACCAGGCTCTGCTTCTATTTGGATGCATATTGCTTACACTGGACCAAAAGTATTGCAAGTAGATGCTGAAGGATATCCACTGCAACCTTACGGTGTCAAGGATAATCCACACTCAATTTTAGATGTGGCTGATATTGTATACGTGGATCCGGTGAATACGGGTTACAGCAGAATGGTTCCTGACAAAGATGGAAAAATGCCTGATAGCAAAACCTTCTTTGGTATTAATGCAGATGTGAAATATTTAGCTGGATGGATGAACACATTTGTTGGAAGAACACAGCGCTGGGCTTCACCAAAATATATTATTGGTGAAAGTTATGGCGGAACTAGGGTGATGGGCTTAGCGCATGAGTTGCAGAATCAACAGTGGATGTATTTGAATGGAGTGATTATGGTATCGCCTGCAGATTATAAAGTTTTACGCCAAGGTGGACCCGTGTCGTCTGCATTGTACCTGCCTTATTACCATGCAACTGCTTGGCACCACAAAAAATTATCTGCCGATATGCAAGCGAAGACCTTGGAGCAGTTATTGCCGGAAGCTGAGCAATTTGCAATTAATACTTTGTTACCTGCTCTTGCAAAGGGAAGCAGTCTGCCTGAAAAAGAAAAAGATCAAATTGCTGCTCAAATGTCAAAGTATACTGGGTTGAGCAAGGAAGTTATTTTGCAACATCATTTAGATGTGCCCGATCGTTTTTTCTGGAAAGAATTGTTACGATCAGAAGGTTATACTGTAGGTCGATTAGATTCTCGTTATAAAGGAATTGATAAATATGATGCAGGTATCCAACCCGATTACAATGCTGAGTTGAGTTCTTGGTTACATTCTTTTACACCAGCCTTGCAAGTGTTTCTCCGCGATCAATTACAATTCAAAACAGATTTGAAGTACAATGTATTTGGTCCAGTGCAACCTTGGGATTTTGAAAACGACAATACGCGCGATCAATTACGACTTGCAATGGCGCAAAATCCATATTTACAGGTTTTGGTACAATCGGGTTATTATGATGGTGGCACCACCTATTTTTCGGGTAAGTTCACAGCATGGCAGGCAGATCCGGGCGGAAGATTCAAAGACCGTTTTCATTTCAAAGGATACCCAAGTGGACATATGATGTATTTACGTGCAGAAGACCTCAAAAAATCGAATGAAGATTTACGCAATTTCATTTTGCAGACCCTTCCAGGAAAGAGTGCGGCGAAGTATTAGTTTTTGGTCTTTAGTCTTTGTTACCACCCATGCTCTTGTTCGTGTCTCCACGAACCATCTGGTGTAGGCTTTTTTTCTGGTCTTTAGTCCTTAGTCTTTGGTCTTTGGTTGTTATGGGGTCCCCTTCGAGAGCCTCAGGGACCACCCTTCGAGAGCCTCAGGGACCACCCTTCGAGAGCCTCAGGGACCACCCTTCGACATGCTTAGGGACCGCCCTTTTTTGCTCGTCACCCCGCACGGTCCCTGAGGCTCCCGAAGGGCGATGCGGGCTTTAAGTACCGACATTTATCGTCGGTGACCCTTAGTCGTGGGAACGCAATTACACGAATCGCATTTCATTAAAACTAAATCAGTATAGGCTTTTCGGTTACCGCGTTAATCAACAACAGATCCCGAATTAAATGCGGGACGTTTTGGTGAGGGGTGCGGTATGAAGGTTTTGGAGGGGTGCGGGGGTTATGTTTGGAGGGATGCGGTATGACGTTTTTTAAAAGTTATGCAGAATGATCTCCTTGTAAGAAATGAAGAATTATGAAATTACCAAAGACCAAAGTCCAGAATAAAACCCAAGACTTGGGTAGAGTTGTTCTTTAAACTACTACCCCCAAAAAGCCAAAGACCAAAGACTAAAGACCAAAGACCCAAATTAATACCCAATCCCACCTAACCCACATTCCGCTCAAAACTCTCCAACTTATGCTCTCGCCATTTGGGATCGTATTTTACAAACCAACTAATCCAAACACTTCTTGATAAGCGCATGAAAATTGGTTGCAAGACTATTAATAAAACAGCATTCGTGATAAGCCAATAAAACAAACTATTATCCATAATAGAGATGCCCAATAAAACCCACCAAGCAACAAAAGTTGCAACAGAAAATGCTACCGTGAGCGCATAGCTTACATAACCCGTGCCATAATAAAACCCAACCTCAATTTCAGTAGGTTGTCCGCAAACAGGACAGGTTTCATGCATGGTAGTTATCTTATTGAGTATATATGGATTCTTATGAACAAACAAATTACCCTCACGACAACGAGGACATTTGCATTGAAGTGTAGCACCTAAATATGTAGAACTCTTCTTGCCCATCTTATATTACTTATTGAGTTCCAAAGGTAACAAGGAACTTCACTGCTTCCTGTGATAAATGTTACTCAAGCACATGCAGTTCAACAGATGTATTATCTTTATCCGCAAAACAGCACATGAATCTTTTACAAGTAGCTGCCGATTCAACTTCTTTTGGCTATAAAATTGGTTATCAAATTGGCTCTTGGGTGCCTTTTGTATTCATTGCCGTGCTGGTATTTGCTATTCTCCGTAAACAAAGACGTTGAACCAGTTCATTAACTCATTTTGGGAAGGTCTCACACAAACTGGCTGGCTAGAATACATAGCTGTCATAGCTGGTATTGTGAGTGTATGGTTCAGTCAACGTGAACAAGTTTGGGTCTATCCAACTGGACTCATCAACACTTCTTTATTCATTTATATCTGTTGGGAAGGACAATTATTTGGTGAAGCTAGTGTGAACTTATATTACACCATCATGAGCTTGTATGGATGGTGGCTTTGGACTAGAAAAAATGAGCAAGCTGAAAATGTGTGGAAGATTCAATTTTCTACACAGAAAGAATGGGGTTTACAACTCTTGTTTTTTGGCGTAACTTATGGATTACTCTTTTCAGCAATCAGTTGGTTACAAAGTTCATTCGCTCCAGATGCCATTCCTTGGGCGGATGCTTTTGCCAGTGCAAGCGCATATACAGGTATGTGGCTCATGGCAAGAAAAAAAGTAGAAAGCTGGTATTGGTGGATACTAACAAACATTACCTCCATTCCTTTGTTCTACGTAAAAGGCTATGTATTCACCAGTGTACAATTCATGGTTTTACTGGTGATGGCAATTTACGGGTGGAAAGCATGGCGAGAAAAAGCATTGATTCAATAGGAAAGTCAACAAGAATGAGTTTGAAAAAAGTAGTGATATTAGGACCTGAGAGTACTGGAAAAAGTACTTTGTCGGCTGCATTGGCCGAACACTTTCAGACTTATTGGTGCCAAGAGTATGCGCGAGAGTATCTTTTAAAGAAGGGTAACAAATACAGTTTAGAACAACTTACTGAAATTGCAAAAGGACAATTAGCACTAGAAGATGCATACACACAAAAAGCAATAGATGAAGAAAAGTCATTATTGTTCATCGATACCGATATGCAGGTGATGAAAGTATGGAGCGAATATGTATTTGGCACCTGCGATCCGTTTATTTTAGAAGCGCATGCAGAGCGCAGTTACGATTTATACCTATTATGTGCTCCCGATTTGCCTTGGATAGCAGATGAATTACGTGAATACCCCGATGAAGGTCCACGTAAGGAACTATTTGCTATTTACTCATCACATTTAGCAATGCAATCAACCCCTTGGGTAGTGATTCGTGGAATACAAGAAGAGCGAACAAAAATGGCTATTCATGCAGTTGAACATCATTTAATGAGCTCTTGAATATCGGGATCATCTTCCAAATTATTCATTTGTCGAAGTATCCAATTTTTCTTCCAGCCTACAAATCGGCTCATTGGAACAACCGTATATTTTTTGGGATTGGGTAAACAGGCTATGATTTGCGCAGCTTCTTGTTTCGTAAGTTTTGCAGCAGACTTATTGAAATAATGTTGTGCTGCTGCTTCAATACCAAATATACCCGGACCCATTTCAATACAATTCAAATACACTTCTAGAATCCTCTCCTTTCCCCAAACCAACTCAATCCACGCAGTGAACCAAAACTCTGGAATCTTGCGCAGGTATTTTGTAAATCCAGATCCCTGCCATAAGAACACATTTTTTGCCACCTGTTGCGAAATGGTGCTAGCACCTGCTCCTCGTGGTAATTTCTTTTTCTTCTTACTAGGTTTTTGAGGGTCTAAGCTTTTTCTCAAAGCCTCCCAATCAAATCCATGATGATCTGTAAAAGCTTGGTCTTCACTTGCAATAGCAGCTAACTTCACGTGCTTACTCATTTCATCATATGAAATATAATCGCGCTTCAATCCGTATTGTACCCCCTGCACGATCTGGGTGATGGTTATAGGCGGCATGATCCAGGTACAGATAATTAGATAAATACTTGAACTTATCAGCATCCAATAAAATATGCGGAGAATTCTTTTAAACAGGCCGTTTGTTTTTTTCATGTTTGTTGTTGGCAGTTAGCCGTATACATTTTAATTGTAAAACGAATATAGAGAAAGGAGGGGGATGTTCGACTTTGGAAGAAATAGTCTTTGGTCTTTGGTTGGTTTTTAAAGTCTTTGGTAATTTCATAATCCTGCACCGTTTACAAAGTCATCATCCCGCAATCCTTCCAAAACCGTCATCCCGCATGATTCCTGAGCTTGTCGAAGGACAATGCGGGATCCGTTGTTGATGAACGCGGTAAACGAAAAGGCTACAATGCTTAGTTTTAGTGAAAAGCGCTCGTGTGATTACGTTCCCACGACAGGAGATCCCGCATCGGGGTGCGGGATGACGAATAAAAAAGAACGTTCCCACGACAAGAGATCACCGACGATAAATGTCGGTACTTAAAGCCCGCATCGGGGTGCGGGATGACGGTTGAAAAAGAACGCAACCCTCCCAAAAACGTCATCCCGCATTTAATGCGGGATCCGTTGTTGAGGAACGCGGTAAACGAAAAGCCTATAATGCTTAGTTTTAGTGAAAAGCGCTCGTGTGATTACGTTCCCACGACAAGAGATCCCGCATCGGGGTGCGGGATGACGAATAATAAAGCCCGCATCGCCCTTCGGGAGCCTCAGGGAACGTGCGGGATGACGAACAAAAAAAGGCGGTCCCTGAGGCTCTCGAAAAGCGGTCCCTGAGGCTCTCGAAGGTTTACCCAGAGGCTCTCAAGGGGTGCATTAAAGGAAAGTTTTGTGTCAATCTATATCAGCGGATTTGCTAAAGACCAACACCCAAAGACCAAAGACCGGTTCTAACAAAGACCTTCCCTCACCTCCCTCCATTCCTCTTAATCTCTCTCCATAAAAACCATGGATTAAAAAAGAAATTAGTTGAAACCAATGCAATGCAAGATGCTATAGCAACCCCTTTTAACCCCATGCTGGGTAAGAGCAAGTATGCAAGGGTGAGCGATATGGCTCCTTGTCCAATTGCAATGATTGTTTGAATTTTATGAATCCCTAATGCAGATAGAAAAATGGCTGCAACACTATCTAAAACAATTAGCCAAATGAATAATCCAAAATAGAAAAACAGTTCCATCACTTCTGGATCATTTACTTTCGACCATAACTGAAATAACCAAGGTCCTTTCCATGCTAAGAGTCCAAAAAATACCAGACTAATGCCAGCAACCCTTAGCCATGTAGCAATGAAAATATGTTTCAACTGTTTCCAATTCCCTTCGTACTGAATACTAGCCAAACGGGGAAATAAAACCGTAGTAAAGTTGGTCATACCAATACGTATAACCTCAAAAAATCGGAAGACTAATAAGTAATTCGAAACAGCTGAATTTCCTGCAACCTGAGATAACAAAAATATCTGACCATTAAAATTCAACATAGTAGCAACAAATCCCCAGAAATACCATTGACTATAAAAAAAATGATCTTTTAATGTTGACCAAGAAAATAGTTTAGTTGAGATGTTGAAGCTTACTTGTTTCATAGAAACAAGGTACAAACCCACAATGTAAAATGTATTCACCACTGCGCTACCCATCAATAATAAAAACACATTTTTATAAGACGCTAGCCATATCCAAACGAATACTTCAATGACTAGTTTCATCATGCGAATTAGCTTACCCAAATAAATTTTATTCACCGATTGTATAACCGTATCGAATAAGTAAGCAAGGATAAATTGTCCAGTGAGCAAGCTCACACAAACAGAAGAAAGCCAAGGTGATGATTTTGTTTTAAAGACACCCCATTCAAACAGCCATCCAAATAAAGGAATGGCAACCACTATCATACCTAAAAAAAAGAAAAACAGCGTATTAATAAGTGTTTTAGAACGATTGGGTTCATGAATAATTCTTCTAAGTAAACCAACATTCATCCCCAAATCAACTGCAGCTGAAATGGTAATTAAATTCAATAAACTCCCATACCACCCAAAGTCCTCTTTGCCCAGCGATTGTAAAAGAACAGGCGTTATAATGATGATGGATAAAGCACTCACAGCCTGCGATGCAAACGTAAATCCCAAGTTAGAGATATACCTAACATGAGGTTGTATTTGCTGAATGATATGGTTGAATATCGATTTCAAAAAACGTACTTATGAAAGAGTTGTTTGTAATTTTTCATGAGCGCCTTCATCTAAATAAAGGCCTACGAAAATCCAAAATGGCATAGCAGCCATTGGCCCTTCTAAAGCCACATCAAAAGTTGCATTCACCAAAAAAGCAAGTATCGCTGACGCATAAAAAAGTCTTTGTGTTGTTAAGCCTTCTTTGAATAACGGCTTAAAAATGAGGTAGATCCAAAGTAGCCAAAGTAAAGCAATAGGCAAACCAAATCTTGCTAATATGTTCATATGGAAATTATGTGGCGAACGAAGTGAATCGTCTTCCATAGGAATATCATCATCTACAGAAAGATTCACTCCCAAACCCTTTCCATGTAAAATATACGGTCCCAATATGGTGTAATCAATAATCTTTCCCCACCAAGCCAAGCGCCATAGCACATTGTCGTTGAGTCCACCCTCGATATTTCTGTTTACTATACTGGTAAAGTTCTGTTCCAACTGTTTCAAGCCTGTATTTCTGCCTTGTGTTTTATCTTCAATTTTAGTAGCAGTATACAACGGAACAGCAATTAACAATAAAATAGGCGCTAATCGCAAATAGCGAAAGATGCTTTTGGCAAAATCTGTTTTTCTGATATAATAAAAGTAAACAGAAATACCTACCAGAAAAGAAAGCATTCCACCTCTATTAAAAGTTGCAGTTAATAAGAAAAGATAAGCAGTTATAATTAGTTGGAGCACATACATGCGAGGCTTCAACTGTAGTTTTCCTGTCAACAATAAAATAGTACTAATAAGCAAATGCACGGCTAGATCTCCATTTTTATAAACGAATAATGGAATGCCTCCAAATAGGGCAACTTCATTCCAATAAGGATTCCAAGCACGTAGCAAAAAAATAGCTCCTACAACCCAAGGAAACCAAGTATAAACAACAGCAAATCCCGATAATATTTGTTTATGAAAAGGTTTAAGCAGGGCTATTATCACAACAAAGCCAGCATAATTCAACATGAAACTATCACGCACGACTTCCATAACTGGATATTCCAAAAATCCCCGTGCCATATACACCAAATTCAAACCTAGTAGTACTAGTAAAATTAGCATGCTTTTATCGCGTGCTAAATAGAGTTGTTTTCTATATCTAACTACTAATACAATACCTAATAGCCAGGTAATCTCTGCAAGATAAGTATAGGCTACACCACGATTGAAAAATGTATACAATCCGTACACCACTATAAACAGCCTAACATATAGTTGCAACAATACACTCATGAAAAATAAGATACAATTGAATTACGAAGGTGCACTAAAAACATTTTAGATTGAAACAGGAAGCCTTTGTAGTTTGGGTGGCCAATAGTAGTTGTGCCCGGTTGTTCTGATACCAACTCAGGAACAACTCCTCCAATTTTCAGTCGATTTGCAGGTAGGTATTTTTTAAATTCATCTACTGGATAAGCAATCTTCTTGGTGTATTGCAGCAAGGTTTTAGCAGCTCGTAAATTAATTGCATATCCATATCCACTACAGACCGTTTTGATATATGGGTCGCCCACTTTAAAAGGAGGGTCAAATACTTGAATGGTACTTCTCTTTAGCATCATTCTACCAGTCCAGCCTCCAAAAAAAAATAAGTCATAGCCCTTCATCATAAGCCCTGCCTTTTCTCTAAATACGTGATAATTATTGATTTTGCTATCAGATTCAAGAATTAGAAAAATATCTTCCTCATTTGGTTTCAAGTGTACAATTTGTCGCCATATGCACCTGTTTGCCAAAAGCACTCCAATTTCCCCGGCATTCAATGTAACCCCAGTTCGCTCACCACTTTTCTTTCTCAGTTTTTCTAGAAAAGGAACTTTCTGTTGGTTCGGGAAAATAGCTGGCTGAAGAATGGTTCTTGGAATTTGTTGTTGGAGTAACTCTACATTACTTAGACGATCCTCAGGTTCATGCGGAGAGCTGATAATGAATGTATAACGAAACGGAGATTTAAGCATATGTTTTCATCAAAGACCTATAAAGCATCAATTGATCGGCCAATACCTGTTCAGTTTCATAGGTACTTGCAAAAGTAACAGCATTTTGGGAAAGCTCATGGTAAAGGGGATAAGCACTTGCCATTTCAATAGTTGTTGCCAGTTCATGGGGCGCGCACAAAAAGCCATTTTTACCATGTTCAATCAATTCCTTTCTTGTTCCAATAGAAAACCCAACCACAGGAATGCCCATTTGCATGGCTTCCAATATGGTGAGTCCAAAGGTTTCATACCACAAAGAGGTTTGCAATAAATAGCGAGCTTGACCAATCAACTTTCTAGCTTCTTGCGCAGAAACTGCACCCATCCAATGAATTCTAGCGTCATGGGAATACTTCTTTCGAAGCGACTCTTCTAAAGATCCAGTGCCCACTATGGTAAGCGTAGTTGCTGTTTGCACTTGTTGAAATGCATCCAAAGCCAGATCAATTCCTTTAGAAGGTTCTAATCGTCCTACCCAAATCCATCCATCTCTTGCTTCAATGGGTTGAGCCGGAAAGGGTTCAATCCAGTTAGGCTTAAAAACCAGTTTCGCTTTCGGAATCCCTCTTTGCAGCACCCATTCCTCTTGAAATCGGGTTAATACAATGAACTTGTCTACAGCATCCCAATCGCCACTCTCTTCAAACTTGTAAAAAGCAGAAGCAGCAGCTATTGATTGCAAGGTTGAATTTCTATAGCACCTATGCCGAATAGCAGGTCTGCGGTTCCTTTGTTCAATACAAGCTTCACAGATACCAGTATCAGTCCTAAACAATTCCCCTTTTATGCACCATCTTCTGTAATTGTGCAGCGTGTGTACAACAGCAGCACCTGCATCTTTAGCAGCGCGAAAAATGGAGGTTGAGAGCCATGGAAAAAAATTGTGAACATGTACAATTTGAATTCGATGTTCCTTTACCAAATCGAATACTTTTTTATAATGTAACTGTGAGTTGAATAAGTGGAAGGGGAGTTGCCAGGTTGTTGTATTTGCTGCATCAGCACCGTAGGTCCATACCTGATCCTTTCCCAAGACCCTTATGAAGGCATCGCGCTCCTGTTCAAAAACCCGATCTTCCCCTCCATAAATTCGATAGGGTTGGTGAATCAACAAAATGCGCATCTGTTCAATCATGCTGCCAAAATACAGCCTTCCAACCGATTATGAGAACCAAACTTTCATACGGTAATAGAGTTCTCGCCATTTTCCTTTTAATACCATAGCCAACACCATCGACAAAAAATTTAATGGGATGGCAATACCTGCAAACAACAATCCCTTTGTTTTTATGTAAAACAAGCGTTGGCTATGGATATAGTGTTGATAGCCTATTTTGTTAAAACTTTCTTCATTAAAGCCACTAGCACCACCTTCTTCGTGGCGGAAGCGAATATGCGGAAGGATCCAACTTTGATACCCTGCTTGTTGAAGTCGCCATGCGAGTTCTGTTTCTTCAAAGTACAAGAAAAATGCCGGGTCAAATCCGCCCACCTTATCCAACGCATCTTTCCTTGCAAACCAGCCTGCACCCGATAGATAGTCCACCTGCGTTGGTTGAGTGTATCTGTTTGCTGAGCCGAGTGAGAGTTTTTGGTAGTAATACGATTTAAAGAGCAGGTAAAATCCTAGAGAAGCAAAGCTCGAAAACAGGGTTGGGAAATTGCCATACGAGGTTACTGGTTTGCCAGAAGCACTGTACAGCTCCCCACCGCAACAGCCTACCATTTGGTTAGCAGGCTGCTCCATGAAATCAAGAAAGTCAGCACAAACATCCGATTCCAGCACTGTATCGGGATTTAGCAAGAAGACATACTTGCCTTTAGCGCGGTTGATGGCAAATTGGTTAGCCCTTCCAAAGCCAATGTTTTCTTCTAATTGGATAAATTCAACAAAAGAGAAGCGCCGACCAAAATGCTGCCAGGCTTCCTTTGATACACTGTTATTATCCACCACCATTACCTCCTTATTGTGCATTGGAACATGTGTTTGAATGGAGCTCAAACACCTTTCCAAATCAGGTAAGCAGTTATAGTGTACAATAATAATAGATACCAACAAGGGAGTTAGGTTTTGTCAAAAGTAGGGGGAAATGGGTTGGTTTTTGTCTTTAGCCTTTAGCCTTTAGTCTTTGGTCTTTAGTCCTTGGCCTTTGGACCCCATGCCTTCGTTCGTGTCTTCACGAACAAACTGGCGTAGGCTTTTTTCTGGTCTTTGGATTTTAGTTGTTATGTGTGGTCTTACAAAAACGGCCCTTCGGGAGCCTCAGGGACCGCCCTTTTTTTCCACCGTCATCATCCCGCACCCCTCCCCAAAAGCATCATCCCGCACCCCTCCCCAAAACGTCCCGCACCCCTCCAAAACCGTCATACCGCACCCCGATGCGGTATCTGCTGTAAATGAACGAGATAACCGAAATGCCTTCAACGCTTTTATTTTAATGAAAAGCGATTCGTGAAATTACGTTCCCACGACTTAGGATCACCGACTATAAATGTCGGTAATCAAAGCCGCACTTCTTTTTCAACGGAAAAGACCCCGACGGGGTCACACATGTATAGAAAACAGACCACACATACCCTCCGACCCTGAAGGGGTCGAACATTCTATAATGCCGAAACATGATTGTTGGATGCTATCTATTTCCGTATTGATTTTCCAAATAATCATTGAGTAATTTATGTGCGATCCCTTCGGGATCGATTTCTTTTGAACCTAAACCTGCTATGAATGTTTGATCCCTTCGGGATCAGAGGATTGAAGCAACTTATGATCTCGTATTTTTAAATGGTCAATTTTATATCGTCTGTTCAGATAAGTTAGTGCAAATGATTATGCTAAGTTCGTGTTTTAAGGAATCAGAAATTACTAAAGACCAAAGACCAAGGACTAAAGACCGGTTTTACCAAAGACCAAAGACTTCAATACGTCAGTCTTTAGCTGTTGGTCTTTAGTCTTTAGCAGAGCCAAATTTTAGAACTCCAAAAACGCCAAAGACCAAAGACTAAGGACCAAAGACCGGTTTTACCAAAGACCAAAGACTT
>CAZTTO010000010.1:845-135748 GCA_964616465.1 uncultured Hydrotalea sp. | reverse complement strand
CTAATGTAATCTTAACTGCTTTCTTGGTAGTAGCGAATACCTTAGTCACTTTCTGCTCGTTTAATCTCCAAATTTGTGCAGGGATTCTTTCTGTTTGCGTTGTGCCATCTTCAAAAGTAAATTCAACAATCAACGGCATTACTAGTCCACCAATGTTTTTGAAACTTACTTCATATAAATGAAGGTTTTCGTATTGCTTCTTACCTGCTTCATCTAATGCTTCAACAGCACCACCAAAGCTTGGTTGTTGCGCTGGATAACGAGTGGTATCATACGGCTCTAAACCTCTTGCATATCTCCAATAAAAATCGCGTAAGCTGGTGTCTACATCTACTTGGAATACAATGCGCTTATCGTTTCTGTTTCTGATCTTAGAAATATCTTCAAAAGGAAGTAGAAGTGGCTTGTCAACATTTCTCATAACAGTGCCACCACCGCCGCCAGCAGGAGGTGCAATGCTGAAATCAGGCACTGCATAACGCACTGTATCAATGCTGATATCGCAAGCGTCTATGCTGTAGAACCATCCTCTCCAGAACCAATCAAGGTCTTCTGCAGAAGCATCTTCCATAGTGCGGAATAAATCAGCCGGTGTTGGATGTTTGAACGCCCATCTGCGTGCATATTCACGGAAAGCGAAATCAAATAGTTCTCTTCCCATAATGGTTTCTCTCAAAATATTTAATCCTGTAGCAGGCTTAGAATATGCGTTCGGCCCAAAGTTTACAATGTTTTCGCTGTTGGTCATGATAGGCTCTAACTGATCTTTTGGTAGGCGCATGTAATCTACAATACCAAAAGCGGGTCCTCTTCTTGAAGGATATTTATTGTCCCACAATTCTTCCGCTAAATATTGTACAAAGGTATTCAACCCTTCATCCATCCAACTCCACTGACGCTCATCGCTGTTGACAATCATTGGGAAGAAGTTGTGACCTACTTCGTGGATGATTACACCCAACATACCATACTTCACACTTTCACTATAGGTACCATCTTTTTCAGTACGACCGTAGTTAAAGCAAATCATAGGGTATTCCATACCATTGCTTGCTTCAATACTTTGCGCTACTGGATAAGGATAGGGGATAGAGAATTTAGAATATACTTGAACTGTATGTGCAACTGCTTTTGTAGAAAACTTACGGTACAAACCATAAGCTTCTTTAGGATAGCCACTCATACACATAATCTTCTTTCCTTCAACCACTGTAGGCATAGCATCCCAAACATATTTTCTAGAAGAAGTCCACGCAAAATCACGCACATTGTCGGCTTTGAATATCCATGTTTTCTTCTGAGCACTTTTTTGCTTTTCAGCAGCTTTTGCTTCTTCAAGGGTTACAATTTCAACCACATCTTTCGCAGTTTGTGCTTGTGTCCAACGTGCTAATTGTTTTGCATTCAACACTGCTGGATAGTTTACGCACTCTCCAGTACTCATAACTACGTGGTCTGCTGGTACAGTCATTTGCACGTTATAGTTACCAAACACCAATGCAAATTCACCTCTTCCAGTAAACTGGTGGTTCTGCCATCCTTGGAAATCGCTGTAAACGCATAATCTTGGGAACCACTGCGCAATAGTGAACAGGTGATTGCCATCTTCAGGGAAAAATTCATAACCACCTCTTCCGCCTTGCGCCATTCTATCTGGAATATTGTAATACCAATCTAAGTTGAAGACAAATTTTTGTCCAGGCTTCAATGGTGTAGGCAAGTCAATGCGCATCATGGTTTTGTTGATGGTGTACTTCAATGGTTTGCCTAAAGCATCGGTAAGTTTTGTGATATTATGACCAAATCCATTGTCCTTGTCTTTGTTCAAAATAGCATCTACTTGAGATGTACTCAACTGGCGACCAAGGGTAGATGAGTTTTGGTAGTTGGCATTGTTAACGCTGCTGTGCTCATTCTCGTCGAGTTGTAACCATAGGTAGGTTAGTACATCGGGCGAGTTGTTGAAATAAGTCACAGTTTCAGAACCCTTCAAGCGGAGGTTTTTCTCATCAAGTTCACACTTAATGTTGTAATCCGCTCTTTGCTGCCAGTACTTTGGTCCAGGTGCACCACTCGCCGTTCTGTATTCATTGGGCGTTGGTAGAATGGTTCCCAATTGCTCGAATTTGTTGCCGTGGTTCGAGCCGGGGTTGTTTTGGATGTTTTGTGCGTTTGCGCCAAATAGGCCAAAGAAGCACACAGTTAAGAAGAGAATCTTCCTCATACTAGATTTGGTTTAAAAAGGTATACGTTCAATACACATTTGTAGTGCCAGTCCCATGGCGGCTCCACTCAAGAAAAGCATGACTTCTCTTCTGTTGAGTGAAAACAATTGGGTGGCAATAAAAGTAGTTAATAAAAGGCAAGCAACAATCAATAATTGACCAATTTCAAGTCCAAGATTGAATGCAAGCAATTCTGTTACAATGTTGTTGGATTGTCCCAATAGGCTTTTTAGGTAGTTGCTGAAGCCCAATCCGTGTATTAGGCCAAAAAACAGCGCCAAATAATAGATCAGTGGGAACTTTTCCCTGAATTGAAATTTTTTCACGAAAAAGTTGCTGAAGGCAGTCAGGATAATGGTAACTGGAATCAAAAATTCAATCCACTCGGTGCTAATAGACACAAAGTTAAACACACTAAGCGCCAGTGTAATGCTATGTCCAATGGTAAAAGCTGTAATAAGTATCAGCAGCTTTTTCCAATCGCTGAGCTGATAACGAACACAGAGGGCCACAATAAACAGAATATGATCAATTCCGTTGATGTCGGCAATATGGTCTCTTCCTAGACCGAAATAAACTGAAAATGTACTCATAGCGCGAAATTCAAATTAAAAGAGGACATTTGGGACCATAAAATTTTCTTGTTAAATGGTTATTAGCTTATATCAATGGTTGTGGGCAGCTTGTTGGGCAGTCATTCACCCTTTCTATGTGTCGATGGTGGAAATTCAGCAAAATACAAAAGAGGGCACCATAGAAATGAGTGTGCGCATATTTAGTGATGATTTAGAAACTACCTTAAAACAATTCAGTGGAAAGAAAATTGATATCCTCAACGGCGACCAAGACTTGAATGGAGAAATCCTTGAAAAGTACATTCAACAAAAAATTCAAGTGGTGGTAGATGGAAAGCCCGTGGTGTTTGCATATGTGGGACATGAGCAGCAGAAGGAAAGTATTTGGACATACTTAGAAGTTCCGCATAAAGGCAATATTGGCAAGATTGAGGTGAATTGTAATTTGCTCTACGATTTTGAAACACGACAAATAAATATATTTAGGGTCATTACTGCAAAAGGCGATAAAAGCTATCGACTCGAGTATCCAAAAACCAAGGCAAGCTTTGAATTTCCTTAAACAGATTCTTCCCAATTGCTCGGTACTGTAACCAAAATTTTATCGATACGCTGGTTATCCATATCCACAATTTCAAATTGAACGCCTTCCCATTGAAAATGATCTCCTGTGCTAGGAATCTTTTGAAGGTGTTCTAAGATGAAGCCAGCAAGCGTATCAAACTCTTGTTCGCCTTCTTCTAGTAAATCGGTCTTTTCAAAGTGACTTAAAAAGTCGTAGAAAGGTATTTGTGCATCAATCAAAAAACTGCCATCGGCTCTTTTGATGATTTCATGATCAACTTCATCGGGTTGCGGAATATCGCCCACTATTGCTTCGAGGATATCGTTTAAAGTAATCAACCCTTCAATACTTCCGTATTCATCTACAATGAAGCAATGATGAATTTTACTGCTTTTGAATTTTTCTAAAACCTGATAAGCCGTATTGTTTTCTGGAACATACACTGCAGGGCGAAGCAATTCAATAATAGGCTTTTCATTGGGTTCAAGTAAAATATCTTTAACAGCTACAATGCCTTTGATATCATCAATTTTTCCATCGCAAATGGGGTAAAACGAATGATAAGGTTCTTCCATTTCCTGCTTCATTTCGCCCACCGTAATATCGTGGTGCATCCAAACAATTTCACTTCTGTGTGTCATTAATGAAGTAATGTTTCTATCTCCTAAATGAAAGACACGTTGTATAATTTCTTGTTCTGCTTCTTCAATGGTTCCTTGTTCTGTTCCCTCATGAATGATGGCTTTGATTTCTTCTTCCGTTACCTGGTTGTCTGCAGGTTGAATGCGTAACAGCCTCGATAAAAATCCGGTTGAAATACTAAGTAGTATTACAAAAGGGTAGGTGATTCTAGAAATCCATTTCATTGGTCCAGCAACCCTTTTCGCAATATTTTCGGCATTGCTCAACCCAATTCTTTTAGGCAACAATTCACCCAAAACAAGCGATAAGTAGGTAATGATAACTACAACAATAGTAGTAGCTGTTGGACCTGCAAAACCTTGGATCCAGCTAATTGTGCCCAGCCATTCTTCAATAGAGCCTTTAATTTTTGCACCAGAAAATACCCCTGTTAAAATGCCAATTAAAGTAATTCCAATTTGTACAGTTGATAGAAATTGATCTGGATTGAGCGCTAAGTTGAGCGCTTTTTTTGCATCTGAATCGCCTTTAGATGCTTGAATTTCAAGCTTTGTCTTTTTAGCCGATAGCAATGCAATTTCGGCCATAGAAAAAAGGCCGTTGAGAATAATCAGTCCTAAAATAATAATGAATTCAATCATGTGGTTGTGGGTAAATATACAAAGCCAAGTTGACTTTAAAGGGTTAGGGGTTGTTCCATGCGCATTCAAACATCTGTGCGATCAATCTTTCTCCAAGTAAAGGTCACCAGTAAAATACCAATTAGCCAAAGAAAGTTAAGGCTGCCTTGCTCGAAAAAAATAGTGAGTAGTCCAGCGGAGAGCATGAGCATAATGCCAATAAGAATCCATCTTTTTTGATTAGGATTTGCAAAAGCAATGTAGAGACGTTTTGTTTTCAAACCCATATAAATGCCAGAGAAAAAATACATACAAGCTTTAGATAGCAACAACTCTTTTGAGTTCCATTCAAAGAAAAGCGAACCCAATAAGGCGGCTATTACCAAAACAATCAGTCCAATTTCTACAGGTGTATCACGTTTCATATATTACACTGTTGCTAAGCTTCCGTATTGAATAATTCCTCCACCAATCACATCATTCCCTTCATAAAAAACAGCACTTTGTCCGGGTGCAATGCTCTTTACATTGTCATAAAATTTAACTTCAACGGTATTAGGATGATCGGTAGGCAATAAATGACTAATAGAACCTTTGTCTTTATAACGAATTTTTGTAAGCGCTTCCATACCCGTTTCTATTCCATTGTACTTCATCCAATTAATTTTTTGAACAAGCATTAGGTTTTGTTCAAGGTCTTCTTCATCGCCCAGCACAACTGTATTAGATTCAGGATGGATGGCAGTAACATAGGCTGGTTTACCCAAGGCAATATCCAAACCCTTTCTTTGTCCAATGGTGTAAAAAGGATATCCCTTATGCTGTCCCAATTTTTTTCCAGTTTTATCTACAAACCAGCCACCATTCACTTGTTCTTCCAATCCTTCCACCTTTCTCTTTAAAAAGCCTCTGTAATCGTTATCGGGCACAAAACAAATTTCATAGCTCTCACTTTTTTTAGCCAATTCAGGATAGCCCATATCGTGCGCCATTTGGCGAATATCTTTTTTATGGTATCTGCCAAGAGGCATGATGGTTCTGCTCAGCAAATCTTGTTGCAATCCCCATAAAACATAACTCTGGTCTTTGGTTTCGTCCAAACCTTTAGAAACAAAAAACCTTCCATTGCTGTGTTGTTCCACATTGGCATAGTGACCAGTTGCAATAAAATCGCAGTTCATGGCATCGGCTCTTTTCAACAAAGCCCTCCACTTAATATGTGTGTTGCACATTACGCATGGATTAGGCGTTCTGCCTGCCATGTATTCGTCTACAAAATTTTCAATCACAAAATCACCAAACTCTTCACGAATATCCAATATGAAATGAGGGAATCCATGATGTACAGCAGCAGCTCTTGCATCATTAAAACTATCTAGGTTGCAGCAGCCCGTTTCCTTTTTAGTGCTTTGGTTGCCGCTTGTTGCATAGTCCCAAGTTTTCATAGTAATGCCAACCACCTCATAGCCTTCATGGTGCAGCATCAATGCAGTAACTGTACTGTCAATGCCACCACTCATAGCCACCATAACTTTACCCTTCGCACTCATGCTATCAAAAATTTATGCAAAATTAAGTTAAGTGGGGCGGAAAAGCTTTAGAATCTGGCCATTCTGAGTGGCCCTACTAGTTGCGAAAAGCGAAAATCCTTAAATATCAACCGCAACCAGCTTGAAGGTATTGCTCCAACCATCGTACACAAAGCTGCAATATTTCAGCACATCGCGCCCAATAATACCATCGTAGGGAGAATTAGAATAATCGCCTTCCACCACATCAAATGGCAGCGCTCTTTCTTGGAAGATGGGTAAGTAAAGGATGCCTCTAAAAAGTTTAAGCTGATGAATACCGCCAACGCCGTCTACACTAGCGCCTTCCATATATTGTCTGAGTTGCAGGTTTTCGATGATTTTTTTATCTAATCCAGATATGTTTGAACCTGTATCTATCAAAAGTTTTACGCTTGAATAGGCAATATCTGTGTGCAGGTTTTTTAAGTTCAAAAAAGCTTGCTCGTTGCTGTGGATTTCAGCATCTATAATAGGACCAAAATCTTGTAATGTGGGTATGGTTAGCTGAATCCCATGCATGGTATAAATATTTTAAGGTAACATGAAGGTATAAAAAAATATTCATAATGCATTGATTCTTAATTGTTCATGAAAATCAATAAAAACTTAAACAAAAGAAATTTTAGGAAACTATTTGCTAAGCTTTTCCTATTTTTCAATTTTTGCAAAAAGTGTTCATTATGATCAAATTACAAGTCATCGGAAATCTAGGAAAAGACGCAATTACCAATCAGGTAAATGGAAAAACAGTTATCAATTTTACGGTAGCACATACAGAAAAATACCGCGATTCATCTGGCATGCAGAAGGAAAAAACCATTTGGGTGGACTGTGCCTACTGGACAGATCGAGTAAATATTGTGCCTTATTTGAAAAAAGGAACGCAAGTGTATGTAGAAGGTCAGCCTGATATTAGAACCTATCAAACACAGGATGGACGTCAGAATGCGGTGATTACTTTACGTATTCAAAATGTTCAACTTTTGGGTAACAGAAGTCAAGACAATAGTCAGTCGCCTTCAAATGCATACCAAGCACAAGCATCTTCTAATACCTATTCTGCCCCTTCACCTATGAGCAGCAATGCTGATTATTCTGGCGGGTCAGCAATGGAAATGGATAGTAAAGAAAGCGATGATTTACCCTTTTAACTGACTGAAGGATGTGTAAGCATCCTTTTTTTATGCTGAATTATTTATGAAAAGAAATATTCTCGTTCTCCTTCTTTTTTGTGTGTTGATCCATTCGAGAACCCATGCTCAAACTGTTATTCAGACCGAAGCGTTGGTAGTAGGTGCGGGAACAGGTGGTACTGCCGCAGCCTTGCAACTAGCAAGAAGTGGCGTACAAACACTTGTTGTTGAACCAACCAATATGATGGGAGGTATGCTAACAGCAGCAGCAGTGAGTTGTACCGATGGCAATCATGCTTTGCCAAGTGGTATGTGGGAAGAGTTTCGTCAGGCTTTGTACAAACATTACGGAAAAAATAATTTAGGTTCTGGATGGGTGAGCAACTTATGTTTTGAACCCAAAGTGGCCGATAGCATTTTTAAAGCATGGGCAAAGAATGAGAAAAAACTGCAAGTGCGCTATGGCTTTTATCCGCATAGAGCCATTGTTACTAAGAATCGTATAACGGGGGTTGTATTCATCAACGAACAAAAGCAAAGCTTTCAGGTGAATGCAAAAATTGTGATTGATGCAACCGATTTGGGCGATGTGTTTGCAATGGCAGGCGCGGCATACGATGTAGGTACTGATGATCCTCTAGTAAGTTTGGAGAAAGAAGCTGTTAAAAAAACAGATATCATTCAGGATTTAACTTGGGCTGCTGTATTAAAAGATTATGGTACTGGCAGTGATCGCTCTATTCAAAAGCCATTGGGGTATAATGCAAAAGAATACTATTGCAGTAATACAAATGTTCCTTGTGATGATAAGCCCTGGAATGGTGATGCAAAAAAAATGCTCGATTATGGTAAGTTGCCCAATAATAAATACATGTTGAATTGGCCTGCTCATGGGAATGACTATTATTTGAATGTTGTAGAAAAAAAGCCCATTGATCGATTGAAGGAGTGGAAGGTTGCCCAAGATCATACACTTGGATTTATTTATTTTCTTCAACAAGAATTAGGGTGGAAGCATATTGGCCTGGCAGAGGATGAGGTAAATAAAGGCATGGCATTGATTCCTTATCACAGAGAAGGAAGAAGAGTGCAAGGTGTTGTTCGTTTTAATATCAACCACATCAAACAACCCTATCAATTTAATTTGTACAGAACTGGTATTTCGGTAGGCGATTATCCGGTAGATCATCATCATGCAAAATATCCAGGAAAAGTTCCCTCGCTTCAGTTTCCACCTATACCATCATTCAACATTCCATTAGGTGCATTAATTCCTGCAACCATTGATGGACTCATAGTATGTGATAAAGGAATTTCTGTAACGAATATAGCCAACGGAACTACTAGGTTGCAGCCAGTAGTATTCTTAACTGGACAAGCAGCGGGTGTATTAGCATCGCTATCCATTCAGCAAAACAAGCAACCTCGTCAAATACAAGTACAACAAGTGCAAGATCGTTTGTTGGCTCTCAAAACCTATATCGTTCCGTTTGTAGATGTTCTTCCTACAGATGCTTCCTGGAAAGCTGTTCAGAAGTTAGGTGCTTTAGGAATACTTCGTGGAAAAGGCATACCAGAAGCGTGGGCAAATAGAACCTATTTTTATCCAGATAGTAAAATTGGATACCTGGAGTTAATTCGAAATATTGAACAATTGTTGGGTGCAGAATTGAAGGTTGCCAGAAAAGTGGAATCTATTTTTGTATTAGACTATGATGTAGAAGAAATAGCTGAAGCAATTAATCGTCATATTGAAAAGGTTGCAAATATTGCACCTAGGAAACCTGTTGATGGTCCACCTGTAAAAATGGATATTCTAACTAAAAAAGAAATTGCCAATAGATTGTATAACCTTGTTCTTTATTGGGATCGATTTGTTGTAGACCTAGAAGGAAATTGTAAGATTCAATAGATATGAAATACCAACAAATTAGTTACGAGGCATTATTTGATTTTACAAAGTCGGTATTTGAAAAAATGGGCTGTAGCATCAGTCATGCCGACTTAGCTGCAAAGGTTTTGGTGGCAGCTGACTTGCGAGGAATAGATAGTCACGGTGTTGCTCGATTAAGTGGTTATATCCGACTATGGGAAGCCGGCAGAATTAATCCCACCCCAAATCTGCGCATCATTCATGAAACACCTTCCACCGCAGTGGTAGATGGCGATGCTGGATTAGGATTAGTGGTGGCACCTTATGCTATGCAAGTAGCAATTGATAAAGCACACAATGTGGGTACAGGCTGGGTGAGTGTGCAAAACAGCAATCATTTTGGTATTGCAGGTTATCATGCTATGATGGCATTGGAGCATGATATGATTGGAATGGCTATGACAAATGCAAGTGCTTTGGTTGCGCCAACCTTTTCAACAGAAAGAATGCTTGGTACGAATCCAATAGCGGTTAGTATTCCGGCTGGAGAAGAACCACCCTTTGTAGCTGACTTTGCTACTACAACGGCTGCAAATGGAAAGCTTGAACTTCTTCAAAAGAAAAACGCCGACGTACCGCTGGGTTGGGTACAAGATGAGTTTGGTGTAGATTCTGTTGATGCCAATATTTTAAAGAAAGGTGGCTCTTTGTTGCCATTGGGAAGCGATCGCGAACATGGTTCTCACAAAGGGTATGCATTAGGAAGTATTGTAGATATATTCTCAGCAGTTTTGAGTGGAGCTAGTTATGGTCCATGGGCGCCCCCATTTCCAGCTTATGTGCCTATGCCCGAAAATATGCCTGGTAAAGGTTTAGGTCATTTTTTAGGTGCTATGCGAATTGATGCGTTTCGTCCAGCAACAGCATTTAAAGCACACATGGATAATTGGATAAAAAGATTCAGATCTGCTAAAACTTCCGAAGGACATGAGCATGTGCTTATACCTGGAGATCCTGAAAGATTGATTGCTGAACAAAGAAGTAAAGAGGGAATTCCCATTCAAGATATTGTGGTGAATGATTTGAAATTAATTGCCAACAAAATGGGATTGTCATTCTAATGTTCTTTTTTCATAAGTTCTTGAAAGACATCATGCGAAGCATTACTTTTGCGCCAAAAATTGGGGGGACTTTATGAAAGTAATGAAGTTTGGGGGGACCAGTGTTGGGAAGCCAGAAAGAATGCATCAGGTTGCAGCACTCATTCGCCGCGATAGTGAAAAGAAAATAGTTGTTTTAAGTGCATTAAGCGGAACAACAAATAGTTTGGTTGAAATAGGCAATTTGCTTCAACAAGGTGATAAAGAAGGTGCTAAATATAAAATTGAACAACTCAATGCACATTATCAGCAATTTATTAATGAGTTGTTATCGAAAGATGAGGCGAAAGAAAAAGCAAGATCCATCATTGGTGAACATTTTGAGTTCTTGCACATCATTCTCAAAATTTCTTTCAGTGAATCATTGAACAAAGACATTCTAGCTCAGGGCGAACTCATGAGCACCAAATTGTTTTCTTGCTATTTAGAAGAACAAGGTGTAAATCATATTTTATTACCTGCTTTGGAATTCATGACCATTGATGTGAATGAAGAGCCGCAGTTGGGGAATATAAAAGTGAAGTTGAGTCAGTTGTTGCATCAGCATGCGCAGACTCCCTTATTTATTACTCAAGGTTATATCTGTCGCAATGCGAGGGGAGAAGTCGATAACCTAAAAAGAGGTGGAAGTGATTATACGGCTTCATTGGTAGCAGCAGCAGTGAACGCTTCTGTTTGTGAAATATGGACAGATATCGACGGCATGCACAATAATGATCCGCGTATTGTTGATCAAACTCAGCCTGTTGAACAATTAAGCTTTGATGAAGCAGCAGAGTTGGCCTACTTTGGAGCAAAGATTTTACATCCAACTTGTATTTGGCCAGCACAGCAGGAAAAAGTTCCTGTAAAACTCTTGAATACCATGCAGCCAGAAGCTGTAGGTACAGTCATTCAACAAGAAGCAGGAAGTGTAGGTGTAAAAGCAATTGCTGCAAAAGATGGAATTATTGCAGTAAAAATTAAGAGCAGCCGAATGTTGCTTGCTTACGGTTTTTTGAGAAAAGTGTTTGAAGTGTTTGAAAAATACAAGACACCAATTGACATGATTACTACTTCAGAAGTGGCTGTTTCTGTAACCATAGACCAAGAGCAACACCTGGCCGATATTATTCGCGAATTGCAGCCCTTTGGATCTGTGGAGGTTGAGAAGGGACAAACCATTGTTTCTATAGTAGGTAACCATATAGCAGCCACCGAGTTTATCCTTGAAAAGCTGTTTCATTCCATTGCTACCATACCTGTTACCATGGTGAGCTATGGAGGAAGTGAGCATAATATTTCCTTATTGGTGCCATCGGTTCATAAAAAAGAAACACTTCAGTTATTGAACAGAGGTTTGTTTGGATTGTAATAATTGCCAACAGGGGGTTTTTCGCTTATTGTAGATACAGCCCGTTTGTCAATTATTTCCTGTCCGTTACTCAAAAAAATGGACTTTTGCGGCCCATGAAGAAGATTTTGTTGGTATTGTGCTGTGTTTTAACTGCAGTTTGTTCTATTGCTCAAGCTGTTGGTACCAATAGTTTGTCTAAAAAAAGCATTCAAGCAACTCGAACAGCAAAACCTCCCAAAATAGATGGGTTTATTAACGACACTGTTTGGCAAAAGGCAGCCGTAGCAAAGGATTTTATCATGAACTCGCCCGATTTTGGGAAGCCTGCAAGTTTACCAGCAGAGGTTCGACTGCTTTATGACGATGAAGCTATCTATGTGGCCGCCTTCTTGAAAGATGATCCAAAACTCATTCGTCGTCAGTTAACAGCCAGAGACGGTGAGCAGCGCCAGGATGTAGATTTTTTTGGAGTATTTTTTGATACTTATAACGATGATCAAAACGGTTTTCAGTTTACAGTAACCAGTCGTAATGTACAAACCGACGGAAGAGTTTCTCCAGCTGTTTCAGGCGGATGGGGACCTCCCAGTGATTATTCTTGGGATGCTGTTTGGGAAAGCAATGTTCAAATTGTTGAAAACGGATGGACCGTTGAAATGAAGATCCCATATATTTCACTTCGTTTTGCAAAAGTTGAAATACAAAACTGGGGCATCAACTTTCAAAGGTTTAGTCGCAGATTAAATGAAAGCAGTTATTGGAATCCAATAGATCCTAATCAGGCTGGATTCGTGAATCAGTTTGGTGATTTAACTGGGCTTACAAATTTAGTTCCACCTCTACGTTTATCATTTCTTCCTTATGTAACAGCAGGCGCCAGGAGTGTACCCAAAGCCGATGGAACGGTGCAAAGAGATGTTCTGCGAAATGGTGGAATGGATATAAAATGGGGAGTGAATGAAAGCTTTACCTATGATGGTACGCTCATACCAGATTTTGGTCAGGTTATTTCCGATAACGTTATTTTGAATTTATCTCCTTTCGAAGTGATGTTCCAAGAAAACCGACCGTTCTTTACAGAAGGGACAGAGCTATTTAATAAGGCAGGTTTGTTTTATTCAAGAAGAATTGGTTTAACTCCATCGGGATATTTTTCGGTTAGAAGAAGAGCTGAACAAGATCCCAATTTGCGCATTGTTAAGAATCCGGGTGTAACTCAGTTAATCAATGCTTCAAAGTATTCTGGAAGGAATAGAAAGAACTTGGGAATAGGCGTGTTTAATGCAGTTTCGGCCCCAACTTTTGCTGTATTAGAAAATACAATAGATGGAAAAACAGAGAGGATTGAAACTGAGCCATTGACCAATTACAATATTGTTGTGTTGGACCAAGCTTTGAAAAACAGGTCTTCTATTACATTTACCAATACGAATGTTTTAAGAGCAGGAACAGCAAGAGATGCCAACGTTAGTTCTTTTGATTTCTCGTTGTTTGATGCAAAGAATAATTTTAATTTGGCTGGTTTTGCAAGGTATAGTAAGATATTTTCGGTGAACCCATATGATGGTTTTTCTACGAACCTAGCTTTTAGAAAAGTGAGTGGTAAGTTTCAATTCAATTTTAGTCACCTTATTGAGTCAGATAGATATGATCCAAACGATTTAGGCTTTTTAAGAGCGCCTAATGAATCGACTATAAGAGGACAAATAAGCTACAATCAGTTTACGCCAACTAAGAATTTTTTGAGTTATAACTATCGAGTTGGCTTTAGAAACCAGTCGTTGTACAAACCCGGTGTATGGCAAGAGCTGATGCTCGATGCTCGTGCGTTTTATTTCTTCAAAAACTTTTGGGATTTAAGTATTGTGTATGATAGTAAACCAGTGTGGCAACACGATTGGTTTGAATTGCGTACACCTGGAAGAATGATAAGAATGATGCCTTGGCATTATTTTGGATTTAATGGAAGCACAGATAGTCGTAAGCGATTATATGTAGAAGCTAGAGCAGGTTATGCATATTCTCCTGCTTTTGATACCAGTCATTTTTTCAATTATGGATTAGGTGTGAGGTTTAGGTTCAGCGATCGTTTTAGTTTATCTGTTAATGGATCAGGCTCAACAGATATTGGTAATGTTGGATATGCATTTAGAAGAGAAACCAATGGAGAACCGATTGTTGGATGGAGGGATGTGAGGGAATTTACCACCTTGGTACAAGCGCTCTATAATTTTACGCCACGCATGTTCATCACTTTACGAGCCAGGCATTATTGGAGCAATGTGAAGTATCATCGATTCTTTAATGTGGATGCAAAAGGAAATTGGGTGGATAGATCTTTTATTGCTGGGAATGATGAAAACTATAATGCTTATAATCTAGACATGTTTTATACTTGGGATTTCATGTATGGCAGTCGATTGATTATAGGTTGGAAAAACTGGATGCCACAGGATATGTTTTTCTCAGGTGAAGGGTTCGATAAATATTCACGAAATCTACGAGAAGTGTTTAGTCGTCCTCAAGGAAAAGAGCTTACGGTGCGCCTCATTTACTTCTTAGATTATCAGAAATTGAAAAGAAAGAGAGTATCATAAAAAAAGCCCGCTTCAATGAAGCGGGCTTTTTAGTAATTAGAACTTATCAGGTAAACTCAAGAAAGGAGTTTTTCCGTCTGTAATAATGAGCTTGCTGTTATTTGAATTAGAAAGCATTCTAAATGCTTCAATTTGACGAAGCTTAAGTACCTGCGGAGTCAAAGTTTTATTAATAGTGTCATTGGCTCTTCTGGTAGCATCTGCTTCAATACGCATAGCATTTGCTTTACCTTCGGCTTCAATTTCAATAGTTTGCTTTCTTGCTTCAGCTTGAATAATAGTAGCTTGTTTTTCACCTTCAGCTTGAATTCTAGCTATCTGCTTTTTACCTTCTGCTTCAATAATTCTTCTTTCTGCATCTCTTTGCTCTCTTTCTTTTAAGAATTCCATTCTTTGAGCATCTTGTTCAGCTTGTAGCTTTTCTTCAATAGCTCTAGCAAGTCCTGCCGGGAGACGAATGGACTTCATAAGTACGTTTTCAATAATGAATCCTTTTTTCTCCAACACTTCTGACATGTGCTTTTTAATGGCATTTTCAATTTGCATACGTTCACCACTGTGCATATCCTTTGCTAAAAACTTAGCAGTTACATCTGCAGAAGCAGATCTAAATACAGGAAGGATAACTTCTGATTCGTAGTCTAAACCAATTTCTTGAACAATTTTTGGAGCAGCTTCTGGTTTAATTCGATAAAGAATAGAAATTTCTGAATCAATCGTCAAACCTTCTTTTGAAGGGAGTGCCGGCTTAAGATTGAGGTTAACGACACGAGTAGGGATTTTCAAAATTTTTGTTGTGAACAGGTTATATCCCCTCGGACCTTGTTCAACGGTTACTGGATCAATTTTACCAAGGCGGCGTTTAACACCCACCTCTCCTTGTCGAATAACGGTGCAGGAACTGAGTGTGCCTGCAACAACGGCGGTTAAGAGTAATGTTATTGGTTTCATATGTAATTTGTTTTTATACATATGTTTCAATTCTCGTGCTAGGTTTCAAAAAGAAATGCTAAAAATATGTTAGCGTTTAGAAAAAAATAAACACTGGAGTTGTATCTAGAAGAAAATGCTTTGTGCTAAGCGGAAAGTCTGGCAATGAGCATCAACTATATCTTTCACTTTGGGTGAATAACCACCTCCCATAGCCACTGCAACGGGTATATTGTGTTGTTGAAGGGTAGAAAATACAAATGCATCTCTATGTGAACAGCCTTGCATGGTTACTTTTAGTTTACCGAATTTGTCGGTTTCGAGAATATCAACACCAGATAGGTAAAATGCAAAATCGGGATTGAAAGTAGCTAGTATTCTTTTTAGATGTAAGTCTAACAAATGCAGGTATTCAGCATCTTGAATTCCATCTGACAATGGAACATCACAATCGCTCTGCTCTTTATGAAAGGGATAGTTGTGGGCACCATGCATGCTAAAAGTATATACTTGCTCATTGTTTGAAAATAAGCTGGCTGTTCCATTGCCTTGGTGAACATCTAAATCAATGATTAGAATACGTTTTGCAAGCTTCTGATTGAGCAGATAATTTGCAGCTACAGCCATATCATTTAGTAAACAAAATCCTTCACCTCTATCATAGAATGAATGGTGCGTGCCTCCAGCTATGTTCATTGCTACGCCATATTTTAAAGCATATAGAGCGCAATCTATTGTTCCTTGGGTGATGATTCTTTCTCGTAAGGTTAACTGAGGTGATTGTGGAAATCCAATTTTTCTTTGCTCAGAAGCGCTGAGTGTTTGATCAATGAGTTTTTGATAATAAACAGGTGAATGGGTTTGTAAGATAATTTCTGCTGAACATGCTTGAGGACTGAAAAGATTCTCTTCGGAAATGCTTCCTTCATAGAGCAATTGTTCAGGTATGAGTTCATATTTCACCATAGGGAAGCGATGACCTTCTGGCAATGGATGCGCATATATTGGATCGAATGCAATTTTTAACATGATATGGGAATCAATTCATGATTTACAATAGCAAAGCATTTATCATCAATTCTTGTTTCAATGGTGAATAGTCCTGTAAATTCACCAAACGCAGGAAGCAGACCTTGCTTCTGGCCAAAATAAAAACAAGGAAAACGAAGTTTTTGTCGGCCTAAACCTTTTATAAGCACTCCTGGGTGCACATGACCTGACAGTGAGTACTTCTCAGGATTTACATAGTCTTTAGGGTCGTGTGTAAGTTCTATATTACCTATAACGACTTCTTTGGTATGCACTTGAATATTGGCATCTTCATACCACTGCTTGGGAAGAATATCGTGGTTGCCTTTTACGAGATGAAATTCAGTGTCACTAAAGTCATTTCTCCATCTCAAAAAAAGATCCAGTTCTTTATTTCCATGGCTATGAAAAAGATCGCCGATAATCCAAACATGTTTTGCTTGAAAAAACTGTATTGAGTCGAATAGTCGGTGTAAATCTTTTTGATAGACGTCTTGCGGAATACCAATACCTTCTTTTCTGAAATGGCCAGTCTTTCCGAGATGAGCATCTGCTAATAGAAGAGCATTTTGTTGTTCCCAAAATAAAACCCTGTTCGACGATAACAGCCATTTATTTCCATCGATCTCTACTTCCTTGAGTTGCATGGTGCAAATATCTGTGTATTATTTTTTAAGTTGTTCTTGCATTCGTTTAACCCTGTCTTCTAATCTTTCTGAACTTAAATTTTCTCTATTTAATCCGTCTACTTTCACTGGGAAAGAGAATGGAGTTAACTTGGTTGGTTTTTTCAAAATGATTTCAGACGATTGTATTCTGTCAAGTGCTTGTCGAAGCCTTTGTTCTTCCATTTGTTGGTCAAACACTTCCTGATAGGCTTGTCGGAGTAACACATTATTCGGTTCATACTCTTGAAACACTTGAAACAAAAGCGATGCAGATGACTGTAGGTGTCTGGCTTTTTTCTGTTCGCCAGGAAATCCTTGAAAGATGAGTCCACCTATGACTGCTATATCTCTGAACTTTCGTTTAGCCATTTCTGCTGCATTCACACTCTTTTGTATGTCTAATAAAAGCTGGTTGGTTGAAAATAAACTATACAAATCAATTTCGTCAATAGGTAAAGGTTGGTCGCTCAATAGTTCAAAGCTGTAATCATTCATGGCAATTGAAAAAGTAATTGGCTGAATAAGACTAATGCGATAAGCAACAATTGCAGCCATTGCTTCATGTACCAGTCTACCTTCAAATGGATGTACGAATAAGTGATATCCGTCTTTTGTTACGATGTATTCTATCAACAATTCATCTTTTTGCGGTATATGCGATAGGTCTTGTTGAATCTCAAATAAGTACTTTAAAGCTTGAAGTTCTGTGGGCCAGTTTTCAAAAGCCTGTTCGCGTACCAAATTCAGAGTCTGACGAAGTAGGATACCTAAATTGGCAGTAAGCGGCATTCTTCCACCCATCCAGCTAGGTACCAAAGATTTTTTTGATTTAGATGGCTTAACAATTGCAGTCATATCTTTCATTCCAACCAACTCTAAGTTTCTTCCTGCTAACGTAAACACAGTTCCAGGCTCTAACTTGCTGACAAACCATTCTTCAATAGTGCCGAGGTATTTTCCTTGAATGGTTTTTACCTTCAGTAAAGCATCACTAACAATGGTGCCAATATTCATTCTGTGTCTTAGGGCAATTCTCCTGCTTTTTATAATATACTTCTTGTCTTCAATATCTACTTTCCTAAATTCATCATAGGCTTGTAAAGAGTTGCCGCCTTTTGTAATTAAATGAAGAAGTTCCTGCCACTCTTCTTGACTGATTTCTTGAAAACAAAATGTATTCTGAATTTCATGGAATGCATCTTCTGCTTCAAATCCATCACCTGTTGCTAGTGTACATAAATATTGTACTAGTACATCAAAGCAAAGTTGCAAGGGTTGTTTCGCTTCAATATGATGGTAGGAGAGAGCTGATTTTAAAGCCGCAGCTTCCATCAATTCAAGTGAGTGCGTGGGAAGAAAAAATATTTTACTAATAGCACCTGGTTGGTGACCACTTCTTCCTGCTCTTTGTAAAAATCGAGATACACCTTTAGGGGAACCTACTTGAATGACTGTGTCAACTGGTCTAAAGTCAACACCAAGATCTAAGCTAGCTGTACATACAACCAATTTTAATACTTCCTGATGTAATGCTTCTTCTACCCAAACCCTTAATTCTTTTTCAATACTTCCATGATGCAATGCCATGGCACCAGCGAGTTGTGGTGCAAGCTCTAGAATTTTCTGGTACCAAATTTCACTCATGCTCCTGGTATTGATGAACAAGAGTGTAGTTCGACTGCTTTCAATAATTGGAATGAGTTGCTCAGCTAATTTGATGCCTAAATGACCTGCCCAAGGATAGGTTTCAATTTCATCGGGAATGATTGATATGATTTCAATTCTTTTATCTAATTCTGCTCTAATAAGCTTCCATGGCTGATTTCGAACAGGTTGAAGTAATACCTCTGCCGCTTCATTCAAGTTACCAATGGTTGCACTAATTCCCCAAACTAATAATGAGCGCTTACTGTTATGTACAAGATGTGATATAGCTAATTCGGTTTGAACTCCTCTTTTGCTGCCAATGAGTTCATGCCATTCGTCTACTGCAACACAAGCAGTCCCTTCAAAAAAAGTCAGGTGTTTTTTTTGCGCAATAAGTAAATGCAGGCTTTCAGGTGTAATGACAAGAACTTGAGGTGGATTCTTTTTTTGTTTTTGTCGTTCTGCTGTTTCTGTATCGCCATTGCGCATAGCTATTTTCCAAGGAAGTCCAATTTCTTCAACTGCTTCCTCCATAGCTCTAACAATATCTTTAGCCAATGCCCTTAATGGAGTAACCCATAGTAGGTATAATTCTTTGTGTGTTCTTGTTTGCCAATCGTTGGGATGTTCATTGATATACTGAATAACTGCACCTAAAAAAACAGAAAAGGTTTTCCCGCATCCTGTGGGCGCATTCACTAAGCCGTGTTTTCCAGTCCACATAGATTCCCATGTTTCGTACTGGAAAGCAAAAGGTTGCCAACCTTTTTTTTGTAGCCACTGTTCAACTACTTGATAGCCTTTAGAATATTTGAAATTCAACTTGACTGAATTGTATTGCAATCATAATGTTTTTAGGTATTCAATCAAGGCTTTTCTTTCATCATTTGTCAGGTGGTCGCCGAAGTAGTGACCTTTATTGCTATACCCTGGTAAGGTGGTGTTGTAAATATTTTTATTCTGCCCTGCTGTATGAGTAGAATATTTCCATCCAAGCTTGTTATAGTCGTATTCAGGATTTTTTAAATTTCTGCTCCAATAGGTAGGTCTTAGTTGACTATTTAAGACCGCTTCAATAGTAGGGACAGAGCCATTGTGTAAGTAAGGAGCGGTTATCCAAACTCCATCTAAGGGAGGTGCAACATAACCTCTTCCTGGCACCAATTGAGCAGGACTTTCCCCTTGCGCAAACCAACTTTTATTGAACCAGTCAATGAATTGCGGTTCTTGGTAATTGCTGGAGAAAAGCATGGTATCTGTTTTTATAATTTCAGGAGGCACCAACAAATTAGGGTAACTACTTTTTTCGCCGTAGGTACCATGACAAGAACTACAATTTTTATTAAATATTTTTTCTCCTTTTAGTGCTAATTCAAGCTGAATGTTTTTAGGATATTTGGGCGCTTCCAGACTATAGATATAAGCTAATACATCTGCGAAGTGTTTGCTAACCTCTCTTGCTTCAGCAGAATCTTTTACAGTGAGAAGGTTACTTAGCATTAAGAATTTGCCAAAATCGCCTCTTCCAAAGCCATTATAAAACATAGCATTTTTCTTTTTCAACAGCCACCACGCTGGTACATCTGTTGGAGTAACTTCTGGCGGGATAGGTAGCACAGGATTCTTCTGCCATTCTAATGTTTGTGGATCGCGATGAGCTACTAATAATGTGGCGAGTCTATCAGCGGCATTCACTCCAACCACTTCTGTATGCATAAGTGGACCAATTGTAGAAAAGGATCGAATAATTGTGCTGGTTGATTCTTCCCATTTAGGAGACATTGCTTTCAACATTTTAGAAGCAAAACCAGCAGGGCCATTTCTTTCTTTTCCAAATTGAGTGAAATCGAGAAATGTATTTCCAAGTCCAACAAATAATTGTCCGTCCATTTCCTGCGCATGGCATTGCAAACAGGTTGGCACTACGATAGTAGTTCCATTTTCATGTTGTACCAAATTGAAGCCATGAGGAATTTGTGCAGATTCACCAGTGCGCTGTAAATAGTTATTAGGATCTTTTCCTTGAACCAGTTTGAATAAGGGAAGTGGGAGTCCGCTTTTAATGAAATCACCATAAATCAAGTAATTCCATCCCTTTTTCGCATCACCTAATGTTTGGGGATTCGCGGGTATTGGCTCGGGTGTAGGATTGGTGGAGCGAACTGAGAATGCACCTAATGCAATCATCAATAAAAACAGTGAGCAGGCGATTTTCCACTTCATATTTCGAACAACAAACAAATTACGTGATGGTTGAAAAAAAGAAAGTCCCAACCAAAGTTGAGACTTTCTACAATTATACAGTGCAATTGGATTAATAACCCATTCCACCCATATCAGGAGTTGGATGTGCATGTGCTTCTTCTTTTTTAGGCTTATCGGCAACTACACATTCAGTAGTCAACAACATTCCAGCAATTGAAGCAGCGTTTTCTAATGCAACACGGCTCACTTTAGTTGGGTCAATTACACCAGCTTTGAAAAGGTTCTCATAAGTTTCAGTTCTTGCATTGAAACCAAAGTCAGCTTTTCCTTCTTTGATTCTTTGAACAACAATTGAACCATCAATACCAGCGTTAGCTGTCAAAGTACGCATTGGCTCTTCTAAAGCACGGCGAACGATTGCCATACCAGTTTGCTCATCGTGAATTTGTCCTTTTACTTTAGCTTCTAAAGCATCAATAGCACGGATATAAGCAACACCACCACCAGGTACGATACCTTCTTCAACAGCTGCACGAGTTGCATGTAGAGCATCATCTACGCGATCTTTCTTCTCTTTCATTTCTACTTCAGTAGCAGCACCTACATACAATACTGCAACACCACCTGCTAATTTAGCCAAACGCTCTTGTAACTTCTCACGATCGTAGTCAGAAGTAGTATTTTCCATCTGAGCTTTGATTTGGTTAACGCGAGCAGTGATATCAGTCTTCTTACCTTTACCACCAACGATGGTAGTATTGTCTTTATCAATAGTTACAGAAGCAGCCTGACCTAAGTAAGTTAAATCTGCATTCTCCAGTTTGTAACCTTGCTCTTCGCTAATAACAGTACCTGCAGTTAAGATAGCAATATCAGTTAGCATTTCTTTTCTTCTATCGCCAAAGCCTGGAGCTTTAACAGCAGCAACCTTAATGGTACCACGTAATTTGTTCACTACTAAAGTAGCCAATGCTTCACCTTCTAAATCTTCAGAGATGATTAATAGTGGACGTCCGCTTTGTGCAACTTTTTCAAGGATATGTAAGATATCCTTCATAGCGCTGATCTTCTTGTCGTAGATCAAGATGTAAGGATTTTGCAATTCAGCTTCCATTTTTTCGCTATTAGTTACGAAGTAAGGACTTACATAACCTCTATCGAATTGCATACCTTCTACAACTTCAACAGTTGTATCAGTTCCTTTAGCTTCTTCAACAGTAATTACACCTTCTTTACCAACTTTAGCGAAAGCTTCAGCAATTAATTTACCGATGGTTTCGTCGTTGTTGGCAGAGATAGTAGCAACTTGCTGAATTTTTTTGCTGTCGTTACCAACAGTTTGGCTTTGACCACGTAGATTTTCAACAACCAAGCTAACAGCTTTGTCGATACCACGCTTTAAATCCATAGGGTTTGCACCAGCAGCAACCATTTTCAAACCTTCGCTGATAATTGACTGAGCAAGAACAGTAGCAGTAGTAGTACCATCACCTGCAATATCAGCAGTTTTGCTAGCTACTTCTTTTACCATTTGTGCACCCATGTTTTCAATTGGGTCTTCCAATTCAATTTCTTTTGCAACGCTTACGCCATCTTTAGTAACAGCAGGAGCGCCAAACTTCTTTTCAATTACCACGTTACGACCTTTTGGTCCGAGGGTAACTTTAACAGCGTTAGCCAAAGTGTCAACGCCTTTTTTCATTCTATTTCTTGCTTCGATATCGAAGAAAATTTGCTTAGCCATAATCTATGTTAGATTTTATTTAGGTGAATGTTTGAATTATACAATTGCAAGAATATCGCTCTCACGCATGATTAAATAGTCCTGACCTTCAATTTGAATTTCAGTACCAGCATATTTGCCATACAATACATTGTCGCCTACTTTCACAGTTACAGGCTCATCTTTTTTACCAGGGCCGGCAGCAATTACTGTTCCGCGCTGTGGCTTTTCTTTAGCAGTATCAGGGATAATAATACCACCAGCAGTCTTTTCTTCGGCAGCAGCTGCTTTAACGATCACCCTGTCGTGTAGCGGGGTCACATTCAATTTTTTTGCCATACGTATTGTTTTTTTGTTAGTTGAATAATATTCGCATCAATATTGGCGATAATCGTGCCATTACCAGAAAAAAGGACAATTTTTCCTTTTGTATGTTGTTGGTTCTTTTCTGGGCGTAAAATTGTCATGTTGATTACATTCAAAAGGATTCATCAGCGTGCATTTTGTCATTTTTTCATGAGAGATCAACTTGGAAAGCCAATCATTTACATGTACTTTTGCAGCCAAATAAAGGTCTTTGCATGATTAGTAGAAGAAATATCCGGGTCAAAGTAGTTCAAAGGTTGTATGTAATGGAGCTAGAGGATAGCCAGCTGGATATTCAGAAAGCCAACCGGATATTAAAGCAAGAGTTTGACAAAACTTTTGAATTGTTTACCTACTTAATTCATTGGATTTTTGAGATTGCATTATACGCAGAAGAAGATGCGAGACATAGGGCTTCAAAGAACCTTCCTTCTTATGAAGATTTGCATGTAAATACAAAAATTGCAGGAAACGAATTGCTTTGGAAAATTAAGCAAATTCCTTCTTATGAATTGGCTATTAGTCACTTTCAGCCTCACTTAAAAACAGATCGTGAGCTTCTAAGGAAATTGTACATACAACTCACGCAAAGTGGAGAGTACCAAAAGTACATTAGTGAGCAGCAGCGAACTGCTTCTGAAGAAAGAGCAATATTAGAATACATATTTGAACAAATTTTATTGCCACATCCTTTATTCAATTCTGCGGTTGAAGATTTGTTTTCTAATTGGGATGATGATGGCGAAATGCTGGTTCAATTAGTGGCTGCATTTTTACAGAAGCAGAAAGGGTTTGATTTAATGGATTTGCTAGGAGCCGAGAAGTGGGATTATGCAAGACAGCTTTTAAGAACTGCAATTGAGAAGAAAGAGGTTGCACTTGGATGGATTACACCAAGATTAAAGAACTGGGATCCTGACAGAATTGCTCAACTTGACATGATCATTATGCGATTAGGTGTTTGTGAACTTTTGTTCTTTGAAACAATTCCTGCAAAGGTTACTATCAATGAATATATTGATATTGCAAAGGATTATAGTACTCAGCAAAGTGGACAGTTTGTGAATGGAATTTTAGATAGTATTCATAAAGAATTGGTGAGTTCTGGTAATTTGCAAAAAATTGATTTTAAAAAGAAAGTGACATGAAAAACTGGTTCGTAGCTTTATTTTTTGGGATTAGCTTAATTGCATGCACAGATACGAATGAAGAAGCAAGTGAAAGTCAACAACCTTCTACATCAACAGCTGTAGACACAACAAGTTTTACAACTTTGGAGTGGGAGAAAATTGAGAATAGCTTTGGAACCATTCAGCAAGGTGAAAAAGTTCAAATCGTTTTTAAGTTTACAAATACTGGTAAAAATCCGCTTGTGATAAGTCAGGTAACTGCTGGTTGCGGATGTACTGTTGCCGAATACACTAAAGAGGCTGTGCCTCCGGGGGGCACTGGAAGAGTAACTGCTGCTTTTGACAGCGGTCAAACCAGCCCAGGAGATATTAGAAAAAACATTTTTGTAACAGCCAATACGCTCGGGGGTAATTTTCATACCATTACCTTTACGGGCTTTGTAAAAACAAACAATTAAAAACAATACGTATGATGTGGATGAACACAATTTTATTGGCTGCAGGTAGTGGTCAGCCTGGACAGGGCGGCGGAATGGTTCAATTGATTATGATGGGTGCCATCATTTTCGTTTTTTACTTTTTTATGATTCGCCCTCAAGCTAAAAAAGCTAAAGAACAAAAGAAATTTATAGATAACCTTCAGAAAGGTGATAAGGTTGTAACCATTGCAGGCATCCATGGTGCTGTCAATAAAATTAATGAAGACGGTACTTTACAGATGGAAGTGAATCCTGGTAGTTATTTGAAGATTGAAAAATCGGCTATTAGTATGGAGTGGACGGCCGCGTTAAATAAAGCTGCTGAGAAGAAGTAACTTTATACGCTCATATAAAATTATACCCCAAGACAATTTGTGTTGGGGTATTTTTTTGCAGTAATTTTATAAATGCTAAAAATTGGTTTAACTGGTGGTATTGGTAGTGGCAAATCTACCATCGCTAAAATATTTTCTGTACTAGGAATACCTGTTTGGGATGCAGATAAGCATGCAAAGTGGATTATGGAAAATGATCCTGAATTAAAGCAAAAACTACTTTTTTACTTTGGCGAAGCAGTTTTTGACGGTAATCACTTACAGCGATCTTATTTAGCAAATATTGTTTTTAATCAGCCCGAAAAATTGGAGTTACTGAATAGCTTGGTTCATCCCGCTGCCATTGCACAGGCCGAGAAATGGATGAAGGAGCAAACTTCTGCATACGTAATAAAGGAAGCAGCTTTATTATTCGAATCTGGTTCTGTATCTCATTTAGATTATGTAATTGGTGTTACTGCACCAAGAGCTTTAAGAATTCAAAGAGTCATGCTTAGGGATCAAATTTCTAGAGAGGAGGTTGTTGCAAGAATGAATAGACAAATTGATGATGGAATTAAAATGAAGCTATGCAACTGGGTCATACAGAATGATCAGCAACAAGCTCTTCTACCTCAGGTGCTTAAGATTCATAACAAAATTCTATCACTAACAGAACAAAATGGCTAAATTCTCAATTTTCGTTTTACTGAATTATTTCTTTCTAGTATCACATGCACAAGTATTACAAGGTAAAGTAGTGCGAATTGCAGATGGTGATTCATTCACATTACTTACTGAGGGAAAGATGCAGGTTAGAGTACGTATGCATGGGATTGATGCGCCAGAAAATGGACAAGCGTATAGTCAGGTGTCAAAACAATATTTGGGTAATCTAATATTCAATCAGAAAGTAACTATTGAAGTAAAGTCAAGAGATAAATACAGAAGAGTGGTAGGGATGGTAATAGTGGGTGATAAGAACATCAATGAAATTATGTTAGCAGAGGGGTATGCATGGCATTTTATTCGTTATGATAAAAATAAAGCTTGGGCTAGCTTGCAAGATCAAGCAAGGCGCGCAAAAAAGGGGCTTTGGAGAGATGCTGATCCTGTTGCTCCATGGGATTATAGAAAATTAAAAAAGAAATAGACAATAATTAGGCTAGTCTGTTATTCAGCTCCTCATCAATTTTTTTAAAAAGATGATAAGGTTTGTATATGCGCCAATTTTCTATTTCCATGAGTTCAATAAAGTAGTGTAATTTTTTTTGTTTAAAGTCGTGTTGAGTGGAGGCCGGCATATTAAGTGCAATAATCCATCCACTTTCATCATTTACTTCTTCGTACCATTCTTCATAGTAGTCTTTATCGCCGCTATGGAAATTCAGAACATTTTCAACAATAAGAATGAATTTAAAAATTCCTTGATCTTGTAATTTTTCAACTACTTCTCTTTTAAATTCCATAATATCATTTTCAATGGCATCGTTCCATTCACCAATCATTTCAATGATTGCAAAGTTTAATTCATAATCAACATAAATGATTTTAAGGTAAAGCGTTTTACTGCCAAATTCATCCCACTGAGGGTGAATATAATAGTTGTAGACTGTTTGGCTAAATTCAAACTCGCTGTATTGACGGCCGAAGAAAGGCGATTTAGGGTCTTCTTCAGAAATGTAAATGTGTCTCCAATTAAAAAAAGGTTCAATATCATGCATGGTTATCAACTGCTTTCTTCACGCTTCCATACTTGAGTAGTAGATCTTTTGCTTTTTCATAATCATTCAAGTTCAATCTATCCATGACCATTTTAACTCCTCGATCTACCAACTTAACATTGGTTAACTGCATATTCACCATTTTGTTGTCTTCTACTCTGCCTAATTGAATCATAACAGTTGTAGAAATCATATTAAGAACCAGTTTTTGTGCTGTACCACTTTTCATGCGTGTGCTACCTGTAACAAATTCTGGACCAACCACAACCTCGACAGGAAAATCAGCGGCTTCTGAAACAGGAGAATTAGGATTACAAGAAATACTTCCTGTAGTAATGCCTCGTTTTCTACACTCTAGTAAAGCTCCAATTACATAAGGCGTTGTTCCGCTAGCTGCTAAACCTACAACCACATCTTTATCGTTTACAAAATGGCGTTCTAAGTCTGACCATCCTTGTTCGGGACTGTCTTCTGCAAATTCAACAGCTTGTGTAATGGCCTTTTCGCCGCCTGCAATAATTCCTATAACCAATCCATATGGGACGCCATAAGTTGGAGGACATTCGCTTGCATCAACAATACCCAATCTTCCACTTGTTCCGGCTCCTATATAAAAGAGTCGGCCTCCCGATAACATTTTGTCGGCAATAACAGAAGTCAGTTTTTCAATTTGCGGGATTGCTTTTTCAACTGCTAATGGGACCGATTTATCTTCTTTATTAATATTAATCAAGACTTCCTCAACTGTCATTTTTTCAAGATGACGATATGATGAAGTTTGTTCTGTTACTTTCTCAAATGCTTTTTTCATACGGTGTGCCAAGGTTAAAATTATTTGTGGTACTGTATTAAGCCATCCATTGGGGCTTTCAAAACAGTACCTAACTCCATTTCATAACTATTGCAAAGTTCCTTCAATACATCTTTAAAACCAAATGCGATACTTCCTACAAAGTGAATAGGGTATTTCCAAGTTTCGGTGTATTTGTATAAGTGGTGAAAAAAGAAGTCATTTATTCCATCCTCTATTATGTTTTCGATCATATAGTGACCTCTGTTTTCAGCCAAAAAAACAGCAAAACCTGCTAAATATCGGTTTGCCAGAGGCTTCTTGTATACATTTTCTAGTACTTCACGATAAGTTGTAACAAATTTTGCATCAAATCTTGCCCTAAGATCATCATCGAATGTGTTGTATAGGAAATATTGAAGCACTTTTTTGCCCAAATAGGCGCCACTGCCTTCGTCTCCAAGGACATAGCCAATACCTGGACTATTTTTTGTTATTTTTTTCCCGTTATAAAAGCAAGAATTAGAGCCAGTACCTAAAATACAGGCAATGCCTTGTTTATTGCCACATGTTGCCCTTGCTGCGGCTAAGAGGTCGTTGTTAGCTGTAATTTTTGATTTCGGGAATGCCTTTTTCAGGACTTTTTTTAGCAAATCAACATGTGGCTGAATGCCCAATCCAGTTCCATAATAATGAACTTCATCAATTTCAAATTTTTTCAAGGACGGTAATAAGTCGGTATGGAGCAGCGATAGGATTTGTTGTTCAGACAAGAAGTAAGGGCTGATTCCTTGAGTAATAACGGTTTTCTTCTTTTTACCGTCTAGTACCAAGCACCATTCGCATTTTGTGGAGCCACTATCGGCAATCAATTTCGTAGGCATAGAACAATGGAATATTTGAACAAATCGGTTAGGTTTGTATTAATATGTTTAGGTCGATTAAATATTTTACAAATTACTAATAAATATGGCAGATAAAAAATTAAGGGTTTGGCTTCCACTTACAGTTTCTTTATCGATTGTTGTAGGAATGTGGTTGGGGTATGAGTTAAGAGCAAGAACTTCAGGAGAAAGGTTGTTTGAAGTAAAAGGAAAAACAGGCATTCAAGAACTACTTGAATTGATTCGAAATAAATATGTTGATGATGTAGCCCTCGATAGTTTGTCGGATAAAACAATGGGGTATATACTCTCACAACTTGATCCTCATTCAGTTTACTTACCCCCAGCAGATGTGCAAGCGAGCACAGAAGATTTACTAGGACAGTTTTCGGGTGTAGGTATCGAATTTCAGATGATAAAAGATACAGTTCATGTAATGGATGTTGTAAAGGGCGGGCCATCTGAAAAAGCGGGTGTTTTACCTGGAGATATTTTATTAAAGGCAAATGATACTGTTCAGCTATCTGGAAAAAAAATTACCACAGCAGAGATTAGGAAAACACTTCGTGGTGAAAAGGGATCTAAGGTGAAAGTACAAGTGTTAAGAGACAATCAATTAAAGGAAATTATTATAGAAAGGGGGAACGTTCAAGTAAGTACGGTAGATGTATCTATGAAACTAGATAGCATTACTGGCTATATTAAGTTGAATAAATTTGGTGAGCGCACTTATGAAGAGTTTATGCAAGAACTGGAAAAGTTACAACAACAAGGCATGAAAAGATTGGTACTAGATCTTAGAGGAAATGGTGGAGGAATGATGAAGGAAGCAGTTGATATTGCTGATGAGTTTCTAAGTGGAAATAAATTGATTGTATATACCGAAGGTCGACGTTCTCCAAGAACGGAATACAGAGCTAAAAGGGATGGTTTATTTGAAGAGGGTAAATTAGCTGTATTAATGGATGAATCATCTGCTTCAGCCTCAGAAGTACTTGCTGGTGCTCTACAAGATTGGGATAGGGCAGTAGTTGTTGGACTGCCTTCATTTGGAAAGGGGCTAGTACAAGAGCAGTTCACGTTAAGTGATAGGAGTGCAGTTAGATTAACCGTAGCAAGATATTTTACACCACTTGGAAGAAATATTCAGCAACCATATTCGGATGGAAAAGCAGCTTATCAAGAACGCCATGCTAAAAGAAGAATGTCTTCATTAATGCAAGATTCCACCTTACAGGAGGCACACAACGGTAAGTCATTTACAACACCTGCAGGTAAAAAGCTTTTTGGTGGGGGAGGTATTGAGCCAGATAAATTGGTAAATGGAGATACCGTAAAATTAAGTACAACTGCAATGCAAGTACTTCGCCAGGATATTTTACAAACTTGGTCGTATAGGCTATATAAGAAGTACGGGAAAAAGTTACAGGGTGCAGTTTCGTTGAATCAGTTACAAGAAGTATTAAAGCTAGATGGGGATGATTGGAAGGTTTTTAATGAATTGCAGATTGAGCAGGGATTGCAGCCAGTACAAATGATGGCAAGTGATCAAATCTATTTAGTAAAAAGGGCAGCATTGAATATTGCTCGCTATATTTGGAAAGGGCAGGAGTATTATAAATTTATACTAAAAGATGATATAGCATTAAAATCAGCTGTTTTATCTTTTTGATGTGGAAAATAGATGTTATAAAAATGTTTGTCATGTTTTATATTTGGAACAATGAATGATGTATCCATTTACTTACTTAAAAAAAATAAGCTTCTTAAAGGTCCATATACTTTAGATGTTTTAAAGGATAAAGGATTAAAGGCTAACGATATGGTATGGTTCAAGGGATTAGATGATTGGACTGAAGCAAAAAATGTTGAAATACTAGATGAAATAGTTGATAGCAAAGCATATCACGGTGAAGAATCAAAAGGTTTTTTTGCAAGACTTTTTCGGAGTAATCGATGAGATTTAAATAATTGAGAATTAATTCCATAAAAAATTTGTCAGTTTTTTGAATTCACCTATTTTTGCACTCCAAAATTTAAAGGACTTATTCATTAAGCCCTGATTCCGTAGCTCAGTTGGTAGAGCAATACACTTTTAATGTATGGGCCCTGGGTTCGAGTCCCAGCGGGATCACAACCTATCTTTTGAACCTTTTAGTTCTGAACTGAAAACCCTTAATTCTCAACGAGTTAAGGGTTTTTTAGTTTATTTCGTTTCAGTTCTAAATAGTGCTTTATTAACATAAAGAGGTAACAAAAGCGGTGTCATTAATTTTTAATTCGGAGTCATTTATTTTCAAAACTTATTAATGCCCTACTTTGTACTATTATCAACCAAAAATTAGTTGAAGAACATGGGCCTGTTTACATTTGTCAAAAAAATTATGGGAGCAGCAGATATTCTAGCGCAAAGAAAATTAGAGTTGTCGAATAAAAACTTAGCAGAAGGACAAGCATTTCTTACTGAGAATGCAAAACGTGATGGGGTAGTAGCATTAGAAAGTGGTTTACAATATGAAGTGTTGAACATGGGTGATGGTGAAAAACCTTGGCCTATTCATACTGTTACTTGTCATTATCATGGCACTCTAATCGATGGAACTGTATTTGATAGTTCTGTTCAAAGAGGAACTCCAGCAAGCTTTCCATTGAATAGGGTAATTGCTGGTTGGACAGAAGGTCTTCAATTGATGCCTACAGGTAGCAAATTCAGGTTTTTTATTCCACCACACTTGGCTTATGGCGATCGACAAGTGAGTGCACAAATTGGTCCAAATGTTACCCTTATTTTTGATGTTGAGTTAATTTCCTTTAGATAGACTCTTACATTAGCATCAATACCTGATACAATAAACTGTTGTATCTTGTCGTGGATTGATTGCATATGAAAGAAAATAAAATTTCAATTCCTAAGACCCCTACAGGGTCTCAATTGGTATGTAAAGGTTGGATACAAGAAGCAGCTTATAGAATGTTGTTGAATAATTTAGATCCTTCGGTGGCTGAGTCACCTGAGGATCTTATTGTTTATGGAGGTAGAGGAAAGGCTGCAAGAAACTCTGATGCACTTTTTAAAATCTTAGAAGTTTTACAACGGTTAGAAAATGATGAAACCCTTTTAATCCAAAGTGGTAAGCCTGTTGCCGTTATGCCTACTCATATAGATGCACCTAGGGTTTTAATTAGTAATAGTCAGCTCGTACCTAATTGGGCTAACTGGAATCATTTTGATGAATTGGAGAAGAAGGGATTGATGATGTATGGCCAAATGACTGCTGGTAGTTGGATTTATATTGGTTCGCAAGGAATTGTGCAGGGTACTTATGAAACTTATGCTGCAATTGCAAATAAGCATTTTGGCGGAACATTAAAAGGAACTTTACATGTAACAGCAGGACTAGGTGGAATGGGTGGTGCACAACCTTTGGCAATTACTATGAATGAAGGCGTAGCATTAATTGCTGAAGTAGAAGAGTGGCGAGCCACCAAGCGCTTGGAGACTCGATATTTAGATGAACTTTTTCATGATATTGATCAAGCAATAGATCGTGCTGTTGATTGTAAAATAAAAGGAGAGGCAAAAAGTATTGGCGTGCATTGTAATGCTGTTCTACTTTTAAATCGATTGATTGAAAGGAAGATTGTTCCTGAAACAATCACCGATCAAACGAGTGCACACGATCCACTGATAGGGTATTTCCCACATCAATTGTCTGTTGAAGCAGCTAATCAATTAAGGACTAATGATCCTCAGAAATATGTCGCTCTTTCTTATGAAAGCATGTATGAGCATATTCAATTAATGATGCATTTACAAGATGCTGGCGCTATTGCATTTGATTACGGAAATAATATTCGAGCGAGAGCAATTGAGTTTGCACAAAATAATACTGAGCACGATAAACAACATCGTTTTGGAAGTTTGATTGATAAAGCACCTTCGCTTAAATCAAGTGAATTATTTCCTGGTTTTGTACCGGCTTATATACGTCCTTTGTTTTGCGAAGGGAAGGGTCCTTTTAGATGGGCTGCTTTAAGTGGAGATCCGGCAGATATTGCAGCTACTGATCAAAAAATATTGGAAATATTTCCAGAAGAAAAATCTTTGGCCAGATGGATGAAAATGGCTGGAGAGAAAATTGCATTTCAAGGATTGCCAGCAAGAATTTGTTGGTTAGGACAGGGGCAAAGGGAGTTGGCTGGATTGGCATTTAACGAAATGGTTAAACAAGGAAAACTCAAAGCTCCAATAGTTATTGGTAGAGACCACCTCGATACAGGAAGTGTAGCTTCTCCTAATCGTGAAACCGAGTCAATGTTAGATGGTAGCGATGCAGTTGCCGATTGGCCTATATTAAACGCATTAGTCAATACTGCAGGAGGTGCAAGCTGGGTTAGTTTACACCATGGCGGAGGGGTTGGAATGGGTTATAGTATTCATGCAGGTATGGTGATTGTAGCCGATGGTTCTGATGATGCAGCACGTAGGCTAAAGAGAGTGCTTAGGAATGATCCTGGTATGGGGGTGATTCGTCATGCAGATGCAGGGTATGAATTGGCTATTCAAACTGGTAAGGAACATAATTTACTGCTATAAGATCAATGCAGTTAAATTACGGTGCTAACCTCTCAATTGTCCAGTTGTCTTGGTCTTTAGTATATCTAATTCGATCGTGCATTCTGTTAGGTCTTCCTTGCCAGAATTCAATTTGGGTAGGTATTATTCTAAACCCACCCCAATGTGGTGGTTTTGGAATTTCACCACGTTTGAATCGTTCTAGATAATAATCAAATGTTTGCTCCAGCCATGCTTTGCCTGCAACAACCCAACTTTGTGGAGATGCCCAAGCCCCAATTTTACTTCCGTCTGGTCTGCTGTTAAAATAAGCAACACTTTCTTCGGTACTAATTTTTTCAGCAATACCTCTAATTCTCACTTGGCGCTCTAATTCTTTCCAAAAGAAAAGTATAGCACAAGATGGCTGCTCTTCTAATTGCTTGCTTTTTGAACTCTCATAATTGGTAAAAAATACAAATCCGTTCTCATCTAGTCCTTTTAATAATACGGTTCTAGCATCTGGTATTCCTTCTTTATCTACAGTAGCCAAAGTCATAGCATTTACTTCATCAATATTTGATCCGATAGCTTCTTGCCACCATGTATCAAATTGTTGCATTGGATTTGGAGCTACATCTTTTTCGTCGAGTGATCTTTTTTGATAATCCTTTCTTATAGAAGCTATGTCTGTATTCATTGTATATCTTTTTATAAAATTTCAAAACCATCATTAAAATGTGGCTAGGGCGATTGGATTCAGTAACTTAGAACAAAATCTCAGTTATGATGTTCAAAATTAGGATACATTTTTTGGGATTGATGCTTCTTTTGGCGGCATGTACTAATTCTACAAAAAATATAGAATCAAAATCTGATAGCTTATATATCAAAGAGGGTGATAGTTTGGTACTTGCCACTTTTGATACTTTGAGGATATCCTTGCAAAAAGCAATTGCACAAAATGGATTTGAAGGGGCTGTTTCTTATTGCAATGTACAAGCGCTAAGTTTGACCAATGTATATAAGAGTGAAGATGTTACAATTAAAAGGGTTTCGACTCAGTTTCGAAATCATGGTAATGCGCCTGATTCACTTGAAAGAGAAGTTCTAAAAAGATTGGCTGCGATTCAAAAGCCTGAGTTGGTGAGGATTTCCGTAAACGAAGTGCATTACTTTAAACCCATCATTATTCAACCTATGTGTCTTGCTTGTCATGGTGATCCACAAAAAGATATGCAGCCTACAGTTGTGCAAGCCATTAATCATTTATATCCTGATGATCGGGCAATAAACTATAAAGAGGGCGATTTAAGAGGCGCATGGCATATCATTTTCCGCAACAACAGTAATGAACCAATTTCTCGTTTATGAAAAAGTTTCTATTTATATTATTTCATACGTTTTTGATTTATTCAACTTCTGTTGCTGCCGATGTTTATGTTATACGTATCGATGGTGCAATTAGCCCACCTATTTCTGATTATTTGAAGAGAGGTATCCAAACAGCCATCGATAAAAAAGCGAGTGCTTTGGTGGTTGAGTTGAACACACCTGGCGGGTTGCTAAAGACAACTCGTCAAATTGTACAGGATATTTTAGAATCACCTGTGCCAATTATTGTTTATGTCACTCCAAATGGAGCTCATGCAGGATCTGCTGGCGTATTTATTACAATGGCTGGACATATCGCTGCTATGTCGCCAGGCACTAATATTGGTGCCGCACATCCAGTTTCAATGCAGCAATCGATGGATTCTATTATGTCAGCAAAAGTTACGAATGACGCTGCTGCTTTCATAAGAAGCATTGCAGAACAAAGAAAGCGAGATACTATTTGGGCTGAATTGGCAGTTAGAAAAAGTGAATCAATTACTGCGGCTGAAGCTAAGGAACGGAACGTTATTGATATAGTTGCAAATGATATGGAGGAGTTGCTGAAGGCTTTACAAGACAAAGAAGTTAAAATTGGGAATGAATTGCAGTCGTTAGACTTTTCTTCATCAGCTATCATTGAATTGCCCATGAACTTTTTTGAAAAAATGTTGGTTCTAATTGCAGATCCAGAGGTAGCTTATGTATTTATGACTTTAGGTTTGTTGGGCATCATACTTGAATTGTATAGTCCAGGAACATTATTCCCTGGAATTGTAGGTTCAATCTCACTATTGCTATCTTTTTATGCAATGCATAGTCTTCCAGTCAATATTATTGGAATTGCATTGGTTGTTCTTGCAGTTATATTTTTCATAGCGGAAGTATATACTGCAACCAATGGAGTGCTGACAGTAGGAGGTATCGTAGCATTATTTCTTGGATCAATGATGTTGCTGAAAACGGATTCACCATTAGAATTTGCTCGAATTTCAAATTCTGTCATTATTCCAACTGTGTTACTAGTAGCTGCTTTTTTTGGTGGAATTGCTTGGTTCGGTCTTCGTGCACAAAATGAAAAAGTAAGTACCGGTGAAGATGCACTTATAGGAGCTGAAGGTGAGGTTTCTGAAGACTTTTCTGATCAAGGATGGATCATGGTGCAAGGTGAGCTTTGGCAGGCTTCTTCAAATGGCGTATCTTTCAAAAAAGGTGATAAAGTGGTTGTTACAAGTCGTGATCATTTTACTTTAATCGTATCAAGAAATCAATAAATATAGTATATGGAAAAGGTACCATTTTCGTTAGTCTTATTAGTGCTGTTTTCAATAACTTTTCTTTCAGCAGCCATTAAAGTACTTAGAGAATATGAAAGGGGTGTTGTATTCAGATTAGGCCGATTAATAGCAGCAAAAGGACCAGGTCTTATCTTGCTGATACCATTTATTGATAAGATGGTGAAGGTAAGTTTGCGAACTATTGTTTTAGATGTTCCCCCTCAAGACATCATCACAAATGATAACGTGTCTGTAAAGGTAAACGCCGTTGTTTACTTCCGCGTTATAGATCCACGTAATGCTATTGTTCAGGTAGAAAACTTTATGTCGGCTACTTCGCAAATTTCCCAAACAACACTAAGAAGTGTATGCGGACAAATGGAATTAGATGATTTGCTTTCTCAAAGAGAAAAGATTAATCAAAAGCTGCAACAAATTATTGATGCACAAACCGAACCTTGGGGTATCAAAGTTTCAAATGTAGAAGTAAAGCAAATTGACCTTCCACAGGAAATGCAAAGAGCTATGGCCAAGCAGGCAGAAGCAGAAAGAGAAAGAAGGTCTAAAGTAATTTCAGCCGAAGGTGAATTGCAAGCTTCCCAAAAGCTTGCTGATGCTGCAGAAATTCTCTCTCATCACCCAAGTGCACTCACTCTGAGATACCTTCAAACATTGCGTGAAATTGCTACCGAAAATAATTCAACAACTATCTTCCCTGTACCAATTGATATTTTGCGTCCTTTTCTTCAGCAAGGACAAGTGAAGGAAGTTTTTAAACAATCAGAGTAGAACTATTTGGATAAATAATAATTGAGTCGCATCATTTTATGGTGCGGCTTTTTTTTGAAGTACATATACAAAACAATTGGTTTCATCTATATTGTATTGCATGCTGCTTTGGATATAGCCACTTAAATGGTCAATGAAGTTAACACCCGCAATTCTATCAGGTGTAGAGAGGAGAATGGTATTATTAGGCTTTGATAAGAACTGGCCGATTAATCTGTTGAGACTTTCATGTGATACGGGATCGTAATTTACATCGCTCATTAAAAGTACTTCTATGTGATTATCAACAAAGTTGTTTTGCCAGTTAAATAATTTAGTTTGTATATTTTTTGTAGGCCAATGTCCTAGATTAATCTTTATTTGATTGATAGCATCTTCATGGTAGTCGCTAACTAAAACTGAGTCGGCATATAAAGATGCAATAAACGAAGGAAGTCCAATTCCGCAGCCAATTTCCATGATTTGTTTCTTCTGAATGAATGTATTTCCTCCTTCTAGTAAGAATTTTTGAAGTGCCTTAGCGGCAGGCCAAACTTTACCCCAATATGGAAAGGGCTTAAAGTTCCCTTTACTTTTTGATTCTTCATAAGAAGTTTGAAGATATTGCAAAGATGGAATGAATAAATGGTATTCAGAGGAGCCAACTTGAAATTTGTATTTAATTTGTGTCACCTGCTAAAGGTCAATAATTTTAGATTATGATAGATATCATGTGTGAAAATAGCTCTACTAAGTTAGTTTTGTTGCATGCTTAGAACGCTATTTGCATTGGTTGGATTATTTATTTCTCTTCTTTTGACAGCACAGCAAAAGCAAGTTGAAACTCAACATCATAGTTGGTGGAGTATCAATACCCTTGCAAAGGTTTCAGATAAATGGAGTTTGATAGGCGATGTGCATATTCGCAGAAATGATTTTTTAGCTGGGAATAATTTCTACTTTGTTCGATGGGGGATTTCAAGACAAATGCACAGAGGATTTTCTTTAGCTGGAGGCACAGGCCATTTGTGGCTGGCGAGTAGGAATAATGCAACAGAATTATTTGCAAATGAAAATAGATTGTACCAACAAGCCCAGTGGGTAAAGCAGAATGGATCCGTTCAGTGGGTTCATAGAATTAGACTGGAAGAACGCTGGCAGGAAAAAATTGTAAATGGCATACCTATAAGAGATAGGAGATTTACAGCTCGTTTGAGGTATTTAAGTATGTTGAACTGGTCGTTTAGTAAGCAGGAATATGTACCTAAATTATCAATTGCAAATGAATTATTGTTGCAAACAGGCAGGGATATTGTTTATAATCACTTTGATCAGAATAGATTTTTTGTCGGTTTTAGGCAAAAACTAACCTCTGCTTTAGAGGCGGATATAGGTTATATGCACGTGTATCAGCAGTTGATTCAAGGTAATAAATACAATGAAAATCATACATTTAGACTGTTTATGTATTGGCGACCCGATTGGCGTAAGCAGAAAAAAGAAAAGTCATTGCAGCTATCTGAGGCACATGAATTTTAACATTTAAATTTGAGGGTATTATTTCATTTATTTGAATATACATTACTTTTGTACTGATGAAAAAATGGTTTGTATCCATATTAGCAATTCTTTACTTCACTGTTTCTAGTGGTATGGTAGTGAATATTCACTACTGTATGGGGAAGTTGAGTAAGGTTCAGTTGGATATAGCCGCTAAGGATTTTTGAGCTTGTAAGAAAGGGTCGTCTAAGAAAAAGATGGCCTGTTGCGATACAAAATACGAGGTAATCAAAATTCAGGATGATCATGGTTCTTCTTCTGTTGTATCATCCCTCCCAGTTCCAGTAAAAGATCTCCCACCTGTTTTATATCATGTACTCATAGAGACTGTTGTTTCTAATGTTGATTTTAATTTATACCAACTCGAAAAACCAATATACTCAGGTCCAGACTTGCTTTGTCACAATAGTATCTTTCTAATTTGATTTTTTGACCTCTGCTCTGTTTTTGGAAGCTATTATAGCTTTCCAACTTTTATTCTATTAATCATACATCAAAAAATCAAATTATGAAACTCAAGTTTATTTTATCCATTGTAATAGCATTCGTTGCAAACTTGGCGATTGCTCAATCTAAGACAGAAAATATTAAAGTATACGGTAATTGCGGCATGTGTAAAACTAGAATTGAAAAAGCTGCAAAAGAAGGTGGTGCGACCAAGGCTACTTGGAATGAAGAAAGTAAAATGCTTCAGGTTACTTATGCTTCTTCTAAAACTTCATCTGCAAAAATTCAGCAAGCAGTTGCTGGTGTTGGTCATGACACTCAAGATTTTACCGCAGAAGATGGGGTATATGAAAAATTACACGAATGTTGTAAGTATGATCGTAAAAATGCTTCACAAGCTGTAGCTGATTGTTGCAAAGATGGTAAGTGTAAGAAAGAAGGCTCAGAAGGTAAGTGTAAGGATTGTACCGCTGAAAAGTGCGAAAAAGAAGGTTGTTGCAAAAAAGGCGATGGCGCTCAAGCTATGAATTGCAAGAACAGCCAAGATGGTTGTTGCAAGAAAGATGCACAAGGTAAAATGGTTTGTAGTAAGTCGAACGAATCTTGCTGTAAGTCTTAATTTCTAAATTTTATGCGGCCGACAAAGTCGGCCGCATTCTCAAAAAGTATTTTATATGAAAAAATTCTTTACAGTTTTTTCAATGCTATTAATTGGCTTTTATTCTCAAGCACAACTCAAATCGGCCACCTTGCAAGCAAGTGGGTTAACTTGTTCTTTGTGTTCTAAATCAATTCTTAAATCAATTGAAAAAATACCGTTTGTTCAGTCTGTTAAAGCAGATATTCAAACATCAGGTTTTGAAATTGACTTTCAGGAAAACAAAGTTGTTGATTTTGATCAAATTAAAAAGGCCGTTGAAGATGCCGGATTTTCTGTTGCACGACTCGATGTTCAAGCAATCATGAATGAAACTGCTATTCAGCCCGATGCACACATTGAAATGGGTGGGGTAGTACTTCATTTTATGAATGTAAAAAAGCAGCAGTTGCAAGGAGCTACTAAGCTGCGTATTATAGATAAAAACTTTTTACCGACTAAAGAGCATAAAAAAATGAGTCAATATACCAAGATGACTTGTTTTCAAACTGGTGTAATGGAGTCATGCTGCACCACAACTGCTTCAAATTCGAATAATTCAAAGAGAGTATACCACGTAACATTATAGCCATGATTAAAAAGATTTATCTCTTTGCTATTTGCTTTTTTATGCAGGGTTTTCTATTTGCTCAATTAAAAATTGGTGATCAAGCTTTGCCAATTAGTTTACCTAGCAATGAAGGTGGAATGATTTCTTTGGATCATTTTTCTGGTAAATGGGTATTAGTAGATTTTTGGGCTTCTTGGTGTGGCCCATGTAGAAAATCAAATAGAGCCATTAAGCCGATCTATGAAAAGTATAAATCGAAGGATTTTGAAATCTTAGGAGTTTCTGTGGATGACGTTAAAAATGATTGGTTGAATGCCATAAAAAAAGATGCGATTACTTGGAAACAAGTGATTGATCCAGGTGGATGGGAGTCGCCTATTGCCATTCGCTGGGGTGTTGAGCAATTACCTACGAGTTATTTACTTGATGAAAAAGGGAAAGTTATTGCAGTAGACCCTTCAGTAGAGCAAATTGAAAAATTATTAAAGACGAAAAAGAATTAAATATATGCGTAGATTAATATCAGCAAGTTTATTCTTGCTATTTACTACTGCTATGTATGCACAAGAGCTTTATGTGTTTTCTGAGCCTGCAAGTAATGTGCCTGCAAAAAGTATTGGTTTACGTTTTACAACTATGCATATGCCAATGAGTTTTGAAAGTAGGCAAGCAACCAGAATAATGCCTGAAGTTATGTTGGGCATTAATAAAAACTGGATGGTAACAGGCTCATTATACGCTTCTAATATGCTTCAGCCTACTTGGAAAATGGAAGGCGGTGGATTATATGCTAAGTATCGTTTTTTAAGTATTGACCAAGTACATGCGCATTTTAGAATGGCAGCTTTTGGAAAGGTTTCGGTGGTGAATAATGATGTTGCAATGTTTACCGAAGAAAGACATGTTCGTCCAGATGGCTCCATTCATATTGGACAAAAAATACATCGAAATGATGACCTTACATTGAATGGTAATCATTCTGGTTGGACTGCGGGCATAGTTGCTACTCAGCTATTTCATAAACTTGCTATTTCTGGTACAGGTGCTATTGTACAGCGGATGGACAATATAGGTAAAGATCAAAATTTCAACGATTTCTTTACAAGACAAGCTTTCTCATACAGCCTCAGTGCAGGATATTTATTACTGCCAGTAAAGTATAAGTCGTACGACCAAACCAACCTCAACCTATATGTTGAGTTTCTAGGCGGGGAGGGATTAGACAGAAAGGGAGGCTTTATTGATATTGCTCCAGCCATACAGCTAATATTCAAGAGTACTGCTAAGTTGAATCTAGGCTATAGAAAGCAATTGAATGGTTCAATAGCTAGATGGAATACGGAAGGCTGGCAAGTAAGCTTTGAATACAGTTTCTTCAATGCCTTGAAGTAATGAGTTATTTTTCAAAATAAGCATTGGTTCCACCTACCCAAGTCTTATCAAAATTATAACGCACTCCAATCATTTTCCCTTTACTTAATCGAGCTAGATTTTGGGCGGCTATTGGACGAGCCGCTCCTTTTTTCCAGAAGTAAAAAATTCTTATTTCCGCTTTAGCTGGAACATCTGGAGTGGGTATACATGCAGCGTATTGCACCTTTTTTTGTAGAATCCAATTCTCTGGATCTTGTATTGCATTGATATCGTCTTCTGTTACATCAATAATGACACCTTGGCCTGCAAAAGAAAACAAAGGTTTTAAAACATACTCTTGCAAATTCTTTGGAACTTGTTTGATCTCGTTTAAGAAATAAGTATCAGGTATATTCGAGTGTTTAATGAATGGAATGGTATACTTACTTATTCTGTAAAACCAATTGGGGTGTGGACACCATTCCACATCCAACTCTTGGAAAAATATTTGTCCTTTTTCTTGAATATTTTTCGGTTGTTGCTGCAGCTCATCAAAAATGACGCGATTGTAAATGCGTTTGATTTTTATTCTTCTTCCTTCTTTTGTATAGTAAAGTTCATTTCCTTCTACTTCAAGTTCGGTGATACAAACAGGTTGGATGCCTATATATTTTTCTGTACAATAAAAATCAATTCTTGTTTTTTGCTGATGTGGAAGAATTTCTAGTAAGATCACTTCCTCTTCTTGGTAACCTCTTAGTATCACGTCTTTCAGTAGTTTAATATAAGAGGTCTTATCAAATCCATTTAAGTATGAGCTAAAATTATCAGGTATAGGCCAATGCTTACGAGTTACTTCATCATGCCAAATTTGATAGGCAAATAAGGAAGGGAAGCCTTGCATTTCTATCAACTGTGGATTTAAATTTCCTTCTTCATCTTCACAAATTCCAAAATCGAAGGCAATACAATCGGCGTAGGGTGTTTCATTGGGTACTTGCCAGTTGTTTGGTATGGCCTTGCTTGTATGTTCGTTAAATGATGGATCAGTTATACAATCGATGATGTGTTCGCAAGTATCTAAAATTTTATTTCTAAAATTTTTATCTACGAAAATGGGTGTTTCTGCAACCCTAAAATCAATTGCATTTGGAATGAAATTGTGGAGTTCTTCTAAAAATGATTCGTATTTCTGTTCAGAAAAAAAAGCATTGAATTCTTTTCTAATCAACGGGTCCATAGCAAATGTTTAATTGCTATGAAAATACAAAATCTAAGGATTAATACTTCATGAATTTAATAAGTCACCAACTCGCCAACAGCTTGGTTCAAAAAGTTTGGAATAATATGTGTATTGGTCCACATAATTTTTTCTGGATCCTGCAATTGCTCAACCATGCTTTGCCATTTGGCTTCTCCGTGGTTTTCAATAACACTTTGCTTTTTATCTTCTCTCTGCAAATACATACTCATACCTGCAGCATCTGCTTCGGGATGAAATTGAGTGCCAATAAAGTAATCATTGAAACGTACCGACATAATTGCGCGTTCATAAGGAACGTGCGGACGCATTTTTTCAATGGCTAATATTTTTCCGCCCATTTCCTGCAGCTTATTGTAATTAGGTTGAATTACTTGGAAATCGCGGCTATCTACTGCATAAAAAGGGTCTTTAAGTCCATCGAATAGCTCCTCATTTTTTCCATCTGGCATCATATGAACAGGGAATACACCAAATGAAGTTGACTTCCTTTTACATACCAAGCCTATACCATAGTGCCTACAAGCTAATTGAAAGCTATGGCAGATAAACAGAACATGCTTTTTAGATAAATTCTCTGGATTCTTATTCCAGTCTTCCACTTGTTGTAACCAATTAAAATAGGCCCGCTCCCAATCGTTCCCTTCAGTTTCAAGAGGAGAACCTGGTCCGCCACTAGATATGTAAGCATCGTAACTTAAATCGGGGGTTGCCAGGTGTTGTCTAACATCAAATTCTTTAAACTGCACCTCACATTGATGCATCTCGCCCCAAGTATTAATGAGTTCTCTAATACACCTCATCCCTTGGTTCACATGGCCTTCATATAAATCAAGAATGGCAATACGAATGGGCTTATTCTCGCTGAACTTCATGGGGACAAACATAAACATTCTGTTAAATATGCCCAATGTTGAATATACACAGATGTTATTTAGCGGATGGAGAATTTGGTTTGACTGAATTGGGTTGTTTGTCTTTTTTTCGTCCAGAATCTCGTAAAGCTTTGTCAATCAGCCACTCTAGTTGCCCGTTCACACTTCTAAATTCGTCTGCTGCCCACTTTTCTAATAGTTTATAAGTGGATTCGTCAATTCTTAATATGAAGTTTTTTTTATCGGCCATATCTACTAGTGGTGAGAAATCATTCTTTCAAGCGCATTTTCTAGTTGTTGTCTTTTTTGTGTTCCTATGTACATCCACTTTCTATTATTCAGTTCTAGCTGAATTCCATGATTGCCATTTACGGTATGACAACTACCCCAATCTTTTCTTTTTGTAAATCCCCATTGCATTCTATCCCATTTTCTATAATAAAATTTGATGATCCATTCTTTGGGAATATGTCTGTATTTGAAGTGAAAAGGTTTCCATTTATAATAAATTCCTGTTTCTGAAACAATGTACTCAAAGCCTAATAAATAAAAGATAGTCAAATTGATTGCATTGATTCCTCCAACAGTACCAAGTGTAATCCAAAGGTTATTGTCACTTTCCTTATCTGCCAAAAGCACAACACCTACCAGAACAAAGGAGAAAACACTTGAAAGGATAAGGGATGTCCATACCCAAGTATTTCTAAAATATTGAGCTTCTTGAAATAAAATTTTATTTGACTGGATCTTCATTTGAAATACTAAAGATTTCTAAAAAAATTCAGAACTATCATGAATACAAAATTCAAAAGCATGACTAAAAGTGCAAGCGCAGGAAACAAAAATGCAAATGCTTTCATAAAAAGGTATTAAGAATAAAGTGTTCCAGTATTTACTACAGGTTGAACAGATCGGTCGCTACATAGAACAACCATTAGGTTGCTGACCATACTAGCTTTTTTATCAGTGTCCTCTAAAATAATTCCTTTTGCTTCCAACTCTTTTAAAGCTAACTCAACCATTCCAACCGCACCTTCTACAATTTTAGTTCTTGCAGAAACAATGGCAGTAGCTTGTTGTCTTTGTAGCATAGCTCCAGCTATTTCAGGAGCATAGGCTAGGTGACTAATGCGAGCTTCTAAAACTTTAATGCCAGCTGCAGACAGTCTTTCATTTAATTCTTCTTCAAGTAAGTGGTTTACCTTATCACCTCCATCACGAAGTGTTATTTGAGCATGCTCATCTTCCATATGATCGTATGGACAAGTTGTGGCTAGGTGTCTAATAGCAGCCTCGCTCTGAACTTTTACGAAATGAAGGTAGTCATCCACATCAAAAATGGCTTTGAAAGTATCATGCACCTGCCAAACACAAACAGCCCCAATTTCAATAGGGTTCCCCATTTTGTCGTTTACTTTTAAAGTTTGGCTTTCGAGGTTTTGCGAGCGAAGTGATATTTTTTCTTTTGTAAAAAGAGGGTTTACAAATAACAATCCATTCTCTCTTACAGTACCCACATACTTCCCAAAAAAGGTCAATACACGAGCATGGTTAGGGCTAACTACAATTATTCCAGCCCATAGCACACAGGCAGATAAAAAGCTAATAATCGCAGATATAATCATCCACGGCTCTTTATCGGCAGCAAAAAGAGAAATGCAAACTACAGCAATAACTGTGAGAATCAGCGAAATCAATAAGGCTAAGTAGCCATTTGTTGGGTTAAATAACTTTTCCATTGATATCATTTTAATATCAAAAATATACCATCTTTTGAATCTGCCAAAAAAATCTCACATTCGTAGTATGTGGAAACAATTTTTACAAAAGAGACTTATTATAGCTTCCCTACTCATTTTTTCTATACAATTAGTTCAGGCTGGCTATGTAGATACTGTTAGGATATATAGTCCATCAATGAAAAAATCTATTTCGGCTTCTGTCGTAGTTCCAGATTCTTACAGGAATTCAAGTAATCAATATCCTGTCGTATACCTGCTTCATGGTTATAGTGGTAACTACCGCGACTGGGTGAAGCTGGTTCCTCAATTAACTACATACGTCGATCAATTTAAATGTATTGTTGTTTGTCCCGATGGTGGCTACAGCAGTTGGTATTGGGATAGTCCTTTAGATTCAAACTTTAGGTACGAAACTCATATTGTTGCTGAAGTTGTTCCATTTATAGATAGTGCATACAGAACTGTAAAAGACAGGAAGGGGAGAGCTATAACCGGATTAAGTATGGGTGGACATGGCGGGTTGTTTCTTGGATGGCGCCACTCTAATCTTTTTGGTGCTTGTGGAAGCATGAGTGGTGGCGTAGATATTAATTCCTCTCGCTCAAAATTTGATATTGCAAAAAGGATTGGCGATAGTTCTGCTTATCCAACAAGATGGGAAGAATACTCTGTAAAAGGTGTGGTTAAGAAGCCGTCTGAATTTCCACTTAAAATCATAATTGACTGCGGCACAGAAGATTTCTTCTATGACATTAATAAGGCCCTGCACCAACAACTTTTGCAATTAAAAGTAAAACACGAATACATAGAACGTCCGGGCGGTCATACCTGGCAGTACTGGGCCAATGCAGTTCCGTATCAGCTTTTATTTTTTCAGCGTTTCTTTAATCAGCAGTGAGTTTCTTCTTTAAGAAGATTCCTTATAGTAGGTCCGCCCATCCCTTTCTTTGCTAGTTTTCTTTTTGGGATTTTTCTTTTCGTAGTCAAGTACTTCTTTAGGTTTCACCTTAATGGTATCCAGAGCTGGCTGTGGTTTATCGCTTTCTCTAATCAGCGCTTCATTGCTCCAATCCGATTGCATCCTCAACTTATCTAACAAGTATTCCTCTTGTTTAATGACCTTGCCAGTGTAGCTATCGTAGTATCTCCAAATACCATGTTTTAGCGATCTCTTTTCTACTTTAATAATCACTTGATCTACTTTATTCGGATCTCTTAAATCGGGCACATCAATTGTGTCATATACTTTTGAAGTGTCTGGTGCACGCCATCTTTCTTCGCGTTCTAATCCAATTTTATTGAAGTAGGCGCAAAGTCCATGCTTCATTCCATATTTATAATTTTCCATGGATAGTGGATCGCCCATAAGACTGTAGGTTCTCCAAACACCCTCTTTTTGTCCGTTCATATAGCTACCCTCTTCCACATAACCAGGGTTGCCTCTAATGGATGGAACTTGATTTTTCCATTTGCCCTGTTTCATGCCATTTTTATCGGTACAGTTTACCGTATCACCTCTAGAACTAATCGAGAACGTCACACATTGTGCGAGGCACCAACTTGGAAAGAGGATAAGTGGTAGCAAAATGAAACGCATTCTTTGTATTTTACACACCTAAAAATACATCAATTCTGCTTCATATGAGACGAATAGCCCTTTTAGCCTTCCTGGCTTTGAGCATCCAATTACATGCTCAAGTGAAACCAACACCAGCCTCACAACGCCTAACAAAGGTTGAGCAACGTAAGCAATTAGAGTCAGCTTCTTTGCTGAATCATATTCAATTTCGAAATATAGGTCCAACTATCATGAGTGGGAGGATAGTTGATATTGAAGTGAATCCAGATGATCCAACTGAATTTTACGCTGCATTTGCATCAGGTGGATTATGGCATACAAAAAATAATGGATTGAGTTTTGATCCCATCTTTGATTCTGAAGATATTCTAACTATTGGTGACATTGCTGTTCACTGGTCTTCAAAAACAATTTGGGTAGGTACAGGAGAAGTGAATAGTAGCCGTTCATCTTATGCGGGAATTGGTGTGTATAAATCAACCGATATGGGCAAGTCTTGGCAGTATATGGGATTACCCGAAAGCCATCATATCGGTAAAATTCAACTTCATCCTACCAATCCAAATATTGCTTGGGTAGCAGCATTAGGAAGATTGTATTCTTCTAACAAAGAACGTGGCGTATATAAAACAACAGATGGTGGACAAAAATGGAAGCAAACTTTGTATGTAGATGAAAATACAGGCGCTGTTGAAATGGAAATAGATCCAACCAATCCACAAATCTTATATGCAGCTATGTGGTACAGAACTAGAACTGCATGGAACTTTGAAGAGGCTGGTAAAACAAGTGGTATTTATAAAAGTACTGATGGTGGTGATAGTTGGACATTGCTCAATAAGGAGGGAAGTGGTTTCCCGAGTGGTGAGGGTGTTGGAAGAATTGGCTTGGCTGTGTTTCCAGGTAATTCTCAAATTGTATATGCCGTTTTAGACAACCAATTCAGAAAACCTGATACTGCACAAAAAGCGGCAAATAGTAGACTTGTATTACGAGACTTTAAAGATCTTACTAAGGAACAGTTTCTGGCATTGCCTACAGAAAAAGTGGATAGCTTTCTTAAATTGAATCGCTTTCCTGCTGAATATAATTTTACTGCTATTAAGGCTAAAGTTGAATCTGGTGCATTCAAACCTTCAGTAATTTATGATTACTTGAAAGGGCCTAATGATGACTTATTTGATGCAGGTAGCATTACTGGATGTGAAATTTACAGAAGTGATGATGGTGGTAAAACTTGGAAAAAGACCAATACGCAAACGCTGGGAATGATGTTCAGTACATATGGATATTATTTTGCGAAAATATATGTTTCGCCAACCAACGCCGATAAGGTGGTTATACTTGGTGTGCCTTTGATGTTAAGCACTAATGGTGGTCAAACTTTTAAAACTATTGATAACGAAATTGTACACAGCGATCACCATGCATTATGGATTAATCCAAAACGCGACAGCCACATGATAAATGGTAATGATGGAGGCATCAACATTACTTACGACGATGGCAAAAATTGGTTTAAAGCAAATTCAATACCTGTAGGTCAGTTTTATGCTGTATCAGTTGATGATGCAAAACCTTATAATGTTTATGGTGGATTGCAAGATAATGGAGTATGGTATGGTCCATCTAACCATAGAGAAACCAGTGCCTGGTTAGATGGTGGACAGTATGCTTACAGAAGAATTGGAGGGGGCGACGGTATGCAAGTGCAGGTTGATACAAGAGACAATAGCACTTATTATGCAGGTTCTCAATTTGGTAGCTATTTTAGAAACAATAAGCAGAATACCGCCCGTTTACCCATTCGTCCACGACATCAGTTAGGTGAAACCCCGTTGCGCTTTAATTGGGAAACACCTATCTGGTTATCGAAACATAATCAGGATATTTTGTACATGGGAAGTAATAGAGTTCACCGCTCTTTAGTAAAAGGTGAGCAAATGCAAAACTTATCTCAGGATTTGACAAAAGGTGGATTACCAGGTGATGTACCATTTGGTACACTCACTTGTTTGATTGAATCTTCTTTAAAGTTTGGTTTGTTATATGCTGGAAGTGATGATGGTTTAGTACATGTTTCTAGTGATGGTGGCTATACCTGGAAAAACATAACTGGGAAGCTACCTAAAGATTTATGGGTGAGTTGTATTACACCGTCATCAATAAAAGAAGGTAGAGTGTATGTTACTTTAAATGGGTATAGAAACGACCATTTTGCGCCTTACGTATTTGTAAGTGATGACTATGGAACCAATTGGAGAGCTATTTCAGCAAATCTTCCTTTTGAACCAATTAATGTAATTAAAGAAGATCCTAAACATGAGGAAATTCTTTATGTTGGAACAGATGGTGGTTTATTTGTCTCTATTGATGGTGGTCAGCAATATATGATGTGGACTGGTGGCATGCCAAAAAGTGTTCCTGTTCACGATTTAGCCATTCAAACAAGAGATAATGAATTAGTTGTTGCTACACATGGTAGAAGCATTTATATTGGTAAGTTAGATGATGTGCAGAAAATATTTCGTGATCCAGTTTATAGAAAAGAAGTAGAAGAAAAGAAAAAGGGATCCAAATAATTGAATCCCTCTCTGTATAATTTTTACCTGCCTCCCGGTTTTTTGGGGGGCAGGATTGCTTTTGGCTTATCAGCTTCAGTATTGGTTTTGGGAGCTTCTTTCTCTTTTGCAGGTGGAGGTGTATTATTTGTTGCCGGTACTTTAGGTTTGTTTTCTACTGGCACTTCATACATTTCTTCATCCATTTCATAATCGTTGGATGTACCTGCTCCTACATCTTCTCCTTCTGCACCAAGTGACGGTGATGTGTTGTTCATCCAATCAATAATTAAGTCATTACTCATAACTTCTGGACGGAGAAACTTCATGTTTCTATCAATTCCACAATTAGGGTCAGCTGAAGCTTTGCTATAAAAATGTCCCCAAATTGGGAGCGCAGACCTAGAGCCTTCACCCGACTTACTATCAAATCGTAAAAAACGGTGATCCCCACCTACCCATACACCTGCCAGTAATTGCGGCGTATATCCAATAAACCATGCATCAGAGTTGTTATTCGTTGTACCAGTTTTACCTGCTATTTCGCCAGATACACCGTAACCCCATAATCCTCTACCTGTTCCTTTTTGAATCACTCCTTGCATCATCATGGCTGTAGAATAAGCTGCTACCTCATTTAATACTTCCTTTCTATTGGGTTGAAATTGTTCTAAAATATTTCCATTTCTATCTTCAATACGCATGATCATCATTGGCTTAACATTAAATCCTCTACCTGGAAACATGGTATATGCTTGCATCATTTCATACAAAGAAATTTCACAAGAGCCTAATGCAATAGAAGGGTAGGGTTCTACTTCTGTTTCTACCCTACACTCTTTCAAAAATTCTGTAAATCTTCTTGCTCCATTATTCCCTTCTGGATCTAACTGCTTTAAAATATAGGCAGTAGCACAGTTTTTACTCCATGCTAAAGCGCTTGCCATTGTCATACTTCCACCAGAGCAAGTTCTGCTAGTGGCTGGCACTAATCCATAGCCACCAAAATTCTGTTGTACATCTTGAACAATACTATTAGGGGAGAATCGATCCTCTTGAATTGCCAAGCTGTATAATAATGGTTTTATTGAAGAACCAACCTGACGTTTTGTATTTACGTTAACGTGGTCATACTTAAAATACTTAAAGTTAATACCGCCTACCCAAGCTTTAATTTGTCCATTTAATGGATCCATAACCATAAAGCCGGTTTGTAAAAATTGCTTGGCATATTTAATAGAATCGTAAGGAGTCATAATGGTATCCTTTTCGCGATTACTATTCCAAGAAAACACTTTCATACTTGTTTTCTCAAAAAAAGTTTTCTTGATATCCTCATCGCTTAGACCTTCTCTACTAAGGTTTTTCCATCGATCACTTGCTTTCATGGCAGAGGTTAAAATGTTTTCGTAACCCTTCCATACTGCTCCAGTTTTAATGTTTGATTGTGAGTTGAATAATTGCTGCAAATACGCCATATGCTTATCTACAGCCTCCTCAGCATAAATCTGCATACGCGGGTTAATCGAAGTATATATTTTCAATCCATCTTTATAAAGGTTGTATGGTTCACCATTGGGTTTTTTATGCTCTTTACACCATTTTTTCATTTCTTCCCCTAGAACCATTCTAAAATAGGGGCCTAGTCCGGCTTTCTCATCAAGTTTTTTATAATTTAACTGAATAGGCTTTTGCTTTAAAATGCTAGCTTCTGCATCAGTTATATAATTATTGCGCACCATTTGATTGATAACAGTATTCCTGCGTTCAAGAGCCATACGAGGATTTCTTCTCGGGTTATATAAAGTTGCTGCCTTTAACATACCAATTAAAACAGCAGCTTCTTCAACATTAATGCGGTCTGGTTCTTTTTGGAAAAAAGTTTTAGCTGCATTTCTAATTCCATATACATTGTCTGAAAAGGATACTGTATTTAGGTATAGTGTAATAATTTCTTCTTTTGTTAAGTTTTGTTCAAGCTTAACTGCAATAATGCCCTCTTTTAATTTTTGAAGGCCTCTTAATACAAAATTTCTAGTGCTCCAGTTTTCAGTAAAAAGGTTTTTAGCAGTTTGCATAGTAATTGTACTTGCACCTCCTTCCTTTCCCAAAAAAACAAAAGCTCTGGCAAGTGCTTTTGCATCAATTCCACTGTGATCATAAAATCTTTCATCTTCGGTAGCTACCAAGGCCTGAATAATATGCTTGCTGATATCTCTGTATTTTACATTTATTCTGTCTTCCAAATAAAACTTACCTAGTAGTGTCCCATCTTCTGCATATACTTGACTAGCTAGTGAGGCTGAGGGGTTTTGTATTTCATCCATTGAAGGCATTTTTCCAAATACTCCCCATGAAAGAAGAAAGAAAAATACAATTACACTGGCAAGGCCAATGAAGTAAAATTTCCAAAAAAGTCGAATCGATCTGCTCATATGTTATCTATCTCAATATTTGTAAAGCTACTATTCTCAACAATAAGGTAATCTTTTAAAGTTCAAAATTTAGCTGGAATAGCATTATGTAAAAACTCTCTATAATTTGCAATATCCTTTTTCTCAAGTAATAATTCCAAGTTTTCAGGGCTAATGATCGTCCAAGTAAATCTATCTTTTGATAACCATGGTAAAATCTGCTGTGCTGTAATAGGCTGAATTTTATCGAGGTAGTCTATTGATGTGCCAGCCTGATTAAAAGGCCCAACTAGTAATAAGCTAAAGGATTCATTTACCTTTTGAATTTGCTTAGTTAATCCAGCTTGACTCATTCTAGTTTGATGATACCTATTTATTGCATTTCTTGCTTCGGTTATAAACACCGGATCTACCTTCTCAAGAACTAAGACAGCGAAATGAGGGCTTGATGGGAAAAATTGATAGGTTTTGATTGGTTCTTTTGGTGCCGTTGGAGCAGCTTGCTTTATTTCAATTTGCTTTTGTTGAATTTCAACTGGCTTATTAATCTGAGCTTTTTGCTGGCTTGCAGGTTTATCGTTCGTAACTATTGTCTTATCAGAAACATCAGTCATTCTTTCAACCTCCACTTCTTCTGATTTTTGAATTTCTAATTTAGTTAGGTATTGCTCAATCTCTTTTCTTCTTTGTAATACATCTATCCAAGTAGCTACGTTACCCGCAATTTCAGAGGTAGAATAGTTTTTAGAAATTAACTGCAAAGCAGCAATAGCTAAACTATCTTTTTGTTGACGAATATGGTAAATAGCCTCTAGGAATAATAGTTTCGGAGCCCAAATGCTTGTGCTATCAGCAAGGGGTATTGTCTTTCGTTTTTCAATAGCCTCGTCAAATTTTCCTTCAATAAGTAACTGATACATATTTTTATATTCGTCCTCAACTGCTTTTTTTTCGTTTAATTCTTTTGATGTCTTTGTGTCTGGATCAATTTTTGTAAAACGTATCAAATCATTCTTAATTCTTTGAGAATTATTTACATCATCTAGTTTTCTGTAAGCATGATAAAGAAGCTCTAATGCTTTATTCACATGTTCCTCTAATTTACTATTTGCTACAATTGAGTCTAGTAATGGAATAGCATATGTTGGCTCATTGATTGCAAAAATGAGGGTATTTGAAATATTTAGTTTTGCTGCTTCTTTTGTTGAAACTGCTCTGCTTTTGGCTTCATCTGAAATTGGAATGTTGGCCTCTAAATCTTCAAGGGTAATTTCCTCGCTGTCATCATCATTATTTGTATTGCTACTTTGATCATTTACAACTCCAGGTGCTCCCATGTCCATGGCAGATTGCCGCCTCCAATTATCCACATTTTGCCTTCCGCCCCATTTAGTTTTGAACTCTGTAAATCCTTTGCTTTTAAGAGCGTTGTTTGAGAAATAAAAACTTCCTGTCGTAGTATTCCCAGATGCAAACAGGGTTGATCCAGCTTCCGTATTTGAATTAGTGTTATTTCCTCCACCCCAATTGCTTGAAGGCTCTTCTTGAAGTCCTTTAGATTTTCTAATAGCTTTTAATGTTTTTAATAGAAATGCTTTGCGTTGATTTTCTGGTAGTGCTGCAAGTTGTAGAAGGCTGTCTTGAGTAATATACTCCTGCTGCCATTTTGCTAAATCTGGTAGATACTCTTTATTTAATTTAAACCATTTACTTTGATTTGGTGAAAGTTGTTGTGCATCTACACTATCCAGATATAAGTTGGCCTTTAAAAATGAGCCTTCATAGAAATAACTTTTTCCAAGTTCAAAAAGTATAGTTGATCTTGGTATATGTTGTTGGTCGTGGTGTAAGCTTTTTCTAAAAAGATCTGTTGCTGATTTGTAATCATTTTTTCGTTGTTGTAGTAAGCCTGCTTCATAAAACATAATATCTCTATAAAGCGCATATTTTTCTTTCTTACTTAATGCTAATATTTGTGAAGCATATTTATCAGAGGATTGAAGTTGATCATCTAAAATAGCTTGTTGAATATTAGCATATACCATTAAGATGGGATCGGTAGCTTGTCGTGCTGCTTGTTGAAATTTAGCTTTAGCTTTTTCAATTTCACCATTCTCCTGCAACAGTTGTGCTGCAATGTATTTCCATCTTGCTTTCTCTTGTTGGGAAATTAGTCGGACTTCTGCTTTTTCCATATGCATCCACATACTGTCGGCCTGCTTTGTTTGATAGTAGTAAAATGCTTGTAATTCGTGCAAATGTGGTTGTAGTTTTTTGGGAAAATAAACGTCTTGTTGAAGAAGTTCTAATATGCCTTTAGCGGCATCAACTTGATTATTTTCTAAAAAGGTTCTAGCCATCCAAAGAACTGCTTCTGGTCGCTTGATACCATTTCTAAACATTTTCTGAAAAAAACTTCTTTGTTCCGGTCCAACAATTGAAAACACACCGTTATTTCTTGATTCATTACTTCCAATTGGAATGTCATACCCATCGTCTTTGTCGGCATAGATGTACTGTAAATAGCTAAAGACTTTGTAAGCTGAATCAAAATTTTTTCTATACAAATAGCCAATTCCCATTAACAAATACATATCATCTACCCAGTCATTTCTAAGATCATGTAGTAGGATTCCAGCATTCGCTTTATAGATAATAGAATCTATCAGACTGCTTTGTTGAATAGTCTCTTCTAAAGTAAATGGATAAAAGCTAAGTAGTTGGGTGTAATTGTCTTTATGCAGTTGTTTCGAAAGGCTTTCAATTTCAATTATTTTTTGTTTGGCATTATAATAATAATTGAAGTGGGTAAAGTTATTTTGAAAAGCCCGTTTAACTAACCCCATTTTTGTGTCAGCTGTTTTTTCGGCTCCTAGCTTTCTCTCTTCATATTTTTTGGGTTTCGTAAGTTCAATAGAGGTGTTAGGTTGGGCATATAAAAGGGCAATATTTCCTGAAAACAGGAAAAACATAGAAAATAACTGCAGCAAGTATGACCGTCCTTTCATGCGGGTTAATAATGCTAAAATACACTTATTTCACGCGTTTATATAGTCCTGAATCAATTCATTACTATCTTTAGGGCGATTTAACAAAATGGAAAACGAAAAACCATCTTCTTTACCCTCTGCCCTCGAAAGACTTCGCAATAAGTATCGACTGGTAATTATGAATGACGATACTTATGAAGAGGTTATTACTTTCAGGCTATCTCGTTTGAGCGTTTATGTTGCCATGAGTACAATTTTTGTATTAATGGTTGTTTTTACCACTGCTCTCATCATGTTTACTCCATTAAAGTATTATATCCCTGGTTATGGTTCACAAGAGAGTAGATCTGCTTTGCAGGTTCTTAAAATTCGCACCGACTCTTTAGAGCACTCCATTCGACAAAAGGATATGTATTTAGAAAATGTCAAGAAAGTGTTGAATGGGGATGCAACTACAATCATAGATACCACTTTATTACCTGTAGAGCCTGTTGAATATTCAGATGACTTCTAAAAAACAGTCATATCGACTTTTGTTACAATATACGGGACTTGCGTTTCAATGGTTGGCTCTTTTGCTAGCAGCAATTTTTCTGGGCAAATGGATTGATGGGAAATATTTTATTAACCAAATGCCTATTTTTAGTTGGTTATTACCCCTCTTAGGAATTGTAGGAGGTATTGTTAAAGTTGTTAAGGATACATCTGTCAAATGAAAAAGTCAATATTTTCTTTAATCACCCCATTAATGGGTGCGTTTATAGTTGTAGCAATTTTATTGCGCGTATTTTCTGCCAACATAATTGAAAAACATCTAGATCCTAATGTATTACAAGTGGCTAATTTAATCTTATTTATTTTGGCTGTTGTTAATATTTATATGCAAGTAAAAGCTGTTGAAAATAAAAACCCACATGTTTTTACACGTTCTGTATTGGGCGGTACAATTATGAAATTATTTTTACTAGTTGGTGTTATATTTCTTTACTTGTCATTTGCTGGGAAGGAAAAGAATGTTGAATCTATTTTCGTGGCAATGGTTTTTTATGTGGTGTATGCATGGCTAGAAGTTAGAATTTCTTTACAACTAAATAAGAAGGACTAGAATAATGCCAATAGTAAAAGAATCGATGGATATACTTAGAAAGTATTTGCCTGAGGGTTCTTTTGACCGAATTGTTTACTATTTAAATTTCTTCAAAATACATTTTACCATAACGCTCAAGCGTAATACTGTATTAGGTGATTATAGACATCCAATTCCAGGAGGAAATCATCGAATTACTGTGAACGGTGATTTAAATCAGTATGAGTTTTTGGTTACTTTTTTGCATGAACTTGCCCACCTAATAACTTTTGAAAAGTTCGGAGCCCGGGTGCCATCTCATGGAAAAGAGTGGAAGAATCAATATGGTTTGTTATTAATGGAATTTGTTGATTTAGGAATATTTCCCGTTGATGTTCATCAAGCAATCCTCAAAACAATTCCTGATCCTGCAGCCACAGCAAATGGTGAAACAATGCTGCTTTCTGTTTTGCGAAAGTATAATAATGAAAAACAAGAAGGTCGTACCGTTGCACAGATTGCAATGGGTGGTTTTTTCAAAACACAGAAAGGACAAATATTTAAGAAGGTAGCATTAAGACGCACACGTTTTTTATGCACCGACTATCATACAGGGGCTGCATACAGTTTTAGTCCACTTACTGAAGTCATACCTGTAGAATTATAAATTTTCAACATAAAAAAACCACCCAATTGGGTGGTTAAAAAATAATGGAAGAATGAATTAAGCAACAGCCTTACGAACTAAATCAGCAGCTTCGCTTAATAAAATTGCAGATTGAACTTTTAATCCGCTTTCATCAATAAGTTTTTTTGCTTCTTCAGCGTTGGTGCCTTGTAAACGCACAATAATTGGAATATCAATATTGCCAAGTTTGTTATAAGCTTCAATAACACCAGCAGCAACCCTGTCGCATCTTACAATACCACCAAAAATATTAATGAGAATTGCTTTTACGTTAGGATCCTTCATAATAATTCTGAAACCTGCTTCAACTGTTTGAGCATTTGCTGTACCACCTACATCTAAGAAGTTAGCAGGTTCCCCACCACTTAACTTAATCATATCCATGGTAGCCATAGCTAATCCTGCACCATTCACCATACAACCCACATTACCGTCTAATTTTACAAAGTTGAGGTTGTATTGTCCTGCTTCAACTTCTGTTGGATCTTCCTCAGAAATATCACGAAGCGCAGCTAAATCGGCATGACGCATTAAAGCATTTTCATCTAGGTTCATTTTGCAATCAACCGCAATAATTTTTTCATCGCTGGTTTTGAAAAGTGGGTTGATTTCCAACATCCCACAATCCAAGCCTACGTATGCGTTGTATAAGTTTGTAACGAATTTTGTACAGTTTTTGAACGCTTCTCCGCTTAAGCCAAGGTTGAAAGCAATCTTTCTGGCTTGATAAGCTTGAAGACCACCACCTGGGTGTACCCACTCTTTAAAGATTTTCTCTGGGGTATTGTGCGCTACTTCTTCAATATCCATACCGCCTTCAGTACTGTACATGATAACGTTCATGCCTTTAGAGCGATCTAGGAGGATAGATAAATAAAACTCTTTTACTGGATTTGGACCTGAATAATATACATCTTGAGCAACCAATATTTTATTTACTTTTTTCCCTGTTGGTCCTGTTTGAATGGTTACCAATGTTCCACCTAAGATATTTTTTGCAATAGTTGCTACATCTTCCACGCTTTTTGCAACTGCTACACCTCTTTGTTCGGTTCCTTCAATTTTACCTTTACCACGACCACCCGCATGAATTTGGGCCTTTATAACTGCGAAATTGTTATTGGTTTGGGTTTTAATTTGGCGATAAGCTTCTTCAGCAGCCATTACGGTATCAACCGCAATACCTTCTTGAACTGGTACATTATACTTCTTTAGTAATTCCTTGGCTTGGTATTCATGCAAATTCATATGGGAAAAATTTTTGCGAAGATAAGGGAAACACTACCCTTACAATTCAAGCGAAATGCTAAAAAACTATCCATTTTTCCCATTTTTAGATATGACTTAGAGGGCTTTGTGGATGAATAATATGTGAAATTCGCAACCATTTTGAACAAAAATTAAAATGAAGCGTTATGTTTGCAGAATAGATGTAGATACATCCATTTTTTAAAAATCAACACATATGATGAAAAAAACAATGTTTTTGGCACTTGCTGCCTGGGTGGTGGGTAGTGCATTTGTGGCTCCAACGCCAGCTGCACGCTTACAGAATGGTTATGCTGTTCAAACTGCAACTTCAAGAGTGGAGTTTGTAGGTACAAAGGGAAATGGCTACCATACTGGTTTCTTTAATTTAAAAGGTGGACAGGTTATGGTGAACAACGGAAAAATTTCTGGTGGAGAGTTCACTATTGATTTGACCTCTTTGAAAGTTACTGACGAAGGTGGTGGTGAGAAGTTAGAAGGTCACTTGAAGAATAAAGATTTCTTCGAGACTTCTGTAAATACAGAGGCTCGTTATACAGTTACTGGCGTGAAATATATCAATGAAGATGTTTGTGAAATCAGTGGAAACCTTTCTATGAAAGGAATTACCGCCCCTGTTACTTTACAAGCAATGGTTCGTGGTTTAGATGATAAGCGTTTGTTCGCACAGGCTAATTTCTCAATCGATAGAACTGTTTGGGGAATTAACTATGGTGTAGCAAAAGGTGGCATTAGTAAAGACGTTCAAGTAAGTATTTTCTTATTTGCTAATAAGTAATTTCAATACCCCCCTAGCAAATAAGACCCACCCAATTTCGGGTGGGTTTTTTATTTACTTTAGACAGATGAAAGGATTTTGTTACGCGCTTTTTACAGTCAGCCTGTTCGCAGCTTGTCAACAAAAATTTTTGCCAAAGCCTTCTTCTTCAATTGGCAAAAGCAATTCGGGTACCTATTTTTTTGAGCAGGTCAATGGAAAAGATTGGAAGTTTAGGGAGGAGCTTGCTAAATCCTGGTTCGATAGCGGTCATTATCCAGCTTTTCTTAGTCAATTTCGAAAGGTTACCTGGGAGTCGACCGATAGCACTACTGGTAAAAAGTATAGAGCTGAAATGTGGGTCATGCCCGATTATTTGTCGATAGGTAATAATCATGATTGGGTGAGAATTCCTCTAACGCCTATGACAGCGCAATATCTAGCAGATAGATGGAATCTTATTTTGCCAAATAGAAAAATGGTTGACTTGATTTATCTAAACGCAAGTGTTCGGCTTGCACCTATTCCCATGTATGCTTTTCGGGATAGCTCAGTAACACTATGGCAGCATCATTTAATGATAGAGGGACAAAGAAAGGGGAGAAGGGGTTTAATTGCAGGAATAAAAAAAGATGTGGTTTCTTCAAACAAAGTTCTTGAAGATAAAAGACCAAATAGAGTTGCTATTTATGGGTGGCATCAATTAAATGGTAAACCCATACAGCCTTTATATACAGGTCATGTAAATTGGTATGTCGATTATAGCCATGGTATCCGATTAGTTTATCCTATGATGAAGGTCAATAGAAAGAAAATACTTATAGAAGACGTTTTGAAAGATCCTGTTTTAAGTAAACTAATTTGCGACGAAGCAAATTGTTTATTGATGAAGTATCCTATTTAATACCATAACGTTCTTGTAAGATATTTTTATGGTGCATAGCGTGTCCAAAAATGATAAAGCTTAAAGCTCTACCCGAAATTTTATGTCCACTGGCTATCAAATATTTTGAAAAATCTTCCTTCTTACCGCTTTTTAAAAGCTGATTGGTTGATTGGCGCACTAATGCAAATTCTTCTTGAATTTCTTGAAGAGTTCTATGTTCAGCATTTCCCGAATCGGCATATAAGTTTTCATCAAATCCGGGTATTGCCTGTTGTTCACCTCTGAATATGCACAATAATCGATAAGCGAAAATTCGTTCTGTATCTACAACATGTTGTAAGAGTTGTTTGATAATCCATTTGTCAGGTGCATATCGATATGTTCCTAGCACCTCTGGTATTGAATTGTAATAACGTACAATGTCATTTCCTAATTCAATCAAGTCATCTAAGCTATTGCCTTGTGCGAGTTGTACATAATGATCATAAAACTGATTGTACTCATCTTTTGCTGGCCTATTTAAAATCATATATTATTTCTTTTTAGGAGCGGTTGTTTTTTTCTTACTAGCTATCTGATCAGCAAGAACGATTGCCTGATAGGCATTTACTATTCCGCCTGTAATTGATTTCTCTTTAAGTATAGCACCATCATCTGTTGTAGGAAAAACAACTGACTTCATTAAAATATCTTTTACTTCAACAGCAGTTAATTGGGGGTAATACGACCTTATTAAAGCAGCAATACCAGATACCACTGGTGCAGCCATGCTGGTACCTCTTTGAAGTCCATATTCATTACCAGTTGGTAGGGTGGAAAATATTTTATTCCCTGGAGCAAATAGATCCACTGATTTTAACCCTGTATTGCTAAAATCGGTTAAGTAGGGCCCAGCAACTTTTGGATCTCCGCTTGCTCCAATATTTAAAAAGTTTTGTGCATTTCTTCCCAGTTTTAAAAGGTATCCATTCGGATAGTTCTCTTTAATATCTAGGTCGTTGGATTCGTTGCCCGCAGCATGAATTAAGAGCACATCCTTTTTTTCAGCATAAGCCACCGCGCTATCCACCCAATATTTTTCTGGTGAATAAGACTTTCCAAAACTCATGTTTATAACCTTCGCACCATTATCAACTGCATAAATAATTCCAAGTGCTATGTCTTTATCATACTCGTCTCCATCTGGAACAACTCTTAACGTCATAATGCTTGCGTTAGGAGCGATACCAGCATAAGCAGGCTGATTGGTTGTTGTTCTACCTGCTATAATTCCACTCACATGGGTGCCATGCATTGCATTAGGTCCCATAACATCTGCATTGCCATAAAAACGATCATTAATATTGAAGTAGTCGTCACCAATAACAGTCAATCTATAATTTTCTGGTGCTTTTTCTAAAGCTTCAAAGCTTCTTTTTTTACCCTCTACATAATCTTCAATTTGTTGAATAACCGACGTGTTTTTTTCTTCTGCTTCCATCTCAAGCATTCGCATGATATTCAGAAACGCAGCTTTTGACTCTTTCACTGATTTTGTTGTACCATTAAATTTTTCTAATTCATTTAGGCTGTAAACTTCTTTTCCCATTGCCTCTTGTAAAACAACATTGTGCTTTTTAAGCGCTTTTAGAGTTACATCTAAATACATGACTTGTAACTCTTCATCCTTAGAAAATTGCATTTCGGCTTCTGCTCTCTTCCAGGTTTTAAAATCTTTTCTGTCGGCAGGTGACAAAAGATTGGTGTCTATATTGCCATTATTAAACCTCGTTTTCCAGTTGTGAAATACGCGTGATTTTTCATCAGAGCATTTGTCTACGTTTTTGCCATCTTTCCCACCTAAAAAATTCCATCCATACACATCATCTATATACCCATTGCCATCATCATCAATGCCATTTCCAGGAATTTCTTTGGGGTTTTTCCATAGAACAGGTTTGAGTGCTTCATGGGTTGTATCAATACCACCGTCTAAAACAGCAACTATAATGGGTTGTGCTTTTTTTTGAGATAAAAACTTGTGTGCTTTTTCTAATGAAATACCGAAAATTCCATCTTTTGTAGGATCTAATAGGTGCCAGCCTTTTGGAGACGGCTGAGCGTATACTGTAATTCCAGTAAATAAGCCTAAGGCAACAATGCTGAGTTTCTTCATGTACATGCAAGTAAAGTTGATATCGTAAATATGCAACAAATCCCTCAAGGAGAGGGATTTGTTCGTCAATTTTTAATGAAAGTTTATCAATTAGCCTAAGTCAAATTGAATTCCTTGGGCCAAGGGCAGATTTGTGCTCCAGTTGATGGTGTTGGTTTGGCGCCTCATATAGGCCTTCCATGCATCACTTCCGCTTTCCCTTCCTCCGCCAGTTTCTTTCTCTCCTCCAAATGCACCACCTATTTCTGCACCACTGGTTCCAATATTTACATTAGCTATGCCGCAATCACTTCCTTTATGTGATAAGAATAATTCTGATTCTCGCATATTGAGGGTCATAATTGCCGATGATAATCCTTGAGGCACACTGTTTTGAAGTTGTATGGCTTCTTCAATTGTATCATAACTCATTACATATAAAATGGGTGCAAAAGTTTCATGCTGAACAATTGCCCAATCATTTTTTACCTCTGCAATACAAGGCATTACATAACAGCCGCTTTCATATCCTTCACCTTTACAAACACCTCCTTCTACTAAGAATTTACCACCCGCAGCTTTACAAGCTTTAATAGCTTTTAAGTATGCATCTACAGCATCTTTATCAATGAGTGGCCCAATGTGGTTGTTGGCATCAAGCGGATTACCGATTTTAAGTTGACTATATGCTTTCACTAGTTTTTGGGTGAAGGCTTCGTAAACTTTTTTGTGAATAATTAATCGTCTTGTGGAAGTACATCTTTGTCCAGCCGTTCCTACTGCACCAAACACTGCTCCTATAAGCGACATATCTAAGTCGGCATGCTCTGAAATTATTATGGCATTGTTTCCACCTAGTTCTAAAATCGTTTTACCTAATCTGGCTCCAACTGCAGCACCAACAGCTTTGCCCATTCTAGTTGAGCCTGTAGCTGAAATAAGAGGGATACGAGTATCGTGACTTAACTTCTCTCCCAAATTTCTGCCGCCTTGTATCAAACATGAAACTCCAGCAGGAACACCATTTGCAGCAAAAACTTGTTCAGTAATTTTTTGTACTGCTATTCCGCATAAAGGTGCTTTTTCAGATGGCTTCCAAATACAAACATTGCCACATACCCAAGCTAGAGCTGAGTTCCAACTCCATACTGCAACAGGAAAATTAAATGCTGAAATAATGCCTACTATGCCTAATGGATGCCATTGCTCATACATTCGGTGCATTGGACGTTCGCTATGCATGGTAAGTCCGTAAAGTTGCCTTGATAGTCCAACTGCAAAATCGCAGATGTCAATCATTTCTTGTACTTCACCCCATCCTTCCTGTAAACTTTTACCCATTTCATAGCTAACTAATTTACCCAAGGCATCTTTATGTTTACGAAGCTCTTCACCTAGTTGTCTTACTACTTCACCTCTTTTAGGAGCGGGCCACATACGCCATTCTTCAAATGCATGCAAGGATTGCTGTACAACCTTTTCATACTGTTGCTCAGTAGTAACAGAAACAGTTCCAATAATTTTGTTATCTACTGGAGAGAAAGAAGATAAGTTTTCTTCGCTATTCAACCAGTCTTGTCCAGTAGCCGTTCCAGCTTGATGAGCTTGTAAGCCGAGTTCTTGTAAAAAATTCATAGCCTTAATATGATTCTTGTTCGTTAGGAAATTGAAGCGACTTAACATCTTGTATATATTGACGAAGTGCTTCATCTATTTGAGTGGCAAGTTGTAAATATTTTCTGAGGAATCGAGGGTTGAATTCGTTGTTGATGCCAAGCATGTCGTGCATGACTAAAACCTGACCATCGCAATGTGCTCCCGCACCAATACCAATGGTTGGAATACGAAGCGCTGCTGTAACTTCTGAGGAAAGTTTTGCAGGGATTTTTTCAAGTACAACCGCAAAACAACCTGCATCCTGTAAAATTTGAACATCCTTTTTTAAAGTAGCTGCTTCCTCTTCTTCTTTAGCTCTTACAGTATAGGTTCCAAATTTGTAAATACTTTGTGGTGTGAGTCCTACGTGCCCCATGACAGGAATGCCTGCTTTTACAATTTTTTGAACACTCTCAGCAATTTCTTCTCCACCTTCCATTTTAACAGCGTGACAACCGGTTTCTTTCATCACACGAATGGCAGAAGCCAAAGCAATTTCTGAGTTACTTTGGTAAGATCCAAAAGGCAAATCAACAACAATCAAAGCGCGATTAACAGCTCTCACTACACATTGAGCATGGTAGATCATTTGCTCCAAAGTAACTGTAACAGTTGTTTCGTGACCAGCCATTACATTTCCTGCACTATCGCCTACCAGAATAACATCCATACCTGCTTGATCAATTAAGCGAGCAAAGGAGAAGTCATAAGCAGTGAGCATACTTATTTTTTCACCCTCCTGCTTCATTTTTTGAAGCGTGTTGGTAGTTACCTTTTTAATATTTTTATATACGCTCATGATTTCAATTGTAGTATAAATGTAACTGTTCTTTATCGGGATATGATTTCCTGATAAAGTTTTTGTATTAAACCATCGGCAAGGCCAATTTTAGGTACATAAATAAGGTCAATATCTGCCCAACGCATAATGTTAATGTAAATTTGAAGTGCTGGAACAATTACATCGGCACGATCTGATCTTAACTTGTATAAGCGAATCCTTTCTTCAATACTAAAAGATGATAATTCTTTATAATAGTCTTTTAAAAGTTCTAAGTTCAATGGCTTTCCTTCCTTCTTTTTTGACAATGAAAACACCTTGTTGATATTCCCACCTGAGCCAATTGCTACTTTAGCACCGTTTGATTTAATATTTTGTTTGATAGCTTCTTTCATTTCATCCCAAACAGTTTCTTCAACTTGGTTTTTTAGCAATCGAATAGTACCAATATTAAAGGAACGCTTGTATTTCATTTTTCCTTCATGAAAGAAAGTTATTTCAGTACTACCTCCGCCAACATCAATGTACAAATAACTGTTGCTAATATCCATATTTTCAGCAATATGGTTTTCATAAATTACTGCTGCTTCTTCATCTCCAGAAATAACTTTAATACTGATGCCGGTTTCCATCCAAACTTTTCGAATAATATCTTCACTGTTGATAGCATCACGCATGGCACTGGTTGCACAAGCTTTTATGTTTTGTACATCATAAGCTTTTAAGAGGTGGCTATAAGCTTTCATGGTTTGAAGAATCATGCCTCTCTTTTGTTTTGAAATCTCACCAGTTTCAAAAACATCAAAACCCAGTCTTAAAGGAACACGTACTAAATTTATTTTATTGAATTGGGGTTTCCCATCAATGCCACGTATTACATCGGTAATAAGTAATCTTGCTGCGTTGCTCCCTATATCAATAGCTGCCAGTCTCACGAAGGTTGTTTTTTAATTGTCTTTTTCGGTTCTTTTCTGTGATAGGTTTTCACAGATTTTTGGTGAAGGTACTGATAGGTTTCAATTTGTGATCTGATCTTTTTTCTGCTCGCTCCAGAAACATACTCGTTAGAAAGCTTACCATCTAGACAGCGTGCTTTTACGTTGTCACTAAGTTGAATATTAAGAATATCTTTAAGTTCCTCTTTTAGACTTGGGTCCAAAATTGGAGCGGCCGCTTCAACTCTATGATCCAAGTTTCTCACCATCCAGTCGGCACTTGAAATGTACATTTTTTCTTTACCACCATTATGAAACAGCAATACCCTTGCATGTTCCAAATATTCGTCGACAATACTAATTGCTTTGCATATAGCTTTTTTGTCCAATACCAATTCAGGCTTCGCACAAAAGATACCTCTTACAATCATTTGAACAGGTACGCCAGATTTAGCGGCTTGCATCAATAGATCTATTAAAGTGGCATCACTTAATGAATTCACTTTCAAAATGATGCCCGAAGCTTTTCCTGCTTTGGCTTGTTTTATTTCAAAGCGAATAAGTTCCTCTAATGATCTACGCATATTATTTGGACAAACCAATAAGGTTTTACAATTGCGAAGAGGTTGTAGTCCATTTTTCCAGTTGGCCAAGTAGTCAAAAATTCGATTGATGTCGGCCATAATATTTCGCTGAGAGGTCAGTAAGCAATGATCGCCATATACTGTAGCTGTTTTCTCGTGAAGATTTCCCGTGCTTACAAATCCATATTGTGAAATTTTTGTGCCTATTCTTTTTTTGATAATACATAGCTTGGCGTGTATTTTCATACGAGGTACACCCAGTAACACTTGTACACCCTCTTCTTCTAATATTGTTTTCCATTCTAAATTGGCTTCTTCATCAAATCTTGCTTTTAATTCTAACATTACAATCACCTCTTTACCATTTCTAGCAGCATTAATAAGGGCATTAATGATTTTAGAATTAGAGGCCAATCTGTAGGCGGTAATTTTAATGGATAGTACATCTGGATCCATTGCAGCTTCTCGAAGTAAATCAATTACAGGATCAAAGCTGTGGTATGGAAAATGAAGCATTACATCTTGTTGTAAAATAACATCGGTAACCCTTCTTTGGTGATGTAACAATGGATGTACAAAAGGTTTTTTTCTTGGAGGAGAAGATATTAGGTGAAATGGAAAGTCCATAAAATGGCGGAAATTATGTATACGTCCGCCAGGTATGATATTGCTTTTTCTAGAAAGATTCAATTTGCGAATTAAAAACTCAAGCAAGCCTGCATCCATTTCTTTATCGTAAACAAATCGAACTGGTTTGCCTTTTCGTCTGTTTTTAAGCCCTTTTTCTATTTTCTCTACAAATGATAAGGATACATCACTGTCCAAATCAATTTCAGCATCTTTTGTTACTTTAAAAACATGAGATGAAAAGTAATCATAACCAAAATAGGAAAATATGGTTGGTAAACTAAAGCGAATGACATCTTCAAGAAGAATAATATTTTTTTCGCCTGGTTTTCCGGGAAGCAAAATAAAACGACCGAGCGCTTTAGAGGGGACTTCAATAAGGGCATATTTTTGTCTATATGCAGAATCTTTTTTACGCATTACAACGCCCAGGTACAAGCTTTTATCTCGGAGATAAGGAAGGGTAGGAGAAGACTCAATCATTAATGGAATAATATTTGATCGAACTTCTTCTTCAAAGTATTTAGCAACAAACTTTTTCTGTTCAGTATTTAAGTGTTTTTCATCTAGGAGAAAAACCTTTTCTTTTTTCATTTCTCTCAAAATGCCTTCCCAAATTCTGTTGAATTCATTTTGTTGTTGTAAAACAATTGTCTGAATTTGATCCAGAATGGCTTGAGGGTCATCTTCCATGTGCATGTTCAGCTTACGTCTTTTTTCTGCAAACTCAACCATTCTCTTAAGGGTTGCAACACGTACACGAAAAAATTCATCTGAATTATTACTAAATATTCCAAGAAACCTAATTCTTTGTGCTAGAGGTACACTAGGGTCATTGGCTTCTTGAAGTACCCTCGCATTAAAACTTAACCAAGATATATCGCGTTGTATGAGATTTTTCTTATTCATTTCTATTCCTGTGTAGTCAAATATAAAAGAACCCTTAATTCAACTATGTTAAGATTTTAGGAATAGCTGCTCTTTATTTTTTGGATGATTCCAGTTGTAGAAAATCCTTCGACTATTGGATTAATTACCACTCGGCCGCCCCATGATTGTACTTCCTTTGCACCAACAATTTGTTCAATGGTATAGTCGCCCCCTTTTACAAGTACATCGGGTTGGATTGATTTAATCAATTCCAATGGTGTGTCTTCCTCAAACACTATAACTGCGTCTACTACAGCCAGACTAGCTAAAAGAAGGCACCTACTGTTCTCTTTGTTAATAGGTCTTTCTGCGCCTTTTAGTTTTTGAACACTTGCATCGCTATTTACTCCAACAATTAAAATTTGTGCTTCAGAGGCTGCTTTTTCTAAAGAAAAAATATGGCCCTCGTGTAAAATATCAAAACAACCATTTGTGAAAGCAACCTGATATCCTTTCACCCGCCATGCTGCCACCTGCCGCACTAAGTCGGTTATCGAAAAAATTTTCTTTTGAATGGCTTCAACTTGTTTCATGTGGTTTTTTTTTATTCAAAATGGGCAATAGACCTAATGATATAAACCCCCAGATTAATACAATGATAAATTGCGCAAACCATTGCAATGTTCCATTAGCGAAAGCAAGCTCAAATGGAATACCATTTTTTTCCAAAGCAGTTGCAAGAAATAGCGCATAGGCTCCAATTCCACCAGGCGTTACAATCATACCAATACTTGCAAAAAATAATGCCGAAAATGCAGCTCCTATTCCAAGATGTTCAGTACCTATGGTGGCCCACATACCTACCCAAGTTCCTAAAGCGTATAATATCCAAATGGCTGCGCTGTAAAGAACAAATATTCCCTTCCCTTTCATTTTGGTTACACTACTTAATCCTTCAAATGCACCCTTGATCGTTTTTTTGATGAAAGCTACAGTAGGATTGTTTCCGAATTTTTTCAATAAGGCAAATATGCTAGCAGCAATCACACAAAGCAATATTACAAATACGAGTATTTTTTCAATGGAAAGTTCACCTTGTTTATTTTTCATGAATGGCAATAACAATTCAGCAAGGTAGGAGCCAACTATATCGTATTGAAAAGTCATTGCTAGAAGAAATACAAATCCAAGTGAAATAACATCTACTGCTCTTTCGGCAACAATAGTACCAATAAGTTTGTCTGTAGGTATTTTTTCATAACGAGCAAGGATAGTACACTTGAGTACTTCACCTAGGCGAGGAACAGCCAAATTAGCTAAATATCCAACCATTACAGCAAAAAAGCTGTTTTTCATGGATGGGGTATACCCCATTGGCTCTATCAGCATGTTCCATCTTTTAGCTCTTAACCAGTGGCTTAATGTAAGTATTCCAAAAACCGGAAGAATGAGCCAATAGCGTGCTCCAGATAAAGAGGCTTTAAAATCTCCCCATTTTTCATCTGGTATTGCACGCAAACTCCACCAAACTAAAAAAATACCTAGCCCTAAAAACAGGAGGTACTTTAAAACAGCAGTGAGTTTCTTTTTCATGGTTGCAGCGAATTTAGAAATATTAATTCTTAATAGCCTAAATGTTTAAAAGGGGGCTCATTTTTATTTTTTTTAACAGCAAATTTTCCTGCTTTTTGAAATCAGAAATTAGCTTCGATAAAAGTTATTTGATATGAAAAAATGCTGTTACAATACACCATTAATCAATCTTCTCAAAATCTTACCCGCAAAATCTCTGCAGAAAAATACGGATTGATAAATAGGTTGTTGGCATTGACTGAGGTTCCTAAAAGTCGGAGAATACAACATTACACACAACAAATTTTACCTATCACTATTAAACATTTAAAAATCTTTATGAAAATCACCCCAATCTTGTTAGTCCTAGTCTTTTGCTCTTGTTCAGTTGTAACCAATCACAAGCGCTCTTATAAAGAAATGAATGCAGAATGGAAACAAGAGATGCGAGAGAAAGGAACTATCACTTACGAAGGCAAGGCAATTCCCATAAATGAATTGGATAAAAAAGAGGTAGATCTTTTAAAAGCCAATGGGCAACCTAAAATTTTCTTTTTAGTGTACACCCCCTGGGATACGCCAGAGTCTGGATTTTCAAATATCAAGCAGTTCGATGAATTGGCAGCATACAAAGACTATCAAAAAATATTCGTATCTCTCGGCTACCAAGATATAACCATATATGCGTTGCAAAAAGTGCTTTCAACAAAGCCAGATAAAGCTTACTTTTTAAGCAATGAAGCATTTGGAGCTGGATTTTGGAAAAAGCCTATCAATTTTCTGGAGTATTTAACTGGAGAATCACTGAATAAGAAAGATTTGAATCTGCCTTTATGGGTTGTATTAGATAGTTCTGGAAAAACATTGTATAAAAGTACACCAAACAGTAAGGTCTCAGATTTAGCTAACTCCTTATCAAAATAAAGGTACAACCTCAATTTTAGTCTGCTATTGTTGTTCAAAAAATTAAAGGCCGCATGAAACAGCGGCCTTTTCTTATTTATTATAATTTGTTACCATCTTTCGGAAAAACAACAGCAGGTTGAAACTGCTTAGCTGCTTCAAAATCCATAGTAGCATAAGAAATGATGATCACAGTATCTCCAACAGCTCCTTTACGTGCAGCTGGTCCATTCAAGCAAACAACACCACTTCCTCTTTTTCCTTTAATCAGGTAAGTTTCTAACCGTTCGCCATTGTTCACATTCACAACTTGAATTTTTTCATATTCAATCATATTGGCAGCTTCCATCAAATCTTCATCGAGCGTTAAGCTTCCAACATATTGTAAATTAGCCTCAGTAATGGTGGCTCTGTGAATCTTCGACTTTAATACTTCAATTAACATAGGGCGCAAAGGTAGTGTGCTCATGGATGAAGATTCCAAAAATTAGTGAATAATTATATTGTCTATAAGCCTCACTCCTTCAATAGTAGCTGCAACAAGTATAGCAACTGGTTTGTTTTCCCAAACTGAAATTGGTTCAAGCGTATACAAATCAGTTACTTGTAAATAATCAATTGAATCAAATCCATTTGCTTGTATTAATTGCTTTTGTTGTTCAATAATCGTTTCTAAATCTCCGTGCTGAATGCCGGTGCCAACATTTTGAAGTGCTTGGAACAAAATACTGGCCTTTTTCTTCCCTTCATTGCTAAGCCGTTTATTACGACTACTCAACGCTAGGCCACTTTCTTCCCGAACGGTCGGTAGGGTAGTTAGCTTTACTTGAATATCAGGTTTGAGGTCGAGCAGGCGCTGTATAATGCAGCATTGTTGTAAGTCTTTTTGTCCGAGAAATAATTCATTGGGCTCTACAATCCTCAATAAGCGTTCAACCACTGCGCAAACTCCCTGAAAATGTCCTGGTCTATGTGTGCCCTCAAGAATTGTTTCCAATGCTCCCAAGTTGTAAAAAGGCAGGTTTTCAATACCATTAGGGTAAATTTCTTGGGTTGAAGGTGTAAATAAAACAGCACATTTGCTCCTTAAAAGAGCATCTATATCAGCAGTGGGGGTGATTGGGTATTTCTCGAAGTCCTCTTGTTGGTTAAACTGAGTTGGATTCACATAAATACTTACCACAACCAAATCACAACTTTTTGCGGCTTGATTAACCAATTCAAGATGTCCAGCATGTAGTGCCCCCATTGTTGGAACAAAACCTACTCTTTTTCCGTTGTTTTTTTCCTTTTTGAGGTAGCTCAGTAAAGCTTGATTTTGCCTGAAGATAATCATTATCAATGATTTATAAAGAGTTAGGAAGCGCAAAAATTCAATTCTAATAAGAAATACTTACCTTTGCACACTTAATTTTCGCGACCTGCAAAATTGTGCGCTGATGTCAACAAAGAAAAGAATTTTATTTATAGCCACAGAAATGTCTCCTTATTTGGAGCTTACTGAATTTGCTGAGATTGTAAATAAGCTGGCTATCAAAAGTAATGAGTCTGGTTTAGAAGTACGTTGTATCATGCCTCGATTTGGAGTGATCAATGAAAGACGTCACAAACTTCATGAGGTAGTAAGATTGTCGGGAATTAATGTTTCAGTAGATGACGATGATTATCCGCTTCAAATTAAAGTTGCCTCTCTTCCCAATGCAAGACTTCAAGTCTATTTCTTAGAGAATGAAGACTTTTTTAAAAGAAAGCAAATCTTTCACGACGATGAAGAAAAGTGGTTCGATGATAATGGACTACGAACTATTTTCTTTTGTAAAGGAGCTTTAGAGACTGTTAAAAAGTTTGGTTGGCCACCTGATATAATCCATTGCAGTGGCTGGATGACTGGCTTGATTCCAACCTATATCAAAACAGCCTATAAAAAAGAACCTGTTTTTGCACACAGTAAGGTTGTTTTTACAATAGGAGGGAACACATTTGAAGAAAGCTTGGGCGACGATTTTATAAAGAAGGCTGTTATTAATGCTGGTATTAAGGAAAAGGATTTGGAAGCTTTTAAAGATTCAAATAACCCTTCTTTGTTTAGAGGTGGTGCTAAGGATGCCGATGCTATTACATTTGGAGCAGATGAAGTGGATTCAACCCTAAAAACAGAGTTCTCAAAAGTGAAAGGGAAAAAAATTATCCCATTCAAAGGATGGGATTCCGATTTAACAGAGTATTTAGATTTGTACAACGACCTTGCAAGCAAGTAACCTAACACCAACCATGCGTTTTCGTTTTTCAGGATTTTATAGCATTTTATTAGTAATTGGATTGGTAATTGGTTGCACTAGAATTACCACTACAGAAATTGGAAGTGAGCTTATTCCACCAATAGATGGAGTAAATACATTAGATACATTTTTTGATGTTGTAACAGACGTGTTTGTTGATACAGATACACTGCGAATGTTTCCCAACGACAATCATGTAATTGGAGCAATTAGCAACGATCCTCAGTTTGGAACAACATTAGCGAGTACTTTTTTCGAAGTTAGACCTCCTTTTTTGCCTTATGTATTTCCTGGATCTAAAGATAGCCTTACTGCAGATTCTGCTGTGCTAATGCTTGACTACAAAGGCTTTTGGGGCGATACACTTCAGCCTGTAACTTTAAGTGTATATGAGGTTAGTCAGCTTACACCTATTGATACAAGTAAGCAATTCACTATTACCCCTACACCTAATATTCAATTTGCTGGTGCTCCATTGGTTACTCGAAGCTTTGACCCAAGACGATTAAGGGACTCTTTAAACACTCGTTTCGAACAGCATGTTGATATCATTAGATTTCCCCTGCCAACATCTTTTGCTCAACGCTTCATTAAACAATATGATAGTGCAGGCGCTTACGCTTCTGATAGTGCCTTTAAAAGAAATTTTGCAGGCTTTGCAATCACAGGGCAATTAGGCAATGGAAATATTGTACTGTACACATCTTTGTTGAATGAAAAAACAAAACTAGGACTTTACTTTACTAGTAAAGCTGCTGGCGCTACAAGAAGAGATACAAGTGTGGTCTATTTCCGTTTTAATAATTTCACAACAGGACATGCAAATCTTATTCAAAGAAATAGAGCAGGTTCAGAAATAAACACCTATCTCCAAAACAATACACCCGATAGTCTTTTACACGTTCAAACTGGACCAGGAACATTTGTACGTGTTCGTATACCCGGATTAAGAAATTTAACTAATAGAATTATTCATAGGGCTGAATTGCAGTTTACCCAAGTTCCAGCTAATCCAACACTCGATAATATTTTGCAAGTTCCAGGATACTTATTTTTAGGCTTTTATGACAGTGTGAACCAACGTAAAAGAAATATACCAAGCGACTTCGTAGTTAATGAAGGTCAGCCAAACTTAGGAACAGCCGGAGGAATTGTTCGATTTAGAACTGTGCCGCCATTTAACAGGGTAGCTCAATATACTTTTGATATTTCAAGATATGTTCAAGGAATTGCAACCAGAAGAGAGAATGAGTTTGACTTCAGGTTGTATTCACCTGTTGTAAATGACTTCTTTGCATATAGCCCCCCATTTGGTGCAGGAGGTACTATTGGATTTTTTAATTTTTCATCTGCATTTGCAAATGGCCATGCCCAAGGAAGGGTCCGTTTGGGAGGGGGAAATCACTCTACAAATCGGGTTCGTTTGCGAATCATTTATACAAAGATTTAACCTTTAACCGTGCAGCCCTATATTTGCACACAAAATAACCCGTCATGCCTTATTTATTTACTTCTGAAAGTGTTTCTGAAGGACATCCAGACAAAGTAGCCGATCAGATTTCCGACGCTTTAATTGACAATTTTTTAGCTTTCGATCCTCAGTCGAAAGTGGCCTGCGAAACTCTTGTTACAACTGGTCAAGTTGTTCTGGCTGGTGAAGTAAAGTCAAAAGCTTATTTAGATGTTCAAGAAATTGCTCGTGGTGTAATTCGTAAAATTGGATACACTAAGAGTGAGTATATGTTTGAAGCGAATAGCTGTGGAATCTTATCTGCTATTCATGAACAAAGTGCTGATATTAATCAGGGTGTTGATAAGAAAAAGAAAGAAGAACAAGGAGCTGGTGACCAAGGGATGATGTTTGGTTATGCAAGCAATGAAACTGAGGACTATATGCCTTTGGCTCTTGATTTGGCGCATAAAATTTTGATTGAACTAGCTGCTCTACGCAGAGAAAATAAGCAAATTAAATATTTGCGTCCAGATGCTAAGAGTCAAGTTACATTAGAGTACGACGATAACAACAGACCAGTTCGTATCGATACCATTGTTGTATCTACGCAGCATGACGATTTTGATACCGAAGCAAAAATGCTAGCGAAGATCAAAAAGGATATCGTTGAAATTTTAATTCCTCGTGTTAAGGCGAAATATAAGAAGTACGCTAAGCTTTTCAATAACCAAATTAAATACCATATCAATCCCACTGGGAAGTTTGTTATAGGCGGACCACACGGTGATACTGGTTTGACAGGAAGAAAAATTATTGTTGATACATACGGTGGTAAAGGTGCTCACGGTGGTGGTGCTTTCAGTGGAAAAGATCCTAGTAAGGTTGACCGTTCTGCTGCTTATGCTACTCGCCACATTGCTAAAAACCTAGTTGCTGCTGGTGTAGCTGATGAGGTTTTAGTACAAGTATCATATGCAATTGGTGTAGCAGAACCTACTTCTATCAACGTGAATACTTTTGGAACTTCAAAAGTTAACATGACTGATGGTGAAATTGGTAAACTGGTTGCACAGATCTTTGATATGCGCCCTTATTTCATTGAACAAAGATTGAAGTTGAGAACTCCTATGTACAGTGAAACTGCTGCATATGGTCATATGGGAAGAAAGAACGAAGTAGTTGAAAAAACCTTTGTATCTCCAGATGGTAAGACTAAAAAAGTGAAAGTTGAACTATTCACTTGGGAGAAATTAGATTACGTTGCTAAGGTGAAAAAAGCTTTTGGCTTGAAGTAGTCTTTCATATTTTACTTGAAAACCTCTGTTATTAAACAGAGGTTTTTTTGTTTCTTTACGTCATGTTTAAGAAAGTTATGATTGCAGGCCTTTGTACGGCTGTTCTTTTAACTGTAGTGAGGGTTCATAGTGATCTATCGGAATTGGTAACTGAGGTTACTCCAATGGGTATTGTAAGCTTTGAACTAGCAGAATCAAGAGCTGCTGCAGAAGAGATGATGGCTGTCATTGGTAAATCGCCTTTGAAGGTGAATATTATTTTAGACTTCTTTTTGTTGATAGCCTATTCTTGTTTCTTCTTTTTTTGTTGTCAAGCATTCATTTCATTTTTTACTAAAACCTGGCAACGTTGGATGGGCTATTTGTTTCTTGAATTAAGTGTGCTTGCAGGACTGCTCGATTTTATTGAGAACGTTGCTATGCTTATTACTTTGTCTGAAAATATTACGAAGACTTCAGTTTGGGTGTCTCGTCATGCTGCCATAGCAAAATTCGGAATCATTGCATTAGTTGTTGTATATATCATTATGATGATTTTGGTGTCTTATTTCTACAACAAAAGAAGAAAGGCACATGGATAGTTCTGCTACAAATCCATGGAAAATACTGAGCCAACAAGAGGTGTTTGATAATCCGTGGATCAAACTCACCGAATATCAAGTTATTCATCCTGGTGGAGGAAATGGCATTTATGGAAAAGTGCATTTTAAAAATAAGGCACTAGGAATTGTTGCATTAGATGATAATAAGAACATTTGGCTCGTAGGCCAATTTAGATTTACAACAAACAGTTATAGTTGGGAAATCCCAGAAGGGGGAGGGGATCTTAGTAAGAATCCTTTAGAAGAAGCAAAAAGAGAGTTATTAGAAGAAACAGGTTTGATAGCTAGTGATTGGAAACCTATATTGAATATGCATTTGAGCAATTCCGTTTCTGATGAGGAGGCCATAATTTTTCTTGCTACTGGGCTTTCTCAACAGCAATCTTCCCCTGAGCCAACTGAGCAGCTCATAGTAAAGAAGCTCCCTTTTGAAGAAGCTTATCAAATGTGTATGCAAGGTGAAATAACAGATTCTATGTCGGTTGCTGCGTTGTTAAAAATAAAAGTGCTGATGCTTGAAGAAGCCTTGTAATTTTGCATTACATGCGTAAATCATCTTTAGTTATAGGTCGTCAACCAGTCATGGAGGCACTTCAATCGGGGAAAGCCCTCGATAAAATTTGGATTCAGAAAAATATTTCTGGTGAGCTAATTGAGGATATCAAGCGATTAGCTCGTCAACAGCAAGTCCCAGTTCAGCCAGTGCCCGTTGAGAAGCTGAATGGATTTTCAAGGGCCAATCACCAGGGCGTGATTGCAATGGCTGCATTGGTTCAATACATGGACGTTCAGGATGTGGTAGATTTTGTTGTGGGCAAAGGAGAAGTTCCTCTATTCTTGATGTTAGATGGAATTACTGATGTAAGAAATATTGGTGCTATTGCCAGATCTGCTGTTTGCTGTGGTGCTCAAGCAATGATTATTCCAGATAAAGGCGTTGGTGCATTAAATGAAGAAGCCATGAAGAGTAGTGCTGGGGCCTTGCAGCATATTCATATTTGTAGGGTAAATAGTTTATTGAAAGCTGTTGATACTTTGCATTACAATGGTATTCAAGTACTGACTTCTGAAATGCGAGCAGAGACTGAATTGTCATCATTAGATTTTGCAATTCCAAGTTGTATCATTTTGGGAGATGAAGGAAAAGGGGTTCAGCCCTATCTTGCTAAAGCCGCTGATCGATTTTTTTCAATACCTATGAAAGGGAAATTTGATTCATTCAATGTATCAGTTGCTGCTGGAATTATTTTGTATGAAGCAATGATGAAGAGAAGATCATGATACAGAATAAATTCATACAACTTGTAGAATGTCCGAGAGACGCTATGCAAGGTTGGAAACATTTTATTCCAACGGTGCAAAAGGTTGATTATATCAATCAATTATTAGAAGTTGGATTTCATACAATCGATTTTGGAAGTTTTGTTTCTCACAAAGCCATCCCTCAAATGGCAGATACCAAAGAAGTATTACAACAACTCAATCTTACAAATACCAAAAGTAAGTTATTAGCAATCGTTGCCAATGAGAGAGGGGCACTAGATGCTTGCTCATTTGATGTAATTCAATACCTTGGTTTTCCTTTTTCTGTTTCTCCAACTTTCCAAATTCGCAATACCAATAGCACACAAGAAGAAAGTTGGAAAAGGCTTACATCCATTCATACTTTGTGTAAACAGCACAATAAACAATTGGTAGTGTATTTGAGTATGGGATTTGGTAATCCTTATGGCGATACCTATTCTTCGGAATTATTGCTTGAATGGGCGCATAAAATGGCTGAAGAAGGAATAGAAATAGTGAGCTTAGCAGATACAGTAGGTGTGGCTAATCCCGATCAAATTTTTAATGCTTTTTCAACTTTGGTTCCTGCCTATCCTAATATGGTTTGGGGCGCTCACTTGCATGCAACTCAGAACTTTTGGAAGGAAAAGTTGGAGGCTGCTATTGCTGGTGGATGCACAAGAATGGATACTGCAATTTTGGGGATAGGTGGTTGCCCTATGGCCGCCGATGATTTGGTAGGAAACATGGCAACTGAATGGGTCTTATCTTATTTTGAAGAAAAGGGAATCTCAACGTCAATCAATTCTGCCGCTTGGCAGAAAGCTACAATAATAGCAGCCAAAATATTTGGAAATTGATATGAAATTTCAGTTGCATACCGATATCAAAAAACCAGAACAACTTTTCGAGTTGCCTAGTTCTGTATTCTTGATTGGTTCTTGCTTCACTGAAAATATTGGTCAGAAGCTACAGGCTGCTAAGTTTTCAGTTTGTGAAAATCCACATGGCATTCTTTTTAATCCAGCTAGTATCGTTAAAGCGTTTCAGGATTATTTTGAAAAAAAAGAATATAGTTCAAACGATTTGTTTCAGTTGAATGAAGTGTGGCATAGCTGGAATCACCATAGTAGATTTTCTGATATTGATGCTGAAAATGCCGTACAAAAAATCAATACATCTATTTCCCATGCTACAAATTTTTTGAAAACAGCTAATCAGGTTGTCATAACGTTAGGAAGTGCATGGGTATATCAATTAGTTGATGATAGTTTAGGAGTTGCAGGTACGATGGTTGCAAACAACCATAAAGCACCAGCAGTTTTATTTAGAAAGAGATTACTTCAGTTGGATGAAGTCATTGCAATGTTCGATCAGGTGCTTCATCGTTTGTTTCAATTGAATAAAGATTGTCAGGTTGTGTTTACAGTAAGCCCTGTTCGCCATTTGCGGGAGGGACTTGTTGACAATAATCGCAGTAAAGCAGTTTTATTACAAGCGGTGCATCATTTAGCAGATAAGTTTAATCGTGTATATTATTTTCCCGCATATGAAATTGTAGTAGATGAATTGAGGGATTATCGTTTTTATGCAGAAGACTTAGTACATCCTAATTATCAGGCAACGCAGTATGTTTGGGAGAAGCTTAAGTTAAATTGTATGAGTGAATCAACCAATGAGTTGATTGCAGAGATAGATGAAATTAAGCTTGCATTTCAGCATAGAAGTTTTCATCCAACCACTCAGCAGCATCAAAATTTTCTAAAGAAGTACTTAGATAAAACTATGGAGTTGCAAGTTGCATTTCCTACGCTTCATTTTGAAAATGAAATTGCATATTTTAAAGCTGCATTAGCAGAATCATTTTAATGAATACGATCTTGTCTGGGTGTTAGCTCTTTCATCAAATTTGCTTCAAAGGCGAGCCATTCTTTCCAGCGATTTCTTACAACAGTTTTGTCTATGTATTTTTCTGCAAGGGTAATGAATAGCGTATAATGTCCAGCTTCGCTTTCCATAAATTTTCTGTAGAATTTTCTTAAGTATTCATCAGATAAACCTTCACTTAGCCTTTTAAATCTTTCACAACTTCTGGCTTCTATCAAAGCCATAGTAAGTAATTGATCTAGAAAACGATCTTGGGGGTGACCTCCTTTTCTTTGGAATTCCAATAAACGATTCACATATTCGTCTTTTCTCTGTTTCCCAAGTTGTAAGCCTCTTTTTTGAATCTCATGCAGTACAGCCCTGAAATGTCCCCATTCTTCTGTAACAATTGGCGCTAGTTCATTCACCAAATCAACTTTATCGGAATAACGCTGAATTAAAGAAATACAAGTTGTTGCAGCCTTTTGCTCGCAGTAGGCATGGTCGGTTAGAATTTCTTCGAGTGATAAAAAATCAAGGTTGGCCCAACGAGGGTCTGTAGGCAGTTGAAGTCCTAATATATTTTTAGTGTGCTGAGAATATTCCATAACCCTGTAAAAGTACGAATAGAAGGAATATGGTAGTTTTGAGCTATGTATCCAGATCATTTTCTAGATCAAAAGCTCCAAGCTAGAATCGAGACCAATGCACTTCGAACGCTTGTGCATCTTCCAAACAAAATTGATTTTTGTTCGAATGATTATTTAGGAATTGCTAGGGGTAAACTCCTTCATCATTCTGAAACGAATCTTTCAGCTGGTTCTACAGGTTCTAGGTTATTAGCTGGCCATACGCCTTACATGAATGAAGTGGAGCAAGTCATTGCAACATTCCATGCGGCCGATACGGCCTTGTTGTTTAATTCGGGGTACGACGCAAATGTTGGACTGTTATCTTCAGTTCCTCAAAAAGGAGATACCATTCTATACGATTATTTGAGTCATGCAAGTATTCGCGATGGCATTCGTTTATCTATGGCGCAGTCGTTTTCGTTTAAGCACAATGATCTTGAAGACCTAAAGAAAAAAATTCAAAAGGCAAGTGGACAGTGTTTTATTGTAACAGAATCGGTTTTTAGTATGGATGGTGATTTTTGTCCTCTACAAGACATTGTTGCCTTAGCAAAAGAATTCAACGCACATATTATTATAGATGAAGCGCACGCAACAGGTGTTGTAGGTGTGCAAGGAGTTGGTTGGGTGCAGGCTTGTCGACTAGAAAAAGAGATTTTTGCACGCATACATACGTTTGGTAAAGCTTGTGGTTGTCATGGGGCTGTGGTTTTAGGGAGTGAAAGGTTGAGATCTTATCTCATCAATTTTGCAAGAAGTTTAATGTATTCAACATCATTGCCCGAGTCGGCAATTCATGCTATTCATAAGTCATATGAATTATTTCCCACCATGGATCTTGAGCGAAATCATTTGAACAATTTGGTCAATCAGTTTCAACAAGCAAAGATTCGTTTCAATAAACTTGTTTCAGATTCAGCTATTCAAGGTATTATTGTTCCCGGGAATTCAGAAGTGAGGGCTTTGGCAAATATGCTACAACAAGAGGGTTTTGATATTCGACCAGTGTTGTATCCTACTGTTCCTGCAGGTGCAGAAAGGTTAAGAATTGTGTTACATGCTTTTAACTCCGAGGAGGAACTTCAGCGACTTATTTCTAAGCTTCAGTAGGTTGAATTTTGGGGGTAAATAGAATGGCGCTATCTTAGGACATAGAATAGCTTGCTATGAAATACTTACCAGGAATTATTGTCTTCGTTTGTACCATTACTTTGGTCATATTGCTTGATCGCCCATTAACAGTTGGTGGTAATAAAACTCCCAGATTGGGATATTTTTTATCGCCCCAGCATGGTTTCTGGAAAAATGCGGAACCAAAAAATCAGGATTGGAATGCAACGATTGCAATACCCGGATTAAAAGACAGCGTATCTGTGTACATCGATGAAAACTTAATTCCGCACGTATATGCAGAGAACGATGAGGATATGTACAAAGTACAGGGCTATTTACATGCGAAGTTTAGGTTGTGGCAAATGGAATTTCAAACGCATGCAGCAGCAGGTCGATTGAGTGAAATAATGGGTGAAAAAGTAGGAAGCACCGATTTCGTTGCTATTGATAAAATGTTTCGAAGAATAGGAATGGTATATGCCGCTGAAAAGAGTATAGAAGCTATGAAGTCTAGCCCAGATATCTCTGCAGCTACCGCTGCTTATGCTGAAGGGGTGAATGCATATATCAAGCAGTTAGGTGCACAGGACTTGCCATTTGAGTATAAGCTTTTGAACTATCAACCCGAAGAATGGACACCATTTAAATCGGCTTTATTCTTAAAGTATATGTCATTTGATTTGACTTGGATGGGATTACAAGAATTCACCATGACCAACACCAGAGATTATTTTGGTTATGATGATTTTGCTAAACTGTTTCCAATTCAACAACCAATGACAGACCCTATTATTCCTAAGGGAACTGCTTTTGCTAAGCCTAGCATTCAGCCTAAGGCCCCTAGCAATGTAGACTCGACTTATTTCTATCTCAACAAAAAGAAAGGAGCAGATTTGCCAGTTCAAACCGATCCTAATAATGGAAGTAATAACTGGGCTGTAAGCGGGCAATTAACTGCAAGTGGAAAGCCTATTCTTTGTAGTGATCCTCACCTCGGATTAAACCTACCGTCTTTATGGTTTGAAATGCAGTTAAGTGGTCCAAATTCGAATGCATACGGTGCAAGTTTTCCTGGTTCTCCTGCAATTATTATTGGGTTTAATGACAGCATAGCATGGGGTGTTACCAATGCAGGAAGAGATGTAAAAGATTTTTATGAAGTGCAGTTCAAGGATGCATCTATGCAAGAGTATATGTACAATGGCGAGTGGAAAAAATCGACCTTTAGAGAAGAGAAAATTGTGGTTAGAGATCAAGGTGAAAAGATTGAGAAAATTGCTATGACTGAATGGGGGCCTGTGATGTTTGATACTTCGTATAAGAATATGAATGAAGATGGAAAATATTACGCAGTTCGTTGGACAGCACATGATGCATCTAATGAGCTCCTCACATTTTATCAATTGAATCGTGCTAAAAATCATGCCGACTATTTAGCAGCAACAGAATATTTTTATTGTCCTGGACAAAACTTTGTATTTGCATCACATACAGGCGATATAGCTATTCGGCAGCAAGGTAAATTTCCTGCAAGATGGGAGCGACAAGGGGAATTTCTTATGAGCGGAACAGATAGTCAATATAGATGGCAGGGCATGATTCCTTCTTCTGAAAATCCATACATACTCAATCCTGCTAGAGGGTTTGTTAGCAGTGCTAATCAGCCAGCGACCGATGCAAACTATCCTTATTATTTAGGTGCTGCAACCAATTTCCCTCTTTTTAGAGGAATTGCCGTGAATCAATATTTAGCCTCCTTAAAAGAGCCAATTACACCCCAGCACATGATGCAAATGCAAACAGACAATTATAATGTTTTTGCTGCAATGGCATTGCCTCTTTTGCTCAAAGAGTTAGAAGGTCAGACTATAACAGCAACAGAGCAAAAGTATGTAGATATTGCTAAGTCATGGAATTTAAGAAATGATATCAACGAGATTGGTGCAACTGTATTTCATACTTGGTGGGATAGTTTGGAAGTAGCCATTTATGCAGATGAGTATGCCCAAGCAAATGTCAATTTAAGATGGCCCGATGAAACCGTAATTTTAGAGCAATTAAAGCAAGGAAATCTTGGCAGATTTGTAGATGACATAAGCACCGTTGACAAGCAAGAGACTATACAGGATTTGGTTCTAAAAGCGTTTAAAAATGCAATCAGTACTATTGATCAAAAGTCGCAAAATCAATCGGTAGCTTGGGGCGTATGGAAAGACACTAAGGTTTCGCATTTACTAAAAATTCCTGCTTTAAGCAGATTGCATGTGCCCATTGGTGGAGCAAATTGTATTATTAATGCAACTACTCAAACGCATGGTCCAAGTTGGAGAATGGTCGTGCATTTAACTGAAGAGGTGGAGGCTTACTGTGTGTATCCCGGCGGACAAAGTGGTAATCCGGGTAGCCACTATTATGATCGTTTTTTGAATGATTGGGCTAGTGGAAAGTACCACAAAGCATTGTTTGTAAAAAAGCAAAAGGCTGCGCAATCAAATGAAATGAAATGGAAAATCGCATTTATTCCTGCTTAATTTAATAATATGAAACAGTTCTCAGCTTTTGCTTTAATGATATTGATGGGTTATGTACTTGGTTTGTTTACGTTTTTGCCTTGGTATAGCTTTGTTGTTTCAACATTTTTAATCTGTTGGACTTTCAACTTAAAGCCTATATGGGCATTAGTACTTAGCTTCTTTTCAATGCTAACTTTATGGGCGGTTTTAGCTTTCTATATTGATGTTCAAAATGAACATCTTCTATCTAAAAAAGTTGCCGAAATATTGCCATTAGGAGGAAGCTCAAATGCAGTGATAGCAGTAACTTCATTCGTTGGTGGACTTTTAAATGGATTGTCTGGATGGTCAGCAGCATTGTTAAGAAAGGCAAAGTGAATTTTTAGGAGTGGTGAATTAGGTTGAAGTGCTAGTAGTAACTTCGCCTTTATGAAAAATTGTTTTCTTGCTATTCTATTTTCGATTTTATCGGTTGTAGCAGTTAATGCTGCCAATGTTAAAGGACAAGTATTCGATGAAAAAGGTAATCCCTTGCAATTTGCATCTATTATTGTTAAAGGAACCACTAAAGGCTCTACAGCAAATCAGTTAGGGAAATTTACATTAGAGTTAAGTGCAGGTACGTATACCTTAGTTTGTCAGCATGTAGGCTATCAGGCAAAAGAGCAAGTCATTAAGATCGGAAAAGAAGACATTGAAATCACTTTCACATTAACTGAGCAGTCATACGATTTAAAAGGGGTTGAAGTAAAAGCAGGGGGAGAAGATCCGGCTTATGGTATTATACGAAAGGCAATTGAAAAAAGATCTTTTTATAAAGAGGAGATAAAAAGATTTGAAACGGAAGTGTATATCAAAGGGCAATTACAATTAAGAGATTTTCCAAAGAAATTTTTAGGGCAGAAAGTTGATTTTGAAGATGGTGATAGTAGTAAAAGAAAAATGATTTTTCTTTCTGAAACAGTCGCTAAATATTCGGTTGATGAAGGCAATAAAAGTAAAGTGGAGGTGCTATCTACCCGTGTAAGTGGACAAAGCGATGGTTTTGGATTTAGCAGCCCTCAGGTGATTTCATTTTATGAGAACAATATTAGTTTAGGATCTGGATTAAACCCTCGCGGATTTATTTCACCAATTGCTCAAGGAGCATTGAACTACTATAGATACAAATTTGAAGGAAGTTTTTTTGAAAATGGAATTGAAGTCAGTAAAATAAGGGTTATTCCGAGGAGAAAATACGAACCATTGTTTAGTGGTTATATCAATATAGTTGAAGATCAATGGAGAATTCACAGTTTACAATTGCAACTGGTGAAAGAGCAGCAAATGCAGTTTTTAGATACCCTAGTTATTGAGCAGCTATACGTTCCTGCTTCACAAGGCTGGGTTACGAAATCTCAAGTTATTTATCCATCAGGTAAAATTTTTGGCTTCGACTTTTTTGGAAGTTTTGTACAGGTGTACGACAAATACAATTTAAATCCAGCATTTACTAAAAAAACTTTTGATAATACTGTTTTAAAATTTGCAGATAGTTCAAATAAGCGTCCAAAAGCATTTTGGGATACTATAAGGCCTTTAGAATTGTCTGATGAAGAAATGCGTGATTACAAAAAGAAGGATAGTTTAGAACAAGTACAAAAAGATCCTAAGTACCTAGATTCATTAGATAAGCGAATCAATAAAGTTACAGTAACTGGTTTGTTGCTAACAGGAGAGACCTTTTTTAATAGGAAGAAAAGAGAAAGTTTTTCTATGCCTTCTGTGTTAGACATGATTAATTATAATTTAGTTGAAGGATGGGTATTTAATGCAGCTTTTTCATACAATAAAAGATTTACAGAAAATGGAAGGAGGTCGTTGGCCATAGAACCTGTCATAAGATATGGAACTGGAAATAGCCGACTAAATGGATATCTTAGGACAAGCTATTCATATGGAAAAAAGTACGCCAATAATGTTGGTTTCAGTATTGGGTCCAGAGTGTTTCAATTCAATAATGCAAACCCAATTCTTCCTAGAATAAATACCTATTACACATTATTGGAAAACCAAAATTTTGCAAAATTGTACGAGGCAGGATTTCTTAGAGCTAGTTATTCTGGAGGGGTAGGAAAAGGAGTTACATTAAATGGGTTTATTGATTATCAAGATAGAAGACCTCTAACTAATTTATCTGATCCTAAAGTTTGGAGAACAAGGGCAGGACGATCATTCACAGATAATTATCCAGTAGAACTCCCTGGTGCAGCCCCCTTAACTCCACATCAAGCTTTGTCGGTAGGAGTTGGGTTTACATGGCAACCAGCAGCCAGGTATATTGAGTACCCAGAAAGAAAGGTGAATATTGGTTCGAAGTATCCTACCATAAGCGGTAATTTAGTTATTGGTTTACCTGATGTTTTAGGAAGTGATGTGTCTTATGCTCGTTGGCGTTTAAGAGTAAGCGATAATCTAAACCTTAAGTTGGCTGGTCGTTTTAACTACCGCCTGACCATAGGAGGGTTCTTGAGTGCAGATCGGGTTTTCTTACCAGATTATCAGCATTTCTTGGGTAACCAAACAGCCTATGCATCTACATTCTTGAATAGCTTTCAATTATTACCTTACTATACCATGAGTAATACAGATAAGTTTTATTCAACTGCTCACGTAGAGTATCATTTAAATGGTTTTTTAACGAATAAAATCCCTGGATTCAAAAGGCTGAATTGGTTTATTGTAACAGGAGCAAACACCCTTCAGTTATCTTCAAATAGACACTATCGTGAGGTTTTTATTGGATTAGAAAACATTTTTAAAGTAATCCGAATTGATTTTATTCAAGGCTTTCAATCGGGCGGAATTCGTACCAGCGGAATTCGCTTTTCAACTTCCGGCCTATTAACTGGAGGCGATGAATAAATAAAAGAATACCTTTGTACTACATTTTGCCCGTCCTGCAAACGGGTTCTTATTGAATCACAGAAACATTCTAAAAAGAATGTCTAAAATGAAGTACTATGCCTTTATTACACAACCGTGTTAATAACGAAGAATTACGTCAACGTATGTTGGCTGAAACAGAGCCAAGAACAACCATTAGTTTTTATCAGTATTTCCCTATTCAAAATCCGCTAGAGTTCAGGAATACTTGGTATAAGGACTTGACAGCATTGCAAGTTTTCGGAAGGATTTATGTTGCTCATGAAGGTGTAAATGCACAAATCAGTGTTCCCAATTCAAAATTAGAGGAGTTGAGATCGTATTTGTATCAACATCCTGCATTAGAAGGTTTACGACTTAATATAGCAGTTGATGATGATGGAAAAAGCTTTTGGGTTTTACGTATAAAAGTGAAGGAAAAGATTGTTGCAGATGGAATTAGCGATCCTTCCTTTAGTATGGAAAATAAAGGCAAATATGTGAATGCCGAAGAGATGAATAAACTCTTGGAAGATGAAAACACTATTGTGGTTGATATGCGCAATCATTATGAGTTTGAGGTAGGACATTTTGTTAGAGCCATAGAAATTCCATCAGATACTTTTAGGGAGCAGTTGCCTATGGCAGTAGAAATGCTAAAAGGGAACGAGCAAAAAAATATTGTGATGTATTGTACTGGCGGAATAAGATGCGAAAAAGCAAGTGCTTATATGAAGCACATGGGTTTTGATAATGTATTTCATTTAGAGGGTGGAGTTATTCATTACGCAAATCAATTAAGTAAACAGGGTTTAGAAAGCAAGTTTATTGGAAAAAATTTCGTGTTTGATCAGCGTCTGGGTGAAAGAATAACACATGATATTATTGCGAACTGTCACCAGTGTGGCAAGCCTTGCGATACACATACCAACTGTAAAAACGAAGCTTGTCATTTATTGTTTATTCAATGTGAAGAATGTGCTAGAAGGATGAAGGGTTGTTGCAGTAACGATTGTGTTTCAGTTATGGAGCTACCCGAGGAACAAAGGAAAGAGATGAGAAAAGGAAAAGACTTAGGTAGAAATATCTTTAATAAGTCCAAGCAGCGTCTTGACATGTACAAGCAAAGTTGGCATTCACAAGATACCTAATAGTAAATTTTTTCAACTTGTTCTTTTTTACTAAATCAAAACTACAATCCTTGTAGTTTGGGTTGCTATGGATCATGTAAAGGATTAGAGTATTGTTGTAACTTTATAGTACAATACCAATATCCTCATGCAACAAATTTTTAATCAAAACAGCACAAACGGAACTCAAGTAGCTAACGTTCAAATTGGACGAAATGCAAGACTGGAAAGGATTTTTACAATGGTAGGAGTAGTTTATGGGTTTGTATTAACAACTGCTTTGGTGTATGTCATCCAGCTTGGTTAAGCGCAACAAAAACAATTTCAGAGCCATCTTCGGATGGCTCTTTTTTTGCACTTTAGTGCCCTTTTTGTAGGAGTAATACTACAAATGAGCGTTGAAGAATTTTCAATTTTTAGTAGAAAATTCATGAAGTTTTTGTAGTAAAAATTCTATCTACAACAAGGAACTCATTTTAACTCAATGACTTGACATTACTAGGATAAAATATTCTTTCAAACATTCTTAAATATATGCTTAAAGTCATGTTTTTTACTACAGAAGCATTGTAGCTTTAATTCAATAAAAACCCCGAGATATGGCACATATATTACCAATTCCCAAGCAGATGAACTTAAAAGAAGTGCTACGCGACGTGCATGCATTTCCAAAAATGAAGTTAGAAGACGGACTTGTAGTGGCGGTTGTAGTTTTGTATGTAATTGGGCTGGTTGCAGCATTGAATTATGTTATGATTACTCGGTAGTCCGGGGTAATCAAGAACTTAATTGCAGAGTCGCAAATGGCGACTCTTTTTTTAAGGTCTATTTAATGTAAAGTGATCTAACCTGTCGTAGAAATTCGTATATTTGTACTGTAAAACCAATCATCCTATGTCACAATCTATCACCATGCAGAATAGTGCTATGTCGCATTCTGTAAAGACCGCCTCTAAAAAATCTCTTACCAAAATGGTTCTCTTAGTTTCTGGTGCTATGTATAGCGCTGCCCTAATTGTAGCTATGGTCTACTTGATTTATAAAGGGTAAGTCTAACTAAACAAAAAATTCAGGAGCCACTTGGCTCCTTTTTTATTTTCACAAATTAGCTTTAACAAGTTCCCAGTCGCTTTCACTTGGGTCAAATGCTTGAAAGTGTAATCCTGTTACTTCCTCATATAGTTTTATATATCGATCAGATATTGTTTTAATCCAATCATCACTCATTGTTGGGATTACTTGTCCTGGTTTACCCATAAAATTATTTTCAATAAGCCATTCCCGAACAAACTCTTTACTCAATTGGGCTGGCCTTTCACCATTCTGAATTGTTTCAGAAAAATAATTTGCATAAAAATACCGAGATGAATCTGGGGTATGAACTTCATCCATCAAGTAAATTTCATCTCCAATTTTTCCAAATTCGTATTTGGTATCAGCTAATATGAGTCCTCTTTCGGCTGCAATGTTTTTCCCCCTTTCAAATAATGCAAGTGAATATTTTTTTAGGACCTGCCATTCTTCAAAACTTACAATGCCTTGTTCTAAAATTGATTTTTCATCAATGTCTTCATCATGTCCCTGTTCTGCTTTAGTGCTTGGGGTAATAATTGGAGAAGGGAAAAAGTCATATTCTTTCAATCCTTCTGGTAAAGCTACACCGCATAACTCTCTTTTGCCAGATTGGTAAGTTCGCCAGGCATGCCCTACTAAATTCCCTCTTACTACCATTTCAAGTTTAAATGGCTGGCATTTTTTGCCTATGCTAATATAGGGGACTGGAGATGAGTCAAGCCAGTTGGGGCAGATATCCCTTGTTTTATTTAACATGAAGTAAGCCAGTTGATTTAATACCTGACCTTTATAAGGTATTTCTCTGGGAAGAATTACATCAAAAGCTGAAATACGGTTACTTGCAACCATCACCAACTTTTCGTCTCCCACATAATAAACATCTCTAACTTTTCCTTGATAAAAAGCTGTTTGATTGGGTAGTTCGGGGAATTTCATGGCGTAAAGTTAGCAGCCAAAATCTAGGGCATTTCTATTTTTTGTTCACAGCCCATTCCGAATGGTTTTAAATTAAATTTTTGCAGAAATATAACAATTGCTATTTTGCTGAATATTTAAACAAAATTGCTATTATGAGAAGATCCCTAATTCATTGCTTGCTTCTTTTAACAGGCCTGTTTTCCATGGCTGTGGCTCAAGCTCAGTCGACTGTAGTTACAGGTTCAGTTAAGAACAGCAAATCGCTCGAAAGTGTTGCTGCTGTATCAGTTACAGTGAAGGGAACCACATCGGGTACTTTCACAGACGACAAAGGAAATTTTCGATTGGTAACCTCTCAAAAGCTGCCTTTTACGCTTTTGGTTACTTCCGTGGGTTATGCACCCCGTGAGGTAAGTATTACTTCAAACAATCAGAATGTTGAAGTATCATTGGAGCCTTCATTCACTTTGGGAGATGAAGTAGTTGTTGCAGCTTCTCGTTTACCAGAAAGATACATTGAGTCGCCTGTATCTATTGAACGCTATAATTCACAGGCTATTCGTAATGCAGCTGTTCCTAACTTTTATGACGGTTTAGCCAACTTCAAAGGGGTAGATATGACTACTTCTGGTTTATTATTCCGTACTATTAGTACTCGTGGTTTTAATGGTAGTGGTAACCTTCGTTTCAATCAGCTAACAGATGGAATGGATAACCAGGCTCCTGGTTTGAACTTTTCTGTTGGTAGCATGATTGGTATGACAGAATTAGATGTAGATAACATTGAATTGTTGCAAGGTGCATCTTCTGCTCTATACGGTCCAGGTGGTATGAATGGTACCATGTTAATGACTAGCAAGAATCCGTTCAAACATCAGGGATTAAGTTTCCAGATTAAGCAGGGGGTTATGCACATGGATGGCCGTCAGCGCGATCGTGCTCCTTTCTTTGACTGGTCTGTAAGATGGGCTAAAAAAGTAAATGACAAATTAGCTTTCAAGTTCTCTGCTCAAATGATCCAAGCACAGGATTGGCAGGCGAACGATACAAGAAACCTCTCTCGTAACAACGTATTCAGTGCTTTAAAGCCTGGAACAAGAGCTACAGATCCTGGTTATGATGGTGTAAGTATCTTTGGTGATGAAGCTAGCTTGGCTATGTCTGCATTCTCTCAAGCTGTTTTAGGACAGGCTAATGCAGCTGGTGCTGGTCCAATTATTAGTGCTCTTCAGGGATTATTCCCAATTTATTTGAGCCAAGGTCCAAATGCTTTTGCAAACGCATTTAATGGCGCTTTCCCTGCTCCTTTCCGTCCAACTGCTTTACAGTTATTGCCTTTCATGTTGGGTAGCCTTCCTGGCAATACCAATTTTGGATCACAAACTGTTAGCCGTACTGGTTATGCAGAGCGTGATTTAGTTGATTACAATACATATAACGTTCGTTTAAATGGTGCCGTACATTATAAATTGACTGAGAAATTAGAAGCTTCTTTAGTTGCATATTGGGGTACTGGTACTACAGTTTATACCGGTGCAGATCGCTATTCTTTGAAGAACTTGCGCATGGGACAGTATAAGTTTGAATTAAAGCACCCTAAATGGTTCTTAAGAGCTTATACTACTCAAGAAAACTCTGGAGATTCATATGCAACAACATTAGCCGCTCTTGCTGTAAACGGTGCTTGGAAAGGAAACACACAGTGGTTTCAAGAGTACGTTGGTACTTATGGATATGCAACAGGTGGTTTGGCTCCTCAGCCTAACGGAACACTAGTTGCAACGCCTCAAGCTCCTCCTGCTATGGCGCACATGGCTGCTCGCAATACTGCTCAGGTTGGTTTTGCGGCTCCTGGGTCTCAGCAATTCCGTCAAGCATTCCAGCGTGCAATCACTACTCCAATTAGTCGTGGCGGTGCTCAGTTTGCTGATGCTACTGATCTTTACCATGTAGAAGGTCAATATAACCTTACTGATGTGGTGAAATTTGCTGAAGTATTAGTTGGTGGTAACTTCCGTCAATTCTCTTTGAATTCTCGTGGTACCATCTTTGCAGATACTGCTGGTAGAATTAACATTAGCGAGTGGGGTGCTTATTTGCAAATCAAAAAGGAGTTGACTAATTGGTTCACAATTACAGCTTCTGGTAGATATGATAAAAACCAAAACTTTGAAGGACGTTTCACTCCACGTGTTACTGGTTTGATCAAACTTGCAAAAGACATGAACTTCCGTTTGAGCTATCAAACAGCTTATCGTTTCCCATCTACGCAAGATCAGTGGATCAATCTCCAAACTCCTTCAACAAGGCTAATTGGAGGTTTACCAAACTTCAATACATTCTTCAACTTTGCTAACAACCCAGTATATACTGCTGAAAGTTTAGCTGCTTATCGTGCTGCTGTTGCTGCTAACCCAACTCCAGTTGGTATTGCAACTGCTGCTGCCGGTTTGAGAAGATTAGAGTTTACAACTTTAAAGCCAGAATCAGTGAATTCTTATGAAGCGGGTTTCCGTGGATTAATCACCAAGAAATTATTGGTTGATGCTTATTACTATTTCAGCCGATATAATAATTTCATTGCTCGCTTAGCGGGTGGACGTCCAGCATCTGGATTACCTGCTGTTGGCCCAGTTGGTGCTGGTAACCAAGCTCAATTCTTAGAATTAGCAAGTACTTTCACTACGGCTGCTTTCTCTTTCGTAACAAACTCTGCAACTCCAGTAGATGCAACAGGTTGGGGTGTAAGTGCTGAGTGGCAGTTGCCTTCTAACTTCTCTTTAACGGGTAACGTATCTGGAGATAAATTGCGTAATGTACCAGCTGGTGCTGTTACTTTCTTCAACACTCCAGCATGGAGATATAACATTGGCTTCGGCAATAGCAAAATTGGTAAAAACTGGGGCTTCAATGTTCTTTACAGATGGCAGGATGATGTTAGCTGGGAAGGTACTTTCGGAAGTGGTATTGTAGATGCATTTGGAACACTTGATGCACAAATCTCTTATCGTATTCCTAAAACTAAAAGTGCTATCAAATTGGGTGGATCAAATATTTTGAATAAGTACTATATCAGTGCTTTTGGAAACCCAGAAATTGGTGGTATGTACTACATCCAGTATAGCTTCAATGCATTCTAAGCTATATTTCTTTGAATAATTTCTTAACCCCTCAAATTTTGAGGGGTTTTTTGTTTACAAAATGGTTATTTATTGAGATTGGCGTATCTCATAATACGCTATTTTTGCGGCTCAACATTTATAAGAATTTACTATGCGTTCCATACCATTTAGAGAAGCACTTCGTGAAGCCATGTCTGAAGAAATGAGAAGAGATGAGCGGGTTTTTTTAATGGGAGAAGAAGTTGCTGAATATAACGGGGCTTATAAAGTGAGTCAGGGTATGCTGGCCGAATTTGGAGAAAAAAGAGTTATTGATACCCCTATTTCAGAGCTTGGATTTGCAGCAATAGGCGTGGGTGCTGCTCAAAGAGGTTTGCGTCCAGTAATTGAGTTCATGACATGGAACTTTGCTGTATTGGCAATGGACCAAATTTTGAATACTGCTTCTAAAATGTTGGCTATGAGTGGTGGACAAATTGGTTGTCCAATTGTATTTCGTGGACCAAACGGAAGTGCCGGACAGTTAGGCGCACAGCACTCAACAGCTTTTGAAAGTTATTATGCAAATATCCCGGGTATTAAAGTCGTTTCTCCATCTAATGGATACGATGCAAAGGGCTTATTAAAGCAAGCTATTCGCTATGAAGAAGATCCAGTTATTTTCTTAGAGAGTGAAGTCATGTATGGTGATAAGTCTGAAATTCCTAACGACGAATATTATATTCCTATTGGTAAAGCAGCTATTGCTAAACCTGGTCGTGATGTAACAATAGTTTCATTCAATAAGATGATGAAAGTTGCATTACAAACAGCGCAAGAGTTAGAAAATGAAGGAGTTTCTGCGGAAGTTATTGATTTAAGAACAATTCGTCCACTTGATTGGATGACAATTTTGGAAAGCGTAAAAAAGACCAATAGATTGGTAATTATTGAAGAACAATGGCCAATGTGTTCAGTATCTTCTGAAATTGCATATCGTATACAAAAGGAAGGATTCGACTATCTAGATGCACCTATTCGTCGAATTACTTCTGCTGATGCTCCAATGCACTATGCACCTAATTTGGTTACCGCATATCTACCAGATGTAACAAGAACTGTAAAAATTGTAAAAGAGGTAATGTACCTCAAAAAATAACAACCTGAAATCCCGAAGAAAAGCTTCGGGATTTTTTTTCCAAGGAATTATGAAGTACATATTATTTTTTCTAGGATTATCGCAGTTTCTATATGCACAAGAGTCTATAACCGATACTTTACCAGATACACAAGTTCAATCGTTTTTATCAACTAGCCAATGGAAATCTGTACCTGCTGCCATTGGCTTACTAGAACCTGGCCAAAAAAAATGGATTGCCCCACAGCAAATTGTTAGCAGATTTAATTTAATTGCTGGAGTAAGAATGGAAGAAAGGTCGCCTGGAAGTTATAGGTTGGCAATAAGAGGAAGTTTATTAAGGTCGCCCTTTGGAATAAGAAACATTCGTGTGTATTACAATGGCTTTTCTTTAACAGATGCTACTGGAAATACCTATTTAAATCTTTTAGATGCTACGCAAATTTATTCTGGGGAGGTAATGAAAGGACCAGTAGCTAGTATTTATGGAGCTGGAACAACGGGAGGAGTGATACTTCAATCTAAACCAAGTTCTGTGAGCAGCAAAAATTGGAATGGCGAAGCTGGTGTGTCTATAGGATCTTTCGGACTGTCTCATCAATACTTTCAAACTCATGTTCAAAATAAAAAATTGTCTAGTTCATTTTATCAAAGCAGAATCCATCAGACTGGTTATAGAGAGCAAAGCTTATTACATAGAGATGCATTTCAATGGAATGCAAAATGGAGACTAAGTCCAATATGGAATATGAGTACACTTGTACTTTGGACTGGACTATATTATCAAACACCTGGAGGGTTAACAAGGTCCCAGTTTCAAGCAAATCCTCGAATGGCAAGACCACCTGCCGGCACTTTAGCTGGTGCAATTCAACAGCAATCTTCCATCAGAAACAATACTTTATTTACAGGAATTGGATTCGAAAGAAATAAGAATAATAGTACATCTCAAATTTTTATACAACACAGTACTATTGATTTCACTAATCCATTTATTACAAACTATGAAAAGCGTAAAGAGGAAAATTGGGGGGTGAGAGTTGTTCAAAAATGGGATACAAAACTTCGGAATGATAGACTAGTTTGGAATATTGGAGGTGAATTTCAAAGTAACAAGAGTAGCATTCAAAACTGGATTAACTTATCTGGAATCCCTGGTAATTTATTAGTTAAGGATATAGTTTTTGCACATCAAGGATTTACGTTTGCACAAATTGAATGGGTAAGCAGAAAGTGGACAACTCAATTAGGTACATCATTTAATTTTTTGGGTTATTCTTATATAAGAGAGTTTCCTACTAATTCTCCTAAACAAAACATATCACCCAGTTCGCCATTGGCACCAAGAATATCTGTAGGCTATTCAATTAATAACAACCAAAGATTGTATGCATCCCTTTCTCGCGGATTTTCGGCACCATCTTTAGCAGAAATTAGACCTTCCACTAATCAGTTTGCAGAACAATTAATGGCTGAATATGGCTGGAACATAGAACTAGGCTGGAAAGGTTTTCTTTTCAATAGATCACTGAGATTTGATGTTTCTGCATATCACTTTACTTTGCAAAATGCAATTGTTCGACAGCTCAGTCAAGCTGGTGTTGAATATTTCATTAATGCAGGATCAGTTCAACAAAGTGGAGTGGATTTATCCATTCAGCATCAAACTATTTTGAATAAACAGCAATTGATTGATTGGTCGTTTGCCTATAGTTTTCAACCCTATCAGTTTTTAGATTACCCAAATGGACCCAATAACTTCAAGAATAATAGGCTTACTGGTGTGCCCAGGCATCAAGCTGTTATAGGGGCAAAATACCAATTGAACAAGAAATGGTATTTAACAAGTTTTCTGCAATCTGTTGGAAGGCTTCCTTTGCAAGATTCAAATGAAAATTTTGCAGATGCATTCTTATTGGGGCAAATAAAATTTGGGTACCAAATAAATGGGAAAAATAAACAGTGGGATTGCTTTCTGCTGGTTGATAATGTTTTTAATCAACAATTCAGTTTAGGCAATGATATTAATGCTGCTGGCGCACGTTTCTTTAATGCAGCACCTACTCGAGCCGTACAAGCAGGTGTTAAACTAAGTTGGTGAATGATATAGTAGAATCCGAAACAATTATCTTAGCAATCAAATTTATAATATGGCATCTGTTTTAGTTATCGACGATGAGAGAGCAATTAGAAATGTTCTGAAAGAAATTTTATCTAATGAAGGGTATCTGACAGAAGAAGCAGCAGATGGAGAGGAGGGATTAAAAAAATTTCAGCAAAACAAGTATGATGTTGTTTTCTGTGATATAAAAATGCCCAAAATGGATGGCCTAGAGTTTTTAGAAAAAGCAACTCAATTAAATGCCGATGTCCCCATAATTATGATAAGTGGGCATGGAAATATTGAAACAGCTGTTGAAGCAGTGAAAAAAGGAGCATTTGATTTTATTAGTAAGCCTCCAGATTTAAATAGACTGTTAATTACTTTAAGAAATGCTGTAGAGAAAAAAGATCTTACTGTTGAAACAAAAGTTTTGAAACGTAAGATTAAACATGTTGCAGAAATGGTAGGTGAAAGTGCGCCCATTCAGAAAATAAAAGATACAATAGAAAAAGTAGCTCCAACAGATGCTAGGGTATTGGTTACTGGACCTAATGGAAGTGGCAAAGAGATGGTAGCAAAATGGTTGCATGAAAAAAGCTTAAGATCAAGCGGACCACTTGTTGAGGTAAATTGTGCGGCAATTCCTTCAGAGCTCATTGAAAGCGAGTTGTTCGGCCATGAAAAGGGATCATTTACTTCTGCTCTAAAACAAAGGATAGGAAAGTTTGAGCAAGCAAATGGGGGAACACTATTTTTAGATGAAGTAGGAGATATGAGTTTGAGTGCGCAGGCTAAAGTTTTGCGTGCATTGCAAGAGGGAAAAATAACCAGGGTTGGTGGTGATAAAGAAATATCTGTAGATGTACGTGTGGTTGCTGCAACAAACAAAAATCTCTTAGAAGAAGTAGAAGCAAAAAACTTTCGTCTTGATTTATACCATCGACTTGGTGTAATATTAATTCATGTACCTAGTTTGAATGAACGAAGAGAAGATATACCTCTATTAACAGAAAAATTTCTTAAGGATATTGCCGCAGAATATGGTCAACAAGTTAAGAAAATTGATAAGAAGGCAATTCAATTATTACAGGAACATGATTGGACAGGTAATATTAGAGAGCTGAGAAATGTTGTAGAGCGGTTAATAATTTTATCTGGTAATACCATTACACCCAATGACGTGCAGAGCTACGTTTTTCCATAAAACGTTTAAATCCATTTAAGTCATTGATAAGTGTTAGGTTATTTCTTTTTGTAATTACTTGATTTACTTGTGGGCCTGTCATTACAATATTGCTGTAAGGAAAAGCATCGCATAATTGCTGAATATAGTCGTCAATTGGCTCTTTTGTAAGGTTAGTTATCATATGAAAGCAAATATGAGCAATATGTCTTCTTCCTATAAAATACTTCAAATCCTCTAAAGGCACATTAGAGCCAAAATAAATGGAGTGGAAGCCATTCTTTTTTAATAGATATTGAGAAAACAAAAGAGGAATTTCATGCCACTCGCCCTCAGGGGTAAACAATAAAAAGTTTTCGTCTCGTTTTTGACGAATAGTATGGTCTAAGCCATCAATTGCAACAGAGAACTTTCTTTTTATAATGCTAGACGCAAAATGTTCTTGAGCAGGAATAACATGATCGGTTACCCATAAAAGACCAATTCTTTCAAGAAAAGGATAGGCTATCTGTAAAATGCTATTTTCAAAACCAATGTGCAATAGTGCGTTACTAAAAACTCGTTCAAACTTTTCTTCATCAAAATCAATTGATGCTTCAATGAGTTGATTAATGTATGCATCTACATAATGACTCGGTTGTATCGAATCAATGGTAAGTTTCTTTAATTCGTCTCTTTTGAGTTGTGCAATTTTGGAAATTTTATATCCATTATGATACAGATAAGCAACTCTGAGAATATGCTTCAAATCTTCGTTATTGTAAATACGATGATTACTGTCTTTCCTTTTAGGCACCAATATTTGATAACGTTGTTCCCAAATACGCAAGGTATGCGCTTTGATTCCACTCAAGTTTTCAATATCCTTGATGGTAAATTCGTTCATGAAGGTTGATTTAAGGATCCAAGCTTGAAAATATGACTTTACCCTAAACTGAAACATGATTTATGTCATATCTTCTTCAACTGTAATGAATTAGCCAACATTCATACAAATAGTAACAGGATAAGGTGGATACCTTTATTTTTGTCAACTTGAAATCATAAATATGGGCTGGATTTTATTTATTATTGGTGTCATTGGCTGGCACATTGGACTATACGGAATGTTTAAAAAAGCTGGGATAGATGCTTGGAAAGCGTTTATACCTTTTTACAATACATGGCTAATTGTTGAAATATGTGGGGTACGTAAATATTGGTTTTGGCTACAGCTTATACCCATTGGAGGCCAGTTTATAACTATTTGGCTCACCATCATATTTGTGATGCATTTTGGTAGGTATAATCTGTTGCATCATTCTGCACTTGTATTTTTCCCCTTCATGTATATGCCATATATGGGATTTTCTCAGAATGAAAAATGGGGTGGAAGAGCTGTTTTTGAGCGTTATAAAAAGCCGGGTAGTAGAGAATGGATTGATGCAGGTGTTTTTGCTATTGTAGCCGCAACCTTAATTAGAACATTTGTGTTCGAGGCTTATGTAATTCCAACAGGAAGTATGGAAAGAACCTTACTCATCAATGATTTTCTTTTTGTTAGTAAGATGAGCTATGGACCTAGAATACCTCAAACACCCCTAAGCTTTCCATTTGTTCATAATGTGCTACCCATGAGCAAGTTCACTCCTTCTTATATCAAATCTGTTCAAATTCCCTATCAACGTCTTGCAGGTTTTACAGAAGTTAAAAGGAATGATGTAGTAGTATTTAATTTTCCAGCTGGAGATACCATTATTAATGAAGAAAATTATTTGAGCTTAAACACTTACTACGATGTGCTTCAGTCGCAATATAAGGGCAATAGAGAGCAGCTTATGTTGGATCACAAAATCTTAGTTCATCCACCTGATAAAACAGATAATTATATCAAGCGTTGTGTTGCAGTTGGTGGTGATGAGCTTTCTCTTAAATCGGGTGTTTTATACATTAACGGACAACCCGCTTTTATTCCTCCTGGATCACAAATAGAATATTTTGTTGAAACAAAAGGAGGTGCTTTAGATAGAGAATTCTTAGAAGAGGAACTTGGGTATGAGTTTATAGTTGATCCTATGACTGGACAGGAGTATGAAAAAAATGGTGATCTAGGACAACTAGATGCTAAGAACTTTATTATGAATCTAACACCGGAAATGCTAGAGAAAGTTAAAAAGCATCCGAATGTTGTGCAAGCATTTATGTATGTAGAACAAGGGGTTAATGTAAAAATGTTTCCTCAGGATACAGCCAATTTTGCTTTTAACTATGACAATTTTGGTCCAATAAAAGTGCCTGCAAAAGGACAAGAAGTAGAAATTACGCCAGCCAATATATCTCTTTATAGAAGAATTATCACTACTTATGAAGGAAACACATTAGAAGAAAAACCCGATGGCACTTATATTATCAATGGAGTTGCTACAAATAAGTATCGTTTCAAGTGGAACTATTATTTTATGATGGGCGATAATAGACATAGAAGTCAAGATAGTAGATTTTGGGGTTTTGTACCAGAAACACATATAGTTGGTAAAGCTTCGTTAATTTGGTTTAGTTGGAATAAAGGACCTAGATGGAAACGTTTGTTTAAAACAATAAAATAATGTAATTTCATTTGCCGAAATGGGGTCCTCACTGTTATACAGTGGGGACTTTTTGTCTAAACTCTTTTGTCTATGGAAGAAAAAAAGATTGTGCAGATCCAATATCTTGAAATTGAACAGCAATCGGCTTTATCTCAAAGTGATTTTGATTTACTTGAAGAAGCCAAAGCAGCATTAAAAAATGCATATGCACCTTATTCTAATTTTTTAGTATCAGCTGCAGCAAGGTTGGTAAATGGCAAAATACTTACTGGTACTAATCAGGAAAATGCAAGTTTCCCGGTTGGATTATGTGCTGAGCGTGTTTTATTATCTGCTATAAGTTCAATTTATCCGGGTGTTGCTATAGAATCAATTGCAATTACCTATCAACCTCAAAATGGAAACAGCCAAGTTCCAATTTCTCCCTGTGGTGTTTGTAGGCAAGCATTGAATGAATATGAAATTCGACTCAATCAACCAATTCGATTGATACTTGGGGGACTAACTGGTCCCGTTTGGATTTTTGATAAATGCTCTGAATTGTTACCATTTGGTTTTAATGGCAAACATTTAAACAAATAAAAAAGAAATTAAAACAGTGTTTGAATACCATGAAGGACTCTGAATTCGTGTTGTAGTAGCCATTTTTTGCGCCATAATCCCCATGCATAGCCAGTTAGGTTTTTATCGCTACCAATCACACGGTGACAAGGATTAATAAGTGCTATACGATTTTTTGCATTTGCATTTGCGACTGCTCGGGTAGTATTAGCATCTCCCATTTTTTTAGCTAGATCTACATAGGAGATTGTTTTTCCGTAATCAATTTCATATAAATGGCCCCAAACCTTTTGTTGAAATTCAGTTCCTTCTTGAACTATAGGAATATCGAATACACGTCTTTTACCACTAAAGTATTCAATTAACTGCTCAGTGCATATATGCATAATCTCACCAACCCCGGGTTCTCCGTGTATTAAATGATCTTTGTGATCTACAAATGTTATTTCGTGGATCATGTGTTCGGTGCCGCCAATTTGCATGATGCCTATTGGGCTTTCATAATATGTATAATAGAGTGGGCTCATTATCCAATTTTAAGACCATTGATTACTGGCTGTGATGGTTTTAGAAGTACAACAGATCCATCTTCTTCATAAACACCCAAAACAAGGCATTCGCTTTTAAACCCGGCTATCTTCTTTGCTGGAAAGTTAATAATAGCAACAATTGTTGTATTCACAAGTTGTTCTGGAGTGTAGTGTTGAGTAATTTGAGCAGAAGAGTTTTTTATTCCAAATGAACCGAAATCAATTTGAAGTTTATAAGCAGGTTTTCTGGCACCTTTTAGTATTTCTGCTGAAATAATTGTTCCAGTTCTAATTTCTAGTTGTTCAAACTGTTCCCAAGAGGCTATCGTTTTCACTTCGCTCATTGGGCATTTAAACGTTTATTTTGGTTCGAATATTTTACGATACCTATAGATATCTAACTAGCAAGTAAACGAGCAATTTGAAGCAGTTCATCTTTTTTGTAGAGCTGGTTTGGATGATTGAAGCATTCGGCCGTTTCTTTTAATAACAGTTCTATAATATTTAAATTGGACATTGGTGTAAAGTAGCGATCTTCAGGAATACAAGATATTCGGAGGAGATATTCCTCAATATCTTTATGTGAGTATGCTTGTCCGTTGGCCCCGTCTGCAAAAAAAAGAATTTGGTGTTGGGCTGAAATCGCATCGGAGTGAGCATCAGGAATAGCCAAAATAACTTGTCCTGGTATAGGAATTAATCTGGCTGGGATATCTAGCAGTTCACACATTAATTGAAAGATAATACCTACTAGAAGACCATTCCCTTTTTTAGATGCTATTACTTTATGAATAAAGAAGTGGTCATGTTGATCATGATTGTTTTCTTGACTTTGAAACTGAAAGTATTTAAAAAGGATACTTCCAATAACATGTATTTGTTCTAGAGGTGTAAGATAGTTGTTTAACTCAAGCCAAATGGTACGCCTCATTTTCTCAATATCTTGATAAACAGGAGCTGTGTGCAAATCTGGATAATGACATTTGGCAACCAGCAAAGTGCCCAACAATAAATCGTGATAAGGTCTGCTTTTCCATTCAGCGAAGTCTTGCAGCACATCGGAGAACTGCAGTCTGTGGATAAGCATTTCTATTCGTTCTTGAACTTCTTCATTGGGGGTTATTTCCCATAAATGCTCAAGATTTGGAATAATGGGTTTACCATACTCCACAATTCTATTTGAGACAGAGTGGAATACAGACTCATCTGGGTCATCCAAAAGAGTAAATAACGCTTTTAGCTCACGGTTTTCATGCATAGTGGTACGCTACCATTACAAACTTATATTTTGATTTTTTATTGTTTTTGATTTATCCCTATATGTGGATTAAAAACTTATTCACAAAAGCAATATTCAAAAAATTTAACGTTTCAGGATTTTCGTTAAACAATACCTTGCATCTTCAAACTCAGTTTCTACATTTACGAAAATAACCACATGACCCCTAAATTTCCAGCCGTTCAACCCTCCCTTCACGCTGAATTAAGAAGGAGAGTTCAAGCTTACTTTGAAGAAAACAAAATTTTACCAACCGGAAACCTCACTTTATACACCAAAGCAGTGATTCTAGTAGTATTGTTCTGGGCTGTCTATATACATGTTTTATTTTTTACCCCTGCTTGGTATATTGCCATACCAGAATGTTTATTGCTTGGCGCTTTAGCTGCAGGTATTGGGTTTAATGTAATGCACGATGGTAGTCATGGTAGTTTTAGCAAGTATCCTTGGCTGAATCGTTTAGCATCTTATTGTAGTAGTATGTTAGGTGCTCATCATTTTATGTGGGATATTAAACACAATATGATTCATCACAGCTACACGAATATAGATGGAGTAGATGATGATATTGAGGTAGGCATTTTGATGCGATTAGCCCCTACACAGAAGCACTTCTTAATTCATAAAGCTCAACATGTTTATTTTTGGGTGCTTTATATGTTGCTTTACATTTTCTGGATTTTCTTTGCCGACTTTAAAAAGTATTTCACAGGAAAAATTGGATCGGTTCCTTTGAAAAAAATGAACTGGAGAAATCATACAAGCTTCTGGGCAATTAAGGTATATCATATTGCCATGTTTGTCGTAATTCCTATTGCTATGCTTGGATTTATGAATTGGATGATTGGATTTTTATCTTTCACTTTAGTAGCTGGCTTTATCTTAAGTATTGTATTTCAGTTGGCACATACAGTTGCAGATACAGAATTTCCTGAAGCAGATCCTGTTACTCAAAAAATGCCCGACGAATTTGCTATTCATCAAATTAAAACAACAGCCAATTTTGCTACACGTAACAAGGTGATTGGGTGGTTAGTAGGCGGTTTAAATTTTCAAATTGAGCATCACTTGTTTCCTAAAATTTCGCACGTGCATTACCCTGCAATTAGTCAAATTGTAAAAAAAGTATGCGCAGAATATAATCTCCCATATATTGAGTATCCCACTATGCGAACTGCAATAGTTGCGCACGTATCTTTCCTTAAAGAAATGGGAAAACCAAGTCATCAAATGGCATAAGTATTCCATACTAAAGTAAAAAAGCCCTACATTTTTTATTGTAGGGCTTTTTAATTACTGTTATAGCTGTATTATACTTTTTTCTTAGCAGCTTTCTTTGCAGCAGGTTTAGCAGCTTTTTTTGTTGCAGGCTTTTTTGTTTTCTTATCAAATGCTCCAGGGACTTGTGCTTCAATCATTTTTTTAACCTCTTCTAGGGAAACATCTTGCAAATCTTGTGCTTCAAATTTAGAGCCATCGGCTTTTTTACCTAGTTTAAGCATTTGCTTGCCAAATCGAATGAAAGGCCCCCAACGACCATTCTCAATAGAAATTTTTTCTGAAGGCCATTGTTGAATAAACCTGTTCGCTTCCTTTTCCATCTTCGCTTCAATCAATTCCTCAATATCATTTTTGCTAAGTGCATCAAAATTGTATTTACGAGGTACATTAATGAACATGTTATTCCATTTAATGAAGGGGCCAAAACGTCCCTTCCCTTTGGTAACAGGCGCATCATGATACATTGCAATTGGGGCATCTGCATGTTGTTTCTCTGCAATCAATACTTGTGCTCTTTCGAGATCTACATCAAGAGGTTCTTCACCTTTTGGTAGGCTAATGAATTGTTCTCCAAATTTTATGTAGGGACCAAAACGTCCTATGTGAACGGAAACTTCTTGCCCATCCAATTCTCCAAGTGTTTTGGGTAGCTGGAATAAATCCATTGCCTCATTCAGTGTAATCGTCTCAATGCTTTGTCCAGCCTTTAGCTTTGCAAATCGAGGTTTTTCTTCATCCGTTGCATCACCAATTTGAACCATTGGACCATACCGCCCCATCCTTGCTATAATTCTCTTACCTGTGCTTTCTTCAATACCTAATTCTCTTTCACCTTTTGCTCTCTCAGCATGTTCAAGGGTTTCTTCAATATTTTGATGGAAAGGCTTATAAAATCCATCAATCATGCTATTCCACCTTAGCTTGCCATCTGCAATTTCATCGAACTCTTGTTCAATTTTAGCGGTGAAGCTATAATCCATTACTTTTTCAAAATGTTGCTTTAAGAAGTCAGTGACAAGGTTGCCCAAATATGTTGGAAATAATTTAGCTTTTTCAGCACCTGTATTTTCCATTACCACTTCCTTGCTAATATCTCCGGAAGCATCTAAAGTCCAAGTAATTGCTGGTCTTGTAGTTCCTTCTTTATCGCGCTTTTCAACATAATTTCTTTTCATAATTGTTGAAATAGTTGGGGCATAAGTTGAAGGGCGACCAATTCCAAGTTCTTCAAGTTTTTTTACAAGCGATGCTTCTGTATATCTCGCAGCTGGTCTGCTAAATTTTTCTTGAGCTAGCAATTGAAGCATAGTCACATTTTGACCAACTTCAAGTGGTGGTAACATACCTTCTTTTTCGTCCTCGTCCTCATCATCTTTTCCCTCCATGTATACTTTTAAGAAGCCATCAAATTTCAATACCTCTCCACTTGCGGTTAGTTGTTCAGGCTGAGTTGAAATACCAATTGAAGCAACTGTTTTTTCAAATGCAGCATCGCTCATTTGTGACGCTATTGTTCTCTTCCAAATGAGTTCATATAACCTTCTATTCTCAGGATCCGTTACTGTATGTTGATTCATATAGGTAGGACGAATAGCTTCGTGTGCTTCTTGAGCACTCTCGTTTTTATTCTTATACCTACGAGGTTGAAAATATTGATCTCCGTATTGTGATTCTATTTCTCTTTGAATATCTGCTCTTGCTGTATCACTTAAATTTACGCTGTCGGTACGCATATAAGTAATTTGACCGCTCTCATATAATTTCTGGGCAATCAACATGGTTTTACTTACGCTGTATCCTAATTTTCTTGCAGCTTCTTGTTGTAAGGTTGAAGTTGTGAAGGGCGCTGCGGGTGTGCGTTTTGCAGGTTTTACTTGAATTTGTTCAACCGTATATCTAGCACCTTTACACTTTTCTAAAAAAGCCGTTGCTTCTTTTTCTGAATGTTGTTTAGAGGGTCCTTCTGCTTGAAAAGTATAATTTCTATTTCCATCGTTGGCAGTGAATTGTCCCACAATTTTAAAGTGGCTCTCAGATACAAAATGATTGATTTCGCGCTCTCTTTCAACAATCAAACGAACTGCCACACTTTGAACCCTTCCAGCGCTTAAGCTTCTCTGCATGCCAATCTTTCTCCATAAAACAGGACTCAATTCAAATCCCACTAATCTGTCTAGTACACGGCGAGCTTGTTGTGCGTTGACTAGGTTCATATTGATGGTACGAGGATTTTGAACTGCTTTTTGAATAGCGGGTTTCGTAATCTCGTGGAATACAATTCTTTTCGTGGTTTCCGGGTCCAATCCTAATACTTCAGCAAGGTGCCAACTAATACTTTCTCCTTCACGGTCCTCATCCGATGCCAACCAAACTTCTTTTGCCTTTTTTGCCATTTGTCTTAGTTCCCTAACAACCCTTTCTTTATCGTCTGGAACCTTATATCTCGGTTCATAATTGTTGAGTACGTCAATGCCCATATCATCTTTCTCAAGATCTCTAATATGACCATAACAACTTCTTACCTCGAAATCACTTCCAAGAATTTTTTCGATGGTTTTTGCTTTGGCTGGAGACTCAACTATTAATAAATTTTTACTCATGGCTGGGTTGGTATGGTTGCAATATTAAAGCAAGGTTGCAATAAAAAATGCGAAAAAATCAAAATTAGCAATCGCAGTCTATATTTTTTATATCAATATGTTGCTGTAAATCAATTTAATATGTAATAAATTTACATATTCTTCTCCTTTAAAAAGGCAACAATCTGTTTTTTAATCTTCGACTCTCTGTAAATACGGCTATGTCCAAGACCCTGGGTCACAACAAAATCAACATGCTTTGGAGCTTGCTGATAGGTGTTTTTGACATCTTCAAATGGACAAATATCGTCTTGCTCGTCGTGAATCCATAAAACAGGTTGACTCATAGATAAAACTGCTCTATCAGTAGCGTAATAGGATACCGGTTGTTGCCCAATCTGTTCAATTAACAGTTCCATTTCATGGCGAATTTGATTGCCAAGGGGTAAGAAAGTAAAGAAATTATCTAAGGCTCGAACGGTGTTTACTGCTGGGGCAATGAGAACTATGGGTGGACGTTCAGAAGGATCAAGTTGTTCTACTGCAAGAGATGTTGCCAGTCCGCCTAATGAATGTGCCATAATACCGTTCAAGGGAAACAGTTCCCTATGAATTTTCAAAATCATATCGCGATAAATCCTTGCATTCAGAATTTTACCATCGCTTGTTCCATGTCCAGGTGCATCAAAAGCAACCACATTAAATCCCTCTCTCTTAAATGGAGCCACATATCTGTCAAATTTATAAGCACAGCTATCAAATCCGTGTGCAATTAGTATGGTTTTACCTATGGGATGATCAGCTTTCCAGTGCCAGCCTCTTACTTGTAGGCCTTCAATTTCAAGTTTGAGTTTCTCAGCGTGATGAAAGATGGGAGGAGCTTTTCTTTTAGGCTTGCCACTATAAGGGGTGCAGAATAGTTGGAAGGAAGCTTCAGCAGCTTTTTTTGGGGAAAGCAGGGCAAGGGTTTTCAATTTTGTTTTGTAATATCCAATTACAACTCTTTGTGCTAATTTCAACTTCATATGCGTAAATATAACAAGTTGGTGATATTAGGAACAGGTAATGTGGCTTATGCGCTTGCACAAACCTTTCGCGAAAGTGGAAGAACTGTTTTGCAAGTGTGGGGAAGGAGCGAAGAAGCTGCTAGAAAGCTTGGAAATTTTTTGCATGTGCCCTTTGCTTTTCAAATGGATCAATTAGATGCTCATGCCGATGCATATATAATATGTGTGAAAGATGATGCTATAGCATCAGTTGCAGCACAATTCCCTTTCCCCAACAAACCATTGATTCATACTGCAGGAACTGTTCCTGTAGATGTTCTTTCGGCATATACTCGATTTCCAGCTGTTTGGTGGATTATGCAATCCATCCAAAAAAACACAACTTTACTTGGAGCACCCTCTGTAATTGATTTTTCGGAAAAGGAGTTAGAAGAGCCTTTGTATGATTTAGCAGGAACTTTAAGAGGAGAGGTGGTTCGGTTAGATATACATCAAAGGAAAAAGCTACATCTAACAACGGTTATGTTAGCTAACTTCAGTCAGTATTTAGGGGGAAGGGTTATAGAGTTTGCCAAGAAAAATCAACTCCCTGCACATTTGCTCTACCCAATTATGAGGAATGTATTACACCAAGTTATGGAAGGACATGGTTTAGAGCATTTAACAGGACCAGCAAGAAGAAACGATGTGCAAGTCATGCAACAACAGCTAGAATTATTAGGAAATGAGACCGATTTGAAGGAATTATATGAGGTGTTTAGCAAGCAAATAGTTGAAGGCTTTCAGCAAATTAAATAGGTGACTAAGCATAATTTTTCCCCATTTCGAAGGTAAAAGGGAAAACATGACTTTTTCGCTAGCGTTCTTTCAGATAGTTTTGCGGCCAAAATAGGGCTATGTACACAATTCACATACAATTTGAACAGAAGGGTTTGGAGCCTGTTACGCTCGAAAATATTGGTTCAGGCGATTCTTTATTGGAGGTTTGCTTAGACAATGGTATTGAATTGCACCATAATTGTGGGGCAGTTTGTGCATGTAGCACATGCCATTTGTATGTTGAGAAGGGAATGGAACATTTGGAAGAACTCAGCGATAAAGAAGAAGATTTTATAGACCGAGCAGTTAATCCGCGTTTAAATTCTCGTTTAGGCTGTCAATGTGTATTGCAAGATGGCGGTGGAACTATTGAAATTACATTACCCGATCAAACCCAGTTTTTGGGTGAATAAAACCAAAGAGTATGTCAAACTTTGAACCTCCTATTTACTGGAACGATTATGAGGATATAGCGCTGAAGTTATATGAGCGTTTTGGAGATGATTTTACAGAAAGTAAAATTTATCGAATTCGCTTTACTGAATTGCTTGAGTGGGTCTTAGAAATTCCGCATTTCAAGGGAACGCGCGAAGAGTGTAATGAAGGCCATCTTGAAATGGTGCAAAGCAGTTGGGTATATGAGTGGCGCGATAACCAAAAATAATTGGTAGCCCAAGCAAACGGGATTGGCTATCTTTAGCCGCGAGTAAATTCCCATCATGTCAAATCTTCTTCAAAAATTAACTGCTATTAAGGCATTTCTGTTTGATATGGACGGAGTGCTGACAGATGGTAGTGTGTATTTGTTGCCAAACGGGGTTGTTGCTCGTGCAATGAATACAAAAGATGGTTATGCCTTACAACGTGCAACTTCGAGTGGATTCATAGTTGCAATTATTTCTGGAGGAGATTCATCCGAGGCAATTGAACGTTTTTCAAAATTGGGTATTACTGAAATTCATATGAAAGTGCATGATAAAATGAAGGTCATGCATGAAATTATGGAGCGTAATAACTTACTCCCTCATGAAGTTCTTGCAATGGGCGACGATATTCCAGATATACCTATTATGAAAGCAGCCGGTGTATCTGCCGCACCCAATGATGCAGTGTTAGAAGTGCGAGAAATATCTTCTTATATATCACCGTATGGAGGTGGAAAAGGTTGTGTACGTGATGTTATTGAAAAGGTTATGAAGTGTAAAGGCTTGTGGGATCAACATGTTTTCACCACATCATCTTAATTACATTTAGGTATGAAACTTTTCAAAGCTTTTTTTAGTTTAGTAAGGTGGCCTAATTTGGTTTTTATTGCCCTCACACAATTGCTTTTTTTTTATACTATTATAATCCCTTCTAAAGAAGGATCTTTTGTACTAATTTATTTGTCATTGCCATTGTTATTTCTATTGGTGCTTGCATCAGTTAGCATAGCTGCTGCAGGATATATTATCAATGACTATTTTGATTTAAACATAGATTTAATCAACAAGCCCGATAAACTTGTAGTTGAAAAAATGATTAAAAGAAGATGGGTCATTTTTTGGCATTTTTTCTTGAGTATGGTAGGTGTGGCAATTAGTTTTTATGTGGCGTTTCAGTCGGGTATTTGGCTGTTAGGCATGGCAAATGTGCTATGCGTAGTTCTTTTGTTTTTGTATTCAATATCATTCAAGAAAAAGTTGTTGTCTGGCAACATCTTGATATCTATGCTAACTGCATGGGTTATTTTGGTTTTGTGTATGGCCGAAGTAAGGGTTCAGACAAATTTGGATAGTGATTCAATTGCTGCAAATCAGCGTATTTTAAGATTAGGAATTTTATATGCTGGTTTTGCTTTTGTTATATCGCTGATTCGTGAAGCTGTGAAAGATATGGAAGATATTATAGGTGACAGAAAATATGGATGTACAACTATGCCCATTGTTTGGGGCATTCAATCAACCAAAATTTTCATAAGTACTTGGATTGTTATTTTAATTGCTATTCTAGTTGCACTGCAAGTGTATGTTATTCCTTTAGGTTGGTGGTGGAGTATTCTATATGCTACTGGGTTACTCATTTATCCTCTTTTTAAGTCGCTTTTTATGCTAAAGAAGGCAAAAACAAGTGAGGATTATCATAAAGTAAGCAGTATTATTAAGTTGGTTATGTTGTTCGGAATTTTATCGATGGTGTTTTTTAAATGGTATGGAATATGAAACATTTGCCATCTATCATTTTAGCTTCACAATCGCCCCGGAGAAAGCAACTATTAGAATGGGCTGAAATATCATTTACTATTCAGGTTATTCCTACAGAAGAAACTTTCCCAGCAGGCATGGACCCAATTCATGTGCCTATTCATATAGCTCAGCAAAAAGCAGCCGAGGTGCATAAACTTTATAATAAGCCTCATCCAATTGTATTAGCTGCCGATACCATTGTTTTAGTTGATGAACAGATTTTAGGTAAGCCAAAAGATAAAGAGGAAGCAATACAGATGTTGCAATTACTTTCAGGCAGAAAGCATAAAGTTATTACTGGTGTTGTATTGATGCAAGGAGAAAAAAATATTCAGTTTTCTGATATAACTGAAGTGCACTTTCATAAATTAACCAACGACCAGATCTCATTTTATGTTGAAAGATATCAGCCATTCGATAAAGCAGGAGCTTATGCTATTCAAGAATGGATAGGTGTTATTGGCATTCAAAAAGTGGTTGGCGATTTCTATAATGTTATGGGGTTGCCAGTTAGTAGAGTAGTGCAGGTATTGGAACGATGGTAGATTCTGCCTATTTTTGATATAGTTGTAAAACGTTAGCAGTTATGATAGATGAAAAACTTTTCCAGTTTATCTGGAAGTATCGGCATTTTCAGCAATCAGGATTGGTTTCAACAGATGGTGAGCCTATTCAAATTAGAAATACAGGACAATTGAATAATGATCAGGGTCCAGATTTTTTAATGGCTTCCATTCAAGTTGGAGCAATAAGTTTAGTAGGTCATGTTGAATTACATATTCGCTCATCTGATTGGTTAAAGCATGGTCATCAGCACGATCCAAGATTTGCTCATATTATTTTACATGTAGTTTGGGAGAATGATGTATCACTTGAATTGTCTGCACCTACTTTGGTTTTGCAGCCCTATGTTGCAGCAGGACTTTTTGATCATTACAAGCAATTGATGCAAATGACCAAAGAGATACCTTGTGCGTCATTTCTACCTCAACTCAATGCATTACAATGGTTGGTTTGGCAAGAGCGATTAATGGTTGAGAAATTAGCAGCAAAAGTTGATTTGTTTATTGAGCAAAAGCAAAAGAATAAAGTAAGTTGGGAGGAAGTGCTGTGGTGGAAGGTAGCCAGGTATTTTGGTGGAAAAGTGAATGCTGATTTATTTGAACAAGTTGCAACAACAGTTTCATTAGCACTTATTTCAAAACTTAGATCAAATCGAATACAAATAGAGGCGTTGCTGCTTGGACAAGCAAATTTATTAGAGCAAGACTTTATTGAGTCTTATCCAAAAATGCTACAGAAAGAGTTTCGATTCTTACAATCAAAATATTCATTACAAAAAGTTGAAATTCAGCCTTCTTTTCTTAGAATGCGGCCTGTTGCATTTCCAGGAGTTCGCCTTTCACAACTGAGTGCTTTCATACAACATACACCTTCCATCTTTTCTACTTGTTTAGAATCGAAGCATGCTCAAGAATTGGTTGCCTTATTTGATGTGGTTGCAAATGATTATTGGCATTATCATTTTGTCTTTGATCAGGAAACATTGTATCAACCTAAAGCCTTAGGAAAAGAAACTGTCTGGCGTATTATAGTGAATGCGATTGTACCTGTACTGTTCGCTTACGCGCATGAGCAAAAAAACGAGCAATTGAAAGAAAAGTTGTTGTTGTGGTTGCATCAAATACCTGCTGAGGATAATATCCTACTCAGGCAATGGAAAAAATATTCTATTCCTGTACGCACAGCACTAGAAGCACAATCTTTGTTATGGCTTACAGAACAGTATTGTCAAGTGCAAAAATGCTTACAATGTGCTGTTGGTGCAGATATATTAAGAAGAGGTTCGGCTACCAATTAAACTCAACGTCAAGTACTATATCTGGGTGCAAGCTTTTTTCAACCGGACAAGCTCTAGCAATTCTAATTAATTGCTCTTTTTGTGCATCTGTTGCAGGGAAATCTGCTGGGAAGTAAAATGTAGATTTGATTCCTGAAATTCTTCTAGGTGCATCGCTACTCATAATCTTGGTTATTTCAATGCGAGTACCTTCGAATGGCAACTGCATATCTGCAGCTTTTATGGCCATTGTTGTAATCATACAGGTGCCATAAGCTGTAGCTACAAGGTCTGTTGGTGAGAATCTTTCCCCCTTCCCCTGGTTATCTGTTGGTGCATCAGTTTCAAGGATGGTTTTGCTTTGAAGATGTACACATTCTGTTCTTAACGCTCCTTTATAAATAATTTGTGCTGTCATTGCATGGTTTTTGCCCTAAATTTACTGCATCAAATGAATTGCGTGTGAAAAGATTATTTGTTTGGATGTTGGCTGGTCTGGTTTCGTCATCTGTTCATGGACAGGTAAAGATGAGTAAGGATGAGCGAAAAGCCGAAAAGAGGGAAAGAATCAATCAGCTTATTAAGCAAGAAGAAGAGGGAGCATTGGTTTTTGATAAGCAAAGTACTTTTTACTTTCGTTTGAATACAGACGGTTGGGGTATTGGCTATGAGAAGGGTAAGTACAAATCAGCAGTTAAGTCGAACTTATGGTGGATTGACATTTTTGGAGAAAGGAGAAGTCCAAAAGAAGAAAGTGTTACCAATATTTTTGGTGGAGGGGGATTTGTTTTTCTTGGAAACCCATTCCGTTATGGTAAGATTAACAATTTGTATACGAGTAGACTTGGATTTGGTCAGCAATATTTAATAGGGGGTAAGGGAAACAAAAATGGAGTTGCGGTATCAGCAATTTACGGAGGAGGTTTATCGGTTGGTTGGTTAAAACCCTATTACATTGAGGTAGAAGATCCTTCTACAGGACAAGCCACCCAAATAAGATATAATAACAACGACAGTATATTTCTCGATTTTAATTCTATCATAGGTGGAGCAGGTTTGTTTAAAGGTTTTAATGAAATTAAGCCAGTTCCGGGTGTTCATGCAAGAGCCGCTTTAAGATTCGACAATAATAGATTTAATGAAACAGTAGGCACCCTAGAAGTTGGCTTAACTGCTGAATATTATACCCAGGGCATACAAACTATGGCACTTAATCCGGAGCGTAAATTTTTCCTTAATGCGTATCTGGCCATCGTTTTTGGCAGGAGAAAGTAGTGTACTTTTGCATTTCTTAAGAGAGCCAGATAACCAAATCATTTATTATGCAGGAACTACCTGTTGTTCAGAAAGTTTCTCCTGAAACTTCTAAAGTAAAAAAACCAGATTGGCTTAGGGTAAAATTACCCATAGGCGAAAACTATAAGCATGTTAGGGGTTTAGTAGATCATCATAAGCTCCATACTATTTGTGAAAGTGGGAATTGTCCAAATATGGGGGAATGTTGGGGTGCAGGAACTGCAACATTCATGATTCTTGGCAATGTTTGTACCAGAAGCTGTGGATTTTGCTCGGTAGCTACAGGAAGGCCAGATCCAGTTGATTGGGATGAACCACAAAGGGTAGCTGAAGCTATTCATCTCATGAAAGTAAAGCATGCAGTTATTACAAGTGTAGATAGAGATGAATTGAAAGATGGTGGATCAACAATATGGTATAATACTATTAAAGCGGTCAAGAATCTCAATCCAGATACTACACTTGAAACATTAATTCCAGATTTTAAGGGTAACGCAGATCAGGTGCAGAAGGTAATTGATGCAGCTCCAGAAGTAGTTAGCCATAATATGGAAACGGTTGAGCGAATGACTCGTCAGGTTCGTATTCAAGCAAAGTATAGAAGAAGTTTGGAAGTGCTCAGACTCCTTAAAGAGGGTGGTATGAGAACCAAGACAGGCATCATGCTTGGACTAGGAGAAGCCAAAGAAGAAGTGATTCAAACCATGCACGATTTGGTTGGTGTTGGCGTAGATGTATTAACACTTGGACAATACCTTCAACCTACAAAAAAGCATTTACCAGTTCATCGTTTTGTACATCCAGATGAGTTTGCTGAACTGCGTGAAATAGGCTATGAAATTGGGTTTGACTATGTTGAGAGTGGACCACTTGTACGCAGTTCATACCATAGCGAGCGACATGTATTTCCTGGTTATGGAAAGAGGAAGTGGATGGAAGAAAAAGGTATGTTACAAGAAGCTTCAATGTAGTGTATGCGTAGTTTATTTTCTTTGGTTTTGTTTGTACTGCCATTTAGCATGTTAGCGCAGTTTCATTGGAATGACGTTTCAGATTCATGGAACAATGTTCCTACAGGGGTTAAGCTGTTTGATTTTAGAGATTCAGTCGACGGGCAACCAGTAGTTGCGTTTGCAGCGGTTATTTCTCTTAAAGAAAAGCGAAATAGATTTACAACTGCCCATACTAATAATGAAAGGTTAACGCCTCAAGCATTTTATGAAAGAGAGAAAAAACCGTTTCTTGTTGTAAACGGTACATTCTTTTCTTTTCAGACCAACAAGAATTTAAATGTTCTTGTAAAAGATGGTAAACTTACTGCAAATAACGTGCACGATGTTGCGCTTAATGGAAGAGATAGTGGCTACTATGCACACCCTTTTAGAAGTGCAATTGGTATTTTCAGCAACAGAACAGCTGATGTTGCATGGATATACACAGACAGCGTTTCTTCTGTTCCATTTGCTTCGCAAAAATCGCTGGTGTTACCTCGTTCTAAAGGTATTGGGACATATAAATTGATTCAAACAGATTGGAAAAATCAATTCCAACCTTGGCCAGTACAAACAGCTATTGGTGGTGGTCCGGTTTTGATTCAGAACGGACGCATTGATATTTATAATAATGAAGAGCGGATGTTTATGGGGAAGGCTATAGCGGACCTTCATCCAAGAACAGCTATGGGATATACCAATAATGGAGAATTAGTTATTCTAGTAGTTGAAGGCAGGCATAAAAATATATCAGCAGGTGTTTCGTTAATTCAATTAGCTGCAATGATGAAATCGCTTGGATGTGTAGAAGCCTTGAATTTGGATGGAGGAGGTAGTACATGTATGTTAATTCAAGGGAAGCCAGTTATTCGAGTAAGCGACTTAAAAGACGGAGAACCGACCCAAAGGCCGGTTCCCGGAGTATTTATGGTGTATACTAAATAAGATCATTCCCACACCAACGCACTTGCACCTAAAATAGCAGCATCAGCTTCTTTTAAATCACTAAACAGCAGTTTTACTTTATTCTGAAAAATGGGCAGCAAGTTAGCTTCCATAGCGTAGCGAGTTGGCTTCATTAGCAAATCGCCCGAAGCAGTTACACCTCCAAATAAAACAATTGCTTCCGGTGAGCTGAACATGATAAAATTGGCAAGAGCTCTCCCAAGTACTTCACCAGTAAATTGGAAAATTTCCTTAGAAATTTCGCAGCCGTTTAATGCACATTCACAAACAACCCTACTATCAATTTCTTCCGTTGGAATATCTCTTAGTGGACTAGGTTTATCAGAGTATCTTTCTAATAATTCAATTGCTGTGAGTTTTATTCCTGTAGCGCTACAATACGCCTCTAAGCTACCTTTTAACTCAGTCCCCCAATGAGGTCTTCCATCGGGTATTACAGTAACATGGCCAAGTTCTCCAGCAAAGCCATCATGGCCATACACGAGTTGTCCGTTTACAATTATCCCACTACCAACCCCTGTTCCTAATGTTATAACAATAAAGTCCTTCATTCCTTTTGCAGCGCCATACATCATTTCACCTTGGGCTGCCGCATTTGCATCATTGGTAAGTGTTGCTGGAATCTTGAATTTTTCTTGTACAATGGACACCATTGGAACAATTCCCTTCCATTTTAGATTAGGAGCGAATTCAATTGTTCCCTTGTAATAATTACCATTTGGTGCGCCAATGCCAATACCTTTAATCATTTCAATACCACCTACTTCTTGTATCAATGGTAACAAATGTTCGTATAAATCATCTACAAATGCACCTACTTGTTCATAGTCGGTTGTTCTCATCCTACTTTGGTGAACAATGTTTCCCCTTTTATCTACGATGCCAAATTTTGTGTTAGTGCCACCTATATCTACACCAATTGCGTAATCCATAGTAAATAATTTAGTGTGCTCCACCCGAAGGTGAGCTGGTTGATTGATAATTAATTCCTTGTGCTGCCAATATTGACTTTGCTCTCCATGCAAAGAAAGCTAAGTATGCAAAACAGGCAACTGCAATCCAATAACTGTTATGAATATTAAATAAATCAGCAAGTTTTCCTTGTAATGGTGGAATAATTGCGCCGCCAAGGATCATCATAATTAAAAAAGCAGATCCCTGTCCAGTATGCTTCCCTAAGCCTGCAATGCTTAAAGCAAAAATGCTTGGCCACATAATACTACAGAACAAGCCGCCACTCATAAACGCAAACAGCGCTACTTGTTGAGTTGTAAACAAACCAACTAACATGGCTATGATTGCCATTACACTAAATACAAGTAAGGTTCTAGCAGGATTGTCTTTACCTAAGAAAAATCCAGCAATTTGAAAAACTATACAAACAGCATATGGAAGGAGTAAAGAAACAGAAGAAGCGTCTTTGAAATAGTTAGATGCCAAAACAAATCCGAATCCTAAGTATGGAACTACAATTAATAGAACTGTTTTCAAAGACTTAGAAGGTTTGAAAACTGCAATACTGCCCGCCCATCTTCCAATCATTAAGCTCCCCCAATACATAGACACATATGGAGCTATGTCTTTTTCAGTTAAGCCTCCAAATTCTGGCTGAGTAAGGAGTTCACCAAGATTACTTCCTATAGCTACTTCAACGCCAACATACATAAATATACCCAGCATACCCAAAACTAATTGAGGGTAGCGCATGGCGCCCCAGCCTTCACTGTTTTTTTGTGCTGAGCGATAGGATAAACCTAATACAGCAACAATAGATACAAATAACCCAACCACCAACCATAATCCAGGATAGTCAAATGCAACTGGCTCTGTTGCAGAAGAATTGGAAGAAGACTGGCTGAGTCTATAAAATATTGCACCAAAAAGTACAGTTACTAAAATTGTCATTATAGTAAGCGCCTTTGTTGCTTTTTCTTCGTGTTCAAACTGGCCCTCAGATCTTCCATGAGGTAGTTTTTTAGAAAAATAGAAAAACGCTGCTACCACAGCAAAAAGACCGCCAACGAGGATGTATAAGTTTTTGATTTTTCCAACGTCAGTAGCATCCTCAGCAGCAGAAGCACTTCCAAATAAAACAAATGCAACGATCAATGGGCCTAATGTAGTTCCAATTGAGTTCACACTACCACCCAAATTCAGTCGGTTTGCTCCGGTAGCAGGATCGCCTAACAAAATAGCAAAAGGATTGGCTCCTGTTTGTTGCAACGAGAATCCAAGCGCTACAACAAAGAAAGCGCCTAAGATGAAAGGAAAAGAATTTGCTCCTACTGCAGGAATCATAAGAGCTGCTCCGAGAACACTCAACAACAGACCATATACAATGGTATTTTTAAGTCCCCAATTATTAATAATGTCTTTATTCATCCAAACAGACAGCAAGAAAACTATAAAAGATCCATAATAGTAAGCAGCATAAAAAGCGCTGTCTATAAGCTGAGATTCAAACTGATTAAGGCTAAAATGCTTTTTACAAAAAGGGATGAAGATACTGTTACTTGCCGCTAAAAAGCCCCAGAAGAAGAATACCGATACAAGGGTAGCCAAGGCACCAGTTTGGGTGCTTGTAGCTGAGTTTTTGGATGAATTCATTCAAATTGATTTGAACGTTGAAAATAGTATGTTTTTCCAAATAGAAAAAGTTTGCCCATTAATTTGTGGGGAAAGTTTTTCATCTTAATTTGAACGCAAATCGCTCAAATACAATTTGATGGAAATTTTACACGTAAGTGCAGAATGCTATCCAATGGCTAAAACTGGTGGCTTAGGAGATGTAGTAGGTGCGCTTCCTAAATATCAGTCAAGGCTTGGACATTATGCAAAAGTGGTACTACCCATGTATAGAACCAAATACCTCTACCAAAAAGAGTGGGTAGTGGATTATAAGGGCTATGCAAGAATGGGCGATTGGACATTTGAGTACACCATCATTAAAGAAAAATCAGGAGAACTTGGATTTGATTTGTATCTAGTAGACATAAACGGTTTATTAGACAGAGAGAAGATATATGGGTATGATGATGATACGGAACGCTTCACTGCTTTTCAAATTGCTGTGGTGGATTGGATTAGTAGATGGGAGCATCGTCCCGATGTAGTACATTGTCATGATCACCATACAGCACTCATTCCTTTCATGTTTCAATATTGTTATTCCTATCAGCATTTAAGAATGGTTCGTACTGTATTAACTATTCATAATGCGCAGTACCAAGGCTGGATGGGATGGGATAAAAGTGTGTATATTCCCGCTTATGATACGTGGAAGGCTGGTATGCTAGAATGGAATGGTACTATTAATCCGCTTGCTAGCGGCATTAAATGTGCTTGGAAGGTTACTACCGTAAGCTACAGCTATTTAGATGAATTAAGGAATGAGTCAAATGGATTAGAAGCTCTTTTTGAATATGAAAGAGGAAAATGTGTAGGCATACTCAATGGAATTGATGCCGATGTATGGGATCCAGCAACGGATACATACTTAAAAGCTCATTACACAATCAAGACAGTTGCTGAAGGAAAACAAAAAAACAAATTCAGCATTTGTGAACAATTTGGACTAGATGTAAAAAAACCGTTGATTGTTTTTATTGGAAGATTAGTGGGAGAAAAGGCAGCAGATATTATACCAGATGCAATCAAATCGGCCATCTACCATCATGGAGATGGTGCTAATTATATGGTTTTAGGTAGTGGAGATCCATTCTTGGAGGAAGAATTAAGACGCATGGCTGTCAATTTTAAAGGTGTGTACAATTCTTATATAGGATACGATGAAGGGCTTAGTCATTTGATGTACGCAGGGGCAGATTTCTTACTGATGCCTAGTAGAGTGGAGCCTTGCGGGTTGAATCAAATGTACTCTATGCGTTATGGCACTGTTCCCATGGTAAGAAGTACGGGTGGATTAAAAGATACAGTCGTAGATATGGGAGACTTAGATGGATATGGCATACGATTCAATCATGCATCTGTAGATGACATTGTATACTCGATAGGTAGAGCCATTCGAGTATATCAAGATAAAACTCATTTCAACTGGATGCGAAAGCATATGATGGGAATTGATTTAAGTTGGGAAAATTCTGTACAACAATACATTTCAGTTTACGAATCTTTATAAAACTCGAGGCATATGATGGCAATTTCAAAACAAGTAATGGCGGTAATTTTAGGAGGTGGTGCAGGTACTCGCTTGTATCCACTAACAGCAAGTAGATCGAAGCCTGCTGTGCCTATAGCAGGAAAATATAGACTAGTTGATATTCCAATTAGTAACTGTATTAATTCATACATCAATAGGATGTTTGTATTAACTCAGTTCAATTCTGCTTCACTGAATAAACATATTAAAAACACCTATCACTTTAGTGCTTTTAGTACTGGCTTCGTTGATATTCTTGCTGCAGAACAAACCCCCGATAACCAAGGTTGGTTTCAGGGAACAGCAGATGCAGTAAGGCAATCACTTCGACATATTTCAAATCTTGAATTTGAATACATACTTATCCTAAGTGGTGATCAATTGTATCAAATGGATTTCACCGAGATGTTGAATATGCATAAGGAAAAGAATGCCGATATCTCTATTGCAACTATTCCAGTGAATGAAAGAGATGCAACAGAGTTTGGCATTTTAAAGGCAGATGAAAATAAGTTTATTACTTCCTTCATAGAAAAACCCAAAAAAGATCTTCTTCCAGATTGGGTAAGTGATACAGGGGCAGAGATGCAGCGCGAAGGCAGAAATTATTTAGCTTCAATGGGTATTTATATTTTCAAGAGAGAAATTTTATTCAATTTATTACTCAATGAATATCCAACTGCAACCGACTTTGGCAAAGAAATTTTACCCAATTCTATTGACGGACATAAAGTAGTAAGTTTTCAGTACGAAGGTTATTGGACGGATATTGGTAATATCTATTCATTCTACGAAGCAAACCTTGCTTTAACAATGGATATACCTCCATTTAACCTATTCGATAATCGTAAAACCGTTTATAGCAGAGCAAGGATGTTGCCTCCAGCTAAAATTAGTGGAACTACTCTTGAAAAAACAATTATTGCCGAAGGCTCCATTATTAATGCAAGTAGAATTGAGAATAGTGTAGTAGGTATTAGATCGAGGGTTGGTCATGGAACTACTGTTGTTAACTCTTATATCATGGGTAACGACTATTACGAGACCCTTGCAGAAATGGAAAAACACCAGCGAGAGGGATTGCCTAAAATTGGAATTGGAGAACGTTGTTATATAAAAGATGCCATTCTTGATAAAAACTGTAGAATTGGAAATGATGTAAGAATTAATGGAGGAAAGCATTTAGAAAATGTAGATCATCCGTTATATGCTGTGAAGGATGGTATTGTAGTGATAAAGAAAGGAGCTGTACTTCATGATGGATTTGTGATTTAAAACTTTGACTTAACCTTAAAACGATTGCATCTATGGCTATGAACACCGGAACAGGTGCTTCCACCGGCAATTCAAAGAAGCCAGTACTTAATTTCTGGCAAATTTGGAATATCAGTTTTGGATTTTTAGGAGTTCAAATTGGTTACTCACTTCAAAACGCTAATACCAGTAGAATTCTTTCTGCTATAGGTGCCGATCCTCATCACTTGGGATTATTCTGGTTAGCTGCTCCTCTTGCGGGTTTTATTGTGCAGCCAATTGTTGGTATGTCGAGCGATAAAACCTGGACTAGGTTTGGAAGAAGAATTCCTTTTATACTAGGTGGTTGTATTGTAAGCGCATTAGCTATGTTGTTCATGCCTAATTCGGAGCATTTTGCAGCTTTACTTCCGCCATTATTTTTTGGTGCGGCCATGTTATTGCTGATGGATACGTCGTTTAATGTTACCATGCAACCCTTCCGTGCATTAGTAAGTGATATGGTTCCTGAGAAACAAAGAAACCAGGGGTATGCTATTCAAAGTTTTTTAATTAATGCAGGTGCAGTTGTAGGTAGTTTATTGCCATTTGTACTTACTTATATTGGTGTTTCAAATGAACCAGCGGAAGGTGAGAAGGTTGCACCAACAGTTATTTGGTCTTTCTATTTTGGTGGAGCAGCTTTACTACTAAGTGTGTTATGGACTTCTTTCAGAACAAAGGAATATCCGCCTGAAGAATATGCTTTGTATAATAATATCAATACCGAGCAAAAAGTAAAGATGAACTTTTTGGACTTGCTGATGAATACACCCAAGACCATGATTCAGCTAGCTGTGACTCAATTTTTTTCTTGGTTTGCTTTATTCTTAATGTGGGTATATACCACTCAAGGTATTGCAGAACATATTTGGGGAACGAGTGATCCCAAATCAAAAGATTTTAATGACGCAGGAAACTGGACTGGAGTGATATTTGCTGCGTACAGCGTTTTTGCAGCTTTATACTCACTTGTCTTAACCCCAATGGCAAATAAGTTTGGCAGGAAAAATACCTATATGTTTTCTTTATTGTGCGGTGGTTTAGGCTTGATATCAATGATGTTTATTCAAGATAAAAATTTGTTATTCTTATCAATGGTTGGTGTTGGTATTGCTTGGGCGGCTATTTTAGCTTTGCCATATGCTATACTTGCATCATCATTGCCAGCTGAGCAAACTGGGGTTTACATGGGTATTTTTAATGTAACCATTACTGTTCCTCAAATTGCTGCAGGTTTGCTGGGTGGAATAGCATTGCAACTTATGGGAGGTCATGCTATTCATGTAATTGGCTTAGCAGGTGCATCTATGGCACTTGGAGGTATTAGCGCCTATTTTGTCATAAAGGAATCCTAAAGCGATTTCTTATAAAATGTTTTTTATGAAAATCAGATTGAGTTTTTTGCTGATTGGCCTCTGTATTTCACTGTATGCAGTGTGTAATGATTATCGTTTGTTTCCTGAAAACTGGTGGGTGGGAATGAAATGGAATCAGGTTCAAGTGCTTGTAAGGAGTGATAAAGTTTCAATTGGGCAGTCGAGTGTGCAAGTTCTATATCCTGGCGTTACTGTTAAAAAAGTACATCGTTTTCAAAATACCAATTACTTGGCTGTTGGTTTATTTATAGCACCAACGGCAAAGCCCGGCAATGTTAAAATTAGTTTGACACAAGCAGGAAAAACAGATCAACTAAATTTTATACTGAAACCAAAAAGACAAGGTAATGGTACAAAGTATGCAAGAGGTGTAACAAGCGAAGATTTGATGTATTTAATCATGCCCGATCGCTTTGCTAATGGTGATGAAAGTAATGATCGTGTACCAGGAATGTTAGACCAAAGTTTAAATAGAGATACTGTTTTTAACAGGCACGGAGGCGATTTACAAGGAATTACAAAGCATCTTTCTTATTTCAATAAAATGGGTGTTACTGCCCTGTGGTTAAATCCTGTTTTAGTGAATGATATGAAAGATAGAACGGAGCATGGATACGCTTTTACAGATCATTATAGAATTGATCCAAGAATTGGTGGAGAAGCTGCCTATCACGAGCTAATACAGAAAGCTAATGAAAAAGGAATAAAGATTATTCAAGATGCAGTTTACAACCATGTCGGAACCCAGCATATACTTTTTAAAGATCAACCAGATTCTACTTGGTTTAACAGATGGCCAACTTTTACTCAAACCAGTTATAAAGACCAGGTTTTATTTGATCCTTATGCTTCTGAAAAAGATAAAAAAATTATGAGCGATGGATGGTTTGTTAGATCCATGCCTGATTGGAATCATCATAATAAATTTGTTGAACAGTTTTTAATACAGCATGCAATCTGGACTGTTGAAGAGTTTGGAATTGATGGATGGAGAATAGATACCTATGCATATAACGATCTTGAATTTATGAATCGTTGCAATGCCGCATTGTATAAAGAGTTTCCTAAGCTTACTTTGTTTGGTGAAACTTGGGTACACGGCGTTGTGAATCAAGCATTCTTTTGTGAAAACAATTTGCAAATTCCATTCAAAAGTAATTTGCAAGCCACTACCGATTTTCAGACTTTATTATATGGTATTCAGCCTGCATTGAATGAGCCATTTGGCTGGACTGAAGGAGTTAATAAACTATATATTACACTCACTCAAGATTTGCTGTACAAAGATCCAATGCAGCAAGTCATATTTCTTGACAACCATGATATTCCCAGATTTTATAGTGTGGTTGGAACAGATTTAAAAAAGTATAAAATAGCTTTAGCTTGGTTAATGACTTGTAGAGGAATCCCGCAGCTTTATTATGGCAATGAAGTATTGATGGAAGGATTTACTTCACCAAATGATGGTTATGTAAGAAAAGATTTTCCTGGTGGTTGGAAAGACGATCAAAAAAATGCATTTACAGGTGAAGGCCTAACAAGCTCAGAAAAAGAAATACAAGATTATGTAGCGAAGCTAGCGCACTTTAGAAAACAATCCAGTGCCATTACCAAGGGTAAAATGAAACAGTTTGTACCTAAGGATGGGTTGTATGTTTATTTCCGATACAGCGATACTCAGTTGCTTATGTGTGTGATGAACACTTCAGCTAAAGATCAACAAGTAAAGATGAGTGATTATGCTGAAATGACTAAAGATGCTAAGCATGGCTTCGATATTCTAACAGATTCCAAAGTAGGAAATGAGTTCTCTATTCCTGCTATGACTATGAAAGTGATAGAATTAACAAAATAAGTTTATAGCATAAATAGTATCTGATACTTTTTACCCCATTTGCCCCAATCTTTCATGGCTTTTTCTGTCATCTGAAATAGCTCGGTATAATTCATAGGCTTGGATTTGTGCGTTGGTGCAACAATCTGAGGTTTTGTTGGAAGAATTCCTTCTATTCTGGTTGCAAAGTAGGTGATGCTATATCTAGGTATTGCCAATCCTAATATCATTCCTGGTAGTTGAGAAAAAGCCAGTGGGCCACCATTAACTGGAATTTGATCTGTAAAAAAGGCTACTACATAAATGCTGTCTAGTAATTTTCCAACTGCTTTTCTACATTCAAAGCCTACAATATCTCTTGTTTCATCGGTTATCCGCCACTCTACATTCCTAAGGCTATCCTGCAATAAAATAGTTCTTTCAAAAACTTGTTGTTTTTTAATGATTTGTTTACTTGTTAAGTCTGAAAAAATAATATCATCAGATGCATCCTCATTAAACCAAGGATGTTTTTCTTTTGGCTCCTTGCCATTTACAAAGAGTGTTTTGGACTCATCAAAATACAGGTTGTGGTAGGTTACTTTAAATTTAGGTATTTTATCTTTAAAGTTTTCTGCCCAAACGCCTTCCATATCTTTTTGAACATTCTCCTGCCTTTCAAATTCAATCCATCCTTTTTTTAGAAAAATATCTTGTGCGTACACATGATAGTGTAAAGCAACGCTGCAAAAAATACAGATGATGGTATAAATTTTATTATTCATTGTTACCTCCTAATTGCATGGCACCGCCGTTAAATTTCCAACGAAAGCCAAGTAAGAAAAATCTTTGAACGGTTAAGAATGTATTTTCTTGAATCATATTGGTTCTTATGTTCCTACTGAATCCAATATTTTGATTCAATATATCATTTGCGGAAAGAGTCAAGAAAATATTTTTCTTCTTCACAATTTTCTTCTCAATGTCTGCATTCCAAATAATAGCATTCACATTTCTGCCAAACACTTCTGTTTGTTGTCTAAAGTTGGCAGATAAATTGGTTTTGATAGTCCAATCTTTAGGTAATTTCCAAGAAATATCACTGGTTATGGTGTGAATCCAGAATGCTGTTTGTAAGTTCCTTTGGATAGAGCTTACAGAATTATTCCATTCGGGTTCATAACCTAGCCAAATAGAAATTTTATCTTCTTCACCATAGTATCCAAATCCTGTTTGAATACCAAGGGAATAAGATGTCACTTTATTAGCCAGTCCGTTTACAAAATTATTGTTTACAGACATTTGTACATTGGGTTGTAGCTCAAAATCAATAGGTGTATTACCTAATTTTCTATTGTAAGAAACATATAGATTTCCAAAAATATTTCCTTTCACATTTACGGTCTGAAAAGTACGAACCCCATTGCTTCCGATAGTTTCTCTTGTACTAAATGCGTTGTCAGTAATATTAATGTTTCCATATGCATAAATATTACGTTCGCTTATTACTTTGAAATCTCCAAACCAGAAATTGATATTATGGTTGAATGAAGGTTTTAATGCAGGATTACCAATTGAAATCATCAAGGGATTGTTATTATCAATTAATGGTGCAATTTGCGCAAGTGATGGAGCTTGCTGGGTTCCATTGTAGCTCACGTTGAAATTACCTGACGAAGAAAACTTCCAACTAAAATTTGCAGTAGGGTTAAAGTTGGTAAAGCTTCTACTCAAAGAAGTGTCTTTAAACAAATCTCTTTGTTCTAGCAATAAATTTTGGATACCAAGTCCAGCTTGCACATTCCATTTTTTTTGTTTGTATGCTAATTTAAATCCGCCTGTATGTGAAGTGTTGTCAAATATGAAATGGTTACTAAATATCATATTAAGTGAGTCGTATTTACCATTTCTCTGTTCAAAAGAGCGATTGTCGTTTTCATTATTTGTTCTTTGAAAACTGTAATTAAGATTTAGTGTGAGTCGTTTTGCAAGTGGTTGGTTGTAACTCAATCTACTGTTGAATGTATTTGATTTATTATAGATTGTTTTGAGCTGATTTGTAACAACGCTAGAGTCTAAGCTGCCTATATTTGGATTGAAAAAATTGTTAGTATTGAACAAGAATCCATCCCCAGAAGTGTAACTGTTTCTATTGCTAACAGTAGCAGTGAGTAAGCTTCCTTTGCTGTTTAATTTTCTTGTGATGAATAGCTCTGTATTTAGGTTTTGGCTCAAACTATTTTGAGTTCTGGTTCGTATACCCTCGTTAACAAGATTGCGCTCTTCATTTTTTGTTTGATCCGTATTTGAAACATCACTTGTTGATCTAGAAATCTGTCCGTTTACGTTAATCTGAATAGTTGTTAAGCTATCTAGTTTTAGTTCATTTCTTGTAGATCCTTGATGTCTCCAGCGTTGTGCATTGCTAACTCTTGCTTGTTCCTGAAAGAAAACTGTATCTGGTAAAATAAACTGTGTAGTAGTTCTACCATCACCTATGGCAAGTTGATTCCTAAAGTTGTAATTATTTTGAGTACTATTTTTTAGTTTTCCATATTTGTTATTAAACATCACGCCTGCTGTTGTATTAGTAGGTATGCCTTCAGTTCCAGAAAAGTCTTGGTCGCTTTGAAACGAGATAAACATACCGCCATCTTCGTTCACACCAGAAGTAAAGTTGCCTCCACCAAAATTTTGAGCATCTTCCCAATTAATATTATTTCTGCCAGTTCTGTTTGTTGTTACATATCCACCCAATTTCTTACTTCCTTTGAATCTATTAGCTAACAATCTTGCATCGTAAAATTCGTTCAAATCCGATCCGGCTTCTGCTCTTCCAAAATATCCCTTCTTAGCATCTTCTTTTAGAACAAGATTCACTGTTTGTTCTCTCACTCCATCATCAATTCCAGTTGCAACAGCTTCATTGCTCTTTCTTTCAAAGACTTGTACTTTATCAACTGCTTTTGCTGCTAAGTTCTGTGTGGCAAGTGTTGGATCATCTCCAAAAAATTCTTCTCCATCTACTAAAACCTTTTGAACTCTTCTTCCTTGAGCGGTAATTTCACCTTTTGCATTTACTTGTATGCCTGGGAGTCTCTTTAACAAGTCTTCAACATTCGCATTTTGACCAACTTTAAAACTATCTGCTTTAAATTCCAAGGTGTCTCCTTTAATTCTAATTGCTGAAACTTGGCTTCTGACTATTACTTCTTCAAGGAGCTTTGCTCTGGTAATTAAAGGAATAATGCCTAGTTGTAATGACGACTCATTGATGTCTATAATATCTTCAAAAGATGCGTAACGAGGATAGGTGATAAGTAGAATGTATTTACCTGCTTGAAGATCATTGATTGCAAACTTCCCATTTTTATCGGTTCGAGTATGCTTCACTAAAATGGAGTCTTTTGCTTTGAGCACTATTACAGATGCTTGTTCAAGTAATAGTTGTTGAGAAGTATCTTTAACTTGTCCGCTTATCGAAGAACTTTGAGCAAATCCACCAATGGCGAATAAAATGGATACTACAAAAGTCAGTATGTGTTTTGGCATATAGAGGTTTTCTAAACGTTCATGGAACGATGTCAACGAAATTCTTTAATTTGTTGACGCAACGAACCAATTTGATATAAACGGTTTGTTAAATATGTTAACGGAATAAATATGTCAAAATCTAAGAAATCTTCAACTATACCCACTGCGACCTCCTCTAAACCTTATGAAGAGGTCCATTTTGTAGACACAAGTCTTTCCGTTTGGAATTATTCATTGTTTTCTGAGAATGACATTCATTTGTTTCAAACTGGGCAACATACCAAAATGTATGAATTGCTTGGAAATAAGCAGATATTGGTTTTAGGCAAGAAAGGAACTTATTTCGCCGTATGGGCACCTAATGCAACATTTGTTAGTGTTATTGGCTATTTCAATAAATGGGATACAGAAGCTCATCCTTTAAAAGTTCGTTTAGATCAGTCGGGCATTTGGGAAGGTTTTATACCCGATGTGCTGGCTGGTGAGGCCTATAAATATCATATTCATGGTTTTGAAGGATTGAAATTAGACAAGGGTGATCCATATGCTCATTTATGGGAAAAAAGACCTTATACAGCTTCAATAGCCTGGGGAACTTTTTATGAATGGAAGGATGCTGAATGGATGAAAAAAAGACATCAGCACAATGCTTTACAAGCGCCATGGTCGGTTTATGAAGTGCATTTGGCGAGTTGGATGCGTCCTGATCCTTCAGATGAGGAATCTTATTATACTTATCGTGAGATTGCTGAGCGATTGGTGCCTTACGTTCAGCAAATGGGTTTCACACATGTGGAGTTAATGCCTGTTATGGAACATCCTTTTGATGGAAGTTGGGGCTATCAAGGAACTGGTTATTTTGCTCCTACGAGTCGTTTTGGAAGTCCACAGGATTTTGCCTACCTGGTTGAGCAGTTTCACTTAGCTGGAATTGGGGTAGTGCTCGACTGGGTGCCTTCGCATTTTCCTTACGACGCACATGGTTTGTTTTTGTTTGATGGAACACATACTTATGAGTATGCAGATATGCGTAAAGGCTTTCACCCCGATTGGAACAGCTATATTTTTAATTACAAAAGAGGTGAGGTAAAGAGTTTTTTATTGAGTAGTGCGCATTTTTGGATGGACAGGTTTCATATAGATGGATTAAGGGTGGATGCTGTTTCTAGTATGCTTCGGTTAGATTATAGTAGGAAGGAAGGGGAGTGGGAACCGAATGAATTTGGTGGAAATGGAAATTTGGAGGCAATTTCTTTTATTAAAGACTTGAACATTACTCTTTATAAAGATTTTCCAGATACTCAAACTATTGCCGAAGAAGCTACCGATTGGCCAGGCATAAGTAAGCCAATTTACATGGATGGCTTAGGTTTTGGAATGAAGTGGATGATGGGTTGGATGCATGATACTTTAAGGTATTTTAAGCGTGATCCCATTCATCGTTCATTTCATCAAGATGAACTAAGCTTTAGTATGATGTATTTCTATGATGAAAATTTTATGCTGCCGTTGAGCCACGACGAAGTAGTGCATGGTAAGAGTCCTATGCTGTATAAAATGACAGGAGATGAGTGGCAGAAGTTCGCCAACTTGAGACTGTTGTACACCTATATGTTTACACATCCTGGTGGCAAACTGCTATTTATGGGTAATGAGTTTGCAGCGAACCAAGAGTGGAATTATAAGTCGGCTTTACCCTGGAACTTACTAGATTTTGTGAGTCATGGTGGCATGAAATATTGTGTGCAACAGTTGAATGAATTATACAAGACAAACGCAGCTTTCTATGAAATGCAGTTTGAGCCTGGTGGATTTGAATGGGTTGATTTGTCGCACAGAGAAGCGGGTGTTATTGTTTATAAAAGAATTGGTAAGAAGAAAAATCAAGAAGTATTGGTTATTTTAAACATGACACCTGTTGTTCGTATGGATTGGAAGGTGCAAACTCATAGTACCAAAACAAAATGGAAGGAGCTTTTCAATAGCGATCAAAAAGAATTTTGGGGTACTGGTGATGTTTTAAATCCGAGCATTACTTGTAAAAAGCTTTCAAAAGATCTCACTTCAAATCAGATAGAATTAAATGTACATCTTCCTGCTCTTGCTGCTGTAGTAATTGGGTAAATTCTTATTTAGCTATAGGAAGGCTGAGTCTGAAAGTGGTTCCTTTGTTTAATTCAGTATGGAGTACTTGTAATTTACCAGGATGATACTCTTCCATAATGCGTTTGCTCAAAGTTAGTCCAATACCCCAACCCCGTTTTTTTGTAGTAAATCCAGGTCTAAAAATTTGTGATGCAATTTGAGGTGACATTCCCTTGCCTGAATCTTTAATATCAATATGAATGTTTCCATTATGCTCACAAATAGTAACTTCAATAGAGCCCTTTCCTTCCATACTATCAAGAGCATTTTTACAAATATTTTCTATTACCCATTCAATAAGCGGAGGAGATGTTTCTGCAAATAGTTTTTGTTCAGGGGCATGAACACTAAACTGTGTTTGTTGGCTTGTTCTTTTCTTCATGTAATCAATCATCCGCAGCGTTAAATCTGTAATGGAAGTTTTTTCTAACTGCGGTTGGCTTCCAATTTTTCCAAATCGATCGCTTACGAGTTGTAAACGTTCAACATCTTTTTGAATCTCTAGTAAAACATCATCAGCAATACTTTTTTCTTTTAAAATTTCCATCCATCCTTGTAAGCTTGTTAATGGTGTACCTAATTGATGCGCTGTTTCTTTTGCCATGCCCACCCAAAGTTGGTTTTGACTGTTTTTGTACTTGTAATATTGGGTAGAAAAAAGGTATGCAATGAAAATACTTACAACTAGTAATTGTATTAAAGGAAACCATCTAATTTGACGAGCTATTAAACTTTCGCCGTAGTAATATTTATTGGCTATATATGGAGAGTCTGAGAGCACCACTACAATAGGTGAGCGATTGCTATTTTTCCAGATATTTACCTGTTTCTTTAGCCAGTCGTTTGTTGTTTGTTTTTTGTTGCTGTCTAAATTAATCCAGTTTCCTGTTGGTTCATCTAATTCATTTGTTTCAATAATGGGTATTCGGGTATTTTCGCTGGTAATTTTAGAAGCCAGATTAAGATTAAAAGTATCCTTAGATTTTAGAATTGTTTGTTCTGCCTCTACCCAAGTATTTACCATGCTTCTTTCTTCTTCAGCAATTTGTTTAGAAAGATAATGGCTGTATACGCTGCTGGACAATATAATAATCAGAGCAATTAAACCAGCCCAAAGGTTCCACTTTATTTGAAAATTCCTAAGTAGCATATTCCGAAAGTAGGTTCTTTAAGTGTGTTAGCAAAAATGAATAGGTTGGAATTGTGAGGATCACTAAAACTATTGTCTTGATTTTGATTTTAAAAGTGCGCAACTGTTCATTTTTAGAGAAAATGACTGCAATTTTTTGTGCTAATTATTTATTTTCTTATTTTTAAATACCTGTTGCCCCTTTGCAGTATTTACGTCTATTTTATATGGGCTTGTTATGTATTGTGTGCTATGGAATGTGTTAGCTAATATGAAACAGGAAGCGGCGTAAATAAAATAAAAAACCCCCGATAAACGACGAGGGTGGCGTAAATGATTTCTCAACGGAAAAATCCTTATTGTGATTTGCTTCGTTGTAAAGTTATATAAAAGTTTAATAACAAGTATATGAGCAAAAAAATTCTTGGGCTTGATTTAGGAATTAGTTCAATTGGTTGGGCTATTATTGAAGAATTTGAAGAGAAAAGTCAGATTTTAGGACTTGGCAGCAGGATCATCCCGTTAAGCAACGATGATAAAGAGGAGTTTAGTACAGGTAATAGTATTTCAAAAAATCAGAAAAGAACACTAAAGAGAACTCAGAGAAAAGGTTATGACCGTTATCAGCTAAGAAGGTCTGCCTTATGTAAAAAGCTTCAAGAATTAGGTATGCTTCCCGATGCTGACCTAATGAACCTCAATTCTCTTCAATTATATGGGCTAAGGGATAAGGCTTTAAATGGAAAAATTGAGTTGAAAGAAATTGGGCGAATATTTTATCATTTAAACCAAAAACGCGGATATAAGAGTAGCAGAAGTGATGCAAATTTGGATAAAAAAGATACCGATTATGTTGCACAAGTAAAAAGTAATTATTCGAAAATTTTAGATGAGAGAAAAACAATCGGACAGCACTTTTATGCTCAATTACAAGCCGATAAATATTTCAGAATCAAAGACATCATTTTTCCCAGAGAGGCTTACATAGAAGAGTTTAATGCAATATGTAATGAGCAGAAAAAATATCATAGTCAATTATCGGATGAGGTGATTTCTGTGTTGAGAGATAGGATCATTTACTATCAAAGACCACTCAAATCACAAAAAGGTCTTGTTAGCATCTGTGAATTTGAAGGAATCAATAGGGTAGACCACAGGGGGAATGAAGTTTTTACTGGACCAAAAGTGGCTCCAAGAAGCTCACCTCTTTTTCAATTATGTCGTATTTGGGAAACGGTCAATAATATTAGTTTGAAAACTAAAAATGCCGAAGGCTCAAAATACAAGTGGTCTGATTTTATTCCCACGATTGAGCAAAAACGAGATATTGTTGCATACTTATTCAAAAACAAACAACTAACTTCTTCTGAACTTCTCAAAATACTTAATCTGAACAAGTCAGATGTTTACCTTAACAAGCAGATAGAAAGAGGTATTAAGGGAAACCACACTTATGCCGATATAGAAGCTATCATTCAAAACAAGGATCTCCTTCAATTTAATATTGCAATAATAGAAGATCAGTCAAAAGGTTTTATAATTGATAAAAAGACAGGAGAAATTATTAGTGAAGAGCAAAAATATATAGTAGATCCTTCTATTGAAAAGGAGCCTTTTTATCACTTATGGCATACTATTTACTCTATTAAAGACTTGGAAGAATGTGCTTTGGCATTACAAAATAAGTTTTCTATATCGTTAGAAGAAGCAGAAAAACTTGCTAAACTAGATTTTACTAAAGACGGTTTTGGAGAGAAATCATCAAAGGCCATCAGAAAAATTCTGCCCTATCTAATGAAAGGATATCAATATTCTGATGCATGCATGTTAGCTGGTTATAATCATAGTAATAGTTTAACGAATGATGAAAAGGAGAAGATTATCACAGCAGATAAGCTTTCTCTTTTATCCAAAAACAGGCTACGACAACCTGTTGTTGAGAAAATTTTAAACCAAATGATTCATGTGGTAAATGCGTTGATTGATAGGTTTGGTAAACCTGATGAAATAAGAATTGAATTAGCAAGGGAGCTTAAGCAGAGTAAAGATGAAAGGAATGAAGCTGATAAGCAAAACTCACTTAATAAAAAGCAGCATGATTTAATATGTAAAAGACTTGAGGAACTCGGCTTACCCCAGACGCGGAAAATGATTCTAAAGTACAAACTTATTTTTCCGGCTAAAGATAAAAAGTGGAATGAAGCATCTGCGGTTAATCAATGTATTTACTGCGGAGAGAGTTTTCAATTGGCTGAAGCATTAAATGGTTCAAACTTTGATGTGGATCATATCATACCACAAGCAATGCTTTTTGATGACTCACAAACTAATAAAGTTTTGGTTCATCGAAAGTGTAATAAAGACAAAACAAATACTACAGCGTACGATTATATTTCTTCAAAGGGTGAAACAGCTTTAATAGACTATTTGAATAGGGTGGATGATTGGTATAAAAGAGGCATTATATCATATAGTAAGCTCCAAAGACTCAAAACTTCTTATAACGATTATTTAGAACGAAAGAAGCTGAAAAAAGAAACAGAGGCTGATAAGAGATTATGGGAAAGCTTTATAGATAGACAATTAAGAGAGTCTGCTTACATAGCCCGAAAGGCAAAGTTTATTCTGGCTAAGGTGTGTAGAAATGTTTATAGTACTGAGGGTGCAATTACTGCCAAACTAAGAAAAACATGGGGATGGGAGGATACGCTTATGCAATTGCAATATCCCAAATTCAAAGAATTACAACTGACGGAAACAAAAGTATGGGAAAGTAACTATGGAAGCAACCAACATTCGAAAGAAGAGATCATTGGCTGGTCAAAAAGAGATGACCACAGACACCATGCCTTAGATGCTTTAACGATTGCATGTACAAAGCAGGGATTTATTCAAAGATTAAACACCTTGAATTCAAGTGAGGTGCGCGATCAAATGAAAAAAGAAATTGAAGTAGAAACATCTGAATATCAAGAAAGGATGAATCTCCTTGAAAAGTATCTCTTTAAAGAGAGGCCGTTTAAGACTGAAGAGGTAAAGCAGGCATTAGCAAAAGTTTTGATTTCTTTTAAAGCAGGAAAGAAAGCAGCAAGTACAGGAACAAGAAAGATAAAAGTGAATGGAAAAAAGCAGGTTATACAAAGAGGGGTTATTATACCTAGGGGGGCATTAAGTGAAGAAAGTGTATATGGTAAAATAAAGATATTGGATAGAAATAAGCCTGTAAAGTATCTTTTCGAAAACCCGCATTTAATTTTGAAGGGGTATATTAAAGAAAAAGTAGAGAAAAGATTACGTGCACATGGAAACGATATTAAAAAAGCAGTTTCCAGCTTGAAAAAAGACCCTATTTATCTGGATGCAGAAAAAAGTATTGAATTGAAGTATGGAACTTGTTATAAAGATGAAATAGTTAAAAAGTTTCCCTTAACTGATATTACCGCAAAAAATCTAACAGATATTATTGATAAAAAGGTTCGTGATATTATTGAAGCCAGATTGAAACAGTTCAACAATAATGAGAAAGAAGCTTTTAAAGATTTAGACAAACATCCTATATGGTTCAACGAAGAAAAAAAGATACCTATTCAAACAGTTCGTATGCTTACAGGCTTATCTGCGGTAGAAGCAGTCAAAGAGGATGAGCATGGCAAGCAAATAGGATTTGTGAAACCGGGAAATAACCATCACATAGCTATCTATAAAGATCAGGATGGCAACTTTCACGAACATCTTTGTACTTTTTGGCATGCTGTTGAACGAAAAAAATATAAGCTGCCTATTGTTATTAAGAATACCAAGGAGGTATGGAACAAAGTATTAGAATCAAATGGCGGTTATTCCCAATCCTTTATCGATAAACTACCAAAAGATGATTTAGAGTTGTTCCTTAGTATGCAGCAAAATGAGATGTTTTTACTTGGACTTGATAGAGTAGAAGCAGTTAATGCAATAAAGAGTAAAAATATTATGCTTGTAAGTAAATATCTATATAGAATCCAAAAGATGAGTTTGTCGGAAAATGGAAAAATTGATATTTGGCTTAGGCATCATCTTGAAACCAATTTGATTGATACTAGTGAAGCCAAAATTTCGAAAAGATTTATAAGAATAAGAAGCCTTAGTTCATTTATAAAAACAAATCCTGTCAAAGTTTCAATTTCAACAATCGGCGAAATTTCACTTTTAACATGATCAATTGATTAAGCGGACATTATATTTTGGCAATCCATGCTACCTTAAAACCAGGAATGAGCAATTGGTTATTGAGTTGGTAGAAACTGTTGAGACTAAAGAAGCGCCAATAGAGGATATCGGTATAGTTATCTTAGATCATCCTCAAATTACTATCACGCAGGCTCTTATTGCTAAGTTCATGACACATAATGTTGTTGTCATGAGTTGCGATAATACGCATCATCCGAGTGGATTGCTGTTGCCAATTGAAGGGCATACACTACAATCACAAAAGCAAAAGGCTCAGGTTGAAGCTAGTCAGCCACTAAAAAAGCAGCTCTGGCAACAAACTATTACAGCCAAAATTCGTAATCAGGCTGCAGTTCTTGATCGGCAGTCTGCTCCTTATGAATATTTAGAAAGATTGAGTAGAGATGTAAAGAGCGGAGATTCGGATAATTTAGAGGGTCAAGCAGCAGCATATTATTGGAAAAGGGTTTTCCCCTCGTTGCCAGACTTTAAAAGGGATCGCTATGGATTTCCTCCCAATCATTTATTGAACTATGGTTATGCTATTCTTAGGGCTACAGTTGCTCGAAGTATCGTTGCAAGTGGGTTAATACCAAGTTTGGGTTTACATCACCGAAATCAATACAACGCGTTCTGTTTAGCAGATGACATTATGGAGCCTTATCGTCCATTTGTTGATCTTACTGTATGTTCATTGATTCGTGGCTATATTCCGGCAGATATTGATAAAGCAACTAAGCAAATTTTATTAGGGATACCAGCTATGGATGTCATTTTGGATGGTCAAAAAAGTCCATTAATGAATGCAGTTAACCGCACTACGGCATCATTGTCTAAGTGTTATGAGGGCGTTTCAAGGAAAATATTGTACCCCGATTTATCGCAGTAAAATGTATAACCGTCTAAATGCATATCGGATTATGTGGGTGCTCGTATTTTTTGATCTTCCAACTGAAACAAAAAAGGACAGGAAAGTGTATGCAAAGTTTAGAAAGGATATCATGGCAGATGGCTTTAATATGTTTCAATTCAGCATTTATCTTCGTCACTGCTCCAGCAGAGAAAATGCAGATGTACATATTAAACGAGTAAAAAGAATTCTTCCTTCCAAAGGTCATGTAGGGATTATGTGTATTACCGATAAGCAGTTTGGTATGATGGAGATATTTAGGGGTAAGGAGAGTGTTGATGGCCCAGACACTATTCAGCAATTAGAGCTTTTTTAAAACAAATAGGATGTGAAAAAGAAGGGAAAATCCCATTTTTTACATCCTATAATACCATGTAACTCATTCATTTTTTGAGTTTTATGCAGTTCGTGTTGTGATAACACTAAGCTACATAATAATTTGAAAGCAAATCACAACAGAGAAATATAGCACACGAGGCTTAATGTGTTGTGATAACACTAAGCTACATAATAATTTGAAAGCAAATCACAACTCTTCCTGGTTTTGTTGTTAATTTACTCATGTTGTGATAACACTAAGCTACATAATAATTTGAAAGCAAATCACAACTAACTGTTCCTTTTGTCGCTCTTCTTAGATGTTGTGATAACACTAAGCTACATAATAATTTGAAAGCAAATCACAACGATGCTTATTTTAGTACAAAACAACGTCAAGTTGTGATAACACTAAGCTACATAATAATTTGAAAGCAAATCACAACCCGATAACAACATTCAAACCTGTATACGACGTTGTGATAACACTAAGCTACATAATAATTTGAAAGCAAATCACAACTCACCAACATTTACAACCGACGCAATCAAAGTTGTGATAACACTAAGCTACATAATAATTTGAAAGCAAATCACAACTCACCAAC
>CAZTTO010000010.1:0-745 GCA_964616465.1 uncultured Hydrotalea sp. | reverse complement strand
AATCAAAGTTGTGATAACACTAAGCTACATAATAATTTGAAAGCAAATCACAACTGAGAATTCACAAAACCCCAATATCTTTTGTTGTGATAACACTAAGCTACATAATAATTTGAAAGCAAATCACAACATCTAACAGATCATAGAGCTTCTTACCAATGTTGTGATAACACTAAGCTACATAATAATTTGAAAGCAAATCACAACCCACGACATCCATTGTATGTTAAGACCGATGTTGTGATAACACTAAGCTACATAATAATTTGAAAGCAAATCACAACTAATCATTTGCTTCAATTTTTTCAATTGGTGTTGTGATAACACTAAGCTACATAATAATTTGAAAGCAAATCACAACTTAGCGCATGTACTGAAGTGTATTGCTCACGTTGTGATAACACTAAGCTACATAATAATTTGAAAGCAAATCACAACATAGGTATTGGAGCAACACCACAAAGAAAGTTGTGATAACACTAAGCTACATAATAATTTGAAAGCAAATCACAACTCATTCAGCATATTCGTTCTTACACAATTAGTTGTGATAACACTAAGCTACATAATAATTTGAAAGCAAATCACAACAAAAAAAGCTGCTATGCCAAGGTATTATAAGTTGTGATAACACTAAGCTACATAATAATTTGAAAGCAAATCACAACAAAACCTCTGATGCTAGACTTCAACGACCTGTTGTGATAACACTAAGCTACATAATAATTTGAAAGCAAATCACAAC
>CAZTTO010000009.1:0-144851 GCA_964616465.1 uncultured Hydrotalea sp. | reverse complement strand
GCATTGATTTTATGACAGACGTTCTGAGTAATGGTACAAAGTTTAGATCCTTTAATGTGATAGATGATTTTAACAGAGAAGTATTATTTATTGAAGTTGATTATTCGTTAAAAAGCAGTAGAGTAATATGGGTGTTACGTCATCTTATTAATAGATATGGGAAGCCTAGTAAAATTAGGATGGATAATGGACCTGAGTTTATTTCAAAACTTACAAAAGCCTGGAGTGAATCAATGAATATAGAGTTCAAGTACATACAGCCAGGGAAGCCTTCGCAAAATGCTTACGTTGAAAGATTTAATCGCACTTACAGAGCTCATGTACTAGATGCTTACTTATTTGAAAGCCTAAATGAAGTACGAGAACAAACAGAAATATGGATAGAGAACTATAATAATGAACGGCCACATGATGCCTTAGGTGGGCAGTCGCCAAAGATGTTCAGAATCAAACAACAACAATCACATGTGCTTTCATTCGCATCGGCAAAGCCTCTGCTTCATGCAGCACATGTGAAAACAAAAGAAAAAGTATCTTTATAACCCGTACTCAAAATGGGAAGCCTACAAAAGCAGTAAATGAAGAACGACAAGATTAAGTTATCCCAATTAGAGAGCTTCCTGATGAAGGCAGCCGACATTTTAAGGGGTAAGATGGATGCCTCCGAATACAAGGAATTCATTTTTGGTATGCTGTTTCTGAAAAGAATGTCAGACGTATTCGATCAAAAACGGGAATATTTCAAAAAGAACGACTACAAACATTTGGACTATGAAACACTCAGCGAAATACTCGAAGACAAGCTTACTTATGGCGAAACATTCTTTGTACCGCCAAGAGCAAGATGGAATGAAGGCTTCACGGACGAAAACGGAGTTCCTCAGCCACCAATAAAACACCTGCAAAACAATATCGGACAAATGCTGAACAAGGCGTTGGACGCTATTGAAGAAGCCAACCCTGACACGCTTTCGGGTATTTTCAAAGGGCGCATCAACTTTAACAAGGAAGTGGACGGTAAGCAGATTGTAAAAAATGCCGACCTCAAAAAGATGATTGACCACTTCAACGAGTTTCCGAAGTTGGTGAATGAAAACTTTGAGTTCCCCGACCTTTTGGGAGCTGCTTATGAATACTTGCTCAAGCACTTTGCTGACGAAAGCGGCAAAAAGGGCGGACAGTTCTACACCCCCAACCAAGTAGTGCGTTTGCTGGTGCAGTTGATAAAACCCGAAGCGGGTATGTCAATTTATGACCCTACTGCTGGTTCAGGTGGTATGCTCATTCAATCGCATCAGTACATTGAAGAGCAGGGACAAAATGCCAACGACTTAGAACTCTTTGGGCAAGAGAACGACCCCACGGTGGTAGCTATCTGTAAGATGAACATCATTTTGCACAACATCACCAAATACACCATTGAATATGGCGATACGCTGGAAGAACCGCTAAATGAAAAAGATGGACAAATCATTCAGTTTGACCGGGTAATCGCCAATCCACCTTTTTCGCAGAACTACAACCGGGCGACTATGCAATACACCGCCCGATTCAGCTACGGTTTTGCACCCGAAACGGGCAAAAAAGGCGACCTGATGTTTGTGCAGCATATGCTGGCAAGTTGCAAACGCACGGGCAAAGTGGTGGTGGTAATGCCGCACGGGGTGCTATTCCGTGGTGGCAAGGAAAAGGAAATCCGTGAGAATATGCTCAAGGCTGATGTGCTGGAAGGCATCATCAGTTTGCCGCCTCAGTTGTTTTACGGCACGGGCATTCCGGCCTGTATTATGGTGTTCAACAAGAGCAAACCCGACAGCCTGAAAAACAAGGTATTTATTGTAAATGCTGACAAGGACTATGCGGAAGGCAAAAAGCAAAACACGCTTCGCCCTGAAGATGTGGAAAAGATTGATTTTGTATTCACCAACAAAATTGAAGAAGCCAATTACTCCAAGTTGGTTGACGTGTTCAAGCAAGAAGATGGCAAAATAAGCATTGAAGAAAACGATTGGACACTCAACATCCGAAGATATGTGGACAATACGCCCCTGCCCGAACCCGAAGATGTGAAAGCCCATTTGATTGGCGGTGTGCCCATTTCGGAAATTGAACAAGTACAAAAGACCTTAGCCCCTAAGTTTGATTTTGACGGCTATCAACTCTTCAAAGACAAAAACGAGCACTACAAAGAGTTTACGATTACCGAAAAGGCGGCCATCAAACAAATGGTGGAAGATGACCAAAACGTGATTGATACCCTTACTGAGTTGGGCATCCACCTAGCCGATTGGTGGCAATTGGCCAAAGAAGATTTCTCAACGCTTGCCCCACAAAAAGATGAACCACAAGATGGCGTAGTAGCGGAACCAATGGGCGTATATCTCCGATTGGGTGGCGACAGATTCCCAAAAGTGCGCAAAGAACTGCTCGACTCAATCAAAGAAAAGTTTGTGCCTGTTGGTGTGTTGGATAAATTCCAAGTGGCGGGTGTATTCGTCAACTGGTGGGACAATATCAAGTACGACCTCAAAACCATTATGCAAAATGGTTGGGATGCCGGGCTGATACCGAATGAATACCTGATTGATGAATTTTTCAAAACTGAGAAAGCCGAAATTGAGCAGATAGAGATTGAACAGGCTGACTTTGAAAGCCAACTGGAAGAAGCCGTTGAAGAAGCCCTAAATTTGGTGGAGTTTGAAGCGGACGAAGAAGAAGGCGAAGTGAAACAAACGCCTGCCCTTGCCAAAAGCGAACTGGGCAAAATGATTGACTTCTACACGGACGAAAAGCAGCAGCCCGAAACAGCCAAACCCTACCAGGAGCAGGATACTAAAATAAAAGACCTGGAAAAATCCATTAAGGACTGTAAAGCCAAGCTCAAGGTAAAGCAAGCCGAACTAGAACTGAAAATAGAACTGAAACGCTACGGCAGTGATGATGTAAAAGCAGAAAGCAATGCCCTGCTTACGGCTACCAAAAAGGAAATTGCCAAACTGGATACCGACATTGAGAACCTGATAATTGGCTTCAAAGCCGATTTGACAGACACAGCCGATTACGACAAAATCAAAAAATCGGTAACGGCACTGGAGAAGGAACTGAAAAAGACAAACAATGATGCCGCCAAACTCAATTTGGTGTTGGAAGCCCAAAAGCAGTTGAAAGAAATTACCAAAGCCTACAATGCACGGGTAAAAGACAGTAGCATACTGCAAAGCAAGTTGGATAGCATAGATGCCCTATTGGAAGAAATTGGCGGAATGATTACCACCGAAGAAAGCCAAAAGCTGATTCTGAACAAGCATTTCGACATCATCAACGACCAACTGCAACGCTACCTCAATGCCGAAAAGCGGGCACTGATAGCCGCGTACGAAAACCTCTTTGATAAATACTACACCTCTACCCAAGCCATAGAGCAAAAGCGGGAAGGCACGATGAAAGAGCTGAATGATTTTCTCACCCAATTAAAATATTTGAACTGATGGAAGAAAATCAAGTGCATATTCCTGATGGGTGGAAAAAAACTTCATTTGGAGACAAAGAGATATTTAGAATCATTGGCTCTGGAATAAAACATTTCAGTGGTGAAAAGGAATACTACTCGACAAGTTCAATAGATGGAAACAAAGTCCTTTTTGCGGAACAACTAATCACTTTTAAGAATAGGCCATCACGGGCAAATATGCAGCCAATAGAAAATTCTGTTTGGTTCGCAAAAATGAAAAACACTTTTAAAATCCTTAAGGCTCAAAGGAAAGAAGTAGAAGAAGTAATTCTATCAACTGGGTTTAGTGGAATTGAAAGTGAGACAGTTGATTGTGATTATTTAATGCAAATCCTCTCTTCATCTGAATTTAATTCACAGAAAAACTTATTGGCAGAAGGCAGTACTCAGGAAGCTGTAAATAATACAAAAATAAAGGAAATCAAATTTCTACTTCCAGAGTCTAAGCAAGAACAAACCACCATAGCCCGCATCCTTTCCAAAGTAGATGAAGCCATAGCCCAAACCGAGCAACTGATAGCCAAATACACCCGCATCAAAACGGGCTTGATGCAGGATTTGCTTACCAAAGGCATAGACGAAAACGGCATCATCCGCAGCGAACAAACCCACCAGTTTAAAGACAGTCCGTTGGGAAGGATTCCGGTGGAGTGGGAGTGTGAATTATTAGGAGAAAACAATATTGAACTTCATAACAATAAGAGAAAACCAATCTCTTCAAAGGAAAGAGCTAATATGATTGGCGATTATCCTTATTATGGAGCAACGGGCATAATTGATATGCTTAATATTTATCAAGTAGATGGTGAGTTTGTTCTTTTTGGAGAAGATGGTGACCACTTTTTAAAATGGGTTTATCAAGAACAAACGATCCTTACAAGTGGGAAATTTAATGTGAGCAACCACGCCCATATTGTTAAAGGAACTTCTAAATGTTCAACCAAGTGGATTCACTATTTCTTCTGCCATAGAGATATCACCTATTACTTGACTAGACAAGGTGCTGGAAGATTCAAGCTTAATAAAGCAAGTCTTCTAAGTTTACCAATCCTTATACCGAAATCAAAAACCGAACAAGAATCCATTATTCTAAGAATTGAAAAGCTAAATGAATATTCTGATAAATTAAAGAATAAACTCTCCAAACTCCAATCCCTCAAAACGGGCTTAATGCAGGATTTATTGAGCGGTAAGGTAAGAGTAAAAATAGATTCAAAAATAGCTGTAGTATGAGACAAGAACTATACAATGCAATTGGTCTTTACAAGCCATCCTTTTTCCATATTCATCTTGAAAGGGATGAAGATTTTTCAGATTACAAGTCTCTTGACGACATACCAGCTGCGGCATATTTACACGAGTATATTCATTTTCTGCAAGACATTACAACAAATAGTGGTTTCATTAATATTTATAATGTTTCCCAGTATATAAAGTATTGCACTAAATCAATTGAAGAAACTCCAGAACAAAGATTCCATATACCTATAATGCCTCATTATACCTTTCCTATAATATCTTCTATGGATGTTGTTTGGTATAATATAGATCATCAATCGAAATACATCGGTGGAATATTACCTTCAGGCATAGTGCTAACTTCTTTTGAAGGAATTGAACAAAGAACGGTTCAATTTCCTCAACTAAATGGAATAAATAAAACTTCAAATCAAATACAGCTGAAGTTCAAGGACCAATTTGATAATAAAAAGGACTTATTATTTGGAAGTCTTGCTATTACTGAAGGAATGGCTTGGGAAATAGAAAACTATATTTATGGAAATGTGCTTGGAGAAGCTTCGTTATACCCTTATCATAGCGTTCGCCTTGTACTTAAAGAATTATTTCCCGAACTTCTTGATGACCCGCTAGTAATTGTTGCGCTATGTGATGCCTCTTTGTTTGATTTTAATCCAGGAAGACTCTTTTTTGAATTAGTCAATATTCTTAAAAGAACAGGTAAAAAAAGCTTTGAACCCAATGAAGTTTATGAAATACTTAATCAGTTTCAGTTCAATGTTGATGGAGCCACAAACTACATCTCATTGCTTGAAAAGATGGCAGATAGAGCAATAGTGTCTATAAATGAATATTTTACGACTAATTTATTTAAAGATACTCCGAAATGGATTGAGCACAATATCAGGCAGGCAGTTGAATTAAGAAAAAATAACCCATTTTTTATTATTAATCTTTTGAAAAATGGGAAGATATCAAGTAATCAAACGTTTGATGAAGTCTATAATTCTATAGGTGCTCCTTTCGTAACGAATAGATTGGATCAGGCATTTTTTTCATCAACACTTAATCATAAGTACGAGATTTTCCCAGAATATCTATTTGCAATAAATCAGTTTTACAAATTATTCTATTCTAAGCATTCTGTTAATTCAGCCTGCCAATTAAAAATGTGGTGTAAGGAATCATGCGTTACAAGGGGCATAGCTGATTTTACTGATTCAAGATGTGATGAAGAACCTTGGATAAGAGCTTTGGATTCTGACCCTAATCTTTGTACTTATGGAAGGATGTGGAAAACATGGGGCTTGTCAAATAAATCACCTATCTAATGAAACACAATCCACGATACATATTAAAACACCTTTCTGTTCGTGTCCCTTGGCACGATAACGGCTGGAATGGTAGTGTATGCAATAACCCCAAAGCCAATGGGGCTTGCCTTATTTTGAAAAACTGTGCCCTCAATCGTAATGATGAACAAGAGCAATCTTTGGCGGGCCAATTATTAAGTAACCTTAGCGAAGAACAATATCCTGTGTGCATTGGTGAGAGAGCCACTTTTATGGCCCCTTTCAGTATCCACAAAACACTGAACCATCCATACGCACTCAGTTCACCCAATATACACGGGCACCTGAAACCCACACGGGTTCAGTTTCCGGCTTTTGCAGCAGCAGCAGTGCCCTACCATTGGATGCTGAAAGAAAACGCCAAAGAAAAAACAGCCCTCTATGATTTAAATTATGATGAAGCCAAAGAACCGCAATTGGACTGGGCTTCCAACGGTGGCGACCATTGGGTGCAGGAAATCGGCAATCAAAAAGCCCTGCTCAATTGCTTCTTTGAGCATTTGCAGGAAGAAACTTCTTTGGTTTTCTTTTATGCCAAGCAAGTGCCTTTTGTAGAAGAATCGGGACGGGTGCTGGCAGGCGTTGGCAAAATCAATAAAATCATACCCTCAGAAGCCTATGAAGGCAGCAACAACCGCTTTGGTGCAGCCTATTGGGAGCATATGGTGTTGCACTCCATTCGCAAGGATGGAAAAAACGGATTTCTACTACCCTATCACGCAGCTATCGAGTATCAGGCAGAAGACCCAACTTTTGATGTGGCGGAATTGGCCGTAGTAGTTCCCAACGATAAACGCTTTGAGTTTTCGTATGGTACCGAGCACGTAAGTAACGACAGTGCCATCAGGGTGTTGCTGGATTGCATCAAATCATTGGAAAAAGCCGAAGCTTTGGGCATTGGTGAAAACCATCAGGCAAGCATACAATGGATACACAATGAAATTGCACAACTCGAAAAACTCAGGGGAGCCTATCCGGGTATGGGTGCAGCACTTTGTGCCTTCGGCATTGAAAAAGGACATTTTGTTGCAGCCGAAATCATCAACCAACTGAAAAATGACAAGGATAATCCTTGGTTGCTTTTTGAAAAAGCATTGGACAATCCAAAAGGCATTTTATCAGATGCCGTGGCGGGTTTAATGCCCTTCAATTCAAAAAAATTATATCAACGCTTAAAAGAAAAGGCCACACCCACTCGCATCAAGTTTCTTCATTTGCTAAGCCGTTTTGATTTAAGTATTGAGCAAGCCAGATTTCTGTTTGTAGAAGAAAAAAGGGAAGCCTTGGGCATCATTCGCAAAGACGAAGATTACCCAAGCAATCCTTATTTGATTTATGAAGACTTACGCTTTACGCTCACACCCGTAGCACTCAGCACTATTGATTTGGGGTTGTATCTGAAAAATCCACCCGATAATATTCTGCCCGACCAATTGGTATATGACGACCCTTTCGAAATACACCGCATCCGAGCCATCACCATACAGCAATTGGAGTTTGCCGCTTTGCAAGGTCACACCCTGTTGCCCCGAAAAGAAATCATCAAAAAAATCAGAGACCTTTCGCTTTCGCCTGCCTGTGCCATCAACAGCGATTATTACGAATTGGCAGAAGAGTGTTTTTCAGGAAGCATTGTGCTGGAAGAAATGAAAGATGGCGAACGAGCCTATCAGTTGCAGCGATTTGCCGAAACCAGAAAAATCATCAGCCAAAAAATTAGCGACCGGGTAAATGGCAAGCGTCTGCCACTTACAGCCAATTGGCCACAGCTATTGGATGAAGCATTAAATCCTTTCACCAAAGGCGAACCCGACAAACAGGAACTCAACGCCAGAAAAGAAAAAGCAGCAGCTTTAAAGGAAATAGCCGAAGCTAGGTTTTCGGTTTTGATTGGTCCGGCAGGAACGGGTAAAACCACCTTGCTTACCATTTTGGCAGGACAAAAAGAAGTAGAAAACAATGGCGTGTTGCTGCTTGCCCCCACAGGGAAGGCAAGGGTGCGTATGGAAGAAGTGGCCAAAAACCTGAACGTAACGGCCAAAACCCTGGCTCAGTTTCTTTCGGGCTATGACCGATATAATGGAGAAATACAGCAATATGTGTTTTCCGAAAGGTATTGCGAAGGTCAATATGAAACCGTGATATTGGATGAAGCTTCAATGCTCACCGAAGAAATGCTGGCCACCACAATGGATTGTCTGAAAGGGGTCAAGCGTTTCATTTTGGTTGACGACCACAGGCAGTTGCCGCCCATAGGTGCAGGTCGTCCATTTGTTGATATCATCCATCATCTTAAGCCCGAAGGCATTGAAACAGCTTTTCCAAGAGTAGGCAAAGGTTATGCTGAATTAACAATTAAACGCAGACAAGGCGGCTCCAAACGGGAAGATTTGCAATTGGCCGAATGGTTCAGTGGTGAAAGTTTAGAACCTGGAGCCGACAGCATCATCAATCAAATTTTGACCACTCCTAATTCGCAATACCTGCGAATGAAAGGCTGGGAAAATGAAGCAGAGTTTGACAAAGTATTTGAAAAGGTATTGGTGGAAGAATTGGGATTAAGTGGAATAGATGATGTGCAAACCTTCAATAAAACGCTTGGGTCTAATGATGGCAGGTATTTTAATAGTTCCAATGATGCTAATTATTTTGGAATAGAGCCATCTGTGAACAAAGTTGAGAGTTGGCAAATCCTATCCCCAGTTAAGGAAAAGCCGTTTGGAGTAAAAGCCATCAACAGGAAAATTCACAAACTATTTAGGGCTGATAAAGTGGAGTACTCTATAACAGGGACGAAAAAAAGCTTTACAAATAAGCAAGGTGTATTAGTTGAATATACCGAAAAGAAATTGCCTAAGCCTATGGGTATTGAGCAGATTGTGTATGGCGATAAGGTCATTAATTTGGGGAATCACAAACGAAATTCTGTTTATCCAAATCAAGACGCACTTGAGTATATCGCAAATGGTGAGATAGGGATTGTTACAGGACAATTCAAGAAGAAAAACGCTACTTACAAAGGACCACCTCAATATCTGGAAATTGAATTCTCTTCACAGAAAGAGTTCGTTTATACTTTTAAGGGAAAAGAATTTGCAGAAGAAAACAACAATCCTTTGGAATTGGCTTATGCCCTAACCGTACACAAAGCACAAGGCAGTGAATTTGGGAAAGTGTTTTTGGTTATTCCAAATCCTTGTTTTCTGCTTTCGAGAGAAATGCTCTATACATCATTGACCCGCCAAAAAGACAAAGTGATTCTCTTATTTCAGGGCAATGCATTTGATATAAAAGGATTGGCTTCTCCGTTAAAATCAGACGCCCTAAAACGCATCACCAACCTGTTTGTAAAACCTGAATTGGTAGAAGTGGAAGGTCAGTATTTAGAGAAAAACCTGATTCACCAAGCCAGTGATGGCAAAATGCTCCGTTCAAAAAGCGAGTTGATGATTTATCAACGCCTGATTGACAACAAGCTAAATCCACTGTACGAAAAGAAACTCACCATCAAGGAAGTAGAAAAGCTTCCAGATTTCACCATTGAAAACGAAGAATCAGGAGAAGTGTATTACTGGGAACACTGCGGAATGTTGTTTGACGCTGAATACAAACAGCGTTGGGAAGAAAAATACCAATGGTACAAGGAAAACGACATTCTGGAAGAAGGCGGAGCAAACGGCACTTTAATCGTTACTGAAGACAAAGCCTTTACAATGGAAGATGGTAGTGTACGGGGGGCAATCTCTGTGAAGGAGATTGATGAAATAATTGCAAAGTTTTTTAAAAAATAATCAGCCGTGAGAATCAAAGACATAAGGCAATTTAGGACGTTCTTTAAAACAAATATTAGAAGAACAAAGGATGCAAACAGGGATGAACACTTTGTTGGCACTGAACATTATGCTAATGATAATGCAGAGCCTGTTTTTGGCTTCTTTGACCTTTATCACGGACAAAAATCTAAAGGTGTTGTAGATGGTATTAAGGGCTTCTTGAAAGGGTTTTTAGATATGGCACAAGATGCTCAGGCTGTCTATGAATTTCTGCAAAACGCAGTTGATGCAAACAGCAGTCATTTCGTTATGATTTGGGGTGAGGATGAAACTGAGATAAATGAGGAAGGGAAGCCTAATGAATATTTAATAGTAATTAACAATGGATGGCAATTTGACTTTGCAGCTATCCAATCTATTTTAAATGTTGGTGTCTCCACCAAAACGGAAGAAGAACATACAATTGGTAAATTTGGTATTGGTTTTAAGTTAGCCCATAGATTAGTAGGAAAAGAAAATGGACTAGATGAATTATTAGATAAAAATTATGGTCCTTTATTATTCAGTTGGAAAAATGGAGAGCTAAATAATTTGATAGAAAACCAAGTTGAAAATATTTCACCGGTCTTGCAGGATTATAGTGTTAGTCGTCAAAATGGAGAATTAAAAGTTGACCTTACTACTGAAGAGCCTTGGTTATTTAAAATATTGATAACAAATTTTCCAACGCAGCCTGATGAGGTAATTCGTGATGCATATTACACTGAAAAAAATGATGCATTTACGAAAGCGGATGTTCAGAAGTTAAGCAAATGGTTATCCAAATACAAGGAAGTAATACCCGTAGATGATTATTTTACCGGCTCTTTATTCTTCCTTAAACTTGGCACAGATAAAAGCAAAAAATTAGCAAATGATGATTTGAAAGAGGGAGTAAGGTTTTCTTTGTCAATATTAAATCAAGTTGCAGGTTCTAAAGTAATTGGTTTACAAAATGTTCATTTGAATGGTGTAGATATTGTAAACGCACCTCTTGATTTTAAATCTTTCATTATTTCGAAAGATTCAGAAGAATATAGATACATACGATTTGGGAAAAAAGAATATTTAACCCAAAGTGAACAAAATATTGCTGATAAAGATTCAGATATACAGTTTTTGTTCGGGTATACTGATTACTTAAAAGCAGTCGAGTTAATTAATAATGTGCCGAATTTCTATTTATTTTTTCCTTTAAGTGAAGAAAAACACAACCTTAAATTTATACTTCATTCAAATGCATTTTATAAAAAATCTGCAAGAACATCTCTGCATTCTGATGCTTTAAATATAAGATTATTAGAAGTATTTGCTCAAAAGGTGATTTCCTTATTAACGGCATATTCAACTTCTCAAACCAAAGAAGATTATTTAAATTTTCTTGATATTTATCCCTTGCTATTACTGTCAGAAGAAAGTAAGGATACTGATAAGAAATGGATTAACGATCCAATGATAAAAAATATACATAATTACGTTAAATATAATATCCCTGTTCTTGCAAGTACAGAATCGGGCTTCGAAATAGAGAGTGACCCAAGTAAAGTAAAAATTAAGAGCACTAAACTTGAATTGAATCCATCCGAGTTTGGTTTTAATTTTAAATGGTTTTACTGGGGTAAAGAAAAATTATTGAGTTCAGCAGCAAGCGATACAATTGGTATAAACCGGTTTTCAGTTTTAGACCTACTTTATCAGCCTAGAGTAGCTCAAAAAATAAATAATGAGCTAGAGGCAAATGGAGAATTGCTACCGATTATAGTAGATGAAATTAATGAGTACATCAATTTAGTAACTGGTAGTGGAAAGGATGCAGATACATTTAAAGATAATTTTTATGATCTGAATATTTTTTCTTTTGATAATGGTGAAATGAAGTCTATCAATGATTTGAATGATAGAGAATCAAAGGTAAAATATCTTTTGCTCTTTGAGGAAATCGAACCAATAAAAGATTTATTGATAAAAGCAGGTTTTGTATGTTCTAAAGAAGGGCTGTCAAAATCACCAAATATTCAATCTTTTATTAGGTCGAGAGGTTCTGTAGACTATAACGATTATAAAGTACTTAATGAATATTTAAGTAGTGGTTTTGAAAAAACAAAATTTGAACCCGATGAAAAATATAGAGTCTTTAAAGTCTTAGAGAATGCAAAGAGCAAAGAAAAACCTGGAGAGCAAATAGAACGAATGCAATCCTTGCGATTATTTTGTAATCAACAAGGTGACATAGTTCCTTTGGGTTCAATATTGAAGTCTACAGAAAAAAACTGGCTTGTTCCTTTTACAATTAGTGAGAAAGAAGACAATGAATTTCTGCATAAATATCTAATTGAAACCGAAAGCGATTCCTACACAAAGGTTATCATTCCTTTATGGGAAAATTTAATTTCTGATAAAAATGGCCTCATTCGAATGGATATTAAATCATTTTACAAAGATATCAATGCACTACAAACGCTTACAAAACAGAATCAAACCTTAACTAATAAAGTCTTCATTCCTTTAGATAAGGCATTTTCTGCTAATTCAGATTCTATATTCTTTCAATCTGGTTGGGGCTCTTTGCAATCAGAAGAATACTATTCATTATCTGTATTCTTTAAAAACACATTCAATAAAGATTTGCCTGTATTTGATGGTGTACCGTATTTAAAAGATGCACCCTTCAATTTAAGTAATTCATCATTTGATATCCTGACTTTGGACGTGTCAAAAGACATTACAACCAAGGAAATGTCAGTCATTGGTAAAGCTGCTCATATTGTAAACTTGCCTCTTTTTGAAAAGTTTGTTATAGCAAATGATTCTTCAAGATTTGTTTTAAGGAATAAAAATGTCAATGAGGAAATGGTTTGGTGTTATAAAGAAGATATTGCCTTAGAAAAACACATTACAGAATTTCATAAATCACTATTTATTTCCCCTAAGGTTTCTGAACTAAAAGACCTAATAGTACTCAAAGATAATGAGCTTCTTGATTTTCTTATTGAAAATTGGGATACATCCAATGAGTTATATACAGTTTCATTTACTAACATAATTGTAGCAAAAGATGATAATTTCAAGAGAAAATTTATTGAAAAAATAGGTGTTGTTAATTATAGATTTGAAGATAATTCCGGCTTTAAAAGCCTTAACTATATCTTAAAAGTTGCTTTATCCTTCTCGGATATTAATAAACCAAAAGTATTATTGCAAACCTCATTGAAATTTATTATTAATGAAGAACTTTCATTTGGTTTGGGGGATATTGTAAATTTAGGTAGTGATACTATTTATTTTGGTGATGAAAATCAATTTCACCTAAAGTTGTCAAATATATTCACAACAGAAAGTATTGGTTTTGCTAAATACATAGAATCTTTAATTGATAAATTCTCTTCCGAGCTTTCATACGACAAAGCCAAATTAAGTCAACTGTTTAATTTGAATATTACTGATAATAAGGAGGAAATTCTCTTAAGAATTAACAATTCAATTAATACTTTAGGTTATCCTTCTAATTCTTCTCAGTTGGCTTTTTTGCTTTTCTATAAAAAGTTTATCAATAAAGAATTTGAATTATCTAAATATGAAATTAAGGATAAAGATGCTACTAGAAACCTTGAGGGTACTTTGGCAGTTTCAAAAAAGGACTTTAGACTATTTGAAGATACTTTATATGTAGATGACATCTATGCAGATATTGCCATTTATTTAAAGTTGTCAGAAACAACTCCCTCTTTTAAAGTTGGTGATTTTAGCTTTTATGTGCGTCCTGTTGTTGAAAATGGTGTTTTGTTAGGTCCTGATTTAAAAGAAAACCTTCAATTGAATGAGCAAATTGAATTACTTGATTTTCTTGTGGATCAACATAAAAATAGTAGTCCACTTATTTATAATAAATCTTGGTCGACTGTCTTTGGCTTTAGACCAGAACTAAATATTTCATCGAAATATGCGATTAAACAAATTGAATCGTTCCCCGAACATATTTATAAATGGAGTTGGAATGAGGAAAGTGATACTAAAAAAAAGCATAAAGCCGCATTGCTTTCATCTTTAGGTTTTAATCTGCCTTGGGCACCAATAAATACCTTAAGAGAGATCCTTGTTGATCCAAAGAGTAATAGAACATTCTTAATTTCTGAATTGAATGGTTTACCGGTTGAATTACTTGCTAATTCATTCAATTTTATAAAACAGAATTATCCTAATTTTAAATTTAATCAGAGTTTCAAGTATTATGATATTATAAAGGAAATGATAAAAATATGCGTTCAGCATTCGCAAATTAAAATTCCATTGCCTGTTTCCACTTCTGATTTAAAAGAGTATAATTTTAAAGACCCATCGGTTGATACTGTTTATTATTATGATTTAAACAAATACCACGAACTAGCAAAGCTAAATTTAGATTTAGATGAGCTGATAAGAGCTACAGGTTGCAATATTTATAATGCCTCTTATTGGGCAGAATCTCAGGATTTGAAAAAAGGATTAAACGAAATTGAAATCCAAAAAGAGTACGATAATGAACAAGTGTTTGAAAAAAGGGAAGAATGGTCCGATACATTTTATACTGAATGGAAAATCAACAACCCGGATATTTCGCTACATTATTACAATAATTTACCAATAAAATTGGGTTTAGAAGGTAATTACATTAAAACTATAAGTGAGGATAAATACTATTTTCACGACAATTGTATTCATTGCCCCAAGAAATTCAGCTTTACCGAAATTTTAAGTACTTTAAAAACCACAAATTGGATTTCCCTGGATGCTTTAAACGAGTTAGAAACTCTATTTAACAGTCACCAGATGCGGGTTAGTGAGTTGTTAAATAATCCAATTATGGATTCTGAAATTAGGAAGCTAGTTGATTCTAAAAGAAAGGAGTTGGAGCAATTAGCTTACAGAAAGGAGTTAATTGAAAATTTAGCTAATACTGAATACAGCTTCAAATGGTTTTTAAGTTTTATTGAATTGCAAATCAATCAAGATAATGAAAGTGATAACAATGTTCCTGAGCAAGAACTATCTTTTTTTACTGTCGAATGGGATAGTGATTCTAAACGTTTATTAAATTTTAAAGACCCAAATAGAACCGTCACTCCAACAATTGAATATTGTACAGATTTTTCGGCTACATTAATTTTCAATAACAGCAAACCAATTGAATTAAAAATTCAGGATGTTTCTAAAAAGGGACAAGTATTAAATGCAATGCTTGCTAAATCCGAATTACTTCATAATATTAATTTGAGTGAAGTTAAGAGAGTTGATTTGAAATTTTCCAGGTCTGTTGATTTGCTAAGTAGATTATTAAATGCATTTAAAAGATTAGGTATTGAAAGCGGGTGGAATGAATCATATAACCTAAAAGATAATTTATCACACAATATTCACTTTGTTTTTGGTCCTCCGGGTACGGGAAAAACTACAACAATTGCTGAAAGAATAACAGAAATAATGAATACCAATCCCAATGCTAAAGTATTGGTTTTGACTCCTACGAACAAGGCTGCCGATGTTCTTACGCAAAGAATAATGGAAAATACAGGTGAGGATGATTATTGGTTAGTACGTTACGGAGCTTCATTTGCAAATGACATTATAGAAAGGGATTTACTTCAAAATAAAGATTCATTTATTTATGAGGCATATACAAAATGTGTTTGTATTACTACAATTCATAGACTGCCATATGAGCAAGCAATTCTAAAAATTGAAGACACAGAAAATATACTTTCTGAATTAGGTAATATGCATTGGGATTATGTAGTTTTTGATGAATCTTCAATGATTCCAATTACATATATTATGTATGCTATGCACAAATGTCAAAGTCGTTTTATAAATAAGACAACAGAATTTTGGGTAGCAGGTGACCCTCTTCAAATTCCTCCCGTTATTGAAATTGATGACGAGGACTTACCAATGGATTTCAACAAAGAAGCAAATATATATACTGTGGTAGGTTTAAACAGCTTTGATGAATCAGAACAAAAACTAATTCCAATTTATGGTGAAAACAATAGAATAGAAAACTTAACCACTCAGTATCGAAGTATAGAACAAATTGGAAAGTTATTTAGTGAATTTTCATATAATGGTGACTTGTTTCACTATAGATCAACATTGCCAGATAATGAAAAATTGTCTCGTAAACTACCACTTGGCTTTGATAATTTAGGGATTCAACCAATAACATTATTGAAGTTTCCTGTCAATGTAGATGACTCAGTTTACACTCCAGGCAAATTGAGAAAAAGTGCCTATCATATCTATTCCGCTATTTTGGTTTTAGAACTGATAAAAAAATTTAATGATACTTTGAATGATAGTGAAAGGTGGTCAATTGGTATTGTTTGTCCATATCGTTCACAAGCTACCTTAATAAACAAAATGGTAGAATCCCTTAGCCTCAAATCAAATCTTACTGTAATTACTGATACAGTTCACGGTTTTCAAGGTGATGAATGTGATATGGTTTACTTTATTGTTAATCCTCCAAATTATACCATTTCTTCTCCTTCATATGGAGCGTTTATTCATAAACATTATTTAATAAATGTAGCTATCAGTAGGGCTAAAGATTATTTGATTATTTTATATCCTGACAATGATACTAAAGGCATTAGTAACCTTGAAAAGATTAATGTTCAAAACGATGGAAGTATCGAGAAAATTCTAAACATTAAAATGGGTTTAAATCTTGATAGAATAACCATTCACTCTAGTTCAGTTGAAGAAAAATTATTTAACAAAAAGGGGTTTATTCAAGAAAATAGCAGGACAAATAAACATCAATTGGTTAATGTATATAACCTAGCAGAGAAACCATATATAGTTAGAGAAAGCACTACAGCAATTGATATTCAATTTAAGAGCTAAAGTATATGATTTTAAGCAACGACAATAAATACAGGGGCAACCTGGGCAGCACCCTAAAACTGGACGAATACAGCCACGTAGAAAAACCTTTTTTGGAACAACTGGCAGGTTTGGGCTGGGATGTGTTGGAACTGCAAATGCAGCAAGAACCCGGGCAAAGTTTCCGGACTTCGTTTTCGGAAGTGGTGCTCAAACCCAAGCTGCGGGAAGCCTTGGTGAAAATCAATCCCTTTCTCACATCTGCACAGGTAGATGAGCTGGAACGCAAAATCACCACCTTTCAAAAAAACAGCCTGCTCGAAAACAACCAACAGGTGCTGCACTACCTGCTGGAAAACACCACCGTATCGAAAAATGAACTTACGGGCGAGCTCAGCCCTACGGTGCATTTCATTGATTTCGACAATCTGGAGAACAACAGTTTTGTCGCCATTTCGCAGTTCAAAGTAAGTGTTACGGGAACCGACCACCACATCATTCCCGATATAGTGCTCTTCATTAATGGCTTGCCCGTTGTGGTGGTGGAAGCCAAATCGTCTAAAGTAAAAGAACCTATTCCGGAAGCCATAGACCAACTGATGCGCTACTCCGAGCTGCGAGGCGACACGGGCGAAGGCAACAAAGAACTGTTTTATTATAACCAGATATTGGTTACAACCTGTCGCACCGAAGCGAAGTTTGGCACCATCACCACCCGCATAGAAAAGCACTTTTATCGCTGGACAGACCCATATCCCAAAACGCTCAATGATTTAGCACACGGGCAATCTTCACCCAACGACCAACAGCGATTGGTGGCAGGTATGCTCGACCGAAGGAATTTGCTCGACATTATCCTTGTATTCACCGTATTTGCCACCAACGACAAAGGGCAGAAAATCAAAATCGTAGGCAGATACCAACAATTCCGTGCCGTGAAGATTGCCACCCAACGCCTGATTGAAGGCAAGAACCCTTTGGAACGTGGGGGCATCATCTGGCACACACAAGGTTCGGGCAAATCATTGACAATGATGTTTATGGTGCGGGAAATGAAACTCCGCCCTGAACTAATGTCGTGGAAAATCATTTTCGTAACCGACCGAACACAGTTAGAAGAGCAACTTTCTGAAACAGGGCAAAGCATTGGTTTCAATATAAAGTCCGCCAATTTCATCAATCCAAAGAATCCTGCCAACGGGCAAAGTTTAAAGGAGTTGTTGCGCAACGACAATTCTGATTTGGTAATGGCAATGATTCACAAATTTCAGGAAAACGGAGATTTGACAGGTCTGGAAATCTTTCCCGAACTGAACAGAAGCCACAATATTTTGGTGATGACAGATGAAGCCCACAGGTCGCAGTATTCGCTATTGGCAGCTAACCTCGACCGTGCAATGCCAAATGCAACCTCAATTGGATTTACAGGTACACCCACAGCCAAAACCGAGAAGAAATACAAAGACTACATTGACAAATACACGATGCGTCAAGCCATAGATGATGGCGTTACGCTGGAAATCGTGTACGAAGGCTTTACCCACAATGCCGAAGTAGAAGACAAAAAAGGAATGGACGATAAGTTTGCGGATGTTTTCAGCGACTATCAGCTTACTGAGCGATTGCAGATATTGGGCTTTGGCTCCCGTGATGCGTATCTGGACAGTATGAGCACCATAATGGACAAAGCCAAAAGTATGGTGAACCATTATGTGGAGCACATTTTTTCGGGCGGTTTCAAAGCACAGATTGTTGCCAATTCACGCATAGCAGCCGTTCGCTATAAAGCCGCCATTGATGCCGTACTCAAAGCTAAAATTGCCGAGTTGGAAGTGGACAATCCAATGCTGGTAAACCTTGATGTGCTGAGAACTTTGGAAACAGCTGTAGTGATTTCGGGCAGCCATAATGACGAACTGGAAATAAAAGCCTACACCAATGGCGACTACCACAAAAAGAGCATCAAACGCTTTAAACTGCCCTTTGGCAAAACAGACGAAGAAGACAAAGCACTGAACGGCAATGTAGGTATCGTAATCGTGAACAATATGCTGCTCACAGGTTTTGATGCACCCATAGAGCAAGTACTGTATTTGGATAGGGTGATTGTAGCACACAACCTGTTGCAAACCATTGCAAGGGTAAACCGAGTAGGACCCGAAGGCAAAGACAAAGGCTTTGTGGTGGACTATGTGGGTGTGGGTCATCACCTCAAACGGGCATTGGACGTATATGCCGAAAAAGAATTGCAGGAAATTGTGGATTGCATTTCAGATGATGATGCCGAACTCAACGAGTTGATAAAAGCCCACCAAGACATTTGGAACTTCCTGAAAGTGTATGGGCTGGAAGACCTTTCCGATTCAGATGCATTCTTTGATGTTTTTTATGATGAAGACATTCGCTTTGAGTACATCAAGCTATACAACACATTGACAAGCTGTTTCAATACCGTTTTGCCCCGCAAAGAAGCCCTGGAGTTTTTCAACGACTGGAAAGCCTTTACAGAAATCAATGCATTGGCAAATAAACATTTCCGTGATGGCCGTTTCAGTATGAAAGGCATTCCGCCCAAATTGAGAGCCATTGCAGACGAGTTTTTAATCTCCAAAGGGATAGAGCAACAAGTTGCTCCTATTTCCATAATTGCAGACGACTTTTTCAACAAAGTAGTCGCCACCAAAAAGCGGGAAAAAACCAAAGCAGCCGAAGTAGAACACGCCATTCGCCACTTCATTGACCTGAACATTGACGAAGACCCGGAGTTGTTCGCTTCATTCGCCAAGGCATTGGAAGAAATTCTGCAAAACTTCAAAGGCAACTGGAAACTGATTTATGAAGAGTTGGAAAAACTTCGGGAGAAAATCAGAAACAGGGAAAAAGAAGAAACCTATGGTTTAGACCGCAAAAAACAAATGCCGTTCTTCCGAATCTTCAAAGCCGAACTATTCGACAATAGGGATTTGACCGAAGATGAAATTGCTCGCAATGTGAACCTTACACAGCACATTTTCAACTTGGTAGCCACCGAAATAAAACTCACAGGCTTTTGGGACAGTACACCAGCCCAATTGAAATTGAAAGCTGAATTACAGAAATTGCTTTTATCGCCTGAGTTCAAAGATTTGCCAAATATCATCATCAAACGAAATGAAATCATTTCGAGAATAATGGAATTAGCCAAAACCAATCATTTCAAAATAGTGAACGAATAATGGTAATAGAGTATCAGATAAAATATTCCAATCGCAAAACCCTCAACATATCGGTTGAAAGGGACAGGAGTATTATAGTCCGTGCTCCGCATTACCTTACACCTGAGAAGATTGATAAAATAGTTCAGTCCAAAAGGCAATGGATAAAAGAGAAGCTGAACCACGCACAGAAATATCCTTTGGTTTCGGAAAGCAAAGAGTTTGTAAGTGGAGAAACCTTGATGTACTTAGGGAAAAACTATCAGTTGCTTGTAGTAGATGAAGAATTTGACGGTATTGAGTTTGACCAACGCTTCAAAATTTCAAAAGTTAATCAGCCCAAGGCAAATGAACTATTTAAGAAATGGTATTTGAAACAAGCTTTGATTAAGATTGAACCCTTAGCTACCAAATATGCCAAGAGTTTGGGTGTGCATTACAATCAGTTCAAAACCTCAGAAATGAAATACAGATGGGGTTCCTGCACACCGGCCAACAACATCATTTTCAATTGGCGAATAATTAAAGCACCAATGTATGTACTGGAATATTTAGTAGCCCACGAACTGGTTCACTTGATAGAGAACAACCACACACCAAGATTTTGGAACATTCTTTCTATTCAAGTACCTAACTACGAAAAAGCAAAGAACTGGCTAAAGAAGAATGGACAACTTTTAGAATTGGACTTTTAAAGCGAATGAAATGAAAGGACAGCCAACGCTCAACAGCCACTTTTGTAAGTTTTGAAATAAACTCAGGCCCATTATCCATCCTAATTTTATGAGGCTTCCCATATCTATTAATAAGATGACATAGCACCCATATTACTCTACTGCTTTTTAACGAATAATCAACTTCAATAAACAATACTTCCCTGTTAAAATCATCTATTACGTTAAAGGATCTAAACTTTGTACCATTACTCAGAACGTCTGTCATAAAATCAATGCTCCATGTGTGAGTGAACGACGTAGGCACTTCTAGAGCTTCTTTTACTCTTGCAGGTAGACGCTTTTTAACCTTGCGTCTAATTGTAAGTTTTAGCTCTTTATAAATCCTGTGTAGTCGCTTATGATTAACATGCTCACCTCTGTTTCTTAAACGATAATAATACTTCCAAAAGCCTTCAATAGGATGATCAACAGCAAGCTGCTCCAGTTGACTAATTAACGACTGGTCATCTTTTACAGATCTATAATGAAGACTGCTCCTACTAATTTTTAATACTCGACACGCCTTGCCGATGTCTTTTGGCCGATCCTCACGCAATTGATCCACAATTGCTCGTTTATCGCAAGGCTTTAAAGCTTTTTTTCAATGATGTATTTAGCAACATCTAACTCCATAGCTAAGTTGGCATACATACGCTTTAAACGTGCGTTTTCTTCCTCCAACTCTTTTACTCGCTTAAGTTCACTTGCTTCTATACCACCATAGCGTTCCCGCCATTTGTAAAAGGTAGCTTTACTTACTCCATACTCTCGTTGAATCTCTTGTGCAGATTTTCCTTGCTAAAACTCCTTTAAAATGCTAGCAATCTGCGTGTGGCTAAATTTACTCTTTCTCATATTTGACAGTTTAAATGTATTGACTTTTGTCTACTTTTAAACCGTACTGTTTTTGGGGGAGCTTACCACCTACACCTGTTTTATCTTTCGCAAGACTTGTGACACAATAACCGCTTGTTGACGATTAAATTTGAGGATCTGCTTAAAGTTATAAGTCAATGCAGACCTCAACACATGCTTATTCGTTTGCTTCATTGCTAAGTTAACTGTAAGTATAATTAATTGCTAGTCTAGCAATTAACACTTATATTATTCTTTGATTGTGATAATGTCGAACAACTAATTTGATTCTCAAAAATTTGTATAATGCTAATAATATTCATTTAAATATGTAATGATTTGTATTGATAAGTAATGATGCAAAAAGTCGACGAAAAACTCGTTTTTGATAATTAGTGTCGAAGCAATTAATTATTTTCTTTTTTCTTTTTATTCAAGTAATCAATTGTAATTAAGATTGCAGCACCAAGTAATATTCCTCCTATGATAAAGGGAATTTTATTTTTCTTTAAAAAATTTGCTGCAACAATTTGGATGTCCGGTTTTTGATGTAGAGATGAAGCAAAATTGATGGGTTCATCAATAGAGCTTGCAATATCGACATAAGTGGATTTTAAAGGCAAAGAAATTGGTGAGCTGGGAGTAACATTAACTTTCTGAATTGTTGGAAATAGCAGCTCTTCAATGGTAAGTGGGCGAATGACTTCCATATTATCTTTTTTTGATTTTCACTATTGAATTATTTTTATCAATTCCCTCTATTCCGTAATCGAGACTCCAAAGAATAGTTGTGCCAAGAGTTCCATTTAAATGTCGTTGGCTGTATATACCTGGTTCAAAACCATCATATCTTAAAAAATCAATATTGATTTGATCTTCTTTTTCTCGAATTAGTACTTCGTAAGCTTTTTTTAGACATCGCTGATTATGGATCAATGCTTTTTTAAAATATAATGCACTGGCATCTTGCGTAAGTCTTTTATCGTTGTTAAAGTCAATGCGGCATTGAGCACAACAGTAAATCTGCCTTCGATCTGTAGGAATAAAACTCTTTGAACACTGCGGGCAGTTTTTTCGAGGATATTTTCTGTTAGAAAATCTTTTATGAAGCATATTACAAAGTTTGTTTTGTAAAGTTAGAATAAATTACATACTTTTGAACTATGGTAAGTGAAAATATGCTGGATAATGAAAAAATTTCAATTGCTGAATTCCGGCGATATATGTTTTATCCAATTTTTCCAGTTGAGGATTTGATAGATCTCAATGGCCGCCCTATGGCAAATTCATTTCCATATTGGCGCAGAAATGGTTTGATGCCTTTCATCCAGAAAGGGACATGGAACGTACAAATCAGTTTCGCTCAGGTTATCTGGCTTAGAATACTAGATCATCTAAGGGCTTTAGGTTATAGTATTAAGGATACGTCTCTTTTGTGCGACCGACTATTTAAAGACGCATACTTTGAAGAACTACCTAAAAAGAAGCTGAAATATCATTACGATAGGCTCAAAAGAATTGAATTAGCAGGAACACTAACGCAGGAAGATAAAGAATTGATGCTAAGAATAGACCACATGCTCAAGGATAGCTTACTGCTCTACAGCCTCAAATTTGAAATCAATTTTCTGACTGAACTAATCATTTGGTGTATTGAAAATAACAAGGATGGAGTGTTACTTATTTTTCCTGGTGGTCGAGTAATTGAAAAAAGAGGTACCGAGTTGAATTGTTTGGGTGAGCAAGTATATGATATAACAGCGCCTCATATTGAATTATCTGTCTCCTTCTTCTTAATTGAGTTTATACAGTCTGATGACTTAAAAATGATAAACATTCCGGGCTTTTTGTCAGAAAATGAGAAAAGGGTGTTGTTAGCTTTGAAAGAAAAGAATGTCCATGAGTTGACCGTAAAACTATCTGATGGACAAATTGAACGTATTGACAGTAAAACGATTCAAACCTTTGGCGGTGAGCAGGCAAAAAAACTTAGGAAAGCAATTGGTTTAGGGCAGTATGAAGAAATCACACTATCTACGAGAGACTCCAGCTCTATTAGTTTTAAAAAAATCAAAAAACAAATATTATCCGGCAGAACCGGCAAGTAATAATCACAGCAAATACTCTTCCCAAAAAGGGCGGTATTTCAACTGCTGATCATGTTTCATCAAAAATTTTCTTCCCCATGCAAAGATCAAGAATCTCCAAACCTCACAGACCAAGAGCTAGAAGACCTTACAGCACTAGCTGAAATCATTTGTACCATTCTATTGCAGGATATTCAAAAAGAATAATATGACACGAAAAAAAGTTGTCGAAGATCTCAACCGCTTTGCTAAAAGTCCTAAAAAAATTACTTGGCGAAAAGGTAATAACATCGTGGTATATACAAGAGTATCGAGCTATGAACAAGCTGTATTCAACACGAGTCTCGATTCTCAGCGTAAATCCTGTATTGAGTTTGCTGAAAAACGTGGATTGGAGATCAAAACCATTTTTGGAGGTACTTATGAATCTGCAAAAAATGATGAACGCAGAGAGTTTGCTAAGATGATTAGCTATGTGAAGAAGGATAAGAGTATTTCTGCAATATTGGTGTACTCCTATGAGCGTTTCTCCCGAAGTGAAAACGCAGGTAACTTAACCCGAACTTTAGAGAGTCTTGGTGTAAAAGTGTTGTCTGTTTATCAAGAAATTGATGTAACAACACCATCTGGTAAATTGCAACAAAATATATTTTACTTGTTTGGTAACTATGATAATGAACTGAGGAAGGATAAAACTATCAAGGGAATGATTGAGAACCTTAGGCAAGGATATTGGGTTGCTGCTGCACCATTTGGCTACAAAAACACCAGACCTAAACATAAAGCAAGAGAACATATATATACCATTAACAGGGATGGCGAATTACTGAAACTTGCATTTAGATGGAAAGCAGAAGATAAAATGAGCAATGTGGAAATTGTTGAAAAACTTAAAAAAATGGGCTCAAATATAGAATATAAGAGTTTTGCAAGAATTATTTCCAATCCTTTCTATTGCGGGTTAATAACTCACTCACTTATTCCAGGCGAATTACACCTGGGAAAACACCCACCATTAGTAACTATAGAATTATTCAAAAAAGCTAATACAATACTATCCCAAAATCATCACAAAGGAATCGCTAAGAAGTATAAGATTGAACCCTTGCCGCTTAAATCCTTCGCTAAGGATGAAACAACACTATCACCTTTCACAGGCTACTTTCAAAAGGGCTTTTATTACTATAAGGCAAGAGATAAAGGGGTAAGCGTGAATGTAAGAGCAGATCATTTAAACAGCCTTTTTGAGAAAGAGATTTCAAAACACGAAATTAGAGCTGCTTTAGAGGAAACTCTCTCAAGTATTATGATGGAACAGCTTGAGATAAAACTTGAAGCTAAATTAAAGCAGCAGGCTGCGTTGAAGTGTAAAATTACTGAAGCAAAACAAAGTTTGGAGAAACTAGAATGGCGTTTTGTAAATGGTGAAATTGATAAAATTCTTTTTGAAAAGTATAATAAAAAGCTACAAGAAGAAGTGCTTCAACTTACGCAGGAAATGGATAATGGTGACTTTAATAGTTCGAACTTTGAAAAGGCTATAAAAAAGGGCTTACAATTGGCCCGAAACCTACGCCAGATATGGCTTTCCAGTAATTATGACGGCAAGCAAAAGCTACAGTACCTTATTTATCCAGAAGGAATATTGTATAATAAGGAAAAAGACAGAGTTCGAACTCCTCGTATTAATAGTATATTCACCGCAATCACAGCTGCAGCAAAGGTTTTAGAGGAAAATAAAAAAGGTTCCTTGATAAAAAGGAACCGTAAGTCTTACTGGGTAGCCTCGCTAGGAATCGAACCTAGATCTGGAGCTCCGGAAACTCTTATACTATCCATTGTACTACGAGGCCAGGGCGCAAAAATAGTTGCTTAGGCCTAGAATTTATCTGTACACACCAATCAATGCTAAACTTTCTTGAGCCATTTTTTGATTATACTGAAAAGTGAGTTTTTTGTAATTGATGGTGTCAACTATGGTTCCAATCAGACATAGACCCGCTGTAAATAAGTAAAGTAAACCCATTCCAATTTGGTTTAACAGAAATCTTTGTATTCCACCAAGTGCAACAAAGCCTATTAAACAACCAATTAATATGGTGTCACTGTTTTTTCTTTTACCATTATATAAAGACGCGAACATCTGGAGTTGGTCAGGATTTAAATGAGATGTAACCGACTGAAGGTAAACAAGCTCTTCGCCTTCCATTCCTGGAACAAGCATGATTAAATTAGGTTGTTGCATGAAGTTTTGATTTTCGTGGTCTGATTTGAATAATTCTTATAAATATAATACATGTTGCAGGAATTCCGAAAACATGCATATTCCAAGACTCTTGCCATTGACCGTTCAAACAATAATGTATAGATCTGCCTATTCCACAGCCAAAGCAATTCTCCCAGCCTAAAGCATGATAAACACACAGAGAGGGGAGTTCATCTTGGAAGGGCATAAAAAATAACAAGAAAACTGCACCTATCCAGAAAATCCACTCTAGATTTTCTTTTAACCAATAGAAACATTGGTTAATTAGTAAAGGGAAATCATATGAAAATTTATTTTCCAAATGCTGCAATATTGCTTCCAAATATTTTTACTGCAATGGCCAATAAAATAACCCCAAAGAACTTTCTAACTGCAACTAAGCCTGATTTACCCAAAACTTTTTCAATCCACTTTAAAGATTTCAGAACTATATAAACAATTAGAAGGTTAACCAGTATGCCACTTAAAATATACGTTTCTTCAAAGTTGGCTTTGAGCGACATAATAGTCGTTAGTGTTCCACTTCCCGCAATAATAGGAAAGGCAATAGGAACAACAGTTCCAGCTTTTGCATCTTTATCACCTTTAAATATTTCATGACCTAGTACCATTTCTAATCCAAGCAGAAAAATTACAATTGAACCACCAACAGCAAATGAACGTACATCCACACCTAGCACATTTAAAATTGGCTTACCCATGAAGAGGAATAAAATCATTAGTCCACCTGAAATTAATGTGGCTTGCAACTCTCTGATGGAGCCCATTTTGTCCTTTAATGAAATCAATAGTGGTATAGAACCTACAATGTCTATAACTGCAAATAATGTAAAAGTGACTGTTAGAAGTTGATCAATGCTGAATGACATATCATAAAGATATTACAAGCAAGCTGACCAATAAAATTATTTAGAAGGGTGATGTTGCTCTTTTTCGAATTGAGGATTATGCAAGGTGTTGTAATTCCATTTGTTATCTTCTAATGTAAGTTGCACAACACAACCATAACGTATAGTGAATGCTTCAAAAGATTTTTCTAATGGTGTTTCAGTAATATGTGACAAAATACTTCTTATTACGCCACCATGTGTAACCAATGCAATTGGTTGAGGCAAAGGCTGCAATGATTGAAAGTATTGGGTTACACGATCATAAATGTCTACATAGCTTTCACCATTTGGAATGCGTGTGTTTACAAAATCGGTCATCCAAGGGTCTAATTCAGACTTTGGAATTTCATCCCAATGCTGCATTTCCCAACTACCACAATTAATTTCCATGATTGATTTTTCGAATATTATATTTTTTTCTGGAAACAACTGCTTAGCCAGCTTGGCGCATCTTTGTAGAGGTGATGAAATAATGCTATGGTAGTTGAAATGCCCAATTTGCTGAAAAATATTTTGGGCTTCTTCATGGAAGCTATTAGTTACATCTAAGTCGGTTTGTCCATAGCAAATCCCTTTTTCTACCAGAGGGGTTGTATGCCTGATTAAATGAATTTCCATATCAATAAAACGGTGAAGTAAAAAATTAGTTCAGTTATTTGTTGTGTTGCCCCAAGGCAATCACCAGTATAGCCGCCAATCCATTTTTTCCAATACTTTCCTAATAATAGAGCACCAATAAAAACTGGTATAACTACTAAAGTGAGCTCGAATTGTTGATTTGATTTTAGTATCAATACCGATAATGGTAGTATAATGCCTATGCTCGCAATTATTAATTCTAATAGAGTGAGCTGTCTGTTTGCCAAAGGTTTGCTTTTACTGCTATCTATATCTTGTACATAGGGCAGTGTTTGCATCATAACAATGGCCATTCCTCTGGAAATGCTATGTGCCGTGATAAGGGTAAGAGGAAGTAAGTATAAGGAAAGAATATGCACTAGTTCTCTGAGTAGTAAAAATTTTAATGACAAGCTAGCTATAAGTCCAATTACACCATAGGTGCCTAATCTACTATCCTTCATGATGGTGAGGATTTGCTCTTTTTTCCATCCGCCACCAAAAGCATCAAAACAGTCGGCGAGGCCGTCTTCATGAAATGCACCAGTTACCCAAATAGAACTAAGCATAGAAATTAGTATACTCAGTTCAATTGAAAAAAGTAAGCTTGATAAATAGAATGTCAATCCGGCGATACTTCCAACCAAAATGCCTACCCATGTAAAATAGCGGGCACTTTCTTGCAACATATCAGGGTGATAAGGAATTTTAGGAATAGGTATCCTAGTAAAAAACATCAAAGCAGTAAAAAATAAATGTATCTGATGTCGCATTATACTTCTAGACTTAATGATAAATCTGTGTTAAGCTTGCCATGTAGTCTTACTTGTATAATCCATTCAATAATGCTTTGTTGTTTTGTTAATTGTTCAAGTGAAGACAGTAATGATTGTATTTGTTCAAAACTACCAGCTACAACTGTTTCAAAAGGCGTTACTTTAAAACTTAATCCACTTGCTTTAATTACATCAATGGCTTTATTTACTAAAGAATATTCTGGATCAACAGTTTGTAAAGGAATTAATTGCAACCCAGCATGAATAATTGTTCCCATATAATAATTTTAAGAAGAGATACCAGCAGTCTCAAAGCTAGCTATTTCATTGATCATAGCACAGGCCGATTTAATTATGGGAATTGCCAAAGCAGCTCCTGTTCCTTCACCCAATCTCATGTCTAACTGAAGGATAGGTTTCACATGTAAGTAGTTAAGCATGGTTGTATGTCCCTTTTCATGACTACAATGAGCAAAAACTGCATTACTAACTATTTGGCTGTTTGTTTTGTACGCTAATAAAAATGCAGCTGTTGCTATAAAACCATCCACTAAAATGAGCATGTCATTCGAATAGGCTTCTAAAAACGCTCCCATCATCATAGCTATTTCAAATCCACCAACTCGCTGCAATAAATCTACAGGAGTATATTTGTTTATTTCTAGTTCATGAAAATTAGAAACCTGTTTTAGCGTATTTAATTTTTGCTCAATGTTTGCACCAGTTCCTGCCCCCACACATTTTTCTAAAGGGATTTGTAACAAATTTGACATAATGAGTGCAGCCGAAGAACTATTTCCAATACCCATCTCACCAAAGCCAATTGTATTACATCCCGATTTATAAATATCTTGAACAATTGATTTACCTGTTTCAATTGCTTGATTGGCTTGTGTTTCGCTCATAGCAAAATCTGTCAAATAGTTTTTTGTTCCTTTTGCAATAGAAGCGTGAATAATAGGTAAGTCACCAGGAAATTCTGCGGCAACACCTGCGTTAACAATTGATAAGTCTACAGCATGAAGTTTTGCAAATACATTAATTGCAGCCCCACCATTTACGAAATTGTAAACCATTTGTGCTGTAACTTCTTGAGGAAATGGATTAACTAAGCCAGTAGAAGCTATTCCATGATCCCCAGCAAATACAACAATTGTAGGATTTATAATTGTAGGAGAAAGAGTTTGCTGAACCAATCCAATTTGTATGGCAAGTTCTTCCAATTTACCTAATGAGCCAATGGGTTTTGTTTTTTGATTTACTTTTTCAATTAAGGCTTCATGTAACTGCTGCATAGATGAAAATAATGCAACTACTTAAGTTCATTAAGTAGTTGCGGTTGAAAAATTATAGCTGAATTCTTATTCCTGTCTGTATAAGTCTTGGTTGACTGTTAAACCCTCTGATGTCAAAAAACTCTGTTTGAAGTAAATTTTGTATGTCTGCGAACCATTTTAACTTAGGATTGAATACATACTCTCCATATGCATTTAATAAAAAGTAACCATCTAATTGTACATCATCCCTTCTAAAGCCGCCAACATCAAAGCGACTACTTACATATTTAGCATTTAGAGAAGCATGCCAACGTTCGTCTTTTGTATAAGAAATCTGAAGGTTTACATGATGGGCTGGTCGTCTCAATACGTGGCTATAGGTTGTGTCTTTAAACGTAGTTCTGCTCTGTGTTGTTTCTCTAGCATGTAAATAAGTATAGTTACCCTCAATTTGAAGCCCTTTAGTAGGCTGCCATTTACCTTCCCATTCTAGCCCTTGAACAGTTTGTTCTAAGAAGTTGAAATATCTGAAAGTAATAAAGTTGAAGTCAATTCCATTTTCAACTCTTCTGTTGAAATAAACAAATCTTTGATTAAAGTTTTTTGATGAGTATTGTGTTCCAACCTCATAGGTTACAGAAGTCTCGGGTAACAAGTTTCTATTACCGTTTGAAGAATACAGTTGAAAAAGTGAAGGCGCTTTGAATGCACTTGCTATACTTCCAAAAACCCTCCACTTATCTGATAATCTTGCAGAAGGATTAATAGTGAATGTTGTATTATCGCCATATCTGCTATGTACATTCAATCTTCCTCCTAATTCTAAAAATAAGTTCTCTTTTGCGTCATTTAAAAAAATTGATGCATAAGCTGAAGCCTGACTTAACGATGTGTCCTTGAATTGGCTTGAAAAAGGGCCAAAAGAACTTACAGAAAAGAAGCGGCTATTCATACTGCTATGTCGGAAGTCGGCACCTTGTAATAGACGAACTCCTTTTGCTAGTTGAAAGCTTCCATATAATTCTACAAAGCGAGCAATGCCGTCATAATCGTCAGTACTAAATCTTGTAAAACCGGGTCTATGCAAACTATCGTTTAGAAAGTTTCTTTTGATATCATTGTATTGGTAGTTGAATGTGAGCTGAGTTTTATCTAATTGATAGTTCAAAGAAAATCCTGCTAGTCTGTTTTTACTTTTTAGAGTGAAATCTCTTTCATCAGAAAAAACACCTGCATCTATATCTGTTCTATACTCATTGTGTTGAGCGAAAGTTCTAATACTAAATGCATTTGAAAAACGATAAGTAGCAGAACCGCTAAAAACATTGCCAATAAAGCCGTCTCTTTCAAAATCGTTTTTAGAAGTACTATCAAAGGCAGCAGAAAATCCATTTGTTTGGTTTCTAGAATATTTTACTACATAGCTCCATTTATCATTGTTGCCAAACAATTGTGTACTACCTCTAAAGGTTCCTAGATTGCCACCAGTAAGTGTGGTCTTCATTTGCAGTAATTTTCCTTTTGCCTGAGGGGTTGTAATTATATTAATTACACCACCAGCAGCATCACTTCCATATAAAGTACTTTGCGCACCTCTACAGACTTCAATTCTTTCGATATCAGAAAGAGATAAAAGATTTAAATCAAACTCATTGTTAATTAATGAAGGATCGTAAGCAGGAATACCATCAATAAGAATCAGTGTTCTTCCCGCGGAAGCTCCTCTCATAAAAATGGTTTGGTTGGTTCCAGCATTATTGAGTGCCCCGTTGATTGTAATACCTGCCTGGTCATTGAGCAGTTGAGCAAGTGTTCTTCCTCCACTTTTCTCAATGGTGGATTGATCAATAACAGAAATTACTTTTCCAGTTGTGTTTTGTTTCTGAGAAAATTTGTTAGCAGTGACAACCACATCTTTAAGAAATTGTGTAGTGGTTGTGTCAGTTTTTTGTGCTTGGGTAGTCTGAAGTAGAACTATACCCAAAGCGAGCATTGTTTTTTTGCTCATTGTTTAGTTTTTTTTGATGAACAATGAGCTTTCGAATCATAAAAAGAACGGACGTAGCTTGTCTCTGCAGCGACAGGTAACATCCCATGCCTTTCACCCGAAAGCCGTGAATGAATATGCAGTTGGCAGGTCTTCTGGCTTATTGTCTTTCATAACACCTTCCCATTCTTCTGTTGAACAGTGGTTTTTTGTTATAAAATTGCTTGAGGCAACAATTTACAGCTACGGGGATAGCACAGGAATTACACCTGTTTCCCTTTTAATTCACACTAAATCTTGTCTAGTCTGAAACCAAATGCAGTACAAAAATGGACTAGTGTATTGCGCTTTCCAAATTTTCTTTCTCACACTTCTTTAACAATTGTTAATTTCCCGACCAAATAGAAACATTATCATGCAACAGCAGCAGAAGTTAGGATTGTTTTCATTTATAATGATTGTGGTTGGGCTTGTGATTGGGATGGGAATTTTTAGAACAGCTGCAACCAGTGCAAAAGATGCGGTTGATCCAACAGTTTATTTTAGTGCATGGGTTATTGGCGGTTTGGTTGCATTATGTGGTGCTTTGACTTATGCTGAAATTGGAAGTAGGTATCCAGTTACTGGAGGTTATTATAAAGTATTTAGTTATGCTTACCATCCGAGTATAGCGTTTGCAATTAATTGTATCATACTTATCAGTAACGCGGCTTCATTAAGTGGAGTTGCTTTAATTGGAGCAGGATATATCACTAAGCTTTTTCCAGAATATGCTTGGACAGATATTCATAAAGCACTCATTAGTTGTATTGCAATTGGAGTTTTTTATTTCATCAACTTAAAAGGTTTGAAAATGAGCTCTGCCACCCAGAATGTACTTATGCTCATTAAAATTGCAATGGTGGTTATTATTATTGGTGCATTATTCTTTCCAGAGAAACATGCCGTTCCTGTTGAAGCCATTGTTGATAGCGCAGGTCCTCAAATAAGTTGGATTCAGAGTTTAGGATTGAGTTTAATTGCAGTGTCATTTACATACGGTGGGTATCAACAAACCATCAATTTCGGAAAAGAAGTAGACCAACCTCAAAAAAATATTCCAAAAGGAATTTTCATTGGAATAGGAATAATTATTACGCTCTATTTATTAGCAAATCTTAGCTACTACTATGTAGTTGGTTTTGAGCAAATGAAAGGTGAGCGTGAAATTGCATATGTGGTTATTGAAAGAATCATGGGTACGCAAGCTGCTGACATCTTTTCTTTTTTCTTATTTTTTGGTGTGTTAGCATACGTCAATGCGTTGCTACTTTCTAATCCACGTGTGATGTATGCTATGAGTGAAGAGGGGGCGCTCCCGAAAATTTTCTCTAAGTCAGACCCTAAAAATCAAGTGCTAGTTGTTTCATTAACGGTATTTGCTGCTGTTTGTATTGTAATTTTATTTTTTGCTCAAACCTTTGAAAAAATTCTCAATTTCACCATCTTTTTAGATTGTTTTGGAATGATTGCAAGTAGTGCAGCAATTTTTAAATTGCGAAGAGAAACAAAACACCTTGATGGAACTGGTATTTTTAAGATGAAACTGTATCCTTGGATACCATTATTTTTTATTGCTAACTATGCTTTTGTAGGAATAAGTATTGCATTGCAAGATTTGAGTACGGCGCTTACTGGATTAATAGTATTGGGGGTTTTTATGGTCATTTTCTTTATCTCTAAAAAATTTAAGACTGCATAGATGGATGATTTATCGCACATATTATTTTCACTTGGCGAAGACCGGGACAATTACTTTAGAAGTGTTGCTCCACCTGTTATACAAACTTCAAATTTTGCATTTTCAAGTGTAGCATCCATTCGAAGTGCATTTAAGGATGAGTATAGTACTTTTTTATATAGCAGGGGTAAGAATCCAACAGTTGATATATTATGTAAAAAGCTAGCTGCATTAGATGGTGCTGAAGATGCATTGGTAGTAAATAGTGGCGCTGCTGCTATTTTTTTGTCGGTTGTTTCTCAAGTAAAATCTGGGGATCATATTATTTCAGTCAAGGAACCTTATTCGTGGGCCCGACATTTATTTGATCAAATACTTCCAAAATGGGGTATTACTTGTACTTATGTGGATGGAAGAGATATTGCAAATTTTGAAGCTGCGAGTAAACCTAATACAACTCTCATATATTTAGAATCACCAAATAGTTGGGATTTTGCAATTCAGGATTTATCAGCGGTTGCAAGATTTGCGAAATCAAAGGGCATTATTACTATTTGTGATAACAGCTATTGTACACCTATTTATCAACAACCTATCTCACTTGGAATAGACTTATCAATTCAGTCTGCTACAAAGTACATAAGTGGGCACAGCGATGTTGTTGCAGGCGTTATTGCTGGTTCTTCTGCACTAATTGAACCCATGTTTAGGAGTGAGTATATGTGTGTTGGATCAGGGATTCAGCCATTTAACGCATGGTTACTACTACGTGGTATACGGACATTAGAGACAAGACTCGAGAGAAGTTCGAAGTCGGCACAGAAAGTGATGGAGTTCCTTAAAGAACATCCTTTAGTTGAAGAGGTATTCTACCCTCTAGATCCATCGTTTGCTCAATACAGTATAGCAAAAGCTCAAATGAAGGAGGCTGGTGGATTATTTAGTTTTACATTGAAATTGAATCAAATAGACAAAATTGAATTCTTCATTAACTCTTTAAAGTCTTTTTTGTTGGCGGTAAGCTGGGGAGGATATGAATCGCTGGTAATGCCCAAGTGTGCAGGAATTGAAAAGCATGAATTTAATCCTTTAAATAAGCAATATAGAATGGTTCGTTTGTATGTGGGTATGGAAGACCCCACCTATTTAATAAATGATCTAAATAGTGCATTTTTAGCCGTTCAAGACCTTTCATAATTCAATTTGTACAAAAAAGGGCATTTTAGTCCGTCTGTCTATTTTCATGTATGGGTCAGTAAAGTCTGGTTACATTTGTTAAATGAAAAAGTTTTTATTCTTATTTACTACTAATTTGGCTGTACTCGGTCTATTTGGGCAGGAGAAATGGGACTTGCAGCGTTGTGTAAGCTATGCTATCCAAAATAATATTTCTGTAAAGCAGGCAGATATTCAAGCTAGACTTGCGGGAGTACAAACCCAAGCGGCAAAATGGGCTCAATTGCCAAATGCCAGTGCTAATACCAGTTTAGGAACTCAATGGGGTAGATCTATTGATCCTACAACCAACTTGTTTACTACCACGCAGTTAACGTTTCAAGGAATAGGAGCAAACGTAGGCATTCAGGTTTTTAACTGGGGAAGATTAAAGTATGAGCTTTCTCAGGCACAAATCAATGAGAAAGCAGCAAGAGAAGATATCAAAAGAGTAGAAAATGATATTGCTTTAAATGTTGCAACCTTTTACTTAAATGTGCTTGCAAGCAAGCAGCAAATTGAAATTGCTCAGGTTCAAATGAATCAAACTAAAACTCAGCTTGCTTTAACTCGTCAGCGTGTAGCAGCTGGTAACTTACCCGAAGTGAATGCTGCAGAAATTGAAGCGCAGTTGGCCAGAGATAGTGCAAATGTTGTTACAGCTTCCACAAATTACGAGCAAAGCGTTATTCAACTAAAAGCACTCTTAAATATTGATATGGCAATGTCCTTTGTTCCAAGTACACCGCCTATTGATCAAATTCCTGTTGAGCCATTGGCCGAATTAGATCCTGCTTATTTATATAAATTGGCTTTATCAAATCAGCCAGCACAAAAAGTGAATGAACTTAGACTTGATGCTCAAAAGCTTGGTGTAAAAGTTGCTAAGAGTTCATTTTACCCAACAATTACAGCATTTGGGGGGCTTGCTACAAACTTTGCATCTCCAAGTAAAAAAGTATCGGGTGTAATTCCTACCGGAACTGCTACCACACCTGCATTTGTAAATGTAGGTGGTACGCCTTATTTCGTTCAACAGCCTACTTTTCAGGTACAACAGAGTAGAAAAAATTTTGGTGAAATCTGGGAAGGATGGGGTCGGCAGTTAGAGCAAAACTTCAGACAAAATGTGGGGTTTCAGTTGCAAATTCCCATATTCAATAACGGCTCTGCAAAGTTAAATTTGCAAAGAGCTAAATTACAAGTAGAACAAGCTGAAACTAATATATTACAGGCTAACCTATTGTTACAACAAAATATTTATCAAGCATATCAAAATGCAATTAATGCATTGCAACGCTATAATAGCAGTATTCAATCTGAAAAAGCTTCAGAAAAGGTATATGAAATGGCTGTTAAAAGATATGAAGCTGGATTTAGCAATACATTAGACCTAATAACAAATCAGAATAATCTATTACGTGTTAAGCTAGAAAAGCTGAATAATCAATTTGATTATGTTTTTAGACTAAAGTTGCTTGAATTTTATAAAGGACAAGGATTAAAATTATAAACCACACACAATTGTTTTATGAGTAAAAAAATTATTTGGGTCATAGTTGCATTAGTTGCAGTATTACTAGTTTTAGTTGGACTAAAAAAGGGGGGCGTTATAGGTAAAGAAGAGGGTATTGAGGTAACAACAGAAAAGGTAGTAACAAGAACTATTATTGAAACCGTAAATGCAAGCGGTAAAGTTTATCCAGAGGTTGAAGTAAAAGTAAGTCCAGATATAAGTGGTGAGATTGTGGAGCTTACTGTAAATGAAGGTGATAGTGTTAGCCGTGGACAAGTACTAGCACGCATATATGCGGACATCTTGAGTACTCAAAAGGATCAAGCATCAGCAATTGTTAGTCAACAGCAAGCACAGGTTTCAAACTCAGTTGCTCAACTTGGAGCTTTAAGAGCCAATCTAGCTCAAGCTGAAGCTAACTATAATAGACAGAAAAAATTATATGACGAAAAAGTTATTTCAAAACTTGAGTACGAACAGGCTGAACAAGCATATAAGTCGGCTCAAGCTAATTTAAATGCTGCTATAGAGGGTATTAACGGTTTAAAGGCTGCAGTTAAAAGTGCCGAAGCACAATTGAATAGAGCTAACAAAGATGTTAGTAGAACAACAATTGTAGCTCCTATGAATGGGGTAGTGAGCTTATTAGCAGTTAAAAAAGGTGAGCGCGTAGTTGGTACTGCTCAAATGGCTGGTACTGAAATGATGCGAATTGCCGATATGAGTAGTTTTGAAGTACGCGTAGATGTAGGTGAAAATGATATCACTAAAGTAAAAATTGGTGATACTGCATTGGTTGAAGTAGATGCATATAATAATAGAAAATTTAAAGGTGTAGTATATAAAATTGCTAATCCTCAACTTAATTCTGCAACTGGTGTTGCAAGCTCAAATGAGGTAACAAACTATAAAGTACACATTCGATTAATGCCAGAAAGCTATAAGGATTTAATTAGCAGTAAAAATCGTTTTCCTTTCCGACCAGGTATGACAGCTAGCGCAGATATTCAAACCAAAACGAAACGGGATGTTATTGCAGTAGCATTGAATGCTGTAACTACTAGAGATTCTAAAAAGGAAAGTAGTTCTTCAGATAAAGGGGAAGGTGAAAAGAATGAAAAGCCAACAACTGAGAATGCAGATAAATCTTCATCAGATGATATAGAAGAAGTAGTATTTGTGTTGCAAACAGATGGAACCGTAAAGAAGTCTAAGGTTAAAACAGACATTCAAGATTTAAATCATATTGAGATACTAACAGGATTAAAAGTTGGCGACGAGGTTATAGTTGGTCCATATAATGTGGTAAGTAAAACTTTAAAAGAAGGTGATAAAGTTAAAGTAGTAAAGAAAGAAAAGCTATTTGAGCAAAAGAAAGATTAATAGTAAAGTTTTATAAAAATGAAGCCGTGGAGCAATTTGCCCACGGCTTTTTAATTATTGTTTCGAAAGTGGTAATACATCCTGCACAAGCGACAATAAAAATTTTCCAGGCTCCTCTAACATAGGCAGGTGTGCACTTCTCTCAAAAGTTATAAACTTTTTCATGGGAGCATCAATTTTTTCAAAATGATCAAAGGCATTTTGAAAAGGAGTGTGTAGATCGTTTTTTCCCATTAAATAGAAGACAGGTATTCTAAATCTTAAATTGGGTCGGTTCGAAAAAGATCGAATGATGAGTGGGCTTGCCCAAGAAGTAGCATCTAATACAAAATCGGCTTCTTTTTTCGAATATTCTGGACTCCATTCATGAAGTGAAAACAAAAGATCAAAATTTTCTTTGCCATACCAGCCGCCATTATATTTCCTTGCCCATTTTCTTACAATTAGAGTTTTTTTCATACTAAATTTTTCGGGGTCAGGATATGGAGCAATTTCATTCAACTCCCTTAAAGCTTCTTTGTCTTTTTTTTCGTTTGCTAATTCTAGCAGTGTATTGTAGATCGCTTTTTCTGCATTGGAATTGGGACTTACAACACCCACTCCAATCCATGCGTAAAATAAATCCGGATTTTTATTTACAACCGCTGGTGTAAATTTGGTTCCCCATGAGTAACCTAGAATGAACATTTTTTTATGGTTCATTTTCTTTAATAAATATTGAACAACAACCAATGCATCCTCAATATGCTGCTCTTCAGTCATTGTTGATTTTATTTTACTTGTGTCATTAACTGAGAAATTTTTTCCAACTCCTCTCTGGTCCCAATTAACTACTGTAAAAAAGTCCTCCCATGGCTTTTGATAAGTCCAAGACATACCCATCAAAGGACTGCCAGGGCCTCCATGCACCACTAGTAGTATTGGATTAGATTTGTTTAATCCTCTAAGAGACAACCATTGTTTTGATCCATTTACTTCAACTTCTACCAATTCATTTATTCCTTCTGGGGTATGAATTGCTTGTATATCTTTTATTCTATTTGCAATACTATCTCTATGATACTGCATTGGTGTAATTTGTGCAAAACCGATTGACGATAAGGTAAGTGCACAAAAAATGAAGTATAATTTAAAACGTAAAATTTTCATAAGAAGCTTAAAGTAAGTTAAGTATTAGGCTAATTTAATAATTACTTGTAAATAGCCTAAGTTTATATTAAAGGTGCTTTCTTTTTTCTTGTTTCAATTTGTCATGAAAGGTTTTGTATGTTTGTTCGAACGTAAAATTTCATATATGCGTTTTGGAATGATAGGTAGTGGGAGTTGGGCAACAGCACTTGCTAAAATTTTAGCCGATCATGGAAATGACCTTAATTGGTGGATTAGGAATACCGAATCCATCCATTATTTCCAAAAAAGGAGACACAATCCTCATTACTTGAAAACTGCTTATTTTGATACTACCCAGCTTAATTTAGAAAACGAGCTTCAAAATGTTATTAAACATTCTGATTGTTTAGTAATGGCAGTTCCATCTGCTTACATTGAAAATATTTTAAATGAACTTCCCTCTGATATTTTTGAAGGAAAAAAGATATTGTCAGCTATTAAAGGAATTCTCCCTAATAGCAACCTTATGCTGAATGATTTTTTGAATCAAAAGTTTGATTTTAATATAGAAAATTACTTTACTGTTTTAGGTCCATGCCATGCAGAAGAAGTGGCAGCAGAAAAACTTTCTTACCTAACATTCTCAGGAGTTTCTTCCAAAAATGCTTTAGAAATTGGCAACTATTTTAAAACTGACTATATCAATATAGTATCCAATCAAGATGTGATAGGTGTTCAATATGCCGCAGTATTAAAAAATATATATGCATTAGGAGCAGGTATTGCTCATGGTCTAGAATATGGCGATAACTTTCAAAGTGTATTTATTGCGAATGCTGCTCATGAAATGTTTGTATTCTTAAGTGCTATGGTGAACTCTGATGTTACCAATATTAATCATACTACTTCTGTTTATTTGGGAGATCTATTGGTTACCTGTTATTCACTTTATAGCAGAAATAGAACTTTTGGGAATATGATTGGAAAAGGTTATTCAGTTAGATCTGCTCAATTAGAAATGAATATGGTAGCAGAGGGGCATAACGCCAGCAAATGCATATATCAAATAAATCAAAATTTAGGCGCAAATATGCCAATTGCAACTGGTATCTATAAAATCTTGTGGGAACAAGAAGAGCCAGAATCGGTTTTCAAAGAATTAGAGATGAAGTTGTTATAGTTGTTTGAGTATTTTAATATTTTTGAATTAATTGTTCAACAAAACAGTTTATCTCTTTGTAATACAAATCTAAATAACCCACTATGCCCGGTACAATCATTAGAAAATATAGGGAATTAAGAAACTTTACTCAAGACTATGTTGCCAAAGAGATGGGTATATCTCAGAATGCATATAGTAAAATTGAAAATAATCAAACCCAACTAACGGTTAAACATATAAAAATACTTTCCCGTGTATTAGAAATTTCCATCCTTGATTTGCTTAAAGATGACTTTGAAATTCACAGGCCATCTGATTTACAAACTCATAGTATTACCAAAGAAAATTTGTTAATGACAATGAGTCAGATTTCTGAAAAACTTAAGAAAAAGTATCCTGAAAAGCACGAGTTTTATCCAGTAATTATGAGTCTTTTACAGGCAGTTGATAATTCAATTGAGAATGTTAATTAGTTGACTTAAGATTCTAACATTAAATCAACCGTAATTTTATCTGCTAGGAACTTTCCGTTTTTACTTAATCTCAAATAACAATCATCACTTATTAGTAGATTTTGTTGTACGAGCTTCTCTGCGTTTTTTGCAATTGTCAAATAAGCTGAAGCACCCCATTTTTCTTTTACAAGATTTAAGTTTGTTCCCTCAATTGTTCTAATAGATGTTAGCAAATATTCATTTACTTGTTTTGTAATATCTAATTGTTCTTCTTCAAAAAAAATATCATTTTTTTCAATGGCATTCATGTAAAGTGCATTATTTGAAATGTTCCATTTTCTTCTGCCCTCTGAAAAGCTATGCGCAGAGGGGCCTATTCCAACATAAGAAATACCTTTCCAATAACTAGAGTTGTGTTGGCTTCTCCACCCTGGTAATGCAAAATTTGAGATTTCATAATGCTCATAGCCTGCATTCTCCAACACTTCTACCATTTTATAAAACTGTAATGCCTGCTCATCATCATTCGGGGCCTCCATTTTTTTATTGCGAATAAGCGTTTCAAGGGCTGTTTTGGGTTCAACAGTGAGCGCGTAGCATGCAATATGAGGGATACCTAATTCAATAATGGAATATAATTGTTTTTCCCACGATGAAAGTTCTAGGCCCGGTATTCCATAAATAAGATCGATACTAATATTATTTATACCATTATTTCTTGCCAGAAGGATGCTATTTTTTGCTTGTTCTGCTGTATGCGCTCTGTTCATCCAGGTTAACAGATCATTGTCAAAAGATTGAATACCTATGCTCATTCTATTTATACCTAATTCTTTCCAGGATAAAATTTTTTCAACTGTTACATCATCTGGATTTACTTCAATAGTGATTTCAGTATCCATACTCAAGGAAGTGAGCTCATTTATGGTTACTAAAAGCTGTTGTAAATGTTCAACCTCTAGCAAGGAAGGTGTTCCACCTCCAAAGTAAATGGTTTTTAAATGAGTTGGGAGCTCGGCTCTTCTAAGAGCCATTTCCTTTGTCATTGCCTCAATCATAGGGGGTATCCACTTGGTCTGTGTGGAAAAATGGAAATTACAGTAATGACATGCTTTTTTGCAAAAAGGAATATGAACGTATAATCCCGACATCTAACAAAATTACTTGTTTAAATTGCAGATTATTGAAATGGTTGTTAAAGAAAACTATATCCTAGGTACATTTGCATATATGCTGTTGAAAAAATTAGGATTATTCATTCTTAGCTTTTTGTTGGCAAACCAAAGTATTTGTCAAGAACAAGACAGCAGTCGTATCCTTGAAAAATATGATTCTATTAATGTATCCATTCAAGATACTACTCTTCCTTTAAAAGATTCTTTGCTTGTTGATACAAGTTCACTAGAGAAGCAGGATACTACAACTTTTGCAGTGGCTGCCTTTCACCCTCAACTTCCATTGAATGGTGAGCCTGTTTTTTTGATTCAACAACCTATGTTAATCAAAAATCAAGACTTACTTTTTTATTGTTTACTTGGACTGGTGTTATACTTAGGCATTATTAGATTAGCTTTTCCAAGGTATTTACAAGACTTATTTCTTGTAATTTTTCAGCCTAAATTCAAACAAAGTCAAACAAGCGACATACTTCAGCAAAGTGTAGCCCCAGCCTTTTTTATGAATGTGTTTTTTGTTATTACAGCGGGCTTTTTTATTAGCTCGGTACTCACCTTAAAGAATCAGGTATATAATGATTTTTGGGGCCTAACAGTTTTTAGCTGCTTGTTTATAGCAGGAACTTATTTGACTAAGTATTTGTTTTTAAACTTTTCAAGTTGGGTTTTGCAGGTTCAAAGTTCTGTGAAAAAATACCTTTTTATTGTAATGCAGCTAAATAAGCTATTTGCAATTATTATACTTCCTTTGATTTGGTTAATTTCATTTGGTCAAACATCTCACCAGTTGCTAGCGGTAGAAATTGCTTTAGTTATAGTTGTTTTAACTGTATTGCTGAGGTATTTACTATCATTTGTGGTATTAAGCAAGGATCTTTCGTTTCAATTTTTACACATTGTTATTTATGTTTTGGCAATAGAAATAATCCCATTATTCATCATTTATAAGGTTGGAGTACAATTTTTGAGTAGAACTCTCTAATTTTGCACATTATTTTTCATTAGTATGGCAAAAAGCGCGACAAAGAAATCGGTTGTAAAAAAAATTCTGATTGGTCAGCCTAAGCCTGACAGCGATAAGTCGCCTTACCATGAACTCAGTAAGAAATATCAAGTTGAGTTTGTTTTCGAGCCTTTCATTATTTTAGATGGTATCTCAGCAAAAGAGTTCAGGAAGCAAAAAATAGATATAGCAAGTTTTACAGCGGTCATTTTCACAAGCAGAAATGCGATTGACCATTTCTTTAGGATGTGCGAAGAAATGAAGGTGTCTGTAAGCCAAGAAACAAAATACTTCTGTATCAACGAGTCTGTTGCATTGTATTTGCAAAAGTTTATTCTTTACCGTAAGCGTAAAGTCTTTTATGGGGCTGATGCAAATAACAAAAGTATGTTAGATGTTATACAAAGGCATAAAGATGGGGAGCGCTTCCTATATGTTTGTAGCGAAAATCAGCAGGATAATGAAATATGTAGCGCCCTGAAACAATTTAATGCCGACTATCAGTTAGCTTTCATGTACCGCTCTATTAGCAATGATGTCACTAAAGTGATCAACGAACATAAATTTGATATTATTTGCTTTTTTACGCCTAGTTCTGTTAAAAGTTTATTGGACAGCTTTCCTAATTTCAATCAAAACGGCACCTACTTTGCAGCTTTTGGCTCAAACACGGGAAAGGCCCTACAAGATGCTGGTTTTCAGCTACATATAGAAGCGCCAACGCCTGTTGCAAAAAGTTTGCCTATGGCTCTTGACAATTACTTAGGTAAAGGGAAATAAAAAAGGCTATTAAAATTTAGCAAAACCTGGTTTTTTATCCAATTTTAAGAAACTGATATATAGAACTATTTATATATTTACCTCAAATTATATAAGTCCCCCGCCCCTGATTTGTAAATAAATTAACGACAATTGCCTATTGCTAACGTCTACACGACATTATTTTTTTAATAAGGCGGCTCATCAGATGCTTGTTAGCCTGTAAAATCGCCTATATTTGGGACTATTATTAAAGATTAAATCGAATGAGAAAAGCAAGTTTGCCTTTTTTATTGATCATCCTAGTGGTGTTTGGTACTGGCTGTAAGTTTTTTAAAAAGAATAAAAGCTCGGTATTGCCAGATGATGGCCAGCTTTATGGAGTTGCACCTGGAGCAAAAGGGAATCTCAAAATGCCTGTTGGAATGGCTTATATTCCCCCTGGAACTTTCCATATGGGGCCAAGCGATGAAGACATAAGCTATGCATTAACCGCTAGAAATAGGCAAGTAACTATTCCAGGTTTTTGGATGGATAAAACTGAGGTTACTAACAATAAATACAGGCAGTTTGTATTTTGGGTAAGAGATTCAATGACCTATAAAGTTCTTTTTGGACAAGGATTAAACAACGACGGAGATACAACAGCAGTTGATTGGAAAAAAGTAAAAACAATCAAATACGACAACGCTACCTTATCAAAATTAGATATGTTGACTTTATCGTCGGTTGACAGATTGTATGGGAAAAATGAATTAGATCCTCAAAAATTAGAGTACCGTGTAGAATATTTTGATCTTCAAAAGGCAGCCAAGCGCGAAAATGCAGGGAAGCCAAGAAGTAATTTCATGGTGAAATACAATCAAAAAGTTTATCCAGATACTTTGGTATGGATGAGAGATTTTTCTTACGCATACAATGAACCAATGACTAAGCGATATTTTTCTCATCCTTCTTTTGGAAATTACCCTGTTGTTGGGGTAAACTGGAAGCAAGCTGTGGCATTTTCACATTGGCGCACCCGCTACTTGAATAGCTTCTTAGAGAAAAAGGGAATGGCTGCAGATGGTGATTTTAGATTGCCAAGTGAAGCAGAGTGGGAATATGCAGCAAGAGGCGGCAGAACCAACTCCATGTACGGTTGGGGTAACTATTATGTTCGAAACAAAAAAGGTTGTCTGCTAGCCAACTTTAAGCCTGGTCGCGGTAATTATGCTGAAGATGGAGGAGTTTATACTGTTCGTGCCGATGCATACTGGCCTAATGATTATGGTTTATATAATATGTCAGGAAACGTAGCAGAATGGACTGGAGACTTATTTTATGAAGGTGCTTATAATTTCATTCATGATATGAGCCCAAGTGTTCGTATTGATGCTGATGATTCTGCAGATCCTTTGGATAAGCGTAAGGTAGTAAGAGGAGGAAGTTGGAAAGATGTAGCTTACTACTTAAAAGTTAGTACCCGTACTTACGAATATCAAGATACAGCAAAGTCATACATTGGCTTTAGAAACGTAATTGACCTTTCACCTAGAATGAAAAAATAAATAGTTCATACATTTTAATCACCATTTACTTAATCAACCAACAAATCAACATTTATGGCAGCAGGAGTTTCCCCTTTTGTAAACAGACTTGTAAATATTTTCGTGTGCGTAGGTGCCGCAGTAGTAATATTCGGTGCTTGGGCAAAAATTTTGCACTTGTCTTTTGCTGATATCATGTTAACCGTAGGTCTTCTAACTGAAGCTGCAATCTTCTTGGTATATGCTATTTTGCCTCCACCCGATGCAGGTGCGCCAGCACCGGCCCCTTCTGAGAAGAAAGGTAATCCGGCGTTAAAAGCGATGGAAAAAATGTTGGAAGAAGCCGATATTACCCCTGCAAACTTATCTAAATTGAGTGCAGGCTTTCAAAAGCTTGGTGGTACGGTTGAAAAAATGGGAGAAATTTCAGACGTTGTTAAATCAACAGGTGATTTTACTGCAAAAACCCAAGAAGCTGCTCAGGCATTGGGTGCTGTTAAAGGTGCAGTAACAAATGCTACTGCTTCACTTGAGTCATTAGGTACTGCTTCTCAAAGTACTAAACAATATCATGATCAAGTTCAGCTTATTACTAAGAATCTTTCCTCTTTAAATACTATTTACGAGTTAGAATTGCAGGAGAGCAACAACCATTTAAAGGCTCTGAATGCATTTTATGGTAAGTTGGCTCAAGCTTCTAGTGCTTTGCAATCGAGTGCAGATGATGCGGTTCGTGCAAAAGAGCAAATTACTTTATTGGCTAACAATCTTGGAAGATTGAACCAAGTATATGGAAATATGCTTTCTGCTATGCAAGGCAAATAGTATTCGTTGAAATCTGAATGTAAACAAGTAAGGGAAAAGAAAAATTATGGCATTACCTAAGGAACCGAGGCAGAAAATGATCAATATGATGTATTTGGTGCTAACTGCATTGTTAGCGTTGAATGTATCTACTGAAATTTTACATGCTTTCACAACTATCAATAATAGTTTGGTGGCAGCCAGTGCTAATATTGAAAATAGGAATAGCGACTTATTCAAATCGTTTCAAAGAAAATTAGAAGACTCTAAGACAAGAGATCAGGCTGCTGCATGGTTTCCCAAAGCAGAAGAAGCTAAAAAAATCTCTGATGAGTTGTATACTTACCTTGAGGCATTGAAAGAGGAGTTAATTCAAGAAGCTGGCGGTTATGTTACAGATGAGGAAACAGGTGAAAAAAGAATAAAGTCGGAAGACAACTTAGATGCTGCTACTCGTTTGTTTATATCTGCTCCACCAAATGGAAAAGGGAAAGGAAAGGAATTATATGAGAAGCTAAAGCAATACAAAGAAAGTTTGTTGGCTTTGGACCCAGAAATGTCTGAAGCATTAGCTACAACTTTACCTCTAGACTTAACCATTCCAAAAACAAATAATAAAGCTGGCAAAAACGACTGGGCCTATAATTATTTCCATATGACCCCAACTGTTGCTGGGGTTACTATTCTGAGTAAGTTTCAAAATGACGTTCGTAACTCTGAAGTAAGTGTTGTTGATTATTTCCATAAAAAAGTAGGCGAAGTTGAAGTTGTTTATGACGAGTTTCAAGCTTTTGCAGGAACAAGTTCTCAATACTTAATGCCTGGCGAAGAATTAATTATTACTGCAGGGGTAGGTGCTTTTAGTAAAGCAGCTAAACCAAGTGTAGCTATAGACGGCGTTTCTGTTCCAATGAAACCCGATGGAACTTTTGAATACAAATTGAATACTGGTAATTCAGGAAGTTTCACTAAAAAAGTGCGTGTTGCTTTCATTAAACCCGATGGCACAACTGCAACAGTTGAAAGAGATGTAAAATATACTGTTGGTGTTCCTGCTGGACTATCTGTATCTACCGATAAAACAAGGGTGTTTTATCAAGGATTAGATAATGAATTGGTTATTGCAGGTGCAGGAGATGAAAAGCTTCAAGTGAATGTATCAGGAAATGGCGTTTCTGCAAGAAAAGATGGCCCTGGAAAGTATATTGTTACCTGTACAAGTCTTGGTGTTGCTACAGTTACAGCAACAGATGGGAAAAATCAGGTTAAAGCTAATATTCCAATCAAGCGTGTTCCTAGTCCACTTGCAATGGTAGGCGGAAGAGCAGGTGGTGAAATGGCGGCAAACGTATTTAGAGCACAAAGAGGTGTTCAAGCTGTGTTAAATGATTTTGTGTTTGAGGGAGTTAAATATGATGTGGTATCCTTTTTGATTTATTGTACTGGAAAGGGTTTTGAAGAAAGTGGTGGTGAGGCAGTTGAAGTAAAGGGAGCTTACTTTTCTCAAGATGCATTAAATCTTGTAAAACGCTGTCAGCCCGGAACAACTGTCGTAATCGATGAAATTGTAGTGGTTGGTCCTCCTGGTAGGGTTAAATTAGATCAAAACATCTCATTTACTCTGAATTAATTTATGAATCGCGTGAAAATGAATGGTATGAAAAAAATTTCTGTCATAGTAATCACAGCTGCTTTATTAGCTGGAGTTACGGATGTAGATGCACAAGGGTATCGTCGTCGCCCTGCCAATAGTGGGGGTGGATCTGGACAAACCACTACTAATCCACCAGCTGGTAATAACAATAATCAGCAGGGTAGTAGTACAAATACTTCAGGTTCAACAGGTACTAATACAAATAATCAACAAGGCGGTGGTAATCAAAGTGGAAACAATTCAAGCGCTGGTGAGAATGTAACCTACACTTTTGGAGATACTACTTCTAATAACATGACTGTAAAGCCATCTCTTCGAAATAACTATGCTTTCGAAAGAAATATGGTAAGAAGTAGGAAGCCGCTTGAGTACGACCATATTCGTGAAGATGATGCTTTGTTTAGTGAGTTTATCTGGCGTCAAATTGATGCAAGAGAAAAAATGAATCAAACATTTTTGTATCAAGCTAAGGATGACAACGGCGATCAACGATTTTTTTCAATTTTAATAGAAATTATTAAAAATGACAGTATTACTGCTTTCGCACCTATTGATGATAGATTTACCACTCCGTTAACTAGGGATGAAATTCTTAAGCAAATGCTGGTTGAGCCTGATACAGTTGATGTACCAGATCCTGTTTCTGGAATTATCAATAAGGTTATCACAATGAAACCTAAGATTAATATAGATTCTGTTTACACATACAGAATTAAAGAGGTGGTTTTGTTTGATAAAGAGTCTAGTCGCTTTGTGTTCAGAACAATAGGTATAGCACCGATTATAAAAGAAAAGAGAGGTAATGTGCTTTCAGAAAGAGTATTATTTTGGTTATATTACCCAGACATTCGTACAAGTTTGGCTCGTTTTGAAGTATATAATCCAAAAAACTTCTCTGCTAGAATGACTTGGGAAGATTTGTTTGAAAGTAGATATTACAGTAGTTATATTGTTAAAACTTCCATGAATAATCCAAAGGATCTTACATTGAGAGCAATGATTAGAAATCCTTTGTTTGAGCTCTTGGAAGGCGAAAAGATTAAAGAGAAAATATTTAACTACGAACAAGGTCTTTGGGAATATTAATCCTAGAGATTTTAGTAAAAAAATTAAAGTGGGCTTATTGGCCCACTTTTTATTTAGGGTAGTATTATTTTTTGATGAACAACCAAAAAGTACTATTTTGCATACGGTTTTTCATAGGATATTGGATTTTAAAACGGGGCTGGATATTTATCCTGGCCCTTTTTTTATTTCTTTTCCAAAAATTCCTTGATTTTCAATGCTTTATCCTTGCCTACAATGGCAATAAGAGACTCAATATTGGTATCTGCAATAGCTCCAGGGCTTTTATAAATTTTCAATAGTGTTTCAATTGTTTTCTTGCCTACACCCGGAATTAGCTCTAAATCCGACTTAAAAGTTCCTTTTGATCTAATTTGTCTGTGGAAAGTTATTCCAAAACGATGCACTTCATCACGAATTAAGCGAATCAGTTTCATTGAATCACTGTTCCAATCTAATTGGATAGACTCTTTATCGCCCGGAAAAAAGAGTTCTTCTTTCTTTTTCGCTAACCCAACAATTGTAAATTGTCCAATAAGATTTAGTTCCTCTAACGCCTCTAAAGCAGCTCCTAACTGTCCTTTGCCACCATCAATAATAACCAGTTGTGGGAAATCGCCTCCTTCTTCTAAAATTCTTCTGTACCTTCTGCCAACAACCTCTTTCATACTGGCAAAATCGTTAATACCTTCTACAGTCTTAATATGATAATGCCTATAATCTTTTTTGCTAGGTATTCCTTCTTTAAAACAAACCATTGCACTCACAGGGTATGAGCCTTGAAAATTAGAGTTATCAAAGCATTCAATATGAATGGGTACTTCACTTAATTGGAGTAGTCTTTGTAACTCGTAAAGCACCTTTTTTTTCTCAAAATCTGATTTGCCTTCGAGCTTTAGAATTTTTTTTCTTTTTATTTCATCTCTGAAATAAAAAACATTTTTCATTGAAAGCTCAAGCAATTGCTTCTTATCTCCTCCTTTTGGAACGGTTAATATTAAATCTGCATCTGGATACTCTAGTTGAAATGGAACAATGCATTCTTTTGCAATACTTCCAAATCTTTCTCTTAGCTGTGGTATGGCAAAAGCAAGCATTTCTTCTTCTGATTCCTCCAATTTTCCTTCAAGCGAAATTGTATGTGTTTGAACTATGGTACCATATTGAACCATTAGATAATTTACATAAGCCCAGGTGTCTTCTTTATAAATTGTAAAAACATCTGCATGATGTATAGTTTTTGAAACAATGACCGATTTAGTCTCATACTCTTCTAAAAAGTCGAGCTTCTTTTTTACAATTGCAGCTTTTTCAAATGCAAGTTCTTGTACAAATTTGTTCATTTCTTGCTCTAACTCATGAACAACAGGTTGCAAATTTCCTTTTAAAATATTTCTTACTCTTTGAAGTCCTTGTTCATATTCTGCAAGGCTTTGAAAACCTTCACAAGGGCCTAAACAATTACCTAAATGATACTCCAAACAAACCTTAAACTTTCCTTTGCCAATATTAACAGGTGTTAAAGGCAACTTACAGGTTCTTAAAGGGATGATTTGTTTAATAACTTGTAGAATCTCTCTTACTTTACCGGCAGATGTAAATGGCCCTAAATATTCTGAACCATCTTGAATTTTTTTACGCGTTAAGAAAACCCTAGAAAATGGTTCTTTTTTTATTACGAGATAGGGGTATGTTTTATCATCTTTAAGGTCAATATTGAACTTAGGCTGATATTGTTTAATCAATGAATTCTCTAGTAAAAAAGCATCTTTTTCAGAATTGACAATTGTGAATTCAATCTTTGAAATTCTTTTTACCAGTTCATGTGTTTTATATGAAACTTGTTGCTTAGTAAAATATGATGAAACTCGTTTTCTTAAATTTTTTGCTTTTCCAACATATAAAAGCTGCTGATCTTGGTCGTAATACCTATAAACACCAGGATCTTGAGGAATGGTATGAGCTATTTGTTGAAATTCATCAGAGCGCATCAGCAGTAGGTAATGATAAATTTACTGAGTCAGACACTTCATTCCAATTTACAAAGAGCATGCTCGATTCTGTATTACCATTAGGGTAGCGAATGAACCTACTTATTTGAAAGCTCTTTCCTCTTTTCCAACTCATTTGTTCAGTAAGCCTTGCCCCAGCGGATAGTTGTCTGTTTGCTCTTATGAAAACACGCTTTACTTCATTTGTTTCTTCATGTAACAGAACATTCACTGATCTAATTTCACAATCTTCATCTAACGGAGTATAATTTATGGTGTAACTACTTGTTGATAGATCATGGAAAACCGACTCTTGATAATTTTTTTGAAGATTTTCTTGGTTAATTTCTTTCCTAATAAAAAGATTTGCCAAAGAGTCGAACTGTTTTTGATTGATGACAACGGAATCTCTTTTTCCAGTTTGGTCAAGCTGTATAAAGTACATGAAATAGGGAACCCTTTTTACTTCGTACATTTCTGACTCAAAAAAGTCCTTTAAAGGAAAATAAGGTTTATCGGGTGTGTTGTACTCTTTTTGATACGTGTCTACACACCCGGTTGCGAGAAAGACGATTAGGGTAATTATTAGGGCAAATCTCATAAGTCTGCAAAATAACCATAACTAACATTAAAAAGAACTACTCGGTTTATCAAAAACGAAAAGTTCTAGTCATACCAACCCTAAACCCAACATTTTTAAGATATTCTCTAACAGGGTATGGTTCAATATAGGTTGGCAAATGTTGGTAGCGAAAATGTGGACCAATTTCAAACTTAGTGTTACCAAAGGAATAGGTTAAATTAACTCCAATGGATGAATTGAGGTTTGTTTTTCTCAATAAACTGGCCCCTTCAGTATAGTTCTTATAGTCTGTAGATATTAAATACACATTATCGTTTAAGTTAAGTGTTGGCTGAATGGTAGCTTCAACCTGAATACCCAATCTTTTGCCCTGAAGCATATTCCATTGAATACCAACTGGAACTGAAAGTTGAAAAAGTCTATTCCTCAAGGTTGTTTCATAAAAGCCAGTTGCGTTATTATAGCGAGTTAAAAAATGAATATTGTCAACTCTGTTGAAGCCATTGAATAAAGAAACTGTAGCAATTTCCTGGTTCGACTGGAATGTTTCAATGAAGTATTGTTGGATATTAAACTGAAAACCTGCTTTTATACTTAATCTCTTATTTACGTGATATATACCTGCCAAACCTACTTCCATTCCGGGAGCAGATCTGTGTCTAACAACAGCATTGATATCTGTAATTCTGTTTAAAGCCATTGGGGCAATAAAGTTCCCGAATCCACTTACAGCATTCTTTCCTCTGTCATCCATCAAGTCCCTAAAACCCATTGAGGGAGTAACATACCATTGAATTCCCCATCTTGGCATATAAGTTTTTGAAGTAACCGAAAGGTCTTTAGGAAAAATATTTACTTCTCGATTGTTTGTAGCTGGATGAATAAGCAAGTTTTCACGCTGATGAATAGTTGTTGAACTTTCATTTAGTTCAATTTTATTATCATGTAAATTAGAATAGGCATGACTTGCTTTCCAGACATCCTCATCAACAATAAACTTTTCAGTAATTGATTCATGTGTTTTACTCAATGAAGGTGGATTAAGTACGTTCATTGAATGATAAGGTACTACCTCGGCAATAGGAATTGCAGTAAGCTTTTCAGGAGTTTTAACTGATAATTTGCCTTGCAATTGAATAGACTGAAACGTTTGCTCGTTAATGTATGCAGCAGAAATCTGCTTTACATAATCATTATTTTTGGGCTTAGATATAAAAGATGAGATAGTTTTAAATGAAATCTCTTGGTTTTTATCTATTGTAAGAACGCTTAGTGTAGTTAGTATAACTATGGATATAAAAGTAAGTGCATGCCAGGGTTTGTATTGATGTAAACTAGCCCTTATTTTGCCCCAAACCCTATCAGAGGGGTACATTCGATGAGCATCGAGTTCATCCCTCAAAAGGCTTTCTAAGTCATTATGGTGCAAATCGTTGAACATGTTGGCTTTCGTTCTGGCTACTTTTTGTATCCTGCGAGTGCAAGATGGGAGGCAACTGGACCATCAATGATTCTCTTCTTAATTAGAACTTGCTCTAACAAATTTCTTGCTCTTACATATTGACTTCGGCTGGTGCTTTCTTCAATATCTAGCAGTTCTCCAATTTCCCTATGACTATAACCTTCTATTGCAAACAATAATAAAACAGTTCTGTAGCCAACAGGTAATAAGCGAATACACTCAATGATTTGCTTGCCTTGCATTACAGATGCTACACTTTCTTCGCGGACTTCTAAAGATTCAACAGAAGCAATATCAACAGCATCAGAAAATTTACGATGCTTTTTGATAAAGTTGATGCAGGTATGTACTATAATTCTCCTAATCCATCCTTCAAAAGCACCTTTTTGGTGAAAGGTGTGGATTTGTGAGAATACCTTAATAAATCCTTCCTGCAGCATATCCTCTGCGTCTTCACGATGCTGTGCAAACCGATAACATACACTCAACATCTTTGGACTGTATCTATTATACAGTTCTCGTTGAGCAGATGGATCTTGCTGCAAGCATGCGGCAATCAGTGCTTGTTCTGTCATGCGGGGAATTTCTTCCCCTAAATATAGACATATATTTGAAAAAATTGCTGCACCGTTTGCCCTTTTTGGCCTTAAAATCCACTAACTTTTAACCGAATTTTTCACTTATGGATATTTCTATCAACACCCCGGCCATTCTTTTCCCTGCTATTAGTTTAGTCATGCTGGCTTATACAAACCGTTTTTTAGCTCTCGCAACCCGTGTAAGAACCCTTCATGATCAATATATTGATGGAGAAAAATCGCATATTGTTCATGGGCAAATTAGAAACTTACGGTTCAGAATTAAGCTTATTAAAAATATGCAAGCCCTTGGCGTTTTGAGTTTCTTAAGCTGCATCTTATGTATGTACTTTATTTACCTCGAAATGCAAGTTTGGGCACATGCTACCTTTGCGTTTAGTTTAATAACTTTTTCTGGCTCCCTTGTTCTTTCGCTTTGGGAAATACAACTGAGCACTAAAGCAATTGAATTACAACTCAGTGATATTGAAGGCTTAGAAGATCCAACAGTTTTGGAATATATAAAGAGAAAACTAGAGCGCGACTAAACTACTAGGGAAGCTGCTTTTCTCTCTCCAATTTGTTGCCTCCACATTGCATAATACAACCCCTTTTCCGCAAGTAATTCTTGGTGACTTCCTGTTTCTACTATTTTACCTTTTTCTAAAACAAAAATCTGGTTAGCGTGCATTATGGTGCTTAATCTATGCGCAATCATAACGGTAATCTGTTGTTTGCTTGCAGAAATTTCCTGAATGGTCTTTGTTATTTCTTCTTCTGTGATACTGTCCAAAGCAGATGTTGCTTCATCAAAAATGAGCAAACTTGGGTTTCTCAGTAAAGCTCTAGCAATGGAGAGGCGTTGTTTTTCTCCACCACTTAACTTTAAACCACCTTCACCTATCAGACTATCTAATCCATTTCCTGCCCTGTTTAAAATACTTGTACAACTAGCCATTTGTAGGGCTTGAAGCATATCAGGTTCTGTTGCATTGGGTTGTACAAATAATAAATTTTCTCTAATTGTTCCTGCAAATAACTGAGTATCTTGTGTAACAAATCCAATTTGATTTCTTACTTCATCAAAGTTGATGTTGTTTCCATCTATGTTATTGTACAGAATATTTCCTTCATGGGGTCTGTAAAGACCTACAAGTAGTTTTACCAATGTGCTTTTACCAGCACCAGAAGGACCAACAAAAGCAATGGTACTTCCTTGCTCTACTTTAAAACTGATGCCATCAATTGCTTTGTAAGCAGCAGTTTGGTGTTGAAAGCTCACCTCATTGAATGATAAAGCATGAATATTCCCTACTTCTACAGGATGTGTTGGTTTTGGCTCTATCTTTTTCTTCATGAGTTTATCAAAATTCTGAAGCGATGCCTCAGCTTCTCTGTAACTTAAAATGATGTTACCAATTTCCTGCAAGGGTCCAAAAATGAAAAAGCTGTAAAACTGCAATGCAATAAGCTCTCCCGTTGTAAGTACATTTCTATAAATCAACCATAATAAAGTAAAAGTAATTACCTGTCGCAGGGTATTCACCATGGTTCCTTGCACAAAGCTTAAAGCACGAATACTTTTTACTTTTCTGAGTTCTAGTCCAAGAATCTTATAAGTATTGTTGTTTAATCGCTTTACTTCTTGCTCAGTTAAACCAAGGCTTTTCACTAACTCAATATTTCTTAATGACTCTGTGGTTGTGCCGGCTAACGCAGTTGTTTCTTTTACAATATTTTTTTGGATGAGTTTGATTTTTTTGCTCAGAAGATTGGTAACTGAAGCAATTAGTACGGTTCCTCCAAAGTAAATAGGTACAATACTCCAGTGTTTTTGTGTGGCATAGATAGATACAAATACAACACTTACTAAAACACCAAACAAAACATTAATAAAAGCACTTATAAACTTCTCTGTATCGGCTCTTACTTTATTTAGAATTGAAAGTGTCTCTCCACTTCTCTGATCTTCGAACTCCTGATAGGGGAGTCGCATTGAATGCTTTAAGCCAACAGTAAAAATGCTTGCCCCAAATTTTTGAATAACTACATTCACTGTATAATCTTGGAATGCTTTAGCAATTCTACTAACCATTGCAGTTCCAATTAAAAGAAGTAAATACCAAGAAACTCCTTTTATAAATTCAGATTCAGTTCTTGCAACTCCTTCTTTGGTGACTCTTGCATAATTGGCAAATTCATCTATGAGCTTTCCAAAAATCATTGGATCGAAAAGCGAAAATGTTTGGTTAATTGCAGCAAGCAAAAGAGCAAGTGCAATTAAGTTTTTGTAAGGCGATAAATACTGCCAAAGAATTTTCATGTTTTTTGTTTAGAGTTAAGAACCAGTTAAGACTTTATGCATAGCTTTTGCTTTTAATAAGCATTCTTCATATTCTTTTTCTGGATCGCTATAAATTGTAATTCCTCCGCCTACCCAATAACTTAAGAAGTTTTTTTGGGCATTGTAGAAGATGCTTCGGATAACGACATTAAAATCAAAGTTGCCATTTGGATGAAAGTATCCTACCGCACCCGAGTATAAGCCTCTATTATTGGTTTCATATTTGTCAATTAGGGCTACAACATTTTTTTTAGGGGCGCCTGTCATACTTCCCATCGGAAAAGTTGCTGCAATGATATCTCCAAATTGTTTATCCTGAAGTAATTTACCTGAAATAGTTGATATCATTTGATGTACTTGCGGGAAGCTATAAACCCCAAATAGTTCATCTACTCTAACTGAGCCTCTCTCGCATATTAAACTAAGATCGTTTCTCACTAAATCAACCACCATCACATTTTCACTCCTATCCTTGCTACTGGCTCTTAACTCCTCTTTTAACTGATGATCTAGGCTCTCATCTTGCAAGTTTCTTTTAAAAGTGCCTTTTATAGGTTGAGATAGAATTTCATCTTTTGTTTTTCGAATGAACCTTTCAGGACTAGCACAAAGCAGGTGGTTGTTTTCAACTTTGTAATATGTTCCAAACGGAGCCGGAGAAACGGCACTCAATCGACTGTAAACTTGGGTAGGTTGAATTTTTGTTTGTTTAGCAAAAAACTCTTGGCAATAATTCAACTCATAACAATCACCTCTTTGTATATGAGCAATTACCTTATTCACTTCCTGAATATATTCTTCTTTCTTAATTCTTGGCTGTACAGAAATGGTAGTTGAATAATCAGTTTCAGCAGGAGGTTGAATCTGAATAATTTCATTCCATATTTGGTTGGGATCCAACTCTAAGGAATGTATTAGAATTAAATTTTCTTTTCTTTCAATTACAATAGCTGGCTGAAAGAAATAGAAGAGATCAAAATCAACTTGATTCGACTTTTCTTTATTTGAAAAACCAATTAGTTCCTTAGCATCATAAGAAATATGTCCAAAAACCCAGTCCCCAAAACAACTTAACTCATTAAGTTGTGCACTAGTATTTGTATTGCTATTCCATCTTTTTTTAATACCTGCAGCAATCAGCCATTCGGCAGATGAGAGTTTTGATGGGTATGCATGGTTATCTAAAAAAGCACAAACTTCAAACCGGTTTAACCAGTGCAAAATTTGTGCTTTCAGTATATCGGGACTATCTGAATGAAATGTTTGGCTATTTCTTTCAATATGCATTAGAAGTCGTCGTCCTCGTCGTCAAAGTCGTCTTTATCGTTGAAAAGATCAAACTCTTTGAAGTCCTCATCAAGGCCAAGATCATCTTCTTCTTTTCCTTTTTTACCGCCAGAAGACTTGCCAGATTTACTTTTAGGAATATCAAATTCATCGAAGTCTGGATCCCATGAATCTTCTTCTTCTACAGCTTCCCAATCATCTTTTTCATCAACGTCTTCATCATCCTCGTCTTCATCATCATCACGAGATTTCTTTCCACTTGCTTTCACAGATTTTCCTTTTGCAGGAGTCAGATCTTCATCATCTTCCAGTTCATCCTCTTCATCCATTACTTTCTTTTTAGAAGCACTGGAGGATGCAGCTTTAGAAGCCGCCTGGGGTTTCTTTACTTCGGATTTAAGATCCTTATTAGATTTAGTTGCCATATTCCAATAAGATTTATAACGTAAAATTTCAATGCAATTTCTGATTCACCAAATTTATTTCCAAATCTTCTCTTCTAATTTACAAAGCCACAATTTGTTCGCGACCCGGACCATTAGAAACATACTTTACATCTGCACCTATATAATTGTTGATGAATTGTATATATTCTTTCATGGCAGTGGGTAAATCTTCAGATTGTTTGATTCCAGTCGTATCTATTTTCCAACCTTTGAAGGATTCTAATACAGGTTGAATATTCATTTTAGACATTTGGAATGGAACCTCTTTTGAAGTTTTACCATCAATATTGTAAGCTGTACAAACTTCTAGGTTTTGGAAACTATCCAACACATCTGCTTTTGTCATAATAACATCGGTAACACCGTTTACCATGCAAGTGTATTTTAATGCTACCAAATCAATCCAACCACATCTTCTTGGTCGGCCAGTAGTTGCGCCAAACTCGTTTCCTAGTTTTCTGAGTTCTTCTCCTGTTTCATTATGTAGTTCAGTTGGGAATGGCCCACTTCCTACTCTAGTGCAGTAAGCTTTTGTTACACCCATTACACGTTTAATTTGTTGCGGAGCAACTCCTAAACCTGTACATACTCCAGCAGAAATAGTACTAGATGATGTTACAAATGGGAAGGTTCCGAAATCAATATCTAACATAGTTCCTTGTGCACCTTCCGCTAACACTTTTTTGCCTTTGCTAATTTCATTATTAATGAAATACTCTCCATTAACCACATTTAAAGATCTCAAGAAATCAATTGCTTCAAAGAATTCTTCTTCCCATGCGCTGATGTCTTCAATAAAATGAAGGTTATCTAAAAGCTTCTGGTGCTTCAAGCGGAGTTTGATGTATTGGGTTGTAAATGACTTGTCAAGCAAATCACCTACACGTAATGCGTTCCTCCCTGTTTTGTCCATATAAGCTGGACCAATTCCTTTTAGGGTTGATCCAATCTTTGATTCGCCTTTTGCCAGTTCAGAGGCTTTGTCAATTGCGCGGTGAGTTGGAACTATAATGTTGGTTCTTTCTGAAATGAAAAGATTTTTCTTTACATCAATTCCGAAAGCTGCAACCGCATCACATTCTCTTTTCAATGTAACTGGATCAAGAACAACACCATTCCCAATAATATTAATTTTATTCTGGTGAAAGATGCCAGAAGGAATTTGGTGTAAGACAATCTTCTTGCCATCTACATACAATGTATGTCCAGCATTAGGTCCGCCTTGAAATCGCGCAACAATATCGTATTGCGGAGCAAAGTAATCAACAATTTTTCCCTTGCCTTCGTCGCCCCATTGAAGGCCTAAAATAACATCTACCATGCTTGTAATTTGTTCGGCAAAGGTAAGCGCACGAATGGCACTACCATCTATAAAAACATTTTTTCTTTCAGTACTATTTCAGTATTTAATCGGCTGTTTCGGTATCAAATCGGTCAACAGTGTGAATGCCTTGAAGTGATTTTAGCCTTTGCACCAAGGCTTCCAGTTCCTCTTTGTCGTGTACGAATATTTTAATAGTTCCTTCAAAAAGCCCTTCTTTTGATTCAATAGTTAGTCCCGCAATGTTAATTCGGAGTTCACCACTTATGATATTGGTAATTTTATGAACAACACCTACATCGTCCATTCCAATGATTCTTAGTCCAGTTAGGAACGAAATTTCCTTGTTTTTAGCCCACTTAGTTTTTACAACTCTATGGCTATAGTTTGCCAACAATTGTGCAGCGTTTGGACAGTTAATTCTATGAATAGTTAAACCTTTACCACTACTTACAAAGCCAAATACATCATCGCCGGGAATGGGGTTGCAGCATTTTGCCAAGTTGTACATGATTTTGTCGCTGCTTTCTCCAAAAATGATGAGTTCAGCGTCTTTCTTAGCTGCTGGCTTTATATGCCCATGGTCTGCTGGTTCTTGTATAATTGGTTTAGCCTTAGGAATTTCTAAGCGGTCGCCATGTACATGAAAGTTCTTCAGTTCCTTAACATCAATAATCTTGGTTGCAACTTGGTAGAACAAATCTAACTGAGACGGTAGTTTGTAATGGTGCACCAATTCATCAATATTATGCTGATGAAATCCAGCGCCCATTGACTCCAACTTCTTTTGAAGTATGTATTTCCCATCATCTGCAATAGCTCTCTTTTCTTCTCTAAGTGCATCTTTTATTTTGGTCTTTGCTTTTGCAGTTACTACAAAATTGAGCCAATCTTCTGTAGGCTTTTGTTTGGTGCTGGTAATAATTTCAACCTGGTCTCCGCTTCTTAGTTTGTGGCTAATTGGAACCAATTTATGTTGCACTTTGGCGCCAATACACCTCGATCCAATAGCAGAGTGAATAGAAAACGCAAAATCAAGCGCTGTTGATCCAACTGGCAACATCTTTACGTCACCCTTAGGCGTATACACATAAATTTCTTCTGCTAAAAAAGATGTCTTGAAATCATGCAGGAAGTCAACTCCATCGGTATTTTCACTCGATAGCGCTTCTCTAATTTGCATGAACCACTGGTCAAACCTGTCTTCTTCTTGGTTACCTTCTTTGTATTTATAGTGGGCAGCAAGTCCCTTTTCAGCAATTTCATTCATTCTTTTAGTGCGAATTTGCACTTCCACCCATTTACCTTGGGGGCCCATTACCGTTGTGTGTAGGGCTTCATATCCGTTGCTCTTTGGATTGCTCAGCCAATCGCGCAAACGTTCAGGAGATGGCAGGTATTCATCTGTAATAAAAGAATACACTTTCCAACAGTCCTCTTTTTCTCTTTCATTGGGAGAATCAAGTATTATTCGAATGGCAAAGAGGTCGTATACCTCTTCGAACGTAACCGACTTCTTCTTAATCTTATTCCAAATGGAATGTATACTTTTTGGGCGTCCATGTATTTCAAAGCTCAATTGGGCCGCTTGCAGTTTCTCCTTAATTGGACGAATGAATTCATTGATGTATCTCGTACGTTCGCGACGGGTTTCAGCGAGTTTTTTTGCGATATCTCTATATGCGTCTGGCTCCATGTATTTCATGGACAGATCTTCTAGCTCAGTTTTAATGGTATATAGCCCCATTCTGTGTGCCAAAGGCGCATAAACCCAAACAGTTTCTGAAGCAATCTTCAGTTGTTTTTCACGCTTCATACTATCTAGCGTGCGCATATTGTGCAACCTATCGGCTAGCTTAATCAAAATTACTCTTGGATCATCTGTAAGCGTTAGTAAGATTTTTTTGAAATTTTCAGCTTGCTGACTGGTATTGGCATCTATGACATTCGCAATTTTTGTAAGTCCATCAACAATTCTTACAATTTCCTGACCAAATTCCCTTTCAATATCTTCTAATGTGAGATCGGTGTCTTCAACTGTATCATGGAGTAAAGCACAAATAGTACTTCTTACACCTAGGCCTATTTCTTCAACGCATATTTGGGCCACTGCAAGTGGATGGAGAATATAGGGTTCGCCGCTCTTCCTGCGCATGGTCTTGTGCGCTTCTGCCGACATTTCAAAAGCAATTCGAACAAGTTCTTTATCGCCTCTTTTTAGTTTGGGGCGTAAAACCCTAAGCAAAGCCCTGTAGTGACGAAGAATTTCTTTTTTTTCTTGCTCTTCGTTGAGCGTGTACTTAGGCACAATTGATTCTGAAGCGATCGTTTGCTGCGTTTCCGACATAACACGAATATAATGCAAAGGACTTGCTTTTGTTTGAATTGATGAACTACATCACATAAAATTTGCTCGATATGTTCAGTGCTTACCTTTGCACACTTCATGCAAGCAACCAACACAGCAAAACCAGTTATTAGTTGGGCCCTTTTTAAAAGGGTTGTTTCTTTTGCTGCTCCATACAAAAGAACTTTCTATTTAAGTATTCTATTTGCAATACTTATGTCTATAATGGCGCCTGTTCGTCCCTACCTTATTCAGGCTACTATTGACAAAGCAATGGGAAAGCTGAATGTGTTGCCCATGTGGTTGATGAATTGGATTCCTGCTGAATGGCTGGCTGATGCTGCGCAATTTATATTAATGCTTACAGTTTTTCAACTCCTCTTTATTGGAATGGAAACTGCGGTTCGTTTTGGATTTTCTTTTTTAACAGCATGGCTAGGGCAGCATGTAGTGAATGATATGCGCATTGCGGTTTATCAAAAAATTATTCATCTCAATCTTCGGCAATTTGATACCACACCAATAGGTACACTTACCACTAGAAGCATTAACGATATAGAAAGCATTCAAGAAATTTTCTCAGATGGACTCATTCCAATTATTGCAGATATTCTCGTGATTGTTGTAACGCTTGTAACAATGTTTTGGATTGATTGGCGGTTGACTTTTATTGCTTTGATTCCTTTTCCATTGATGCTTGTTGCTACTTACTATTTTAAAGAAAGTGTTAACCGAAGCTTTACCAGTGTTCGAAATGCGGTGAGTCAGCTGAATGCCTTTGTTCAAGAACATTTGACAGGTATGCAGGTTGTGCAAGTTTTTGCTGCGGAAGGCAGGGAGCATAAAAAATTTGAAAAAATCAACGCAGAACATAGAGATGCTAACATTCGAGCCATTTTTGCCTATTCGGTTTTCTTTCCAATTGTTGAAGTAGTATTGGCTGTAAGTATGGGTTTAATGGTTTGGTGGGTAGCAAATCAAGCATTGCAAGTTCAAGGTTCTCCAGCAATTGATTTTTCTGGTAAGTTAGTTGCATTCATATTATATATGAACCAATTGTTTCGTCCACTGCGTGTGATTGCAGATAAATTTAATGTGCTTCAAATGGGTATGATTGCAGCTGAGCGTGTTTTCAAAGTGTTGGATAATGAGGATTTTTTGAAAGACAAAGGCAGTTTTATTCCTGAAAAAGTAAAAGGATCAATTTCATTTGAGCGGGTTCATTTTGCATATACTGCTGAAAAACAAGTATTGAATGATATTAGCTTTCAAGTACAACCTGGTGAAACAGTAGCTTTAGTTGGACATACAGGTAGCGGGAAAAGTTCTATAATTAGCTTGCTCAACAGGCTCTATGAAATAAGTGAAGGTTCAATTAAGGTTGATGGAATTGATATCAAAGAGTACTCAATTCCAGCTTTGCGTAACCAAATGGGTATCGTATTGCAAGATGTATTTCTATTTTCAGGCTCGATTTTAGATAATATCACCCTTCGCGACCCAAATATATCGAGGGGGCAGGTTATTGCAGCTGCCAAACTGATTGGCGTTCATGAGTTTATCATGCGACTTCCCGGGAATTATGATTATGATGTTATGGAAAGGGGGCATACCCTTAGCCTAGGGCAAAGGCAAATCATATCCTTTATACGAGCGCTTTTGTATGATCCAGCCATTTTAATTCTTGATGAGGCTACCTCATCTATTGATACAGAAAGTGAACTGCTCATTCAACAGGCTATTGAAAAGCTCATAGCTGGAAGAACATCTATCGTAATTGCCCATAGACTCAGTACCATACGCAAAGCCAATAAAATTATTGTTTTAGATGCTGGGCGGATAGTAGAAATGGGTAATCATGACCAGCTTATTAACAATAGAGGCCATTATGCTAAATTGTATGAAATGCAGCTGCAGGCAGAGGAAAACTAAGGTATGCGTCTATCAATTTTGGAGTTATTCTTAGGAGGAATATTAAAATCTAATTTTTAACCTAATTTTCAAATTTGTGCCCCCCTTACCCTTATCTTTGCGCCAAATTTCAGGACAGATATGGTCTCTAGAACAGTGAAAATCTTGTTGGTTGCGGCTTTGAGCCTTGTTAGTCTTTTTTCTGTACAGGTAAGCCTGGCCAGTGAAACGCCTCAAAATGAGGCTGGTGTACAAGATGCGCATGTTAAGAAAACCATAAATCCAAGTGAAATTATTATGGAGCACATCACTGATGGGCATGAGTTTCACTTCTTTACAATTGGCGATTTTCATACCACTCTTCCATTGCCTGTTATCCTCTACTCAAAAGAAAGAGGCGGATGGTTCACTTTTATGAGCTCAAAGTTTCACCACGGACACGATGCATACCAAGGTTTTAGACTAGAGCATGGAAAAATTATTCCAGTATTGGAAGACGGAGTAACTGTGGATGAAACAGCTAAAGTGTACGATTTTTCGTTGACCCGTAATGTGGTACAAATGTTTCTTGCACTGGCAGTTTTGGTCATTATCATGACTGGTGTTGCTAAAAAATACAAGAAAAACGGACCGAAGGCAGCTCCAAGTGGCTTGCAAAATATGGTTGAGCCTATCATCACTTTTGTAAGAGATGATGTTGGTAAAACTAATTTGGGTAAGAAGTACGAGAAGTACATGCCTTATTTATTAACTGTATTTTTCTTCATTCTTATAAATAACCTATTTGGATTATTACCTGGTGCTGCTAACGTAACTGGTAACCTTGCTTTCACCGCTGTTTTAGCCCTTATATCATTTGTGGTAATTCTATTTAGCACGAACAAACATTTCTGGGGTCATATTTTCTGGTTCCCTGGTGTTCCAGTTCCTGTAAAGTTTTTAATGCTGCCAGTAGAATTAATGGGCGTATTTACAAAGCCCTTTGCGTTAATGATTCGTTTGTTTGCGAACATGGTGGCTGGACACGTAATTATCTTAAGTTTTATCATTCTCATTTTCATATTCGGAGCTATGAACACGGCTTTAGGTTTTGGTACCTCGCCATTGTTTATAGGTTTGGCGGTTTTCATTTATCTGATTGAAGTACTGGTTGCCTTCATTCAGGCTTACATCTTTACTAACTTGACTGCAGTATTTATTAGTCAGGCTTTTGAAGGTGGTCACGATGAGCATCACCACGAAGGACATGAAGAGAAGCATTAATTAGGAACCATTAAATACAAATAGTATGTCAATTTTGAACATTCTGATGGATGTAAGCATGAGCCACTTAGGTGGTGCAATTGGTGCTGGTCTAGCGGCTATTGGCGCTGGTATCGGTATCGGTCAAATTGGTAAGGGAGCTACTGAAAGTATTGCTCGCCAGCCAGAAGCTGCTAACGACATCCGTGGTGCAATGATCTTGACCGCAGCCTTCGTAGAAGGTGTTGCCCTACTGGCTGCTGTAGCCGGTTTGTTGGCAGTGTTCAAGTAATCGAAGCTCCAAAAGCTTACTGCACCTAATGCACAGGGCAAAGGGTGCAGTTTTTTCAACTAACGTAACAACTACATATACATGATTACATTTTTAAGTGGAGGACCTAGTTTGCTAGATGTAGCTTTAGGTCTATTTAGCTGGAACTTGATTGCTTTCATAGTAGTATTTTTCATCTTGAAGAAATATGCCTGGAAGCCAATCTTGAATTCATTGAATGAGCGTGAAACAGGTATCGCTGAAGCTATTGCTGCTGCTGATAAGGCAAAGGCTGAAATGGCTCAGTTGAAAAGTGAAAATGAAGCAATTCTTGCTCAAGCTCGTGAAGAGCGTGCTAAGATTGTTAAGGAAGCTAAAGAGCAGGCCGATAAAATGGTTGCTGAGGCAAAAGAAAAAGCAAGAGCAGAATATGATAGAATTGTTGCTGATGCTCAATTGGCTATTACTCAGCAAAAAAATGCTGCTTTGGTAGATGTTAAAAATCAGGTAGGTAGCCTTGTAATTGAAGTTGCTGAAAAGGTGTTGATGAAAGAGTTGAGCAACAAAGATGCACAGGAAGCTTACATCAAGAGCTTAACTGAAAACGTAAAACTTAATTAATTTAAGATCGGATTATGCCCAACGTGCGATTAGCCGGTAGATATGCAAAAAGCTTGATTGATCTTGCCCAAGAAAAAGGACAGCTTGATCAAGTGTATGCTGATATGAAATACTTGGAGGGTGTTTGTAAGCACAGCAAGGAATTCATTCAGCTTTTGAAAAGTCCGGTTGTAAAAACAGATAAAAAGCAAGCTATTGTTAAAGCAGTTACAGCTGGAAAGATTGGACCTTTAACGGAAGCTTTCAATCACTTATTGGCTCAAAAAGGACGTGAGTCTAACTTGCCTGAAATTGTTGCTGCTTTTATTGATCAGTACAACGAAATCAAAGGCATTCACACGGTTACAATCACCACTGCCATTCCTGTGGGAGATGATTTGAAATCTGCTATTCAGAACAAAATCACCAGCACCACTCCAATGAAAAATGTGGAAATGAACATGCAGGTGAAGCCAGAGTTGATTGGTGGTTTTATCCTTGAATACAAAGACAAGATGGTTGATGTAAGTATTTCAAGGGATCTAAAAGACATTAAAATGCAATTCAAATCAAACCTCTATATCAGAGATATTCGCTGATATAGGTTTGCATGAATATTTTTTCAAAAACAACCTGGTAAAACAGGTCAAAAACTAGTATATGGTAGAGATTAAGCCCGATGAAATTTCCGCGATTCTCAGGCAACAACTGAGCAACTTTAATGTTAGCGCAGACCTAGAAGAAGTAGGTACCGTATTGCAAGTGGGTGATGGTATTGCCCGCGTATATGGTTTGAACGGTGTTAAAGCCGGTGAACTTGTAGCTTTTGAAACTGGTGTTAAAGCGATTGCTTTGAACCTTGAAGAAGACAATGTGGGTGTGGTATTGATGGGTGATAGCAAAGGAATTAAAGAAGGTGATAAAGTACGTCGTACCGGACAAATCGCATCTATTAAAGTAGGTGATGGTTTAGTTGGTCGTGTTATTAATACATTGGGTGAACCAATTGATGGTAAGGGTCCAGTTAAAGGTGAATTGTATGAAATGCCATTGGAAAGAAAAGCTCCAGGTGTTATTTACAGAGAGCCAGTAAAAGAACCACTACAAACAGGTATCAAAGCTATTGATGCGATGATTCCAATTGGGCGTGGACAGCGTGAGTTAATCATTGGTGACCGTCAAACTGGTAAGACTGCCATTGCAATTGATACAATCATCAACCAGAAGGAATTCTTTGATGCTGGTCAGCCTGTATATTGTATTTATGTAGCAATTGGACAAAAAGCAAGTACCGTTGCTGGAGTTATGAAGACTTTAGAAGACAATGGTGCAATGGCTTACACTACTATTGTTGCAGCTTCTGCATCTGATCCTGCTCCTCAACAGTTCTATGCTCCTTTCGCAGGTGCTGCTATTGGTGAGTTCTTCCGCGATACTGGTCGTCCTGCTTTGATCATTTATGATGATTTATCTAAGCAAGCGGTTGCTTACCGTGAGGTTTCATTGTTGTTAAGAAGACCTCCAGGTCGTGAAGCGTACCCAGGTGACGTATTCTACTTGCATAGTCGTTTGCTTGAGCGTGCTGCCAAGGTAATCAGCAATGATGATGTAGCTAAGAACATGAATGATTTGCCTGAATCTATTCGTCATTTGGTTAAAGGTGGTGGTAGCTTAACAGCATTACCAATTATTGAAACACAAGCTGGTGACGTATCTGCATACATTCCTACAAACGTAATTTCAATTACCGACGGACAGATCTTCTTAGAGTCAAACTTGTTCAACGCAGGTATTCGTCCAGCGATCAACGTAGGTATTTCCGTAAGCCGTGTGGGTGGTAACGCACAGATCAAATCTATGAAGAAGGTATCTGGTACATTAAAGCTTGACCAAGCTTTGTACCGCGAAATGGAAGCCTTCTCTAAGTTTGGTGGTGATTTGGATGCTGCAACTAAGTTGGTATTAGACAAGGGTGCTAGAAACGTAGAAATTTTGAAGCAGCCTCAGTACACTCCATTTAGTGTAGAAAAGCAAGTAGCTATCATTTATTTGGGAACACAAGGTTTGTTGCGTGAAGTAGCTGTTAAGAATGTAAAAGCATTCGAAGACCATTTCCTAACTGAAATGCAAAACAAACTTCCTGATGTATTGGCTGAATTTAAGAAAGGTCAGTTGAATGATGAGAGCTTGGCTAAGATGACAGAATTAGCGAAGAGCATCATGCCTCAATACAAGTAATTGATTACTTGAAAAAAATATAAGCCCCGAAATTTCGGGGCTTTTTTATGCTAATTGCCAAACACCTTTTTTAGTATATCACTTGTTCTTGCAAGTGGATTTTTTCTGATTTCTCTTTCTTCCACGGCTACATAATGAAACAAGCCCTGCAGCGCCCTTTCTGTAACATAACCAGAGAGGTCGGTATTAACAGGATTCCTAGAAAAGCGATTGGCTGCCGTAAAAAAATCACGCCATAATTGGATTGTTCCTGTTTTTTCTAATGCCTGATCAATCACCGGCTTAAACTGCGATGTAAGTTGCGGACTTGTAGTTCTTCTTAAAAAGTGAGTTGCAGCAGTATCTGTTCCTCTTACAATATTTACTGCATCAGTTACATTCATTTGTTTGATAGCATTTATAAATATGGGTCCTGCATCTGCACAGGCAGTTTCAGCAGCACGGTTTAAGCTTGTAATAAGTTGATCTGCTTGTCGGCCCAAACCAAACTGTCTTGCAGTTCTTTCCACAGATTGTGCTTCTGGAGGAAGTAAAATTTTAACGACAGCATCTTGTAAAAATCCATTTTCCTTCGAAAGTTTGCTTGAAGCTGCTTGCGCACCTTTTTCAAGTGCTTCTTTCAAGCCACTTACCATGTCTCCAGAATTGGCAGTATTGCCACCTTCACGAAGCATATTAAGTGGGTTTTGGGCTAGGAATGAGGTTGGAATTAGCCAAGAAAGCACTATAAACAGGCAAATTTTTCGCATATCTGATATTTTTTGAAAGGTCTAACTTTTTGTGAAGTCTGTGGTAATCAAATTGTTAAAGTGCAGGAAAACGATCGTTGCAAAATAAATTATAAAATAGTTTGGTTTATATTATAAACTGGTTTAGCTTTGATTTCAAATTCAGAAAATGCGCGTCTTAATAGTTTTAATTTTACTTGTACTGCTAAAAGCGACTTCGGCACAAACAGTCATAAAAGGTGAGGTAAAAGACCCGAAGGGGAGAATTCTTGCTGGGGCATCAATTTCTATCAAAAACAGTTACGATGGCACAGTGTCAGATTCTACCGGTAAGTTTAAGTTCACAAGTTTTGAAAAGGGAAGTCAATTACTTGTTATAAGTTTTGTAGGAAGTAAAACGCAAGAAATACCGGTTGATTTGAAAGGGGAAGAGATTGATCAAACAGTTGTTTTAAAAGAAGAGATCAGTGAATTAAAAGCGGTGGTGATTACTGCAGGAAGTTTTGAGGCAAACGATAAAAAGAGAGGAACCGTTTTACGCTCTTTAGATATAGCAACTACCGCTGGAGCAAATGCCGATATTTCTGCAACTATACAAACATTGCCAGGTGCACAAAAAGTTGGTGAACAAGAAGGGCTTTTTGTTAGAGGTGGTTCAGCCGAAGAAGCTAGAATCTTCATAGATGGATCTTCTGTAAACAATTTCTTTTTTAGCTCAGTACCCGGGATTGCTCAACGAGGAAGATTTTCTCCTTTTTTATTCAGTGGAACTGTATTTAGTAGTGGTGGATATTCTGCTTTATATGGACAAGCATTGAGTAGTGTATTAGCACTCGAAAGCATAGACTTGCCAGAGCAATCAGAAGCACAAGCGGGTATTTCGCCTATTTTTTTAAGTGGTGGATTTCAACAGCTTGGAAAAGGAAAAAAATCGAGTTATGGTATGAGCTATTCTTTCACGCATCTTGCGTTGTATCAAAAATTGGTTCCACAAGCCCCCGACTTTTTCAAAGCGCCTCAATTCCACAATATTGACGCGAATTTTAGAATTAAAACAAAACGAGGTGGAATGATTAAGGCATACGCATACTTTAATGCGGGTGAGTTGGCTTTGCGTAGACCATCACTGGATAGTATTGGTTTGAAGAATGCTTTCTCGTTAACCAACTATAATGTATTTGGAAACATTAGTTATCGTCAGCCATTAGGTAATGGATGGAAGTTGCAAGCAACGGGTGGCATTAGTTACAACCTTGATCAAATAGGCAATGAAGTACAAAATCAACAGAATCAAAAAGTACCAAATACTGGAATTACAGCTATTGATTTTGCACAATTTAATGTGAATCAAACTCAGCGTATGTGGCAGATTAGATCTGTGTTAGAGAAAAAACTATCGGGAATAAATGCAATTAGATTTGGAGGTGAGATTTGGCGCAATACCGATACCGTTATAACAAAATTTGAAACTGGAAAATTCGAGAATAGGTGGGTTGATGTATACACAGCTTTTTTTGCAGAATCTGATATATTCTTAAGTAACGAATGGGCACTACGACCAGGACTTCGAGTAGAGCGTAGTTCTATTCTTGCAAAAGCGAATATTGCACCAAGGGTTTCTTTATCCTACAAAATTGCTGCTCAAAGTCAAATGAGCATTGACTACGGAGTTTTTTATCAAACTCCTGAGAGAAGGTTTATTGCAAATCCGAACGACTTAGGCTTTTTGAGAGCAGATCATTACATATTTACGTATCAGCATTTATCGCGTGATTATACTTTTAGAACGCAATTGTATTATAAAGACTATAAAAATTTATTACAGACTGATGCTGCAATTAGACAAGGAGTAAGCATTGATGGAAGTGGTTATGCAAAAGGTCTTGAATTGTTTTGGAGAGATAGAAAAACATTACCCGGACTAGACTATTGGATTAGTTATACCTATTTAGACACAAAAAGAGAATTTCAGAATTATCCTTTTGCGGTACAACCTCCATTTGCCGCAACACATAGTGGAAGCTTTGTTTTCAAAAAATTCTGGGTGAAAAAAATGTTTGGAGTAAACTGGAGTTGGAATTGGAGTACAGGTAGACCTTATTTTGATCCCAATCGGCCGCAAAATGAATTTATGAGTGATAGAACCATTCCTTTTCATAGCCATAATTTCAGTTTGAATTGGTTGCCAAAAATTGGTAAAGCAAATAGTGTAGTTGTAGTGGGTATCAATAATGTATTTAATCAGAATCAAATTTTCAGCTACAATTTCAGTAGCAGGGTTCGTGGAAATGATGGTAGACTCATTAGTGAAGCAGTTATTCCTCCTGCTCCCCGCAGCTTTTTCATTGGACTGTTTTTGAGTTGGGGAGTAGATAGAACACAAGAAAACATCAATAATAATCTCTAAAACCTAACAAACATGGAAACTCAATCAGAAAAGGACAGAATGCTATGGAAAATTGCTAAAAAGAGAGCAGCATTTAAATCGCAAGCAATTAGCTATGTAGCAGTAAATCTGTTTTTAATTGGAATCTGGTATTTTACTCTAGGCAAGAAAAATATGTCTGCACATTTCTGGCCCATTTGGCCTATACTGGGATGGGGCTTAGGGCTATTCTTTTCTTATTTAGGTGCTTACGGTAAATGGGATTTTATATCTGCTGAAAAAGAATACGAACAACTAAAAAAACAACAATAAATTTTAAAAACCATCTATTATGAAAAAGTACATTTTTTCTTGGGCATTGTTATTGATTATTCAAGTAGCAATCGGACAAAATAACGATCGTTATATGGGTGCTATGGGTGCATCTCTTCAACAGTTCGCAACTGCAAAAAGTGCAACTGAAATGAATGAGTTAGCAGCAAAATTTCAAAGAATTGGCGAGGCCGAAAAAACACAATGGTTGCCTTTCTATTATGCGGCTATGATTAAAGCACAAATGGCAATGGGTAATGCAAAGCAAGCTGATGCATTAGCTGCTGAAGCAGATGCGCTAATAGCAAAGGCAGCAGCTATTGAAGATAATGCAGAATTAGATTGTGTTAGAAATATGGCTACTACTGCTAGAATGTTGGTTGATCCTATGAATAGGTGGCAACAGTACGGTCCTATTGCAGCAAGATTTTTACAAGATGCTATGAAAAAAGATCCTACTAATCCACGTCCGTACATGCTACAGGCTGCTAGTTTAATTAACACGCCTGAACAATTTGGTGGTGGTTGTAAAACTGCTAAGCCTTTAGCCGAAAAAGCAATTCAGCTGTATGAATCTTTTAAGTCGCCTTCTAGCTTACATCCAAACTGGGGAAAGGAAACTGTTGTAGGTATTGTACAACAATGTAAGTGATTCATGTATGAAGCTGATTATTGTTTGTATAGTATGGGTAATAGTTTCATGGATTATAAAAGATTTTGTTTTTTAATTGTCAGTAACATGTGTATTGAAAATGCTAAAGGCTCGGGGATTGAAACTATTTTTAACAATAAATGATTGCTATGGAGCAAGAACAAGATTTTAAACCAGAACAAAGTTTAATGGTCATTCAGTCAATGATCAAGACTGTCCAAAGTCGATATTACGACAATGGTACTCTTTATTTGTTATGGGGCTGGGTGATACTATTATGTTCCATTGGGCATTATGTTTTCTTGCTGAATAATATCATTGACCATCCAGAAAGGGTTTGGTTGCTAACTATTCCTGCATCAGCCTTTCATTTTATATGGATGGCACGGCAAAGTAAAAAGAAGCGGGTAACAACTTACGCTGATGAAATTATTGGTTATGCTTGGTTGTCTTTTGCCGCGTGTATGACATTGACTTATATTTTGTTTGGAGCTAAGGGAGAATGGCATTTGATGTATTCTGTCATTTTAATGGTATATGGTATTCCAACATTTATTTCAGGTGCCGTAATGCGATTCAAGCCACTTTTGGTAGGCGGATTTATTTGTTGGATTTTAAGTGCTATCAGCCATTGGGTTGAACCTATCCAAACCTTACTGCTTGTTGCCTTAGCTGTTACCTGTGCCTGGATCATTCCTGGGTATATATTACGTCATCAATTTAATCGTCAACACAATGGATAATTTAGTTGATATGAATGAGAGAGATAGTTTAAGGATTATCTCTGAAATGATTCAGAAAGCAAAAGGTAGCCACTTTCATGAAAATGGCACAAGCGCCATTATGTGGGGTGCAGTGATTGGCTTTTGTGGAATATTTGGTTTTCTTAAAAGATATTACCATTGGAATATTGATTTTGATGAATGGACATTAGCACTCATTGCCATTATTCCTCAAGTATATATTGGTATCAAAGAAAGGCGAAACAGAACCGTCCTCTCTTACGAAGAGTCTGCTATGAATGCAGTTTGGCTAGTTTATGGGATAAGTATTTTTGCAATGGTATTCTACTTGAATGTGATTCCCTATGCCACTGAGCAGATTCTTTCTGAAAGTGGGAGACAACTGATGATGCAATTTTCTGATGGAAGATTAGAAGCCTATGAGCCAAATGCTTTAAGTCCGCTTTCGCTATTAATGATTATATATGCATTTCCAACATTGGTTACAGGAATTACAAGAAAGTTCAAACCAATGGTATGGGGTGCTATTGCTTGTTACGCATTGTTTATAATATCATTATTTACTACTCAGACTTACGACAGTTTGTTAAATGGACTTGCGGCTGTTGGGAATTGGTTGCTTCCAGGATTAATTTTGCGCACTAAATATCTAAAAGCTAGAAAATCAATGCATGTTTAAGGAGCTCGATCCCATATTACATGCGCAGCTTCGATTAGCTGTAGTGAGCCTGCTGATTGGTGTGAAGGAAGCAGAATTTACCTTCATTAAGGAAAAAACCAATGCAACTGCGGGTAATCTATCTGTGCAAATACAGAAGCTAAAAGATGCTGGATATATAGAGGTTACTAAGCAGTTTGTTAACAATTATCCGCAAACTACCTGTAAAATAACCCAACAAGGTATTGTTGCCTTTGAGAAATATGTAGCTGCTTTACAACAGTATCTTAATGTGAATGAAGCACAAAAGTAGTTTCAACCCTTTTTTTATTTAAAACTGCTGAACAGGGAGCTAACTTTGCTGTTATTATTCCCATGTCAACAGTTATTGATGTTAAACACCTGACTAAACAATTTGACAGCTTCACTGCTGTAGATGACTTGTCATTTACTGTTCAAGACCGCGATGTATACGGCTTTCTTGGTCAAAATGGAGCTGGAAAGTCAACTACTCTTCGTATGTTGTTAACTTTAATTCAGCCAACAGCAGGTGATATTCATGTATTTGGTTATTCAATACACACGCATAAAAAGGATATTCTTAGGCAAATTGGTGCTGTTATTGAGAAGCCAGATGTATACAAGTACCTAAGTGCCTACGATAATTTGCAATTATTTGCTAAACTCTGTGGAATGAATCCATCGCACCAACAACTGATGGATCAACTTGAGTTGGTTGGTTTGGCAGAACGCGCAAAAGATATTGTTAAAACATACTCCCAGGGTATGAAGCAAAGACTGGGAATTGCTATTGCGCTCATTCATCAGCCGCAGTTGGTTATATTAGATGAACCTACGAACGGATTAGATCCCCAGGGTATTGCGGATATACGAAACTTAATCCTCCGTTTAAGTCGCGAAATGGGTAAAACAGTTGTTGTTTCTTCTCACCTTTTATCTGAGATTGAACAAATGGCAACCCAAGTTTTAATAATAGATCGAGGTAAGAAAAAAGTTGAAGGGAAGTCAGTTGACTTGTTTGATCCAGCCCAAACAATTGTTAAAGTTGATGTTGCTGATTTTGCAAACGCCATTGAAAAAATGAAAACTTCAATTTGGAATACCCATCTTAACGCTGATGGCGGACAATCGCTTTTGTTTTCTTTACACCGCGATCAACTCCCTCAACTTTATAAAGATTTAGCCGCATTAGATATTTCGGTTATCTCATTCCAGCCACGACATTCATTAGAAGATTATTTCCTTAAAATTACAAGCGGAAAACCACATGTACAGGCTAATACAAATTGAGCTGTTTAAAATTTTTAAACGACCTCGAACTTACATAGCATTTGCTGCAATTACTGCACTCATTGGAATAATTCAAGTAGGGTTAAAGATTGATGGTGCAGAATATGCGAGCTTTGTAATGGCCGATTTTAATTCATCATTTTCTGTAGATGGAAATATATTGAATGGCTATTTTGTTTGTTACGTTATTTTGCAACTGTTACTTGTACATGTACCACTTCTAATTGCTCTTATTGCCGCCGATATGGTAAGTGGAGAAGCCAATATGGGTACACTGCGATTGCTGCTCACAAAACCCATCAGCCGAACAGAATTTATATTAGCAAAATTTATAGCTGCAGCCATTTATACTCTGCTGCTCTTAATATGGATGGCCTTTCTAGCTCTATTTGTTAGTATGTGGGTTTTTGGAACTGATGACATGTTTATTATGAAGTCGAGTTATGCAGTTGTAATAAGAGAAGATGATATTTTCTGGAGATATACAGGTGCTTTTGCCTTTGCTGCTCTCGCTATGATTACCGTAGCCTCATTAGGATTTTTTCTTTCCATTTTTGCTGAAAACTCAATTGGCCCAATTGTTGCGACAATGAGTGTAATTGTTGTATGTACCATTTTAAGCACCATGAATATTCCCCTTTTTAATACCATAAAACCATATTTGTTTACTACACATATGATTGGTTGGAAAGAATTTTTTGATTTACAAGTAAATGATGCTAATGAAGCCATTCAAGGTAGTATTCAAAATATTGATAAACTAATAAAGTCGGTTGCAGTACTCAGCATTCACGTTGCTTTATTTTTATTTGGTAGCTGGTTCATTTTTAGGAAAAAAGATATTTTATCATAAACGTATTATCATGAGATTTTTATTGATAGGTGTATTTGTTTTGTTCTCTTCTGCTCAAAATGTTATTGCGCAAGACATGACGCAGTTGGTCTTAAAGGTGAAGGAGAAAATAGATCAGGTGAAAGATTATACAGCTACTGGGACAATGAAAACCGATGTAGCTTTTATTAAAGCTCCAATTGGAAAAGTTCAGGTATTTTTCAAGCAGCCCAATCTTTTTAAACTTCAAAAAGATAGAGGTATTTCCATTCTTCCAAAGGGTGGGGTTTCTATAAATATGAATTCTATTATTGCTAGTGAAGACTTCACCGCTTTTGCTGCTGGGGAAACTGTGGTGAATGGTGTAAAAACAAGAATTGTGAAAGTGTTGCCCTTGCAAGAGAGCAGTGATATTGTTTTAACAACCATGTATATTGATGAGGCTAACTTACTTGTAAGAAAAGCTACTACAACCACAAAAGACAATGGCACTTACGAAATGGAAATGCAGTACGGTAAATTTGCAAACTATAGTTTGCCCGATAAAATCATTTTCTCCTTTAATACCAAAGATTATAAGCTACCTAAAGGAATCACATTAGAGTTTGATGATGAGAAGCCCAAAGAGAAAGACCCATTAAAAAATAAAAAGGGACGGGTTGAAATTAAGTATGACAATTATATCATCAACAAAGGAATTCCATCATCTGTTTTTAAGATGTAAAAGTTTTACCAAAGTAATACACTCCAAGACTTAGAAAACATTTCATTCGGCTCTAATGACAGGATGCCCTCTTTTTCCTCCAGTTTACCAGATGCGTTAACAGAATCTGCAATTCCTTGCCATGGCTCAATACAAACAAAAGGAGCATCTTTTGCACTCCATATACCCATATATGGGAAGCCATCGTGTGTAAAAGTGAAGCCTCTGTTTCCTTTAGAACTCTTTATGTGTAATGTATTTGACTGAAGGTTTTTGAAAACAAGCGCATCTCCATAGAATAATTCTTTTGTAAGTGGAAGATGTTTCCCCTTTAAACATGGAACGAGGGTTGTTTCTAAAAGATTGTCTTTAGAAAGGGGATATACAGGAGCATCTTCCTCAATATCGAATTCTATTTCATAATCGGCATATTCCAAATTATTTTCAATAGGAAGTGAAAATGCTGGATGTGCGCCTATGGAGAAATATAATGTGCTTTGCTGTCGATTAAAGACCCTGTAAGTTACTTTGACTTGATTCTGAATTAATGTGTAATCAATTTCAAGTTTGAATGCAAATGGGTATACTTTTCTGCTTTCTTCATCATCTTCTAAAGAAAAGGTGATTTGGTCCTCAGCTTGGAAACTAATTTGAAATCTTCTTTCACGAGCAAATCCATGTCGGCCTAGAAAGTAGTCGTGACCATTCCATGCGTATTTACCTTCTTTCAATCCGCCAACTATAGGAAATAAAATTGGACTTTTTTTGCCCCAGAATTTAGAGTCTCCGCTCCACATATACTCTTGATCTTCTGCAATCAAGTATAGGCTTTGTAGTTCTGCGCCTTGTTCTGAAACAGCAACTCTTATTTGATCGTTATAGATTGAATGTTGCATTATGAATGAAAATTTTATTCTTCAATTTTTTCATCAACAGCATTGGCGAGCATTCTTGTACTCATTTTCTTGAGTGGATTTTTTCTAGCATCAGCATATCCTGCTCTGGTTCTCACAATATCTATTGCTTCGAAAATTGCTTGTAAAAAAGATAAATGATCAGCTTTTCCTTTACCAGCAATATCAAATGCGGTTCCATGATCTGGACTTGTTCTAACAACTGGAAGTCCAGCTGTGTAATTGGTTCCTTCACCAATGGCCAATGATTTAAAAGGAATCAATCCCTGATCGTGGTACATAGCTAATACTGCATCAAAACTTTCATATTGACCCCTTGCAAAAAAAGCATCTGCACTATAAGGACCAAAGACCATCATATTTTGCTTTGCTTGTTTAATTGCTGGTCGAATAACATTTTCTTCTTCTTGTCCAATTAGTCCTTCATCGCCTGCATGTGGATTCAACCCTAGTACAGCAATTTTAGGTTTGTCAATTCCAAAATCTTTTTGAAGACTTTGGTGAAGGATTTGCAATTTTTTTAAGATGAGTTCTTGTGAAATAACCTCAGAAGCTTTAGCAATAGGTACATGTTCTGTTACTAATCCAACGCGCATATTTTCTGCAGTCATTAACATCAAAACTTCATCAACACCAAAAAAATGCTGGAGATACGGTGTGTGTCCAGTGAATGGAAAATCTTCTGATTGTATATTTTTTTTATGGATGGGTGCGGTAACAAGCGCATCAATAAAACCATCTTTCAGTGCTGTAGTAGCGGCATCAAGAGATATTTTCGCATATTTTCCGCCAATATCATTTAGTTGCCCTGGCGTTACAGCTATTTCCTCTTCCCAGCAATTCACAATATTTACTTGCTTAGGATTAAGCTTGGATGCATCCTTGGTGCTGTTGTATGAAAAATTACTTTCCGGAACAGACTTTCTATAAAAATTAATGGTTTTATTGCTTGCAAAGATTACTGGGGTGCAAAGTTCAATTAATTTATGATCGCTTACTACCTTTATAATTAGCTCTAGTCCAATTCCGTTAATATCTCCACAACTCATGCCAATGATAGGCTTTTGAAAATCAGGATGCATACACACTACTTTTGGTAAAAGTAGCTGAATTTCTTAATTCTTTGTGCTTACGTTTATTTTCAAATCCCTAGTTTCTGAACAGCAATTTGTGCCATCCTCAAGTAAGATTCATGGGAGTAACCAGCAATATGAGGCGTGACAATAACTTGAGGGTTCTTTAAAAGAATATTTAATTGTTGTTGTTCAAAACTATTTAGTGAGTCGATTTTTTCATTCTCTAAAACATCCAGAGCAGCACCACTAATTTGTCTATTTTCAAGAGCATTTATTAAGGCTGAAAGTTTAGTGACTTTACCTCTGCAAGTACTCATGAAAATAGGTTGTTGTTCACAAGCGGAAAAGAAGTCGTCATTGGCATAGAAATGTGTTTCTTCTGTAAGCGGTAAGTGTAAACTAATGACGTTAGCTTCCTTTAAAATTGTTGCTAAGTTTGCCTCATGGATATATCCTTGAGCGAATCCCTTTTTATACTTATCATGGGCTAAAACTTTCACATGAAAAGGGGCTAATAATTGCGCAAATGTGCTTCCAGTATGTCCATAGCCAATAATGCCAACTGTTTTTCCGCTTAATTCTGTACCTCTGTTAGCAGCTCTGATCCATTGACCGTTTTTGACTTCTTCAGCACTTGAAGGAATCTTGTGTAATAAACCTAAAAGTAATCCAAGTGCATGTTCTGCAACTGCTAATCTGTTACCCTCAGGACTGCTTATACAAATTATTCCCTTTTTCTCTGCTGTATGTATGTCTACCAACTCCATTCCACTTCCTAATCTTGCAATCCACTTTAAATCGTTTGCAGATGCTAAAATTTCTGCATCTATTTTTAACCTGGTTGTTATAAAAAGTCCTTCATATTCTCCAATGATAGCTGTAACCTCTTCATAAGTGATAGCAGGTAAATAATCTACTTGGTAGCCTTTCCCTTCAAGGTAACTAGGTAGCCACTCATGGGTAGGTGCTGTAATTAATATTTTTTTACGTTGAATACTCATTTCATTAAATGCGTCAGGTTTGCAAAATCATCTAAGCTCAATTGCTCAGGTCGTTTTGAAAAAATTTCTTGCTGTAAAACATCTGCATTAAATAAAGGTTTAAGCGGATTGCGCAGCATCTTCCTCCTTTGACCAAATGCTGTTTTTACCAAAGTGATAAACTTTTTCTCAGAGACATAAGATAATTCCGTTGCTTTTCTTTTTAGGAGAATCACTCCACTCATTACTTGCGGAGGTGGATTAAAAGCTTCAGGTGCAACATCAAAAAGGTAAGTTGCTTCATAATGGGCTTGTGAAAGCACGCTTAATATTCCATATGCTTTTGAGCAGGGCTGAGCGGCAATTCTTTGTGCCACTTCTTTTTGGAACATGCCCACCATAATAGGCACTTGATTTTTCCATTCCAACATTTTAAAAACAATCTGGCTCGAAATATTGTAAGGAAAGTTTCCTGCTAATAAAAATGGGTCATTAAATGGAGGAGCAATATCTAAGAAGTTATTCTCTAAAATTTTGTTTTCAAGCTGAGGATATTTATGCAATAGGTAAGTAACTTTCTCTCGATCTAATTCCACTGCTTTGAAGTCAATATTATTCCATTGAATTAAATATTTTGTAAGTGCGCCTGCTCCTGGGCCAACTTCTAGAAGTTGGTGTAAAGAATGCTTTTGTAGTTGCTCTTGAATTGTTGCTGCAATTCTTTCACAGATATGTTCATCTTTAAGAAAATGTTGTCCAAGCGATTTTTTGAGCTCATACTGCATATCACAAAAGTAGACCAAAGCATACTATAAAAGCTGTAATTTTATCTTAATTACCATATCCATGAAAAAGTGGTTCTTGATTATTATTCTTTGGCCTTTGTGGGTTTTTGCACTACTTGGTCTTTTAGTTCTTGGTCCATTTAATTGGGCGCTTCAAGCAGTAGGTAAAAATGCATATATCTCAGATCAAGAAATGTGGTACCTATTTGGGGCAGTACTAGGTGTATTAACTGTTTCATTAATTTTTTCCTTTTACACCATAAAATCCAGTTTTAATAGAGGGCAGGCTTCTAAAACATTTATTCTCTGGTTAATGCCCCTGTTTATACTGGGTACAGTTATTTTTCTTTGGAAGCAGCCAGAGGCTAGAGAGCGAATTGTTCAAACAGCTTCCACATCGGCATTTGTGAAAGTTCATTCGAAAATGACAGTAGGTCCATATCCTTCCGAAGAAATGTTGTTAGATTTAAAGGATGAAGGATTTCAAACAATTGCCTATATGCAAGATCCCATTCGTATGTCTGAGAAGGAACGCTATCAGGTAACTAGGGTAATGTTGCAGGTTGAAATGATGGGCTTGCAATGGTATCCAATATTAGCCTATGATACTGCTACGCAAGTATTTAATCGTGTTGGGTTAGAAAAACTTATGCGATACACACCTAAAAAAACCTACTTATTTGGACCGGAAAAATTTGATTTGCCTGAATTTGCCAAAGAATTTATTGAAAGCCAAAGTAAATAAAGGAGTATGGTTTTCAATTTTTTAACATAGCTATTCAATTCTATCACTACATTTGCAGCCCATGTTTGCAATGCCAATACATATGGAAGCTTTTTTTATACAGTCGTTGCCTAGGCCCCGACGTGGATGCTGATAGGCGAGCAACTCACCATGGCCCCTATCAGTGAATCAACCCCGAATCATTTTATAGCACTGGTTGTGCATCTCTCTCAAAAATTAATCTTACTTAATTTTGGAACAACTTCAAGACATTGAAATACGTGTTGCTACCCATTTAGACACACATTATGCTATGCGCATTACCGACGAAATGGAACAGTCGGCTAAAGCAAGAGGTACTGGTATTGCTAAACGTAGTCCTGAGTATATTGCTGAAAAGATGCTTGAAAACAAAGCAGTTATAGCAGTTACTAAACTCGGCCAATGGGTTGGCTTTTGTTATATTGAAACATGGGGACATGGAGAATATGTTGCAAACTCGGGTCTAATTGTTTCTCCTGAATATAGAAAGAGTGGAGTAGCCAAAGCTATAAAGGCAAGGGTATTTCAACTGTCTAGAGAACGCTATCCAGAAGCCAAAATTTTTGGTCTAACAACTGGATTGGCAGTTATGAAAATAAATAGCGAGTTGGGTTATGAGCCTGTTACCTACTCAGAATTAACACAAGATGAGGCTTTTTGGGCTGGTTGTAAAAGTTGTGTGAATTATGAGATTTTGATGAGTAAGGATCGAAAGAATTGTATGTGTACGGCCATGCTTTATGATCCTAAAGATCATTACGAGCCGCAGGAAACAAAAGACTATTTTGAAAAAAAGAAAAAAGTATTTGAGCGATTGCTTCATGTAAAACAAGTTGGATTCTTAAAAAAGCTGTTGCGAAGAGATAAACACTCTGGTGGATCAGCATCTTCACTCATTCGTTTCTTTTTTAAACCTTAATGTATGGAGCAACGACCTTCAATTGTACTTGGATTTAGCGGCGGATTAGATACTTCGTATTGTGTTAAATATCTCACAGAAGAAAGAGGATTTGATGTGCACAGTGTAATTGTAAACACTGGCGGTTTTTCAGAAAATGAGTTGATTGAAATTGAAAAGCATGCAAAAAAATTAGGTGTCGTATCTCACACCACCATTCATGCTGTTGAAAATTATTATGATCGAATTTTGAAGTATCTCATTTTTGGAAATGTCTTAAAAAATCAGACTTATCCTTTAAGTGTGAGTGCTGAGAGATTAATTCAAGCACTTTACATAGCTGAGCATGCAAAGAAATTAGGTGTTCACGCAGTTGCTCATGGCAGTACTGGTGCTGGTAATGATCAAGTGAGGTTTGACATGGTGTTTCATATATTGATTCCTGATGTAGAAATCATAACTCCTATTCGTGATTTGAAATTGAGCAGGGAAGAGGAAATTGCCTATCTCAAATCAAAAGGGGTTGAAATGAATTTTGAAAAAGCTGCCTACTCCATTAATAAAGGTTTGTGGGGAACAAGTGTAGGCGGTAGAGAAACACTGCAAAGCAAGGGTTGGTTACCAGAGGAAGCTTGGCCTACACCCTTAACACAACATCAACCTCAAGAAATTTCATTGGAATTTGTTGGGGGAGAACCCGTTGTTTTAAATGGAAAAAAATACGATCATCCTGCATCTCTGATAGCAGATCTTCAGGAATTGGCAGGTGCCTATGCAATTGGAAGAGATATACATGTTGGTGATACAATTATAGGTATTAAAGGTAGGGTTGGATTTGAAGCTGCTGCACCTATGGTTATTTTAAAAGCCCATCATGCTTTAGAAAAGCATGTGCTAACTAAATGGCAGTTGCAGTGGAAAGAACAATTGGCTTCATTTTATGGAAACTGGTTACATGAAGGACAAATTCTGGATCCTGTTATGCGTGATATAGAATCGTTTTTATCTAGCAGCCAATCGACCGTAAATGGTAAAGTGTTTATTGAATTACATCCTTATCGCTTTCAAATTCTTGGAATTGAAAGTGCCAACGATTTAATGAGTAGTAAGTTCGGAAAGTATGGAGAAATGAATACTGGATGGACTGGAAATGATGTGCGTGGATTTAGTAAGATATTTGGAAATCAAACTGCAATTTTTCATCAGGTAAACAATACCCAACATGAAAGCTAAAGTTGGAATTATTGGTGGCGCAGGCTATACAGGAGGTGAACTAATACGTCTTTTATTGCAACACCCTTTCGTAGAAATTTCGGAAGTGGTTAGTAGAAGTCATGCACAACAACCATTGTATGCAGCTCATCCTGATTTAGTGGGAGAAACTGATCTTGTTTTTTCACCCGAATTATCTCAATCTATTGATGTGCTTTTTTTGTGTCTAGGTCATGGGGAATCTGTTAAATGGTTGCAACAAAATAGAATAAATACCTCAGTCAAATTAATAGACCTAACCAACGACTTTCGTTTATCGGAAAATGCAACTATTGCAGATCGCTCTTTTGTATATGGACTTCCAGAAATAAATCGAAGTAAAATATCTACTGCTTCATCTATTGCTAATCCAGGTTGCTTTGCTACTGCAATACAATTAGGATTATTGCCACTTTTGCAAACTGATGTTTTAAGCGAAGTTCATACAACAGGTATTACTGGGTCAACAGGTGCAGGTCAATCGCTTTCAGCAACCAGTCACTTTAGTTGGCGTGTAGGTAATATTCAAGCGTATAAAACCTTAACACATCAGCATTTAGCTGAAGTAAGAGAAAATTTACCTGGAGTTGAAATCAATTTTATTCCTTGGCGTGGCGATTTTTCACGGGGCATATTTGTAAGCAGCACAATCCATACCGATTTGTCTGAAGTTGAATTATTAGATTTGTATAATCAGTTTTATAACGGTCATCCCTTTACGCATATTTCTAAAACTGCTATTTACTTAAAGCAAGTTGTACAAACCAATAAGTGCCTCATTCAACTTGAAAAAATTGGATCTAAATTGGTTGTTCATAGTATCATTGATAACTTACTAAAGGGTGCGAGTGGACAAGCTGTTCAGAATATGAATCTCATAATGGGCTGGGAAGAAATTGCTGGGTTAAAATTAAAGCCAGCCGGCTTTTAGATTCTCTGAATACGCCTAACTAAAATTATGCACCTTTGTACAATGAAAGTGTTCATTGCACAGCAGAATTATCATATTGGAAACTTTGAATCCAATACTCAGAAAATAATACAGGCAATAGAAGAGGCTAAATTGAAAGGAGGTGATCTCATTTTGTTTAGTGAAATGAGTGTTTGTGGTTATCCCGCAAGAGATTTCGTAGAGTTTTCGGATTTTATTGACAAATGCTATGCTGCTATCGATGAAATCAAACTTCATGCAGATACAATAGGGGTAGTGATTGGGTCGCCGGCTAGAAATCAATCACCAAAAGGAAAAGATTTATTCAATGCTGCTTTCTTTTTGTATGAAGGTGAAGTTAAGGCTGAAATTCATAAGACACTTCTTCCAACATACGATGTGTTTGACGAGTACAGGTATTTTGAACCTGCTATGGAATGGGGTTGTGTACCCTTTAAAGGGAAAAAACTTGCTATTACAATTTGTGAAGACATTTGGAATATGGGCGATAATCCGTTGTACAGGGTTTGTCCAATGGATATTTTAATGCAAGAGCAGCCCGATGTAATGCTGAATTTAAGTGCATCTCCATTCGACTATACACATGATGAAGACCGCAAAGCAACTATAAAAGCGAATGTGCAGAAATATGGCATTCCTATGTTTTACTGTAATGCAGTTGGAAGTCAAACAGAAATTGTATTTGATGGAGCATCTTATGTATTTGATAAGCATGCGAACTTATGTGCTGCTTTACCCATGTTTGAGGAAGCAATCATTGGAGTGGAGTTGAATGATGACGGTACCATTAACGGACCAATAGTTGAGCCAGTTTCTAGAGTGCCTGAGCGTATGTATGCTCCAGATCAATTAGAGCCGGAATTGCATATTGAGCAAATTCATACCGCACTTATTTTGGGCATTAAAGATTATTTTCAAAAAATGGGATTCAAGAAAGCTATTCTTGGATCATCTGGAGGTATTGACTCAGCAGTTACATTGGCTTTGGCATGTGAAGCTTTAGGCGCTCAAAATGTTCGTTCCATACTAATGCCATCACCCTATAGTTCGGAACATTCTGTGAATGATGCTGTTGAGCTGAGTAAGAATTTAGGGAATCCCTATGATATTATAAGAATTGATGCTGTTTATCAATCCTTTCTAGAAACCTTACAGCCTATATTTCAAGATGCTCCATTTTCACTTGCTGAAGAAAATATTCAAAGTAGAACCAGAGGAAATTTGTTAATGGGAATTGCCAACAAGTTTGGCTATATCCTATTAAATACATCCAATAAAAGTGAGTTGGCTACTGGTTACGGAACGCTTTATGGGGATATGGCAGGTGGGTTAGGAATTTTGGGTGATTGTTACAAGACACAGGTGTACGCTCTTGCCAAGTACATCAATAAAAACCAAGAATTTATTCCACTGAATATCATTGAAAAAGCGCCTAGTGCCGAGTTGCGACCCAATCAAAAGGATAGCGATAGTTTACCAGACTATGATATATTGGATAGAATTCTTTATTTGTATATCGAAAAAAGGAAGAGTCCAGGAGAAATTAAGCAATTAGGATTTGACAACTATTTAGTAGACAGAGTATTACGTATGGTAAACGTGAACGAATATAAGCGCAATCAGTTTTGTCCAATTATAAGGGTTAGTCCAAAAGCATTTGGTGTGGGGCGAAGGGTTCCGATTGTTGCTCAATATTTGACTTAGTGTTTAATATTTGCCGGCAGCATATTGAACAAAAGTATATGCTTAGCGTTTTGCGCTAAAAATGTACGTATGAAAAATTACAAGCTTGCAACTTTTTTCGTCACTTTTTATTTGATTATTTATACCATACTGCATGAGGTGGGCGCACCACTAAGTGTTTTAGGTGGCATGTTTGCTTTGTCTCCATTTCTAGTGATTTGGATGGTATACACTATACTTAGGTATGCTACCTATGCTGGTCCTGAATTAGAAGAAAACCAAGAGTGGGGATATCAAGACAAAGACCGGAATAGTTTTTCATAAAATAGCCCCGATTAATTTATCAGGGCTATTTGCAGATTAATTATTCACTACCATAAGTGGCACTTTGCTGTGAAATGCCAGCATTTTAGTGTGATTTGGTTTAATAAGACTATCGAACCAAGAACGTTTTTTTGGGATAGTAATAATCATATCTACACTTCTGTTTTCTGCAAACTCGTTCATTGCATCTGTAAAATCTTCCCTGCTTGAGTAAATATATTCAGGATGAAAACTGCTAAACATGCTATCTAGAAGTAGAGTTTCATATTGCGCTTCGGCTGTTTCTCTAGTATCTTCTGGATCTACGTGTAAAACAAACATTCTTGGGTAAATGGTTTGGAAGAATTTTTTAAGCTTGCCTTCAGGTATGGTGTCGGCTACGTTCTTTAAGTCGGTCATTAGCATCACTTCATTGATCTTAACGTATTGAGCTCCATTTGGCACTATTATAACAGGTACTGAACTGTTTTTAGCTACATGTACTGCGTTGCTTCCAATAAAAATTTGCTCAAGTTCACCGCCTCCCGTTATTCCCATAACTACTAAATCGGCCTGTACTTTTTGTATAACTTCTTCAATACCTGTATTTAAAGTATGGTATTCACTTACAATTTCAACATCTAATCCAGCTGGGCCATTTTCTGTAGCAAATTTTTTGAGGGCTTCTTCACTTGTTTTTCTAAGATCATCGATACTCACCATTTGAACAACAGGTAGGGTAGGATCTACAGATACAGGAGCTTGAAATGCATTATAGAAAACAATTTTAGAAGCTTTGATTTGATCTGCAAGCTGAACCGCATATTTTGCTGCATTGGTGGCGGTTGCTGAAAAATCGGTTGGAACAAGAATCGTTTTCATATACATGTTGAATTTAGATTGGTAAAGCTAATTCAGACAAAGTTGGCTTACTATGATAAAAATCAGCATTTTACACATGCATTTATGGTTTTAACCACAACAAGCTGTTTTTGTACAAAATTTAACAATTTTTGAAAAAATTAATAGAAATCTACCCAATTGGAACATAAGAATTGACTATTTTAGAACCGAAATTGTATTTTCGCCATCCATAATATAGAGATCTATTGAGTAATTCTACCAGATCATTAATTTAAAAGCATGAAAATAGCGATCAGAGTCCTCTTATTAGCCACTTTGGCGGGAGGTGTGAGTTCTTGTAATCTTTTCAAAAAGAAAAAGGAAGCTTCAACTGCAACAGGATGGAACTACAATGACAAAAACATGGGTAGTTTTTCTGTTGCTAAGCCAAAAGACGTTAAAGCTGCGCCAGGTCTCGTTTTTATTCCAGGTGGAACTTTTACTATGGGTGCTGTTCAAGAAGATGTTATGGGCGATTGGAACAACACGCCTAGAAGAGTTACAGTTAACTCATTTTTCATGGACCGTACCGAGGTAGCGAATGTTCATTATCGTGAGTACTTATATTGGCTTGAAAATGTTTTTGGTGGTGCTGGAATGGATTCAATTGTTGAACAAGCTAAGCCTGACACTTTAGTATGGAGATCGGAACTTTCTTATAATGAGCCAATGGTGGAATATTACTTCCGTCACCCTTCATTTAATTATTATCCAGTTGTTGGTGTTACTTGGTTGCAAGCACAAGATTATTGTGTTTGGAGAACAGATCGAGTAAATGAACTAGAATTAATGAAAAAGGGATATTTGGATCCTAAGAGCCAGATTAAAAGAACTATGCAAGGTGCTGGGCAGGATAATTTCAACACACAATCTTATTTGTTAGGTGAATACCAGGCTACTCCAGGGAAAACGGCCACTTCAAAAAGCAATCCTCTTAAAGATGCTGCTGGCAGACCTAGAACTAAAGTAAATATGGAAGATGGTATCCTGAAGCAAGCGTATCGTTTACCAACAGAAGCAGAATGGGAATATGCTGCATATGGATACATTGTTGAAAATCCTCAACCTAAGGGTAGAGGAAATAAGCGTGGCGAAGAAGTAATTGCCAATAAGCAAATCTATTCATGGAAAAATGATGGATTTGATAACCTCCGATATGTAAGAAAAAGCGCTATGCAGGGTGCATTTATGGCCAACTTTAAAAGAGGAGCTGGCGACAACATGGGTGTTGCTGGAGGGTTGAATGATAATGCTGCCTACACAGCAGAAGTAACCGCATTTGCACCAAACGGATTTGGTTTATACAATATGAGTGGTAACGTAAATGAGTGGGTACGTGATGTGTATCGACCAATGAACTCTCAGGATGTAGCAGATATGAATCCAATTCGTGGAAACGTGTTCATGCAAATTGATCAGTCCGGTGGCCAGGGAAATCTTCGTGATGACAAGGGAAGAATTAAAATGATTCCTGAGGCTGACAGTGCTCTTAAGAAAAGGAGAAATTACCAAAGATCTTATGCATTAGATTATATGGATGGTGATTCTGCAACTACAGGTTCGTACAATTATAATCGCGATGGTTATGGAAAAACCACATTGATTTCAGATAAAAGTCGTGTGTATAAAGGTGGTGGTTGGAGAGATATGGCTTACTGGTTAAGTCCAGGTACTCGTCGCTTTATTGAAGAAAATCAAGCTGCAAGTGATATTGGTTTCCGTTGCGCAATGGATCATTTTGGTGCTCCTGAAGGAACATCTGCAAAAACAAGATCTGGTTTTATTTTCCCTGCAAGGAAACAAAAGAGATAGGATAGGTCAGTAAATTTAGTTTGCTGAGCAGCCAACCAGAAATGGTTGGCTGTTTTTTTATTCAAATTGTTAAAGGTTTTTTGTGGAAAATGTTTCTTACATCTTATCTTAGAATATAATCCCCATGAAGAGACTCTTAAATCAAATTATATTGATTGGGAGCCAGCCCCATCTCTCTGAACATGAGTTAAGGAAAATCAAAACATCCAATGCTATGTATGCATTGACTGTTGTTTTTGGTACCTTCCTTTTCTGTGTTGGCTTGGTCATGAATGTGCCTTATCTGGCTGTTCTAAGTTTTCTTGCAGTTTTATTTGTTGGTTCATTGAGTATGTTGATGAACTATTTGGGATTTTATGTCACAAGTAGAATTTACTCTTTCATTTCAATCAGCATCATAATTACTATTGGTGCGTGGATGAGTTTGCGTTTAAATAGACCTATTGGAATAGAGTACATTATAGTTGGTTATTCTATTGTTTCGGTCTTATATTTTGACAAATTGTGGCTACGAGTTTCAACTTACATATTTAGTGTTCTACTCTTTATATGGATTCATTTTCAGAAAGCATCAAAATGGTCCTACACAGAATTAGATATGTATGTAGAGTTAATCATTATTGTAGTATGCTTTGTTTTATTATTTGCAGTGGCGCTGGTCTTTCAAATGGCTGTGAATGAGTCTGAGGAGAAAGTTCAAGAAAAAAATATTGTTCTTCTTGAGCAAAACAGTTTGATGCTAAAAAAGAATGAACAGGTTGAAGATCTTAATAAACTCAAGAATAAACTCTTCTCAATTATTACCCATGATATTCGAGGTTCTGTAGCCTCTTTACACAGCACTATGGAGGCTATGCAAGATGGTATCATATCAGATCAGGAGCTTAAGCAGCTTGCACCAGATTTAACAAAATCGGTTCAACATACTATGCGCCTAATTGAAAATGTTTTTATGTGGGCTAAAAGGCAAATGGAGGGTGAGGAAGTGAACTTGTCTGTAGTTGATGTGTCAAAAATTGTACATCAAAAAATTGAAGCAGTACAAATAGAAGCTGATAAAAAAGGGATTAGCTTAAATAATACAGTTTTGGGGGTGCAGACTTACAAGACAGATGGTGAAATGATTGATTTGATTCTGAGGAATCTGTTGGCTAATTCCATTAAGTTTTGTACATCAGGTGATTCTATAACAGTTGCTATAGAGGCTAAAGAGACCGAATGGTGGTTAATTGTGAAAGACACAGGAATTGGTATGACCAAAGAGCAACTTGAGAAAGTTAGAACCAAGATTCACTTTACAACTTTTGGCACAGCTAATGAAAAAGGCTCAGGTTTAGGACTTATTATTATAAGAGATTTTACCAATCAACTCGGTGGTAGATTTTGGGTAGAAAGTGAAAAAGATAGGGGGAGTTGTTTCTATATTGCACTCCCCCGTTTTGTCGATTGAGATGGATTCTGAAACCGACATTTCATTTAAGTATCTTACGTTTCATTTCTAGTATTGAGTTCACAAAGAGCATCTTAAATAGGTCAAAGTCAATGCTTTAGTTGCTTATCGACAATAACAGTTTCTTTTTGCTTCATCAATTTTTCAATTCTCTATAACCAAAAAACCAGCCATTTACTATGTGCTTATTTTCTATTTGCAATTTCTTTTTTGTAAACAGAATAGTCAAAAATTTGATATTCAAATAAGCTATAAGACAGAACAGAAATTAACCCTGTTTTTACAATTGAAAATGGCATGAGAATACTATTGATTCCAGAACTATTCACAGGTTTTTTTGAGCATTTTTTTTATAAGACCATTATTCTTTTGATTACTTGATATTTTCATTGGCACATTAGGTCCTTACCCCTACCTTTGCGGCAAAATTTAGGTTAACAACCTTAGTCTATAAATTATTTTCAAATTATGGCTACAAAAGGCAAAATCAAACAAGTTATCGGCGCCGTAGTGGACGTGCAGTTCGATGGACAACTTCCAGAAATTTATAACTCATTGGAACTCACCCGTCCAAGTGGCGAAAAGCTAGTCTTGGAAGTGCAACAGCACTTGGGAGAAGATAGCGTTCGTACCATTGCAATGGACGGAACTGAAGGTTTGGTAAGAGGAATGGAAGTAGTGGATACAGGAAAAGCTATAGCTATGCCAATTGGTGATGGTATCAACGGCCGCTTGTTTAATGTAACAGGTGATGCTATTGACGGTTTGCCACAAGTAAGCAAAGAAAATGGCCGCCCAATTCACAGTATGCCGCCATCTTTTGAAAACCTAAGTACCGCAACAGAAGTGTTGTTTACTGGTATTAAAGTAATTGATTTGATTGAGCCTTATGCCAAAGGTGGTAAGATTGGTTTGTTTGGTGGTGCCGGTGTAGGTAAAACAGTATTGATTCAGGAATTGATTAATAATATCGCAAAAGGATACGGTGGTTTGTCTGTATTTGCTGGTGTAGGAGAAAGAACTCGTGAGGGAAATGATTTGTTGCGTGAAATGATTGAAGCTGGTATCATGAAATATGGTGAAGACTTCAAGCATAGCATGGAAGAAGGCGGATGGGATTTGAGTAAGGTGGATATGGAAGGTTTGAAAGATTCAAAAGCAACCTTTGTATTCGGTCAAATGAATGAACCTCCTGGTGCTCGTGCTCGTGTGGCGTTGTCTGGTTTGACTATTGCTGAATATTTCCGTGATGGAGATGGAACTGGTAAAGGAAAAGACATTCTATTTTTCGTAGATAATATCTTCCGTTTCACACAAGCTGGTTCTGAGGTGAGTGCCTTGTTAGGTCGTATGCCTTCGGCAGTAGGTTATCAGCCAACACTTGCTACTGAAATGGGATTAATGCAAGAGAGAATTACTTCTACCAAAAATGGTTCAATTACATCTGTACAGGCGGTGTATGTACCTGCAGATGACTTGACCGATCCAGCTCCAGCAACTACGTTTGCACACTTAGATGCAACAACGGTATTAAGCCGTAAGATTGCTGATTTAGGTATTTATCCAGCAGTTGATCCACTAGATTCAACATCACGTATCTTAACTCCTGCTATTGTTGGAGAAGAGCATTATAATTGCGCTCAGCGTGTTAAAATGATTCTACAGCGTTATAAAGAATTGCAAGATATCATTGCCATCTTGGGTATGGATGAATTGAGCGATGAAGATAAAATGACTGTACAAAGAGCTCGTAAAGTACAACGTTTCTTATCACAACCTTTCCACGTGGCAGAACAGTTCACTGGATTAAAAGGAGTATTCGTAAGTATTGAAGATACTATTAAGGGCTTCAATTCAATTATGGATGGAGAAGTAGACGGTTACCCAGAAGCTGCTTTCAACCTAGTAGGTACTTTAGAAGATGCTATTGAAAAAGGTAAAAAACTACTTGAAGCTGCAAAAGCTTAATGAGTTATTACCTGATTTGTAAACTTGAATGATATGACATTAGAGATACTTACACCAGATAAAAAATTGTACTCAGGAGAAGTGTATGGTGTACAATTACCTGGAATTACCGGACTTTTTGAGGTGCTAGATAAACATGCTCCAATGGTGAGTGCTTTAAAAAAAGGTCAAGTAAAGATTTTAAAAGATGCTAAGAACGCGGAATTATATCAAATTCAAAGCGGTTTCGTAGAAGTACTTAATAATCGAGTTACTGTATTGGTTGAAGGTGCAAGTCAAGCTTAGGTCAACAATGCATCATCCTATTAAACGCTGGTTCTCTGAATCAGCGTTTTTTTATTGTTTATTTTTTGGTGAGCCTTTATAGGGGACATATACTTTTTTCCCATTTTTCAAATAATACCGACCTCCTTTTTCTCCAATAAAAATTTTCTCACCTTTTGGTCCTTTCATTCTATCGTCAACATTGTCTTTGTACTTGTTGGGTGTAACTGATTTTGAAAGAGGAGCTTTTGATTTATCTTTTTGTTGGGCAAAAGTTCCACTTGTCAAACAAAGCAAAATTGTAAACAGGAAAATTGATGATTTCATAAATCAATTTAATTGTGGATGAATGGGATAAAGAGGCATCATTGCATATTCTCCACCTAACTCTCTCAATGCTAAAGGCCAAATTTGCTCTATTGGTTCTTTAAACACTAGGTCCATGGTTGCCGGCCTGCTTATCCAGCTTTTTTCTTTTATTTCTTCTTCTAATTGACCTTCACTCCATCCAGAGTATCCACTAAAAATTCTGACATCATTGGGAAGAATAATTTTATCGTGGATGCCCTGCGTTAATACCTCAAAATTCCCACCCCAAAATAACCCGGGTAGAATTTCAACGCCATCTTCTATAAGATGAGGAATTCTATGAATGAAATGGATGGTTTCAGGTTGAACAGGGCCGCCTTCATATACAGGAAAAGGTTTTTCAGCAAATTCTTCAGGAAGTAAGTCTTCCATCTTCCAACTACTCAGTTTACTTACAACAAATCCAACAGCGCCTTCATCGTTGTGTTCGCACAATAATACGACCGATCGGGCAAAATTAGGATCTTGAAGAAAAGGATCAGACAATAACAATGTACCAGGTTGTAACTTATCCATGTATCACAATATACAATGTTTTCAATTTTTGAGAAAGCCCCGTTAAAAAACAAGCACAAATTTCCTATCTGCAATTGAGAAGCTATTTCGCTGTTATCTTTGTTACAATGAAGCGCACTTTTCCCTTAATAGTGGTTTTAATAACCTTATCGTTGTTTGGACTGATTTGGGTACAGTTATCGTGGTTTAAAAGTTTATTAACTGTTAGAGAGAATCAACTTAAAGATAAAGTTAATCAGGCTTGTTATGTAGTGTCTCAATCGTTAAGTGAAGGTGTTTATTCTAGTAATCCAGCTATGCAGCTTCCTCGATTAAGGGGGTTGCGATTGGGAGATTTCTCCTTCAAAATGATGCGACCTCCCTCTGTAAAAGAAAAATACTCAAGACAGGAAGTAGCAGCAAAGCTCAGACGCGCATTTCATGAACGAGAGCTTGATGAGGTTTCTTATGATTTTGCTGTAATTACTGGGGAGGGCGATTTTGAAATGTATACGCCCAATTTTGAATCTGCATATTGGGATACTTTGAATAATAGGCATTTCATTTCTTTAATTGTTCCAGAATCGGGTTCTTTTTTTGAAGGAATGTTTGAGGCAGAGAAATTAATTGTTGTTGTAGAAGACTTTCAACTCTCTGTATGGGAATCTGTACGTTGGGTTTTTATGGGTGCAGTTTTATTCATGCTGGTAATTATAGCAGCCTTTTATATAACCGTTCGGGCGTTGATGAACCAAAAAAAGTTAAGTGAAATCAAAACCGATTTCATTAATAACATGACCCACGAATTAAAAACGCCACTAGCAACTATTTCCCTTGCGGTTGATGCTTTAAAAAATGAACGAGTGCAGCAAGACAAAATAAAAATGGATTATTTCAGTGGAATCATTAAAGAAGAAAATAAAAGAATGAATAAGCATGTAGAAACAATTCTACAAGCTGCTTTACTGGAAAAGCAAGAATTGAAACTTGATTTAAGGGTTTGTAATGCTCACGATATTATTCAGAAGGCTCTTTCAAATTATAAACTTCAATTAGAAGAAAAGAAAGGAGAAGTGGTTTTGAAATTAAACGCAGAATACTCGAATATTGAAGTAGATGAAAATCACTTTACCAATATGCTTTCTAATTTAATTGATAATGCCATTAAATATTCAAAAGAAGGATCCATTCATATTTCTATTCAAACATCTGTAATTCAAGATCGTCTTCAAATTAGAATTGAGGATAAGGGAATTGGTATGTCGAAAGAAAGTGTACGTAGGGTATTTGAAAAGTTTTATCGTGCACATACAGGAAATGTACATAATGTAAAAGGCTTTGGATTAGGCATGAGCTATGTTAAGTCTGTTATAGATGCACATAAGGGTAATATAAAAGCAGAAAGTATTTTAGGAAAAGGGAGTGTATTTACACTATCAGTTCCCGTTATTAAACAGATACTTTAGAATGCTTCCAAAGAAGTGATCCATCACCATAACTTAAGAACCTAAAATTGTTCTTTAGTGCATAATTATAAATAGTCTTCCACTCTTCACCAACAAAGGCATGTACGAGTAATAATAAAGTCGATTGTGGTTGATGGAAGTTTGTAATGATTGCATCAGCCACTCTAAGCTCATAACCTGGAGCAATGAGCAATTGTGTTTTACAAATAATTCTCGTAATATTTTGTCTATTCATCCATTTTACTAGATGTGCTAACGCCTCATTTTTTGTAATAGCATTATCTGCCCAATCATAAGCATCCCACTGTTGAATACAAATAGCACCAAGATCTGCGCTTGATAGTTTTGCAGCTTTCACTCCCATCCAGTAGAGTGTTTCAATGGTTCTTAATGATGTTGTTCCAACGGGAATAATGGGTCCAGAATGATTGATTAATGAAGCAATAAATTCAATAGAAACATCAATAAATTCCGCATGCATTTCATGATCCTGTAATTTTTCAGAAGTAACAGGTTTAAAAGTACCTGCACCAACATGCAGCGTTACAAATTTTTTTTGTATTCCTTTCGCTTCTATCTTCTTAAGTAAATCCTCTGTAAAATGTAATCCAGCTGTTGGAGCAGCTACCGACCCTTCAATATTAGCATAGACGGTTTGATAACGAATTTGGTCACTTTCTTCAGCAACTCTTTTTAAGTAAGGAGGTAAAGGAATAATTCCAGCTAAATGAAGTATTTCAGCAAAGCTTCTTTGTTTTTCATTCCAACTAAAGCGAATGATAAAGTAATCATTTCGCTGTTCAATTTTCTCCGCTTGTATAAGTAATTGTTGTCCTTCGCACACCACTTCTCTTTCAAGAAACCCCGACTTCCACTTTTTTGCTCCACCAACCAAGCACTTCCAGAATACTTCCCCTTTGGTTAGCATTGCCGAAGTAATATCTGCATACATTTCAGCAGGTTCTAAGCAAAAAATCTCAATTTGTCCACCACTTTCCTTCTTAAAAAGTAAGCGGGCTTCCACCACTTTTGTATCGTTAAAGATTAATAAACTATTATCAGGTAAATGGCTGTCAAGCTTATAATAAAATGAAGATTCAATAACATGATCTGAATAGATCAAGAGTTTGCTAGAATCGCGCTGTTCTAAAGGGAACCTAGCTATTTTTTCATCTGGAAGCTCATAAGAAAAGTTACGTATATCTACTTCCTCAGGTCTACTATTCGTTTTCATGGGCTGCAAAGCTAATTCGGTATATTGATTTACTGTCTTAATAAATCCAATTTCTTATTCCAGCTAGCTATATGCACCATGTATTCACAGATTATTCAGACAAAAAAGCACTTATCCACAGCTATTCACACTCCGTTAACACCCGTAATAGGTAAAAATTGACGAAAGTCAAGTCTGTATTGGCTTTTGACTGCATTTGTTCTGTGGAAAAATACAAAAGCCCGAAAGTGGGGTTAAAAGTGGGAAAAAGTGTTATTTTGTGTCAATAAAGGGGAAATTTTATTCTATGATTGGTTTTCTTGGTGAATATGAGGCTACACTGGATGCAAAGGGGCGCTTTTTGTTGCCCTCGGGCTTCCGTAAGCAACTGACTGAGGCAGACGTAAAGTTTGTCATCAGTAGGGGCTTCGAAAAATGCCTTGCATTGTATCCACAAAAAAGTTGGGAGCCTATCATACAGAGAATTAATCGTTTAAATGATTTTGACCCAAAAGTACGTGCTTTTCGCAGGCAGTTCTTAGGTGGTGCAACAGAAGTGGAATTAGATACAGCTGGGCGTTTATTGTTGCCGCCTACTTTAAAAGAATTTGCGGGTTTGCAAAAGGATATCATTTTGGTGGCGGCGCTAGATAAAATTGAAATCTGGGATGCTGCCAAATACAAACAGCTCTTTGAAGACTTCTCCCCTGAGGCATTTAGCGACCTGGCTGGTGAAGTAATGGCTGAGAATCAGGCACCTAAAAAGTCAACAGATGAATAGCGAGCAAAGCTCCCCAAGCAGCTACCATATACCGGTCATGTTGCAGGAGGCTGTAGAGGCTTTGGCTATTCGTCCAGATGGAATTTATGTTGATTGCACTTTAGGTGGAGCTGGCCATACAAAAGCAATTCTTAGTCGTTTATCTCCTAAAGGAAAGTTGGTGGCTTTCGATCAAGATGCTTATGCGGCAAAGAATTTACCTGAAGATGCTCGTATCATTTTTGTACCACACAATTTTAAGCATCTGTCTCGCTTTTTAAAATTGCATGGTATTGATTGTGTAGACGGAGTTCTGGCCGATTTAGGTGTGAGTAGTCACCAGTTTGATGAAGGAAGTAGGGGGTTCTCCATTCGTTTTGAGGGTCCGCTTGATATGAGAATGGATCAGCGAAGAGAATTAACTGCTGCAGAAGTGGTGCAAACCTATTCAGAGCAAGCGTTACAGGAAATGTTCAGTAGGTATGGAGAGGTGACCAATGCAAAAACTCTTGCAAAGCACTTGGTGGCAAGCAGAATGGCATCACCTATTCAAACTATTGGTCAGTTAAAAGCAGTTCTGTCATCAGTGGTTAAAGGGAATCCTAATAAATACTTAGCTCAGGTTTTTCAAGCTTTAAGAATTGAGGTGAATGATGAATTGGGGGCATTGAAAGAATTATTAGAGCAATTGCCTTCAGTATTGTGTAAGCATGGAAGAGTGGCATTTATAACCTTTCATTCCTTGGAAGATCGCTTAGTTAAACAGTTTTTAAGGGCAGGAACATGGGAGCAAGAAAATGAAAATCCTTTTGCAATTGGCGCAAAAGAAAAAGTTTTTCAGTTGGTGCATAAAAAACCAATTGAGCCCAAACAAGAAGAATTGAAAAATAACCCGCGAAGCAGAAGTGCCAAGCTAAGGGTTGCTGAAAGATTATAAAATTATTATGGAGTCTGTACAAAAAAAACGTGTCAATCCTGTTAAGCCTCTGAAGCGATTGTTTTCGTATCAGTGGATAGTGGATCATGCACTATTTTTTTTGTTTTTGAGTGTGTTGGCGATAGTATACATAGCCAATGGTCATCAAGCAGATAAAGTAATAAGAGATATTAACCGTACTACCCAAGAATTAAAATCTCTCCAGTTTGAATATAAAACACTGAAGAGTGAAGTCATGTATAAATCGCAGGAAGCGCAAATTCAGAAATCAGTTGCTCCATTACAATTGCAGCCATCTGATGTGAGTCCTCGACGATTGGTACGTGAAAAATAATTCGACCTACCCTATGGATGTGAAACGCGATATATTATGGAGGGTTTACCTAACCTATATCCTAATGATTATTGGGGTGCTGGTGATTTTGGGTAAAGCTTTTTACATTCAGCAGGTTGAAGGGAAATATTGGCGTTCATTAAGTGATAGTCTTCGATTGAAAGTGGTAGACATTGAAGCAGAAAGGGGAACAATTTATAGTGAAGATGGACAAATGCTTAGTACAAGCATACCGCAATTTGATATCTATATTGACTTTAATACAGAAGGCTTGCGTGCAAAAAATGGACAATTGTTCAGAGCTCATGTAGATTCACTTGCATGGCATTTATCAAAATTATTTAAAGACGAATCTCAGGCAGGTTATAAGAGAATTTTACAAGATGGATTCAAGAAGAAGTTGCGTTACTATTCGTTTAGGAAGAAAGTTTCTTACCGCGAATATCAAGCTATGCAAGAGTTTCCGCTTATAAGAATGGGTAGAAACAAAAGTGGATTTATTGCTGAGGAAAGAAGCATTCGTAAGAATCCCTATGAGATGTTGGCTTTTAGAACAATTGGGTTAGCAAGAGATGCATTTAAAGTTGGATTAGAAATGAAGTATGATTCAATTTTAAAAGGAGTTACAGGTAAAAGGTTGATGAGGAAAATTGCAGGAGGAGTTTTGGTTCCAGTAAGTGATCAAAATGATATAGAGCCACAATCTGGAAAAGATATTATAACCAACCTGGATGTTTTTATTCAAGAAGTTACGGAAAATGCTTTGATGGATATGGTGGTTCAAAATGAAGCAGAACACGGATGTGCAATAGTTATGGAGGTAAAGACAGGAAAAATTAAAGCAATTGCAAATCTTGGGAGAAATAGAGACGGTTCATATTCTGAAAATTTTAATTACGCAATTAATCCTTCTGAACCCGGATCAACGTTTAAGCTTGCAACTTTAATGGCTTTACTAGAAGATCGAAAAATAGATTTAAAGCAAGTTGTGAATTTGGAAGGAGGAAGTTGGCAGGTAGGAAATAGAACAGTATTTGATAGTGAGCGTCATGGAAAAAATGAAGTGACTGTTCAGCAAGCTTTTGAGTTTAGTTCTAATGTTGGAATGGCTAAATTAATTTCAAAACATTATGGCAGACAGCCGTCTGCTTACTTCCAGCATTTGCATCGCATGCGTATGGATACGCTTACTGGAATTGATTTGTTGGGAGAAAGAAATCCATTAATAATAAAACCAGGAAGTAAATTCTGGAGTGGCACAACGTTGCCATGGATGAGTTTTGGATATGGGTTAAAAGTTTCTCCACTTCAAACAGCCATGCTATATAATGCTGTAGCAAATGGTGGGAAAATGTTGCGTCCCTATCTTGTAAATACAATTTCAGAAGAAGGAATTGTAATTAATACAATAGCTCCAGAAGTTCTTTCTGAAAAAATTTGTAGTAAACCTACAGTTGAGCAATTACATAAGGCCTTACTTGGTGCTTGTGCTTCTCCAGGATCAACAGGATACCAATTATTCAAAAATGCCCCATATACTGTAGCTGGTAAAACGGGTACCGCACTTGTTGCAGATGGTGTTAGGGGTTATGCTGATAAAATTTATCAGTCTTCTTTTGCTGGATATTTCCCTGCAGATAACCCGCAATACACAATTGTAGTAGTTATAAAAAACAAGCCACAAGCTACATTATTTTATGGTGCTTCAGTCGCAGGGCCAGTTTTTAAAAAAATAGCAGACCGATTGTACACTTCATATGTTTTTGGAAATGCAAAAACTGCTTCTATTTCTAAATTAGATAGTAACCAAATCTATTTTTCAGGACATAAAGATGATGTAACTACTTTAATGCGTCAGCTTGCTCTGCCAGTTACAGATCAATCTGGTGCTGCTGCCGAGTGGATTACAGTGCATACTCTGAATAAGAAAAGCCAATTAAGTAGGTTATCTGTAAACCAAAATCAAGTTCCGGTTCTAAAAGGTTTAGGCTTGAAAGATGCCATTTATTTATGTGAGGAAATAGGACTTCAAGTTAAAGTTGTAGGTAGGGGAAAAGTTATTGCACAATCTCTTGATCCAGGAACAACCGTAAAAAAAGGTAATAGCATTCAATTAACACTTCAACCCTAATGAAACGAATAGACCATATTATTCAGCATGTTGATGTTAAAGAAACGCGAGGAAGCCTTCTTCGTGAAGTAAAGGGAATTGCTATTAATTCAAGAGATGTTAGGCAAGATTTTCTATTTTTTGCTTTACCGGGAACTAAGGCTGATGGTCATACATTTATTGACTCAGCAATTGCATTGGGAGCAACAATTATTCTTCATGAAAAGCAGTTAGATCATTTTAGTTCTGAGGTTACTTACATTCAAGTCAACGATATTCGTTATTGGTCTGCTTATATAGCCCACAAATTTTACAATGAGCCATCTCATTCACTGAAACTTGTAGGAGTAACAGGTACAAATGGTAAAACAACTGTTGCTACGTTGCTTTTTAAATTATTCACTAAACTTGGATATAAGTGCGGTTTAATAAGTACTGTTCAGAATCAAATTGGAGAGGAAATTATTCCTTCTACACATACTACGCCTGATTGTGTTTCGCTGAATCAGTTATTACAATTCATGGTTGACCAAAATTGCACCCATGTATTTATGGAGTGCAGTAGTCATGCAATTGATCAAGATAGAATTGCGGCGTTACGTTTTTCTGGTGCTATATTCACTAATATCACACATGATCATTTAGATTATCATCAAACTTTTGATGCATACATATTAGCAAAGAAAAAATTCTTTGATCATCTTTCTTCATCTGCATTCGCTCTAACCAATGCAGATGATAAACGAGGAGCTGTAATGCTTCAAAATTCTTCCGCTCAAAATTATTCGTACAGTTTATTGCAGCCAGTTGCGTTTAAGGGTAAGGTTATAGATAGTAGCTTAAATGGGTTGCATATGCTAATTAATGGAAAAGACGTCTACTTCAGATTAATTGGTCATTTTAATGCATATAACTTATTAGCAGTATATGGAGCTTCAATTTGTTTGGGTGAAGAAGAAGAGAAAACATTACTAGCATTAAGTAGTTTACAAGGTGCTGAAGGTAGATTTGATTATCAAGTTAGTCATTCAGGTATTGTAACAATTGTTGATTATGCTCATACGCCAGATGCTCTCGAAAATGTTTTGCGTACAATTCAACAAATGAGAAAGGGGCATGAAAGAGTTATTTCTGTTATAGGATGCGGTGGAGATAGAGATGTAACAAAACGCCCAGTCATGGCGCAGTTGTCGTGTGAGTTAAGTGATATATCCATTCTCACAAGTGATAATCCTAGATCAGAAGATCCAATGGCTATTTTATATGATATGCAGGGTGGTTTGAATAGTGCAAGCAGAAGGAAGGCCGAAATAATTGAGGATAGGAAAAATGCAATTTATCGTGCAGTTGAGTTAGCACAATCGGAAGACATTATTCTAGTAGCAGGAAAAGGACATGAGAAATATCAAGAAATACAAGGTGTGAAGTATCCTTTTGATGATAAAATGATTTTACAAGAAGCCATTCAACATTTTAAAAAATAAACCTACATCTATGCTGTACCATCTTATTAACTGGCTAAAACAGTACATCGATATTCCCGGTGCGGGTTTATTTCAGTTTCAAACATTTAGAATTGCAATGGCAGTATTGTTGTCGTTAATTATTGCAACAGTTTATGGTAGAAGGATTATCAATTTTTTAAAACGAAAACAGATTGGCGAAACTGTAAGGGATTTAGGATTGCAAGGGGAGCAGCAGAAAAAAGGTACACCAACAATGGGTGGTATTATTATACTTCTTGCAATTTTGATCCCTACACTTCTATTTGCAGATTTAAATAAAGTGTATATCAGATTAATGTTGTTATGCACTGTTTGGCTGGGTGTAATTGGTTTTTTAGATGATTACTTAAAACTAAGAGCTAGAAAGCGTGCACAGCAAGAAGGTAAGTCCTATCAGAAAAAGGATAGTGATGGGCTGGCAGGTATTTCTAAAATCATTGGTCAAATAGGTTTAGGAATTATTATTGGTGCTACACTTTATTTTAATAATAATGTAGTAGTAGAAAGAGAGGTTATTAAAACAGCAGGTAGCAAAGCAGATACAGTGGTTATGCAAGAAGGGGAAAGAATTGCTGATACGAAACCATTTGTAGTAAGAAATATTGATGGAGAAGAGAAAAAATTTGCAAGGGTTAAAACACCAATTACAACTATTCCATTTGTTAAAAATCATGAGTTTAACTATAGTAAGTTAATTAGCTGGATGGGTGAAGGAGCCGAAGCTTATACTTGGATTATTTACATTTTGGTAGTAACCTTTATTATAACGGCAGTGTCTAATGGTGCCAACATCACTGATGGATTAGATGGTTTAGCAGGTGGGGTGAGTGCATTGATAGGAGCTTGTTTAGGGGTCTTTGTATACGTAAGTGGCAACTATAAGTTTGCAGACTACTTGAATATAATGTATATCCCCAATTTGGGTGAACTGTCCATATTTATAGGTGCATTTGTAGGAGCATGTGTTGGATTTTTATGGTATAATGCTTATCCAGCACAAGTTTTTATGGGTGATACGGGAAGCTTAGCCCTTGGTGGTATTATTGCTTCACTTGCAATTATTGTTCGGAAAGAATTACTAATACCCATCTTTTGCGGAATATTCTTAGTTGAAAATTTGAGTGTTATTCTTCAAGTTTCTTATTTCAAATACACTAAAAAGAAATATGGAGAAGGGAGGCGAATTTTTTTAATGAGTCCATTGCATCATCACTATCAAAAAAAGGGATACCACGAAAATAAAATTGCTATTCGATTTTGGATTGTGACTTTGATATGCGTAGTGTTTTCCATTATCACTTTGAAGATTAGATAATATGAAGAAATTAGTTGTTTTGGGGGGTGGCGAAAGTGGCGTAGGCGCATCAATTCTTGCTAAGCAGCAAGGATGGGATGTGTTCTTGTCTGATGGCGCTATCCTAAAAGATAACTACCAGCAAGAGCTTCTTCAATATCAAATTCAATTTGAGCACAAGGGTCATACACTAGAAAAGATACTAGATGCAGATTTAATTGTAAAAAGTCCTGGTATTCCTGAAAATTCACCAATAATTCAAGCACTTCGAAATAAAGGTGTTCAAATTATAAGTGAAATTGAATTGGCATTTAGATATAAGGGAAACAGCAAAGTAGCAGCAATAACGGGTAGTAATGGAAAAAGTACTACTACCTCTTTGTTGTATCATATTTGTAAAACTGCTGGTTTTAATTGTGCCTTGGTTGGAAATATTGGCTATTCATTTGCCAAACAAGTTGCTGAAAATCCCGTTGAATGGTATATCGCTGAAATTAGTTCATTTCAATTAGATGATATTGATACTTTCCGTCCTGACATTGCCATTCTATTGAATATTACAGAAGATCATCTTGATAGATATAATTATCAATTTCAAAATTATATCAACAGTAAGTTTAAGATTGTTCAAAATCAGACCAGTTCAGACTATTTTATTTATTGCTTAGACGATGAAGTTATTACTAAGCAAATTGAGATACTAACCATACATTCTAACCCATTACCATTCTCTATGAAACAAGAATTAAAAAAAGGCGGCTACATGAAAGGCGATCAAATGATGCTACGCATCCAAGAAGAAAGAGTAAGCATGAGTATTTATGACTTTGCACTCAAAGGAAAACACAATGGCTATAATACCATGGCTGCAGGAATTGCTGCAACAACTATGGGAATTAGAAAGGAAAAAATTCGAGATGCCGTTACAAACTTTCATAGTTTGGAACATCGAATGGAATTTGTAGCTATGGTGCGAGGTGTAGAGTTTATAAACGATAGTAAGGCAACTAATGTGAACAGCACATGGTTTGCACTGGAAAGTATGAATAAACCTACAATACTCATTTTAGGAGGAGTAGATAAAGGAAATGATTATTCTTTATTGGATGAACTGGTTTCTGAAAAAGTAAAGGCCATTGTTTGTCTTGGAACAGATAATCAAAAAATTATTGATGCATTTAAGGATAAAGTAAAGGTTATTGTTGAAGCCGATACTGCTAAAAAAGCCGTAAATCAAGCATTCAAGCTAGCACAAAAAGATGATGTGGTTTTATTAAGTCCTGCTTGTGCAAGCTTTGATTTATTTAAAAATTATGAAGATAGGGGTCAGCAGTTCAAAGATGCAGTAAAAGAGCTTTAATTCTGAAAAGTGAAAGAGGAAGTACAACAAATTAAGGACATTGCATTTGCTACGCTTAATAAAGAACAAATACTTAAGCGTACTCATGGAGATAGAATGATATGGGCAATTGTATTGCTGTTATCATTAATATCTATTCTTGTTGTTTATAGTGCAACTGGATCCTTAGCTTATAAGTATCATAAAGGCAATACAAGTGTTTATTTGTTTAAGCAAATTTCTTTCACACTTATTGGTTTAATGATCATTTATTTTCTTCACAGAATCAATTATACTTTCTTTTCTAGAATTGCTACTTTTTTATTTTGGATTTCTATTCCTCTCTTGTTGTATACACTTTTTTTTGGAGTTAAAATAAATGAGGGAAGTAGATGGATTCGTCTGCCGGTCATAGATATGACAATACAAACCAGTGATTTGGCAAAGCTTGCATTGTTCATGTACTTATCGAGGTTGCTGAGCAAAAAGCAAGATGTAATTAAAGATTTTAAAAAGGGATTCTTGCCTGTACTTTGGCCGGTTTTGTTGATTTGTGCATGTATTATGCCTGCTAACCTATCAAATGCCTTATTAACAGCTGCTACTTCTATGTTACTCATGTTTATTGGAAGGGTAAGGTTCACACATTTATTCTTAACGGTATTGATTGCAATGATCCCAGTTGCAATTATTATTTCTATAGCAGTTCTTACCTATGATCCATTAGATGCAGAAAATGCCAAAAAGGGAAAAATTGAAAAGTTGAAATCATTTGGTCGAGTAGGTACATGGGTAAAACGTACACAGGACTTTATTTATCAATCGGGTGAATCGGATCCTTATCAATTGCAACAAGCAAAAATAGCCATTGCAAAAGGTGGCATACTCATGGGGTTAGGACCTGGCAATAGTGAACAAAGAAACTTCTTACCTCAGGCCTATAACGACTTTATATATGCAATCATTATTGAAGAGTATGGATTAATGATAGGCGGGGGAGTAGCATTATTATATTTAATTTTTCTATTTAGATGTATCAATTTGTTCAGAAGATGTCCATTTGCTTTTGGTGCATTCTTGGCTGTTGCTTTGAGTTTTACTTTGGTAATACAAGCCATGGCAAATATGGCTGTTAACGTAAATCTTGTACCTGTTACAGGAGTTACATTACCACTTATTAGTATGGGTGGAAGCTCATTCTTATTTACATGCGCTGCAATTGGAATTATTTTAAGTGTTGCAAGAAATGTAGAACAATTAGAAGGGAACGAATTAACTCAATCAACGAATAAACAAAATCCTTCTGTTGCATGAGTAAAAGAATAATTATAGCAGGTGGTGGAACAGGTGGTCATATATTTCCAGCGGTAGCTGTTGCAGATGCTATTAAATTGTTTGCACCTGATGTAGAAATTTTATTTGTTGGAGCAAAAGGTAAGATGGAAATGGAAAAAGTTCCAGCAGCAGGGTATTCAATACAAGGACTTGATATTGTTGGACTTCAAAGAGCGCAATGGTGGAAGAATATTCTTCTCCCTTTCTATTTAATAAAAAGCTTTCTCCAGGTCAGACATATTTTTAAATCATTTCAGCCAGATGGTGCTTTTGGTGTGGGTGGTTACTCAACATTCCCAGTATTGAGGTATGCACAATGGAAAGGCATTCCAACTTTTATTCATGAGAGTAATTCTTTTGCAGGTAAGGCAAATATTTGGTTAGCCAAAAAAGCAATATCAGTATATGTATCTGGTTATGGGATGGAAAAATTTTTCCCCAAGAAAAGTATTATAATAACTGGTAATCCTGTTCGAAATAGTATTATAGAGAAATCAATTCCCAAAGCAGAGGCATGTGAAAAATTTGGATTAAATAAAAATTTAATAACAGTATTAGTTGTTGGAGGAAGCTTAGGAGCAAGATCTATAAATGAGGCTATTTTGCAAGGGTTGCCAAAATTAAAGGCAGCTGGTATACAAATTATTTGGCAGACAGGTAAATACAACTCTGAAAAGTACCAACAATCAGCAAAGGGCCAAGAAAATATTTGGTCAAGTACTTTTATAAATGAAATGGGTGATGCATTTTCTGCTGCAGACTTAGTGGTTTCTAGAGCAGGTGCAATGTCTGTAACAGAAATTACATTATTGATGAAGCCCTCTATTCTTGTGCCTTATCCTTTGGCGGCAGAGGATCATCAAACAGCAAATGCACAATATTTATCTAATCAAAATGCTGCTATACTTATTGCAGATAATGAAGTAAATAATCAACTGGTTGATGCAATCATTCAATTAGGAAATGATTCCGTAAAACGATTGGATATAGAACATAAATTATCAACACTAGGTTATCGTAATGCTGATAAGGAAATTGCAAAAGATATTCTAACTAAAATTGGAAAAATTGTCAACTAAGGATCAAATTATATCATGGATGCGTGGGACTAATATTTCCTCGAAGCCCCAAGTTTACTTTTTGGGAATTGGAGGTATTGGAATGAGCGCTCTAGCAAGATATTTTTATGCAAAAGGTGCAATAGTTGGAGGCTATGATAAAACAAAAACTGTTCTTACAGAGCAGCTGATTTCTGAAGGCATTGATGTGTCCTTTGAAGATGATATAAACTTAATTCCCAAGAATCCAGATTTGGTCATTTTTACACCAGCTATTCCTAAAAATCATCTTGGGAAAAAATACTATGAAGAACATAGTACATTAATGGCAAAGAGAAGTGAAGTGCTTGGATGGATAACTGCGGCAAGCGCTAATATATGTGTAGCAGGAACACATGGTAAAACTACTATATCAACAATGACAGCGCATATTCTTAGAGACAGCAGCTATGGTTGTCATGCTTTTCTAGGAGGTATTGCTACCAATTATGGAACTAATTATTGGAGTTCATTTGCTAGTAATACTGTAGTTGTTGAAGCGGATGAGTATGATAGGAGTTTCTTGCGATTATCACCTTCCATTGCCGTAATTTCTGCAATGGATCCAGATCATTTAGATATATACAAAACTAATGAAGCCTTTAGAGATGCTTTTGTTGAATTCGCTGGCTTGATTAAAGAAGAAGGTAAACTTTTTGTTAATAGCAAATTAGAGTCGTCGCTTTTTCCCAATAAAAATAAGCTTACCTATGGCGTTGACATCAATGCCGATATACGTACCAATCATTTAAGAATTATTGACGGTGCTTATCACTACGACGTTGTTTATCCTAATGGGTGCATCAAGGATATTGTATTGAATATGGGAGGTTGGCACAATGTTGAGAACAGTTTAGCCGCAATTGCTGCAGCTCTTGAATTGGGTATCTCACATGAGTTAATTAAAAAAGCTATTGCCAACTTTAAGGGAATTAAGAGGCGTTTTGAATTTGCATGGAAATCGAAGGAAGGTTTTGTTATTGATGATTACGCTCATCATCCAGAAGAGTTAAGGGCACTGATTCAAGGAGTTGAAGAATTGTATCCAAATGAAAATTATTTGATGGTTTTTCAACCTCATTTGTTTAGCAGAACAAAAGATCAGGCAGCGGGTTTTGCAGAAGTATTATCAAGAGTGCCCAAGCTTGTATTGCTTCCAATTTATCCTGCTAGAGAAGAACCAATAGAAGGAGTTACCAGTGAGTGGTTAGCCACATTAATCCAGCAGCCTAATCATGTTGAAATTGTTGGAAAAGATAATTTGCTAGACTATATCCAATCTAATCAAATATCAAAAGTTGTGCTTGCTGGTGCAGGTGATATTGATACTTGCGTACAACCTATTGCTCATATGTTAAAACAAAAGTATGAAGCTTAGTTGGCGTCAAATAGCTATGAATGTTACATGGGCAATACTAGGGCTGGGTATATTGGTAATTGCTGGACTTGCTTTTAAAGAAAAAAAGACAAAAATCTGTCAAGATATATTTATACAAATTGGTGGAACAGAGGGAGTATTCTTCTTAAATGAACAAGATATTAGAGCTTTACTAGAGAGAATGGGGGCGCGCGAAGGAGAAGAAGTTGTAAAGATGGATTTGCTTGCAATGGAAGCACAATTAAGAAAAAATCCATGGATACATACTGCTGATTTATATATGAATAATTTACATCAGCTGCATGTTCATATTGTAGAAAGGAATCCTATAGTGCGTTTGATGGACCTGCAAGGCAATTCATTTTATGTAGACGAAAGTGGGCAAAGGTTGCCGTTAAGTCAGGAGCGTGTAGCTCGCGTACCTGTGATAACTGGCTTCCCTATGATTTCAGAAAAATTAGCTCAAGCAGACAGTATATTAATGCAGCAAGTGCTAGAGCTAGTTCAATACATTTCAGCAGATAGCTTTTGGGTAGCTCAGATAGCTCAGGTGCATATTAATTCTAAAGGAGAGTTTGAAATGTGGACAGTATTAGGAGATGAAATGATATTGTTAGGTTCTACGCTCAATTTAGAACAAAAATTTTCAAATCTATTTACGTTTTATAAACAGGCATGGCTTCAGGGTGGATGGAATCAATACAAAGAGATTGACCTAAGATTCAAAAATCAGGTAGTGGCCAGAAAAAAATCAGGTATTTTATCTCCATCAGCCCCTCCATTAAATATGGTGGATTCACCTATTGATTCACTATCAATGAATCAAGTAGCAACAAAGGGAAAAGAAATTGAAAAAAGATTTACGCCTTCTAACAATAAAACAAGTGAAGTGGGCGTTCCAAATAGATTGAGGACCTCAAAATCTAATTCATTGCCTCCAAAGGCTGTGATGCAGAAAAAGAGGGGTGAGTGAGATTGAATTTCGTACCAATTGAAACAACTAAAAAGACATACTCTATGAATCACTCAGAAGCACCCATTATTGTAGGGCTTGATATAGGCACTACTAAAATTGCTGCCATTGCAGGAAGAAAAAATGAGTTTGGGAAGCTAGAGATTTTAGGATTTGGAAGGGCAAACAGTAGTGGTGTTGCTCATGGTCAGGTTTTAAATATTGACCAAACCATCAAAGCCATTCAACAGGCTTTACTAAATTGCTTAGAAAGTAATCCAGAATTAGAAATTTCTGAAGTCTACGTTGGCATAGCGGGTAGGCATATTAAAAGTCTTCAAACAAGGGGCGATATTGTTCGTCAGGATCCTGAAGTAGAAATCAAGCAATTTGAAATTGAGCAGTTGATCAACAATCAACGTAAAACATTCATTCCTGCTGGAGACCAAATTATTGAGGTAATTCCCCAAGATTTCCATGTAGATAACCATCAAAATATCAAAGATCCTGTTGGCTATAATGGAGTAAAGGTTGGGGCCAATTTCCATATCATTACAGGAGATAGAAACGCAATTAGAAATATCAATCGTGCTGTGGAAAGAAGCGGACTTTCAACGAAAGATCTTGTTCTTCAGCCATTAGCTTCTGCTTCGGCCGTTATGAGTGATATAGATTTGGAAGCGGGTGTAGCTATACTAGATATTGGCGGTGGAACCAGTGATCTTGCCGTTTTCTGTGATGGTATATTAAAACATACAGCAGTTATTCCTTTTGGTGGTGAGAATATTACCAATGATATCAGAATGGGGCTTGGTGTTTTAAGAACGCAGGCCGAAGCCATGAAAGTTCAATTTGGTAGCGCTCTTGCAAATGAAACAAAGAATAATGCGTATATCACTATACCTGGCTTAAAAGGAATGCCTGCTAAAGAAATCAGTATGAAGAATCTGGCTTCTATTATACAGGCAAGAATGAGTGAAATACTTGATTTTGTTACCTATCATTTAAAGCAAGTAGGTTTAGATAACCGCGCTTTAAATGGCGGAGTTATTCTTACAGGAGGTGGATCACAGTTGAAACATTTAATTCAATTAACTGAGTTCATAACTGGTTTAAATGCTAGAATTGGTCTACCAAATGAGCATTTGTCGCCCAACCATATTGAGGAACTTAAAAAACCTATGTACGCAACTTGTATAGGGCTAATTCTTAAAGGGTATAGCGATTATGAGCAGCGACATAAGCAATTTGAAGAAACATTTAAAAAAGTAACTTTCCCTTCTTCTCTACAGTCTGCCTCAGAAGAAACTGCACCATCTGCACCTGTAATTGAAGAGCAAAAGTCTACTACTCCGGTAAGAAAGAAATCTAAATTCTGGGATAGCTTCAAGAATAACCTCATTGAGTTATTCCAGGAAGAAGATGAAAGCATTACAAAATAATTCTTTTGTAATAGTCGTTTCAGTAAAAATTAATCCCTAGAAAATCTGCACACCCTAAAACCGTACTTATGATTCATTTTGATCTTCCCAAACAAAAATCGTCTATCATAAAAGTGTTAGGCGTTGGCGGAGGAGGTAGCAACGCTGTTAACTTTATGTTTGAACAAGATATTCATGGCGTTGACTTCATTATTTGTAATACCGATGCTAAAGCTTTTGAACAAAGCAAAGTGCCTAATAAAATTCAACTAGGACCACATTTAACTCAAGGCCTAGGTGCTGGTGCCGATCCTAACATTGGTATGAAGGCGACTCAAGAAAGCTTAGAAGAAATAAAAAAGATTTTAGAAGTTAATACCAAGATGGCCTTTATCACTGCTGGAATGGGGGGTGGTACAGGAACTGGAGGTGCTCCTGTAATTGCACAAGTTTGTAAAGAGCTTGGTATTTTAACTGTTGGAATTGTAACTACTCCATTTGGATTTGAAGGGCCAAGAAGAATGCAACAAGCTCAACAAGGTATTGATCAATTGAAGCCTCATGTAGATACATTGTTAGTTATAAGTAATGATAAGCTGAGAATGCAATACGGTAATCTAAAAATGCGAGAAGCATTTGGTAAGGCCGATAATGTACTAGCAACTGCTGCAAAATGTATAACCGATATTATTAATAGTAAAGGTCATATTATAGTTGATTTTGCGGATGTATGTACAGTAATGAAGAACGGGGGTGTTGCAATTCTTGGAAGTTCTTCTGTAGAAGGAGAAAATAGAGCTCAACTAGCAATTGAAGAAGCTTTGGCTTCGCCATTGTTAAACGATAGTGATATACGTGGAGCTAAGTGGGTGTTGGTTAATATTAATAGTGCCGAAGGTGAGTTTGAGTGTACTATGGATGAAATGGAAACCATTAGTAGCTATTTACGTATGCAGGCAGGTGAACATACCGATGTTATTATTGGCATGGGTTATGATCAGTCACTTGGAGAAAAAATTGGAATTACTTTAATCGCAACTGGTTTTGATGCATCAGATCCTTTCTCCAAAAAGCCTGAAGTTATTAAGCAAGCAGTTCCAGAAAAAGAAGTGGTTACGCTTGACTTAGGTCAAACAACTGCTCCTGTTCAACAAACTGCTCCTGTTGTTGAAAGTCAAGAACCTACTTGGATGCCGCATCTTACTGGACAATCATACACGACCCATGAACAGGTATTACATATTATGCCTGAGGTTTCTCCATCAGCAGTTCAAGAGATTTCTGCGGATGAATATGAAAATACAGTATTACACTTTGAACTTACTCCTGAAGTGACCAATGAAGTTATTTCCGATCAAAGTGAAAAAAAATTAGATGCAGCTGCCTCTATTGATCCTTTACTACAGTTTGATTTTGTAGAAAAGCCAAGCTTAATGCAGCGTCCAACTCAGGTGTATGCCTCTGAAACAAATGAATCTGGGCCACTCAGTCAATCATTGCAACAAACAAATTTATTTCAGAACAATTCTTCTGTTGAAAATGATTTTCAATTAATTGAAAAAGATGAAGTGTCTACCCCTTCAATACAAACCCCGGAAAATAAAACTCCTCTTGCTGTGAGGGAAGAAGAAATGGATCCAGAAGAGCTGAAAAGGAAACAGGCTGAACGAATTCAAAAACTCAGAAACCTTACGTACAATTTCAATTCTGATGATAGTAACAATGAGTTTGAGGATGTACCTGCTTATGTAAGAAGGAATATGGAACTTTTTGGAAATGCTGCACTTGCATCTGTTGAAAATTTTTACAGTAATTCTAATGTAAAAAAGGACGAAAAAGATCAAATTCAAATTTCTACTCTGAATAGCTTTTTAGAAGGAAAGAAACCTGATTAAACTTCTTTTGCTTATAATTTCTTTATAAGGAAAAGGTGATTTTTAGTTGTTCCCCTCATCGGTTACGATGAGGGTTTTTTTTTGAACGAAACTCTGATTATGTTGTTTCTTTGAAGAAATAAACATAAAGTATGGCAACTTATGTGATAACTGGTGGTACTGGTATGGTTGGAAGATATATAACAAATGTATTGTTACAACAAAATCATGAGGTTATAGTATTAACTCGGAATCCAGAAAATAAAATTTCGACAAATAGATTTACTTATGCTTACTGGAATCCATCGAAAAACGAAATAGATAATAATATTTGGAAAAAGGCAGATTATGTTATTCACCTAGCTGGAGCAGGTGTGGCTGATAAAAGATGGACAAAATCAAGAAAGTTAGAAATAGCAAATAGTAGAATTCAAGGTGGTGAATTATTAGCACAGTCCCTTCAGTCAAACGAAAATCATGTTCAGGCATTTATAAGTGCGTCGGCCATAGGGTGGTATGGCCCAGATACTGCTACAAATAAAAATGGATTTGTAGAGACAGACGCTGTTTATGACGATTTTTTAGGCCAAACTTGTTTGAAGTGGGAAGAAAGTGTAGCTGGAATTGAAAAGCTGGGGATACGTCTAGTTAAGTTGAGGATTGGTATTGTATTACATCCATCTGGTGGTGCTTTAAAGGAGTTTGTAAAACCAGTAAAATTTGGTTTGGCTACAATTTTAGGTACTGGAAGACAAAAAATAAGTTGGATTCATCTTGATGATTTGTCAAGTATGATTTTATATGCTGCTCAAAACAGTCATATTCATGGAGTGTATAATGCGGTAGCTCCAAATCCAGTTTCAAATAAAGAGATGACTTTAGCTATAGCGAAAATACTTAGGGGAAACTTTTATATTCCCGTATATGCACCCTCATTTGCACTTCAGTTATTGCTTGGAGAAATGAGTATTGAAGTATTGAAAAGCACAACTGTTAGTTCAAAAAAAATTCAGGCGGCAGGATTCAGTTTTTCTTTTGGAAATCTTGAAGCAGCGCTTAAAAATCTTTTAAAAAGCAGCTAAGAGATCTCCATAAATCCATCTAAGTCTCTTCTTTCTCTTTTGGTGGGTCTTCCAACCTTACTCAAGCGCTTACCAGTATGAAAAGAGGGTGCCTGAAACTGAACAGCATCCAAAGCTTCTGGTGGAGTGATGTCTTTATAATTTTTAATAGCTTCACTATAAGGTCCTCTCATTTGCATTAGTCCTGTAACCTCAATAACCCATTTTCTAGCTTCAGTTTTAACTTCATACACATCTCCAATACCCACAACACGAGCTGCTTTTACGGCTGAACCCTGCCATTTAACTTTTCCCTTATCACATGCATCTGCTGCTTGGCTTCTTGTCTTAAAAAGACGAATGGCCCAAAGATATTTATCGATTCTAAGCTTTTCTTTTTGCATACTTTCAAATCACCTACTTCTTTAGCTGAGCGTAGAAATGATGGAAATATGGAATGGTTTCTATGCCCTTGTAAAAGTTTTGGATATCATACTTTTCATTAGGACTGTGAAGATTATCGCTATCAAGTCCAAAGCCCATAAATACAATTTTTATACCTAGCTCTTGCTCAAATAACGCACAGATAGGTATGCTTCCTCCACCGCGAACTGGAATAGGCTTTTTTCCAAAAGTGGCTTCAATGGCTTTTTCAGCAGCTTGATATTCTAAGCTATCAATTGGAGTCATATAAGGCTCACCGCCATGGTGTTCTGTTGCCTTAACTACCACACCCTCTGGAGCAATTGATTCGAAATGTTGAATCAATTTTTCAGTGATTTTTTTACTGCTTTGATTAGGAACCAGTCTGGTAGAAATTTTTGCAAATGCTTTTGAAGGAAGAACTGTTTTTGAACCTTCACCTGTATAACCTCCCCAAATTCCATTTAGTTCAAGTGTTGGACGAATACCGGTTCTTTCATTTGTAGAATAACCTTTTTCACCCCAAAGAGCCGTCACGCCAAGGTCTTTTGCATATTCAGCATCGTCGTGTGGTGCTTCTGCCATTTTAGCTCTTTCGGCAGCAGAACTTTCAACAACATCATCATAAAATCCTGGAATAGTAATGTGGTTATTTTCATCATGACAACTTGCAATCATTTTTGCAAGCATAGTAATTGGATTTGCTACAGCACCTCCATAAACCCCACTATGCAAGTCTCTGTTTGGTCCGGTAACTTCCACTTCAATATAACTTAAACCTCTTACGCCAATATCAATACTAGGCGTATCAAGGCTAAGCATAGCAGTATCACTAATTAAAATAACATCGGATTTTAAAAGGGCTTGATTACTTTTCACAAAGGTTGCCAAATTTGGACTGCCTACTTCTTCTTCGCCCTCAATCAAAAATTTAATATTACAAGGGAAAGAACCACATGCATGCATGGTTTCGAGTGCTTTAATATGCATGAAAAACTGACCTTTATCGTCACAAGCGCCTCTAGCAAATATTTTCCCATCTTCAATTCTTGGTTCAAAAGGCCCTGATTTCCACAATTCAATGGGATCCGGTGGTTGTACATCGTAGTGACCATACACTAAAACGGTTGGCAAATTGCTATCAACAATTTTTTCTCCATATACTATAGGGTGCCCTGGTGTTTCAAAAATTTCAGCTTTATCTGCCCCGGCTAGTAACAAATGCTTTTGTACAGCTTCGGCGCAGGCAAGCATATCGTTCTTATGCTCACTTCTAGCACTAACACTAGGTATACGCAGTAAATCTATTAACTCTTGTAAAAATCTATCTTGGTGGGTTTGTTGGTATGATTTCCACTGTTCCATTGCACAAATTTTATGAGGCGAATATAGTGAATTGAAGTAACTGGAGAGGGGCCATTTATATGAGTCTTGTTTAAGATTTAATGTTAATTTGTTTATCATTAACAAACTGAATGAAATGTTTTTTTAGATTCGCACCACGATTGCTTTTCTATGCATCTATCAGCCTTTGTTCATCTGACCGGATTTCCGGAAGGAAGTGCAAAGGCTGAGTCTATTTTAGTACTTAAAGAGAATGTTTTTCATTTTTGAGTGTATTATCTAAAGTCCATTCAATTTTACTTTGAAAGGAATTTTTTCTTTCACTACAATCTTCTTTTAAGCAAATACTACAACTACTCATTATACAAGGATCTGTATGTACGAACCATTCCACAGCGTGCTCCATTTCTTTAGTAACTACTTCGCTTAATAAATCAATTTCTGCATGTGCTTCTTGTAGATTAAGATACCAAGGGAGTGTTAAGTGACAATCGATATGAAGCTTACTGCCGTATTTAATTACTCTTAAATTATGTAAATCAATCCAATTAGAAGTTCTGTTTTTATTTATTACGTCAACAAATGTTCTTAATAAAACTAAGTCTGCTTCATCCATGATTCCTGCAATTGACTGTCTTAATATTTGATAGCCAGAATACATGATCCAGATACTCATAATAATTGCAATAATCTTATCAAGCCAAAACAATTGAGTTATTTGCATAATTGCTATGCCAGCTACAACCCCAATTGTAGAATATGTGTCTGTCTGAAGATGTTTCCCGCTTGCCTGGAGTGCTAAAGAGTGATTTTTTTTGCCTAATCGTATACTGTACCAACCAGCTAAAAAGTTGATGACTGCGGTAACTCCAATTAACCAAATTCCCCAGTCTAGCTTGTGTAGGGTAGTTTGTTTAAAAAAACTAAGTACCACTTGATAAAGGATAATGACTCCGGCTCCAAAAACCATTGCACCTTCAATAGCAGCCGAAATATATTCAGCCTTTCCATGTCCATAAGGGTGCTCTTGGTCGCTAGGCTGCGCTACTACATATAAACTATATAAGCCAATAAATCCTGCAACAATGTTAATGATACTTTCTAATGCATCAGAAAATATAGAAAGAGATCCAGTTAGATAATATGCAGATATTTTAATTGAGAAGAGAACCACACTTAATAATGTGATCCATCTTTGAAATTTAAAATTTTCTCTTGCTGTAGTCAATTTTTAAGCAATTGAAGCATTAAATCGCTCGCCTACTTCATTCCAATTCACAACATTCCACCATTGTTCAATATATGCGGCTCTTTTATTTTGGTATTTCAAGTAGTAAGCATGTTCCCAAACATCGAGGCCTAATATGGGTGTTCCTTGTTTTGAAGCCACACTCATTAGTGGGTTATCTTGATTAGGAGTTGAAGAAATAGATAAACCTCCGCTAGATGTTATTATTAACCATGCCCAACCACTACCAAATTGTTGAAGGGCTGCATCTGTAAACATCTTTTTCATTTTTGAAAAGTCGCCAAAGTAGGTATTAATTGCTTTTGCTAGTTCACCTTGTGGTTCTTTTGCTCCACCTGGTTTCATAATACTCCAAAACAACTCGTGGTTATAATGGCCACCTCCATTGTTTCTCATTTTTGAGGAGTATCGTTCAATATTCGAAAATATATGGTCATAATTTCTTTTATTCAGTTCCTTTACTTCAGCTTCTATTGCTTGCTTGAAGTTGCTAGAATAGGCAGCAGCATGTTTTGAGTAATGAATTTCCATTGTAGCTGCATCAATAAAAGGCTCTAATGAATTCCAATTATATGGAAGCGGCGTTTGATCAAAGAATTGATTAGTTGGTTTTACAAATGATGGAAGGGCAGTAATAATAGCAGCCGCCTTACTAGTTTCAATAATAAACTTTCTGCGATTCCAATTTGTTTTCATACTAAACGTAGTTAATGATGCTTTACTGCTCTTTAAAGGTACTGTAAAACCTTTTAACCTTTGAAAAGGTTCTGTGATAAAATTCTTTATTAAATAACTGCGAATCTCTCATAGCTTTTACAGTTAAAAATATACCGATTGGAGTAAGGATGAGTGTTGAAAGCCACATGCCTTCAGTTGCATTTAATACATCTTCTTTCGCAAATTTTTCTCCAAAAGTGTTCAGAAGGTGGAAAGTGACAAAGAAAATTATAGAAAACACCAGCGGCAATCCAAGTCCACCTTTTCTTATTATTGAACCTAATGGAGCTCCAATAAGGAAAAGCACGATACAGGCTGCAGAAAGTGTAAATTTTTTATGCCATTCTATTTCATGTAATCGAATATTTTTTTGTCGTTGGTAGTAGTCTTCAGCAGTTAATGCTACACTATTTTTTACACTTGCGTATTGGCTGGTTGTTCTATCTAAAATCATGTCCCTTATGCTGTCTGGCAACATTTTTGCATAGGAAACTTTGATGGTATCAAATTTCTTAGGAAGTGTTAACCATTTTTTTGAACTATCGGCTAGTCTTGCAAACTGAAGTGCACTTGAAACGTCATTTTGCAAACGTTGTTCATAATAGTTTTTAATGCCGGATATGCTGTCTATTGCATTATTTAATTGTCTAATGCTTAGCATTTTTGGGTCGTAGAATTGAGTGCTATCAGAAGTTTTCACACGAAAAGTACTTAAATCAAAAACTTTTTGATAGGTTTTAAATCCCATTCTAATCATTTCAGTTTTAGCTCCAGCATATCTTTCCCCCCTTTCCTCCAGTCGCCATCCATCTTGTAAAACAAACTGTAAAAATTTTTTGTCGGGCGTAATACGCATAACACCTTTTTCGGCAAAAATGACTTGGTCTTGTAGGTTATAGCTTTTTTGGAAAATAACAACATCATGGATAATGCTGTCATTTTTTTCCTTTTTACCTAGCTTAATAATATAGCCATCTATTTTATCGTAAAATGTTCCTTCCTTAATATCAAAAGCTGGCTTAGAAACAATGATGTCGTATTTGAGTCGGGTAAGTTTTAAATTCGCTACTGGCACAAAATTGTTTGCCAGAAAAAATGCTAGCACACTCATGGCAATTGCAAAAACCATCAGTGGGCGCATAAATCGAGATAGAGGTATTCCTGCCGATTTAATGGCAACAATTTCAAATGTCTCGCCTAAATTTCCGAAAGTCATTATGGAAGAAAGCAACAAGGCTAGTGGAAGAGCCATAGGTATCCAATAAACCGTTACCAATCCGGTTAACTGCATAAGAGTTGGAAAATCAAGTCCCTTTCCAACTAAGTCATCAATATACAGCCAAAAGAACTGCATAATGAGAACGAATAATGCAATCATAAAGGTTGCAAAAAATGGACCTATGAATGATCGAATCACCAATATGTCTAATTTCTTCATCACTCTAAATGATTGTCATACTTTTAATGAATGGCAAAGGTAATGCTTTCAGAAAAGGAACTTGAACAACTGTATGATGCTGAATGGATTCTTTCTAAGAATAGGATTATGGAAAAAATAAGTATCCTTTTTGGCGATCTGGCAGAGGAATGGAGGTCTAATTTTAAATTGAAACAAAGTTTAATTGATTCATCTTCGTTTAGGCATCCAAAAATTTCAAAAGGGGAACAATACCAACAGCTTCCATGGATGATATTAGATTATCCAAGAGAGATTGCTAGAAGTGATATTTTTCTTGTAAGATGCTTTTTTTGGTGGGGAAAATATTTCGCTATAATTCTTCATATGGAAGGCTCCTATCAAAAGAAATATAGCCATCAGTTCCAAAGGCAACTTCATCATAAAGGTTGGCATCTTTACATTGGTGCTGATAAATGGGATAATTCATTTAATACAAAAAACTATACATCAACATGGACTCAAACAGATATAGAGTCTCTATCCTTTTTAAAATGGATCTACCTGATACCATTTAATGGATTGGAAATTGTAGAGGAAGAGATTAAAGTTGCCTATCAACAATTACTCGATTGTTTATGCTCCGAGTCTATGGAATAACTCTTTTAATTGATACTCCCAAAGCTGCGATTGGTCTTTAATATCACTTTTTTCAGCAAAATCACTTATTACAAGGATTGTTTGATTTGATATCTCTGTCTTGGCAATTTTGAATTCGAAATATTCATTAGCCCCACCATGAGTCCATCTAAAGCGAATAAATTTATCCTGTTCTTTTTCAAGTACCTCTGCCTTGTCTGGAGCACCGCCTCCCCAAGAAAAACTGTACACATTTTCCCACTCGTCTACTTTGTCTGCAAACCATTCTTGCAAACCCGCTGGAGTAGCTAGGAATTCATATAGGATACTTGGAGAACATCTTACTGGAAACTCCAGTGTATATAGCTGCTTTTTACTCATGCTTCAACTTTAAAACGTACACCAGTTTATTGGTGCATTTGCAATAATATTAAATTATAGATAGCATCCAAATATTTTTTAGCACTGGTCATTAAATTTGCTGATTTGGTTGAAGTTGCTGTTTTAGGACAAGGTTTTCAATTTCTTCTGCAATTACTTCAACTAAACCAGGTGAATACCCAGTACTATGAAATATTATTTTACCCGCTGGGTCTACTATAAGATGGCTTGGATATGAACTTATTCTTAGCCTTTGCATTGTATAGGATGAACTTGGAATTTGTAAATACGTGAAGGTTCGGTCCTTTAAGAACCGCTTCAAATCAGCTTCTTCATCTAAAGCAAATCCAATAAAAACAATATTGGGGTTGTCTTTAAACTTTGCTCTTAACTGGTTGAGTTCTGGGATTTCAGTAATACAAGGGCTGCAGTTGATGAACCAGGTGTTGATGACTAAAATCTTTCCTAGTAAAGCTTTTGAATCAATTTTTTCTCCGGTAATTGCTCTTTCTACAATTCTAGGAAGTTGTGTTCCTTTCAAAAAAGAAATTTTTGGGTCATCCAATCTAGCTTTTGAGATAAGACGATTCATTGAAACGGGACTTCCAGAAGTAAGTACAAGTCTTTCCCCACCATTTGAAAGCTTTTGTTTTTTTACTAAGTATTTTCTACTCATTAGCAAGTCTTTCCAAATGGCAAATGGTATTTGATTGCCCAAGCTGTCGTAAACAACAGAGTTTTCATTCAATTCTATTTTTTGCGTGGTAGAACTAATCTTTTTTAAACTATCTGCTTGCTGTCCAACCAAAAACGAGCCCCAAAAGCAGGCTAAGACTAAAAAACTGAATCGCATAACTGAATTCTTGTTATGTGAAAATAAGGTGAAGTCCAATCTTTACCAACAGTTCATACGCTATATTTGCACCCACATTGATATTGAGCGTATGTTTCAAAATTTAACTGAAAGGCTTGAGGCGGCCTTTAAGAGCCTAAAAGGTGAGTCGAGGATTAATGAATTAAACATTGCCAATACGGTAAAGGACATTCGCAGGGCACTAATTGATGCGGATGTAAACTATAAAATTGCTAAAGAATTCACCGATAAGGTAAAGGATAAAGCGGTTGGTGAGAAAGTGATTCAGTCTATTAGTCCTGGTCAGTTGATGGTCAAAATTGTTCAGGATGAGCTAACTGAATTAATGGGTAGCACGGCTGCCGATTTTCAAATCCAAGGCAGTCCTGCAGTTATATTAATTGCTGGATTGCAGGGTAGTGGTAAAACCACGTTTACTGGAAAGTTGGCTAACTATCTTAAAACCAAGAAGGGTAAATCGCCTTTAGTGGTTGCAGCAGACGTTTATAGACCAGCTGCTATAGATCAGTTGACTGTCTTAGCAGAACAAGTAGGGGTGGATATATATAAAGAGCCCGATAATAAAGATGCCGTTGCTATTGCAAAAAATGCTATTCAGGAGGCTAAGGCTAAAAATAAGAATGTAGTTATTATAGATACCGCAGGTCGATTAGCAGTAGATGAAGTGATGATGAAAGAGGTGGCCGATATAAAAGCAGCGGTTCAGCCTACTGAAATTCTTTTTGTTGTGGATAGCATGACCGGACAGGATGCTGTTAACACTGCAAAAGCCTTTAATGAGCGTTTAGATTTTTCTGGTGTTGTTTTAACCAAATTAGATGGTGATACTCGGGGTGGTGCTGCGCTTTCTATTAAATACACAGTTCAAAAGCCTATCAAGTTTGTCAGCAATGGCGAAAAGATGGAAATGCTCGATGTGTTCTATCCCGACAGGATGGCCCAGCGAATCTTAGGTATGGGAGACGTAGCATCGTTGGTCGAAAAAGCACAAGCTCAATTCAATGAGGAACAGGCTAAAAAACTTGAGAAGAAAATCCGTAAAAACCAGTTCGATTTCCAAGATTTTCTAGAGCAGTTGCAGCAAATCAAAAAAATGGGTAACCTAAAGGATTTAATGTCTATGATACCAGGGGTGGGTAAGGCAATGAAAGATATTGATATTCAAGACGATGCGTTTAAAGGGGTGGAAGCCATTATTCATTCTATGACACCGGAGGAGAGAGCAAATCCAGATTTAATTAATCCTTCTAGAAAACAACGAATAGCCAAGGGTGCTGGGAAAGATATTGCTGAAGTGAATGCCTTTATGAAGCAATTCGAGCAAATGAAACAAATGATGAGCATGATGAATAAAATGCCAATGGGTGGAGGATTTGGTAGAGGAATGATGAAGGGGAGATAAAAAATGCTTATAAATGCTTGAATAAGCGAGTGTTATCGAAAAATTAACATTCGCTTTTTGTTAGCTAAGCCGAAATACTTATTTTTGCCGCCCATAATTGAGTAAACCCTATTTAATCACGCCTATAAATGTCTATTTAACATGGCAGTAAAAATTAGATTGCAGCGTCACGGTAGCAAGAAAAGACCGTTCTACTTCATTGTAGTTGCAGACGCACGTTCTCCTAGAGACGGAAAATTCATTCAGAAAATTGGTACTTACAATCCTTTAACTGTACCAGCTACAGTTCAATTGGATCGTCAAAAAGCATTAGATTGGTTGCACAAAGGTGCTCAACCTACTGATACTGTTCGTCGTATCCTTTCTTTCAAAGGTGTATTGTTCTTGAAACACTTACTAAGAGGTGTATCTCTTGGTTTGTTCGACGAGGCCACTGCAATGACCAAGTTTCAAGCATGGCACGAAGAGCATGAATCTTCTGTTAAACGTAGAAGCGATGCTCATAGAAGCACTCAAAAAGCTAGACGTAACCCTCCTTTCGTTAAGAGAGCTGAGCCTGTTGCTCCTGCTGTTGAGGAAACTGCTCCTGAGGCTGATGCTCCTGAAGCTGAAGCATAATATTGAATTTCTTCTTATCAACTCCCATGGCTCTTCAAAGAACATGGGAGTTTTTGTTTAAAATAAACTTTCGGCATGCAAGAAGCATCTCTAATACATATTGGAAAAGTTGCAGCAACTGTAGGAATTCAAGGTGAAGTACTTTTGGTTCATGTGTTAGGTAAAAAAGTCAATTTTAAAAAGGGCGATGTGGTTTTTATTGAGACTGAGAAAAATATTCGGATTCCTTTTTTTGTAGAATCATCCAAGGCTAGAACGGAGAAAGAAACCCTGATTAAGTTTGAGGACATTCATACACGAGAAGCTGGTCATGTTTTATTACAAAAACAGTTACATGTAAATGCGCAGTTGTTTGATGCTCATGTTAGCAAACAAGCGCCAATTCGTTTGCTGGGATTTAAGGTAAATGATCAAGGTGCAGAAATAGGTAAAGTGATAGGTGTTATTGAACAACCTCATCAAATTTTATTAGAAACCTCTTACAAAGGAAACACAGCATTAATACCGTTACATGAAGCATCTCTAAAGAATATTGATGAAAGAAATAGAATTATTCATGTTGAATTGCCAGAAGGCTTACTAGGCTTGTATGAGGCATGAGTTTCAAATAATTTGTGATGTAGAACAACAACACGTTGACGAATTAATGCACGTAAACAATGTGCAATTTGTGGCATGGATGCAAGAATTAGCTAGTGCTCATTGGAGAAAATATGTAACACCAGAAATTCATTCGAAGTACTATTGGGTAGTACAATCGCATCAAATTAAATATCTCAAAGAGGCTCGATTAGGAGAGCAGCTTTTGTTGGTAACTTCAGTTGCAGAGCCAAGTACGTTTAGGTGGGACCGTAATTACACATTTTACAGGAAACAAGATGGCGTTCTTATTGCAGAGGCAAGTAGTACGTGGGTTTTAATGGACAGAACATCTAGAAAACCTTCAATTATAAATGACAGTGTAAGAGCAGTATTTTTATCAAATGACTAGTTTTTTATTGCATTCTTCAGCTGATCAACAGTGGCTCCACTTTCAAAGGTTTGTACCAATTTTCTGTCTTTGTTGTATACCGCAACAAAAGGAGTAAAACGCACTCTGAAAAATGAAGGAATTGCATAGGCAGGATCTCTTCCAATAACCATATTGTTGAAATCACTAAACTTATATTTCTCTCCAAATGCTTTGATGTCTTCCATGTCTCTATAGCTTACCCAAACATAAAATGCATCATCTATTAATTTCATCTCTTTAGTAATGTGCTCAGCTTCTACTTGGCAATGACCACAGTCGGGACTAAAATAAATGAATACAATAGGTTTGTTTTTTGGAAGTTGCTTCTCTGAATAGTCTTTACCATTGGTGAGTATTAGGTTAAAAGTTGGCGTAAGGCTATCTTTTTGATAAGGAGCAACTGGATCAACAAAAGTTTGAGCATTTGCTATTACTGCGGAAAATGCAAAACCAATAACTAGAAAAACTGTCTTCATTATAATTTACTTTTTTGATCTTCAATCATTCTCATTTGTTTGGCATCTTGTAAAAATTCAGAGGCGAAAATGAATTTATTTAGCTTTTCATTATCGCTGTAAATGATGTCTTTGTTAGAGCCCTCCCATTCTTTTTTTCCTTGATGTAAATAGACAATTTTTTCACCTATTTCCATAACACTGTTCATATCATGTGTAATAACAATGGTTGTCATATTGTATTCGCGGGTAATTTGCAAAATAAGCTGGTCAATTACCATAGAAGTCATTGGATCTAAACCAGAGTTAGGTTCATCACAAAAAAGGTACTTAGGATTCAATACAATTGCCCTTGCAATACCAACTCTTTTTTTCATTCCCCCGCTTAGCTCAGCCGGATATTTTTTATTTGCCTCCTGAAGATTTACTTTTTCTAATACTTCATCAACTTTTTTCTTTTTTTCATGCACAGACATTTTGCTAAACATGTGTAAGGGGAACATGACGTTTTCTTCTACAGTCATAGAGTCGAAAAGTGCTGATCCTTGAAAGAGCATACCAATGCTTTGTCTTAGCTCTTTTTTATCAACTTCTTTCATAGCCAACATGTCCATTCCATCGTATAAAATACTTCCTTCATCGGGTTGAAAAAGTCCAACTATGCATTTTGTTAAAACGGTTTTGCCACTTCCACTTGCGCCGATAATTAAGTTGCATTTTCCTGTATCCATAACAGCAGAAATATCATTCAAAATGGTTCTTTCACCGAATGATTTTGATATGTGTTCAATGGCTATCATGGATGTTTTATTCTATTACTTGAATCTGTTGCTTAATTAGGTCTTCCCAGGTATCTCGTTTGCGTATCAAATGTAGTTGATCTTGGAGGATTAGAACTTCTGCAGGTTTATATCTGCTGTTAAAATTGCTAGACATTTCAAATCCGTAAGCGCCTGCATTTAAAAAAGCTAACAAGTTTCCCTCTTTAATCTCTGGAAGCTCTCTGTCCCATGCGAACGTGTCGGTTTCACAAATATTCCCAACAACAGTATACTTGTGCGGATGCCCATTTGGATTGCTTAGATTCATAATACTATGGTAAGCATCATAAAACATGGGCCTGATAAGGTGATTGAAACCAGAATTTACACCCACAAAAGTTACATTCTTAGTTTCTTTTATAACATTAACCTCGGTTAAGAAGTAGCCTGCTTCACTTACCATAAACTTTCCTGGCTCAAACCAAACTTCTAACTCCTTTCCATATACAGTAACAACCTCTTGAACTGCCTTTTCTAAGGCCTTTCCTAATTCAAGCATTGGAGTGCCTTGTTCTTCGGGTTTGTAAGGAACCTTAAAGCCTCCCCCTAAATCAATAACTTTTAGTTTCGGAAAGAGCGGAATCAGTTCAAATAAAACCTGCAAACCTTTTATAAATACTTCAACATCTTTAATTTCACTACCGGTATGTATATGCAAACATGTAATTTGAAGATCATACATCTCGGCTATTTGTATTACTTCATTGATTTGTTCTATTGGAATACCAAATTTGCTCTTATCATGGCCTGTAGAAATTTTGAGGTTCCCGCCTGCCAATATATTGGGTCGAAGTCTAATACCTACAGGGTAGCTGTTCTTATATTTTTCGCCAAATTTTTTGAGGTTTGAAAGGCTATCAATATTCACATGTGCACCTAAATCTACAGCTTCAGATATTTCTTCAAATGCTATACCGTTGGAAGTATATAGAATGTTAGAAGCAGCGCATCCTGCATGTAAGGCCATTTTAAGCTCATTAATAGAGCTACAATCAATGCCTGCACCTAAGCTGTTAATAAACCGTAGAATGCTAATATTGGTGAGCGCTTTGGAAGCGTAAAATATCCGGTATTTAAGTCCAGCAAAAGCTTCCTTTAACTTATTGTACTGTTGTTCTATGGTTCCTGCATGGTATACATAGAGAGGGGTTCCAAATCTATTTGCAGCTTGCAAAAGTTGATTCTTCAGATGCTCGTTCATAAGTTGCTAAGGTACATTCAACTTGAATGAGATTAGGTTCATTGGATAAATTTTTGATAGAATCTTATCTTGATTTTTTAATCCATTCTTTCACTGGGGACAGAATTTTGCCATTTTGTTGCCTTATGCTAAATCGGTCATTATAGTCCCAAAGCATGGTAGGGATCTTAAATTCAGATAGCACTTCGGTAATATCTCGTAGGTAGTTTTCTCTGTACTTGCTTTCAACATTCAAAATAACACCCGTTTCTGTACATATTAAAGGCATGTTCAAATGATTGGCATCTGCAACTAGCTTTTTAATTGTTTCGGTCAAATATGTTTTGGTAGCTTCTCTGTAATATCTGTAATAATCTTCATAAACAACCGATCCTTTAATTGCGCCTTTTAGTGCTGGCATTCTATTTTTTTTATAAGGATAGGGGAACCCTGTTAAATAACTTTTATCGATTGTCCACTCTGCCCCTTGATGAGTAAATAGATAGGGCTCATAAAAATGAAAAGTGTATAGTGTGCGAGAATCATTCAAATTCCCAAGTTCCAACGTTTGCACATAGCCGTTATAGTTGGTGCCTCCTACAATAAAGATTCTTTGTTGGTCAGTTTGCCTTAATCGTGCTACAATCCTTTCTATGGCATATTTCCATACCCATCTATCTAGTGTTGGTTCATTGTACAATTCAAAGAGTAGGTTGTGGTAGCCCTTGTTTTGAAAATTTCTAAGCCACTGTTCCCACATTTTAGAGATCCTATCTATTTGATAATCAGTGTTATATTCAAATAATTTTCCATAATGATATACCAATATGAGATGAACTCCCTCTTTGTTGCAGTATTCATAAATATCTTGAACCATTTTAATTAGTTCGCTGGGAATTTCAGCTTTTTCGCCTGCGAAATGATCGAAGGCTATTGGCAATCGAATAGTTTTAAATCCATGGTCAATGATTTCTTTTACTACTGGTTGCCAGTTATATTGAAGTAAAGAATCTGGCGCTTTCCAATTATGTTCTAGAGCTGATAAGTTGATGCCTGCACCTAGTTGGTTTCGAACTTTTAGCAAATCATTTTTCTCTCTTCGTTGAGCAAGTGAATTTGTATTCACACATGTCAATAAAAAAACGCCTAAAAACAAATATTTTAAGCTTTTAAAATATATATTCACGCCAAAATCATTTACCTGTTGCATATTTGCATTTATGTTTAGCTACCCCAAACAATCATACCTGAACATTGATCGAGAGCGGTTCATTGAAGAGCTCGATAAAAAGGGGGCTTATTTCTCAAATGTAACGGTTTGGACCATTATTTTTTCTGTGCCATTGTTTTGGCTGTTGGATTTGTTATTCATAGGCGATCAGTGGTATAATTTTATGTTTATCCGATTTTTAGTCGGTGCAGCAAGTTACTTTGTTTTTTGGTTTGGCACTCGAAATAAGTGGCACTATTTACTGGTCTTAAATTTAGTTGTTGCGCTCAATGTGATTTTTAGTTCCATGGTGTGCGGTTTACTTGGACTGAAAGAAGTATTGCCTTATTTCTTGCTTTTCTCTGTTATGATGTTGCTAATAAATGCAACAGCCTTTTGGGAACCTGCCTACCCAGTCATTCATTGCTCTATTTCTTACTTCATTATTGTAATACTTTATGGATTTAAACCAAACATTACAGGTTATTCTGGTTTGGTTGAAAATGGGGGCGGAGTTTACTTTCTAGTTTCGGCATTTTCATGTTTGCTCGCCAGTAATAGGTATCAGCTAATAACCAGGGAAATTGAAAAGGTATTAGTTATTTCAAAGGCCAATCACCGTTTGTTGGAACAGAATGAGCATATCAATGACCAGCGTATGGTAATTGAAGAGGCTAATAGAAGGTTGAAAAACATTAATGATTATCGTCAGAATACCCTGAGTTTAATGATCCACGATTTAAAAAACTTTGTAGGATCCAACCAAATGTCAATTGACTTGATTTCAAGAAAGTCAGGGAATTTGACAACAGAGCAGAAGGAGATATTGAGCTATATTAACATGGGGAATAAAAAACTCCATTATTTATCGGGTAAGTTGGCTGATTCTGCTGAAATAGATACCGGGCAGGTTGAGTACAGATACGAAGAATTTGATGCAGTTGTTGAGATTGAAAATGCGGCAATAGGACTTGTTGATGCTGCCGCATTAAGGGATGTAAGTATACAGTCGCATTTATCTCCGGAACCTATTTTGCTTTACCTCGATAGAATCTTCTTCAACCATATATTATATAAGCTCATTGCTAATGCGGTTCGTTTTACCGAGCAAGGCTCAGCAATTACTATTCATGCTAGCAAAGCAGAGAATAGTTGTGTAATTGAGGTAATTGATACGGGTAACGCTTTAGGAATGGTTTATTTAGACGATCTTTTCTCGAAAATAAAAGAGGTTTCAGAAGCACAATCTGTTACAAACCAAACAGGTTTTGGATTCTCAGCGGCAAAATTGTTAACAGAAAGTATGGGCGGTACCTTGCACTATAGTTGTGGAGAGGAAAAAGGGAATTTCTATCAAATAAAATTTAAACTTGCATAGTTTTATATAAAACGGCTCCTTATGAGACAAATTAAATTAATATGTGTTCTGATGTTCATGGGTGTTTATTCGTTTGCACAGAACCAAGCTCGGACATTTGAGTCAATGGGTTATCTCGACCAAGAAATTGTAGGTATATCTGGTTCAACCAATTTCTTCGTAAAAATTAAACCTGATGACGACGTAGATAACAGCCGTTTGCTTTTGCAGGTGCGTCCATCGCAGGTATTAAACCCCAATACATCTTTTATAATTATTAGCCTAAAAGATGCACCTGTATACACTCAAAGGATTACTGGATTAGGTGTTGATTCGGTATTTACAGTTAGTATTCCTTTAAATAAAAAATACCTCCAGCCAGACGGGCGATTTATTAAGCTTCGCATCGCTGCAAGAATGAGTGTTGGTGATGAATATTGTAAGGACATTGATAACCCAGCTTGTTGGATTACTATTAAAAATAATTCAGCTGTTTTAGTAAACAAGAAGTCTACCCTTACTTATAGCCGTAGTTTAAGAGAGACTATTCAGGAATTTACATCAATTCATGCACCTGTGAATGCAGATTTAGATGATGTAACAGCTGGTGGTATTATTTATACGATCTTACGTCAGCAGGCTACATCTAGAGATTTTGAAGTTCAAACAGGAAGTTATGCTGATCTTGATAGTAATAGTTCTCGTACAGTTTTAGTAGGTTCTTTGAACAGATTGCCTGCAAATATTCGTTCTGCTGTACCGCCTATTGCAAAAGGACAAGGACTTATCTATTTAGTAGGTGCAAGCGGATATAGCTCAAGACAATATTTAGTTGTTACTGGAGCTGATCAAGAAGGTTATAGAAAAGCAATTACAGTTTTAGCGAATACAAAAATTCTGAACAGCGCTTTTAGTGACAAGTTGTTAATAGACAATTCAGTTCAAAGAGTCGTAAACCAAGCAGCATTACCTGTTGTACTTTCATTAGAGCAATTAGGTGGTCAACCTGCTATTGTTGAAGGAGTGGGTGCATTGAAGCAAAACTTTACTTTTTCTTTGGCCGATTATAACGCCATTCCTAAAAAATTAACTTTACACCTCGAAACCTTTTTCTCAAATCTAAAAGAGAATGACAGAGGATTCTTGAACGTTTATCTAAACGATAACCTTGTTCATAGTACGCCATTAAACGATAAAGTAGCTTTCAATGGAGATATTGATTTAAAGCCTTATTTGTTGACTAAAACAAATGGACTAACAATTGAATTCAGATTCCACCCTGGAACTAATATTTGTAAAGATGGATTTGCCAATTTCTTCGGGTTCATAAATCCAAGAACTTCAACAATTACATTTTCTGGGGAAAAAGCAAATCAATTCTACAACTTCTTTAATTATCCTGGTGAATTCAGAAAAGCGCCACTCAAATTTTTATTATCTCCTACTTTGAATGCTAAATCTCTTTCAGCTGTAGGGGAATTGATGTACCAAATTAATACTGCTACAACTCCTTCAACAACATTAATTCTTCCTTTAATGGAGTCTTCTGATAAAGCTACGATGTCTGATATGAAAGGATACAATGTAGTAGCATTATTAAACAGAACAGATCCATTTATCAAAAATTTTGATGCATTGCCTGTGCAGTTTACAAAGGACTTTCAATTGTATAGAGATGTGCAAGGTTCTGTAAGCTATTCAATCAACGACTTTTCTAATAGTGGCATTGCACAAATTTTCAAGCAGTCTGGTAGTACTTTCCTTTTGATTTCATCTTTGGGAGATAGTGTTAAAACTGCTTTCGAAAGTGTAATCAAAAGTTTTGGAACACAGTTCTCTTCTATTGAAAGTAACGTTTGTATTGCTACTAGTAAAGGACAAAGCAATTTCTTCTTTAAATTACCAGAAGATTCTGAGCTTATAAGTTATCGTGGAGAAAAGAATAAACTTTTAATTTTCTGGGAACAATACAAGTGGTTCATTTTAGGTGCGCTATTAATTTTCATGGGTATTGCATTTGTTTTTGTGAGAAAGCGTGTGAAGAAATCTCAGGAAATTGTATAATATATAAGAATTTTAATGCTTAGCCTGTATTACAGGCTAAGCTCGTTAAGAATATATGCCTTTATGTGGTCTTCATAACATGGTAACAGCTGGTCTGTTTTCTGAAATAAAACTTCAGGAAGCTGAAGCTATTGCTAATGATTATGGGTATGCAACAATCAAAGCGGCCTTAAACTTTGGCTTTTTAACCAGAAAAGAGTACGTTGGTTTTTTGGAAGAAGAAGGCTTTCCTCTAATAGATATTAGAGCTGAAGAATTGGATCTTTTGTATTTGGAACAGTGCGATTTACAGCATTTGAATGCTTTTTTGTATTGTCCCGTTCGAATGGAAGCAGACGGACTGTTGGTTGCTGCTGGCGATCCTATGGATGAAAAGCTTATAGCAGGTCTTTCAAGTAAATTTGATTGTCCAATTAAAATGGTCGCTGCATCTGATTTGGATATTACCTGGTTAGTGCATAAATATAGAGGTGAATATTATGTAAAAGAAGCTGTATTTAGTTTGATGCGGAAAGACCCTGAGAGTTCCGGAATCATTACTTTTACTGATCCTCAACTCATTTCCATATTTGGAATGATCATGCTCTTCTTTGTATTGTTAGTAGTCAATTTTGTAAAAACAGCCATTTTCTTCAATCTACTTTTAAGTGTTACTTTCTTATTTGCTATTTTATTCAAACTTTTTCTAGCTCTTCGTGGTTCCCAAAGCGAATTACAGGAAAGCGTAACCAAAGAAGAAGTGATGGCAGTAGATAACAGCACCTTGCCTATTTATACCATTCTATTGCCTGTTTACAAAGAGGATAAGCTTATTCGTAAACTAATTTGGAACCTACGTGCCTTGGATTATCCAAGAGCTAAGCTAGATGTAAAACTCCTTATTGAAGAAGATGATGATAAAACATTAAATGCCGTACGAGCGCTTGACTTTCCTGCAAACTTTGAGGTTATTGTAGTTCCCTTCCACATGCCTAAAACAAAACCCAAAGCATGTAATTATGGTTTGTTTTTCTCAAGGGGACAATATCTAACTATTTATGATGCAGAGGATATTCCGGATGCCGACCAGCTTAAAAAAGTACACGTTCTCTTTAATAAGCTAACACCCGATTATGTTGTATTACAAGGAGCACTCAATTATTTTAATAAAAATGAGAACTTCTTAACAAGGATGTTCACATTGGAGTATTCTTACTGGTTCGATTACATGTTAACGGGTTTACAAACCGTTGATACACCTATTCCACTTGGAGGGACAAGTAACCACTTTAAACTTGATAAGCTTATTGAATTGGGAGCATGGGATCCCTTTAATGTTACTGAAGATGCGGATTTAGGAGTGCGTGTGTTTGAAAAATTATATAGAATTGGAGTTGTAAGTAGTACAACTTTAGAAGAGGCGAACAACGAACCATTCAACTGGATTAGACAACGTTCGAGATGGATTAAAGGTTATATGCAAACTTTCTTAGTGCATATGCGAAATCCTGCTCACTTAGTACAAAGAATTGGTTGGAAAGGTTTCTTTGGCTTTAACTTCTTTATTGGCGGAACTTCTGTAACCTTTCTTGTGTATCCAGTTCTTCTTTTGTTCTTCTTTGTTTATCTCATTTTTGATTTAACTGCAGTAAAAGCATTGTTCCCCGCTTGGGTTCTTTATGTGGGTATCTTTAACTTTATAGCTGGCAACGTACTCATGATTTATATTAACATGCTAGCTGTGTTTAAAAGAAGATACTATGAGTTAATATTATTTGCAATGCTTAATCCTGTTTACTGGCTTATGCATTCCATTGCTGCTTATAAAGGATTGTGGCAATTAATTTATAAGCCTTTTTATTGGGAAAAAACAAACCATGGTTTAACTAAAATGTCGCATTCGAGTGCTGCAGCTGCTGCATCGACTACTTAAGCTATGAAGAAACAGCTACCTGGACATATTATTCGTATTCTATCATTACTGATGGTAGTTTACTACCTCTTTTTGTCGTGGGTAACCCATAGAGCTGGTTTTGATCATTCTGAATCTCTATTTCTATCTGAAAAGCTTAGGCTTTTATTTGAAACAGATGAGCAGACATTATTGATTCTTGGAACAACGTTTCCAAGTATTCCGTTTTTAACCTCTATTCTTTTTTCTCCACTAGGTTATTTGTTTGCGCCTATAGCTTGTTCAATCTTGTTTACTGTATTGTTGTTTTACTTTATATTAATGGACTTTAATGAAGATTCTTCATTTAGTCCAAGGTTGTTTTTACCCATTGTTTTAATCATTTTCATACTTCATCCAGGTATAATCTATAGTGCAACTTCAGGAAGAAGTAATGCTGCTTCTTTTTTCTTTTTCTACATGGTGTATCGTAGCTTTTTTAAGTTTTATCAAACACAAACTTCATTCTATTTATCAATGTCAAGCATTTTTCTTTCATGCTTGATTTTTTGCAACTTCAATTTTATTTGGTTACTCATAGCATTTTTCCCTTTTATTGTTTTAGTCTCTCTAGAAGGCTTAAAGATTTCAAAAGATCAGCCTCCTATGAATCAATACTTTGAGGCAATTAATATTCGCAGCCAACGAAGAAAATTAACCAACCGAACTGTCGCTATTTATATAGTAATTTTTATGCTCCCATTTGGAGCTGCTGGACTTTTCTATTATCTAAATAATACACATGCTGCTAATGGTGTATATTTCTTATCTAGTCAATATGCAAACTGGAGAGTAACAGGTTTGGATTTTATTGATGGGTTACTCGAGCAATTTGCAGATACTAATCTTCGCTACCAAACACAACTTGTTTTTCAAGGGTATGCTTTACTGCTTACCCCTTTATTAATAGGAACTCTATTCTTTTTTAGAGGGAAATTGTATGAAACGTTTACCATTATATCTCCTTTCATATGGATGTCTGTTATTTTACTATCCGCTAGGTACTATTTAACAATAGAGTACTATTTGTTCCTTTTAATTTTAGCTTTTGCTGTACTTATTTTTAAAATTAGTAACAGATATAAAAAAGGGGTTCTCTATCCAGTCTTAATTATTGCTACTGTGCTAAACATTGGAACTGGGATATTGTATTTTAAGAGAACAAACGATGTGTTAGAAACCCAATTCTATTCTGTATTAACCAATTCAAAAACTTGGTTTGAAGCAAGAACAGAATCAGAAAACGCACGCATTGCTCGTTTCATCAACGAAATTGCAGATGAAGGAAATAAGGTATTACTAGACGATGCTGCAGCTTATACAATTGTACCATATTTAGAGTCACTAAAAAAAGTAGTACTTCCGTTGCAAGAAAGTTTTGTAACAGTGGTTGAAAATCCTCCACTTGGAGCTAGGTATATGGTGGTAGCTAAACGTGTAAATAAGCTACATAATTACACAGTATTAAATGCGTATAACCTTGCTCTTATGCAAAAGAGAATTAATCTTCAGCCATTAATGCTTCTCGAAACAGATAATTGGATTGTTTATAGTATGTAAGTCAAAAAATTATAAAGACTCTCCATGTTGACTTTTATCGAGTCCTTCAGATTCTTCCCATTCAGTTACCCTTAAAGGGGTAATTATATCAGTTAATTTCAATAATAACAGCGTTCCAAAAAATGCAAATACGCTCACTACAACCATTGCAAAAAAGTGCGTAACAAAAAGAGAGGTTTCTCCAAAAATTAATCCGTTTACCGATACGGCTTCGTTAATGCCTTTATGTGCAAAAACGCCAGTTAAAATCATTCCTACAATTCCACCAACACCATGACATGGAAACACATCCAACGTGTCATCAATATTTGTTTTGGTTCTCCATTCAACCATTATATTACTAATGATGCTGCTGATAATGCCAACGGTTAAAGAATGACTGATACTAATGAAACCTGCAGCAGGGGTTATTGCAACTAATCCAACAACCGCTCCAATACAGGTACCCATTGCGCTTGGCTTCCTTCCTCTTACAGCATCGAATATAATCCATGTGAATGCCGCGGCTGCAGAAGCGGTAGTTGTTGTTGCTAATGCATTTGCCGCCAATAAGTTAGCTCCAAAGGCAGAACCAGCATTAAAGCCAAACCAACCAAACCAAAGTAAACCAGTTCCTAATAATACATACGTAATTCGAGCTGGTTCATGAGAAGGTAATCTTCTTCCCTTCAAGTAAATGGCACTAGCAAGCGCAGCCCAACCCGCACTCATATGAACTACAGTCCCTCCAGCAAAATCAAGTACACCCCATTTTGCTAAAATACCGTCGGGATGCCAAGTTGCGTGTGCTAATGGTGTGTAAATGAAGAGGGTAAATAAAATAATGAATAAGATGTAGGAAGTGAATTTAATTCTTTCTGCAAAAGCGCCCGTTATGAGCGCCGGTGTTATAATTGCGAACTTTAATTGAAACAGGGCAAATAATAAAAAAGGAATGGTTGGAGCTAGGGACCAAGGTTTTCCTTCCATTACTCCTTTAAACATAAAATACTGAAAAGGATTACCAAAAATACCTCCCACAGTATCGCCAAAAGCGAGGCTAAATCCTACCACAACCCATAGTATGGTAACAACTGCCATGCTTATATAACTCTGCAACATGGTCGAAATCACATTTTTTTTATTAACCATACCGCCATAGAAAAAAGCTAGGCCAGGTGTCATAATTAATACCAATCCAGTTGCACTCAGCATCCAAGCAATATCTGAGCCCGATAAACCTTCCGTTACAGTAGTTGCAGGAATTCCGGGAAAAAATATACTCAAACCTGTAATACCTAACAATAAAAGAAAAGGAACTAAGGCTAATCGGCGTGTCATCGACATATAAAAAAATATTATGTGAATTTTCTGATCAAAATTAGCAAGTAAAACGGATAAATTTAATTCATATATTCACATATAAATAATTATTATATGTATTTTTATACTCAATGCATAAAAAAGCCGCAGCAAATTGCTAGCGGCTTTGCATAAATAGGAGAAATTTGATTTTATAGTTTTCCTGGGTACTCTTTAAGCGCCTGTTCGAGGCAGTCCATTGCCTTTTCTAAATCCACTGTATTCAGTACATATGCTAATCTTACTTCCTGTTTACCTAATCCAGCTGTTCCATAAAATCCAGTTGCAGGAGCCAACATAATAGTGCTTCCATTATGTGAAAAAGATTCCAACAGCCATTGACAAAATTTATCGGAATCATCAATAGGGAGTGAAGCCATTGCATAAAAAGCTCCTCCTGGATTAGGACAAAAAACTCCTTCCATGGCATTTAATCTTTTTACAACTAAATCGCGTCTTTTTTGGTATTCGGCCTTTGTGGTTTCAAAATAGTTAGCAGGTAAATCACAAGCTGCTTCCCCAGCAATTTGAGCAAAGCTAGGCGGACTTAATCTGGCTTGTGCAAACTTCATAGCTGCATTTAAGACTTGCTGATTTTTAGTTACAAATGCTCCAATCCTTCCGCCACATGCACTATAACGCTTACTAATGGTGTCCATTAATATCACATGGTCATCAACACCCTGCAAATGCATGGCACTAAATTGGTTGCCATCGTAAGTAAATTCTCTGTAAGCCTCATCAGCAAACAAATACAAATTGTGTTCTTTAATTATTTTTCCCAATGCTTCCATTTCCAATTGGGTGTAAGCATAACCAGTTGGATTATTAGGATTGCAAATAACTATTGCCTTTGTTTTTGAAGTAATTTTTTCTCTAAAAGCCTCTATTGGCGGTAATGCAAAACCATCATTAATAAATGAGGTAACGGGAACTACATTAACTCCAGCTGCTACAGCAAAACCATTGTAATTCGCATAAAAGGGTTCGGGAATAATTACCTCATCTCCTGGATCTAGGCAACTCATGAATCCAAATAAAATTGCTTCACTTCCACCCGTAGTAATTATAATTTGTTGAGGAGTTACATGTATTCCAACAGAAGCATAATATCCAACCAGCTTCTTCCTGTAGCTTTCGTTTCCTGCACTGTGGCTGTATTCCAACACTTTAAAGTCGCTCTTCCTTACAGCGTCTAACACAGCAGCAGGTGTCTCAATATCTGGTTGGCCAATGTTTAAATGAAATACCTGTGTACCTTTTTTCTTGGCTTGTTCTGCAAATGGTACAAGCTTTCTGATAGGAGAGGCTGGCATTGCCAATCCTCTTTGACTAATAGTTAACATGCGGCAAAGATAGGTGGGGTTATAACATGAAAAAACCGCCTTCCAGCGGTTCTGTTTTTTTAGCTCTTTTTAACTGGTTTGGCTGACTTTTTTGGCGTGACTTCCCCTTTTACTACTAAAATATAAGGCGTATTATTTCCCAAAAACTTAATTGTTACATTCTTAGAAAATCCCCCTGCTTCAGCAGCATTGTAAGTAACTTTTACTGTTCCCTTTTTACCTGGAGGAATGGCCCCCTCTGTATAAACAGGACTAGTACAGCCGCAATCAGCATTAGCAAACTCAACCACTTGGGGTTTATTTGACTTATTTGTGAATTCAAACACAAAAGATGCTGGAACTCCTTGAGGAATTTTACCAAACTGGTGTTCAGTTTTTGAAAAAGCTACTGGTCCATCTTGAGCCATGCTCAAACTGGCAATAAGTAGCATTAATATGGGTAGAATTTTTTTCATTATTGACGAGATTCACCAATGAATTTAACTTGTTTGTGCATGCCATCATTAAAATAGAGGTCGGCAAATTTAGTAAAAGGTCCAACTGTTTTACCGTCAAATCCAAGTGTTACCTTGGCCGTTTCACCCGGCGCAATTTTCTTACCCTTCTCGTACTTAGGAGTTGTACAGCCGCATCCCACAGTAACGTTTTCTAAAACAATGGTTTCGTTGCTGATATTCTTAATCTCTACATCAAATTCAACCGCTACCCCATACTGAATCTTTCCAAAGTCATAACTGGCATTCTTAAATTCAGCCATCTTGTTGATGTCCTTTTCCTGCGTTTGTGCTATCAAAAAACTACTTGAAACGCAAGCGAGTAAAAACATAATCATCTGTTTCATAAAACTTCACATTTTGACTACAAAAATAGACCATTCATTTGGTTTAGCACCCATTACACCCAAATTGAAAAAATTTTAGCATTTCCACTTTCAGCCTCTTATCACCTAAACTACCTCAAAAAGGCAGATTATGGGGTTGAACTGCTATTTTTGTTGCATGGAACAAACAGCAAATCTGGCATATAAAGATGATATGCTTTCTTACGATGGCTTCCGCAATGAGGTGTTGCATGACTATAAAATGGCTGTAATTAGTAGAGAAACCAGCCTTTTAGGAAGAAGAGAAGTGTTAACCGGGAAAGCTAAGTTCGGCATATTTGGTGATGGTAAAGAAGTTGCTCAAGTGGCTATGGCGAAGTTTTTTGCGCAAGGCGATTTTAGGAGCGGCTACTATCGTGATCAGACTTTTATGTTTGCAAGTGGATTAGCAACGGTTGAGCAGTTCTTTTCTCAATTGTATGCAGATCCCGATTTAAAGAATGATCCTTTTAGTGCAGGTCGACAAATGAATGCGCATTTTGCAACCCGACTTGTAGACGATAATGGAAACTGGTTAGACCTTGCAAATCGCAAAAACGTTTCTGCAGATATGGCTCCAACAGCTGGACAAATGCCACGTGCATTAGGTTTGGCTTTTGCTTCGAAATGTTTTAGAGAAACCTATCAACTACATAGCTATGATCAGTTGAGTCATAGAGGTAATGAAATTTGTTTTTGTACCATTGGTGATGCAAGTACCAGTGAAGGACATTTTTGGGAAACCATGAATGCTGCTGGTGTTTTGCAAGTTCCTCTTGCAGTATTTGTATGGGACGATGGATATGGTATTTCTGTTCCTAAGCAGTATCAAACCACCAAGGCATCTATATCAGAAGCTCTTTCTGGTTTAATGAAGCGCGAAGGCACAAACGGGGTAAATATTTATAGGTTGAAGGCATGGGATTATGCTGGCATGTGTGAAACATTAGAAATGGCTATTCAACATATTCGCGAAACACATGTACCCGCTTTGTTTCATGTTGAAGAAGTAACCCAACCACAAGGGCATTCAACCAGTGGAAGTCATGAAAGATATAAATCGCCAGAACGTTTAGAATGGGAAAAGGAATGGGATTGTATCAAAAAAATGAAGGAATGGATCTTAGCAAATGGCATTGCTTCTTTAGAAGAATTAAATGAAATTGATGAACAAGCCCGCAATCATGTTCGTGAAAGCAAAAACAAGGCTTGGGAAAAATATATTCAACCAATACAAGAGCAAGTAAATAATGCCGCAACACTGATCGCTTCTAGCATGGTAAATAATATGGAAGTATATCAGCAATTGCAACAACTTGCTCAAGAATTGAGATCAATTAAAGAGCCATTAAGAAGAGATGTACTGCGCACTTTGGTGATTGCTATGCAAAAAGTAAAAGGCACTCCTGCATACAACGATTTACATGCATTTCACGCAGAGCTTACTGCATTGAATAGAAAATTATATAATTCACATTTATACAACGAAGGTCCAAGAACTGCTCTTCAAGTACCAGAAGTAAAACCGCTTATTTCTTTTGATGCACCAGTGGTGAATGGTTATGAAGTGTTGAATAAATACTTCGATGCGTTGTTCACACACGACGCGCGTGTGTTTGCATTTGGAGAAGACGTAGGTAAGATTGGTGACGTAAACCAAGGATTTAGCGGACTTCAAGAAAAGCATGGACAGAACAGAATTTTTGATACTGGCATTCGCGAATTAACAATTGTTGGACAAGCAATTGGTATGGCAATGCGTGGACTTCGTCCAATTGCTGAAATTCAATACCTCGATTATTTGCTCTATGGTTTACAACCTTTGAGTGATGACGTTGCAACCTTACATTTTAGAACAAAAGGTCAGCAAAGTTGTCCGCTTATCATACGTACTCGAGGTCATCGTTTAGAAGGTATTTGGCACAGTGGTTCCCCCATGGGTATGATTATCCATGCTTTGCGTGGAATGTTCGTTTGTGTTCCTAGAAACATGGTGCAGGCAGTGGGTATGTACAACACATTATTAAGAAGTAATGATCCAGGTTTGGTGGTTGAATGTTTGAATGGCTACAGACTGAAAGAAAAGATGCCTGCAAACTTGTTAGAATACACAGTGCCATTAGGTGTTCCAGAAATTATTCGTGAAGGAACTGATATAACAGTTGTATCTTATGGATCAACCCTCCGTATTATTGAAGATGCTGCACAGCGATTAGAAGAAGAAGGTATTTCAGTTGAAATCATAGATGTTCAAACGCTACTTCCATTCGATCGTCATCATGTAATTGTTGAATCTTTAAAGAAGACGAATAAAATAGCATTTGTAGATGAAGATGTTCCAGGTGGTGCCGCCGCATATATGTACAATCAAGTGATGGAAATACAAGGTGGGTTTAGATGGATGGATGGAACACCAAGAACCATTACGGCTCAGTCGCACCGACCTTCTTATGGAAGTGATGGAGATTACTTTAGCAAGCCAAATGCAGATGATTTGGTTACTGCTTTTCGAGAAATGGCAATGGAATAAAATTATCGAAGGGGCTCACAAAGCCCCTTCGTCGGCAAAACTATAATAGCCTTCTTCACTTACAATGATATGGTCCAATAATTGGATGTCGAAATGCAAGGCGGCTTGTTTTATTTTCTGTGTTAGACTTTGGTCTGCTTGACTGGGTTGCAAATTACCACTCGGATGATTGTGGCAAAGAATTAAACTAACAGCATCGTGTTGTAATGCTTTCTTCATAACTATTCTGGGGTCAACAACAGTACCGGTTATGCCGCCTTCACTAATGGTTTCAACATGCATAATGTAGTTTGCTCGATTCAGGTAAACTACCACAAATACTTCTTGTTTTTTATGCGCATAATTGGCTTGTAAAAAGCCAGCAAGATCTCTACTTGATCTCACTTTTGTTTTTTGCTTGTAACTACTTTGTTTTCTTACACCCAATTCCAATGCTGCTGCGAGCATAATACATTTAACAGGTCCAAGTCCTTTAATTTTCATTTGTAGCAAATCGGCTACAGATTTTCTTGATAGTTCATACACATTGTTTTTACAGGCAGCTAGCAATTCTCTTGCAAGATCAATGGCAGATTTTTCCTTAGTGCCTTGTTGAAGTAAAATAGCGACTAGTTCTGCATCGGTTAAGTGATGCGCTCCTTTGAGCATAAGTTTCTCACGGGGCCTATCGGCCTCCGCCCAAATTTTAATAGATGGCATATAACGAATTTTGGAGCTAAAATATATTTTTCCTCATATTATTCCAACTGCTTCATAGTATTGTCGGCACAGTTTATCTTCGCACCGTTATACCCACCTTATGAACCCTTCCATCAAGATTTTTTCAGGAACTGGATCCCAACATTTAGCACAAAAAATTGCCCAAAGATTTGGCGCCCCAATTGGGAAAGTAAATATTCAAAAATTCAGCGACGGTGAATTTCAACCAGTTTTTTTAGAGAGTATTCGTGGTAGCTACGTGTTTTTGGTACAAAGTACGTATGCTCCAACCGACAATCTAATGGAGCTATTGCTCATGATTGATGCTGCAAAGCGTGCAAGTGCTTACAAAATCATTGCTGTAGTACCTTATTATGGTTATGCTCGCCAAGACAGAAAAGATAAACCAAGGGTTGCTATTGGATCTAAGTTATTAGCAACTTTGTTAGAAGCAGCAGGTGCGAACAGGGTAATTACTATGGATTTACATGCGCCGCAAATTCAGGCTTTCTTTGATATTCCAGTAGACCACCTCGATAGTTCTGCTATTTTCATTCCGTATATTGAATCATTGAAACTGCCCAATTTAACCTTCGCAGCTCCAGATGTAGGCAGTACCAACCGCGTGCGAGAAATTGCTAGCTACTTCAATGCAGAAATGGTTATTTGCGATAAACATCGCAAGCGTGCCAACGAAATTGCAAGTATGGTTGTGATTGGAGATGTGGCGGGTCGCGATGTTGTTTTGATTGATGATATTTGCGATACAGGTGGTACACTTGCTAAAAGTGCCAGCTTGCTCAAAGAAAAAGGTGCTAGAAGTGTTCGTGCGCTTTGTACCCATCCCGTTTTAAGCGGAAAAGCCTACGAGAATATTGAAAACAGTGTTTTGGAAGAATTGGTGGTGTGCGATACCATTCCTCTCAAGCAGAACTCCCCTAAAATCAAGGTGTTATCGGTGGCCGATCTTTTTGCAATTGCCATTAGGAATGCATTTGAGAACAAGAGTATCACCAGCCTTTTCGTGCATTCGCAGCTGCGCGATAGAAAGTAGGAAAAAAGAATTTTTAAAGAAATAGTCAAACAGGGTTACAAAATAGCCCTGTTTTTTGTTTCTAATTGGTAGAAAGACCAAGAAACCCTACTTTTGCACTCCAAAATTTTAAACATGAAATCAATTATCATCGAAGGACAACTGAGGACCGAAAGCGGAAAGAAAGCCAGCCGCCAACTTCGCTCTCAGGAACTAGTGCCAGGTGTAATTTACGGTGGCTCCGAAGAGATCAAATTTGCAGCTTCTGCAAAAGCGTTCAAGCCATTGGTGTACACTCCAGAATTCCAATTGGCGCAAGTTCAAATTGACGGCAAGACTTATTCTTGTATTCTTAAGGATTTGCAGTTCGACAAAGTAACGGATGCTTTAATCCACGTAGATTTATTAGAGTTAGTAGACAACAAAAAAGTAATTGCAACACTTCCATTGAAGTTCACTGGTTCTGCTGCTGGTGTTAAAGCTGGTGGTAAACTAGTTACTAAAATGAAGGCGTTGAAAGTGAAAACTTTCCCTAAGCACCTTAGAGAGTTCATTGAGGTTGATATTACCAACCTTGAATTAAACGGCAACATTCGCGTTGAGAACGTGGTAGCTCCAGAAATGGAAATCATGAACTCACCTCGTATTCCGGTTGCTTCAATTGTTATGACTCGTCAGTTGAAACAAGAAGAAGCGAAGAAAGACGACAAGAAAAAGTAATTTTCAGTTGATATTTCTCAAAACCCTTTCTTCGGAAAGGGTTTTTTTATGCTCGAGCATTCTACATTTGCATGATTCCAAGCATATGAATAAGTTTTTATTAGTTGGGCTGGGCAATATTGGTATGGAGTATAAGCATACCCGTCATAATATAGGATTTGATGTAGTAGAGGCATTTGCCATGAAGCACGGTGCATTTTTTACCAATGATCGTTTGGCTGATCGAGCTGAAGTGAAGTGGAAAGGAAAAATTTTTATCTGCATAAAGCCAACCACCTATATGAATTTGAGTGGAAGGGCATTTAAGTATTGGCAAGAAAAAGAGAAGATTGCATTAGAGCAAACTTTGACAATAGTAGACGACTTGGCCTTGCCGTTGAGTAAACTACGATTACGTCCGTCTGGCAGCGACGCTGGGCATAATGGATTGAAAGACATACAGTTAGCGGTAGGAACCGATGTGTATCCAAAATTAAGATTTGGTATTGGCAACCAATATCCCAAAGGAAAACAAGCTGAATTTGTTCTTGGAAAGTGGTTGCCAGAAGAGCAGTCCATTGTTCAAAAAAAGGCAGAACATTGCATAGAAGTGATTGAAAATTGGGCATCTATGGGCATTCAGCAAGCCATGGCCCGTGTAAATAATTTAACCTTCACACAATAAAATAGACATAGGGGTAGTTATATGTGGTGAAATAAACCATTAAGTCGCCTTTCCGTATCCCAATCCCAATTTTTGAGGCGTCTTAGGGCTTATTAAACCTCGTACTATGAAAATTTTTTGCGTCGGCCGAAATTATGTCGATCATGCAAAGGAGCTAGGCAATGCCATACCGGAGGAGCCTGTTATTTTCATGAAACCCAAATCAGCCTTGCTGAAGGCTAATAGTCCATTCTATTACCCTGAGTTTTCAAACGAGTTACATTACGAGATTGAATTAGTGCTTCGAATTGCTAAAAATGGCAAATATGTGCCTGAAAAGCAAGCCGATAAGTATGTTGATGCCATAACGGTTGGAATTGATTTCACGGCTAGGGATGTGCAGAGTGAGCTCAAGAAGAAAGGTCTTCCTTGGGAAAAAGCAAAAGCCTGGGACAATTCAGCCATTGTTGGTCAGTGGATTCCTTTAGAATCGGAGCGTTTGAAGAAGCCATTTCTGTTTACACTCAGAAAAAATGGCGAAGTGGTGCAACAGGGAGATTCTTCCCTTATGATCTATCCTTTTAATCACATTATCTCTCATATATCATCTTATTTCTCCCTCAATATTGGAGATCTCCTTTTTACAGGAACTCCAGCTGGCGTGGGCGAATGCGTTGTAGGTGATGTATTAGAAGGATTTATAGACGATGAACGCTTATTTGAATTGGAAATAAAATGATGTAACTGTTAATGACCCTGACGCCAGACATATTGATGCATGCCTACAGGCTGATGGTAATGGCTAAAAGTATGAGTGAAACATACGAAGCCAACCGTCAAGACTGTAAGTATGTGCATTCAACCTCCAGGGGACATGAAGCTATACAAATAGCAACAGGCCTGCAGTTGCATGCGTATGATTGGGTGAGTCCTTACTATAGAGACGATAGCATTATGCTCAGTATAGGGTTTCAGCCTTATGAGTTAATGCTACAATTGCTGGCTAAGCGCGATGATCCATTCTCTGGAGGTAGATCTTATTATTGTCACCCCAGCAGCAAAGACCCCAATCGTCCAGCCATTATTCATCAGAGTAGCGCAACAGGTATGCAAGCCATTCCAACAACAGGATTGGCGCAAGGCGTTCAATTTTTAGAAAGATATCATTCCGATAAATTAAGGAAGGGTGAAAACGGAGAACTGCCAGTAGTGGTTTGTTCGTTGGGTGATGGAAGTGTTACAGAGGGGGAAGTTAGTGAAGCATTTCAGTTTGCCACCCTCAAACAATTACCGATCGTTTATTTAGTCCAGGATAACCAGTGGAGTATCAGTGCCGCCGGTGAAGAGTTCAGGTGTACAAATGCCTACGAATACGCAGCGGGCTTCAAAGGCATGAAACGTTTGCAATGCGATGGTAGCGACTTTGTAAAAAGTTTCGAGACCATGCAAGAAGCAGTAAAATACGCCAGAACAGAACGCCGGCCGGTGCTGGTACACGCTAAAGTTCCCTTGTTAGGTCATCACACAAGTGGAGTTAGAAAAGAATTTTATAGGAATAGAGAAGATTTACTTCGTCATGGTTTGTACGATCCAATTCCGAAGCTAAGGTTGCTTTTGACCAATATTGGTTATACGGAAACCCAGATTAACGAAGTGGAGAGCAATGTATTGGCTTATGTGCAAGACCATTTCAGTAAAGCATTGGCAGCTGTTGAGCCGGATGTTCAAACAGTAGAGGACAATGTATTTGTACCAACGCCAATAAAAGAAGAGAAAGGACAGCGTGTACCTAAGTCAGGAGAGAAGGTAATGATGGTAGATGCTGCTTTGCATGCCATAGAGGAAATCATGGAAGAGCATCCGCAGGCCATATTATATGGACAGGATGTAGGAAGAAGATTAGGTGGTGTATTTCGTGAAGCTGCAACATTAGCCGATAAGTTTGGCGATCACAGGGTATTTAACACAGCTATTCAAGAGGCGTATATCATTGGCTCTACGGTTGGTATGAGTGCGGTTGGCATGAAACCAATTGTGGAGGTGCAATTTGGTGATTATATCTATCCAGGTTTTAACCAATTGGTAACCGAGATTAGTAAGTCCTGTTATTTATCGAATGGCAAGTTTCCGGTACAAATGCTTTTGCGTGTACCTGTTGGTGCATATGGTGGGGGTGGTCCATATCATAGTGGTAGTATAGAAAGTACGTTATTGACCATTAAGGGTATAAAAGTGGTTTATCCTTCTAATGCAGCAGATATGAAAGGCTTAATGAAAGCTGCATTCCACGATCCAAATCCTGTTATTATGCTTGAGCATAAAGGTTTGTATTGGAGCAAAGTACCAGGAACGGATGATGCAAAAACCATTGAGCCAGAAAAGGATTATGTGCTTCCACTAGGCAAGGCCAATGTAGTGTTAGAAGCTGAGTCTGAAGAAGTAAGAAAAGGGAATACTGTATTGATAGTGACTTATGGCATGGGGGTTTACTGGGCGAAAGCTGCTGCTAAGAAGTTCCCTGGAAGGGTAGAAGTATTGGATTTAAGGACTTTATTCCCATTAGACGAAGAAACAATTTTTGGTAGTGTTAGACGTCATAATAAAGTATTGGTATTGAGCGAGGAGCAACAAAACAACTCTTTTGCTGAAGCCCTGTCGCTTCGTATTTCAAATAATTGTTACCACTTCTTAGACGCCAAAGTAGAAGTTATGGGGGCATTAAACTTGCCAGCAGTACCTATTCATTTAGACTTAGAAAAAGCTATGTTACCAACTGCGGCCAAGGTTGCAGAGCGATTAGAAAAACTTTTCTCTTACTAGATTATTCATTTCCGCGAAAGCAACTATATTTGCACCCCATTTGAACACCAATGGCGAGGTAGCTCAGTTGGTTAGAGCATCGGATTCATAACCCGAAGGTCGGCAGTTCAAATCTGCTCCTCGCTACAAAACCCCCAATTAGGGGGTTTGTTATTTGGGGTATTGTAGCAAGAGATTTTGGGTTGATCGGATTCATATCCGCCCCTGACGGGGCGGACGGCAGTTCAAATCTGCTCCTCGCTACAAAACCCCCGATTAGGGGGTTTGTTATTTGGGTGTTGTAGCAAGAAGTTTTGGGTTGATCGGATTCATATCCGCCCCTGACGGGGCGGACGGCAGTTCAAAT
>CAZTTO010000008.1:102204-147400 GCA_964616465.1 uncultured Hydrotalea sp. | reverse complement strand
TTGCCATAAGTTTCAATATTTAATAATTTTTCAATTGGGGTTTTATTCCTGGCAGGTAAAGCTGCTGTTACTAGTTTGTGTGAGGATAAAGCTTGCCTGCCTGGAGGAGCTTTCTGCAACATTATTACATCTGAAAATTTAATAGTGATTTCAGCACCAGAAGATTCTTTCCCTCCTTTGGTTTTGAATGCAACTCCATTTTGTTTCACACCTATCCATTCCACTATCGCTTGATTGTTTAGAAGCAATTTTTCTCCCGGTTTATAATGCCGGTAAGTTTCAAATATATCTCCCTTAAATTCTTCAAAATTCTTCTCAATAAGAAAGAGAACTGTTGGCACAGAAAGCCATTGAGCAGAATATTCCTTTGATGGAAAAACCAAACAAAGCTTGTTGGTCGTGTTATTTGAAAAAAAATGAGAAATAAGTTGTAGTGAATCTTTCAGAGGCAATGGAAGCGATTGAGCTTCGTTTTGCCCCGCATAAGAGTATTGCAGTTTCTGAATTAAATCCTGATTCATATTGGTTCACTTCAATCTTGCTTTAGCCGTTTAGCAAAAGATACTTTAATGATGCTGCAATTTTTTCTGCCATCAATGGCGGAACTGCATTTCCAATTTGTTTGAACGCAGCTGTCCTACCTCCCTCAAAAAAGTAATTGTCAGGGAAAGATTGAATTCTTGCAGCTTCACGAACTGAAATTGAGCGCACTTGTTTGAGGTCAGGATAGATATAATAATGACCGTCTTTCGCAATATGAGCAACTACTGTGTGGGAATGTCCGGTTGGGTCAATCACTTTGTATCTGTCTAAAAATGCTTCGGTGTTTTTATGAGTTTGTAACCTTTTTGGAATATCGTTGTATTTTAATCGCTGTCTGTCATTCAACCATTTATCAATTGCAAGGGAATAAATTTCCAAATCCCTGTCGTTGTGATTTCGTGTTATGTGTTGCGTTGTATAATTGATTCCATTTCTTGTTTCTGTTTTCTTCAAATAGTGATTAATATTTTTTGTGTAGCCGACAACTTCAAGTTCTTGTCCTGGCTTCAAATAGGGAAGGTCAAAAAACAAATCTCGTTTTGTCTGCCAGTTGTTTTCCATTTTTTGAAGTTCGGGAAACTGGAATTTAGTTTTTCCTTTTCTTCCGATAATAATTACCCTTCTTCTTTTTTGCAGCACTCCGTATTCTTCAGCATTCAAAACTTTCATATCGGCTGAGTAACCTATTTCCTCAAACAGTTCCAACATTTCATTAAGATACTTTGCATTTCCTGCTGTCAGCAAACCCAACACATTTTCAAATACAAAGTATTTTGGCTTATAACGAATGAGAAACTTTGCATAGTAGCGGAACAAAAAATTTCTTTTGTCTCCTTTCATTCTGTTTGGGTCTCGGCTTCTTCCCACAAGTGAATACGCCTGACAAGGCGGACCACCAATGATTACATCAACTTTCTTTTCGTCAAGTTGCGAATCAATTTTTTTAAAGATGCCTTCAATTGTATTGTCACTAATTTCTTCATTGATAACGGATTCAAGCAAATGCTGTGGGATGGAATCCCATAATTCATTTCTTGAAATGTCTTGTTGTAAATAGCTATAATACTTTGTCAGGTTTTTTTTCTGAGAGAAGTGGTGAAATGCAATTCGGGTTTTCAATGTGTCGGCTGCATCCACATTCATCTCCACATGTGCAACCGGCTCAAACTTCTCACGGATAAAACCGTCCGAAAGTCCACCTGCTCCTGCAAAAAGGTCTATGTAATTGAGTTTGCTCATGCTTTGTTAACTGCTGATAATTTATTTAATCGTGTCAATATTTTATTCAATATTCTCACTTGTTTATCTCTTTTAAGCTCACATTCAAAGATGGTGAAAACTTTGCAACCCTTGTTTTTTCTTAAGGAAAGTTTTTATTTAAATAATCGTTTTATCCCATGATATCCAAAATCTCCTAACAAAAATGGTTATCTCATACCAAATTTAAAATATTCTTAAAATAGATCCCCCACAACTCCGCCTCTCTCAGTCACATACATGACTGAAACAATCAAAGATTCTCATTATGTTGGGTGGGCAGTATATTCTTGTAATTCCAGATCTCTGCTAACCGTTTGTACCTGTGCTCATTCTCTTACTAGAATTACAATAATCCGAATGTAAGACTTAAAATTGATTCAGTAAAATATTGTCCAATTGACTTACCAACAGGCTTTCACAGGGTTTTGTGGGCTCGTTTAAATACCATCATTTCACCACTCCTACTGCAATAAAACAATACTCATTATAGACTTCTTTTTCCTTCCATTGCAAATGCATAGGTTGGGTAAAGAGCTTACAGTCGGTCACCACTGTATGAAACTCGCCCAGCTCTCCGCAGGGATCTACGCCTATGGCTTCTAGTTCTTGTACCAGTGCTTCGTTTAATTGTTTGCCTAAAAAGTCAATGCCCATTTTAGCTTGACAACTTATAATTGAGGTCTTCCAATTTTCATGAATCATTTGCATGACCAATGAACGCCTGTCCATTTTCCACAGTGGTAACACAGCTTCTAATCCGGCCTGCTTGCAAACAGCCTCTTCCCATTGCTTGTGCTCTTCTAAATCTATATCACCAAATACACATACGTCCACATTCCATTTAGCCTTTACATATTGTAATGCATGTATATACTTGGTGGTATAGTCCTCCCAAGTGCTTTCAATTAAATGAATGGGACATCCAACTAATTCTGCTTGTTGCTGTAACACTTCAGCAGGTAATCCATGCGAGCGAGAACGTTGGCCAGTTTCATTCATCACATTCAGCAAACCCACTATTTCATAGCCCATTTGCTTGGCTAACCAACAAGCATACGCACTGTCTTTCCCCCCACTCCAACTACAAATGGCTCTTTTGGTTTTCATAGCATTATTTTTTCGCAAATATCTGCTTCATCCACTTCTCTGCTTCAACCGCATGAAACACCACCATGGCCATGCCTATGCAAAAGAATAATTGCTCCAGGGTGAGTGGCTGTGTTTTAAAAATGGTATTGAAGAATGGTAGGTATATGTCTCGCGTTTTTACTATTTGAGTGATTTCAAACATACTTATTTTTCAACTCATAAATCTTATAGCAATAAAAAAACGCTTCTGGATTCGATTTCTTCAATTTGTTCAACTTGCTATTGAATGGTTTACCAATTAGCCAATCTTTTAATTGAAGCGGGTTTTCAAATTTGTGAATAGCTGTTGCATTGTGTTGTATTAGTACGGAAAGATAAGCCGCTTTTGAAGCGTGTACGATAGCTTTTTCAACTTGATAGCTTTCAGAAAAAATAAATCCGACAATCCGTTGTAATCCTTTTTGCAATTCATCAAAATTCCCTTTTCCGTCTGCGCCTCTCGTAATAATACATAGAGCAGTTTGATAAATATCTTCTAATACATCTTTTTCAGTAATTCTTTCTGAATTTCGGTAAGAGATTTCTGTTTTGGCAAAACTATAAAACGTTGCCTTTATGGTTTCTACATCTTGCACCTCATCAAATAAATTCCCAATGTCATAAAGTTGTTTGATAATTTCCATACTCATACTATCCTCATTTTTGAAGTAAGGAATACCTGTTGTATTGGGTGAAAAAGCTGTGAGTTTATCTCCTAATATATCTTCCAAACTCGGAATATTTACATTCAATGCTTTGCCTGATTGCGGAAGAAAATCTGATTGAATTGGTAAGGAAATTACATTTTTATAGTTCACTTCTTCAAACAAGATATCTAATAACACATATTCTTCATCTTTTTTAGTTTTATGCATGGGCGTGAAGAAAAATTTATAGTGCTCTTTTTTAATTTTTGAATTGGTACTTCGGTGTTGTAATTCTTTTCTTAGAAACCCTTGTTCTTGTACAATTGTATCTAAAACGCTTTCCATATCTTCAATTTCTCTAGACAGAATAATATCAATATCAATAGACAAACGTTTTGCAGAGTTGAAATGTAGTATTAAAGCCGTTCCGCCTTTAAAAACAAAGGATAGCTTTTGTTTTGCCAATCCTTCCAACAATAAAAGTGCACGAATAAGTTTTTCTACAAGAATTTTGTCTGCATTGCCGTGTTGCCTTGAAACTTGGTTTAGCCAATCAACTGTTATTTCTTTTTGATTTATCATATTCTCTATTATTGCACTCAATATTTAATACTGCCATAAATTTGATATGGTTTTTACAAATTTGCTTATTTCATCTTTCTTTCTCCGTCTGTCAGCATAGCGCAACATTTTACTTTGATTAATTGTGTATTTATCAAAAGCATTTTTAAAAATGGTTCGCATTTCTACACCTTGTTGCGCTGAAAAAATTATATCATCGCTAAAAATATCCACCAACATTTTTTCAATGGTTGCGGTTTCAACGTCATTCACATGTTGGGTAGGTGCTTCTGAAACCATTGGCTTCACAACGACAATTTCTTTTTCATTCACAACGTATTTTTCTAAAATGTCCGCTGTGGGCTCAACAAAAACTGATTTTTTTATTTCTCTCAAAAAATAAAAAGCCGAATTGGTAATTTCTTTGTCTGTTTCCACTAATATCATATTACGGTTGGGTTGATGTTGCATAAATTCATTAATCATCAATGTATCCCAAACACAAAATTTCGCAAATGGAAATTCCTTTTTCAGTTTTTTGAAGATGCTTCTTATTATGGTAGAAATTTCGGGAACATACATTTTACCTTCACCAAGTGTAAATTTTCCCTTTCCAATGCGTTGCAACACGCCTGATTGCACCAAAGTGTGAACACGCCAGTTTACGGTTGTAGGTCTTATGTCCTTTTCGATTTGATTGTAAAGGGTAAAGATGTCCTGTGTTTCAAAAACTCTTTTGTTTTTGAAATGGTGAATAATTACGTCAGTATGTAGTTTGTCTTTTGCGATGAAGTTGAATGTTTGAGCAAAGATAAAATTAAATACTATAAAACGGCACCAAAATTGTTAAAGTGCCAAAAATTAGAGTTGATTCAGTGTTGAGCTTGAATGCAATGGCAAAACAGGCTCATACGCAATTTTGGTCTATGCATCGGTTTGTGAAACTATTTTTTCACAAATAACTGCTTCATCCACTTCTCTGCTTCAACCGCATGAAACACCACCATGGCCATGCCTATGCAAAAGAATAATTGCTCCATGGTGAGTGGCTGTGTTTTAAATATGGTATTGAAGAATGGTAGGTATATCACCATCATTTGTAAGCCAAAGGTGAGCATGACAATGATGAATAAGGATGCGTTTGAAAACAAACCTTGCTGAAATAAAAACCTTCGGTCGCTTCTTATAGCCATTACATGCGCTAATTGAGATAGCGATAAAACCGTGAAGACCATCGTCTGCCAGGGTAGATTGCTGTCTTTTGAATAATGGAAGTATTGGGTGAATAAAGTGACTGCAGCCATTAAAATTCCTACCCAAATAATATGGTAGCCAATACCATCGGCAAAAATACTTTGGCTGGCTGGACGAGGCGGACGCTGCATCACATTGTTCTCTGCTTTTTCGTTCGCTAAGGCCAATGCAGGAAGTCCGTCTGTAACCAAATTAATCCACAGTATATGAATAGGCAGTAAGGGCATGGGCAATCCTAATAATGGTGCTATTGCAATGGTCCAAATTTCAGCGCCGTTGCAAGTCATGATGTATTTGACAAACTTGCGAATATTATCAAAGATTCTTCTGCCTTCTTTTACGGCATGTAAAATGCTGGTGAATGCATCATCTAATAAAACCATGTGGGCCGCTTCCTTACTTACATCTGTTCCATTAATACCCATGGCCACTCCAATATTGGATGCTTTTAAAGAGGGCGCATCGTTCACCCCGTCGCCGGTCATGGCTACATAGTTGCCTTTCTGTTGCAAGGACTGTACAATTTGTAGTTTCTGCTCTGGACTCACCCTGGCGTACACCACAGTTTGCTCTACTTGTTGTAAATAGGATTCACTATCTATATTAGCCAGCTCTTTTCCTGTCATAACTATGCCGCCTTCCGATAACAATCCAATTTCAGCAGCAATAGCAGCGGCTGTAGCAGGGTGATCGCCTGTAATCATAACAGGTGTTATTCCTGCGCGCTTGCAATGAGCAATGGCTTCTTTCACTTCTGGTCGTGGTGGATCCATTAATGCTACTAATCCGAGTAGCTGCAAACCACTTTCAAGATCATTTTGATTCACTTCATCACTATCCAACCATTTGTATGCATAGGTTATAACACGCTTACCTTCCTTAGCCCAATTGAAGGCAAGTTCTTTTAAGAGCAATATTTCTTCTGCATGATGTAATAGTCCGGCAACCGATTCATCGGCTCCTTTTGTAATAACCAAAAACCGATCTTGTACAGCATGCACTGTGGTCATGCATTTTCTATCAGAATCAAAAGGAATTTCTGATACTCGTGGATAGGTATGAAGAAATTTTTCAAACCAAGCTTGCGTACATCCCTCACTAGCATGTTGCACCAAAGCCAGCTCAGTGGCTTCACCCTTCATGCCTTGTTGCTCACTCCACGATACATCGTGGTTCAATAATTGTGCTGCTTGAAATAAGTGGATGTTTGCTTCAAAGGGCTCTTTAAAAATCTCCTGATCGTCTACCACTTTCATTTTATTCAGCGTTAACGTACCCGTTTTATCGGTACAAATAAAACTGACAGATCCCAAGGTTTCTACCGCAGGTAATTTTCGAATGAGCACCTGTTGATTGGATAATCGAGATGCTCCTCTGGATAATGCAATGGTGATTAAGGCTGGCAATGCTTCTGGAATGGCCGCCACCGCTAAACTAATCGACAATAACAATAAAGTGGCAGGATCTTCTCCCCTTACCCATCCACTCACAAAAAGAACCAAGCAAATGAGTAAAATGATATAGGATAATTTTTTTCCGAATGCTGTCATTCTTTGTTGTAAAGGGGTGGCTACTTCTTTCAACTGCAGCATGTGCGCAATCTTCCCAAGCTCTGTTTCCATACCTGTTGCAACAACAATGGCTTTTCCTCTTCCTGCACTGATAAGCGTTCCTTTATACAGCATGTTAATCCGATCGCCTAAAGGTGTTTCAGCATCTACTAAAGTGGCAGTGGATTTATCAACCGCCAGGGATTCACCAGTTAGTGAAGCTTCTTCCACTCGCAACGCAAAAGATTCTATAATGCGCATATCGGCCGGAACTACCATGCCTGCCTCCAGCAATACCAAATCGCCTGGCACCAAATCTTCTGATAACACTTGCACCACAATGCCATCGCGCAATACATTGGCATAAGTCACCGCTAACTTATTCAATGCTTCCATGGCCTTTTCTGCACGATACTCCTGCACAAAACCAATACACGCATTGAGTAATACAATAATTAAAATAATGACTGTATCTGTTGTATCTCCAGCAAAGCCAGAAATAACTGCAGCTGCAATCAAGATGACAATCATGAAGTCCTTGAACTGCTGAACAAATAAACTGAAGGCCGATTTCTTGTGCTTATCGACTAGCTTATTTTTTCCAAATTGTTGTATGCGGGCAGAAGCATCCTGACTAGAAATTCCGTGCAATGAACTCTGCACTTCTCGGATAACTTGATCAACTGTTGAAGTATGCGCAATAAATGGTAACATGCGATAAAAATAAGAGGTGCAGCAAAGAAACTAGCTGATATTTATCAGCTAAGGAAATCATTCTTGTTCTTGTCCCATGGTCTTTTTCATTTCGCTAAGAAATGATTTCATTTTCTGATCAAACATCCTAAGCAATTCTTCGTGTCTTGCTAAAGCCACCGATTCTTTTTCAAGCGTTGTTTTTACATAGGGCTTTCCCTTTTGCACGCCTTGATACAAGAGATAGGCAGAATAACGAATGTTCTCTTTAAATAAAATAGGCGAATGAATTTCGTACGAGTACTTTCCTTGAATAGCATACACCCTACATTTCAATTCGGCTTCTACCTGACTGATTTTTTCAGCACTGGGCTGCACTACTATTCGTACAATGGCAATATTTGCACCGGTTGCATCTTTCCCTTTTTTAGAGAATTTCACTCCAGCAGGTGGCTTAGATACAAATTTGTTCCAACGCTCATTTAGTTCGTTGGTATGAGCTTGGGGCACAGCAACAATTTCCTCCCAATGAATTTCTTGCTCTTTAACTGGAAATACAGGATTCTGTGCCAATAGTTGGACTATTGAAAAAAAAGAGGCCAAAAAAATGAAAAAACGCAGTTGGTGCATAGGTTATTTTATTTTTTCGGGGGCATTGACAGGCATCGAGTAACTTTGCCCGCCTACTTGATAAAAGTAGCTCATTTTCAGAACATTCGATCTTAAAGGCATGAAATTCGAAAGAGAAATTAACCGCAGGAGAACCTTCGCTATTATATCGCACCCCGATGCTGGTAAAACTACACTCACTGAAAAGCTCCTTCTTTTTGGGGGCGCTATTCAAACTGCCGGTGCAGTTAAGAGCAATAAAATCAAGAAACATGCTACCAGTGACTTTATGGAAATTGAAAGGCAGCGTGGAATTAGTGTGGCTACGAGTGTCATGACTTTTGAATACAACGATCATTTGATTAACCTCTTGGATACGCCCGGTCACAAGGACTTTGCTGAAGACACCTATAGAACGCTCACAGCAGTAGATAGTGTTATTCTTGTGGTGGATAGCGTGAATGGTGTGGAAGACCAAACGAGAAAACTCATGGAGGTTTGTCGCATGCGCGATACGCCGGTGATTGTTTTCGTGAATAAAATGGACCGTGATGGTAAAAATCCATTTGATCTTATTGATGAAATTGAAAAAGAACTGAATATTTCTCTGCACCCTATGACCTGGCCTATTAACAGTGGTAAGGATTTTAAAGGGGTATATAATTTAGATACCCAAAGTTTATTGTTGTTTGATGCGCATACAAAGGCAACAGATCATACCGTTCATATCAACCACCTCGATGATGCTATCTTAGATAAATCAATTGGTGAGAAAGATGCGGCACAATTGAGAGAAGATGTTGAATTGATTAATGCGGTTCATGGTGAACTGCATGTTGAAGAATATTTAGATGCTAAAAAAGCGCCGCTGTTCTTTGGTAGTGCGGTGAATAATTTTGGTGTGAAAGAAATGTTGGACACGTTCATCCGCATTGCGCCTAAACCAAGAAGCAGATCAACCAACAAAAGAACAGTTGATGTAGGAGAAGATAAATTTAGCGGATTTATTTTTAAGATTCACGCCAACTTAGATCCCAAGCACCGCGATCGTATTGCGTTCATGCGTGTTTGCAGTGGAAGATTTCAAAGAAATACTTATTACAAACATGTACGTTTGGAAAAAGACATCCGATTCAGCAATCCGTATTCATTTTTAGCGCGCAGTAAGGATATTATTGAAGATGCTTATCCGGGTGATGTTGTGGGTTTGTTTGATACGGGTAATTTCAAAATTGGAGATACACTCACAGAAGGAGAATCATTTTTCTTTACAGGCATTCCAACCTTCTCTCCCGAAATCTTCAAAGAGTTGGTCAACAAAGACCCCATGAAGACCAAGCAATTGGAAAAAGGCATCAGTCAGTTAACCGATGAAGGTGTTGCACAGCTATTCACGCAGTTTGGAGGTAATAAAAAAATCATTGGTTGTGTTGGAGAACTTCAGTTTGAAGTAATTCAATACAGACTCTTACAAGAATATGGCGCTGCTTGTGAATTTAGGTCACTTCCATTTTACAAAGCTTGCTGGCTCACTGCTGAAAAGAAGGAAACACTCGATACCTTCCTTCGTTTCAAGCAGCAGAATGCAGCAGAAGATAAAGATGGCTTACCTGTTTATCTGGCTCAAAGTGAATGGTTCTTGCAAACAGAAATTTCGAATAACAAAGACATTACTTTCCATTTCACCAGTGAAGTCCACAAATAATTTTCTATGGATCGTATTCCTACTTTATTGGCACTACTAGAAAAAAATCCAACCGACGATTTTCTTCAACATGCGCTGGCGCTTGAATACATAAAAATTAACAAAGCGCAGGATGCAGTTGAGCTGTTTGAAAAACTATTATTACGCAACCCCGAATACGTTGGCTCTTATTATCATATTGCCAAACTGTTGGTATCGTTGAACAGAACGCAGGAAGCGGAAGGCTGGTATGAAAAAGGGCTGCAAGCAGCCAAAAAAGCGGGCGATAACCATGCTTTTAATGAATTGCGTGCAGCCTATGATGAGTTGCTAGAAGATATGTAAGCTTAACCCTTTCCTGAAACAATGGCTTCTTTGTGAATTTTCTGAACCAGTCCTTGTAGCACTTTACCCGGACCAAACTCAATAAATTCACTTGCACCATCATGCACCATCGACTGAATGCTTTGTGTCCACCTAACGGCCCCTGTTAACTGATGCAACAAATTCACCTTAATCTCTTCTGGGCGACGAATAGGTTTGCATTTTACATTCTGATACACTGGACAAATTGGATGATGGAAAGTAGCTTTCTCAATAGCCACTGTTAACTCTTCTTCGGCATGCACCATGAGTGGACTATGAAATGCACCACCTACTGGAAGTATTAATGCGCGCTTAGCACCTGCCGCTTTTAGCAATTCACATGCTTCTTGTACGCCTTGTAAACTTCCACTAATCACCAGTTGTCCAGGACAATTATAATTTGCAGGCACCACAACAGATTCTACCTGATTACAAATTTCTTCCACTTTTTCATCTTCCAAACCTAATACAGCCGCCATAGTACCAGGATCGGTTTCACAAGCGTGTTGCATGGCATTCGCTCTTGCCTGAACCAACTTCAGTCCATCTTCAAAACTCAAGGTTTCGTTAGCAACCAATGCAGAGAATTCACCCAATGAATGTCCTGCAACCATATCAGGTTTACCTTCTGCCAAACACTTGAAAGCAATGACAGAATGAATAAAAATAGCTGGTTGTGTAACTTTGGTTTGCTTAAGTTCTTCATCGGTTCCCTCAAACATTACATCACTGATATTAAATCCGAGTATGTTGTTGGCAACTTCGAATAATTCTTTCGCCTGATCAAATTGATCATAGAGACTTTTTCCCATGCCTGTAAACTGAGCACCCTGACCAGGAAAAATAAAAGCACGCTTACTCATACAGATTAAGTTTAGAGCCAAAAGTAAATGAAAAAGCCGAAGTAGCTAATACTTCGGCTCAACACACAACATCATATGAAACTAGTAAGTTGTTTTCATTTCTACGTATTTCAAAAACTCATCCTTACTGGCTTGGTTTTGAAATTGACCACCATAGTATGCAGTCACCGTACTGCTGCTATCGTCTTCCACACCTCTGCTCGATACGCATAAGTGCTTTGCATCTATCACTACAGCAACATCTTCAGTTCCAAGAATCTCTTTCAATTTATTTGCAATTTGAATCGTCATTCTCTCTTGCACTTGCGGACGCTTAGCAAAATATTCAACTATACGATTCAGTTTGCTTAAACCAATGACATTACCATTCGAGATATAAGCGATGTGCGCCTTACCCATAATTGGAACAAAGTGGTGTTCGCAATTGCTGTAAAAAGAAATATTCTTTTCAACCAGCATTTCGTTGTAACGATATTTATTTTGGAACATCGCTACCTTAGGCATGTTATCTGGATTCAATCCGCTGAAGATTTCTTTCACATACATCTTCGCAACACGCTTAGGCGTTCCGCGTAAACTATCATCGTTTAAATCCAACCCCAATGTCTCCATGATTTCACGGAAATGAGATTCAATTTTTTTCATCTTTTCTTCATCCGATAAAACAAATGCATCATCACGCATAGGTGTATCAATTGAAGTGCTTACATGGTTATCTCCCATTTCTTCAATCAGCAAATCACTCAACTCAATTTGGTCGTTACCATTCAGCCGGATATTCAACAAAGTTTCGTTCTGTTTCATATAATTTTATTTTCAGGTCAATTTGCGAGGATATATGCGGACGAAGCCAATCATAAATCACAACAGCAATATTTTCGGCGGTGGGATTCAAAGTTTTAAAAATCTCCACTTCCATGTTTAAATTTTTGTGGTCTAAATGATCGAGAACATGTTTTTTGATGAGGTCACTTAAGACTTTCATGTCCATTAAATAACCTGTATCTGGATCAATTTCACCCTTTAATTGAACAATGAGTTCATAGTTGTGGCCGTGGAAATATGCGTTATTGCATTTTCCAAACACCTCCGCATTCTTCTTCTCATCCCATTGTGCATTGTGCAAACGGTGAGCAGCATTAAAATGCTCTTTCCTAAAAACAGCCACTTGTTTTTTCATCCTTTCAATTTTCAAAAGCTAATATTCTGCTATCAACTTTTCGTGAATGCAATTTATGTTTAGGCACTGCGGCAGAAGTGAGCTGCTCAAGTGGCCTAAAAAAAGACCATCATAAATGCATGCATGTATAAATTAACGCAAGCAGATAAAAATTGTTTAACTGATTGCTGTTATTTGTTAAACGTATAACTTTTTAGCCAAAAAACCAAGTTAATCCTCTACAACACTAACCAAAGTACTCCACATAAATGCGAGGTGTTTCATAGAGCTTAACGCAATGCAATTGAACTCCGCTTGGCAAATGTGGAAGAATTTGGTTCCATATTCCAATAGCCAGGTTTTCAGTGCTGCACATTTTTCCAGCTAAAAAATCAACATCCAAATTGAGGTTTTTGTGGTCTAGCTTTTTAATGACATGTTCCTTAATGATTTTGCTTAAAATCTTTACATCCATTAAAAAGCCTGTATCTGCATCTGGTGTACCTTTTACTGTAACGAACAATTCAAAGTTATGTCCATGCCAATTTTCATTAGCACATACCCCAAATACCTCCACATTTTTCTCTTTCGTCCAATTAGGATTGTACAATTTATGGGCTGCATTAAAATGTTCCAGTCGCGTTAAATACACCATGCTCTCCTCTCAAATTTTTGCAAAGTTACAGATACAGCGGTAATAATTGCGGCAACCAGAAATGTTACGCATTTCGAAAAAGCTCTTGAATAGCAGCTTCGCCAGCTTTTCCCATATCTACGGAATACTCATTCACATATAAGTTAATATGCTTTCTCATTACGTCCTGCTCCATTGCCTGTGCATGCTGCGCTACATAATCGCTGATAGCTGGATAATTCGAATGTGCATAGGCCAAGCTGGCACGAATGAGTTCATCAATAGCTAGCTGGTGTTCAACTGCAATTCGCTTATGTGCCACTATACCACCCAGCGGTATGGGTAAATTGGTTGCACGCTCCCACCTTTCGCCTAAATCGGCCCAAGCATGCAATCCTCTTTCATGATAGGTGAATCTATTTTCGTGAATAATTACACCCGCCCTTGGTTCATTCTCTGGAGCTTCAAGTAGCCAATCCTCTATAAGGTCGAAACGCATGAATTGCTTTCTTTGAAAGTTAGGAAAAGTCCAACTGAATAAACGATGCGCAGTGGTATGTTCACCGGGTAAAGCAATGGTATAATGCTGCATGTCTTCTTCCCAGTTGGTTGGCATTTTAGTACTCACCAACAGTGGACCAACCCCAGTTCCCATGGCACCACCACTTTTCAGCACATCATAAAATGGTTGAATTTTTGGCCATACACCATAACTCACTTTTGATACATCAAGCTTTTGTTGAAGTGCCCAGGTATTCAAGGTTTCTACATCTTCCAGCACCACATCAAAACGATAGGAGCCCGTGTCAATTTTTTGATTGACCAAAGCATCGAATATATAGGTATCATTTGGACAAGGAGAAAAGCCGAGCGTTAGTTTCATATTCAATATTTCGTTTGCGCTAACAATGGAACATATTTCTGAAGGGTTTCGTTCAAATTGCGAATAGATTCTGCTAAAAGCCATTTGCTTTTGTCGCGCTCACCCACCTTATTAGAAATTGCTCTAATTTGAATAAAGGGAATTGAAAGTTGTTTACAAACGTAATGCAAAGCGGCGCCTTCCATGGTTTCAATCTGAGCGGAGAACTTATTTGTATACATCCTTGCTTGTTGCCCAGATGTTGTAATTTGATTGACTGTCACCGCATGTACTTTGGGAAGCTGCAAAAAGTTCAAACGATCTGCATAAGGGTTAACCAACTTCAAATCTGCATCATTGGCAAAACCTAGATCAGCCGTGGTTTTCCAGCCGTTTGTTTCCATCACTCCCAAATCGCCCAAACAATCATCTTCCACAATTACTACTTCACCTAAAGATGGTCCTCCTTCAAATGCTCCTGCAATACCTGCTTGAATGATGTAATCGGGCTTTTCAAGCTGAATGATTTGCGTGAGTGAGTATGTGGTTGAAAGTACTCCAACGCCTGCTTCATGAAAACCAATTGAATAACCTTCCTGCAATTGATTTGAAAAAAATGTAGCTGCTTGTTCCCATTCGCCACGGGTTGCAGCTGAAATAACAATCTGCATTAGTCAAAGGTATTGCTTTCAATTTGGGTTTGGAGAATTCGTGAAACAACGCTTCATAAGTAAAATTCTACCATTCACAAACTGGTTCTATTGATTCATAAGGTTCTGTAAGTTTTTCAATTAGAAAGCTTGTTCCTTTGAATCCTCATTAGCAGAGTTATTTTTTTATGGGGGGACGGGCGTGTTCTTTCTAGAACTGCCCTTTTTTGTTGGTTTCAATTTATGTTACCTTCGAAATATGAAGCTGCAAGAAATAATTCGCGAACTGGAACAGTGGGCGCCACCTGCATTACAAGAAACGTATGACAATGCTGGATTAATTACGGGCTCTTTAGATTGGGAAATTACAGGCGCAATATGCACACTCGATACTACCCCAGAAGTGGTGGAAGAAGCAGTTAAAAAAGGTTACAACCTCATTGTATCACACCATCCAATTGTGTTTCAGGGGCTCAGGAGAATTACTGGACAGAATTATGTTGAAAGAACCATTATTCTAGCTATTCAGCATAAGATTGCCATCTATGCTATTCACACCAACCTCGACAATGTATCTACAGGTGTAAATAGAAGGTTTGCGGAAAAAATTGGATTAGAAAACATTCATGTGTTGCAACCCTCGGGCGGAAAATTGGCAAAACTGACCACTTTTTGTCCACCTACTTATACAGAACAAGTTTTATCGGCTCTTTTTGCAGCTGGTGCTGGTCATATTGGCAATTACAGCGAATGTAGTTTTAGTACTGAAGGAAATGGAACTTTTAAAGCAGGCATTGGAACCAATCCATTTGTTGGTGAACAGGGTATTCGTCATACCGAGAAAGAAGAAAGAATTGAAGTGATTTTACCTCAATATGCACAAGGAAGGGTTGTTGCGGCCCTTCAAAAAGCCCATCCCTATGAGGAAGTTGCGTATGATGTTTATCCTATGCTGAATACTTGGCAGGATGTGGGTGCCGGCATGATGGGCAGTTTACCAACTGCAATGGATGCGCAAGAGTTTTTGCAGCACCTGAGCAAACAGTTTCATTTACAAGCTATTAGACATACCCAAGCCCCTAACCGACCTATTCAGAAAGTTGCTATTTGCGGCGGTGCGGGGAGTTTTTTAATAAAAAAAGCGGTGCAGTCGGGCGCGGATGCTTTCGTAACCTCCGATGTGAAATACCATGAGTTTTTTGATGCAGAGGGCATGATGCTTGCCGACATAGGTCACTGGGAGAGTGAACAGTTCACAATTGACCTATTGGCTGAGTTTTTACAAGCTAAATTCCCTACCTTTGCCGTCCTAAAAACAGGAGTTGTTACTAACCCAGTGCACTATTTTTTGTGGTAACCATTCCGATCTTAATTAAGCATTCATATGGCAGCAGTTAAAGATTTCTCTGTTGAAGAAAAATTGGTAGGTCTAGTACGCCTCCAAAAGATTGACAGCAAACTCGATCAACTTCAAATTTTAAAAGGCGAACTTCCAATGGAAGTTGCTGATTTGGAAGATGAAATTCAGGGTCTTCAGAACAGACAAAATCGTGTTGAAGAAGAAATCAATGGTATTTCTGAATTCGTGGAAAACAAGAAGGCAGCTATTAAGGAAAGCGAAGCTTTGATTGCGAAATACGAGAAGCAAAGCGAGAATGTAAAGAACAGTCGTGAGTTTGAAGCTATCAATAAAGAAATTGAGATGCAGCAGTTGGAAATCAAACTTTGCGAAAAACATATTCGTGATACCAACGAAGAACTTGCTGAGAAAGTGAAGCAGTTGGATAATGTTAAAAAACTAATTGCTACTAAAGACGGTGTATTGAAGCACAAGAAAGAAGAACTAGAGCGCATTCAGTCAGATACTGCCATTGAAGAAGAACAATTAGCCAAGCAAATTGAATCTGCAAGAGCAGGAATTGAAGAGCGTTTGTTGTATGGTTACGATCGTATTCGCAATAACTATAGAAACGGCTTAGCTGTTGTTCCGGTAGAAAGAGATGCTTGTGGCGGATGTTTCAATGCGATTCCTCCTCAGAAGCAAAGTGAGATTCGTATGCACAAGAAAATTATGGTGTGCGAAAGCTGCGGACGTATTTTAGTTGATGCAGATTTGAACGACCGCGTTTCTATCGACTAATTTCAAAATACTTGTATGAAAGGGAATCGGGTTCGGTTCCCTTTTTTATTTTCGCAAACTATGAAGTATCTGATCATTTTATTAGTATCGCTATTCTCCTTTCTATCTGATACAATTGGTCAACGTGAGTATGACTTTTCATTGGCATGCCAACAAGCATATAAAGATATTCTTCATCTAAAAATTCAATCGGGCAGAGAACAAATTGCCAGAATAAAAAAGCAAGAGCCCAATAACCTAATTCCGTATTTACTTGAGAGCTATGCCAATTTCTTTGAACTTTTTTTCAATGAAAATCCAACGCAGTATGCTGCCCAATTAAAGAAATGGGACCAACTCATTTCACTAGCAAAAAATGGCAATACCTCCTCTGCATTTTATCATTATGCCATTAGCATGATGTATTTACACAAAGCTATCATTGAAATTAAATTTGGTGATACTTGGAGTGCAGGATGGAATTTTAGACGGGCGTATGGCTATATAAAAGATAACAAGTCATTGCATCCAGGCTTCACCCCCAACCTATTGCTTCATGGTAGTTTAGAAACTGTTGCGGGTACCATTCCAAGCGGATATCGATTTTTTACTAATCTACTTGGCATGAAAGGATCTATTCAAAACGGCATGAAAAGTATTCAGCAATTTTTGCAAACAGATAATGCATATGGCAACTTAATGAAGGAGGAAGCTCAGTTCATGTACTGCTATTTGTCGTTTTACTTTGAAAATAAAAAGACTGAAGTCATCCAGTATATTCAACAACAAAAGTTGGATGTAGTGAATAATCATTTGTTCTGTTTCATGTTGGCCAACCTGTATCAAAATTCACAACAGTCTAGCAAAGTAAGAACGACCATTCAAAAAAGAAACCCATCCAATGCATACTTAAATACACCAGTATGGTCTTTACTAGAAGGTTATGCTGCATTGAATGAACTTGACTTAGATGATGCAATTGCATCGCTGACTGATTTTCAAAACAGATTTCAAGGAAACACTTATTTAAAGGAATCTTATTGGAAATTATCTTGGGCTTATTATTTAAAGAACAATTTACCTGCTGCAGAACAAGCTAGAAAAATGGCTCTTCAAAAAGGAAAGACATTTACAGATGCTGATAAAAAAGCATTGAAAGATGCGGAGTCAGGTGTTTGGCCCAATCCTATTTTACTTCAAGCAAGGGTTTTGAACGATGGTGGATTTCATCAGCGCGCATTAGAAAAATTGCAGCAAATGCCTAGGCAATCTTCTCCTGCTTGGGAGTTAGAATACCAATATCGACTAGGCAGAATTTGGGACGATATGGGAAAAGACAGCATGGCATTGGTGCATTACAACCAAACGATTCAGTTAGGTAGATATAGAAAAGAGTATTTTGCTGCAAGGGCTGCGTTGCAAATTGGACAACTCTACGAACAAAAAGGACAGTTTAAAAAAGCCCTTACGTATTATGAGCTGTGTTTAGACATGGATCATACTGAATATAAAAATTCCTTAGACCAGCGAGCGAAGTCTGGTATTGCTAGATGCAGAAAGCAATAAAAAAATCCCGCTTGTTTGCACAAACGGGATTTTCAATAATACACAACTAAATAAATTATTCAGCTGATTTTTCTTCTGTTGAAGTAGCTTCTGTAGCTTCAGTTGAAGTAGTTTCTTCTGCAGCAGGAGCAGATGTTGTTTCAGCAGCTTTCTTAGTGCTTCTACTTCTACGAGTTTTCTTAGCAGGTTCAGCAGCTGTTGCAACACCTTTACCGTAGATTTCGTTGAAATCAACTAGTTCAATCATTGCTTTTTCAGCGTTATCACCCACACGAATACCTAACTTAAGTACTCTTGTATAACCACCTGGACGATCAGCAACTTTTGCGGCAACAGTTGTAAACAATTCCTTTACAGCTTCTTTGTTATTCAAGTAGCTGAATACCACTCTATGCTGGTGCATGATGGTTTCTTTAGAACTGTTCTTCTTAGTCTTAGTAATTAATGGCTCAATGTATGTACGCAAAGCCTTGGCTTTAGCCAAAGTAGTTACAATACGCTTGTGCTTAATTAATTCGCAAGCTAAGTTGCTCAAAAGGGCTTCTCTGTGGGCTTTTTTTCTACCCAGATTGTTGATTTTGTCTCCGTGACGCATGGCTTTTGTTTTTATTCCCCTGCACCGTGCCAGGAATTACAGGGTACGTGAAAGAAAAGAGGTCCACCACCAAGTGGACCATTATTATTAGTTAATATCGTCTAGTCCTAATTTAACTAGATCCATTCCGAAGCTCAATCCGCGTTCAGTCAATACTTGCTCAATTTCACTCAAGCTCTTCTGACCAAAGTTTCTGAACTTCATTAGGTCTTCTTGCTCATACTGAACCAACTCGCTCAAGCTGTTGATTTTAGCAGCTTTCAAGCAATTGAATGCACGAACAGAAAGATCTAAATCTTCTAATGGAGTCTTCAACACCTTACGTAATTGAAGGATATGCTCATCAACCACATCTTCTTTCTTATCTTCTTTGTTATCGAAAGTGATGTTTTCGTCGGTAATGATCATGAGGTGCTGAATCAAAATACGAGAAGCTTGCTTCACTGCTTCTTCGGGGTGAATAGTACCATCAGTAACCACTTCTAATACTAGTTTCTCGTAATCGGTACGTTGCTCAACACGATAGTTTTCGATAGAATACTTAACGTTTTTGATTGGCGTGTGGATAGAGTCGATTGGAATAAATCCAAACACTGCTTCCTTTGGTCTGTTTTCCTCAGCAGGAATATAACCACGACCTTTACCAATATTGATTTCAATATCCAATTTAGCAGACAAGTCCAACACACAAAGAACCAACTCTGGGTTCATTACTTCGAAATGCTGACTAAGTTCGCCAATATGAGCTGCAGTAAATTCAGTTTTATTTTTGATGCTCAAAGAAATTTTTTCAGAGCTAATATCCTGATCATCTTTCTTTCTGAAACGAACCTGCTTAAGGTTTAGGATAATTTCAGTAACATCTTCTGTAATTCCCTTGATAGTTGCGAACTCATGGTCCACACCTTCAATTTTGATTCCAGTAATAGCATAACCTTCCAAAGAGCTCAATAAAACTCTTCTTAAGGCATTACCAACTGTTAAGCCATATCCTGGTTCTAGGGGCCTAAATTCGAAATGACCTTCAAAATCGGTTGCTTTCTGTAGAACGATTTTGTCTGGTTTCTGGAAATTTAAAATTGCCATTCTTTCCGGTTTTTTTAAGTGTAGCGCCACATTATTGTGGAGCATAAAAAGTTGAGTAGAAATGCAGCTTCCTGCCGAACAATGGGTAAAACAATCTAAGCGGAAAAGCTTCTGCGGAAACAGAAGCTTTAAAATCTTACTTAGAGTATAATTCTACGATCAATTGTTCTTTAATATTTTCAGGAACGCTCTCACGCTCAGGGTAGGTAATGAACGTACCCTTCTTTTCAGTTTCGTTCCAATCTAACCAGCTGAATTTTGGATTCTTACCACGAATTTGGCTAGTTACTGCTGTGTTATGTTCACTTTTTGGTTTCAAAGTAATAACATCACCTGGCTTACAAGAGTAAGAAGGAACGTTTAAAACTGAACCATTCACCATAATGTGTTTGTGTGAAACTAACTGACGAGCAGCTGGACGAGAAGGAGCGATACCCATTCTGAAGATCGTATTGTCTAAACGAGCTTCAAGAAGTTTAATTAGGTTTTCACCTGTTACGCCCTTCAAACGAGCAGCTTCTTCAAATGTGTTGCGGAACTGACGCTCTAATACACCATAAGTGTATTTAGCTTTCTGCTTCTCACGCAATTGAAGTGCGTACTCACCTAAACTTTTGCGCTTGCGGGCAGCACCGTGCTGTCCCGGAGGATTGCTGTTCTTACCCAACCACTTTCCATTGCCTAAAATAGGCTCACCGAAAATGCGGGAGATTTTGGTCTTTGGACCTGTGTAACGTGCCATAGTATTTGTTCATTTCGATTTTTTTTGATTCGGCACAACGATCATTAAAAAATCGTAAAAAATCAATCGTGTGCCCTTTGAATAAATGAATCTTTGGCGACTCAATAAATGTTAAACTCTTCTTTGTTTTGGAGGACGACAACCGTTGTGTGGCAAAGGAGTTACGTCTTTAATAGATGTTACTTCAATACCAGACTGAGCTACTGAACGGATAGCGCTTTCACGACCCGCACCTGGACCCTTTACAAACACATCTACACGCTTTAAGCCAGCTTCCAATGCAACTTTCGCAGCATCTTGAGCAGCTAACTGAGCAGCGTACGGAGTATTCTTCTTAGATCCGCGGAATCCCATTTTACCAGCAGATGACCAGCTAATAACCTGCCCTTGCTTATTGGTAAATGCAATGATAATGTTGTTGAAGGTAGCGCTGATACGAACATCGCCCGCAGCATCAACTTTTACAACTCTTTTTTTGGCAGCAGCTTTTGCGCTGTTTTGTGCCTTTTGTGGTTTTGCCATTTTCTTTTTTTAAGGTAGTCTTCTAAAAAACGCCTCCTGCTCCAAGGAGCGATCCAGCGTATATATGTAATAAACACACCTCCCAGTTTTGAGAGGTGCGCTATTGATTACTTCTTAGGTGCCTTCTTCTTACCGGCTACTGTACGACGCTTACCCTTACGAGTACGGCTGTTGGTCTTTGTACGCTGACCACGAACTGGTAACCCTTTACGGTGACGAAGTCCACGGTAACAAGCAATATCCAACAAACGTTTGATATTCATCTGCACTTCACTACGTAAAGCACCTTCTACCTTAATTTCACTTGTAATGAAATTACGAATAGCAGCAAGCTCATCATCATTCCACTCATGCACTTTCTTATCCCAGCTAATTCCAGCTTGAGTTAAGATACGCTGAGCTGTAGAACGACCAATTCCGTAGATGTAAGTGAGACCAATCTCACCTCTTTTGTTTTTAGGTATGTCTATACCGGCAATACGAGCCATAATGTATAATTTCTAAGTTGTTTGAATGACTATTATCCCTGACGCTGCTTATAACGAGGGTTCTTTTTGTTAATGATGTACAATTTGCCCTTCCTGCGGACAATCTTGCAATCGGCACTACGCTTTTTTACAGATGCTCTGACTTTCATATCATTTTTTTTGGCCTTGGGCACATGCCCGCAGCAGTGAAAGGTGGTTTACTTATACCGAAATATGATTCTTCCTCTACTTAAATCATAAGGACTCATCTCAACGCCTACTTTATCTCCAGGGAGTATTCTGATGTAGTGCATACGCATCTTTCCAGAGATGGTAGCCAAGATTTCGTGACCATTTTCGAGTTTAACTCTAAACATGGCGTTACTCAAGGCTTCCACAATAACTCCATCCTGTTTGATCAAAGGTTGTTTCGACATATCTTTTTTCGGGCTGCAAAGATACAAGTGTGTACTGAAAAAAGAAAAAATCCACAACGTTTTTTCCCCATTTTCCTAAAAAATAGACCAAAAATGGCCTAAAAAAAGTCGAGCCCCGTTAAAAACGAGGCTCGACAGCTATATTTCAGTAGAAAGTATCTACTAGAAGATGTAACGAAGACCTAACTGCATACCCCAAGTAGAGGCAAATGAGTTATTTCTCTGGAAAGGTTGAGTATTCAACTGAGTATCTGCACCAGAACCTGTAAAGCTTCTGAACTGATAAGTAGCAGTTGTATTGTTCATACTAACCTGTACTGGGTTCACGATTGTAGTAATGTGACGGATACCCCAGTTTCTGTTCAACATGTTTGCAAAGTTCAAGATATCTGCAGTGAACTGTAAAGTGTGCTTGCGCTTACCACCGAAGTTTGCGAAGATATCCTGTACAATACGAGCATCAACACGATTGAACCACTGAGCAAATGTTGCATTACGCTCAGCAAACTGTCCTCTTCTGTTTCTCAAATAAGGGCTGTTATCAATGAATTGGTTGAATGCAGCCGCTTGTTGTGCAGGAGTGAAAGTTACACCGTTGAAAGTGAACTGAGTGAAAGTCATGTCAGTTGCTGCGTTTCTTGGAATAAATAACAAGTCAGATGAGAAACCATCGTTGTTATGATCACCATTGTACGCATAGCTGATTGGGTTACCCTGAGGACCACCTTCGTAGAACAATGAGAAAGTAGTTGCGAAATGCTTAGCCCACTCAAAGCGGTAAGAGAAAGTACCAATTACACGGTGAGGTTGAACAAACTGAGAATTGTACACTTCATTACCATTCAAAGAACCAATTACGCGGTTTCCATTGAATACAGAAATTGCTTGAGAACCTGGGTTAGCTGTAACTTCCCAGCCAGCAGTGAATGTGTAAGCTAATGAACCGTAGAAACCATTCTTGAATGCTTTTGCTACTTGAGCAGTGAAGTTCATGCTTTCACCAATGTTCACATTTTCTAAAACTACAGCCGAGTTAACGCCAGTGTTAATTCTTCTGCCTGCAATTGCAGCAGCACCATTACCACTTAATGAAAATCCATCACGTCCGCCAATATTTGCATTGGTAGGTCTCTCGTTTGCGTTACGCATACGAACTGCATTGATATCTTTAGAGTACATACCTTCTAAAGTCAATGTCCAACCATCGTTAAAGTTCTTATCGAACGCAAAGTTTGATCTCCAAATTTGAGGGAACTTAAAGTTGTTATCTACAAATACCAAGTTAGCGTTGTTAGATACTGATGTACCTGGTGCGGCAGTAAAACGGTTTCTGTAGAAATCTGGATTTGGATTGAACAAGAATGTAGCTAATTGAGCAGGGTTAGTGATAGCTTCACCACGCTGCACCATTTGTCCATTCTGAGGAATGTTCGTTAAGAATACAAATGGAATACGTCCAGTAAAGATACCAGTACCACCACGTACAATTAAACTCTTATCACCCTTCACATCCCAACGGAAACCTACACGTGGTGACCAGTATAGTGGACTCTTAGGCCACTCACCAGTCTTGTAGTGATTACCAACAACTCCATCTCTATTTGCAAATTGCAATGCATCAATAGCCGGGTTAGTGATTGGATTTTCAGGGAACCCAACACGATCAACACGAACACCATAAGTAAGTTTCAACTTGCTGTTCACGTTGTATTCGTCCTGGATATAGAAACCAAGTTGGTTTACTTTCAATTCAGCAGCATAAATTGCTTCTTTACCTGGCACCAAAGAGTACAAGTAGCTGAAGAAAGCAGGAGGACGGTTATTAATAAAATCATCCAAAGAGTTAAATGCATAATAGCTAGCAGAACCTGGCATGAACATGTTACCTACATACTGGTTTTCAAAAGAAACACCACCTGTGATAGTGTGCTTACCAGCATAGTAAGTGAGGTTGTTTGTAACAGAGAACACATCATTCTTAACATCGTTATTACGAGTGAATGGATCACTACCAGCAAACATGTAGTTCTGGCCGTTATTATTGAAGATTTCAATACTTGGAAACACACCACCTGGTGATTGACGAGTAGCACGAATATTTGTAAGCGTTACTAGGAATTGGTTTGAAAACTTACCCTTAAAGTTGCTGCTCAATTCACCGGTAATGTTTCTTACAACATCTTTGAAACGATAGTTTGAATTCCTAAATGACATAGAGTTAATTCCAAAACGAGCATTTGGAGCAGCTGATACGTTTACAGTACCAGAACCATTACGAACTGCAAATGCAGATACGTTAGGGATACTTGAGTTATTCAACTGAACATCGTTTTCACTAGTTAACTCGTTAAAGTTTACGCTAAACTTGTGGTTACTAGCAATGTTCCAGTCAATACGTGCAATGATTTTTGTGTTCTCTGCAGTGAAATTCGGGAAGTTGTCAAATGCACCAGTTTCATAACCATATGCAGTACGCAAGTAGTTGCTGAATTTGCGCAATGAGTCAATATGCGTATTAGAACGGTTACCAATACCAGAACCACCAGTTGGGCTCCAAGTAATACCAGGAAACTCACGCTTCTCTTGTTCGTAACCTGCAAAGAAGAATAATTTATCTTTAATGATTGGACCGCCTACAGTGAAACCAAAAATTTGGTTCTTAGATAGAACTGGATCAGGCAATTTGAAATCACCTACATTTCTACCGTTGTAAGTTTGATCGCGGTATAAACCATATACACTTCCTTTGAAAGTGTTAGAACCACTCTTAGTTACAGCGTTGATACCAGCACCGGTAAAGTTTGCTTGTCTAACATCGAATGGAGCAATGTTGATAGAGATTTCTTCGATCGCATCAATAGAAATAGGTTGGTTACCACCACCAGGCAATGGATCTGTAGAAAGACCGAAGTTGTTGTTAAGGTTAGCACCGTTAACTTGTACGTTGTTGTAACGACCATCTCTACCAGCAAAACTGTTACCGTTAGCTTGTGGCGTTAAACGAGTAAAGTCTGTAATACTACGAGAAATAGTAGGTAAAGTTTGTAATTGACGCTGACCAACGTTGGTTGATGCACCTGTTTTATCAACACTCAATTTACGCTTCGTACCTGTAACAGTAACATCAGCCAATTTTGATTCACCAGCTTGCATGTTAATGTCAACCTTAAATGGTTCACCTAATACCAAATAGATATCGGTAACTTCTTGTGATTGCAGTCCAACATAGTCAAACTTGACAGTGTAAGGACCACCAATACGAAGGTTAGGTAGGTTGAAAACACCTCCCGACTTAGTACTGGTTACATACTTTGTGCCGCTTGGCGTGTGGGTAGCAGTAACGGTTACGCCAATCAACGGCGTGTTGTCGGACGTTTTTACAGTTCCGTTCATGCTACTATTCGTTACCTGAGCCATCATCCCAATAGGGAGAATCATTGCCAGTAACAAATAGAACAGATTCTTTCTAAGCATAGTGTTAGTTTTTTAACGGTGCAAAGAAACGAAGAAAGAAGGCTGAAAACCCAACGAAATGTTAAGAAAATATTACCAACTTGTTACATTGCCATTTTTTGACTGTTTCGTAAATATTAATATCATTGATTATCAACTATTTAAAAAACTACATATGTGTACAAAATACACATCTTTAGTTTCCACCTTTTTTCCCCAGATCACCTATTTTTAATGCGTTCCATTCATTTTAGAAGGAATTGGTCGTAAACAAAACAAAACCAATCATTAGGTGTAATTTTGCAAACAATTTTTTTTATGCTGAATAGAATTGAGGAAGCAATTGAAGATATCCGTCAAGGTAAGATGATTATTGTGGTGGATGATGAAGATAGAGAGAATGAAGGCGACTTTATTATGGCGGCCAGGTTTGCTACGCCCGAGGCTATTAATTTTATGAGTAAAGAAGGTAGAGGTCTTATTTGTATTGCACTCACAGAAGATAGATGCAACGAACTTGAACTCTCACCTATGGTTGGCTCTAATACATCTTTACATGAAACAGCTTTTACGGTTTCAGTTGACTTAATTGGACAAGGCACAACCACAGGAATTTCTGCTCATGATAGATCAAAAACTATTCAAGCATTGATTGATCCTGCAACAAAACCATCCGATTTAGGAAGACCTGGACATATTTTCCCGCTTAAGGCAATAAATGGCGGTGTTTTAAGAAGAACCGGGCATACAGAAGCAACCGTAGATTTGGCAAGACTAGCGGGTTTTGAGCCCGCAGGAGTTTTAGTAGAGGTCATGAATGAAGATGGTACTATGGCAAGACTGCCTCAATTACTAGAAATTGCTAAGAAATTCAATTTTAAAATTATTTCCATAAAAGACCTAATTGAGTACAGATTAAGCACTGATTCATTGGTTGAAGAAATTGTACGCGTGCAAATGCCAACACAGCACGGCGACTTTATTCTCGCAGCTTTCAAAGAAAAATTATCAGGGGCAGAACACTTGGCATTGATAAAAGGAACTTGGGAAAAAGATGAACCCGTTCTTACAAGGGTACATAGTAGTTGTTTTACTGGCGATATCTTGGGCAGCTTCCGTTGCGACTGTGGCGACCAACTTCACTGTGCAATGCAAAAAGTGGAAAAAGAAGGAAAGGGTGTTATTTTATACATGAACCAAGAAGGAAGGGGAATAGGATTAGTGAACAAATTGAAAGCATACAAACTTCAAGAAGAAGGCTACGATACGGTAGAAGCGAATTTGAAGTTAGGTTTTGCAATGGATGCGCGCGACTATGGTGTTGGTGCACAAATACTTAGATCATTAGGTGTTTCTAAGTTAAAACTGATGAGCAATAATCCAAGAAAAAGGGCTGGTTTAAAGGGCTATGGTTTGGAAATTGTAGATGTTGTGCCACTTGAAATTCAACCAAACGAACACAACCACAACTATTTAACCACCAAAAGGGACAAACTAGGTCACGAAATTTTAAAGCAGTAACTGTGTTACTGCTTTTTTATTTGCTTTTTAGTTTCTTCTAATTCTTTTTTGAGTTCAATAACATGAAGCGTGAGTTCTTCCACTTTCTGCAATAACAAAGCATTCATCTTACCTAAATCAAGCCCATCTTTTACCACTTCAGTTGCTGTTGGAATTCCAGGCAGGTGTTTGTTTTTCTGAATGAACTTTTCAAGTTCAGGAAGAGGCATCAACTTATAATCAGGTTCAAACACATGGTCAAACCAATCTTTGCTACCTTTTATTGCCACTTTCACTTTCTCAGTTAGAATTCCTTCTTCAACATATAATTTGTACCCATCAAAATCTGTTGGAACATTGCCTATTCTAACCCTACCCTGATAAGAATCTACTGAGAAAAATTCTTTTTCAGATGCATCATTGGGCCCTTTATAACTAATTTTAAAAGTTTGCGGAGTTTTCAAAACATTATCGCCAGACACCCTCGCTCCTATCGTCCAATAGCTTACGTTTCTTGGATTAGTGTAATCACCATTGGAAAACATAATACTAGGCTCATTCTGTCCAGATGCAGCATACTCATTGCTAAGCTTTAGCAACACATTTTTGCCCCTTGTATTTCCAGCCCCAGCTTTTATTTCAAGAGGTGCCGTTGGTTTTAGAATACCTATACCAACATTATTATCAACCGGAAATACATTCACAGCCTTTGGATTAACTTGGGAAACAGTTCCTGAACCCTCTGCAAAAGGATTGGGTTTTCCTTTTTGGGTGGTGGCATTTTGAGCAAATGAGAAAGTACCTGATATCAAGAGAACAGTTGTCACAAACAACGCCTTCATAGTGTAGATTTTTTATTATTAACGTAAGGTCGTGCATTTTATGATAAAAAATAAAGAAAAAGCCCCGCATTGCGAGGCCTTTTAAATATTAATGCTGATTTTCTTCCTTTTCCTTCTCTCGATCATAAGCTTTGATAATGGCTTTCACTAATCGGTGACGAACCACATCTTCTTCTGATAATTCAATATGGGCAATTCCATCAATATTCTTTAAAATTCTGGTAGCCCTTTCTAAACCACTTCTTTGGTTTCTAGGCAAATCAATTTGCGTAGGATCACCAGTAATCATTGCTTTTGCATTGGCACCAATACGCGTTAAAAACATTTTCAACTGTAAATCATTTGTGTTTTGAGCTTCATCTAAAATGATAAATGCATTATCCAAAGTTCTTCCACGCATATAAGCCAATGGCGCTATTTCGATGGTTCTTGTACTCATGTAATAGCCTAACTTATCAGCTGGAATCATATCATCTAATGCATCATATAATGGACGCAAATAAGGATCAATTTTTTCCTTTAAATCGCCCGGTAAAAAACCCAAACTTTCTCCAGCTTCAACAGCTGGACGAGTTAAGATAATTTTCTTAACCATCTTATTTTTTAATGCACGAACCGCCAGTGCAACAGCAGTATAAGTTTTACCCGTACCAGCAGGACCAATTGCAAAAACAATATCGTTTTTATCGGCCGCAGCAACCATTTTCTTTTGGTTCTGTGTTCTTGCACGAACTGTTTTACCATTCGGACCAAAAACCAAAATATCATTTGGATTGCGATCAACAAAGTTGTCAATCGTTTCAGCATCATCGCCCCCAAGAATTTGCTCAAAGTAATGCTCACTTAAATGACCATTTCTTTCTAGATATTGAATGATGAGGTCAATTTTTTCTTTGGCATTCTCAATTTGCTCTGGTGCTCCGCTGAGCTTAATCTGCGTGCCTCTTGATAAAATTTTTAGGAGTGGAAATTTCTTTTTAAGTAAATCTAATTTTCCGTTATTCACCCCAAAGAATTCAAGGGGATTAACGTTTTCGAGGTTAATGATGGTTTCTGTCAATGGAAATAATTTTTCAGTCAATGAATTAATAAACTTCCTATTCCAAATTAAATCAAATTGAAGCAAAATAAGCACACAGTATTATACACATGTGTGGATAGAATTTCAGGAATGTATGCAGCCCTTAAGCCAATCTAAGTAATCGAATGGTTTCTAGGGGATCTTGTGAAGCAAAGACAGTATTACCAGCAACCAAAACATCAGCTCCTGCATCTGTTAACTTCTTTGCATTATCTAGCGTAACACCGCCATCAATTTCAATTAAGCAATGGCTTCCTGAATCAATAATCATAGCTTTTAAATCACGCACTTTTTGATACGTTCTTTCAATAAATTTTTGTCCACCAAAACCTGGATTCACACTCATCAAACAAACCAAATCCAAATCAACAATAACATCTTGTAACAAACTAACTGAAGTATGCGGATTTAGCGCCACCCCTGCCTTCATTCCATGTTGTTTAATTTGTTGAATGGTTCTGTGAAGATGAACAGAAGCTTCCAAGTGAACCGTTAATACATTCGCACCTGCATCAGCAAAAGCTGTGATATACTTCTCCGGTTCAACTATCATTAAGTGCACATCAAGCACTTTTTTGGTTGCTTTTCTGAGTGCTGCTATCACTGGAATTCCAAAACTAATATTCGGTACAAAAGAACCATCCATCACATCTAGATGATACCATTCAGCTTCACTAGCATTAATCTTATCACATTCTTCTTGTAATTGAAGAAAATTCGCACTTAAAAATGAAGGGGCTACTATTGCCATATAAATATTTGAATGGCAAAGCTAGGAATCATTTGCTGTTTACCATGAAGGATTTATAGGTATCTCATTCCTGACTTAGCCATGACACTGTAAACGAATTGAATTGCGTATTTTAGCTTTAAAGTTCACAACATGAGAATAACCCTTTTTTCCTTTTTAACTTTAGTTACAACAACCTGCCTTGCGCAGCAAGATTCTATTCAATATGCTAATGAGAAACATTTCAAGAATATTAGACAATTGACTTTTGGAGGTGATAATGCAGAAGCTTATTGGAGTTATGATGGCAAATATTTAATCTTTCAAAAAACAAATCCAAAGGAAGGTATTATGTGCGACCAAATGTTTATTGGGAAAGTGCCTACCTCACCTAATGAACCATTTGTTCCAAAATTAGTTAGCTCTGGTAAAGGCAGAACAACCTGCGGATTCTTTACTAAAGATGGAGGTCACATTATTTATTCATCTACACATTTAGGTGGCGATGAATGCCCACCTGTTCCAGATAGAGCTAAATATGGTAACAAATACATTTGGCCATTGTATAGCTCATATGATATTTTCAAGGCAGATACCAATGGCGTAATAGTTGAACAGCTAACTAATACTCCTGGGTATGATGCTGAGCCTACACTTTCGCCCGACGGTAAAACAATGGTTTTTACATCAATGAGAGATGGCGATTTAGAATTATATATCATGAACCTTGCAACTAAAGAAACAAAAAGGATAACACATACTTTGGGATATGATGGTGGTGCATGGTTTAGTCCAGATGGCACCAAAATAATTTGGAGAGCTAGTAGACCTAAATCAAAAGAGGAGATAGAAGAGTACAATTCACTTTTAAAAGAAAACTTGGTTGCGCCTACCAATATGGAAATTTGGGTTGCAGATGCAGATGGCAGCAATGCAAGACAAATCAGTTACTTTGGTCAAGCCAATTGGGCACCCACATTTATGCCAGATAGCAAACGAATCATTTTTGCAAGTAACCATGAGTATAAAAGAGGTTTTCCTTTTAATATGTATACCATTGATGGTAATGGAACTAATTTGCAAAAAGTGAGTCGCGATAAAGGATTTGATGCCTTTCCTATGTTTAGCTATGATGGCAAGAAAATTGTTTTTAGCAGTAACAGAAACAACGGAGGAACCAGAGATACGAATATATTTATTGCCGATTGGGTAGAATAAATAGAAAAGCTTTATTTAATTACATTAAACTTACCTGACTCAACAATACGATTGTACTTATCCCTAATTTGATAAATATACAATCCGCGTTGCTGTTGTTGTAAGTCAACCGTAATCTTGCTTTGCTGGATTTGTAAATCATGGGTTTTCTTTCCCATAAAACTGCAAATAAAAAGTGTGTGTGTATTTACTATTGCAGGGTCAACTTCAAAAATAATATATGCATTAGCAGGGTTAGGATACATTTTTTGAACTTTTACAGAAGAGGGCTGAGACTGACTTTTCCCATCCCAATTGAAAGGAAAGAAAGAAAGTGCTATTGAAGCCAACCCTACATAAAATAAAAGTCCAATTTTAATCATCGTTTTATAAAGGTACAACTTAATTACAAAATGAAAAGCCCTCTAAAATAGGGGGCTTTTCAAGTGAATTATGGGATAATTTCTATTAAGAAATCTGTCCAAGAGTTGTTTGAATAGCTTCAAAGTTTGGAAGATCACCAGGAGTTGGACAAACTTCAGCATATTGAATAGTACCCTTACTGTCTATTACAAATGCAGCACGTTTGCTTACTCCTTGCATTTCAAAAGCTGGAAACACATCATATAGTACTTCGTAGGCTTTTGCAGCATCTTTATTGAAGTCACTTAAAAGAGGAAAATTAAGATTCTGCTCTTTTTTAAATTTATCTAAGGTAAATAAGCTATCTACTGAAACACCCAAAACAACTGCATTAGTTTGGTTATAGAGCGCAATATTGTCTCTTACGTTACATAGTTCAGTTGTACATACACCTGTAAAGGCTAAAGGAAAAAAGAGTACAACTACTTTTTTACCTGCAAAATCAGATAATTGAACCTTGTTCTTATCTGTGTCGAACAAAGAGAAAGAAGGAGCTTGTTGTCCAATTGCTATTGCCATAAAATATTATTTTAATTGAGCTGTGAAATTCTATAACCGCCAGATTAATCAATTACCATTTCAGGAACTTCCGAAGGAATAATCAATTTTCCAGCTGTTTTTTGCTGTATTTCATCTACTGTAACACCGGGTGCTCTTTCCAAAAGCAAAAATCCATTTTCTGTTACATCTAGGACAGCAAGTTCTGTAACAATTTTTTTAACGCATTTTTTCCCTGTTAAAGGCAATGTACATTGAGGTAGCAGTTTGCTCTCACCTTTTGGATTCGTATGCATCATAGCAACTATGATATTTTTAGCACTAGCTACCAAGTCCATTGCTCCTCCCATTCCCTTCACCATTTTGCCAGGAATTTTCCAATTTGCAATATCACCTTGTTCACTAACTTCCATTGCTCCCAAAACAGTTAAGTCAATTTTTCCTGCACGTATCATTCCAAAGCTTTCTGCACTATCAAAAAAAACCCCGCCAGGGATGATTGTAACTGTTTCTTTACCTGCATTTATCAAGTCGGCATCTACCTCCTTTTCTGAAGGGTAAGGGCCCATTCCCAAAATTCCATTTTCACTTTGGAAAATAACAGTCATACCCTTTGGAATATAATTAGACACCAAGGTTGGTATTCCAATTCCTAAATTAACATACATACCATCCTTTAATTCTTTAGCAATGCGCTTTGCAATTCCGAATTTATCTAGTGCCATATAAATTATTTTGAAGTGGTTCTTCTTTCAATTCTCTTTTCATAACCTGAGCCTTGGAATATACGATGAACATATACTCCAGCAACATGAATATGGTCTGCATCCAACTCACCAGGTTCAACCAACTCTTCTACTTCTGCAATAGTAATTGTACCAGCTTTTGCCATAGAGGTAGAGAAGTTTCGGGTAGTTTTTCTGAAAATAAGGTTACCAAGTTTATCACCTTTCCATGCTTTTACAATTGCAAAATCGGCATGTAGCGCATATTCCATTAAGTATTCTTTTCCATCAAAAAGGCGAACTTCCTTTCCATCTGCCACTTCTGTTCCAATTCCAGCTGGCGTATAAAATGCGGGTATACCCATACCTGCCATTTGAATACGTGTAGCTAAAGTTCCTTGAGGAATTAAATCAACTTCTAGCTCTCCGCTGAGCAATTGTCTTTCAAATTCAGCATTCTCACCAACGTAGCTACTCATCATTTTTTTGATCTGCTTGGTTTTTAGTAGCAGACCTAATCCAAAATCATCTACTCCTGCATTATTGGAAATACAAGTGAGCTGATTTACCCCTTTTTCAACAAGTGCTTGAATACAATTTTCTGGAATACCATTCAATCCAAACCCACCTAACATGAGGGTAGCTCCATTAGGTATATCATGAATAGCTTCTTTTGCGGAAGAATAAACTTTATTCATAAAAATTTAAGTTGAGCAAATGTAGGTACTATTGCGAAATTTTCGCTGATTCATTTTTTATTCTATTTCCGTAAGCAGAAACAGAGTCAACTAACTGTCTAAACAAAAGCGGGTCTTTCTTATAATATGCCAATGAAGCATAAAATTGATCTACTGAAACATTATGATGAAAAAAGATGGCTGCATATTGTTTCTTATAAGTTGTATCCTTATCAATGGGTATGGTATCCATTTGCAGCCGATACATCCTTAATTCATCGCTAACACTGAGATCCCACATAATCTTTTTCATTTGATCAAGAGGCACGATTTCCTTGGGATTTGAGCTACTGCAAGAAACAATTTGGAACAAAAGTATTCCTATGAAAATATACTTCATTTTAATGCTAGTTTATAAGCTACAGCCTGAACAATATCCAAAGCAGTTAATAACTCAATAGCCCTTGATTTTTCAGGTGGACCTGCTTTTTTAAACATACCACTTAATTCTTGAAATTTTCCCTGCATAAAGAACTGAACGAACATGGTATTTGGATTTTCCTTATTAAAAGAAAAAAGCTGACTTAATGCTTGTAATGTATTCTTTCTTGCTTGATCTTCGGATTCATACATTTGATCTAAACCCGATCGGTAGTAGCCATAAATAACATCATGTACAATATTAAATCTTGTATTTGTTAAGTTTTCGGCAAGAAAATACCTATTGCGGAGTCCGTCAAAAACTCGCCATCCACTTATACCTCTAGCCTCAGGTGCATTATTTACTATGCTCAAAGCTTTTTGAAAGTAAGCCTCACCGCCTTTTGGGGAAAATGAGTCATAGTCCATTCCTAAAATTATATATATCCAAAATGCCAAAGTTGCTGTTAAGTTGGCTGCTAAAGGATCAGAGCCCTGAACCCTATTATCGTTGAACTCAATAGGCTGAAATTCTTGGTATTTAAAAAGTAAGTCTGGATCTTGAAAATTTATAAGAGGCGCTTTATAACTAGTGTTAAAAACCGGACGAGCTGCTTGAATTGTTAAGCTTGCTTTAAAAACATTTTGCTCAGTCATGGATTCTATGTTAATAATAAAACTACACTCTATACGCTCTTGATTTCCAAATTTGTCATTTGTCCATTTTCTATTATTAATAAAAGTGTTTAACTGATTTTGTAATGTTTGAAATACTTTTCTGTCAACAGTTGTACTTACACGCTGTGAAAGAACTGAAACCCGAGCCTGAACCTCCTGCGCCTCGACAAAAGCAATCGAAAACAACGAAAAAATAAATAAAATCAGGTATTTGTCAATTCGCATGAGGTAGTTCCTTTGAAATACATAAAACAATATCTGCGGCGAGATCAGTTTTCGATTTAACTGGAAAATCTAATTCATGACCTTTGGCAAATAAAATACTTACTTTATTTGTATCCTTTCCAAATCCAGCTTCAGGATGCTCTAATGAATTTAATATAATGCAATCTGCATTTTTGCTTTGAAGTTTTTTCTTTGCATTTTCTTTTGCGTGCTCTGTTTCAAGTGCAAAACCAACTACATATTGATCTTTACTTTTTTGCTGTCCAACTGTTTGTAAGATATCAGGATTTATTTCAAGTTCAATTTTTAGATCCCCACTGTTCTTTTTATGTTTATGTGTTAAAACCTCTTTTGGTTTATAATCTGCCACAGCAGCGCTCATAACAAATAAATCTGTTTGACCAGATAATTGCATAACTTGATCATACATTTCCATTGCAGATACAACAGGGTAAATTTTAATACCAGCAAAATTTGGTCTTAGATTAGTTGGACCAAGCACCATATGTACTTCGGCCCCTGCCAGGAAAAAAGCTTCTGCCAATGCAATCCCCATTTTCCCACTGCTGAAATTGCCAATGAAGCGAACCGGATCTAAATGCTCATAAGTTGGTCCAGCCGTAATTAGAACCCTTTTATTTTTTAAAATTTTTGTTTGATACAGTTGTTGTTTTAAAAAAGAAAATAATGACTCTGGTTCTGCCATTCTTCCTTCTCCAGATAATCCGCTTGCAAGACTACCAGAATCTACATCTATCACCTCCACATTTTGCAATTGCAATCTCTTTATATTTTCCTTTGTGGTAGCATGTAGCCACATATCTTCATCCATTGCAGGTGCTACTGCAACTTTACAAGTAGCCGATAAGTAAACAGCTAAGAGTAAATTATCACATATGCCATGAGACATTTTAGATAAAGTATTACAGCTGAGGGGCGCTATGAGCATATAGTCGGCCCATCTTCCTAGCATAACATGGTTAGCCCATTCATTTGCAGAAGAAAGGTCTGTTAAAACAGGTTTTCTTGTGAGAGTAGACAACACTAAAGGGGAAACAAATTGAGTAGCTGATTGAGTCATAACAACCTGTACTTCAGCACCTGCTTTTGTTAACAATCTTACTAATAAAATGATTTTATAAGCAGCAATGCTGCCAGTTATACCAATTAATATTTTTTTCCCCTCCAAACGAACAAAGTTTAAATCAAAGTAAAACAAAAAACGACAGTGTAAGCACTGTCGTTTCATAAATATATGTTTAATGTACGCCTATCTAAATAAATCAGTATCGTTTTTGCGGTAGTAAATTTTGCTGTCGATGAACTCCTGAGTAGCAAGAATTGCCGGATTAGGCATACGCTCATAAGCTTTAGAAATTTCAATTTGCTCTTTGTTTTCATGTACCTCTTCCAAATTGTCGGTACTAGTAGCAAACTCTTCTAACTTATTATGTAACTCTTCTTTTAGGGTAACATTAATTTGATTAGCTCTTCTCCCAATAATTGAAATTGACTCATATAAATTGCCTGTTACAGCCTTTAAACTAGCGAGGTTACGCGTTTCTACCACGTTAGTGGTATTAGGGTTAATTTGGCGTCTTAGTTTGCTCATTTTTTATCTTTTTTGAAAAATTGATTTGAATTGGCTTTTATTTTATTGACTTCTTCTAGGAATTTACTATCAGAGAATCTATCAGAAAATTCATCACACTCATTTACTACTTTTTCAAATCTTTCTGCTTGCTTTTCTTCATAGCTCATTTGTGCATATCGAAAATACGACCTAATTGCCAATAACTTATACTCATCAGCCCTTTTTGAGTCTGGATAGTTTTCGTAAATACTAGAAAAAGCAATTGCCGCAGCCTTAAAAAAGCCTAGATTATAGTACAATTCTGCACCTCTAAATTCCTTTAGCTCAAGTTTCTCTCTACAAGATTCTATAATTTGGTAGGCTTCCTTAACTCTAGGGGAGGTTGGGTGTGTATTTATAAAAGCCTGCATAAGTGCTGCTGCTCTTTGTGTATTTGTTTGATCAAGTTCTACGCGCGGTGATTGCTTATAAAAACAATACGCCCGCATATAATCACACTCCTCAGCCTTTGCACTATTAGGAAACTGTTCTACAAATGTTTTAAATAAGTTTTCAGCATTTGGATATTCCTTCTCATAGTAATAGGAATATGCAAATTTGTAGTACATGTCTTCGTATCTAGCCGATCCTTTAACATACGGGAAAAGTTCTTCAAATAAGATCTGGGCCTTGTCGTACTTTTTCTCCTTATAATATTGTTCGGCCATGTTGTACTTATAGTCGAAATCCTTGCTCTTCAACACCTTATTAAACTTGTTGTTGCAAGAGACCAAGAGAAAAGAAACCAGTGAAATGATTAAAAACCTTACCATAAAGTGCGCAAAATTAATTCTTTTTCTAGACTTTGAGTCGTTAAAATTAAAATCAGCAAATAGGGCGCAAAAGCTAGACTCATTATAATGCAATAAAGGGATCCTTATGGATCCCTTTACTTGAAGTATTTAGATAAAATTTATCCTTTTTTACGCAAATTTGGATGTGGTGCAGGAACTGTGTTTGGACCTTCATCTGTAGTACCTTGAAGATCAACCACGTTAGCATCACCATTCTGTCCATAAGTAAAGATGAAGCGGCTTTCAGCAATACCTTGTCTTTCAACTAAGTATTTAATAACAGCATTCACTCTTTCCCAGCTATTTTGCTGAGCAAGTTTGCTAGAAGCGCCGTAACCAATTACACGTACTTTACAATCAGGATTTGCATTCAACTGAGCAGCAACTGCGTTAAGTGCAGTAATTGCGTTTGCAGAAAGAACAGCATTGTTTTTGAACTGGATGCTAGGTAAAGCAGCGATTGTACATTCCGCTTTCTTGCGATCCTTCCAATTAGCAGCGTTACCACCACCTAACATTTCTTTGATTTCTGTGCAGCAAGAAGGCTCTGGACAGTTACCAATACCATCACTGTTTACAGGGAAACACTTTTGTGGAGTTAACAACTCTTTATCCTTGTAGTCAGGTACTCCATCGCCATCAGTATCTTTAGCAACACCGTGTGTATCAACTGGAGCTCCAGCTGGTGTATTTGGCTCAAGATCAAATTGATCAGTTACACCATCACCATCAGAATCTGCCAAAGTAATTTTTGGCAACTTCATGTGCTTTGGATTATTTAATTCACTGTAAATGAAGTTATTAGGATTAATCCAATATAAAGGCTCAACTCTTTTTGCTTTACTTTTTTGAGCCATAGTAGTGAGGCTGAATGCACCCAATACAAGGATCAACGATAAAACTATTTTCTTAAACATATCTAAATAATTTAAAATGTGAATGTTATTGGGATTATAGGTTGAAATTTAAACGGAATGCAGTACCTCCAAAAACATCGTTGTTTCTAGCACCTTTCCAACCATCTAATCTATCGCTAAATAAAGTAGTCCATCTTTGCTCAAGTGCGATATTGAAACGAGAACTAACTTTTACTGCAAAACCAGCACCAAAAGAAGCTGCAGGACGAACCTGAGATGATGACCCAATTAAGAACAAAGAACCATCAGTATCAAATCTTGAGCTGTTTCTCCAGTCACCCACCAACTGACCAGAACCATTGTTATTAGTGTACTTCATATCAACATTGTAAGCCACAGCACCTAAACCACCAAAAACATATAAATTAGTTTTAGGGTTGCCTCTGTAGTGACTAGCTACATTGATTGAATAAATCGCATCAGCAATTACACCAAAATAATTGTTACGGTAATTGCGTACTTGGTTTCTTTCGTTAGCGAAAGGAGGCTGATTATCAATTTGGAATAACATGTCACCAACTGCATCTTGACCAGTTGAAAATCCGCCAATACCATTGATACGAGCAGACCAGTTATGATCGATCGCTTTTCTCAAAGAAATAGCACCGTAAAAACCAAGTTTAGCTTTAACATCTCCAGTAGTATAACCTGCACCCAATGCTACACCAAGTTCCCATTGGTTTCTTGGCTTTGGAGGGTAAGGAAACTGATTGTTAATGAACTCATTGTACTGAGGCATGTGCTTAGGAGCTACTTTAGAGCTATCCTGCCAATTCCAACCCCAATCGTTTTGTGCGATGCTAGCTGTTGAGATCAACGCGAAGGCCAGCAATAGAAACGCGATTTTGTTGCTTGTCATAGTTTTAATTATTAGTCCAATATTAATGTGTTGCAAATTTATCTGAAAAATCATTCAATTTCCAATTCTAATAAGCAAATTTCGTTAATATTTAATGAAATATGCATATTTCCCGCTTTTAAGACCACAAAGTGTATGAGAACGCTGCATTTCATAAAAATATTGTATTTAAGAGCATATCTTGCAACAGAATTACCAATATGGATAAAGCTAAAGAACTAATAAGCAAGGAGTTAGAGGTATTTGAACGGAGTTTCAGAGCATCTGTTAAGAGTCGCGTGCCATTACTAGATAGAATTATGCACTATATAGTTCGCAGAAAGGGCAAGCAATTGAGACCCATGTTTGTGTTGTTGAGTGCACGATTAGGTGGAGAAATCAATGAAAAAACATACAGAGCAGCTTCTTTGGTTGAGTTGTTACATACTGCTACTTTGGTACATGATGATGTTGTTGATGAAGCTTACGAAAGAAGGGGGTTCTTTAGCATTAATGCACTTTGGAAAAATAAAGTTGCCGTACTGGTAGGTGATTACCTTCTCTCAAAGGGACTATTGCTCTCTTTAGAGAACAACGATTTTGAGGTTTTAAAAATATTATCTGAAGCAGTCAAGTTAATGAGCGAAGGCGAACTTCTTCAAATGGAGAAATCACGTAATCTGAACCTAGATGAACAGGTATATTACGAAATTATTTTAGGAAAAACAGCATCCCTTCTCTCCTCTTCATGTGGAGCTGGTGCATCCACTACATTCACTCATCCAGATGATGTTTTAAAAATGAAATTATTTGGAGAGAAGGTTGGTATGGCATTTCAAATTAAAGACGATTTATTCGATTATGGTGATGCAGATGTTGGCAAACCAACAGGCAACGATATAAAAGAAAAGAAGCTCACTCTTCCGCTTATCTACGCACTGCAAAACGCAGAGACTGGGACCAGAAAAAAAATGATTCAAATTATCAAAACTGCATCAAACCAACCTAAGCAAGTAAAGTATGTACTAGAAGCTGTAAAAGACTTAGGGGGCATACGTTACGCGCAAACAAAAATGGAATCATTTAGGGACGAAGCTTTATCTTTATTGCACCAATTTGAACCAGGTGAACCAAGGGAAGCATTGGAAGAGCTGGTTCGTTATACGACAGATAGAAAGTACTAATGAAAAAGAATTGGGTTATTCAAAAAGCAAATGAAGAAAAGGTACAGCAACTTCAAAAATCTCTTGGCATTTCAAAAGTTATATGCGAGTTGTTGGTTCAAAGAGGCTATGAAAATTATGAAGCCTCAAAAAAGTTTTTTAGACCATCTTTAGACGACTTGCATAGTCCTTGGAAAATGAAGGACATGCGCTTAGCTGTAGATAGAATTGAGTCCGCATTAATTAAGCATGAAAGAATACTGATATTTGGTGATTACGATGTTGATGGTACCACCTCTGTGGCAACATTGTATTCATTTTTAAAAAGTTTGCATGCTCAAGTTGACTATTATGTACCTAATAGATTTAAAGAAGGATATGGAATTTCAAAAAAAGGGATTGATTGGGCCATTCAAAATAATATTCATTTAATCATTTCTGTCGATTGCGGAATTAAAAGCAATGACTTAATAGCATATGCAAAAAGTGCGGGTATTGATTTTATTGTATGTGATCACCACCTACCCGATGAAACTATCCCTCCTGCCATTGCTATACTAAATCCAAAACAGGTTGATTGCTCATATCCCTATAAAGAATTATGTGGATGTGGTGTTGTATTCAAATTAATACATGCAATTTCAGATCAGAAAAAGTTACCAAATGAATCTTATTTACAATACATAGATCTTGTTGCAACAGCAATTGCTGCAGATATTGTTTCTATGTCAGGTGAAAATAGGGTTATATGTCATTTTGGTATTCAAAAAGTAAATTCAAAACCTAATATTGGCATTCAATCACTTATTGAACTTGCTGCTGTAAAACAACCTATGACAGTAAGCAGCCTCGTGTTTATGATTGCACCTCGAGTGAACGCAGCAGGAAGAATGGATGATGCAAGAAAAGCCATTCAACTTTTTATAGAAACAGACCCAATAAGAGCCAAGGAAATTGCAGCTCTTCTTCAATCTGATAATACAGACAGAAGAGAAGCCGATCAAAGTATTACGCAAGAAGCATTAGAACAATTAGCTCAAGATCCTACAACTCCAAGTAAAAAAAGTACGGTTGTTTTTCAACCCCATTGGCATAAAGGTGTTGTTGGAATTGTTGCTAGCCGACTCATAGAGCATCATTATAAACCTACTATTGTTTTAACTCAAAGTGGCGATACCGCAGCAGGCAGTGCAAGAAGTATACCTGGCTTTAATGTTTATGAAGCTATACATGCATGCAAAGACTGGCTCATAGGTTATGGTGGCCATTTTGCTGCTGCTGGCATGACTTTGCAAATAAATCATGTTCAACAATTTGCGCAAGCGTTTGAGGAAGCTGTTCAAAAAATGCTCCCCGATGAATTATTGATTCCAACTGTTCAAATTGATACGCAAATAAATTTTGAACAAATTCAGCTTGGATTATTTAATATCATCCAGCAAATGGAGCCATTTGGACCAGACAATTTAAAACCAGTTTTTGTTGCTCTTGGTGTAGAAGAAACCGGTCTCTCAAAAATTGTGAAAGAAAACCACATAAGATTTGTGCTGGAGCAAAATGGTATTAAGCTAACTGGAATTGGATTTAATATGGCACATCAATTTTTTATACTCGAACAGTTTAAAAAAATAGATGTGGTCTTTACAATTGAGGAAAATGATTGGAACGGAACCAAGTCCTTACAACTCAGAGTTGTAGACATAAGACCGAATTAATTTTAAAATAATATATAAAAGATTGTAAATCAATATTATAATTTCCACAAAGCCAACCCTTCACATATTCAGTTCTTTTCTTTTAAAACTTGAGTATTTTAGTTCCCTGTATTTTAACATTTTATAAGCATGGAGATACTCAATAAGTATGTGTATGACCCAAGCACAGATTTGCTGGGTAAGGGTGGATTTGCAACTGTTTACAAAGCATTTGACAAAGTTTTAGAAATACCAGTAGCACTCAAGTTCTTTCATCCACAAGATCAAGCGAACAAGTATAATATCATTAATGAAATAAGAAGAGCCATCATTCTTTCACATCCAAATATTGTTCGTTACTACGGGGTTGAAACATTGGTGAATAGAAATATTCACGGACAAGATGAAGAGATGCAAATTGGAGTAATGGAATATGTGCAGGAAGGCCAAATGAAGGTTTATCTTAGCAAAAATCCAGTTTCATTACATGAGTTAAGCAAACTTTTTGTTGATATTCTGGAAGGCTTGAAATATCTCCACTCACAAGGAATTATTCATAGAGATATTAAACCACAGAATATTCTTCTTGGAAGAGATAAGCAACAAAATCTAATTGCAAAAATTGCTGACTTTGGAATTAGTAAAAACGCCGATAGCAATCAAGCAAGTGCATCTATTCTACTTGGAACCATTGAATACATGGCCCCAGAACAGTTCAACCCTGATAGATATGGTATAGATAAAAAAATTAGCTACAATGTTGATATATGGGCTTTTGGAGTTACCGCATATTATTTGCTTAAAGGAAAACTATTATTTGGCTCAAGAGAAGGTGATACAAGTGCAGCGCAATTAATTAATAAGATAGTAAGTCTTGAAGGGGTAGAAGAGCACTTAAAAGATTTAGAAGAACCATATAAAACACTACTAAGAAAGTGTATTGTTCCAGATGCATCCAAAAGAACAACCAATATTGATGAGCTGATTGAGATAATAAAACCACACGCAAATCAAAAAGGTGTTACGGCTACATCTAAAAGTACTGGCAAGGGCGAAAAAAAATCGGTTTCAACGAAAAAAGTTACAAATCAGCCTATTGCAACGCCAACATCTACGGGTGATGAAACCATGGTTATTCCGATACAAGCTACTGGACAATCGCCACAAACTCCTTTGCAATCAAAGCCTGTAGCACCAACAAATCAAGGCGATGAAACGCAAGAGATCATACTCCCTAAGCATCAACCTAGCACAGATAAGTCAGTTTCCGCACCTGCCGAAGAAGATAGTACTCCAACATCGGCTCCCAAAAAGAAATCATCTGGTATGTTATGGGTTGGAATTGTTGTAGTGGTATTAGGAATTGTGGGTTTCCTTTTCAAAGACAAAATTATGGGCGCTGTATCAGGAGGAAGCAACAATCAGGTTGAAGAGATGGCGAAAACTATTGAAAGCGAAATGGTACAAATTCAAGGAGGTGCATTTGTTTTTGGTGGCACTAACAATGAAGCAATACCTAAAGAAGCTCAAAATCCTGTGCAAAATGTTCAAGTGGGTAATATCATGATGCTTAGCTCAGAAGTGACAAGGGAGCAATGGACTGCAATTATGCAGGACAATAAATTTCCTGAGATAAAAACCAATCCAGCATTAGGCAAATTACCAGCTAATAAAGTTTCATGGAAAGAAGTACAAAAGTTTATTCAAAAGCTGAATAAAATATCAAACCATATCTACAGGCTTCCAACACAAATTGAATGGGAATATGCTTGTATTGCTGCACACCCTAATTATGCACAAGAGTTGAATGAGATTAGTTGGAATCTTGAAAATTCAGGTATCAAAGTTCAACCAGTAAAAACTAAAAAGCCGGGTGTAAACGGACTATATGACATGCTAGGCAATGTATTTGAGTGGTGTGAAGAATTGATTGAATTACAAATTGAAGGTAAGCCAATTCAAGCAAGGGTCATTAGAGGTGGTGATTTTGAAAACGATCTTCTATTCTTAGATCCTAAAGTAAGAAACGTAGATGTTTCAACTGCACAAAAAGAAATTATTGGATTTAGAATTGTCAGAAATATTGATCAATAAAACTTATTCAATTGGAAATTTTATCACATGCACTTATAAAGCAAGGCGGCAGAAAAAATATTGAAGACGCTATTTGTCCAAAGCAACCCTCACAAACTTCTGTTTTTGTAGTATGTGATGGTGTTGGAGGTAGCAACTATGGAGAAATTGCATCTGAAGTAGCTGCAAACTGCTTTCAACAATTACTTCATCAAAGTAAAAAAACGAATAAAGAAAGTAAGTTTACTACGCTCATTCACAAATCATTGGTCAACTTTAAAGATGAAATTGAAAAGTTTGTTGAAGAAAATCCAGCTGCTAAAGGCACAAGTACTACATTAACACTTGTTTCATTTGGAAAAAATGAAGCCCAAATTGCATGGTGCGGTGACAGTAGAATTTATCATATAAGAAACGGAAAAATCATTTATAAAACAAAGGATCACTCGCTTGTACAAGATATGGTTGACCAAGGTATTCTAACAGAACAAGAAGCCATTAATCATCCTAAAAAAAATGTTATTACAAGAAGTCTTAATCAGCAAACAAAGCCAACAGATATTACTACCTCCCAGTTAAAAATAAAAACTGGCGATTGGATTTTACAATGTACAGATGGCTTATTAGAACAAGTCTCAGAAAAACACCTTGAGGAATTTCTTACTTCTTACAAAGAAGGATTTGATTACTCGGATTATTTTAATAGGATATGTGAAGGGAAAACAGGTGATAACTATTCCATGTATTTGCATTATGTAAAAAAAGGGGGTGGTGCATCTGTAGGATTAATGGTTGGATTAATTCTTTTAATTATTGGACTTGCTGTAGGTGGATGGTATTATATGAATAATGAAGAAGCTGGTTCAACTAGTGATACGCATACACCCCTCCTCCAAATTCAAGGTTCAAAACCAGATAGCACATCTAAAAAAGGAACATCTAAATAAATCCATACTAAATCCACTTATATGGCTACAGATCCTGTATTACTTGAACAACAACTTGAAGCACTTATTTTAAGGTTTCAAACAGCCATTCAAGAAGCTGAAGCATCTTTGGTTAAGATTAAGAATTATGAAAATGTTGCAGTTACTTCTTCACAAAAAGCTCAACAAGAAGCAAATGAAGCAACGCAGTTTTCCAACAAGGCACAAACGGAATTAAATGAGATTATGTCTGCAAGCACACGTGTGCAGACTGAATTAACGGAAATAATAACTTCCTCTCAAAAAGCTCAAACTGAGTTGACTGAAATTATGGGCTTTACTTCAAAAGCTCAAACAGAAGCAACAGAAGCCCAACAGTCGTCTGAACGAGCAAAGAATGAAGCGAATGAAGCGCAACAATCTTCAGAAAGAGCTAGAAACGAAGCGAATGAAGCGCAACAGTCTTCAGAAAGAGCTAGAAACGAAGCTAATGAAGCGCAACAATCTTCAGAAAGAGCTAGAAACGAAGCTAATGAAGCGCAACGAGAGGCTGAGCGTGCGAGAAATGAAGCCAACGAAGCGCAACAATCTTCAGAAAGAGCAAGAAACGAAGCTAACGAAGCGCAACAATCTTCAGAAAGAGCAAGAAACGAGGCCAATGAAGCGCAACAATCTTCAGAAAGAGCTAGAAACGAAGCTAATGAAGCGCAAC
>CAZTTO010000008.1:51397-102104 GCA_964616465.1 uncultured Hydrotalea sp. | reverse complement strand
GAGAGGCTGAGCGTGCGAGAAATGAAGCCAACGAAGCGCAAAGAGAATCTGAACGCGCCAGAAATGAAGCCAACGAAGCGCAACAATCTTCAGAAAGAGCTAGAAACGAGGCGAATGAAGCACAGCAAGCCTCTGAAAAAGCAAAACAAGAAGCTCAAGAAGCAACAGATGCATCTGAGCGAGCTAAGAGTGAAGCCAATGAAGCCCAACAATCTTCAGAAAGAGCTAGAAGCGAAGCAAATGAGGCCATGCAGTCTTCAGAAAGAGCTAGAAATGAGGCTAATGAAGCGCAGAGAGAATCTGAGCGTGCTAGAAATGAAGCAAACGAAGCACAAAAGGAATCAGAAAGAGCTAGAAACGAGGCGAATGAGGCGCAAAGAGAAGCTGAACGTGCTAAGAATGAAGCCAATGAAGCACAAAGAGAGGCTGAACGTGCTAAGAATGAAGCTAATGAAGCACAAAGAGAGGCTGAACGTGCTAAGAATGAAGCTAATGAAGCACAAAGAGAATCTGAACGTGCTAAGAATGAAGCCAATGAAGCACAAAGAGAATCTGAACGTGCTAAGAATGAGGCTAATGAAGCGCAAAGAGAATCTGAACGTGCTAAGAATGAAGCCAATGAGGCGCAACAATTTTCAGAGAAAGCTAAACAGGAAGCACAAGAAGCAACTGAGGCATCTGAACGAGCAAAACAAGAATTAAGAGAGGCAACAGAAGCTTCAGATAAAGCTAGAGCTGAATTACAAGAAGCAACAGAAGCATCAGAAAAAGCGAAAGCTGAGTTACAAGAAGCAACTGAAGCTTCTGAAAAAGCGAAGGCTGAGGTACAAGAAGCAGTAGAAGCTTCTGAAAAGGCTAAGGCTGAAGCAAATGAGGCAGTTGAAGCATCTGAGCGTGCTAAGCAGGAGGCCAATGAAGCCGTTCAGTTTTCGGAACGCGCTAAGCAAGAAGCGAATGAGGCCATTCAGTTTTCTGAAAAGGCCATGCAGGAAGCAAATGAAGCTACTCAGTCGAGTGAAAAAGCTAAACAAGAAGCGCTAGAAGCACAGAAAGAAGCTGAAAAAGCTAAACAGGAAGCCAGTGAGGCACAAAAGGAGGCTGAAAAAGCTAAACAGGAAGCTGGAGAAGCGCAAAAAGAAGCTGAACGTGCTAAACAAGAGGCAGATGAAGCGCAAAGAGAAGCTGAACGCGCTAAAAGAGAAGCCGATGAAGCGCAAAGAGAAGCTGAACGTGCTAAGAGAGAAGCCGATGATGCACAAAGAGATGCTGAGCGTGCGAAGAATGAAGCCAACGATGCAGAACGTGATGCTCTTCGTGCCAAAGATGCAGCACAAGAAGCCAATGACGCTAAAGGTTATGCAAATGATTGTGCCCAGCAAGCCGACCAATATTGTGTACAATGTAGAAACTATGCGAACGATGCACAATCATCGGCTCGTGATGCTCAGATGTATGAAAATGAGGCCAGAGCAGCAGCAGCCAGAGCAAATAGTTTTGGCCCATCAGATAAAAAACTTAAATCCGAAATTGAGTCAATTGAGGGAGCCCTTGAAACGGTTAACCTGTTGCAGCCATGCACTTACTTCTACAACCAATCGGCCTTTCCTCAAATTGCACTGCCTGAAGAAAGACAGTTCGGATTTATTGCGCAGGAATTAGAAGAGGTTTTACCAAACTTAGTATATGAAACTGTAACGGGAAATGTTACTCACAAAGCAGTGAATTATATTGGCATGATTGGCCTTTTGACAAAAGGAATTCAAGAACAACAAATGCAAATTACTCAGCTTCAAAATCAAATTGCTGAATTAAAAGAAGCCTTGACTCATAAAGAAGAAAATAGCTGAAAATATGACACAGAAAGAAATACTTGAATTTTTAGAATTACCTGATTCTGCTAAAGAACGCGATATAATTAGTAGATTGGAGGAAAAGTTGCATTACTTTCAGCGATTGGTAGATAATGCGCCTAACGAGTTTTTAAAAAAGCTTCATGCAGGAAATATCCAAAAGATAAAGGACATTCAGAAACAAATGGGTAATACTGCAAATGTTTCTCCAAATGCTGCACCTAATCCAATTTCTTCCTACCAACAGCCTAACTTTAATCCTGCGCCTCCCCCTACTCCATCCTATTTTCAACCACAACCAGTACATCAGGTACAACATCCTAGTTCAATTTTGGCTTGGTTGGTGACACATACTGAAAATATGCCTACACAAACATTTCCTCTTTATGGAGGAAGAACCTTTATTGGAAGACACCAACAACCCAATGGAAATACAATCATATTAGATCAAGACGCCTATGTAAGTAGACTACATGGTGTAATTGACATTCAGCTTCAACCTACAAAAATTACTATTGCAGATGCTTCAATTCTTGGTAAAGCAAGTAAAAACGGAATTTTCATAAATGGAAATGAACATCGCATACAATCTATTATACCTTTGCAACAAGGAGATACGGTGCAAGTTGGTATGACCAAAATGATGGTAAAAATTAATAATACTCCACTTAATCAAATTGTGCAACAAGTAGAAGAAAGTGAGTATATGAAGACTGTCGTGATTGATATTTTTTAAAACACCACTATGAGAGAACTACTTAGCATAAGCGATCAAATTGAGCAATTCACAAAAGAATTGGGCGTAAGCAGTTATGCAGGCTTTCTTGACGAAAGCGTTCATAAAATAAAAAAGATGGCTGCAACGAAAGAGTTACCAGCTCATGTTTTCATTCATAGTGCTGCTATTTCCAAAGCACTTGAAGCAAAAAAGATTTTATCTGAAATTGCAAAGGATGCAGATTTTTCATTGAGTTTCATACACGAGGGTGAAAGCCAGCTTAAAGTTTTTGAACAAATTTTTCCTGCAATTCTTTTTATCATTGCTGATGATCATATAGATCATCAACCCGAATTGCTTAGCTCCATCAGAAATAACCAAGATTATAGATATGTTATAGTAATCAATGCCAGTGGAAATACTGAAATACAAAAAAAGATTAGTCGTTTTTTAAGCTATAAAGTCAAATCAACATTTTACAATTTAAGTGATTTAGAAGGCAAATCCTTTTTTGACATTCTTGCTCCTTTAATTGAAAAAAATCAACTAGAAAAAGTAAAGAAGTATACATTACTTCAATCAGCAAAACCAGTTGTAGATTTCATGAAAGAGATAGCTGATGCAGAACTCAGAGCAAACAATACCAGAAAACTTCTAAACAGTCAGAATGCTCAAATAACTAGAAAAGATGAGCAAAGCATGAATATTAATGATACTATTCAGCAAATCAGACAATCTATTCAAAAAGTATCGCAGGAGCTTGATAAAAATTTCAAGTTTAAATATGATGAATTAAACAAACCAAATACGGGCAAATTCACTATAAAATCTCAAGAACGCATTGAATTACTGGAAGACTTTGATAGGACAGTCCTTGCAGAAAAAAGTGAAAAAGTTCAAACAACTATACCAGAAGAATTTCAAAAAGAACTACTAAGAATTATTCATAAAAGTTTGGAACAAGAATTAGAGAAAGACGAAGAATTCATAAAAAGTTCGTTTGAAGACCAAATTAAAAAAATTAATATCCAACTGCAATCAAAAGATATTGCACCAATAAAGCCAGAAGAAATTTATATTCCGTTTCCAGATAAAAAAAGAAGCATAACCTCATTTAGCTATTACAACAAGCAATATGTAGGAGAGATTATTAAAAAAGGAGCAATGGAATATTTTGTTGCACTTAGAGATTATACTGGACTTATTATGGTTGTGGGCGGACTATTAGCCCCTTTATCAATTGTAGCAAGTGCAAGTGAAAGTGGCATTTTTAAATACATTGCATTATGGGTTAAAGCTTCTACTGCCGGCGTTTCTTTATTGATGATTCTATACGGGGTCTACGACCTTAGAAGAAGAATTCCCCTTAAAAGAAAAGAAGAATTTGAAAGAGAATTGGCTAAAGCAAAAGAAACCCTACAAATGGAGTCAAAGCGTATGTTTAATGAAACAACACGCGATTGGCTCACTCACATTTCTACATGGATGAGAGATGTTTCTCAAAACCTACTTCTTCAGCTAGATAAAAATGTGAAAGACATGCAGAGTCAAAAAATGAATGTAATGAGTCAAGAGAAGGTTCAGCAACAAAAATTGCAAACATCTATAGATCAAATGCTGCGAGGCATTCAAATGGCAGATAAAATGAGAGATAGCTTACAAAATAATATTAGAACACAACTCACAGATTTAGAAAAAGAATTAAATTTTTAATAATGGTATTGGGAATTGACTTAGGAACAAGTAACACAGTTGCAGCTACATTAAGTAGAGATGGAAGTCCCGTTATTGTACCTGATGCTTATAATAAAAATGAAACCTCTACCCCATCAATTGCATTGTTAGATGGCAAAAAGGCTTTTATTGGACAATTTGCAGAAAATCTATACGAAATATATCCTCAAAAAAGTGTTGTTAGTCACTTTAAAAGGAATTTTGGCACACAAGAACCAGTTTATTTTGATGAAAAAAACAATCCTTGGTTCAGCGAATCAATTGCGGCACTTGTTTTAAAGAAAATAAAATACGATACTGAAATGTACATGCCAGATGGCTTTACCAATTCAGTGATAACAGTACCTGCACATTACAATGATGTACAACGAAAATCGGTTATAGAAGCTGCACGATTAGCAAATTTCCCATTATCAGCCATTCTTGAAGAACCAGTTGCAGCTGCATTGTGTTACGGAAATACTGCCAACATAGAAGATGAAATTATTCTTGTATATGATTTTGGCGGAGGAACATTTGATTTAACTCTAATCACAAAATCAAAAAATCAATTACATGTAATTGCAAAAGATGGGGTAAATAAGTTAGGGGGTAAAGAGTTTGATGAAATAGTAAGTAACACTATTCAAAATAATTTTTATTTAGCAACTAAGAAAGCATTTCCGACAGATCGACTTACGCAAAACAGACTAAAAAAAGTTGCAGAACAAATAAAAATACAACTCAACGATTCAGATCAGCCTAGAGATTTTACCAAGTGGATGATGTTTGGAAGGGATGCTTTTGAATGCAAGTTCAATTACGAACAATATGCATCAGCTGCTTTGCAGCTTATTCAAAAAACAGATAGTGCAGTATCAAGATGCTTGCGGTCTCTTGGGATGCAATTAAGCGATGTAAATAAGTTTGTGCTTATTGGCGGAACAAGTAGTAGCAAAATGGTATATAATTATTGGAATCAAAAAATGGGACCACACCAACAATTAATTTATCACCAACCATTAAGTAGTGTGGCAAAGGGTGCTGCTTTATATGCCAATTCATTACAACAAAGTGAACAATCTGATATTAGACCAGTAGAACTAAGAAGTGTTAGTACCTATAATATTGGATTAAGATTAAATCAACAAACCAATATTGATTTAGCCATTCACAGAAATACTCCCTTGCCTGTTACTGCTAAAAAAGCTTATAGAATCAACCCAAATCAACAAAGAAGTTTTCAGGTACAGCTTTGTCAGTTTTGGGATGCAGCAGAAGATGTGCATGAACTGGGCAACATTGTTATTAATCAACTTCCACTTGTAAATGATTTGATGATAGAAATTCAAATTGAGAATAGGCTCAATGGAACAATTGGCGTAAAGGTGAAAAATGGCGATAATGGTCAGGATATTAGATTTGAATTCCATAAAAAAAATGCTCAGCATAAATATGATTTTCAAGAGCAGCTCGATTTAGTGAACCAGGTATTTGTGAACAATTATATTTAAAATGCGAAAAGGAACTATAATATTAATATTATTCATTTTCTTATCAAGTGTACTATCAGCTCAGGTTACACTTCCTCCTGGATTGTACAAAAAAGGTACACGACCCGATAGTGCCCAAAAACGACCAACACCTTCACCCAAAAAAGATAGCGCTTCTGTAAAGAAAGAAACAAATGAAATATCTAAGGAGGAGAAAGAAAAAAAAGCAGATACAACACCAATGCAAGAGGAAGATAATGATCCTATCACTTTTGCTAGCCTTGAAGAATTAAAAAAGTTCGATGAACAAAAAAGGGTAGCCAGGTGGTCAAGTGAGAAGAAGATCCTGCTTTTTACACTTTATCAAGATCGAATAGATAATAATATTAAGATATCTGAACAGTTTTGGAAGCAATTTCAAAATAAAACAAAAGAGTTAAGAACTAATTATAGCAATATAGCAAAGCAGTGGAAAGAAACAATTTTTGAAAGTGCATCATTTGTGAGCTTTGTAGAAATGAATAGCATAAACCAGCTAGAATCATCACTTGGCCCCTTAAAACAGTCTATAGAACCACTCGACAAAGAGTTTCAGGAGAATGTAAAAATCTATTCAGCAATTAGTCAACCTACAACCATCACTGAGTACTACAAAATACTTTTCAATAATAATCCGCCTGTTACAAATCTGCAAACAATTAAGAAAATTCAAGATAAATATCAAGAAGTAGAGTTAATGATTTTAAACTCTAGTAAGAATATTTCAGAAATGAAACTTTCTGTAAACTACCTAACCTCAGAAATGAGTAATCTAAAAAACAAGGTAGCAAACAGAGGCGGAAAGTCAAACTCAACAACTAGTAATAGAGGGGGTGTTGTTGCAGCTCCATTTGCTCCAACATGGAAAGATGTAATTAGTAAAAACGATATTAACGGTGCAAAAAGTTTATTCTTAAAGGACCCAAACGGAATAAGTGCTGCTACAAACAATACAACCCCTTTATTGTACGCAATACAATCTCGAGCAAGTTTATCGATTGTAAAAATGATGGTCGATTATGGAGCGGACATTAACAAACATAATCAGGTTTATGTTGGGGCACAAGTTGCTGTAAAGCCTGTATTAGAGTTTTGTCAGTATTTTGATGAGAACGAACCTGAAAACTTAGCTTTTTTAAAATCTCTTTTGCAAAGAGGTGCTACCCCATATACTAATATGACTATTTCAGTTCTGAAAGAACATGCAAAATTTATTTTGAGCAAAGTAATTGGCAGCAGACCAAGATATTTGCAAGCATTTAAAGATGCAGGATACGATATAGAAGGTGATTCTAAATTATAGATCAAATATTGAAGAATAAAACAACCCCATGAGTGTAAGAGAAATGAAAAGAGATATCCAATTAAGGAAAACATTTGTTCAGAAAATATGTACACATTTTCTTACAATAATAGTGTTATTTATTCTGATCATTGGTTTTCAGCCAAGTGAATTAAAAGCTCAGTTAATTACATTACCCAAAAAAACCGATACAAAACCTGCACCAGCACCTAAAAAAACAAACACGCCTTCGGTAAAGCCAAAGACAATTAATAAAATTAAAGAAGACGAAGAAGACAAACCTGTTATTGAAAATAATCAGTGCTATCTAATTATTGGAGCAAATAAAGGATCTACCATTACTGTTTTCCTGAATGATACATTAGTTGGCAAAATTAAGGCAGGTGCCAATAGGCGTATTCCAGTGGAAGCAGGAGAATATTTTATTCGTTTAGAAGATAAAGAAGAGTTTGTTTTAGATACAATAATTAATGTACCTGATTTAACAGTCGAAAAAAATGTGAGTGAAGCAAGTAAACTCTTTAGAGTAAATTTTCCAGAAGTAGATTATGCAGCAATTGAAGCTGAAAGGCTAAGAATAAAGAGAGAAGAAGAAGAACGTATAAGAAAGGAAAATGAAGCAGCCGAGGCTGAAAGGCTAAGAATAAAGAGAGAAGAAGAAGAACGTATAAGAAAAGAGCATGAAGGTATTTTAATTGAATTTGAAAATTCAATGAACCCATTATTTGAAGTTTATAATAGCCTCTCTTCAGAACTTCAAAAAGATATTCGTGAATCACGCCAAGGCAAAAAGGAGTGGAATGAAATTCCAATTAAACTTTATTCAGAAAAAATTAATGAAAATAAAAACAAACTAGATCAACTCTTAAACACTTATCAACAGAAGGCTACAGAGTTTAATATGAATGATAGGCGTACAAATTACCTGCGCGATTTACAAAGAAACTATGAAAAAAATACCAAAGAGATTGAAGCACAATTTTTATTTGTAAAAGAAGTAGAAACAGGAAAGAAAGCAGTAAGCGAACAAATTTTAATTGCATTACAAAGAAACAGGGTAAGCGACTTACCATTTTTTATTAATTCAACCAATATTGAAGAACCCATAGCAAATGGTCAATTACCAATAGTTTACACTACAAAAAATAATTTAAACGCAGACGTTTTAGCTTGGTTGCTGAAGCAAGGTGCTTCTCCTAATTTTTATGGCAATAGACTACAGGATAGTATAAGCTTATATCTTACTCCGCTTGCACAAGCTTGTATGAATAATAACATTGAGCAAGCAGAACTTCTTATAAAAGCGGGTGCACAATTATACCCGCCAAGTATTTTGAAAGTCTTGAAAGAAGTGCATAATAAATTTTTTCTTGAAAAAGCCAAATTCAGCGAAAGAATCGTAGCACTTCTTAAAAAGAATGAATACGACTTAGATGATGGCACAACTAAATTTTATAAAGCAGCCGCTAAACTAGACAGCACATTAGTATTTGTTAAAGGAGGTGCCTTTAAAATGGGCTGTACTTTCCCAAATACAGATGAATGTTTTGCTCCTGAGAAACCTTCTATTGATGTTGAAGTAAATCATTTCATGGTTAGCAAGTTTGAAGTAACACAAGAACTATGGACACTTTTCATGGAAGAGAACCCAAGTTTTTATGATAAATGTGCTCAATGCCCAGTTGAACAAGTTAGTTATGAAATGATACAAGAGTTCTTAACTAAACTAAATCGATTCTCTAATAAAAAATATCGTTTACCAACTGAAGCAGAATGGGAACTTGCTGCAAGAGGTGGAATGCAGTTTATAAGTAAAAACAATAGATTTCCTGGCACAAATATAGAAAGTGAACTAGGAGAATACGCACTTTTTGTTGCTAATGCAGGGGGTAAAACAAGTCCTGTTGGTAGTAAAAAGCCAAATGAACTTGGCATATTTGATATGGCTGGAAATGTAGAAGAAATTTGTAGTGACTGGTATTTGGACAGCTATTATAAATCTGTTCAAGGCTTATTAAAAAATCCACAAGGGCCATCTTCTGGTAGCCAAAAAGTAATTAGAGGCGGATCAATTACAAATACTGATAAGGGCTTAAGACTATCTAGAAGAGCTGGTATTTTACCTCAAAATATTAAAAACAATCTTGGTTTTAGGCTAGTCACTTCAGATATAGACAGTATTTATTTAGCAACGCCCCCACCTGTTGTTGAAGAGAAAAAGGAACCAGAAGTTAAAAAAGAACCTGAGAGCAACAATGATGTAGAATTCAATGACGAAAGTAAACCAACATTTATTGGAGGTCAGAAAGCTTGGATGGAGTTTTTAAGATCAAATCTAAAGACAGATATTTTATATGAAAAGGATGCTCCATCTGGTGAATATATTATTGAATTAAAATTTAAAGTAGATGCCCAGGGAAAAATTAAAAACCCTATTGCATTGAACAAGCCTGGTTATGGGTTTGAGAATGAAGGATTAAGATTGATTCGTATTTCTCCAAAATGGAAACCTGCAACCAAAGACGGTAAGCCTATTGAAGCAGAAACTGAAGTTAAGATCAAAGTTAAACATCAAAAAGCCGGCTAATTGCCGGCTTTTTTCTTATCCTCAATTGAAACTCCTATTTTAGGCAGTAGTTACAGTCTCACCCGTCCCTTCCATCATTCTTACGCTACGCTCAATAAAGTTAGACAATTCTGCACCTTTCAATAAGCCTTGTGAGAGTAAAGCAAGGTCAGCAAGCGTTCTAACCTGATCTTTCTGCTTAGACTCAGCCTCTTTTAGAATCTTATCATAAATTGGATGATTACCATTAACAGTTAAACTTACTTCATCTGGCATATTTGCATAAAATGCAGCCATACCACCACCAACAGCACCCATATCTTTCATTCTTCTCATAAACTCTGGCCTTGTAGCAACTACAGGTGGTGCTTCCTTACTTAATCCTTTCACTTCAACAGTCAAATGAATATCTTTTACATCCATTTGGAAGAGTCCTTTTAGTTTTTCAGTTTCTTCTTTAGAAAGGACACTCTCAGAAGTTTCTTGCTTATCAATTAAATTATCAACTACGTCTGCATCCACACGAACAAACTGAACATTCTCCCACTTCATTTCCATATGGTTAATGAAGGCAGCATCAACCAATGTTTCCATTTTTACAACCACATAACCCTTCGCCTTACAAGCTTTGATGTAAGCATCTTGCTGAATCGGTTGCGTGGTATACAAGATTACGTGCTTGCCATCTTTATTTTTTTGAAGTGTTTCAGTTGCCATTTTATACTCTTCTAGGGTATAAAAGGCTGGAACAGTTTTTTGATCTTCACCTTCGCCAACAGTCTTGGTTTCTGTATCCTCCATCACCAAAAACTTGTTCGCTTTTTCTAGGAACTTGTCATCGGTCATCATACCATACTTCACAAACAAACCTAAACTTTCCCACTTAGCTTCAAACTCTGATCTCTCACTCTTAAATATCTCTTCAAGTTTATCTGCAACTTTCTTGGTGATGTGGCTGTTGATTTTCTTCACATTAGGGTCACCCTGCAAATAGCTTCTACTCACATTCAAAGGAATATCTGGACTGTCAATAACCCCGTGTAATAGCATTAAAAATTCTGGAACAATATCTTTTACTTCATCAGTTACAAATACTTGGTTGCAATACAACTGAATTTTATCCTTTTGAATTTCATAGCTCTGCTTAATCTTAGGGAAGTATAACACACCCGTAAGATTGAAGGGATAATCTACGTTCAAATGAATCCAGAATAAAGGCAACTCACTAAACGGATACAACTCCCTGTAAAATGCCTCATAATCTTCTTTTTTAAGTTCACTTGGCTTTTTAACCCATATTGGTTGGGTTTGGTTGATTGGTTTTGGAGCTTCTTGTTCTTTGTCTTTCTCTTTTTTATTCGCTTCTTCTACATCAACAAAATAAATTGGAATAGGCAAAAATTTACAAAAGCGATTTAAAATAGATTGAATTCTTGAAGCCTCTAAGAACTCTTTGCTTTCTTCATTAATATGTAAAATGATAGAAGTACCTCTATCTTTCTTCTCCACTTCATATAATTCAAATTCAGGGTTTCCATCACAACTCCAGTAAACGGTTCCCGCTTCGCTCTTATGACTCTGCGTTAATACTTCAACCTTATCAGCCACCATGAAAGCACTATAAAAACCCAAACCAAAATGACCTATGATATTCGCATCTTGGTATTTACTCAAAAATTCTTCTGCACTACTAAATGCAACCTGATTTAAATATTTATCAACTTCCTCAGAAGTCATACCAATACCCCTATCAGCTATTGTCAATGTTTTCTCTTTCGCATTGAGAATTACTTCAATTTTAACTTCACCCAGCTCACCACTTACTTCACCTGAATTAGAAAGGGTTTTTAGTTTTTGGCTGGCATCTACAGCGTTGCTGACCAATTCACGAAGAAAAATTTCATGGTCACTATAAAGAAACTTCTTAATGATCGGGAAAATATTCTCTGTCTGTACCCGAATTTGACCTTTCTGCATAGTATTTTTTTTTGAGGGAATAAAGCAAAGACAATACCACTTGAAGTAAATGTGTCAAATTGGCAATTGTTAAAAAAAGTGAAAAATTTTGCGGCGCAACTTTGAATTTTAAATCACGGTTTTTATTTTCACATCGACAATTTAATTGTCGTTATTAAACTCATTATAAAAGTTATTAGTAATTATGAGAAATTTTCTACTACCATGCCTTTTCGGCATTATTTCACTATCTACAAAAGCCCAAATTCATCCCAACGCCAGACCTATTCCATTTTGGGAGGACTTCAGCAGCTTCAATGGCTCACAAAGGACCTACCCTACTGGTTTTATTGGGTGGCAAATTCCAGGAAGTTTAACCAGTCCCAATGGATATTTATTCGCCCATCCATCAGCCATTCAAAGTCTGGGGTCCGGCGGAAACAATACAACAAGTGCTGGGGTATATGATATGAATGGCAAAATTGGGATGATCTCGGCAGCAAGTTCTATTCGATCTATTGGACTAGCCGTTCAGACTACAGGGGCAGATCAAATTATTATTAGATATACGATTGCCTCACAACGACAAGAACTCAATGGAAGAACAGGAATTGTAACTCTTCAATATCGCACTGATTCTAGCTCAGCATTCAGGAATATTCCTAATTCTGAATTTGTAAACTCAGCAAGATGGGCTAACACAACTGGAAATAATCCTATTAGCCCAAGAACCTATTCTTTAGAACTACCTCCCGATTGTAACAATCAGCCTTATGTCCAACTAAGGTGGATTTATCGCGACCAAGCTGGTAGTGGCGGAAGGCCAAGTTTCTCTATAGATAATGTAGAGGTATTTTCATCCCCAGTTTTTTACAATAAAGCAAATCAACCTCTTAACCTACTTTCTAGCTGGGGTAATCAGAGAGATGGCTCAGGCACACCCCCATCAAGTTTTCAAAATAATTATCAGAGATGGAGAGCATGGAATGGCGAACATTTAACAACCGGAGGACCGTTAATAATAGAAGGAAGGCATTCCAGTTTTTCATTAGGAAATGATACAACGGCAATTCGGCTTTCCATTGACAGAGACAGCCTAGTATTTAGGCCGAATACATCTATGACCATTCAAAGTGGCAGCTATGTACAATTAGCTGCAGGAGCTAATTGGAATATGAATGGTCAACACCTTATAATAAAGAGTTCTATAAGAGGACAAGCAATGATTGGACCATTGTTAGGGGCACATACAGGATTTGATTCAGTAACTGTTGAAAAATTTATACCTCCCAGCAGAAGATTCAGAATCTTAAGTTCCAGTGTAACTACCAGAAATGGAATTGCACATCATTGGCAAGATGCACACGGTGCACTAAGTGGAATTGGGACTCACATTACTGGGGGTAATACATTGGGTATGGATATGTCTCCCACAAGAAATCCTTCCTTATTTTCTTTCAATGCAAGCACGCAAGATTGGGAAGCTATACAGTCGACAGTTGCTCAACCAATTAGTGCTGGACAAGCATTTCTCATGTATATCAGGGGCGATCGAAATATTTCTTTACAAGCCACACAGACACCCAATCCAACACCAACCAATTTAGTTGCTACGGGTGTTTTACAAACGGGAAGAATTGTTCTTGATGCAAATTCGGCTACTCCCATTCAAGCATCAGTAGGGGGATACCAATTAGTTGGAAATCCCTTTCCTAGCCCTATTGATTGGCGGTCAGTAATCAAACAAGATATTGGTAGCACCTACTATATATGGGATCCCAATGAGGCAACGAGAGGAAGATATGTTGCCTATAACAGACTAACGGGTAGTAACGGAAATACAAATAGAAATATTCCAGCAGGAAAAGGTTTCTTTATTCAAATTACTGGTCCCCAACCACGATTAGAGATTTTAGAAGAGCATAAAACACCTTATCAGAACAAACAAGTATTTGCACAAGATGAAATTCCAACAGATGCAACTTATCGATTCAAATTAAAATCGAACAAAACACTTCTCGATGAAGCTGTTCTACATTACAATGAAAATTTCATGCCCGAGATAACATCAGAAGATGCTATTAAAATGCACAATCCAGATGAAAATATTGCTATTCAATCCAATCAGCAGCTACTGGCATTAGAAGGTAGACCTAGCAGTTTTAATGATAGCATTATTACACTTTCGTTATGGAATATGAAAAATCAGGTGTACACACTTGAAGCGCTTGGTTTATCGAAGAAAGAATGGAAACTTGAAAAAGAAACAAATCAGTCATTGAAGCTAGATTGGTCAAATGATACTTTACATATTGAATGGGACAATACTCAAACCAATCAACAAGAGATCAACTTAAATTTTATTAAGCAAAAGAGAAGTATCAGCTACAATGGACCTGCAAAATCAATACACATTTTCCCAAACCCTGCACACAATTACATACAAACCGAAACGCCATTTGGTAGTACGTTCCAATGGCAAATACTAGATATGCAAGGATTAAGACAATCTCATGGAGTTCATACTGGCGGTCGTTTACAAATTGATATTAGTAAACTTAGCTCGGGAAACTACATCTTATTACTCCAGAATAAAGAAAACCGTTATACCCAATCGTTCATTAAAAAATAAGTTATGCAAACACTAAAATTCTATTTGACCCTTTTGTTTTTACTACTCGTATCATTTTTAGTATCAGCACAAAATCCAGAGGCTGGTGGAATGTTTCCACTAAAAGACTTGTATTTGAAAGACTATTTTTCACCCACACATGATTATCCTTTACCTGCATTTGAAGAATCAAATCCAATCAAGATGCTTGAACAACTCCTTGAGCCAATGATACAGGCAGAAGGTCTACCATCACTTCCTGGTGGAGGAAGTGTGCACGATGTTCCAATTGACGGAGGACTTAGCGCACTTCTGATTGCAGGTGTTGGATATGGCGCAAGAAAATTAAGGAGGAGGAAGGGGAATGTAAACAGGGAGAAATAACAGCTATGACTTATTGGATATGCATTTATTGAAATATTAAATTAAGAGACCAAAAATGTATAACCCAATGAGCAATTCATGAAGAGATAAACCATTTCGAAACTAAAAGCTATCATAAAATAAATTGTTGAGATATATGCCTAGAAGATTTATAGAACGACTTCAAACAATAGACAGACTCATCAAGATAAAAGGCACAGGAACACCTACACAATTAGCGCAAAAAATTGGTGTGTCAAAAAGAACGACTATCGAGTTTATTTCAGTTATGAAACAAATGGGAGCCCCGATATACTATGACAAACAAAGAAATACTTATTGCTATATGGAACAGGGACATTTTAACATTTCATTTACCAGAGTGCAATAAAGTTGCACTGAGTTTTTTAATTTTATCATCAGAATGGTTGACGAACCATTGGGCACATTGCACCAAGCCCTGTTGTAGGCCATCAACATAGGTGCGTTACAATTAAATTTTATTTAAAATGCAAACATTGGATTTGAACAAAATGGGACTTGCTCCCATGGAGCAAACTGAAATGCAAGAACAAAATGGCGGTTTTTTACCTTTAGCAGTTATTTATGGTTGTTGGGGAGTTATGGCAGCTTGTAGCCTTGCTGCCGCCGCTTTTAAAGAAAGACTTAATGAATATGAGAAAGCTAAGGCGGCAAAAAAATAACCGATTTTCAAACTCAACTAAAATAATTAATGATGAAACAGGACAGACATTTGGATTTAAAGCAGTTCAGCTTAGTTGAATTGAATAAAGAACAACAAGCTGAAACAAGAGGCGGTGCCTTTTGGGCGGCTTTTGGAGTAGTAGGCGGTATAATCGGTATTTATGCGGCAGCATACGCTTATGCCGATGCTAAAATATCGAAGTGGAAGTGACCGTAAACTGCACTTACCAAAGCAAGTCTCTTGAATGATTTCAAGAGACTTACTTTATCAAAAAAATAAAAATTGTTTCTTACTAATTAGATTATTCATTGAATCAATTAAAAATTAGTTTTAGATGAAAAATCATTATCAAAATCGACAAGAGATAAATAAAAATGAAACAATATTGTTTGCTGTTACTATAATTACTTGTATTGCGTTATCAATTGTAGTCTATAAATTATCTTATGATTATGCAGATAGGAAAATTCGAAATAATTGGGAAAGCAAATATTATAAGAATTAAACTCGTATTCAATCAAGATGAATCACTTTCGAAGGATTTCAGATCAAGACGATTTTAGTTACTTAAATAATAAATACAATATTTATGGGTCATTTTCCGTTTTTGGTTTGGTCTCATTATTCGTAGTGTCTTTCTTTATTTCCTTGCCGTTTTTACGAACTACCATTTCCGTAAAATCTATCGGCCTCACTCGCCCTCTCAACGAACGTACTGAAATTAATCCTGTTCTTTCAGGCATAATTGATTCCTTATTTGTGAAAGAAGGGGATACAATAAAGCAAGGACAGTTATTAGCAACAATTAAGGATAATCAAACTACCCCACAACTTATTCTTAATCAATTTGAACTAAAACAAAGATTAGAATTTATATATGATTTAGAAAAGCTGGTTAATGCAAAGGAGTACAGTAGCCTTATTTTAGAAACACCACTATATCGACAACAATTAAGTCGGTTTCAGTTTCAGGTCTCAGACCAGGAAGCTGCAATTAAAAAAGCAACACATGAGCAAGATATGTATAACAAGCTTTTGAAGGACCATGTCATTGCCCGCAAAGAACACTTTGATAAAGAAATTGAAGCAGAAAGATTAAGAGCAGCTTTTGAAGCATTCAAAAATGATCAACTTACTTCTTGGCAAAATGATTTACAAAAATATAAATCAGAAGTATCTCAACTCACAGCCCAACAGAAACAGATAAAGACTGATAAAAGAAATCATTATATATATGCTCCAGTGAGTGGAGCAATTCAAAATATTAATTCTCGGTATAAAGGGAACTTTATTGCAGCAGGTGAAAGTTTATGTATTATCTCACCAGAAAGTAATCTTATTGGAGAATGCTATGTAAGTACAAGAGATATTGGGCTATTGAAAATAGGGCAAGAAGCTAGATTCCAAATAGATGCATTTGACTACAATTACTTCGGGATTCTTACCGGGAAAATTATTTCTATCGACAACGACTTTTCTATTGTAGAGAACAAACCAGTTTTTAAAGTGCGTTGCACATTTGACAGCGCCCAACTACACTTGAAAAATGGATATAAAGGCGAACTAAAAAAAGGTCTAACGTTTCAAGCGAGGTTTGTTGTAGCAGAACGCACTTTATGGCAACTTTTATTTGACAAGGTAGACGATTGGCTTAATCCTACTGCACCGATTGTACCTCAAACTGCAAAAAAAGAATGAAGAGTAAAGTACGCATTAAGCAAAGAGATATAACTGATTGTGGTGCTGCTTGTATTGCATCCGTTGCCATGTACTATAACTTACAACTTCCAGTAAGTCGAATCCGGCAATATGCAGGAACAGACAAGCGAGGAAAGAATGTTCTAGGTTTAATTGAAGCTGCTGGTCGTTTGGAAATTCATGCAAAAGGGGCATCGCTAGAATTTGCAGCTCTAAATAATTTAATTCGACTATCCATTTACTTTTATTATAACCGATATTTTTTCTATGATTATTAATGTCTTTAAATATCTATCATTAAATCTTCTATGCAACTCTTTGGTTGCATGCATCTTTGATTTCCTAAACTCAAATTTAAGTTCAGAGTTTGTCATTGATACAAAAAACAAGACATTTGAAAATATCAATTCAAACATTATCTATTTTTTATTGGTTGCACTAATTATGCCAATAATTGAAACCTTTATTTTAATTTATTTGCCTTATAAATTTTTTAAGCGTGTAGACTTTCCAAAAGGTTTTGCAATATTCCATATTGGATTACTTTTTGCAATCATGCACACACATTCTGCTTATTATGTCTGTGTCACCTTTTTCTCTGGAATAATTTATGCACTAGCCATATATCAAATTCCTAAATATAAGTTTTGGTCGGTAACACTTATACATTGCTTAAAGAATATTATCGCTCTTTCATTGACATCGATTTAGGACTTAGTTTAGTCCTGAAATATTACAACTATTTGTATGATCTTCATCTAATCTTAGCAAAGGCCGCTGCTAAAAAATGATTAAGCTCCTTTTAGTATTTTGATTTCACAATATAAAATAACAAGTAAACTAATACTGATAGAGATTACAAATTAGCTATCAAGTAATTTTACCTGCTCTATTAAAATAGCGAAAAGGACATCATAAGTGATAGATCACAGAGGAATGCATGAAGAGAAATATGACTTTTAACCATTAAACCTCATGAAACACAAGATGATTGAAGAATACAGCTAATAATTGATAATACGAAATCAAACTACAGACTGTCTCATCAGGATAAGAGAGAGACGAACATCTTTAGAATAAGCGCAAAATTGATATACTAAAAAAACGACTGTAGAGATTATTGCAGCTATGAAAAAAACTATAGCGTCAATATGATAAATCAAAAAAACTCCATTAGCTATATGGAAGAAGGGCATTTTAACATTTCATTTACTAGAGTGCAATAAGGTTGCACTGCAAGTTTTTAATTTTATCTCCAGAATAGTTGACGAACTATTGGGCGCATTGCACCAAGCCCAGTTGAAGGCCATCAACATAGGTGCGTTACAATTAAATTTTATTTAAAATGAAATTACAATCATTGAATTATTACTGCCTGTCACATTTAAGTGCAAATGAGCTTTCAACAATTGAAGGCGGCGGAAAAATTAAAACCATAAAAAAATTGGGTAAAAAGGTATGGGAGTATACTGACAAATTCCTTGTTTATATAGGAGCTTATGATTTCCTTTCTGATGTTTCAGAAGGTTATAAAGAAGGCATTAAATCATGTAATTGTAAATAAAAACCTTATGAAAAATCATAAAATACCTAAAGAGTTAAGTGAACTTACATATACGGAATCAATTGAGTGTAACGGTGGAGGAGATCTTGGTAAAAAGATTGGATATTATCTCGCAAGGATAAAGTGTATTCTTTCTACTCCACCACCTCCAATTCCAGAACACATGCAAAAGTATAGAGAGAGTAAGTTTTATTTACATCCAGGTAAAATATAAAGCAACCGTCTAAATCAAGGGCGAATATGAAAACCATTCGCCCTTTCTTAAATATGAAAAATATTAATAATAAACTAATTAGATTTTTTTTCTATTTCTTACTTTTAGTCATATCTGCTCATTTTTTCCACTTACTTGGTTACTATTTTTTAGGTGAAAAAGCAGACGTAGAATATTTTGAAAAAAACACTTCATTAGCAACAATTTTTTTTATCTCTGTTATTATTGGTCCTCTTTTAGAGACATTTATTTTCCAATGGTTAATTTATAATATCTTTAGTTGGATAAAAAAAAATAAGAAATTTTACATATATACAATCAGTTCCATATTATTTGGAGTGGTTCATGATTATAATATTTTTACTGTTATAGACGCTTTATTTGCTGGACTAATATTCATACATTTTTTTCATATTAATAATAAAAACCCAGCAAAAGGTTTTATGCAAGTTTTTTTTCTTCATGCTTCCTTTAATTTTTATGCATTCTGTTTTGACGACTTAAATCTATTTCAATTTTAGTATATGGATTTACAAAAAAATCAACTAAATCGAATTGTAAAATATGATAATTCAAATGCTATTTATATTGTTTTAATAGTATTTATCCTATTATGTTTTCTATGTCTTTTTTTTATAAAAAGCACAGTTTCGGCAGTCTCATCAGGCCTTACTCGCCCTCTCAACGAACGTACTGAAATCAAACCTGTTCTTTCAGGCATAATTGATTCCTTATTTGTGAAAGAAGGGGATACAATCAAGCAAGGACAGCTATTAGCAACAATTAAGGATAATCAAACTACCCCACAACTTATTCTCAATCAATTTGAACTTGAACAACGATTAGCATTTATATATGATTTAGAAAAGCTGGTCAATGCAAAAGAGTACAGTAGCCTTATTTTAGAAACACCACTATATCGACAACAATTAAGTCGGTTTCAGTTTCAGGTCTCAGACCAGGAAGCTGCAATTAAAAAAGCAACACATGAGCAAGATATGTATAACAAGCTTTTGAAGGACCATGTCATTGCCCGCAAAGAACACTTTGATAAAGAAATTGAAGCAGAAAGATTAAGAGCAGCTTTTGAAGCATTCAAAAATGATCAACTTACTTCTTGGCAAAATGATTTACAAAAATATAAATCAGAAGTATCTCAACTCACAGCCCAACAGAAACAGATAAAGACTGATAAAAGAAATCATTATATATATGCTCCAGTGAGTGGAGCAATTCAAAATATTAATTCTCGGTATAAAGGGAACTTTATTGCAGCAGGTGAAAGTTTATGTATTATCTCACCAGAAAGTAATCTTATTGGAGAATGCTATGTAAGTACAAGAGATATTGGGCTATTGAAAATAGGGCAAGAAGCTAGATTCCAAATAGATGCATTTGACTACAATTACTTCGGGATTCTTACCGGGAAAATTATTTCTATCGACAACGACTTTTCTATTGTAGAGAACAAACCAGTTTTTAAAGTGCGTTGCACATTTGACAGCGCCCAACTACACTTGAAAAATGGATATAAAGGCGAACTAAAAAAAGGTCTAACGTTTCAAGCGAGGTTTGTTGTAGCAGAACGCACTTTATGGCAACTTTTATTTGACAAGGTAGACGATTGGCTTAATCCTACTGCACCGATTGTACCTCAAACTGCAAAAAAAGAATGAAGAGTAAAGTACGCATTAAGCAAAGAGATATAACTGATTGTGGTGCTGCTTGTATTGCATCCGTTGCCATGTACTATAACTTACAACTCCCAGTAAGTCGAATCCGGCAATATGCAGGAACAGACAAGCGAGGAACGAATGTTTTAGGTTTAATTGAAGCTGCTGAGCGTTTGGGTTTTCAGGCAAAAGGTGCAAAAGGTCAATTAGACAGTTTGCAAAAAATACCATTACCAGCTATTGCCCATGTCGTTTTAGAAAGCGGCTTACACCATTACGTTGTTATTTATAAAGCTACAAAGAATCACATTACCTATATGGATCCAGGAGATGGTGGCTTTCACAAGGAAACCCTAACGGTATTTCAACAAAAATGGAGCGGTGTAATTGTGCTGTTACTACCTAACGACAACTTTATTTCTGGCAAACAGAAGACAAGTAATACTGAAAGGTTTTGGCAGCTCATAAAGCCACACTCTTCTATTATGATACAAGCACTTGTAGGCGCAATAGTCTATACGATACTTGGACTATCCACTTCCATATACATGCAGAAAATTATTGATTTTGTACTTGTTGAGGGAAACATTCGTCTACTCAATTTACTTAGTGTGGGTATGATAGTAATTTTAATCTTTCAATTAATCATTGGCGGCTACAAAACAATATTTGGATTGCAAACAGGACAAATGATTGACGCCCGCTTGATATTAGGCTACTATAAGCACTTGCTCAAATTACCACAACAATTTTTTGACACAATGAGAGTTGGTGAAATTATTAGTAGAGTAAATGATGCAGTTAATATTCGTGAATTCATCAACAATGTAGCACTGAACTTTATTGTTAATGGGTTGATTGTTGTATTTAGTATTATACTAATGTTTTTCTACTACTGGAAACTTGCATTGATTATGCTAGCAATCATACCTATTTACATATTCATTTATTGGATTAGTAATAAAATCAATAAAAAGTGGCAGCGTCGTCTTATGGAAGAAAGTGCAGAAGTAGAAAGCCAACTAGTAGAAAGCTTGAATGCTGTTGGTACTATAAAGCGCTTTGGCCTAGAACAGTTTGCGAATGATAAAACGGAAGGAAAATTTGCCACTCTACTACGTACAATTTATAAAACTAGTATGTACTCTTTGTATGTCGGTACAAGTTCTGAATTTTTTACAAGATTGTTTACCATCATATTATTATGGGCAGGCAGTTATTATGTTATTAACAGAGAGCTTTCACCTGGAGAGTTACTATCATTTTATGCACTTATAGGCTACTTTACCGGACCGGCATCTTCCTTAATTGGAGCTAATAAAAATATACAAGATGCCTTAATTGCCGCAGATCGTTTATTTGAAATTATTGACCTTGAAACAGAGGCTAGTGATGAGAATAAAATAACATTAAAAAAAGAACTCGTCGGCGACATTACCTTTAATAATGTTTCTTTCCGATATGGAACACGCACTACAGTCTTTAATAATTTGAATTTAACAATCAAAAAAGGAAGCAGTACTGCAATAGTAGGTGAAAGTGGTAGCGGAAAATCAACCCTTCTCTCTTTACTTCAAAATCTTTATCCACTTAAAGAAGGTAATATTACTATAGGAGGAATTGACTTGCAACACATCAGCAATACCAGTCTCAGAAAGATGGTTGGTGTAGTACCTCAACATATTGATTTATTTACCGGCACAATTACTAGTAACATTGCTGTAGGCGATTATAATCCGGATATGGATAAGGTACTAACCCTTTCTAAACTGATTGGCATAGACGAATTCATTGAAAAACTACCCAATACTTATAACAGTCTTGTTAATGAACAAGGGGTTAATTTATCAGGCGGACAAAGACAGCGCTTAGCAATAGCTAGAGCTTTATATCGTAATCCTGAAATACTTATTCTTGATGAAGCCACAAGTAGTCTTGATCCTACGAGCGAACAAAAAGTGCAGGATACTCTTAATTGGTTTAAAGAAAAAGGTAAAACCATCATTATCATAGCTCACCGATTGTCAACAATTAAAAATTGTGATCAAATATTGGTGCTGAATCAAGGTAAGCTAATAGAGCAGGGCTCCCATAACGAATTACTCCCTACAAATGGACATTATACTAAATTGTGGAACTACCATTCTGCATCAGTTTAACTAAAGGTTTACATAATTAATCTAATAAAAAATCATATCAAAAGAGAGCCTTCATATTTCTCACAAACTTTATTAGAGTACTACTTTATAAGTTGGTCTAATTTTATATATAAGGAGCTTTGTATAATCGAGAAGAAAAGTTGTTTATATGTTGCGGATCACCCTGTCAATTTTTAAAAGTCACTAGAGCCCCCCCCCCAAAAAAAGAGGCATAACTCTAATGAATTATGCCTCTTTGAATAAAGATTAACCTTCCTAATTAAACGCCTCTTTCAGTCGTTCAAAGAAACTTTTATCGGATTTACCTGGACTAGGTTTAAAATTGTTGCTGTTAGCTAATTTCTCCAAAGTTGCTTTTTCATCACTGCTCACCTGCTGTGGCGTCCAAATGTTTACATGGATCAATTGATCGCCTTTTTGATAACCTTGAACTTCAGGAAAACCTTTTCCTTTTAATCGGAATATTTTTCCACTTTGTGTACCAGCTGGAATTTTAATTTTAGCTCGTCCATCAATGGTTGGAACTTCTACTTGTGTTCCAAATACTGCATCTGGGAATGAAATATGTAAATCGTAAGCAACATTTAATCCATCTCTATGCAACTCTGGATGTTTTTCTTCTTCTATTATGATTAATAAATCACCAGCACGACCTCCTCTCTCTCCTGCATTTCCTTTTCCACTCATGCTTAACTGCATACCCTCTTGAACACCAGCTGGGATATCTATTGAAATAGTTTCTTCACCATATACCCTTCCCTCTCCTTTACAACTTCCACACTTTGCAGTAATTATTATTCCCTCTCCATTACAAGTTGGACAAGTGGTTACTGTTTGCATTTGCCCAAGAAAGGTTTGCGTTACTTTCCTAACTTGTCCAGAGCCATTACAAGTTCCACAAGTTTGTACGCTGTTTTTATCTTTCGCTCCTGAACCAGAACAAGAATTACAAACTACATGCTTCTTAACCTTTACGCTTTTATTCGTGCCCTTTGCAATCTCTTCAAAATTGAGCTTTAATTTTATTCTTAGGTTACTTCCTCTCGCACCTTGTGGTCTTGAATTCCTACTCCTAGCTCCACCGCCACCACCGAAAAAGCTTCCAAATAAATCATCACCAAAAATATCGCTGAAGCTGCTAAAAATATCTTCTGCATTAGCACCTCCAAAGCCACCAGTACCAGGACCAAAAGCTTGGTGACCATATCGGTCATACTTCGCTTTTTTATCTTGATCACTTAGTACCTCATAAGCTTCTGCGGCTTCCTTGAATTTCTCTTCAGCTTCTTTATCACCCGGATTCCTATCGGGGTGATACTGCATAGCTACTTTTCGATATGCTTTTTTAATTTCATCTGCGGATGAAGACTTACTAACCCCAAGAACCTCGTAATAATCTCTTTTGCTCATACAGTTTTTTTAATGCAGTTGATTATTTTCCTACAACCACTTTTGCAAATCGAATTAATTTATCGTTGAGGTAATAACCTTTTACTACTTCATCTATCACTTTACCTTTTAACTCTTCAGTAGGTGCAGGAATCTCTGTGATTGCTTCATGCAATTCAACATCAAACTCTTGCTGAATACTCTCAAGTGGCTTCACACCTTTTGCAGCCAAGCTAGAACGTAATTTGTGAAATACAAGTTGGATTCCTTCTTTAATTTGATCTACATCATTCGACTGTTGAATTTGCTTTTCTGCTCTATCACAATCGTCTAAAACTTCCAACAAACTAATCACAATTTCTTTACCCGCAGTTTGCATGAGTTCAATTCTTTCTTTGGCAGTTCTTCTGCGAAAATTATCAAACTCAGCCATCAAACGCAAGTACTTGTCTTTATGTTCTGCAACCTCAGCTTGTAACTTTTCAATCTGAGCCTCTGGACCACTTCCATTTTCAGTCGCTTCTTGCTCATTAGCACCTGGCTGTTGTTCTTGCTGATCAGCAGTAGCTTGTGCCATTTCTTCATGGGTTTGTTCAAATTTCTCGTCCATAGTTCATTTTCTGTTGTTTCACAAAATGGTCAAATTTATTGCCAAAAGCAAGAAAACAGCTTTTTTGTCAGTTTCTACCGGCCTTTGCTGACTTTTTCTCCTGTAAAAGAAGGATATATACTGGAAAATGATCGCTGTAACCACCTCGGTAATGCACCCCATCCCATGTTCTTCGAGGATACCCCTTGTATTTGCCTTGATTCTCAATAATTTCTAAGGAGTTGTGGACGAAACATCCGCCATAAAACCAAGTTCCGGGGTTCTTTTGTAAAAAATTCCCAGTGATTAATATTTGGTCAAAAAGACCCCACCTATCCTGATGAGCTAATGTACCTAGCCCTTTCTTAAACATGGCATACCAAGGATTGTACAAATCGTCCTGCCGCAATTTTGCAACATCCTCTTTTGCCCCCAATCCAACCACTATGCTTTTACTAACTGGATCATCATTTAAATCGCCCATAACAATAGCTTTTACTGGACCTTGTTCTTGCAAGCTATTGAGATGCTGTTTCACAACTTGAGCTGCGGCCATTCTACCAGATGCCGACCGTTTTTCTCCCCCGCGCCTACTTGGCCAGTGACACACATAAATATGAACTCGCTCACCTAGGAGCAGTCCTTCTACCCATAAAATATCCCTTGTAATGAAAGAGTTTCTACCTGGAATTACAACTGGCAATGGCTTGCTCTGAATTGGACGAAATAGCTTTGTCTGATACAGTAATCCAACATCAATGCCCCTTCTATCGCGACTGTCATAATGCACAATTCCAAGTTGAAGATGTTGCAAAGCAGGTTGTTGTACCAAATCGACTAATACCGACTCGTTTTCAATTTCTGCAACCCCAAGCAATGCAGGTCCAGGTATTTGGTGAAATGAACCCAAACTTGCAATGACACCCGACAACTTAGTAAGTTTATCGTAATAAATCTTACTGTTATACTTCCTCACACCCGATGGCGTAAACTCATCATCAAAATCTTTTGGATGCTTAATTGTGTCATACAAATTCTCAAGATTATAAAACGCAACAACTAAACCGTGGTAGTCTTTTTTCTCTTGAGCAAATAGGTGCACATATTGCACGATGGCAATTACAAATAGCAAATAACGTTTCATGAAATAAAATTAAAACTGTTTTTGAAAATTCAAAACTTCCCTATCTTTATTTCGGATATAATCCGTTAAAAAAAAGTTATGCGCTATGTTATTTTATCAGGAGCACTGCTGTGCTTTGCTAACCTCTTTGCACAAGATTCTACCAGTTGGAAACCGCGAAAAAGCCTCAAACAAATCGATTCATTGCATTGGTACGGCTGGCAAGAAATGTCTATTGATCACCTTCCTACAATTTCAATTGATGGCAATCAATTAGGAGAAGGCTACACCTTACAAATTGGAGGTAATTTGAGTGCTTCCAGAGATCCATTTCATGGTACAGCCCTTATGGCTTTGCAGGCAGGTAAATTTAAATTACGAGGATATGAGGGACATTTATTCAGTGGTCACTTACAAGGTGTTCGAATAAATCAACTGCATAATGGATTAATTCCATGGTCGCATTGGAGTGGACTGAATGAAATGTTCAGAAACCGACAAGGACAAAAAGGACTAAGTCCAAATGATTTTGGATGGGGTAATTGGGGTGGTACAACCTATTTTGATGTGCGAAGTGCTTATAACCAAGCCAAAACAAGTTTGATATGGGGCGTTGGGAATAGATTTTTTAGAAACAGATGGAGTTTGAATCATCATAGTGGTATTAATAAACATGGTTGGGCTTACAGTCTTTCAGTTTCAGGAAGAACAGGCGAACATGTTCCAGCAGAAGGTGTTCACACAAAAATGTTAGGCTACTTTGTTTCAGTAGAGAAAAAAGACATTAAAAACAGCTTCGCCATCACACTATTCAATACAGATAGTGAACAGGGTAAGCAAGCACCCTCAGTTAAAGAAGCATTTGTCCTTAGCCAATCAATGCTGTACAATCCAGCTTGGGGATGGGATGAGGGAAAAGTTCGTAATGCACAAGTCATTCGTCAAAGCCATCCTACATTATTGCTTAATTACGAAAGAAAACCACATAGTAACTTAAGGTGGATGACAACCGTTCTACTATCTTCTGGCGAGCGTTCGGTATCTGGAATTGATTGGTATAACACCCTCGACCCTAGACCTGATTACTATCGTTATCTCCCTTCATTCAGTAACCAACAAGATATTAGAGCAGCAAAAGAGTTGTTATGGCGAAATGACCCTTCAAAACGACAAATGAATTGGACAAGATTCAGAGAGATTAATAGGTTAAGTCATTCAACCATCGAGCAAGCATGGAATGCTCCCAATGGCATTATTACAGGTAGAAGAAGCAGATACATGGTTGATGAAAAAGTACACGAGATACGAAGAGCAATAATTGGAAGTTGGATGCAAACAAAATGGAAGCGCTGGGATTTATCAGGAGGCGGGCAAGTGCAATTGCAGCAAAACAATTATTTCCGAAGAGTAAACGATTTGCTTGGCAGTGATTTTCATGTTGATATCAATCGTTTTGCCGAAAGACTACATAGGGGCGAAATGATGATGGCACAAAACGATATTTCGCGTCCAAATAGAATTGTGAGAGAAGGGGAAAAATGGGGATATGACTACTCTCTACCTATGTTTCAGCAGTTCATTTGGTTTCAAGGAAATTATACTAGCAGATCATGGGATTTTTTTATCGCTGGAGAATTAAGTAATTCTAGTTTCAAAAGAGTTGGCCATGTTCAAAATGGAATTTTTCCTGAACATAGTTTAGGGGCAGATAATGGATATTCATTTATCACCTATCAATCTAAGGCAGGAATTACATACAAAATAACAGGCAGACAAAACATACGATTTCAAATAGGAAAAAGTACCCATGCCCCTTTTGCCGACCAAGTGTATGTATCGCCTAGAACTAGAAATATTACGCAAGAAAACATCGAACCCTGGAGCATACAAGGAGCAGAAGCAGGGTACAGTTATGTTGGAGAAAACTGGAAGCTGAAGTTGAATGGCTACTATAGCTTTATCAGTAATGGAATGAAAGTTTCTACTTTCTATCATGAATACTATGACCATTTTGTAAACTATGCAATCAGAAATATCAACACGACTCACAGAGGAATTGAATTTGCTTGGGAATGGCAAGTTGTTCCAGAAATCACCTCAACGATTGCTGCTGTTTATGGAGATCATTTTTATAGAACCAATCAATTAGCAGATGTCACTGTCGACAATCAAGGAATCAGTCCATCTAAAACCGAAGAAATTTTTTCAAAAAATTTTTCAGTTGCAGGGAGTCCGCAGGAAGCATATACTTGGATTATTAACTATAGAAATGAAAATTACTTTCAAGCAGGGTTTTCTATTGCTGCTTTTCGAAGACATTATTTAGGTATCAATCCAATTAGGCGAACATTTGATGCGCTTGAATTCATGGATAGAGCCGGTCAATTATTTGCAGAAATCTTTAACCAGAAAGTTTGGCCAACACAAATACACGCAGATCTTCAATTTTCAAAGAGTTGGCGGGTTAAAACACCTTGGTCAATTAAACCGTATACCAATATAACACTACAAGGAAGCATTCAAAACTTATTGGATAATAGAAATATTTTACAAAGTGGGTATGAACAAATGCGTTTTGACTTAAACGAAAGAAATCCAGATGCATTTCCACATAGATTTCTATTTGTACCCGGACGAACTTTTCAATTACAATTTCAAATTCAAATCTAAAAATCATCCGTTATGCGAAAAGTATCAAATCAACCTCACTTGATGACAATTCCGCTTTTGTGTATTTGTGTTCTCTTATTTTCTTGTCAGAAACTATTAGAGCCTCCTCCAAAATATCAGAAGCAACTTCCAGAATCGTCCATTTCAATCAAAGATTTAAAAGCCCGGCATATACCAGGCCAAATGCTAGAAATAACTGAAGATGCAACCATCAAAGGAATCATTATTGCAGATGACAGATCTGGAAGTCTTTTTAAAACTATTATTATAGATGATGGCTCGGCAGCTATTCCAATAAGAATAGATCAAAATAATCTATTCAATTTATATCCTATAGGAAGAGAGATTGCAGTACAATTAAAAGGTCTTTACTTAGGAGATGTATCAAGATGGATTCAACTAGGTTCAGGAATTGTATCTGCAGATACAGATAGAACGGAAATGGGCGCCATTCCTACTACTGTTGCAGATAAAATAATTCTACGAGGAGGATTAAAGCCTTTAATACAACCTATTATTATTCAATTTAACCAATTACATGATTCTTTACAAAGCAGACTCATAGAAATAAGTGAGGTGGAATTTCAACCACAAGACACTTTACGAACATGGGCAAACGTTGCAACAAGACAAAGTATGAATAGAACTTTGGTGAACTGTCAAGGACAAACCTTAGTGGTGAGAACCAGTGCTTTTGCAAGATTTGCAGGAGAGAAAACTCCAACAGGACATGGAACAATTAGAGGGATATATACCGTTTTCAATCAGACTAATCAATTACTTCTTAGAGACAATCATCCTAATGAAATTCAATTCACACAACCGAGATGTGGTTTGGGAAATCCAATTGAGTTCAACTACGATTCTATTTTACAAAATAGTCATCAAACCTCCTGGAACTTACCCAATAACAGTTTTATCATTGGAAAAGTAATCAGCGACAGGCTACAAAGAAACATTCCTCCACGAGAATTGGTAATTCAAAATAATGATGGTCAGGGTCTTTGGTTACGATTTAATAGTGATCATAATTTTTTATTGGGAGACAGTATAGAAGTTGGACTGACAGGGGCGCAACTCATTCAACAAGGCAATCAACCGATCGTTCAAAATATTCAAATACAAAGAGCCAAAAGACTTGGAAGCGCAACAAATTTTATTGTACAGCAAATTGACATCCAACATTTACTTGCAAATGCACATAAGTTTCAGAGCAGGCTCATTCAACTAGAGCAATTAAGGTTTAATGGCACAACTAATGCCAACTGGAGCGGTAGCATTTCATTTATGGATGGACAAGGAAAATCAATTATTCACCAAACAAGAACTGGTACTTCTGGAGCAAGTTTCGCTAGTCAGAGAGTACCCAGAATTATTAATCGATTAACAGCAATTGTTTCCAACACAGATCGTTTACAAATACATATCAGAAGTTTACAAGATGTGCAAACAAGCGAGGGAAATATAGCTCCTTCTCCCACCCCCCTCTTACAACAAAACTTTGAACAAACACCCGGATCAGGCACCTTACAAGTTAATGGATGGATTAATAGTAGTCAATTCGGCAACAGAACCTTTAGTAGCTCGCAATTCAACAACAATCGATTTGCTCAAATAACAGCATTCAATAGCAATCAGCCAGAAGTTACTAGTTGGCTAATCAGCCCCCCCATTCAAATTCCTTCCTCAGGCAATGCCTTCCTGCAGTTTGAAACTCAACAAGGATTTGTTAGTGTACAACCAACACGATTAAGGGTGTTTGTTTCTTCAAACTACAGCGGACAAGGACCAGCATGGGCAGCAGGCGTTACATGGCAAGAGTTAACTAATATAACTTTATCGCCCGGACAAAACAGTGGCTATCCAAGTCAGTTTACAGCATCTGGACCAATATCTTTAAACGCACACCGAGGCAATATTCATATAGCATGGCGGTATGAAGGGGGTGATCCCGGAAGAACTGCTACTTGGAGAATAGATAATATTCAGGTAATACATCAACCATAGGTTGTAAGAACACCTCGGTTTTATGAATTTACTTATAGAGTATTACCTACCTTAGCGAAAATTTAAAAACTATGGCAACAGGTTTATTACATCTGCATAATGCCCTAAGATGGGTGATCTTATTGCTTCTTTTAGTAAATATTATTCGCCTATTAATTGGACAGAAAGGGCTTCTTTGGAGTAAACTATTATTGATTAGTTCACATATTACGCTTTTACTTGGATTGTATCAATGGTATTTCAGCGAAAAAGTGGGTGTGAAATTATTTATGGAAACCATGGGTTCTTTTGGTAATATCATGAAAGATAGCTTTGCTAGGTACTGGGCTGTTGAACACCTAACAGGTATGCTGGCTGCTATTATTATAATTACAGTAGGACATGTAAGCTTGAAAAAAGGTGCTAACACCAAACGTGTTGCAGGCTTTTATATTACTGCGCTTATACTTATTTTAATTATGATTCCTTGGCCGTTTAGAGAAATGGTCGGAAGACCTTGGTTCCCAGGTATGTAACTTTTACGCGGCTCTTCGAGCCGCTTTTTTATTTTTGCAACAATTATACAATGAGGTTTACAATCAAAAATATTTTTCTATTACAGTTGATTGGCTGTTGCTTTATCTTCTTCTTTTTATCAGCAGCAAATGGACAATCCATTCAAATAAAAACAAATGCTCCCTCTGTATTAAAGCCAGGCGACAAATGGGAGATGAAAGTTATTCTTACTGCCCCTCAAGTCAAACAAGATGTAACAGGAACCATGATGCTTGAATTAAAAGATGCTAAAAGTAAAACATCTATTGATGGATGGGCTATGAATGTGTTCCCTTTTCAATATTTTACAATTGAACCACAACAAACATTTACTGGACTTTTCCCTTTTCAAATCCCATACTCATTTAGAGGATCTGTACATTTTAAATTATTAGTGAAACAATCGAACAAAATAGATAGCACAGAAGGCATCATTCAAGTTAAATCAATCCCAACAAGAAAAAAGTCATGAGGCAGGTTGAATGTATTGTTGTTGGACAAGGTATTGCAGGCACCATGATGAGTTATCATTTATGGAAAAACAATATTGATCACATACTAATTGACCAATCACTTCAGCACATAAGTAGCTCACGGGTAGCTAGTGGCGTAATTAATCCTTTAACTGGCCGAAAAAGAGTGCGCACTTGGATGGTAGACGAGCTTTTCCCCTTCGCAAAGGATGCCTACCAATCCATTGAAAAACTATTGGAAATAAATTTCTTTGAAGAAAAAGATATTATCAGCTTTCCGCCAAATCCAGAGATGGTACTGAATTATGAGAATAGAATTGCAGGCGGAGAAAGCTTTCTTCATAATGACAATGCAGAACAATGGCATCCTTATTTCAATATTGCTTTTGGCACTAAAAGAACTAGCTCCTCCTTTTGGCTTCATTTAGAAACCCTTTTAAATGGATGGAGAAAGTTTGCACAAGAACACAATTTTTTCAAAGAGGAAACATTCAATTTTGAAGAAATCAATTCAACTAATGAAAGCGTAACCTACAAAAACATTACAGCAAAATACCTTGTATTATGCACAGGCATCAAAGCCATGCAACAGCCCAAGTTCAATTCACTTCCCTTCTCCCCTAATAAAGGAGAAGCACTTATCCTAAAGATTCCGGTTTTACCCTCAACTCATATTTTCAAAGGCGCATTTACACTTGTACCACTCAAAAATGAGGAATGGTGGCTGGGATCTAACTACGACAACCATTTTAAAGACGAAGACCCAACAAATGAGTTTAAAGAAAAAGCACTGCATTATTTAAAAAACTGGCTAAAACTCCCATTCACTTTTCTACATCATCAAGCTGCTGTTCGTCCGGCAACCGTAGAAAGAAGGCCGTTTATAGGTTTCCATCCCAATCATCCTAGATGGGTCATTTTCAACGGTATGGGAACCAAAGCATGTTCGCTCGCACCTTATTTTGCCAACCAGCTAACCCTCGCAATCGTGCATGGAACAAGCATCTTACCCGAAGTTGACGTTCGTCGGTTTCAGAAAATTTTAATGAGCAATTCCTAACAAAAAATTAATATTGCATATTATTCATCAACCAGCCTTACTAATCTAATGGCAAAGCCTCCCTCAATTGCTTCAGCAGAACAAGAACCACAGCAAGCTACCTTACGGGTTTTGAGTATCAATGAGGATTTCGAGAAATATAGTATTCCATTGAAATTCAGGAAGATGGAAAATCTTCACATCGTTTTTTGGTTGTTTAAAGACCTAGCTTGGTGCATGGGATTACAATGGCTTGGCATGGTTATGATTGTTCCAACTTTTGTGATTTCTGTCATTATTGCCTATAGAACAAGACAATTCATGTCCGAATTAGCGCACAACTTGGCCATTTCTTTATGGATAGGTGCTAACAGCTATTGGATGATTTCTGAGTTCCTACACTTTGATCACATTGCTATTATTGGAACTACCATCACTTATAAACACATTGCTATTATTCCTTTTGTAGGTGGTATGCTCATCCTAGCCTACTACTACCTATATTGGAGACCAAGGCACAAAGAGCTGCCTACAACCATGTAAGCATCCCAACGAACTTGTATATTTGCAGCCCGCTTCGGCGGGCTTATTTTTTACCTTCTGAACCTATATTATTATGTTTCGTACGCATACCTGTGGTGAACTCAATCTCCAACACCAAAACCTAGAAGTTACATTAGCTGGCTGGGTTCAAACTATTCGAAAATTTGGGGCCATTACATTTGTAGATCTAAGAGATCGCTATGGTATAACACAGCTTTTATTTGGAGAAGCATTGCAAGCTCAATTAGACCAACAGCCACTGGGTAGAGAATTTGTTGTACAAGCGAAGGGAACTGTTCAAGAAAGGAGTAATAAAAACTTACATATTCCAACTGGAGAAATAGAAATTATTGTGAGCAGCTTTGAAATACTGAACGCTTCAGCAGTACCACCTTTCACTATTCAAGATGATACTGATGGAGGTGATGATTTAAGAATGAAGTATCGCTACCTAGATCTTAGAAGAAATGCTGTTAAGAAAAATATTGAACTACGTTATGCTGTAAACAGAAGTGCAAGAACGTATTTGCACGAACAAGGATTCATGGATATTGAAACACCTTTTTTAATTAAATCTACTCCTGAGGGAGCAAGAGATTTTGTGGTGCCCAGCAGAATGAATCCAGGTGAGTTTTATGCGCTTCCTCAAAGCCCGCAAACTTTTAAGCAACTACTGATGGTAAGTGGATATGATCGTTATTATCAGATTGTAAAGTGTTTCCGTGATGAAGATCTTCGTGCCGACCGTCAACCTGAATTCACACAAATCGATTGTGAAATGAGTTTTGTTGAGCAAGAAGACATTTTGAATATGTTTGAAGGCTTAGTTAAAAGAGTATTTGCAGATGTAAAGGGAATTAATTACGTCGAGACTGTTCAAAGAATGAGTTGGGAAGATGCCATGTGGACATACGGAAACGACAAGCCAGATATTAGATTTGGCATGACCATCACTAACCTAAAGTATCCTCAACACACTTTCCCGAATAGAGCGAGTCTTGTATCACTCATTCAAGAAGCTGGCTTCAAAGTATTTGATGATGCTGAATCGGTTTTAGCTATTGCAGTTCCTAATGCAGCTGAATATTCAAGAAAACAAACAGATGAATTAACAGATTGGGTGAAACGTCCACAAATTGGTATGCAAGGTATGGCGTTTATCAAATGCTTACCCGATGGATTTAAAAGTAGCATTGATAAATTCTATAGTGCTGAAAAATTAGCAGCCATTGCAGAAGCATGCGGTGCAACAACAGGTGATCTAATACTCATTCTAGCTGGCAAAGAAGAGAGAACAAGAAAAGCCATTAGTGAACTTCGCTTAGAAATGGGTAAACGGTTGGGACTCAGAAAAGAAAATGAATTCAAATTATTATGGGTACTCGATTTCCCACTATTTGAATATGACGCCGATGAAAACAGATGGGTAGCAAGACACCATCCATTCACTTCTCCAAAGCCATCGGATATTCCTACCATGATTAACAACTCTCCAAAAATTGAAGATGCTGATAAATACTTGGAACATCCTTATGCACAAATTAAAGCCAACGCATACGATCTTGTGTTAAACGGAAATGAAATTGGTGGAGGTTCAATTAGAATTTATCAGCGTACGTTACAAGAAAAAATGTTTGAAGCGCTAGGTATGGATCAAGAAGAGCAAGCACATAAATTTGGCTTTTTATTAGGTGCCTTTGAATATGGAGCTCCTCCTCATGGCGGTATAGCATTTGGCTTAGATAGATTATGTGCCATTTTAGGTGGAAGCGAAAGTATCAGAGATTTTATAGCCTTCCCAAAAAATAACAGCGGAAGAGATGTGATGCTGGATGCACCTTCTGCTATTGACCAAAAGCAGTTTACTGAATTACATATTCAATTGAATAAAGAATCATAATATAATATGACACTGTACAAAATTTTATCCTACATATTACTGCCAATTGCAGCATTACTAGGTTTTTTAGGACTTATTGCTCTCATTATTGCAATTAGTCAGCCAGCACTATTATTAGGCGTTTTCATGCTGGTTTGTGTTGCTATTTATACTTACACAAGTTTTTATTTTTTACAAAACGGAATTATTACGCAAAGAAAATGCAAACCATCGCTCAAAGATTGGATTAAAGTAAACGCATATGTAGCAATAGCATTTGGTGTGCTTTCTGTTGCACAATCTATTAGCTTGCTTACAAATCCAGTTGCAATTCAACAAGTAATTGAACAATCTGCTGAAATGCAAAGTCAAATGTCGGGTGCTTCTACACCTACAGATTTACTTCAAAAAACAACTAAGTGGCTACTTATAGTAATGGGTGTGACTGGAGTTATCTTAATTGCACACACTTTTCTCACTTTCAGTTACCTTAAAAAATTCGGTTCTGCATTTGATGAGTCTTCGAGCAACTAGCAATTTTGTAACTTCATAATATGAGTGAACAAGTTGCACCCCTTGCAGAGAGAATGCGCCCTAGGCGACTGGAAGATGTGATTGGACAAGAACACATCACAGGAAAAGGAAGTATTCTACAGAGTGCGCTGATTTCAAAATTATTACCCAGCATGATCTTCTGGGGACCACCTGGAGTAGGCAAAACTACCCTCGCTCAAATTGTTGCACAAGAAGCCAGCCTTCCATTTTTTCAGTTGAGTGCAATTAATAGTGGTGTAAAAGAAATTCGTGAAGTAATAGAACTATCAAAGAAACAATCAAAGACCGTTGTTTTCATAGATGAAATTCATAGGTTTAATAAATCACAACAAGATGCATTGCTACAAGCTGTTGAAAAGGGATGGATTATTTTAATTGGCGCCACAACTGAAAACCCATCGTTTGAAGTCAACGCAGCCTTATTGAGTCGTTGTCAGGTGTATGTTTTAAAGCATCTTGAAAAAGAAGATTTAATCAAACTAATTGAAAAGGTGCTTGATCAAGATGTAATTCTTTCTGCCTATCAATTAAAATTAAAAGAACCTGAAGCAATTTTGTCGATTGCTTCAGGAGATGGCAGAAAACTGTTGAATCTAGTTGAATTGGTTGCACAGTATGCACATGCAAATGGAATTCGTGAAATTGTGAATGATGTAGTCTTAAAAGTTGCACAGCAGAAAATTGCTATTTACGATAAGCAGGGTGAACAGCATTATGATATTATTTCTGCATTTATAAAATCTGTAAGGGGAAGCGATCCTAATGGCGCTATCTATTGGTTGGCAAGAATGCTTGAAGGAGGAGAAAACATTCGTTTTATTGCCAGAAGAATGATAATCCTAGCAAGTGAAGATATCGGAAATGCCAATCCAAATGCTTTACTATTAGCCAATAGTTGTTTTGAAGCAGTCGATAAAATTGGAATGCCCGAAGCAAGAATCATACTTGCACAATGCGCTACTTATCTCGCTGCTTCACCAAAGAGTAATGCATCGTATTTAGCAATAGATCATGCGCTTGATACGATTCGAAAAAACGGACAAGCATCGGTTCCGCTTCACCTACGAAATGCTCCAACTAACTTCCTGAAGAACCTGGATTACGGAAAGAATTACCAATACAGCCACAATGGTCCAGGTAATTTTATTGAACAAGAGTATCTACCCGATGAATTGCGCGGCACTAAGTTTTATGAACCAGGTAATAGTGCAAGAGAACAAGAAATGAAGAAGTTCCTAAGAGATAGATGGAAAAATAAATATGGATACTAAATTTTGCAAAGTCTAAATTTTTAGCAATGAACAAAAGATCTTCCGTTCTACTACTTTTCATCAGCATTTTTGCTATATACTTTCTAGCGATTGATGTGGATACAATGGATATAGACGCTTCGCAGTATGCTTCTATGAGTCGCGAAATGAAAGAAAGTGGCTCTTATCTTCAGGTGTACGAACAAGGTAGAGACTACCTCGATAAGCCACCATTTTTGTTTTGGATCAACAGTGTCTCTATGTCAATTCTTGGCGAGAATAACATTGCTTTTAAATTACCTTCTATCTTATTTGCCATTCTTGCAGTTTTTGCAACCTTTAAACTAGCTTCTCTCTTTTACAAAAGAGAGATCGCACTACTTTCTGCATTGATTCTATCCAGTTCACAAGCGCTCTTTCTAATTACCAATGATATAAAAACCGATACTATTTTAATGGGATGGGTCAGTGTTGCTTTATGGCAATTAGCAACCTGGACAACCTCTGGAAGAATCAAGCATTTGTATTGGGGTGCAGCTGCCATAGCTTTTGGAATGATGACCAAAGGACCAATTGCATTAATTGCTCCAGCTTTAGCAATGACTGCACATTTTATCACTAGAAGAGAATTTAAGAAGTTTATTGAACCCCATTACATAACAGCTATTCTTCTGATGGGTGTTTTACTTATTCCAATGAGTATTGGTTTATACCAACAATTCGATCAGCATCCAGAAAAATGGGTCAATGGCGGACAAAATGTTTCTGGACTTAGGTTTTTTTATTGGACACAAAGTTTTGGTAGAATAACGGGCGAAAGTGTATGGCACGATCCAGTTCCATTTACATTTTTACTTGAGAACCTCATGTGGGCCTGGCTTCCTTGGTCATTGTTCTTTCTTGGATCAATTGTTTACTTTTTGATTGATATCATCAAAAAGGGATTCAAACTCAAAACGAATGAAGAATTTATAAGTGTGGGAGGATTTATCCTCACCTATTGTGCTTTAGGTGTTTCACGTTTTCAGCTTCCACACTATATCTATGTTGTGCTGCCACTCATTGCAATGATGACTGCAAGATTTGTTTACACATTATTTTGGACGAATGAGTTGGTGAAAGTAGCACGAATTTTTTCTATTGTACAACTAATTGTCCTAATCATCCTAACAGCAATACCTTTCTTGATCTTAACTTACACATTCCCTACTCAAAAATTTTGGCCTTGGATAGCAGCTTTGATGCCTATTCTTTTAATTGGTCTTGCTATGAATCAGCCATCTTGGAAACCTTCAATCATAGCAACATCTTTAGCCACGGTTCTGGGAGTCAATATTTTTTTGAGTTCATGGTTCTACCCTAACCTACTCCAATATCAAGCGAGCAATGAAGCTGGAAGATTTTTACACGATGAAGGGTTCGACAAAACTAAATTAGCACTCTTTAATTTTAAAGGAAGTGCATTCGGCATTCACTTCTATAGCAAAAACATTATTCCGCACATTAAAAACATTGATAGTGTTCTAACTGGAATGATTATAGTGACTGATAAAGATGGAAGAGCTGCACTTGATTCATATAATAGGACTTATGAAGTAAGAAAAGAAGGATTAGACTTTCATATTTCTATGCTTACTCCAGAATTTTTGAATAGAAAAACAAGAGCGCAAGTACTAGACCGATACTATATTCTTGAAATCAAATAAATCAGCGACTGAATAGGTTGTATTTGAGAATACAATAAATTGCCCTGAAACCATCCTTCCAGTTAATTTTCTTTCCCTCAGCATAGGTTCTGCCATAATAAGAAATGCCTACTTCGTAGATACGAATACCAGGTATCCTTGCTATTCTTGCGGTAACTTCAGGCTCAAAACCAAATCGTTTCTCCTCCAATCGAACGCTTTGTATGATATCTCTCCTGAATAATTTGTAACAGGTTTCCATATCGGTGAGGTTGAGATTGGTAAAAGCATTCGACAAGAAAGTAAGCACTTTATTTCCGATGCTGTGCCAGAAGAATAAAATCCTATGTGGATTACCTCCCATGAAACGGCTTCCATACACTACATCAGCAAATCCATCTAAAATTGGTTTTAGTAAAATGTTATATTCTTGAGGATCATACTCCAAGTCCGCATCTTGAATAATTACCCAATCGCCAGTAGCTTGACGAATTCCAGTATGCAATGCAGCACCTTTACCTTGATTCACTGGATGCTGATAAAGACAAATGTTCATTAAAGGATGTGCCTCTTTGTATGCTTGCAATACCTTCCAAGTATCATCTGTACTAGAATCATCAATCAATATAATTTCCTTCTGTATTTGATTAGCTAACTCAACAGCAGCCACTCTGTCTAAAATACGATGAATGGTCCTCGCTTCATTATAAGCAGGAATTACAATAGATAGGGTCTGACGAGGGGTAGGAATATCTTGCATGTTCTATGCAATGTTAATTAATATTCAGAAATTATGTTGAATTTAGAGCAATCTGGCTGAAGAGCAACGTAATTTTGCACCATGACAACTGAAAAAATTGCTCATTTCGACGCACTTTCATCTAAAGAACTGTACGATATTATACGCCTTAGAAATGAGGTTTTTGTGGTGGAGCAACAATGTATTTTTCAGGATGCTGATGGAAAAGATCCAGCATGTTATCACTTAATGATTTATGAAGATGACCAGCTTGCCGCTTATGCAAGACTTGTTCCAGCAGGACTGGCATTTGAACATATTAGTATTGGCAGAGTAATCTCGAATCCAGCTTTTAGACGCCAAAATTTTGGCAGGAAACTTATGAACAGAGCTATTGAACATTGTGGCCGCATTTTTGGAGAAGGCCCAATTCAAATTGGCGCACAGTTATACCTACAAAAGTTTTATGAATCATTCGGTTTCAAGGTATGCAGCGATGTATACGACGAAGATGGCATTGATCATATTGAAATGATTCGAAGCTAAAACAACTATCCTTCCATTTCAATTTTGAGAAATTTCGCTGTATGGCTTTTACCAACATTTGCAATCATTTCTTCAGGTGTTCCTTCAAATAAAACTTCACCTCCACCAGATCCGCCCTCAGGTCCAAGATCAATAATATGATCGGCTAGTTTTATAACGTCTAAATTATGTTCAATAATTAAAACGGTATTCCCTCGATCAACCAACTTGTGTACTACATCCATTAATAAACGTATATCCTGAAAGTGAAGTCCAGTGGTGGGTTCATCTAGAATATAAAATGTTTTACCCGTATCCTTTTTACCAAGCTCTGTAGATAATTTAACCCTTTGTGCTTCACCACCACTTAAGGTAACAGCCGATTGACCAAGTGTTATATAGCCCAATCCAACGTCTTGTAGTACTTTTATTTTTCTATATAAAAATGGAACAGGTTGAAAAAACTCACAAGCCTCATCAACCGTCATATTCAATACATCACTAATTGATTTACCCTTATACCTTATTTCGAGAGTTTCTCGATTGTATCTTTTACCATTACATTTTTCACAGGGCACATATACATCGGGAAGAAAATTCATCTCAATAACACGCATACCTCCACCCTCACACACTTCACATCTCCCACCTTTCACATTAAAGGAAAATCTTCCAGCCTGATATCCTCGAATTTTAGCTTCAGGAACTTGCGCATATAAAGATCTTATTTCTGTAAAGAATCCACAATAAGTAGCAGGATTACTTCTTGGAGTTCTTCCAATAGGAGTTTGATCAATTTCAATTACTTTGTCAATATGCTCTAACCCTTTTACAGAAGCAAAAGGCATAGGAGTATTCCTACTTCCATAACAATGAGCAGCCAGCAACGGGTACAAAGTTTCGTTAATTAAAGTCGACTTTCCACTGCCACTCACACCGCTTACCACAATTAATTTTCCGAGAGGAAATGACACACTGATTTTTTTCAGATTATGTCCTACAGCACCTTTCAGAACAATATGCTTGCCGTTTCCAATTCTTCGTTTATTTGGAATGGCAATTTTCTTCTTTCCTAATAAATAATCAGCAGTTTCCGAACCCGACTTCAATACATCTTTGGGATGTCCTTGCGCAACAATTTTTCCGCCATGCTTCCCGGCTTTCGGACCAATATCAATTAAATAATCAGCAGCAAGCATAATGTCTTTATCATGCTCAACCACCAATACACTATTTCCTATATCCCTCAAATTCTTTAATGCTTCAATAAGTTGATGGTTGTCGCGCTGATGTAATCCAATAGAAGGTTCATCAAGTATATACGTGATACCTTGTAATTGAGATCCTATCTGTGTTGCCAATCGTATACGCTGACTCTCACCGCCACTCAATGTTCTAGATGGTCTATTGAGACTTAAATAATGTAACCCAACATGCAACAAAAATTCCAATCGCTCCTGTATTTCTTTCAACACATCCTTGGCAATTGCCTTTTGTTTCTCAGTCAACTCTTTATGAACAGAATTGATCCACTTTAATAACTGATTCAAATCCCAATTACTCAATTCAGTAATTGGCTGATCAAGAATTTTGAACCATCTACTTTCCTTTTTAAGTCGAGTTCCATCGCAAGCATGACAATCACTTAACTGCAAAAACTTTTCAACCCATTCACGCATCGTTTCTGTTGATCCAGAACCTAAAAACCAACGTTTCATCATTGGAATAACACCTTCAAACTCACCATAACTCTCATCAAAAGCCTCACCATCATCTTGCATTAAAAGCGAATTAGATGTAGGACCAGAAGTAAGGCCAAACAACAATAGGTTATATAAATCTTTCGGCAAATCTTTAATGGCGGTGTCGGTTTTAACCTTGTACTTTTTACAAATTTTTGCGGCTTGCTGATATATCTGCGCTTCACGCTCCTCGCCAAGTGGTGCAATACCACCTTGCTTAATAGAAACAGTATCGTCTGGTACAATAGCAGACATATCAACCTGATACACGGTTCCTAAACCTTTGCAATGCGGACAAGCCCCATAAGGCGAATTAAAAGAGAATGTGTTCGGCGAAGGCTCTTCATAGCTCAAACCAGTATCCTCGCACATCAACTGACGAGAATAAACAGCATCAACCGGACTATCTGGTGCTTTTCCATGAACAACGATGAACATCAAGTCTTTACCAAGTTTCAAAGATTGTTGAACACTCTGACTAATTCGCAAACGATCAGACTCTTCAACTGCTAAACGATCAACTACCACTTCAATATCATGTATCTTAAATCGATCGACTTGCATTTTTGCTATCAAATCTTTGATCTCACCATCCACTCTCACTTTCAAAAATCCTTTCTTTCGAATCTCTTCAAATAACTCTCTGTAATGACCTTTTCTTCCCCTTATGAGCGGAGCTAATAAAACAATTTTTTGTCCTTTAAATCTTTTGAAAATATTATCAACAATTTCTTCCTCACTAAACTTAACCATTTTTTTTCCAGTGTTGTAACTATAAGCCTCACCAATTCTTGCGTACAACAAACGAAGAAAATCATAAACTTCAGTAACAGTACCAACTGTTGATCTTGGATTCTTATTGGTTGTCTTTTGTTCAATTGAGATCACTGGAGACAGTCCACTTATTTTATCAACATCGGGTCGCTCCATATCACCAATAAACTGACGAGCATAGGCACTAAAGCTCTCCATGTATCTGCGCTGTCCTTCGTGGTATATTGTATCAAAGGCTAAAGACGACTTTCCACTTCCACTAACACCTGTAAATACAACAAGGCTATTTTTAGGAATTTGCAAATCAATATTTTTCAAATTATGCTCCCTTGCCCCAATAACTTCAATCACATCAGCATGGTTAGCTAATTCAAACGTACTAGTGCTCTGTTGATTTTTGTTTCTGCTGGCCATATCGCATTCTCTAACAAACTGTTGACACTTTTGTTAAGAACAAGTATCTAAAGCTTGGGCAATATCTTCCCAAATATCTTCCACATGCTCTAATCCAACCGATAAACGAATGAGGCCTGCAGAAATTCCAACGGCAGCCCTTTCCTCTTCACTCAATTTTGAGTGAGTAGTACTTGCAGGATGAGAAGCAATAGTTCTGCTGTCACCCAAATTATTGGTCATAGATATCATCTTCAGAGCATTCAAAAAATTCCTTCCAGATGCAATACCACCAGATAATTCAAAAGTGAGAATCCCTCCACCTAAACTCATTTGCTTTTGTGCGATTTCAAAATGTGGATGTGAAGGCAGAAATGGATACTTCACCCAACTAACTCCTTTATAACCATCTAAACGTTTAGCAAGGGTAAGGGCCTGATCGCTGTGCTTCTCCATTCTAATGTGTAAAGTCTCCAAACTTTTTGATAAAACCCAAGCATTAAAAGGACTCAATGATGGACCTGAGTTTCTTATAAAAAGATACATTTCATGTATCAATTCTTTCTTACCTACAACAACTCCTCCAAGCACTCTACCTTGTCCATCTATAAATTTTGTTGCTGAATGCACCACTAAATCGGCGCCCAATAAAATAGGTTGCTGTAATGCAGGTGTAGCAAAGCAATTATCAACAACTAAAAGAATATTTTTCGCCTTACAAATCTCTGCCAAGAAAGCAATATCAATGATATCTAAACCCGGATTAGAGGGCGTTTCAACGTATAACATCTTCGTATTTGGTCGAATACACGCTTCAACAGATTCAGGTTTGCGCATATCAAAATAAGATGTTTCTATACCCCATTTAGGCAAATACTTTATTAGCAAAGTATGTGTGGATCCAAAAACGGCTGATGCAGAAAGAATATGATCGCCCGCTTTCAAAAAACTCATAAATGTTGCGAATACAGCAGCCATACCTGTTCCCGTTGCAACGCCCGCTTCAGCACACTCTAAAGCTGCTACCTTATCAATGAATTCATCTACTGTTGGATTCGAAAATCTAGAATAAATATTAATGTCTAAACTATCGTCCGAAAATGCAGCAGCCATTTCTTCTGCTGAATGATAGGTAAAACTACTTGTCAAAAACACTGGAGTACTATGCTCCATTTGTTCAGTTTTTGCAGTTTGAATTCTTACAGCTTCGGTGGCAGGATGTCTTTTTTTCATATCGCTTGCTTTACCTCTTCTCCATTTACATAAATATCCCAAGTTATTTCTGCACCAGCTCTGCGAAGTGTTTCAGCAACACTGCAATACTTTTCAATTGATAAGGATGCAGCTCTGTAAGCTTTATCAGGATGTACATCACCAGTTAATAAATAACGTACATGAGCCGTCTTCCACAACGCAGGCTCTTTACCTGTTTCTCTTTCGCCATCCACTTCAATTTTGAGACTTGTAAATGTTTCTCGCTGTTTCTTTAAAATGGAAACAATATCAACACCACTACATCCACCCAAAGCTGCTAATACAGCTTGCATTGGACGAACACCATTTCCATTTCCGCCTTGGTCAACTGGAATATCAATATTGAATTGCTGAGAACTTGCATCCGTTGCAGTAAAAGTGAAATCTGGATTTGTTAATTCAATTGTAAATATGGGCATAAAGAAAAATTAATTTGAGGAACGAAATTACATGGAAATCCTTGTAGAGATTGAATTTCTATGATTTTTATATGGCTTAAAAATGAACAGCCGTTAGTAAAAGTGATAAAAAAATTTGTTTGGATGAAAAAAATCCCGATAGCTTTGCAATAGTTCTTTTAACATACTTATCAAGAAAGGCAGAGGGTAATGGCCCGATGAAGCCTTGGCAACCCTTACGGATCTTGGAGCGTAAGAAGGTGCCAACTCCATCCCTGAGTCGAAGGGAGAGATAAGTCAGATTTCAAAGCTCGTATCAATTTGATCAAAATACTAGCTCATCTGACTTACCAGATGAGCTTTTTTATTTGTAGCTAGCCAAATAATGAAGTTTACTGGTAAGCCATCCTCTGTCTACTGATAAGTTTTAAAAGAAGCCATTCATTATTAAAATTAAAATTATGAGCAAGCTTCATTTTGAAACACTTCAATTGCATGCTGGACAGCAAATTGACCCAGCAACCAACTCCAGGGCGGTTCCTATTTACCAAACAACCTCTTATGGATTTAAAAATTCAGCTCATGCTGCTAATCTGTTTGGATTAAAGGAATTTGGAAACATCTATACCAGAATCATGAATCCAACCACCGACATTTTCGAACAAAGGATTGCAGCATTAGAAGGTGGTGTAGCTGCGCTAGCCACTGCATCTGGACAAGCAGCACAGTTCTTAGCTTTGAATAACATTTTACAATCAGGCGACAACTTTATTTCTACATCTTTCCTCTATGGTGGAACCTACAACCAGTTCAAAGTTGCGTTCAAAAGATTGGGTATAGAAGCAAGATTTGCCAACGGCGATGATGTAGAAAGTTTTGTGCCACTCATTGATAAAAACACAAAAGCTATTTATCTTGAAACCATTGGTAATCCACGTTTAAATGTACCTGATTTTGAAAAATTTGTAGCACTAGCTAAAGAGTACGACCTACCATTAATTGTAGATAACACTTTTGGAGCTGGCGGATATTTATTCCAACCCATTAAATGGGGGGCTAATGTGGTGGTATCTTCTGCTACGAAATGGATTGGCGGCCATGGCACTTCAATTGGAGGTGTAATTATTGATGGAGGAAATTATAATTGGGGCAACGGCAAATTCCCTCAATTCACTGAGCCTTCAGAAGGCTATCATGGTTTAAAATTTTGGGATGTATTTGGAGAAGGCAATCCACTTGGTCTACCAAACATTGCATTTGCAATAAGAGCTAGAGTTGAAGGCCTAAGAGATTTTGGTGCTTCTCAAAGTCCATTTAACTCATTCTTATTACTTCAAGGTATTGAAACACTCTCATTAAGAGTTCAGAGACATGTTGATAATGCCCTTGCGCTCGCACAATGGCTGGAGCAACATGAACTAGTTGAATTTGTTTTATACCCAGGTTTAAAATCAAGTCAATACCATACACTTGCAAACAAGTATTTTCCAAATGGATACGGAGGCGTCCTAAGTTTTGGAATTAATGGAGGAAAAGAAAATGCAGCAGAATTTATTGATTCATTAAAATTAGTGAGCCATTTGGCGAATGTGGGTGACGCAAAAACCCTTGCTATTCATCCTGCATCAACCACCCACGAGCAACTTTCTGAAGAAGAACAAATTGCAAGTGGTGTTGCACCTAATCAAATTAGAATTAGTGTTGGCATTGAACATATAGAAGATATAAAAGCCGATTTTGAACAAGCATTTGAAAAAGTCTTTTCAAAAGACTTACTACTTAACTAAACCATTCCCCTGCCGGCTTCGCCGGCAGGCTTTTCTACCATGAAGCAACATCTGTTTATACATAATCAACCCTTTCAACTAGAAAACGGTAAGTCGCTTTCTAACCTAAAATTGGCTTACCATACATGGGGAGAAATGAATGAACATAAATCTAATATTGTATGGATTTTTCACGCCTTAACCGCTAATAGCAATCCAGCAGAATGGTGGGACGGACTAGTAGGGCACTCTAAGCTTATAAATCCACAACAGCATTTTATTATTTGTGTAAATATGCTTGGAAGTTGCTATGGTTCTAGCAATGCATTGGACATTGAGTCTGATTCTAATAAACCTTATTACCACAATTTTCCAGAATGCTCTGTGCGCGATATGGTGAGGGCATATCAATTATTAAAAAAGCATTTAGATATTCACCAAATTCATTTGGCACTTGGTGGATCTATGGGTGGACAACAATTGCTTGAATGGGCAGTCATGTTTCCAAATCAAATTCAAAGAATTGTTCTGCTTGCCACCAATGCAGTACATAGCCAATGGGGAATTGCTTTCAACGAAAGTCAAAGATGGGCCATTGAACAAGATCCTACTTGGAAAACAAATGATGCAAGTGCTGGATTAAATGGATTAAAAGTAGCAAGAAGCATTGCTTTACTGAGTTATCGAAATTACCAAATGTACCAACGTACATACATCCCAAGTGAGAATAAAGATGGAAGTACGTATCAACGTCACCAAGGAAATAAACTGGCTAAACGTTTTAACGCCTTTAGTTACTATGCCTTAACTCTTGCAATGGATCAACATAACATTGGTAGAGATAGAGGAACAATAGAAGAAGTGCTTTCAACTATTACAGCAAAAGCTTTAATTATTGGAATTAGTTCAGATATTCTTTTTCCTCCATCTGAACAGGAATTTATTGCAGAACATATTCCAGAAGCAGAATTGGCCATTATATCATCTAATTACGGACATGATGGCTTCTTGTTGGAATATGAAAAAATCACCTCCTTGGTTCAACAATTTCTATTAAAAAAGAATTTTAAACATAACAAGCAAACAAATTATGTCATCAGGTAAACAACTAAAAATTGGTCTATTTGGCTTTGGCGTGGTAGGTGAAGGTCTCTATCGCGTGTTACACCAAACACCTTCTTTAAAAGCAACTATCAAAAAAGTATGTATTAAAGATCCAAGCAAAAAAAGAAATGCACCCGCAGAGCTTTTTACAACTAATAAAGAAGATATTTTATTCGATCCTGAAATTAATGTGGTAGTTGAAGTAATTAATGAAAGTCAACCTGCTTTTGAAATCATACAAACAGCTATGCTACAAGGTAAAGCTGTAGTTAGTGCAAGTAAAAAAATGATTGCAGAACATTTGCCGGAAATTCTTGAACTGCAACAAAAAACCGGACTTCCTTTTCTCTGCGAAGCATCTGCATGTGCTTCTATACCTGTCATTAGAAATTTAGAAGAATATTACGACAACGATTTACTGCATGCTATTAAAGCAATTGTAAATGGTTCAACAAATTATATCCTCACAAAAATGTTTGAGGAAAACATTCGATTTCAAGATGCAGTACTACAAGCACAGCAACTTGGATTTGCAGAAGCCGACCCTAAGTTAGATGTAGAAGGCTACGACGCTTTATTTAAATGGATTATATTATTGAACCATGCTTATGGTATAGTTGCTAATCCGAATGAAATTCTTTTTAGTGGTATACAACAAATTCAATTAAGCGATGCATTGGTTGCTAAGGAAAAACAACAAGAAATTAAGTTGGTTGCGCAAGCAACTAAATTGAGAGATGGCGGTATTGCCGCATTTGTACTTCCTCAATTTGTGAAAAAAGAAGATCATTTGGCATTTGTCAAAAACGAATATAATGGTGTTGTTATTGAAAGTGGATTTTCAGATAAACAATTTTTCTACGGTAAAGGAGCAGGAAGCTTCCCAACAGCTTCTGCTGTACTAAGTGATATTGCAGCATTACGCTACGATTACCGATATGAATACAAAAAAAGATACCAACACCAACCCAATGTGCTGTCGAACGATTACTATCTAAAAGTTTACCTAAGCTTTGAAGAATGGGATCATATTCCTAAAGAAAATTTTGAGTGGATTGAAGAATGGCATGCCCATGAAACAAGAAAGTACTTAATTGGTGTGATACATGTTAGTCATTTGAAAGACAAAACTTGGTGGAAAGAACAAAATATTTCTTTGATACTTGCGCCACAGCCCATTATTGAAGAAGTAGAATTGAAGAAAATTCAAAAGAAAAGCCTCGAATTAGCAGGGGTTAGCTGAGCAAGCGAGGGGAAGTGAATTACTTCCCCTTTTTTCATTTCGATATTTACCGCTTATTTTTGAGTTATGATGCTATCATCACTCCATTCAATTTCAAAAAAAGGTTTCATCGCTTCCTCAATTCTTGGTGCACTGCTGATATTAGTTAGTACCATATATGGGAAAAATGAATGCTTCTTATGGGCAAATGGCAATGGAGGAAAAATGGCTGACTTTTTCTTTAAATACATTACTCATTTAGGGGATGGCGCAATTTTTATTCCTTTGTTTATATGGATACTTTGGAAACACAAAAGTTTTTGGAGACTGATAATTCTAACAGCAGTCTTCTCAACAATTATTACACAAGGTGCCAAATTATTTCTTTTTAATGGTGCTCCTCGTCCTACTAAAGCTATAACAGACGCATTTATTCATCAGGTCGCGGGTGTTGAAGTACATCAAATCAACAGTTTTCCATCTGGACATACAGCAACTGCTTTTGCAGCTTATTTGCTTATCTTAATCATTCACCCTTCTAAATACTGGCTAGTATTTGGTTTTATTCTAACATCACTAATTGCATACTCTAGAGTTTACTTAGCCCAACATTTTCCAATCGACTTAGGCGCAGGCATTTTCGCTGCAGTCATTTCAGTTGCGCTTTCCAATTCGATTCTATATCAAAAAAAATCGCCCACGAAATAATTTTCGCAGGCGATGTATACAATTTTATTTGAAAAATTATTTAGCCACCATAGATTTTAGTTCAGACACATAAAAGTTCTTCAATTCATTATTAGCTGAAACCAAAACTTGAACAGAAATTTTTACAGCACCATTTGGTACATACTTGAGTATCTCTGCTTGAGGTATAAACAATTCAAAGTCGCGAGCTGTTCCATTATTTACAGTATACTTTTTATTGCCCTCTAAATTAACAGACATATAAGTACATAAAATCATACTCTTTCCAGTAGCATCAGTGTAAGTTACAGGACGATTAAATTCATCGTACACATAAGCAACTACAAATGCACTTGTATTAATATTACTTGAAATATGGAATCTAGGAAAAATACTAACCCCCATTTTGGCAACATTTAAAAGCGTAACAGGTTCTTGTGGATTTGTAACATACAATCTTGGAACTTCTGTACTTCTTGCTCCACTTGCTGGATATAAAATACGCATTAAATTTTTATCCCCCTCAGAAATTGCATTATTCCAATTAACCACATAGCTATTTGTAGTCCAACCTGGCATAATTGGATAGTGCATAATTGAATAACGATCATACGTAGTTCCATTAGTGTAAAACTGATTCACAGTTTTAAATAAGTTCCAATCAACTGCATCTCTATCCCAACCATTGGTACGCTTCAATTCTGCATACACATAGTCTTTGTTCCACTTAATGCCAGAAATAGGACTGCTATGCTCATGTAATAAACCAATAGCGTGACCAAATTCATGAACAATTGCTGTATAAGTATATGCAGCAGTTCTAAATGTGGTTGTATCCAAATTCATTGTCTTTTGGTCTTGAGGAACAGAAAGTGCCTGAATACCTATTCTAGAGTTGTTACCACCTTTGTTATCGAGAAGTACACGAATATGCGCATCACCAGTTTCTACAAACTGAAACTTAATATTGGCATATTTTTCCCATTCTTTGGCATAAGCTTGAATCATTTGACGCATTTGAGGACTACCATTCCAAATTTTTACATAAAGAATAGAACCTACATCCCACAAATAAAAATTATCAGCCAGTCCACGACCTGTCTTAAGATCTGTGGTATCCAATAAAAAGTTTTTTGGTGGATCTACAGTACTACACGGAGCCATTCCTTTTGCAAATGGAATACCTGTTTGTTTTTTTTGCTGTGCATTTACGCCTATAGCAATTGTCAGCAGTGCCCCGAAGGCAAGCAAAAGCTTTTTCATACTTGGTTGATTTTTAAGATGATTGAAATTAAGCCATTTGGCAATTTTTTGTTTATTTAAAAAGATTCTTCTTTGAATCAAGGATGCAAATGCGCATTTTTTTACATAAAAGGGTTATAAAAAATATTGAAACTTGGCAAAATCGGGCGAATACCTATATTTGCACTCCCAAAACGGAACGGGAAGTAGCGCAGGCCGGTAGCGCACCTGGTTTGGGACCAGGGGGTCGCAGGTTCGAATCCTGTCTTCCCGACATACAGATTAGCCTTGGCGATAGCCAGGGCTTTTTTGTGCGCGAACGATATAAGCAAGCTTATAAAAGTGAGCGTGCAAAAATGCCAAAGAAGGCGAAGCCTTCAAGGCTAATTTGTATTAGCCCCCCCATAAAAGGATGACCGAAGGTAATCCTGTCTTCCCGACATTCAGATTAGCCTTGGCGATAGCCAGGGCTTTTTTGTGCGCGAACGATATAAGCAAG
>CAZTTO010000008.1:0-51297 GCA_964616465.1 uncultured Hydrotalea sp. | reverse complement strand
GAAGGCGAAGCCTTCAAGGCTAATTTGTATTAGCCCCCCCATAAAAGGATGACCGGAGGTAATCCTGTCTTCCAGACCTCAGAGCACCTAATTCAGGCGCTCTTATTTTTATGCAATTAAGTTGATAATCATGATTTTACAAAGTAGCCATCAATTTAACCCCCACACCAAACACATTCTGAAGAGAACCGAATAAATTGTTGAAACCATAACTAGATTAAAATCCAATGCCTTACCAATCTCCTATAAATTCGTAACTTTACACCAATAGGCGCATGTCATGCGTTACCTCATTATTATACTATTTTTCCAAACGCTCATTTCTTGCCAAAAAGACACAGAACAGCCTCCTTATTTCTCATTCGATTTAGTTGGGAAAGAAATATTATCTGGACTGAAACTAAATGACACCATTCATTACCAGGGATCCAATGGAACAATCCGTTCATTTAGAATTTTTAAAATAGATCACTTAAAAGAATCTGTGCGCGATTGTAACTGGAATACTGGTTACTGTAAAACTTTTTATAGCTATGATGTATCAAGTATCTATCTAGTACGAACCGATACCATTCCTCCATTCCCTAATTCGCCATTAACCACAACGTTTACAAAACAAATGGTACTGCCCAAAGAAATCGATCGAAGAAACATTCCTCCAAATAATACTGTAGCTCATGCAACTCTTAGAGGTGGTGGAGGCATAGCCGATTTTAACGCAAAACCATCAATCACAGACGAGTGGACCTCCCCCTACATTCCTTATCCCAATTATTATGAGCCAATCCAATTTGTAACTTTCACTAACGCTGTGAGAACTTTTAATAAGGTATCAATTATCCATTCCGGAAACAACGCTGTTTTTATTGACCCTATTTATAGCTATCGCTATACCGTTAATGAGGTGTGGTTCGATAAGGAATTTGGTATTGTTTTTTTTAAAGATGTCTTTGGAAATAGTTGGAGTAGAATTAATTAGTCCAGCCTTACTTCCCTAATTCTTTACCCTAACATCATAAGTTTCGCAACTTTCAACTCACTGCGCTCATAAAAAAGAAGAGACGAGATGGATTTTTTTGAATTTTAAATATTTTTTATTGTTTTTCAATAAATATTTATAGTTTTGTGCCACAAAAGCACAACCAACTATGACAAAGAAAAATGACTTCGTCTGGAAATTAATCCAAACCATCTGCTGGCTCATATTTGCTGGCTATTGCATTCAAACAGGCGCACTATTATTTAATTATGTGTATAGCCTATTCAAACCTATTGCAACGAATAACCTTCATCTTGGTCTAAATCTATCTGAACTATATACCCAGAGTATGTTGTTATATAGCCTCACATTTATATTTATCATTGCAGTATCTGGGCTAAAGGCTTATGTATTTTATATTATCCTGAGCTTGTTCAAGGTTTTGAACTTATTCAAACCTTTCAGCAAAGAAGTTTCAGAAAAAATTTCAAGGACCACTTACTTCACGTTTCTAGTGGGCATCATCAGCTTTGTAAGTATTGAGTTGATCAAAAAACTAACGACCCACCAATACAATTTTGGCGTTGCTGCAAGGTACTTTGAAGATAATGGCACTTTTTTAGTCATGTCAGCAATCTTATTTTCGATTTCTCTCATTTTCAAGCGTGGAATTGAACTACAATCTGAAAACGATTTAACTGTTTAATATGCCAATTGTAGTAAACCTTGATGTGATGATGGCAAAACGAAAAATGTCGCTTAATGAACTTTCCGAGAAAGTAGAGCTTACATTATCAAATCTTTCAATCCTAAAAACAGGAAAAGCAAAGGCAATCCGTTTTAGCACTCTTGAAGCTATATGTAAAGCGCTTAACTGCCAACCAGCGGACATATTAGAATATGTTGAAGAAAATTAAAAAAGCAAGTAAAAATCATATTTCAATTCCAATGCACTCATTAATATTGTGCATTGAGAAGAGCGCTGAAATATTATAGAATCATTTGGCTGAAATACGATTTTACTGCCGGCATTTCAGTTTTTTTGGTTGCACTACCGCTTTGCTTAGGTATTGCCCTTGCATCTGGAGCTCCTCTTTATGCAGGATTGCTTTCTGGCATAATAGGCGGAATTGTTGTTTCCTTAATTAGTGGATCTCAACTTTCTGTATCGGGACCTGCAGCGGGATTAACCACCCTTGTAGCAGCTTCCATTGCCTCGCTTGGAGATTATGCTGTCTTTCTGCTCTCTGTTATGATTGCAGGATTGTTCCAACTTATTTTAGGTATTCTAAAATTAGGGGTCATTGGTAATTACTTCCCTTCTTCTGTCATTAAAGGAATGCTGGCAGCTATTGGTATTATTTTGATTGCAAAGCAAATCCCACTAAGTATTGGATATGAAGATGCAGATTTTTGGTCAACGCAATTCCTGCAACTTTTTACTGCGGAAAACTTTTTTGACAATATCAGCCAACTATCAAAACAAGTCAGTACCACACCATCCTTGTTAACAATTGTTTCAATTGCACTCTTGATTCTATTACAAAAGAAAAAGTTGAAGCTTATTCCACCTGCTTTACTGATTGTTTCTTTGGGAATTCTTGCTTCTTTAGTTCTAGAAAATTTTTCTACTCAGCTTAACTTCAAGTCATCTCAACTTGTATTCATTCCAGCAAATATTTTCAATGAAATCATTTTTCCAAAATTCAATCTACTCTTTTCTAACCTAGAAATCTGGAAACTTGGTATCACTATTGGTATGCTTGCTTCACTTGAAACGCTGTTATGCGTAGAAGCGATCGATAAACTTGATAAACGCAATAGAATTACTCCTATGAATAGGGAATTGGTTGCTCAAGGTATTGGCAACATAACTTGTGGATTATTAGGCGCTATCCCGCTCACTGCAGTAGTTGTTAGAGGTGCAGCGAATGTAGATGCTGGTGGCAAAACAAAGTTATCATCATTAACTCATGGTATTTTATTATTAGTTGCAGTACTTACCATCCCATTTGTACTAAATAAAATTCCATATGCCTCCCTATGTGCTATTCTTATAATGACAGGTTACAACTTAACAAAACCGCAACTGTACAAACATATGTGGAACTTAGGTTGGAAGCAATTCATTCCTTTCATTTGCACTATAAGCATCATTTTATTAACTGATCTTCTAATTGGTGTTGCAATTGGATTACTGATTGCTGTTTATTTTATTGTGCGCAATAACTCCAAAGAGGAATTTACAATTACAAAAAAACATATGTTGGGTATTGACCATTACACGATTCAATTACATAGCAATGTAACTTTTCTGAATAAAGTCAACCTTAAAAAGACCTTGGATATAATCCCTAACTATAGTAAACTAGTGATTAATGGTAGTAACAGCACTTTCATTGATCATGATATATTAGAAATTATAAGCGAATTCCATAACAAAGCCCACGACCGACATATTGAGTTGGAACTAATCAATATTCAATCAGTCAATGTGCAACAAATACATTAATTTATGCGACTTCTTCTAATCATTTTAATAGGCTTGCTCGGATGTAACCAAGATCCAACCTTAAAATACAACGCAAACGCATCGCCATTAGATAAACTAAAAGAAGGGAATGAACGATTTATGAAAGGACATTCCATTCATCCTGACGAGAGCCTGGCAAGAATCAAAGAAATCAAAAAAGCGCAACATCCTTTTGTTACCGTAGTAAGTTGCTCCGACTCTAGAATTCCGCCTGAACTCATTTTTGATCAAGGCCTAGGCGACATATTTACTATTAGAACTGCAGGAAATGTAATAGGTGATTATGAATTAGGAAGCGTGGAATATGCAGTTGAGCATCTTGAATGTAAGCTTATTGTTGTACTCGGACATGAATCTTGTGGAGCTATACAAGCATTTTTATCGAGTGGCAATGAAAGACACAAAGACCATATCCAAAACATCATTGACTATTTATCAAAAGAGCAGGAACAGAAAGACATTCTAGATAGCCTAACATCCAATCCCGATCTAGCTGTGCGTGCAAATATTCAACATGGCGTTACCCTCCTAAAAAATTCCACACCTATCTTAAAATCAATGTATGAGTCAAAAAAAGTAAAAATTATTGGCGCTTACTACGACTTAGATAATGGGAAAGTAACATTTGATGAATCCCATTAATTGAGGGAATCTGCTTGCGTCACTTTTACTTTTTTCTTTCAATGATAAATCCAGTAGTTACTATACCTACTTCATCTAATTTCATTTTACTCATAGATGACCTAGTATTTTTTTGACCCACCGATTCTGAAAACATATCATCCATCACTTGCTCAAATGTTTGCATATTGCCACCCGCACTTCTTGTCTTCTTTCGATTTAACACACCACGTAAATCCATTGGTGATCGAGAAAGAATTAATTTGAAAAACTCTTTCCCTTCTGGCGTATCCTCATCTACTTGAACCTCTTCAATAACCCTGCTTTCACCCGGACGAAGAAAATAGTCTTGCGGCTCTTCAAATTCATCAGGCAATAAAACCTTTACATCATTATTGGGCATGATATTTACTAAGGTAAAGTAAACACCAAATGGACTGTTATTAGTTATTCTTAAATCAAATAGATCTAAGGGTTTCATCAATAAATCACCTGCTTCTTGAGGTTTAGACCTTGGAATAACCTCCATTTTTACACCCTGCGCCAAAGCACCGCCATCCTGAATATTTCTGAAATATTTTACACGCGCCAATCGCTTAATTCCTTCCATAAAGAATTTCCAATCATCATCTGTCAATGCAGCGTTCCCTGTATAGGTTTTGACATACCTAGTGCTATCAAACATATCAACTAAACGTATCATTCTTGTTTGCATATCTACCCATTTTACTTCTATCATCATATCTGCATTCTCAGACATTTGTAAGAATGGATAATCTTTCACTTTCTGCTTCAATTGATTCACCAGCTCAACCAACTTTGTTTCTTTCGGTGCTACATTAGGTATAAAAACTGTTGCAGAAAAACTTCCATATTGAACTGCATCCAACTCAACAATATAAACCTGCTGCTTGTCAAGTGCTTTTGCAGCAACACAAATACTCTGAAAAGGATTTGCTTGCTGAATAACACCAGTAGTTATTACCTGTTTTGAAGCATCAAGTATTTTAACCGTGCTTCCATTACCTATACCTTGCATGTACCCAATATTTACAGTAAAGGCACTATCATGCAACCATCTTTGGGATGTAAGTAATTCCATTTTAGGTGAATAAGATCCATTGAAAATTAATTGATCGGTATTGCCCTCAATCATTGGAACTTGGGTAGGAATATCAGCTTGAATTTGCGCTCGAATTTTTTCAAACAATAAAGAATAGTTTTCACCTTCTTTCAAATTACTAATTGCCTTTGCAAAAGCAAATGACAATGAACCTACTCCAACATTATTCGCATCTTTTGTTTCATAATTCACTTGACTTGGACTAGATGCACTTATAACAATCATATTACCCAAATTAACCGAAGAGGGATTTAAAAAACCTAATTCTCGTGCAGAACTACCTCCAATTTTAAGTTGCTCCTTGGGTTTGTATCCTGGACTTTGAAATGGAGATGGTAAACCCCTACTCACTCTGTATTCTGTCCCCCTTGAAGCAGTTCCTGAATGACAAGCATCAATTAAAACAATAAAACTTCCATTTTTACCAATGCGCTCTCTAATTCTTGTAAATTTTTCGTTTAATAAATCGTCTCGAAGATGGTTTTGACCTTTATAAGTAACCACATCATACATAGCTTTTGCATCGTATGGCACCAAAGCCTCATCGTATCCATCTACCTCATCACCATTATCATCCTCTATTTGCTGACCATGGCCAGAAAAATGAAAGTAAACAATATCACCATCTTTTAGCTTTTCTATAAAAGCATCTAACCTTGCAACTATTGCAGCTTTTGTAGCCTGCTCGTCTTTTAAGCTATCCATGTTGGCTTCTAAAAAGCCATTCTTGAGTAATGCCTGTTTAATGTAATACATATCATTGGCAGAGCTCAAATTACCCCATCTTCCACCTGGAGGGTACTTACCAATTGCCACCATAAAAGCCATTTTCCGCTGAGACCATGCACTGGCTGACAGTAAAACAAGACTGAATACCACAAGAATGATTCTTTTCATATAGTTGCTTTTAGCTGAATTACATACAGGATGCAATTCACTGGGAAATGACATAAATTTCTTGAAAAATTTCTTAAAAAGCCATAAAATGGACAAAATGCTGACTATAAGAATTAACTTCTTACAACTCCTGGTGATAAAATACATTACAAATGCAGCTATTTAGTAATTTTCAAGAAATATTAGAATTATGCATATAGAAAATGAGCCAATTGAAGTTTCCAATTCAGCAAGGTTTCATTTACTTGAGTTTGCTAAATGGAGTAAAATCTTCTTTTACTTATTAATCAGTTTACTTGGAACAGTAATCGTTTTCGTATCCTTTGGGTTAAAACCTATGATGAAAGTGATTCGTGAGAATAAAGAAGAAATGAGTCTTGATATTGATGCAAGTGTAGTTGAGATGCTAGACAAAAATTCAAATCTATTTGTGACAAGTGGAATAATCATCATTACAATTATTGGAATTGGCACTTTTCTAATAACGCGACTTTTATTTAAAAGCGCAAAGAACATACAGCTATCCTTCAAAAATAATGACGAATCTTACCTTTTAGAAGGTTTCAACTACTTGAAATTATTTTTAATGATAAGCGCTATTCTCTCTGGAATTGGTCTATTATTTACCTCACTAACATTCTTAATTAAATAATCATGGAAATACAACAAAAAGATACCTTACAAATTGATTTCCGTTTTTATCAAACGCTAAAAAGTATAGTTCAATGGTCTAAAATCCTTGGAATTATTGGCATAGCTGACGGGATTGTTTCATTGCTTCAAGCAATATTATTAGATAAAGGAGCTATTGCAATTGCAGTATTGCAACTAGTGTTGTATGCGGTATTATATGGTTATTTATTTTGGGGAGGACAAAAAATTGATAAAGCACTTAACACCAGTAATCCAGATCTACTTAGTGAGGGCTTCTCTGGCTTAAAAGTATTCATGCAAATACAAACTGTAATAATCATGCTTGCAGCATTAATAATTGTACTTGCTGTTCTCTTCATCACAATTCTCAGTGTTATAAAAATGTAAACATTACAGTCTAATTGGAAGCTTTTAAAAAAGACTGAATCAGCGGAGCTACAAGTTGTGGCTGCTCAATCGCAGGAAGATGACCAACTCCTTCTAGAACATGAAGAACGTTTCTGTTGATTTGAGCTGATAAACTTTTAATACGATCTCTTGAAACAGCAGAATCCTCATCTCCATAGATTATACAAACTTGGCCAATTTTATCTATACCTTTAGAATAATCATTCCTTTTCAACATGGCAGAAATCATTAAAGGGATATCGCGAGTTGAATTTTCCATAGCAGTCCTCATCCAATAAGATATTTCGGCTTCATTCATTGGATCATTTCTAAAACTTTTTCCAAAGTATTGTAAGGTAAGTCCTTTTATAAAAGGCTTAAATCCAATAATAGGCAAGAAGAATTTAAATAGCCTTATTGGTATACTTTCAATGAATGTTTCATTTTTGAGTGGTGTCCCCAAAAGAATTAGTCGGGATACTAAGTCTGGAAATTTGACTGCTAATGCCACACCAATTATTCCACCTAAAGAAGATCCAATAAAAGTAACTGATTTGCCTGGAGCTAAAGTTTTAACTAAAAGAGCAATTTCTTCAACCCAAGTTTCAAAGTTAATCTTTGTAGAATGTGAAATTGTTCTGCCATGAAAGTGATGATCATAAGCAATAAATCTATAATCAGTGCCCAATAATTTGATCAAATTATCATACATAGTCGAATTGAACAAGAAAGCATGTGCACAAAATATGACCTGTTCACCCTTTCCAGATTCCTCATAATAAAAACTGCTTCCATGTATGTCTACAAAAGGCATATCCTTTCATCAATCATTTAAGTTGTAGTGAGCATGCAAAGAGGGTATTGTAACATGAAATCCTTTGCGCTTCAATCGCATATAAAAATCCAGCATAACTTCTTCTTCTCCATGAACTAAAAACAATTCTTTTACTGAAGGAATGTGCTGACAGCCCAACCACTGCATCAAATCATCATAATCACCATGCGCACTCATTGCTCGCATCACCCCTACTTCGGCAGAAACCTGATATACATCTCCAAATATTTTCACTTCTTTTTCGCCTCGCATAAGTTTGCCACCTAAAGAATTAGGCTCACAATACCCAACTATTAAAATAGTATTATTCGCATTACGAATATTATTCATAATATGATGCTTAATCCTTCCCGCATCTGCCATACCACTTGCAGAAATAATTATCATAGGCTCTTGTAAATCATTCAACGCCTTACTCTCATCACTGTTTTCAGTAAATCGAAGCCCTTTGAAATCAAATGGATCTTCATCTTCTAATAACAATTTTCGCAACCGCTTATTATAATACTGAGGATATTGCTTAATAATAGCAGTTGACTCTTTACTCAAGGGACTATCAACTATAACTGAAATACCATGTAATCTGTTCTCTAAATCGAGTTGGTTTAAAGCGAGTAACAATGCCTGTGTTCTACCCACACTAAACGCAGGTATAATGAGCTTCCCCTTTTTTTGAATGCAAGTTCTTTCAATCCAATTATACAATTGCTCAACTGTTCCATGCACTTCATCGTGTAACGAATTACCATAGGTACTTTCTACAATTATATAATCAGCCTGACTAAACGGAGCAGGAGATCTTAAAATATCGTCTCTATACCTACCAATATCCCCGCTAAATGTTACTCTTCTATTTCCTGCATTAGTTTGAACAGATAAATGTATAGAGGCACTCCCAATAATATGACCTGCGTCAGAAAACAAACATGTTACTCCATCTAATACCTGAAACTCTTTATCATATTCATGTTCTACAAACTGAGCGGCAGTTGATAAAGCATCTTCAACTCCATACAGCGGCTCAACAGGTGGCAAGCCTTGTTTAGCTCTTCGTTTGTTATAAAATCGAGCATCATCGCGTTGTATCTGAGCGCTATCTTCCAAAAGAACGGATGCTAAAGCTGCAGTTGCTGGAGTGCAATAAATAGGTCCTCGATATCCATCTTTATACAACTTAGGTAATAAGCCAGAATGGTCAATATGCGCATGTGATAAAATAACTGCATCAATTGATGCTGGATCGAATCCCCAATCGCTATTTAGATCAATGGTTTGCTTACCCATTCCTTGAAACATACCACAATCAAGTAAAATTTTTCTTCCATCATCTAAATGAAGAATATGCTTACTTCCTGTAACCATCTTGGCTGCTCCATGAAATGATATATGCATAGGTATTATTTTTTAGCTCTGAAAGTCCAAGTGAACCAACACTCTGTTGCTAAAACCCCGTCCTCTGTCATACCAGCAGCATAACATTCAACTGTTACTGGTTCTCCGGTCTCAATTGTTTTTTGAATAGCGTTCTCAATAATTCCACCGTCGGAACACGTGAACGTTAGCTTCCCTTTTACTTTTTTATGAAACAGTGAACGATTACTTAATACCAACATACTAACTGAAGGCTTTCTTTGGTATAGTTGACCAAATGCTAATGCTCCTGTTGACAATTCTGCAGCCATCAACTGAGCGGCAAAATAGACCGATTGAAATGGGTTTTGATTTATCCATTTATAACGAATAGAAACAGCACAAGACTCTCTTGAAATTTGAACAACCTTCAAACCAGAGAAAAAAGCCATGGGCAGCTTGAACAGAAAAAATAAATTAGAGGTCCAACGAGATTGAATTCTTTTACTGAATATATCAAACCCTGTATGCATTTCTTAGTTGATTTTATACAAGTTAATCCAAATCAACCATACATTCAAATTCTATAAAAGTAATGCGGCTAAAACATAATCTGCCAATAAAATTAAAATACAACTTACAACAACAGCACTCGTACTAGACCTACCAATTTCAAGTGCTCCACCCTTTACATGATAACCATAATATGCTGGCACACTACTAATGATAAAAGCAAATGTGTATGCCTTATATAGAGCAAAATTGATATTATACAAATTCAAATTCTGACGCAGGCCTGCATCATAAATTTCATTTGCCAAAATACCTGCAGCTTCTCCCGCAATTCTACCACCCCAAATGGCAACAACAGCTGAAATAACAATCAAACATGGAACAATAATAAGTGATCCAAGAATTTTAGGCATTATTAAAAAACTTTTTGTGTTAATGCCCATTATTTCTAATGCGTCAATTTGTTCGGTAATACGCATATTGCCAAGTTCACTTGCAATTTTACTACCAACAACACCTGCAAGAACAATACTTACAACTGTTGGTGATAATTCTAAAATCACACTATCACGAACAATTTGTGCAATTGTTTGCTTTGGCACAAGAGGACTCACTAATTGATACGCTGTTTGAACTGTAGTTACCGCTCCTAAAAAGAAAGATATGATCAATACTATTGGCAATGCACCATAGCCAATTTCAACACATTGGTGCATAAGCTCTTTCCAATACATACGGTGATTCTCAGGACGTCTGAACATTCCCCGCAACATGATTAAAAAGGCACCAAAGTGTTGAAAAAATAGCATGGTTATTCTTATTCGTGCTTAAAGATAGTTATCTCTTCTTTTTCTTTAGCTTTTGCCACCATTTACTTCTCTGCACTTCTTCCTCAATATTCTTATGTTGTTTTGTCTGTGCATCAATTACTGCAATAAGCGACATATTTACAATATTTCGAACTGAACTTCCTAGTTGTAAAACATGTACTGGCTTTTTCATTCCAAGAAGTACTGGACCAATTGCATCGTCACCTCCAACATCTTTTAAAAGATTGTAAGCAACATTACCAGCAGTTAGATTAGGAAAAATGAGCACATTCACATCTTGATCAACTAAATCGCTGAAAGGATAGTTATCTTTTAGAATCTCTTTATTAAACGCTAAACTAGCTTGCATTTCACCATCTACAATTAAGTTAGGTTGCTTAGCCTTTAATATGGCAGTTGCTTCAGCAACCAATCTTGCTTCTGGCGCATCACTGCTCCCGAAATTACTGAAGCTTAACATTGCAATGCGAGGAACTAAGTTGAAGTTGCGTACTTCCTTGGCCACCAACATAGCTATATCGGCTAATTCTTCAGCAGTTGGATTAAAATTCACGGTTGTATCTGCTAAAAACAATGGCCCTTTCTTGGTAATCATTAGGTACATACCTGCAATCTTCTGAACGCCTTCTTCCGTTCCAATAATTTGTAAAGCAGGACGAATAGCTTCTGCATAGTTTCTTGTTAATCCTGATAATACAGCATCTGCCTGTCCTGTTTCCACCATCATACAACCAAAATGGTTGCGATCTTTCATGATCTTATAACTTTCATACTGGTTGTATCCTTTGCGTTGGCGCTTTTTGAAGAAAAGTTCACCGAACTGTTCTCTTTGTGCATCCATATCTGGGCTTCGCGGATCTATAACTGGAATATCTGCAATATCAATATTATTTAAATCTGCTATTTGCTGAATCTTATTTGGATCACCTAATAAAATTGGATATGCAATTCCTTCCTCATACACAATACTTGCAGCTTTTAAAATTTTCTGATTATCAGCTTCTGCAAATACAATACGCTTTGGCTCTTTTCTTGCTTTACTACCAATAATGCGCAACAACTGATTATCTTGTCCAAGTCTTTTATCTAGTTCAGCTTTATAAGCATTCCAATCAGTAATATTTATTTGTGCTACTCCACTTTCCATAGCAGCTTTTGCAACTGCTGGAGCCACTGTAGATAATAATCTTGGATCAACTGGCTTTGGAATAATATATTCATTACCAAATGAAATATTCTTTTGGTTATAGGCCATGTTCACAATATCTGGCACAGGTGTTTTAGCTAACTCTGCTAATGCTCTTACAGCAGCTAGCTTCATAGCCTCATTAATTTTCTTAGCTCTTACATCAAGCGCACCTCTAAATATGTAAGGAAATCCAAGCACGTTGTTCACCTGATTAGGATAATCACTTCTTCCTGTTGCCATAATTACATCAGGTCTTGCACCCATTGCATCTTCATAACTAATCTCCGGATCTGGATTAGCCATAGCAAATACAATTGGATTCTTTGCCATGCTCTTAACCATTGCAGGTGTAATTACATTTCCCACACTTAGGCCAATAAAAACATCGGCATTCTTTAATGCAGATTCTAGTGTCCAATGACTTTCTTCGGTAGCAAAAAATAATTTACCCTCATCTATTCCTGTTCTTCCTTTATGAATAACGCCTTTACTATCGAACAATAAAATATTCTCTCGCTTAACCCCAAGCTCAATGTACAAGTGCAAACAGGAAAGTGCCGCAGCTCCAGCACCATTAACGACCAAGCGCAACTTATCCATTTTCTTCTTTTGCAATTCTGCGGCATTCAACAGTGCAGCTGCGCTAATAATTGCAGTACCATGCTGATCATCGTGCATAATTGGAATAGAAAGTTGCTCTTTTAATTTTTTCTCAATGTAAAAACACTCAGGTGCTTTAATATCTTCTAAATTAATACCTCCAAATGTTGGCTCTAATGCTTTTACAATCTGAACAAATTTTTCAGGATCTTTTTCATTGATTTCAATATCAAATACATCAATATCCACAAACACTTTAAACAACACTCCTTTTCCTTCCATAACTGGCTTACCTGCTTCTGGACCAATATCACCTAGTCCTAACACCGCAGTACCATTACTTATAACAGCTACTAAATTTCCTTTTGCTGTGTATTTATATACATCTTCTGGATTGGCTGCAATTTCTAAACAAGGTTCTGCAACACCCGGACTGTATGCAAGCGATAAGTCTCTTTGAGATTTTGTTTCTTTAGTAGGAATTACTTCAATTTTACCTGGTCTACCTTTTGCATGATAGTCCAACGCATCCTGTCTCTTTGAATTATTTTTTTTCATAGTCAAGTTTCATTTTTAGAATCTAACCTTAGCACCTAACCAAGCCATATTTGCAACTCCAATTGCAATAGCACTTTCATCAATATCAAATAAAGGAGTATGAACATTATGAATTATTCCTTTTGCTTCATTTCGCACACCTAAGCGAAAAAAACAACCTGGAATTTGTTGTGTGTAAAAACCAAAGTCTTCTGCACCCATGCGCATCTCTGTTTCTTCCACTTGAGCATCACCCATCATCTCTTTTGCTAAATCCCAAGCTTGTTGATTAAGCACTGGATCGTTATCAACTGTTGGATAGCCAACATCAATATGCACATCAGCTGTAGCACCCATTGCTGTTACCAACAATTCTGTTTGCTTACGTATTAAATCATGCGCTTTAAATCGCCATGCTTCATCCATTGCACGGAATGTACCCATTAATTTAACTTCACTAGGAATTACATTGGTTGTATGTCCACCTTGAATGGAACAGATGGATAATACCGATGGTGAAACAGGGTTATTATTCCTACTAATGATTTGTTGTAAGGAAGTAATCAAATGGCTTGCTACCAAAATAGTATCAACTGTTAAATGAGGCGCAGCAGCATGTCCACCTGCACCCTTGATAGTAATATAAATTTCATCTGCACTAGCCATTACCCTACCCGAACGAAAACTCAACTTACCAACTTCTAATCCTGGATGAACATGCAAACCAATAATGCCCAGTGGCTTCGGATTTTCCAAAACCCCTTCTTTGATCATTAAGCTAGCTCCACCCGGATTCTTTTCTTCTCCTAATTGAAAAATCAATTTAATAGTACCCTCCCATTCTGATGCAAACTCTTTTAATATTTTAGCAGCCCCTAATAATATAGTCGTATGCACATCGTGACCGCATGCATGCATAACGCCAGGGACAGTGGAAGCATAAGGCACTTGGTTCTCTTCATGTATTGGCAATGCATCCATATCTGCACGCAATGCAATAACACGATCTGAAGGTTTACCCCCCTTCAATATTCCAACAACACCTGTACCAGCCATTACTTGAAATGGAATATCCATTTCTTTCAATTTAGATTGTACATAGGCAGATGTTGCAGTTTCCTGAAGACTTAACTCGGGGTTTGCATGCAAATGTCTTCTAATACCAATGAAATCATTCAACAGCTCATTGGATCTATGCCTAATTTTTTGTTGTAGTGTTTCACTCATTGTAATTCTTGCTCGTCGGTGAATGTATATTCAATGCCATCATCCACCACATAAACTCCTTGTGGATAAAAACGCATGAGTTGCTTTCTAAGCTTTTCGGCATCCTCACGTTTCAAAAAGTTACCAATCCTTACTTTAAAATAAGGTGCTTGAAACATGATATAGCTTTTATGCTCAGGAAATCTGGAAAGCAATTCTGATTTCACTCTTGTTGCATCGTCTCTTTTATTGGTATTTACCACTTGCACTCGAAAGCCTTTGACTGATCCACTGCTGGTTAGTAAAGCACTTCTTTTATTGATAATAGCTTGTCGCTCTACAAGACTTTGCATTCTAGGATCTTGACGCACAATAATTGTGTCAGATGCGAATGCATTTGAACAAAAAGCAACCAAACAACAAATGAGTAAATACCTCATAAAAAAGTGTTTAGTAAGATGAAGAACTACCTGGAGTAGTTGTATTTTCAGAAACTATGGCAATGCTAGCACTACATCCTAATCTTTCAGCTCCCGCTTCAATGAGTTCCCTTGCAAATGCAGCATCGCGAATACCCCCAGAAGCCTTAATCTTCACACTTGTTGGTAAATGCAAGCGCATGAGCGCCACATCTTCGGCTCTTGCTCCCACAGCAGCATAACCTGTAGAAGTTTTTAAATAATCAATACCAGCAGCACCATATAAATCACAGCAGCGTATAATTTCTTCCTTAGTCAACACGCCACTTTCAATAATTACCTTCAATACTTTATGCTGCTTTCTGATTAACGGTAAAATATGATTCAATTCATTTGCAATGTATTGCCAATCGTTGTTTTTGATAGCACCAATATGTGCAACCATATCTATCTCATCTGCACCATCTACCATAGCAAGTACAACTTCTGCAATTTTTGATTCTACAGCTGAGTAACCAAATGGAAATCCAATTACAGTGGCAACTTTAACAGAAGACCCTGCCAACTGTTCTTTTGCTCTTTTCACAAAATGAGGTGGCACACATACTGCTGCAAAGCTCCATGTTTTGGCTTCCTCACAAAGTTGATCAACTTCACTTATAAGCGTTGTAGGCTTTAATATAGTATGATCTATGTAAGATGCTAATTGCATAGGCAGCAAAATTTACAGGTCACGCCCGTGACAGGATTTATATTTTTTACCACTGCCACAAGGACAAGGATCATTTCTACCAATCTTTGGACCCACTTTAACCGGTTCATGTTTTACAGGAGTTGGATCATAGTAATCATTCTCAGATACGCCATAATCATCCCCTCTCGCATCAATCTCATCTTTGTTGGCTTTCATTTTACTAAGATCAGTTTTGGCACGTTCACCTTGTCGCATAGCTGCTTGGTCGCCTTCAGCTTGAATTGAAGCATGACATAAGAACTGTACAATTTCTCTGTTTACTTCAGCATCCATCTTCCTGAACAATTCAAATGCTTCCATTTTATAAATTACCAATGGATCTTTTTGTTCGTAGGTAGCTGTTTGAACACTTTGTTTTAAGTCATCCATAGCACGCAAATGCTCTTTCCATGTATCATCAATTAATGCCAATGTAACATTTCTCTCCAATGCATTACCAATCTCAACACCTTCACTCGACAAAGTTTTCTCCATACTTGCAAAAATGTGCATCACCCTTCTTCCATCACTAAAAGGCACAATTACATTCTCAATATGGTTACCTTGTTGTAATCTGATTTGTTTGAACTGAGGCAACACACGTGCACGCAATTCATCCTTCTTTCTCTGATAATTCTGAACGGCTTCTTGGTACAACTGCTCTGCTAATTTTTGTTCAGATGTTCTCTGCAACTCTTCAGCTGTAATGGTGGTATCAATTCCAAAATTGACAATCACTGCCAATCTGAAACCTTCAAAATCATTTTGCTCACGGAACGATTGCACCAATCCTTCTGCAACAGTATAAAATGCATTGTCAATATCCAATGCCAAACGCTCTCCAAACAATGCATGGCTTCGCTTCGTATAAATTACATTACGCTGCTTGTTCATGACATCATCATACTCCAACAAGCGCTTACGAATACCAAAGTTGTTTTCTTCTACCTTACGCTGTGCTCTTTCAATAGAGTTAGTCAGCATGCTGTGCTGAATTACTTCGCCTTCTTTGTATCCAAAACGATCCATCACTTTTGCAATACGCTCACTTCCGAACATACGCATTAAGTCGTCTTCCATAGATACAAAGAATAAAGAAGAACCAGGATCACCCTGACGACCAGCACGACCACGTAGCTGTCTATCTACACGACGGCTTTCGTGGCGTTCAGTACCAATGATAGCCAATCCACCCGCATCTTTCACACCAGGGCCTAGTTTAATATCTGTACCTCTACCTGCCATGTTTGTAGCAATGGTAACATTGCCTGGTAAACCAGCTTCTGCAACAATTTGTGCTTCGCGAGCATGCTGCTTAGCGTTCAACACATTATGCGGAATTTTCTTTTGCTGCAACATCCTACTCAACAATTCACTCACTTCAACCGATGTTGTACCAACCAGAACAGGACGACCTTCTTGACGAAGACGTTCTACCTCATCTATTGCAGCTTTATATTTTTCGCGCTTAGTCTTATAAACCATATCCTGCTCATCTTTTCTAATTACAGGAATATTGGTTGGAATACTAACTACATCAAGCTTATAGATGCTCCAGAATTCACCTGCTTCCGTTTCAGCAGTACCAGTCATACCTGCCAGTTTATGGTACATCCTGAAATAGTTCTGCAAAGTCACAGTAGCGTAAGTTTGAGTAGCTGCTTCAATTTTTACATTTTCCTTGGCTTCAATTGCCTGATGCAATCCATCGCTGTAACGACGACCATCTAAAATTCTACCCGTTTGCTCATCAACAATTTTAACCTGTCCGTCCATTACCACATACTCTACATCTTTTTCAAACAAAGTGTATGCTTTTAATAATTGATGAACAGTATGAATACGATCAGCCTTCACTGAATATTCAGTCAAGATAGCTTCTTTGGCTTGTAGCTTTTCAGCTGCATCTAATGATGCATCTTGTTCAATAGCTGAAAGAGAAACACTGATATCTGGCAATAAGAAGAAATTTGGATCTTCACCTGAACGTGTAATTAGTTGTATGCCCTTCTCAGTTAAATCAACTGAATTGTTTTTCTCATCTATATAGAAGTATAATTCTTCATCGGCCTTTGGCATTTCTTTTTGTTGATCTGCCAAATAATAATTTTCAGCTTTTTGAAGCTTAACACGAACACCAGGCTCACTTAAAAATTTAATCAACGCCCCATTTTTAGGTAAACCTCTATGTGCGCGAAATAAAGCAAGTCCGCCACTCTTAGGATCATCATCGCCTTCCGTAATTTTCTTTTTTGCTTCATTCAAAAAACCGTTGACAGCTCTTTTTTGAGCCTCTACCAATTTTTCAATTCTTGGCTTTAAATCGAAGAATTGTTGCTCACCAGTTTTAGTTCCAATTGGACCAGAAATAATTAATGGAGTTCTTGCATCATCAATTAAAACACTATCTACCTCATCAACCATTGCGAAGTGGTGTTTTCTCTGCACCATTTCTTCAGGCGAATGAACCATGTTATCTCTTAGATAATCAAAACCAAATTCATTGTTGGTGCCATAGGTAATATCAGCGAGATAAGCTTTTCTCCTTTCCGCACTATTAGGTGTATGTTTATCAATACAATCAACCCGCAATCCTAACCATTCAAAGATGGGACCATTCCATTCAGAGTCACGACGAGCTAAGTAATCGTTTACCGTTACAATATGTACTCCTTCACCAGCTAAGGCATTCAAATAGGCGGGAAGTGTAGAAACAAGTGTTTTACCTTCACCAGTAGCCATTTCCGAAATCTTCCCCTGATGTAAAACGGTACCACCAATAAGTTGAACATCATAATGCACCATGTTCCAAGAAACTTGTGCGCCGGCCGCCGACCAGGTATTTTTAAATATAGACTCAGCTCCTTCAATACGAATGTATTCCTGCTTTTTCACACTCAACTCTCTATCAAGTTCAGTGGCTGAAGAACGCAGTTCTTGATTCTCTTTGAATCGTCTTGCTGTTTCCTTTACAACTGCAAATGCTTCAGGAAGAATTTCCATAAGCACAACCTCAAGATCTTGGTTGCGATCTTTTCTTAATTGATCAATTTGCTGGTATAAATTATCTTTTTCATGCACTTGATCAGCCGGCAATGCTTCAGCCTGCTGCTTAAGCTCATTAATTTTGCCGTCGATGGTTTTCAAATGCGCTTGAATTCTTGCTCTGAATTCTTGGGTTTTATTTCTTAATTCATCGTTTGATAGCTGTTGATAAGCATCAAAAAATTGATTGATTTTTGCAATGAGTGGTCTTATTTGAGCAACATCCTTCTCACTTTTGCTTCCGCCAAATAATTTGGACAATAATTTCAACATATAAAAGAAAGGGTCAGGTTTATCAAAATTTTATCAGTTCAAAAACAGTGCAAGAAAAGAAAAATAGCCAATTTGGCACCTCCTTTAACACTTTTTTCCATCCGGACGGCAAATGTACATATTTTCAACTTGCATGGCCGATGGAAAGGCTGAATGGCATTAGGTAAATATGAAGTGTATGAAAGTAATAATTGGACTTATTTGCTGCCTATTTCTAGGCCTTACGAGTTATGCACAGGATTCTTATATAGATTCACTAGGAGTTGAAAGAGATAAAATAAGCAAAACTAGTCTGCACGTACTAGGCGCATGGGCAGGACTTAACATCATTCAGAGTAGCATCTCGCTAGTAAATGCTCAAGACGATAGCAAATATTTCTTTAGAACTAACATTTATTGGAATGGCATCAATGCTGCAATAGCAGGTGTAGGGCTATTGCAGCTTCGTAAACAATCGCAGAAAACCCTAACGCTTCAACAACAACTACACAAACAAAATCAGGTTGAAAAAGTCTTGCTGTTCAATACAGGATTGAATATGGCTTATATTACCACAGGCCTTTATCTAAAAGAAAGAGCTAATAACAGAACAAATGCAGATCAATTGAAAGGAACCGGTAATAGCCTAATTTTACAAGGATGCTTTTTATTAGCATTGGATGGAGTGCAGTACTTTTTGCAGAGGAAAAATGGTCGCCTAATGCAGCAACATTTTCAAGGTCTAGAACTGATTCCAACTGCAAATGGAGTGGGTTTGGTCTATCGTTTATAAAATCGAGGTTTTTTCATAGGATTTCTCTTGCTTTTCGAGCGGTTTCTGCTACTTTTGCAGCCAATTTAGCCCGGGAAACAACCAACCGGTGCTTGACTAAATTTCATTTCTATGCCAGGTCAACTGAAAGAAGTCCGCAACCGCATTAAAAGCGTTCAAAGTACCCAACAAATTACCAAAGCCATGAAAATGGTGAGTGCGGCGAAACTTCGTCGTGCACAAGATGCCATTATTCAAATGCGCCCATATGCGCAGAAATTGCAAGAAATGCTTCGCAATATTGTGAGCAGTGCCGAAGGCGATTTGTCAATGGCGCTTGCAGAACAGCGTCCGGTTGAACGTGTTTTATTAATTGTAATAACCAGTGATCGCGGTCTCTGTGGTGCTTATAACGCCAACTTAGTAAAGCTAGCTAAGCAGCGTATTTCAGAGTCATACTCGAACCAACTTGCAAAAGGCAACTTAACTATCTGGAACATTGGTAAAAAGGGCTATGAAAGCTTAACTAAAGCTGGTTTCCCAACTCAAGATACCTATAAAGATATTTTCCTTCACCTCAGCTTCGAGCAGGTTCAAGCTGCTGCACAAGCCGCTATTGAAGCATTTCAGAATAAGACCTTCGATCATGTAGAAATTATCTACAGTGAGTTCAAAAATGCTGCTACACAACGTTATGTTGCGGAGACCTTCCTTCCAATTCAAAAAGTGCAACAAGTAAGTGGCTCTAAGAAGGCCGACTTCATTTATGAACCTGAAAAAGCTACACTAGTAGCCGAATTGATGCCTAAAATCCTAAACACGCAATTGTATAAAGCGGTGTTAGACTGTCATGCTTCTGAACATGGAGCAAGAATGACAGCAATGGATAAAGCCACAGAAAACGCCAATGAATTGCTGAAATCGTTGAAAATTTCTTACAACAGAGCTCGTCAGGCTGCCATTACTACCGAATTGACGGAAATCGTTAGTGGTGCAGCTGCCTTGAAAGGATAATTCAACATTCACAAGTTTTTGAATATCTTCCTCCCATGGAAATATCTGCTATCATTCCACATATTGAAGTACTCATTTTTGCCAGTGAAAAACCTTTGACTGCTGCAGAAATTACAGAGCTTATTAACCAATCTTTTGGATTCATGGAGGAACGCGTTTCTCAGGATCAAATTGAGATGGCTATTCAAGGTATTCAAGAAAAGTACCAAGAAGAGTTTTATCCATTTGAAGTGAGAGAAAGCGGTGGCGGGTATCAGTTCCTGACTAAAAAAGATTACCACAAAACAATCGCTCAATTAAATGGCGACAAGTTTTTGAAGCGCTTATCAACAGCAGCTTTGGAAACCTTAGCAATTATTGCTTACAAGCAGCCAATTACTAAAGGAGAGATTGAGGCTATTAGAGGAGTGAACAGCGATTACAGTGTTCAAAAATTACTTGAAAAAGAATTGATTGTTATAGCTGGGAGAAATGAAAAACTTCCTGGTCATCCTTTGGTATACACAACCTCTAAGACCTTCATGGATTATTTTGGATTGAATACTGTGGAGGATCTTCCAAAAATTAAGGAAGTACTAGCAGAACAAATTGTAGAAGGTACGCTCATCTCTGCTGAAGACTTTAAACCAGTATCAGAAACTGAGAGCGAAATCATCAGTGATTTACACGTTACCGAGTCTGGACAAATTGTCGCTCAGCCTATTGAGCCAACAATTGAAGAAGTTGAACCAACTGGGGGGACAGAAAACGACAATTCTGAAACTGATAGCCCAAATCAAACCGAAGATGGTTCAGAGGAACCAAAATCTGAATAAGAAAATAGCAGAACACATCATTAACTCTTCAGTCAAAAGCTGAGGAGTTTTTTATATCCCAAACAACAGTTCAATTTTATATCAAAAAAAATCCCGAACAGATTTGTTCGGGATATATAGATTGTTGTAAGTGTTCTACTATCTGAAGTGTGCGAAAGCCTTGTTAGCTTCAGCCATTCTGTGGGTATCTTCTTTCTTTTTGAAAGCAGCACCTTCACCTTTAGCAGCAGCAATGATCTCATTCGCCAATTTATCTGCCATAGTTTTTCCGTTACGCTCACGGCTATAACGAATCAACCACTTAATGCTTAAAGAAATCTTACGATCCTGACGAACTTCGGTTGGAATCTGGAAAGTAGCACCACCAATACGACGGCTACGTACTTCTACAGAAGGAGTTACATTTGATAATGCCTTCTTCCAAATTTCATATCCATCTTCACCGCTGATCTTTGATACTTTATCAATAGCATCATAGAAAATAGTAATTGCAGTACTTTTCTTACCACTCCACATCAAGTTATTTACGAAGCGAGTCACTAGCTTGTCGTTAAAACGACCATCTGGTGCTAAGGGTAATTTTTTGGCTTGTGCTTTACGCATAGTACAATGAGTTTCTTAATTATTTTTTAGCTTTCTCTTTCTTGGTACCGTACTTAGAACGGCTCTGCTTACGGTCTTTTACACCAGCAGTATCCAAGCTACCACGTACAATATGATAACGAACACCTGGAAGATCCTTAACACGACCTCCACGGATTAATACAATAGAGTGCTCTTGTAAGTTGTGGCCTTCACCCGGAATGTAGGCAATCACTTCTACCTTATTTGTCAAACGCACTTTAGCCACTTTTCTCAAAGCAGAGTTTGGCTTCTTAGGGGTTGTAGTATATACCCTGGTACAAACACCTCTACGCTGAGGACAGGCATCTAATGCCCTAGATTTGCTCTTGGCTCTGATGATTTCACGGCCCTTTCTAACCAGTTGTTGAATTGTAGGCATTCTAGTTCTTTTATGAAAATTCCCGATTTTTTCGGACGGCAAAGGTAAAGCCGCTATTGTTAAATTCCAAATTCCTTCAAATGAATTTGTGAAAAAATGCCCCTTTTTAGAAGGTTTTTTCCACCAAGGCCCAAAAATAGACCATCCCACCCATAAAAAAAGCTCCCGAAGGAGCTAATCAAGTCGTAAAATTTTATTTAAACTGGCATCATCCAGCCATATTGATCTGGAACCTGTCCATATCGAATAGCATTCAAACGCTTCTTTAATTCAGGTGCAGTTTGCCATAAAGCCGTATCAAATTGCATTACATAGTCCTTGTATCTCAACTCTTTAATGAGTGAAATGGTAGCTGCTGTGCCTGTTCCAAAGACTTCATATAAGAGACCTACCTTATGGGCTTGAATGAGGTCGTCGATTGTAATTTTTTGCTCAACCACCTCAAATCCCATCTCTTTCAATACTTGCATAGCACTATCTCGTGTTACCCCTTCCAAAATAGTACCTTCCTCTAAAGATGGTGTAACTGCTTTATTTCCAATGATAAAGAATACGTTCATAGTACCAATTTCCTGCAAATACTTATGCTCAAATGCATCGGTCCATAATACTTGGTCGTATCCTAGTTTCTTAGCTTCTGCAGTAGCTAACATGCTTGCCCCATAGTTACCTGCTGCTTTTGCAAAGCCAATTCCTCCCGGAGCTGCTCTGGTAAATTTTTCTTCAACATAAATACGCATTGGAGCAGTATAATAGGGACCCGTAGGACTTAGAATGATCATGAACTTATAAGTTTCAGAAGGCTTTACTCCAATTACTGGATCAGAACTGAACATAAAAGGACGGATATACAGAGAGTGATCTGCTTGTGTAGGAATCCAATTCTTATCAATTTCAACCAACTGACGCATGCCTTCCATGAAAATTTCTTCAGGAACCTCGGGCATTTGCATGCGCTGAGCTGAAAGGTTAAAGCGCTTAAAGTTGTCTTTTGGGCGGAATATGAATGGATTACCGTTCGGATCTTTATAAGCTTTAATTCCTTCAAAAATTGCTTGTCCATAATGAATTGCTGCCACAGAAGGCTCTAAAAGCAATGGCTGATATGGCTTAATCTCAACATTTGTCCACTCACCATCAATATAATCGGCTTCCAGCATGTGGTCACTATAAAACTTCCCAAATGGAATATTTTCTAAATTCAAATCCTTCAGCTTGCTGGTTTCTACTTTAGTTATGTTCATAAGAGGTGTTGCTACCATTTGTGAATATATTTGACGCAAAGAAACAAAAAAAAGAAAACTAACAATCGTTAATATTTTAAGCGGTTCCTAATATGTCAATAACCTCCTTAACAAATGAAGCCCTTGTTCAACTTTTTCCAAACCAATTGGTGGTTATAGAAACAGAAACAAAGCCTTATGCCAAAATTGAACCGGTCAAACAGGAAAAAATTATACCTATAGTAGAACAGCCAAAACCAGTTGAGCCTGAACCTAAGAAACCTATCACTCTTCCAAGCTACTTAGGGGGATTTCAAAAAAAGATTTTAATCATTCATCAACAAAACGATACCAAACATATTTCGGACGAAGCGCTTCAATTATTAACTGGCATTTTAAATGCTTGCAAATTAACGCTGCAAGATGTAGCCATTATGAACTTACATAAACACAAAGTGCATTACCAGGAAATCATGGAAGCATTTCATCCAACGCATATTTTTTCGTTTGGCCTAGAACCTGGTGAATTACAATTACCATTTCAGATACCCAACTACCAAGCACAGTTATACCACAATGCCACTTTTCTTTTTGCTGTAAGTTTTGATACTATGCTACCCCAATCGCCTAGTAGCAAAGAGCAAAAAACCAAACTTTGGAATAGTTTGAAGAAAATATTTCAACTGTAATAATTCAATTATGCAATTAATTTTTGCAACACATAACGCAAACAAGGTTAATGAAGTCAGATCTATTCTAGGTAATAAATTTGATATTGTATCTCTTGAGGAATGGGGCTGGACAGAAGAAATACCGGAACCATTTGATACACTCGAAGAAAATGCATCAGAAAAATCTAGGGTCATTTGGGAAAAAACTCATACCCACTGTTTTAGCGAAGACACTGGATTAGAAGTCCACGCATTAGATGGAGCACCCGGAGTGAAGAGTGCACGCTATGCAGGAGAAGGAAGAAATTTTTCTGAAAACGTACAGCTCTTACTGAAAAACTTAACTGGTGTTGAAAATAGAACTGCACAATTTAGAACTGTCATTTCTTTAAGAATAAACAAGCAGGAATTCTTGTTTGAAGGCATCTGCAAGGGAGAAATATTACTGAAGGAAACTGGTTCAGGTGGGTTTGGATATGATCCTGTTTTTGTACCTGAGGGTGCAAATAAAAGTTTTGCTGAAATGACTATGGATGAAAAAAATATTTACAGCCATCGCAGAAAAGCTATGGATGCATTAATTGAATTTCTACAAAATTATGAGTCGGATTAAAATTGATATTCCAGATCATTTTCCTTTTTATACAGAATTAGAAGTTAGAATTACTGATATAAATTATGGTGGACATGTTGGCAATGATCGATTTCTAGTGTACATACAAGAAGCACGACAACAATTTTTAGCATCGAAAGGATATACCGAATTGAATGTTGCAGGGAACGGACTTATTATGGCAGATGCCGCTATTCGATTTAAAAGAGAAATCCTTTATGGACAATCACTTGTTATTGGAGTTCTTGCCAATGACTTTGATCGCATGAGTTTTGATTTAGTATATGGCATCTTCATAAAAGAAAAAGACGGCAGCAAAGTTTTAGCTGGTGCTGCAAAAACAAATATGGTCTATTACAATTATAGCACTCATAAAAAAGTGAGTTTATCACAAGATGTTATAGCAACACTTAGTCAAACTTAATCATTCCAAATCCTCCAACTTTCTTCTGCCTGAATGATGAGCATTTCATAGCCATTCTTGATAACAGCTCCAGCCTCTTTCGATTTTTTTAAAAACAAGGTTTCTTCGGGATTGTAAATTAAGTCGTAGCACAAATGCTTTTCTCCTAAAAACGAATAGGGTAAATCTGGACATGCATCTAAATTAGGATACATACCTAAGGGTGTTGTATTTACAACCAAGCGATAATTTTGGATAATTTCTTCAGTGAGTTCAGCATACGTTATGGTCTTTTCTCCATCTTTCTTGCGTGACACCAAGACATACTCAATACCCAATTCTTCTAATACAAACTGTACAGCTTTAGATGCACCGCCAGTGCCTAAAATCAAAGCCGTTGAATGATCGGATTGCAATAACGGCAAGAGCGATTGTTTAAAACCAATTACATCGGTGTTATATCCAATAAGGTTTCCGCCCTTTACGCGTACGCAATTACATGCTGCCATTTTTTGAACAACTTCATGTTGCTCATCTAAGAATGGAAGTATGTTTTCTTTATGTGGAATAGTAACATTAAATCCCAATAAATTGGGATAATCGTTTAACATGGCTGGTAATCCCTCTGCAACAGTTTGCATTGGACAAACCACATGCTGAAAATTCATCAAACCAAGTTCTTGAAACTTAGCTGTAAAATATTTATTTGAAAAAGATTGGGCTAAAGGATACCCAATTAACCCTACTGTTTGCTGGTGCATTATGATGCAGATTCTTTCAAGTATAAATTGAAGGTATCTCCTCTTAGTCCAATACGCATTGCTTCTAAAGGAATAACTTCAGATGGCGCAATATTGCCTAAGTTAACATTACAACCAATTAACTGTAAGAAGTATAATTGCTGGGCTTTCTGAGGAGCTTCCCAAATAATTTTTTCTTCAGGAATCTGGGTTAAAATTTCTTGTACAAGACCTTCTCTTACTTCACCACTGCCACGATAAATACCCACATTACCTGCTTCCCTGGCTTCTGCAATTACATAGCTAGATCCAGCCTCCAATTCGGCTCTCATTAATTCAATCCACTTGTATGGAGGAATAATATGTGCAGCATCCTTACTTCCTACTTCGCTTAATACGGTGCCGTGTTGCGTTAATTTTTCTATGTAACCGCATTTTTCAGCATGTGGAATAGTAATTGACCCATCACTCACTTCCATATATTGTATGCCATAGTCCTTGCACATTGCAATATAATCTTCAAACTGATTGCGGATTAGAAATGCTTCAAATAATGTACCACCAAAATAAATAGGAATATTATGCTGATGATATACTTCAATTTTTTCTCTTAAGTTGGGAGTAACAAATGCAGTTCCAAAACCTAGCTTTACTATATCAATATGGGGTGAAGCAATATTGAGCATATTATTCACCTCTTGAATACTTAAACCTTTATCCATGACCATGGTTAAACCGTGGTTTCTTGGCTTGAGACTTCTTTCAGGAATTTGTGTAAGACTAAAATTCATGTATTAGGATTGTTTGAGGGCGCAAAAATACAAAATTCTACAGGGAGTTATTCAAGATAACTTGATTAGCAAAGTCACTCCTCAGATTTTTTTAACTTTTTGTAACGAGCTAATATATCAACAACCTGCGGGTGCTGAAGCACAGGTGGATACAACTCTACAAATCGCTTCATAAGTTTTGCATTTTTTTGCATGCCCAACTCGAGGTATAGAAAAGCTTCTTTTAAATACCCAGCACGGTAATATGCCATACTCAGATAAAATAAAAAGATTGATTTTTGACCTGTAATTTCAAGTGCAGCCTCAGACTGAACAATTGCTTCTTCAAAATATTCTGCTTCCAATAAACAACTCAACAACGATTCCCATGCAAGTCTATTTTTGGGCTTTGATTTTACAACCAATCCAAAATATTTAACTGCCTCTTTGTATTTTTCTAATCCCATGTAGCACTCACCCATTGCCAAATTATAATCAGCGACATGCCTATGAATTCTCATTGCTTGTTCTAACTGTTTAATAGCAGGCTGCCATTGATGTTCTAAGATATAGGTAACTGCAACTTTGTAATACAGTTTACTATCATCTGGATTTAAGTGAGAGGCTTTTTTATAATTAAATCTTGCTTGAGCATAGTTTCCAAGTCTATGATAACAATGACCTATTGCTTCGTAAATAACATCTTCAGGCCTAGTTAGCTCTAACACTTTCTCTAGGCAATCAATTGCTTCTTTATATTTTCTTAAACGCAAGTATGCATCGCCCATATTGCGAAAAGCATAATCGAACTTCTCATCAATTGCAACTGCATATTGATAAGCGTCTATAGCTTTTTCATAAAGCTTCAATCCTTGGTAGCCAGCAGCCAAATTGAACCAAGCTAATTCACTAAATGGATGTTTTTCTAAAATTCTTTGATGCAAACGAATACTTTCTTCATTCCTTCCAGTATAATCGGTCCAAAAACAAATTTTATATAAAGCTTCTTCGTTGAGTGGGTCTTGCTCTAAAATCAATTGCAAACAATCAAAAACCTTATCAAAAGCTTCATAATCGTCGTAAACATCCGCCAACTCAAACAGCAAATCCACCCGCTCTTCCCCGTCAAAAAGTGACAATGCATCTTGCAGTATTTCCACAGCCTCTGCTTGCTGATCAAGTGCCAAATAAGCATCAGTCTTTAAAATATACAAGTCAACGTCCTGACTATCCATTAAAGAAGCCTGGTCCAGTACCTGAAGCGCTTCCTGATACTTTCGCATAGCCAAAAGAATATCTGCTTTTCTTATAAGTAAGGAAGAAGAAAAAGGGTATTGTTCCACAGACAATTCGGTTGCTTCTAAGGCTGAGGGGAGATCATCTTTTTCATCGAAATAATTTATAATTCGCTCAAAATCATCCTCTTGCAGAAAACTATTCGGTCTTCCATTTCGGAGGTTATCATATAAACGAAGTAACTCCTTTAATGCCTCTCTATCTTCTCGGTACGGATGTTGCGACATGGGATAAGGTTTATCCAAAATAAGGGTTTTTTAGAAATAATCCTGCACTTGGTAACAAAATCTTAAGATAAACGTTAAATAAAAGTTAGGCACGGATTTTGTAACTGATAAATTTAGCATACCTTTAATTAAATGAATAACCGATTAAGCATACAAAAAGCCCTTTTTTTAGTAATGGGCACTTGCTTTACCCTTTGGGTGAATGCAACAATCGGCATCATTGATGAAAAGGGAAAATCTAGCAAGTATTCATTAAGTCAGGTTAAATCTAATCCTTCCAAGACTTTAACTTTCCCAAGTCTTTCTTCAGCTAGTTTTCAATACAAAGGCACCCTGAAAAAACCTATTTTAAATTCTTCAAAAGGATCTTCAAATGCTATGCGATTCGAAAACGATCATAGCACCTTTATCTTTCCTTATACCATAAAAGTGAAAGTTCCTTTTTCCAAGTTCAAGACTCCTAGTCCGCAACAATAACTAATCTCTTAAATCTGGTGCTACCCACTCCAACACTCTGTATCCTGTTGTTGGTATCTCAAAACGTGTAGCTTGAACTGGACTGAAGTTAATTCTCCTTGCTATAAAACTTACCCTTCGGTTTTGTTGATCAGTGGACTCATAGGCCAATACCAATCCTGGAATAATAGAAAACTGGAATTCATAGTCTCTTACCGATGGTACCATATTGGGAACATAAAACACATCTAAGGTTTGTCCATCCGTTAGCATTAAACGAGCTTTTTTGCAATTGTAATTTAAAATACTTCGCGTTTCTTCTAGTTCAATCATTTGAACACCTGCAAACTTTTTGTTTTCCTGTATCCATTGATCTTGAGTTAATCTCATCATAAAACGGTTTTGACCAAACTCTCTTAAGATTGTCGCACCGGCATCCTTTCTATGTATAACTGTTTGTGTAAATCCTGGATTAACAAAATCGGTTCTACTTTGAACACCCTTTACATATATAAACTTTTTACTTTGTCTCAACGAAGCTAAAAAAGGTGCGTCTTCAACCGAATTAGAATCGGCTGTTACACTAAACTCAATAGTGCACTCAGCAATAACTCTCTGTTGAGCTAAAGGCTCAACAGAAAACAAAACAATCAATCCAATTACAAAAGCCAAAGTTCCAAACTTCATAATTCAATGATACAAAAAAGCCCCGATTATAAACGGGGCATTTTTTTATTTTTTCTTTTGCGTTTTTTCTTTCATCTCTTGTAGCTTTTTCTGACTTTCTACCATTTGCTGGTACTTTTCTTGCCACTTGTTTTGCTTCTTAGGCTTTTTCCTATTGGCTTCAATTTTTGCTAGAATTTTATCGTGATCAATGATATAATGCTGTATTACAAATTGCAAACCTAGAGTCATAAGATTTGATACGGTATAGTACCAAGTTAAAGCCGCTGGCAATCGGTTGAAAATGAATAATAAAATAAAGGGGAATATATATGGCATATACTTCAACGCTGGATTGTCGTTGGTTGGCGTCATAGCCATATTGTAAATTGAAATTAAAAAGCTGGTAATAACTGCAGTTAAAGTAAATAAGCTTACATGATCGCCATAAGCTGGGATTGAAAATGGCAATTCAAAAATTGAGTCGTACTGCGATAAATCTTTTGCCCACCAAAATCCTTCACCTCTTAGGGCAATGGCAGAGTTAAAGAAACTATACAATGCAAAGAAGATTGGAATTTGTAACAAAGCTGGAATACATCCGCCTAAAGGATTCACGCCCGCCTCTCTAAACATTTTCATTTGCTCCATGGCAAACCCTTGTTGGTCATCGCCCATCTTTTGCTTTAATGCATCTAATTCTGGACGGAGTGCTTTCATTTTTGCACCACTCAAATAACTGCTATAGGTTAATGGTGATGTAATTAAACGAATAAATAAGGTTAATAAAGCAATCACCCAACCATAACTGGTAACAAATGATGCAAAAAAGTCGAATACAGGTTGAATAATGTATTTATTGATAGGTCTAACAAATGCATATGCATCTCTTCCCAAGTTTACAATGCGTTCCATTTCTGGAGCTTGCTTCTTTAATATTGCATAATCGTTTGGACCGAAATAAAACTGAAATGAGCTATTTACTGATTCAGTCGCTGGTAATTTGATCTGCAGTTGTGTATTCACATTCGCCAAAATATTGGTAGAGTCTTGCACCCTTGCCCAACTAATTTTTCCTGATGTAAATCCACTGTTACTTACCAAAGTTGTATTAAAAAATTGTTGCGCAATGCCAACCCATTGAGCTGGTTGCTCAAATACTTTTTCTGTTTTTTGAGATATATAATCAAACTCATTGTTTTCAGAAAAAACGATATTGGTCATTTGTCGCTCATAATCGGCATAACGTTCATGTGCTTTTGGCTGTGCCTTCCATAATAAATTGATTGTTTGCGCAGTTAACAAAGTACCTGCACCAGTGATTGCTAATTCCCAATCAATTTTATAATTATCCGGATAAATGGTGAACTGATGTAAAACTGTTTGTCCGCCTTCCCCATTCAAAGTATAACGCACCACCTGTGAACCATCGGCATTTTTTACAGTTGTTGCAGAAGCAAAAAATAGTGTATTCGTTCCAGCAGAGCGATTTGGTGCAGTATTAATAGAGTAGCCCAATACTTCATCTGCTCCTGAACTTAGTTCAACTGGTTTGTCATCTCCTGACATATAGTTTTTAAGTTGAACAGACTTGATCATGCCTCCCTTGTTGGTGAAACGAACTACCATTAGATCATTCTCAACTTCTTGAATTTCTTCTTTACCTAAAGCAGCTGCTGCAAATCCACCTGCAACTTCAATACGACTTAGTGAATCTCTTCGCAAACTATCTAAACGTGCTTGTTCAGGATTCGCAACAACTCGCTTAGCAGCATTTACCCTTGCTACAGAGTCTTCAATTCTTTTTTTCTCAGCGAAATAGGCATTTTGCTCTTTGCTGGTGTACCAGAAATACACAAAAAACAAAACGGCAAGTAGTACAAAACCTATAATAGTATTCTTATCTGTCTTCATAATTCCCTCGAAAATTGAGCGGCAAAGGTAGGCTTTCTATTGGTTATGCCTCAACGAAATCGGTTAAAGCGTTTAAAGGCATTTTACCGTGATAAATGGCGGCAATTTATTCAGAAAATATAGGTTCTTTGTGGTGCGCTTTCCAACTTCAGCCGTAAAAATCAACCACATGCACTATATTTCTAGCATGGAAAGCGAACCTATATCGCACATCCATTTTGGACAACGATTCCTTTGGTGGCTAGCAACTGCAGACGCCCATTTGTTAAAATCGCTGAGCGCCGATGCCAATAGAACATCTCTTCTGGGGTGGATGGTTGCCTGTACTTGGATATTCGCTACACTTTCTTGGTGTTATTTTTTCTATACTGTGGTACCTGTTTGGTATGCCTGGCTCCCTCTTGGTGTTTTAATGGGATGGATCATCTTATGCATCGATAGAATGCTGATGTCGGGACTGCAACCATCTAAAAAGGGGGCTTATAAAGCATTCTTGCTGCGAGTCGTTCTTGCTTCCCTTCTTGGCGCTTTCCTTGCACAGCCCGCTATGCTCTTTTTATTCAAAAAAGAAATTGCTGTACAACAATCCATCGATCAAGAGCAAAGAGTACAGAACAAAATAAATGCGTACAGAAGCTCAATATCTTCAATTAGAAATGGATGGATTGAAAAAGAGAAAAGCTTTAAAATAGAATTAGACTCATTGGAAAAAGCAAGTAGGAATGCTGCCGCAGCTTGTCTTGCTGAAGCGGATGGTACGGGAGGAAGTAAACAAAGAGGCATTTCTAATATTGCACTTGCAAAAAAAGCAGCTTGGGAAAAAATGGAAGAAAAATACCAAGAAGCGCAACTCAGACTCATTCCTTTAATGGGTGAAATGACAAAAAACTTACAACAACTCGATGAAGAAGAACAACAACAAATTGCCCTATTCAGACAACTGGAGCAAAACGGATTTCTACAACAAATTGCTGCACTCTCAAATCTTTTAGCTTCGAGCCTGCCCTTACAAATCAGATACTATTTGTTGTTAGCCATTTTAATGCTCATTGAATTATTACCAGTTATTGGAAAATGGCTGCTTGAAAGATCATCTTACGAGTCTATGCAAACCTTACAAAATGAATTACAAAAAGATGTACTTGCAAGTCAACTACATCTTCACTATCGAAAAAAACTATTCGAGATTAACAAGACCACGCAAGAAGTAACAAAAACGACCCAATCAAATGAATGAATGAGCCGTTGAAATTTGATAGTAATTTTACTAAGCAGTTCCCTTGGCGCTGGTGGCCACTACAGATCCAATTAGCTGACTTTTTTGTTCATTGTATCTCTTAACAGCTAATACAAATTTTACAAACAGTGGAGCTGGATTTTCAACTGTACTTTTTAATTCAGGATGGTATTGCACCCCAATAAAATAAGGATGAGAAGGAATCTCCATAATTTCCACCAAACCAGTTTCTGGATTTCTTCCCGTAGCCATCATTCCAGCCGCTTCAAATTGCTCCAGATAAGCATTATTGAACTCATATCTATGCCTGTGACGCTCAGAAATTTCTGTGGTTTCATAAATGCGATGCGCCATACTTCCTTCTCGAATTACACAAGGATACGCACCTAAACGCATGGTACCTCCTTTCATGGTAACCTGCTTCTGCTCTTCCATCATATTAATTACTGGATGAGGTGTGTCTTCTTTCATTTCTGTAGAATGTGCATCTTGTAATCCAAGTACATTTCTTGCAAATTCAATCACTGCCATTTGCATTCCTAGACAAATTCCAAAGAAAGGCAATCCATTTTCTCTAGCATATTGAACAGCTGTTATCTTTCCTTCTATTCCTCTATGACCAAATCCGGGTGCAACCAGCAATCCATCTAATCCGCCTAGCTTATCAGCAACATTTTCGGGAGTAATGAATTCACTGTGCACATTTACAATATGTACTTTAGTTTCATTCATCGCACCTGCGTGAATAAAGCTCTCTAATATACTCTTGTAGGCATCTTGTAACTCAATATACTTTCCAATCAACCCAATGGTAACTTTTGATTTTGGATATTTGAGTTTATCTAAAAACAACTTCCATTTTTCCAACTCTGGTTCAGGGAAAATAGTCACCCCCAATTTGCGCAAACAAATCACATCTAATTTTTCTCGCAACATCAATAATGGCACTTCATAAATAGTAGAAGCATCCATTGCTTCAATAACTGCATCCTGCTTCACATTACAGAATAAAGCAATTTTTCGTTTAATGTCGTTATTAAGTGGCTCTTCAGTTCTACAAACAATTACATCTGGATGCACGCCCGTTTCACTCATCATTTTTACACTATGCTGAGTAGGCTTAGTTTTAAGTTCTTTTGCTGCACGCAAATATGGAATTAAAGTAAGATGAACTACTACTAAATCTTCATCGGGTAATTCCCACTGAAGCTGACGAACAGCTTCTATAAATGGTAAGCTTTCGATATCACCAATGGTGCCACCAATTTCAGTAATTACAATATCATACGCATTATCTTGCCCAAGCTTGAGCATCCTGCTTTTGATTTCATCGGTAATATGCGGAACTACCTGAACGGTTTTTCCTAAAAACTCACCAGCGCGTTCTTTATTAATAACAGTCTGATAAATTCTTCCTGTAGTAACGTTGTTGAGTTGTGAAGTATAAATGTTCAAATAACGCTCATAGTGCCCTAAGTCAAGGTCGGTTTCTGCACCGTCTTCTGTTACATAACACTCACCATGTTCATATGGATTGAGAGTACCTGGATCAACATTGATATAGGGATCAAATTTTTGAATGGTTACTTTAAAGCCTCTTGCCTGTAGCAACTTAGCCAACGAAGCTGCAATAATTCCTTTTCCTAAACTGCTTGTTACGCCTCCGGTAACAAAAATATACTTTGCCATGGTGGTGGTTTATCTTTTTTGGGTCCCGAACCGATGAACGAATGTTGCTCATTCCGGGAAATAACATATATCAATCAAAGACAGAATCAATGAAAATTTGCCTTCAATTGGAATATAAGTGACCGAAAGAGAAAGGGAAAATACGTGTTCTCGGAGGTCGTACAAACCTACACCAATTTCCCCGTTCATAAAAAAACAATTCAACTATTCAACACTAACCGAAGGCATGTGTTAATTTCAAGTGAGAAACAAATCAACCTCAACTAACAACCATGAAACAATTTTTATTACTATCCACCGCAGCTTTTATTACAGCCGCATTAATTTCTAGCAGTTTACCTCTTCAACCAGAGCCAAAACCTTTAACTGCCGAATGTTATATCAGCTGCATTGATAACGTATATAGTAGCTTTCAGGAAGAAAGTGCACAAAAAGAGTTTCAGTCTTGGCACCCAGAACCAGTGTCTTTTAATTATGTACAACAGCTTGGAACTTCCCTTGAATTTAATACCCCCGATGGATCTAAGGGTAGTGGTTACTATGTGGCTTCAAAAAAGAAAACAAAGAATGTGGTTTTAGTCATTCAGGAATGGTGGGGATTAAATGACCACATTAAAGAGAGAGCCGACTTTCTATCGAAGGAATTAGGTAATGCGCATGTGTTGGCCTTAGACATGTATGATGGCAAAGTGGCTACTACCCGCGACAGTGCTTCTAAATATGTGCAGGGCGCTACGCGTGAAAGATTGGAAGCAATTATCCAAGGAGCTATTGCTCACTTTGGAAAAGATGCAAAAATTTATACAATTGGCTGGTGCTTTGGCGGCATGTGGAGTTTGCAAGCTTCGCTTTTAGCTGGCAACCAAGCTGCTGGATGTGTAATGTTTTATGGTCGCCCAGAAACCCAAGTAGAACGCTTAAAAACTTTATCGTGCGATGTACTTGGAATTTTTGGAAAACTGGACAGAAGTCCATCGCCTGAAATGGTGCAACAATTCGAAACTAATATGCAAGCTGCTGGAAAAAAACTTAATACACATATGTTTGAAGCTGGACATGGATTTGCCAATCCGAGTAATCCTGCATTTAAACCAGAAGCTACTGAAGAAGCTTATAAATTGGTACTGAGCTTTTTAAAAGAAAGAATTCGCTAATTAATTTTTTTATAGCTGGCGGCAATACCCCGAATAAGAGATGAACTAAATCCTTCATGCTCCATTTCGTTGAGACCAGCAATTGTACAACCCCGAGGTGTAGTGACTTTGTCAATCTCCGCTTCGGGGTGTGTTTTTCTTTTCAAGAGTAAATCGGCGGCTCCCTTTACTGTTTGAGCTGCAATGAGGCTTGCGGTATTTGCATCAAATCCAATTTCAATGCCACCTTGTATATTGGCTCTAATATATCGCATGGCAAAAGCGGTTCCGCAAGCACCTAATACGGTTGCCGCATCCATGAGTTTTTCATCAATTACCACTGTTTTTCCAAGCTGACCGAACATGTCTAATACGTATTTCTGTTGCTCTTCATTTGTATGGTCTGAACAAATACAAGTCATGCTTTCTTGAATGGCGATAGCTGTATTAGGCATGGCTCTAAATAGAGGTACATCAGAACCAATAATTTCTCGCATCTCTTTCAACCAGACACCCGTTACAACACTTACTATTGCATGATGTGAAGTAATGTGGGGCTGAATTTGCTGAAGCACTTCTTTTATTTGAAATGGTTTTACAGCAAGAATAATCCAATCGGCATATTGTACTGCTTCTTCATTTCTATTACTTACTAAAACTCCTTTTGTCTCAATAGATGCAAGTGGCAGAATATTTCTACGCGTAATAATAATATGTTCGGGATGTATGAATCCACTTTCTAACAAACCTTCGGCGATGGCCATACCTAAATTACCACCACCAATAATGGCGATTTTCTTTTTCATGTAAAACGGTTGTAGTATAAAGGTACAACCAACTTAATTAATAGATGCGAAGCGCTTGCAAGTATTCTTGCACATAATCTTTGATACCCTCTTCCAAGCTATAAAAAGGTAAATCATAACCAGCCGAATGTATTTTCTGTATATTGGCTTCAGTAAAATATTGATAGGTATCTCTAATATCTTCTGGCATATCTATATATTCTATCACTGCTTCTTTTTCTAGTGCTGCAAAAGTAGCTTTCACTAGATCATCGAAACTCCTAGCCTTACCTGTTCCTAAATTGTATAATCCAGAATTAGGCCTTTGCTCCATCAACCATTTAATGACCTTCAGCAAATCTTTTACGTAAATAAAATCACGCAACTGCTGTCCATCTTTAAAGTCGGGCCGATGGCTTTTGAATAGTTTTACAAATCCTTTTTCTTGAATCTGCAAGTACGAATGCCAAATTACACTTGCCATTCTCCCTTTATGGTATTCATTTGGACCATACACATTAAAGAATTTCAATCCAGCCCAAAATGGAGGCTGCATTTTCTCAAGCAATGCCCATTTATCGAATTCGTTTTTACTAACACCATATGGATTTAATGGCTGAAGTTGAAATGGCAACTCGTGGCTATCTGTATATCCTAATTCCCCTTTTCCATAAGTAGCTGCAGAAGATGCGTATATCAGAGGAACCTGATGAGCCACACAGTAGTTCCAGACATCTTTTGAATAATCTACATTCAGCAATTGATGAACCTCATAATTAAATTCTGTAGTATCTGTTCTTGCACCAATATGTAGAAAAAAATCAACTTTAGGTTCATGAGCGGAAAGCCAGTCAAATAAGTGATGTCGCTCAACGGCTGCAACAAATTTTTTCGTTTCCCAATTAGGTCGTTTTTTTTCAACTCCAAAATCATCTACTATGATAATATTTTCAAAACCTTTTTGATTAAGAAAACTCACCAAGCAGCTACCTATAAATCCAGCGGCACCTGTTACAACTATATATGACTTAGCCTGTTCAATCATTATGCTCCCATCATTTTTTCAATGGCTTCATCGTACAACTTTTTCCAGTCGCTTACAATACCCCAAAATTCACCATCAACAGAAATATCCCCGAGTGTAACTTCTCCTATTTGAGCAATAGGAACACCCGCTGCTTCTGCACCCTGACGAAGCTTTTCAAAGTTTTCTGGACTACATGTTGCCACAATTCTACCTTGTGCTTCACCCAACCAATAAGCATCTTTACGATTTGAAGCATGTTGAGCAACTTGCATACCCAGTCCTTTGAAAAATGTTTTTTCTAATAAGGTTACAATCAAACCACCTTCCGAAACATCGTGCGCACTTGATAATAACTGCTGTTGATTTGCAACGCTTACAAACTTCTGTACTTTTAATTCTTCGTTGATATCAAAATAAGGTGCAGCAGAGTGCTTGTGACCTAAAATATTATGCACGTATTCAGAACAACCAATATCATCTACAGATTTTCCAATCAATACTATAACATCACCTGACTTTTTAAAGTACATCGACAATTTCTTGGAGGTATCTTCAAGTAATCCTACCATACCAATAGTTGGTGTTGGATAAACCGGACCATCTGGATTTTGGTTGTAGAAGCTTACGTTACCACCTGTAACAGGCGTATTGAATTTTCTACAAGCTTCTCCCATACCAGTAACAGCCTTTGAAAATTGGAAATAAACTTCAGGATCATAAGGATTACCAAAATTGAGACAGTTGGTTACACCCAAAGGCTCAGCTCCAGAACAAACCAAATTTCTTGCAGCTTCAGCAACAGCAATCATGCCGCCTTTCTGCGGATCTGCGTATACATATCGGCTATTACAATCAACCGTCATAGCCAAAGCCTTATTCGTCCCTTTCACCCAAACTACAGCAGCATCACTTGGATCATTGGTTTGGGTATTAGCAGCACCTACCATGCTATCGTATTGATGATAAATCCATCTCTTTGATGCAATGTTGGGCAATTGAATTAGTTGTTCTGCAATTCCGCGAAGACTTTCAGATGAAACATCGGCCACCTGATCTATATTCCAGTCTTTAATCTGCGCCATGTATTTAGGCTCACGATAAGCTCGAGTATATTGAGGTGCACCGCCACCAAGTACCAACTCAAAAGCCGGGATTTCTGCTTCCAAAGTCCCATGCATATAAAACTTCAACAATTGATCGTCGGTTACATGACCAATTTCACTACAACTCAAATCCCACTTCGCAAACACATCAATCACCTCTTGCTCACGACCTTTTTTAACGACCATCAACATTCTCTCCTGGCTTTCACTCAACAACAATTCCCAAGCCTTCATATTTTTTTGTCGTGTAGGTACTTTCTCCAAATCAATATGCATACCTACATTTCCTTTAGCACTCATTTCTGCTGTGCTACAAATAATACCTGCAGCACCCATATCTTGCATACCAACTACCGCGCCTGTTTCAATGACTTCAAGACAAGCTTCCAATAATTTTTTCTCTTGAAAAGGGTCACCCACTTGTACTGCTGGCAATTCTTCAACACTATCTTCTGTAATATCTGCACTCGCAAAGCTAGCCCCACCAATCCCATCTTTTCCAGTTGCACTTCCAACATAGAATACTGGATTACCTGTTCCTAAAGCAGTTGCAGAAACTGTTTTACCAGACTCAACTATACCCACACTCATGGCATTAACAAGCGGGTTTGTATGATAGCAACCATCAAAATAAACCTCTCCTGCTACGGTTGGAACGCCAAAGCAATTGCCATAATGACCAATCCCTTTAACCACACCCGATAAAAGGCGTTTGGTTTTGGGATCTTGAATATTGCCAAAACGAAGACTATTTAGAGAAGCAATTGGACGTGCACCCATGGTAAAAATATCGCGCTGAATACCGCCCACTCCAGTTGCAGCACCTTGAAAAGGCTCAATAGCACTAGGGTGGTTATGACTCTCAATTTTAAAAACCACTCCCAATCCATCTCCTATATCCATCAACCCCGCATTTTCCTCACCTGCTTTCACCAACATACGGTTTCCATCGCGGGGGAGCGTTTTCAGCCACTTTATAGAATTTTTATAACTGCAATGCTCACTCCACATTCCGCTAAAAGCACAGAGCTCAGTAAAATTGGGCATTCTACCCAGCTTTTTTTGGATTAACTCAAATTCATCTTCTGTTAGCCTCAATTGCTGGGCCGTTGCAACTGTAATTTCCATGTCGCAAATGTATGAAAGCAAAACGAGAGGTATAAGAGAAATAGAGGGATCGCAATCCGAATCAATGCATAATTTTTGTATATTCTGATATTCTATGTGAAAATCACAAACGAATCTCATTTTTTCTAAAAAATGGATAAAATTTCCACTACTTGGAAAGCCGCATTAACAGCACCTCAACTAACTCACTGGAATCTAGCTCTTTGTAAAGCTTACCACAATGGCATACTATTCGCAAGACCTCTCAACCAATAATCCAATAAAAAACTCCAATGTCTAAGACTTCATTTTATCAAAATCTGCCTAAGAGTTCACTTGTAGTAATCCCTTTACAGGAAAAAGAAGCCATCCCTACAAGCTGAAAATAGAACTCGAGGTAACTTTATAGTTGGATGAAAAAAGCAAGCTGCTCAAGCTTGGTAACTGATTTATAAGCAGTTATCCAACTTCCCCAACTCGCCTCCACCCAAAAAACTTCAAAACCATGAAACAGCTCTACTTTTTATTCATCTCAATACTTGTTCTCCTACTTTCAACTGCAAAAGCTCAATTTAGAACTCTGGGAACTTGGAAAACAGATGGTACACCCAATTATCTTATTACCCCCAGAGATGTGTTAGATTCTGGATTTTTAAGAAGGGTAAATACTACGCTTCCGGAATATAGAGCTGTTCCCATTTATCAGCCTCGTCTATTATCAGATACAGTTCCTGAAGTATTAGATATTAAATGTGCAACAGATGTTTGGATTACGTTTGTTCATGAAGGCGCCAGCTATACCAACATGTTGGGATTTTTCACCTTTACTGGTAATCCACCTGCAGTAGCGCCCGATAGCAATCAAATTACTTTAATCTTTCCGAATGCTTCATTGAGCGGATTTGGAGGTAGCTTACGACCTGGCGACAAAGTCTTTCTTGGAAGTTTTCCAGCTGGAACAAAAATTGGATTTGTTCTTTTGGCAAATGGTTGGAAAAACAACAGACCCACATGGGGTTTAGGTCCTGTTTATTCAGTTTCTGCTTACAATACACGTATAGCAGATAGCTCTCAAAGACGACAAACTGTTATGTTGCGAGATGATTCAACAGACCGATTTGTTTTTGGATTTGAAGATATACTTAGACCAGGTGGCGATAAAGATTTTAACGACCTTTTATTTTTTGCAACTTTGAATCCAAAGAAATGTGCTGAAGATGTTCGTATACCTACTTTAATCAATGGTGGAACTGTTGTTTATTCTGGAAATACAGGTGGAATAGAAAGCCATAGTTTGGGTGATATTATTGGAAAAAGAAATTATAAGAAAGCAAAAGAAAACAGAGGAGGTGAAATTAATTACAATGCCACTCCAAAAGTGCGCATCCCAGAAACACAGCTGAATACAACTGGCGCTAAACTCACTCTGGCAGATATGATGCCGAAACAAATGTTAGACCCAGGTTATGAAGTTTACAACACTTCTCCTTTTGATCTAACTGGATTTACCAATGCGAGGGAAGTTTTGTCATTTGACTTTACTTTGAATCAGCAAGCTAAGGCAGTTGCATTTGCAACAAGAACAACTAAGGAAGTGTATAACCACACCAAGCCCATTTGCGACCGCTTAAGAGGTGCTCAACTATTAGATGCTGAAGTATTCACTTTGGAAGGACTAGAATTTGTTCGATACACTTTGCTTCAGGAAAAAGGAAATTTAGAATACGCTACAAGCTTTTCTGTTGGTAGAAGAGGTGGAAGAAACAGCTTTTCATTTCAAAGCAGGTGGATGACCAAGGATTATGAGTTTGATGATGAAATGTACAATTTCCAACTATGGGCTGTTGCTCCTCACTTGGTGATTGATATGGCCTTAGATATTCTTCAGAAACTAAGAAACGAAATGCCTGTTGAAACCATTGGAGTGAAAGCTAAAGTGCCTGATGCCTATATTAAAGCAGGACAAAGGGAAGGTAGTAAACTATTGCTCACCATGCAAAACCTTACATTGAATACCACTGGCTATTTTGAGTTAGATGAAAAAATCAATGAACAAGCAACCATTACAACAAGAAAAATTCCTTTTAATATCAATGGTCTAGGAAAATCTATTCTTGAAATACCCATTCAGGATGCATATGAAGCAGACATTAGAATGTATTTAAATGGCGAATTGGAAGACATGGTGTATACCAGCGACGGCAATTGGGACCTTGACTATAACCGCGCACAAACAACTATTAAACAATTTAAAGTAACCAATCAGCCTAGCAGGACTTACAAAGATGAATATCCGCTTTTTCGCGACATCTTAATAGAAGGAACAACCAGCAGCTATGTAACTGCCTACAAATTCTTACGAGGTGGTGGTGCTGCGGTTAATTTGAGTGCCTACAAAGCACTACGATTTAACGCCAGTGGTGGTAATAAAGTAACAATTACTCTAATTAAAGAAGGCATTCGTGATTGGAAGGACCAATATCAAATCAGCTTCAATCTAAGTAAAGAAAACAAAGAGTATTTATTGGCACTAAGCGATTTCACCTCTACTAGATTTACCCAGCCTATTGATTTAAGCGATGTGACAAGCGTGGTGTTCTCTTTTGAAGTAAGTACCAATACCACCATTCAACAAGAAATTAAACAAGCTGGATTTGTAAAAACTGATGTGGCATATTTGAGAAGCTTAGAGGCTAAACAAGTGACTGTGTTTCCGAACCCTGCAATTGACAGAATCCAAGTGGTATTTAAAAGTCCAATTGCCGAAAACATCACTTTAAGACTGGTTGAACCTGCCACAGGAAGAATTATTACCCAAATGGCTCAGAATGCTGTAGAAGGAGAAAACAGATTGAGTATGAACCTACCCATTGCTAGTGGATTGAATCAAATGATTCTTCATGTTCAAACAGCCAGCGGCAGAACTTACCAACCTGTGAAAGTGGTACGAAAACAATAGAAAAACCCTCGATAAACTAAAAAAGCTAGTATGAAATATCTACATATTAGCTTTTTTTATATGTAAATATTTTTTGCACACTCACCTTATTTTTTGTGCATTTCATCAAAAAAAGTTGACTGAAAGAGTTTAAGAGGCTTACTTTGCGCAAAAATTATCTGTATGTCACTTAGATTTGATGCCATTTCTAAACTTTCTAACTCCAGCGAAGAGGTGCACGTTCCTGGAGGAATGAAGATCACTGGATTGTTCGGCGAAAACGTATTTACCCTTGCAACCGCTCGCCAGTTTTTGAGCGATGAAGGTTATAAAAGCTTAGTTACCAGCGTAAAAGGTGGTAAGAAAATTGATCGTACAGTTGCTAACCAAATAGCCAACGGAATTCGCGCTTGGGCCGAAAGCAAAGGTGTTTCTCACTACACACACTGGTTTCAGCCATTAACAGGAACAACTGCTGAAAAGCATGATTCCTTCTTTACTATTAAAAGTGATGGCACCCCAATAGAAGAATTCGATGGTGCTGCTTTAATTCAACAAGAACCAGATGCTTCTAGCTTCCCTAGTGGCGGACTAAGAGCAACCTTCGAAGCGCGTGGATATACTGCCTGGGATCCATCTTCTCCTGCTTTCATCATGGAGATTGGCGATGGCAAAACGCTTTGTATTCCAACCATTTTCGTTTCTTATACAGGCGAATCACTTGATTATAAAGCACCTTTATTAAAAGCTTTGGAAGCGGTTAATAAGGCTGCAATTGATGTATGTCATTATTTTGATCGCAATGTTCAAAAAGTAACTCCAACTTTAGGTTGGGAGCAAGAATACTTTGTAATTGATGAAGGATTGGCCAACGCTCGTCCAGATTTAATTCAGTGCGGAAGAACTGTATTTGGAGCCTCACCAGCTAAAGGACAACAATTAGAAGACCATTATTTCGGTTCAATTCCTGAGCGAGTATATGCTTTCATGCGCGATTTTGAAATGGAATCTTATCGCCTAGGCATCCCATTGCGTACTCGCCATAATGAGGTTGCACCAGCTCAGTTTGAATGTGCGCCAATTTTTGAAGAAGCGAACATTGCAGTTGACCATAACACTCTTTTAATGGATGTTATGAATCGTGTTGCAAAAAGACACCGCTTAGTAGTTTTATTACACGAGAAGCCATTTGCAGGAATTAATGGAAGTGGTAAACATAATAACTGGAGTTTGGCTACAGATACTGGCGTGAACTTGTTAGCACCTGGCAAAACACCTAAGACCAACCTCATGTTCTTGACTTTCTTTGTGAATGCAATTAAGGCAGTTCATGACTATGCAGATATTTTGCGTGCTTCTATTGCATCTGCACAAAACGATCACCGTTTGGGTGCAAACGAAGCGCCTCCAGCAATCATTTCTGTGTTCGTTGGACAATACTTGGCTAAGGTTTTACAGGAAGTAAAAAACAGGGTTGGAGATAAATTTGATGAGCAGGATGAAGCTATCTTAAAACTTGATTTGCATAGAAGTATTCCTGAATTGATGTTGGATAATACCGACAGAAACAGAACTTCTCCTTTTGCCTTCACTGGTAACAAATTTGAATTCCGCGCTGTAGGTTCCTCTGCAAACTGTGCAAACGCAATGACAGTTTTAAATACAATTGTTGCTGAAACATTGCGCAATTTCAAACAAGAAGTTGATAGCCATATTGAAAAAGGCGAGAAGAAAGAAATTGCTATCATGCATGTCATCCAAAAGTATATTGTAGATAGTGAGAAAGTATTGTTTGAAGGTGATGGCTATAGCGAAGAATGGCACAAAGAAGCTGAAAGAAGAGGTTTACCTAACTTGAAAACTACTCCAGTAGCATTAGATGCTATGGTGACAGAAAAAGCAAAACGCCTTTTTGAACACAATGGTGTTTACACACATTCTGAATTAGAAGCTCGCCACGAAATTGAGCTAGAAAAATATATCAAGAAAGTACAAATTGAAGCGCGTGTGATGGGTGATTTAGCCATCAACCATATCCTTCCTGCTGCTGTAGCTTACCAAACTGAATTGGCTGGAAACATAGAAAGCCTTCAGTCAATTGGCTTACCTGAATCTGCTTATAAAAGTCAGCTTACCATAGTTACAGAAATTAGCAGACATATCTCAGCTATTTACGAACAAGTAGATGCAATGGTGGAAGCAAGAAAAGTAGCTAATAATCTTTCGGATACCCGTGCAAAAGCCATTGCCTATTGCGATGAAGTAAAAGGCAAATACTTCGATAGCATTCGTTATCATGTAGATAAACTAGAGCATCTGGTAGATGATGAAATGTGGACATTACCTAAGTATAGGGAGATGTTATTCTTAAGATAGGCAAACAATCAATATAAATCTTAGGGCTGGAATTCTTTCCGGCCCTTTTTGTTTAAACCTTTGAGAAGTGATACAGTCTAACCCCTATATTAGATTAAAATTTAAACTCCTCAACATGAAAAAAATTTTGCTTGTCCTTACATTAATATTGGGCATAGGACTATCGAACACTTGGGCACAAGGTGGTGGACAAATGGATCCAGCTCAAATGCTAGAAATGATGAAACAACGTGTGAAGCCTGGCATGATGGAAAAAACTAAATTAACAGATGCGCAGTGCGACAAAGTGCTTGAAATTCAATTATGGTCTCAATCACAAAGAAGAGGCATGCGCGATTTAAGTCCAGAAGAACGCGCAACTAAAACCAAAGAAATTCAAACGGAGGTAGAGAAAAAGTACAAAGCCATTCCTTTGACTGATGCTGAAATCAAGGCTGTAAACGATTTCTATGAAGAACTTAGAAAAGCCCAGCAACAAATGCGTGGTGGTGGTGGAAAGTAATTTTCTTCAATTAAATTAAAAAGGCGTTCTAATTAAGAACGCCTTTTTTTGTATTCAGTGTTTGATTAAACCATTTTGAAAGACTCCAAAAACTTGGTCGTAAAATTACCAGCTCTAAAATCTTCATTTTGCATCAATTGTAAATGAAATGGAATGGTGGTTTTAACACCCTCAATCACATATTCACTCAACGCTCTGTACATAGTATTGATGGCTTCTTCACGCGTTCTTGCAACTGCAATAATTTTTGCAATCATACTATCGTAGTAAGGAGGTATAACATAGCCGGCATAAACATGCGAATCTACACGAATGCCATGTCCACCTGGCTGATGTAATACAGTAATCTTACCTGGAGAAGGTCTAAAATCATTGTAAGGATCTTCGGCATTGATTCTACACTCAATTGCATGCATATCTGGAGTGTAATCACGGCCACTAATTGGTCGACCAGCAGCAATTAAGATTTGTTCTTTAATCAAATCAAAATTTGTAACCTCTTCAGTTACGCAATGCTCTACTTGAATACGGGTATTCATTTCCATGAAGTAGAAATTGCGGTGCTTATCAACTAAAAACTCAATTGTTCCTACACTTTCATAATTAATAGCAGCAGCAGCTTTCTTAGCAGCCTCTCCCATTTTTTCACGCAGTTCAGGCGTCATAAAAGGCGAAGGAGATTCTTCAACCAGCTTTTGGTGTCTTCTTTGGATAGAACAGTCTCTTTCACTCAAATGACAAACCGTTCCAAACTGGTCACCAGCTACCTGTATTTCAATATGGCGAGGTTCTTCAACAAACTTCTCCATATACATACCATCATTCTTGAAAGCTGCTCCAGCTTCTGCCTTTGCAGAAGTGAAAGCTTTTTCTAATTCATCTTCACTATGCACTACTCGCATACCTTTTCCACCACCTCCAGCTGTTGCTTTCAACATAATTGGATAGCCAATTTCTTTGGCTACAGATTTGGCTTCATCCAAATCGCGCAACAAACCACCGCTACCTGGAACAACAGGCACACCAGCTTTGATCATGGTTTCTTTGGCGGTTATTTTATCCCCCATAGAATTAATCATTTGAGGCGTAGGTCCAATAAACTTAATACCTGAGTCGGCACAAATTTGGGAAAAAGAGGCATTCTCAGCTAAAAAGCCATAGCCAGGGTGAATTGCATCTGCATTTGTAATTTCTGCTGCAGCAATAATGCGAGGGATGTTTAAATAACTATCTGCACCTTGAGGCTTTCCAATACAAACAGCCTCGTCGGCAAATTTTACGTGTAGGGAATCTTTATCGGCTGTAGAGTATACAGCAACAGTTTTAATACCCATTTCACGACAGGTTCGGATGACACGAAGTGCAATCTCTCCCCTATTAGCAATCAATATTTTTTTGAACATGCTGAATAGTTGAATAATCGAAAAAAAATTGTGACACAATGTATATCATGTCACAACTATCATGTTATTATGCAGGCTCTACCAAAAAGAGCGGCTGATCGTATTCTACAGGACTGGCATCTTCTACCAGTACTTTTACGATGGTGCCCTTCACTTCACTTTCAATTTCATTGAAAAGTTTCATGGCTTCAATGACACACACCACTTTACCTGGGGCTACATCAGAACCTACTTCTACAAAAGAGGGCTTATCAGGTGCTGGCTTTCTGTAGAAAGTACCAATCATTGGACTTTTAATTGTTACCAGATTATCTGCTTTAGGCTCAGCAGCAGGAGCTGGCGCAGAAGGAGTAGACGCTGGCGCAGAAGTTGGTGCAGGTGCAGCCACATTGTATACTTGGGGAGCAGGTGCAGCAGTAGCTACCTGAACCACTTTTTCTTCTTTTTGCTTGATGGTTACTTTCCCGTCCTGATCTTCAATGGTAATTTCACCAATATTACTTTTGTTGATGATTTTGATCAGTTCGTGAATTTGCTTGATATCCATTTTTAGGCAAGTTTAGGGGTAAAAAAGGTTGTTTTTTAGCAAATGAAGGGGCAAAATAGCCTTTTTTTCACAAAAATGGCTTTTTTTATCTCAATCAAATGAAGTAAATAATTTTCAAATTTGGGTAAAACAAATTAACAAAAAGAAGGGCTGCCTATGAGACAACCCTTCTAGTATTTTGTTGGGTAATTAGTCCTTTACACGCTCAACGTATTCACCTGTTTTAGTGTTTACGCGAATCACTTCACCATCTTCAACAAACAATGGTACTTGAACAATAGCGCCTGTTTCAACCGTAGCAGGCTTTGTAGCTCTTGTAGCAGTATCGCCACGTAATCCTGGTTCACAATAAGTGATTTTAACAACAATTTTTTCTGGTAATTCAGCACCTATTGGTTGGTCTGTTTCAGTATTAATCATAACAAAAACCTCACTTCCATCCTTCAAAAACTGTGGCGCATCAATCATTTCTTCAGCAACCGCAATTTGCTCGAAAGTTTCATTATTCATGAGGTTATACCCAGTATCATCTTTATATAAAAATTGGAAAGTCTTCTTTTCTACGCGAACAGGAAAGATATTTTCACCTGAGTTCCAGGTCTTTTCAATAGTACGGTTATTATCTACACCCTTCAATTTAGCCCATACTTTAGCAGCAGCTCTGGCGGTTTTGTTTTCACCAAATTCCACCACGGAATATAAACTACCATCTAGCTTGAGCACCATTCCTCTGCTGATATCAGATGTTGTTGCCATGTTTTCTAAGTTTTAGGCGGCAAAATTAGGTGTTTGAAGTAGAAAAGCCAAAGAGAGAGTTTTATTGCAGATGTGTCAAAAAGAGATATGATTTTAACAAGATAGATGATGATTATTTTAAAAATCATCCTCCTCCCTATGCTGCTAACCCCTATTTTTGCGCAACTTTTATACATTTAAGCATAACGATTATGAGTGTTCTTGTCAACAAAAACTCCCGCATCCTCGTTCAGGGTTTCACCGGAACGGAAGGAACTTTCCATGCTTCTCAAATGATTGAGTATGGCACACAAGTGGTTGGTGGTGTAACCCCTGGTAAAGGCGGCACTTCACATTTAGACCGTCCTGTTTTCAATACAGTTGCAGATGCAGTTAAGCAAACCGGAGCTGATGTAAGCATCATTTTCGTTCCACCGGCTTTTGCTGCTGATGCTATTATGGAGGCCGCTGATGCTGGTATTGGTTTAGTAGTTTGTATCACTGAAGGCATTCCTGTTCAAGATATGGTGAAAGTGAAGAATTACTTACAGGGAAGTTCAACTCGTTTAATTGGACCTAACTGTCCAGGTGTTATTACCGCAGGTGAAGCCAAAGTTGGTATCATGCCAGGATTTATTTTCAAACCAGGAAGAATTGGTATTGTTTCTAAATCTGGAACACTTACTTATGAAGCTGCTGATCAAGCAGTAAAAGTTGGATTAGGTATTTCTACAGCTATAGGAATTGGTGGTGACCCAATTATTGGTACTCCAACTGTTGAAGCTGTACAATTATTGATGAATGATCCAGAAACAGATGGTATTATCATGATTGGAGAGATTGGTGGTAGCATGGAAGCAGACGCTGCACGTTGGATTAAAGAGAATAAAACTAAGCCAGTAGTTGGTTTTATTGCTGGACAAACTGCTCCTCCAGGTAGAAGAATGGGACATGCTGGAGCCATCATTGGCGGTGCTGATGATACAGCTGCTGCTAAAATGAAGATTATGGCAGAATGTGGTATTGATGTTGTTGCTAGTCCAGCAGATATTGGCGTTACAATGGCTGCTGCTCTAAAGAAATAATCTTATTACACATAATGTAAAAAAGCCGCTTTATCCAAAAAGCGGCTTTTTTAATGTTTATACGGCTTTTTTCATTTTTACGGTTATTCTAGTTCCTTGTCCTGGAGCTGAGTCTATATCTACTGAACCATCAAATAAACTTGACCGAGTCTTAATGTTGAGTAATCCAATACCATCTGTTTTAGCATTTGGATCAAAACCCTTTCCGTTATCTTCTACCACTAAAATAATTAGATCTTCACTATTGGTAATTTTAATTTTTATCTCAGTTGCAGATGCGTGTTTAATAACATTACTTATCAGAATTTGTAATACCCTGTAAATATTTAGTTTAAGCTGCGGAGGTAGGGTAAATTCGTTTAGACCAATTACTTGTTTGTATACACTTAAATCACTTGATGCCTTTAACTCAAAAACGACATTATCAACAATTTCATTAAAGTTTGAATTTGCAACAATGGGCAACACCATTGAATGAGACAACCTTCTAACTTCCGCAATAGTTTCATTTACAATTTCTTTGGCTTTCTCTAAGCTTTGTGGATCATGGTTTGCAAAATTTAAGAACATTTTTAAACTAACCAACAATTGGTTTACATTATCATGCAGTTCTAATCCGATCTCATGCCTTTCCTTTTCTTGCGCCTCTATAATTGCATCGGTCATAAGTTTTTGCATTTTCTTTTTCTCTATCAACTCATTTTTCTCCTTTTCAACGTCTGCAGTTATGTCTTCAAAAAAACAAACAAAATACTTTGAATGATTATTTACATCTAATAAACTAGACATATTTACTAGCACAACTATTTGTTTCCCCTGACCAGATTGCACATTGAGACGTTCAGAACAAGATCTACCTTGATCTAGACATAATTTTAGTTTTTTAATGCCCTCAGCATTATTTGGAGTATCCTTTAACAGCATCCAAATTGAAGAATCGAGCAATTCTTGTTCAGGAAATCCAAACAAATTAACAGCTGCTGGATTAGCAAATGTAATTTTCTTCTCTTCACTTAATATTATAATTCCTCGAGTACTCTGCTGGATAGTATGAGAAAATATTTCTAATTTCTCGGATGCTTCCTTGTATTTTGTGATATCGTTTGAAACTCCAATTACTCGAATTACATCGCCATTATCATTTATTTTTTTAACCGCAATAGCATGCATCCATTTAACTTGTCCAGATTGTGTAACTATTTTAAATTCAATATCAAAATCAATATCTCTCAGTATTAAATCTTCCATAGAGTTACGAAACAACTCGATGTAATTATCTCCTTTCAAAAAAGAATCGCCAACATCTCTAGTAAGTACTGAAATAGACTCATCAATTTCAAGCATTTTCTTTAATTCTGGAGAAAGCACATATTCTTGGGTTTCTAAAATGTATTCCCACGAGCCAACTTGTGCCAGTTCGTGTGATTGTGCAATTCTATCAAGAAGACCTTTAACGTCGGAAATATCTCTTATTGATGTTACTTTAAATCTCGATCCATCGGGTTGAACAAGTAGTTCTGCTTTAACATATATTGATATAGGCGTTCCGTCTTTTCTTATCACTTCCCACTCCGCAGGCAACTCGAAACCATCTTTAATAAAATCATCATGCATTTTTGTAGCTTGCCGCTTAAATTGATCTGGCACTACAATTGAAAAGTGTTTGCCAATTAATTCCTCTCGTTCATAACCATAAATCTTGGTATACTCTTGGTTGAAATCAACAAAATAACCAAAAGCATTTGTAACACAAACCCCAAAAGCTGCAGCATTAAAAACACTGTTTGTTAACAATTGATTCTTAATTAATTCATCTTTTGCATTTTTCTCCTCAGTTACATCAAGCATGCCAATTGTCATTAGCTTTCGCTGAAGTCTTGAATGATAAACAGTATTAAAGCATATTTTAAAATGACTCAATACAATCCTATCAACTGTATTTAAGCTCATCTCAACGTTAATTATCTCTTCTACAAGCGCATTCTTAAATTGGCTTAAAAATTCATCTAAACTTTTACTTGGCAGATAATCAATAATAAGATGACCAACTTTACAAGTTTTGCCAGATAATCTGAGTATCAGATTCTCTGCTTGTTCGTTGAACTTGATAATTTTGTATTCATGATCTACCAGAAAAAAGGCTTGCAATGAATTATTTAATAATGCATGTACGTTTGCTTTGTTTTCTTCTAAAGCAATTTCTTTTAACTCTAATTCTTCATTAGCAATCTTTAATTCGGTATAGGCAATTTGAATTTCTTCATTACTAGACTGCAATTCTTCATTTGTATGACCCGTCCTGAAAAAAGTTGATTGATTTAGTTAATTAGTACTGGTATTGGTT